>NZ_CP049866.1:0-1456250 GCF_011300215.1 Nocardioides piscis
GAGAGCGAGGAAGAGGGTCTCCAGCCCGCCCCCGGCGGGACGGAGGTCGGTCAGCACCAGCTGCTTGTCTGCAGCGACCTGGCCCACCTGCAGCGGAGTGGCCTCCACCCGCAGGCCTCCCCCGGCGGGCGACACGGCGTGCCCGGCAGCGGTGAGTGCCGCGCTGAGGGAGACGTTGTCCGTACCCATGACGTGGGTGCCGCCGGTGGTGTGCCCGTCCAGGAGCTCCTGCTTGGTCCCGCTGGCGACGATCTTCCCGCGTCCGATCAGGATCATCTCGTCGGCGATGAGCTCGACCTCGTTGAGCAGGTGGCTCGACAACAGGACGGTGCCGCCACGGTCGGCGTAGTCCTTCAGCAGTCCGCGCATCCAGCGGATGCCTGCAGGGTCGAGACCGTTGGCGGGCTCGTCGAGGATCAGCACCGAGGGGTCGCCGAGCAGGGCGTTGGCCAGTCCCAGCCGCTGGCGCATCCCGAGGGAGTAGTTGCGGACCCGCCGCTTCGACTCGGGCTGGGACAGGCTGACCAGCTCCAGCATCTCGTCGACCCTGCTGAGCGGCAGGCCCATCAGCCTGGCCGAGAGGACCAGCACCTCGCGTCCGGTCCGGCCGACGTGCTGGGCGGAGGCGTCGAGGAGGACCCCCACATGGCGACCCGGGTTGGGGATGTCGCGGTAGAGGTGTCCACCGATCGTGACCTCGCCGGCGGTGGCGGGCGTCAGGCCGGCCATCACCCGCATCGTCGTGGTCTTCCCCGCGCCGTTGGGTCCGAGGAACCCCGTGATCCGACCGGGCTTGCAGCTGAACGAGACGTCGTCGACGGCGGTGAAGTCGCCATACGTCTTGGTCAGGGAGCTCACGCGGATCATGTCGCCCACCCTGCCGGTCGGGCGCGAGCAGCACATCGGTCGTGGGGCTGAACCTGGGGCACTACCTGGGTAGGGGGTACAGCGGCCGCTCGCGCGCCTAACCTTGCGCTCATGGCAGGCCACCCCGATCGTCCGACTGCTGCCGAGATCCGTCCCGAGCTGACGGTCGCAGGGCAGGTATGGCGACTGGTCGCCTGCCTGGTCATCTCGATGCTCGCCTGGTCCCAGGCGCTCGAGCGGGAGTGGACCGACCACCGCGGCATCTTCTGGGGCGAGGTCGTGCTGGGCCTGGGTGCCTTCGTCCTGGTGGTCTTCCGTCGCCGGGCGCCGGTGACGATCGCCGCGATCCTGGCCCTCATGAGTGCGTTCTCCGGCCTGGCTGCCGGACCGGCGACCCTGGGCGCCGTCTCGATGGCCACGGCCCGGCGTCCCTGGCCGATCATCGGCATCGGGCTCCTCAACTTCTGCTGCGCGATGACCTACACGCTCTATGCCCCGTTCGTGCTGAGGGAGCCCATCTGGATCTCCGTCTCGATCAACGTGGTCGTCAACAGCGCGATGATGGGCTGGGGGATGTATCTCGGGTCGCGTCGCGAGCTGCTGTGGACGCTGAGACAGCGAGCTGTCCGCGCCGAGAGCGAGCAGGAGCTCCGGGTCGCTCGGGGCCGCAGCCAGGAGCGCGAGCGGATCGCCCGCGAGATGCACGACGTGCTCGCCCACCGCATCACCCAGGTGTCGATGCAGGCGGGCGCCCTCGCGTTCCGGGAGGACCTGACCGTCGGCCAGCTCCGCGACGGCCTCGAGGGGATCCAGGGCAAGGCCAACGAGGCCATCCACGAGCTGCGCGGAGTCCTCGGGGTGCTGCGGGACGAGACCACCGGGGCGCTGGTCGAGGCCCCCAGCCGACCTTCGACGACGTGGCCGCGCTGGTGGAGGACGCCCGCGCCCACGGCGTGAACGTCGAGTTCACCGACTCCGTGGACCGGTCCGCGGAACCCTTGGCCGGCGCCGTCGGACGGGCCGTCTATCGGATCGTGCAGGAGGGCCTGACCAACGCCACCAAGCATGCGCCCGGCGCCCTCGTCAGCGTGGAGCTCAGCGGCGCGCCCGGATCGGGAGTCACGGTCGTGGTCCGCAACCGGCTCGGATTCCCGCCCGAGGCGGCCGCGGGTGCCGGGCTGGGCCTCGTCGGACTGGCCGAGCGGGCCGAGCTCCGCGGCGGCACCCTCACCCACGGCCGGGAGGGGCCGATGTTCGTGCTCCGGGCCTCGATACCGTGGGCCGCATGACCGGTCCCGCCCACAGCTCGCCGATCCGCGTGCTGGTCGTGGACGACGACTCACTCGTCCGCTCGGCGCTGACCCTGATGCTCGGGGGTTGTCCGACGTGGTCCTGGTGGGCGAGGCCGCCGACGGCGCCGCCGGCGTCGCCGCCGCCGAGCGCGAGCGCCCGGACGTGGTGCTGATGGACATCCGGATGCCCGTGATGAACGGGCTCGACGCGACCAGGGCGCTGGTCCAGCTGCCCGACCCCCCGTCGGTGATCGTGCTGACCACGTTCGACGCGGACGAGCACGTGGTGGCCGCGGTCGCCGCCGGAGCGGATGGCTTCCTGCTCAAGGACACTCCGCCGGCCGACATCGTCGGCGCCATCCGCCGCGTCGCGGAGGGCGAGGCGATGCTCTCACCGTCGGCGACCCGTACCCTGCTGCGGCAGCTTCGTCTCGCCCGCCCGGGCGACAGGCTCGACCTGGCGACCGAGCGGCTGTCGGCGCTGACCGCGCGCGAGCGCGAGGTGGCTGTGTGCGTCGCTCGTGGCCTGAGCAACGCCGAGATCGCGGGCGACCTCCACCTCTCGGTCCCGACCGTGAAGGCACACGTGTCCAGGCTCTTCCACAAGCTGCAGTCGACCAACCGCGTGCAGATCGCGATGGTCGTCCACGACGCCGGCCTGGTCTGAGGCGGCGGGCGTCAGAGGTCGATGACCATCCCCGCGGTCGCGAGGTCCAGGGGGCCCTGCCACGTCGTCCGCGCCTCCGCGAGCGCGACCTGCGCGTCGTGCCAGGGCGGGACATGGGTCAGGACGAGCCGTCCGACCCCCGCAGTGGTGGCGGTGCTCCCGCACTCGGAGCCCGTGAGGTGCAGGTCGGGCGGGTTGTCGTCGGCATCGCGGAAGGATGCCTCGCAGAGCAGCACGTCGGCGCCGGTGGCGAGCTCGGTGAGCGCCGGGCACGCGGCCGTGTCGCCGCTGTAGACCAGCGTGCGACCACCCACGGTCACCTTGAGCGCGTAGGCCTCCACCGGGTGGGCGACCGGCACCGTCTCGACCAGGAACGGCCCGACCTCGACCGGCTCGCCATGGGTGCGGAAGTCGAACTCCTCGCTCATCCCCGGGTCCACCGGCAGGTCATAGGCACGCGCCATCCGACCGGCGGTGTCACTTGGCCCCCACACCGGGATCCGGGGCTGGGCCCCGGTCGGGTGATACTTCCGCATCACGTAGTAGCCGCAAAGGTCGAGGCAGTGATCGGCGTGCAGGTGGCTGAGGAAGACAGCGTCGATCGTCAGCGGATCGACGTAATGATGGAGCTGGCCCAGGGCCCCGTTGCCGAGGTCGAGGAGGATGCGGGTCGTGCGGCCCGCGTGCTCGGCCTCGAGGAGATAGCAGCTCGCGGGTGAGTCGGGTCCGGGATAGGAGCCCGAGCAGCCGACCACCGTCAGGCGCGCGGTCATCCCTGCCACCTCACGAGAGGCCCCCGGCGAACTGGGAGGCGCCGAGGAGCTCGGAGCCGAGGAAACGACGGCCGATGGTCGCGAACTCGTCCGGGCTGCCCGTCGTGGCGAAGGAGTAGTCAGGGGTGCCGCTCTCGCGCATCAGGTCGGTGCGGACCAGCATCTTGTAGACGTCCTTGGCGCACTCCTCGGCCGAGCTGACCAGGGTGACCCCGTCTCCCATCACCAGTGAGATCACGCCCGTGAGGAGGGGGTAGTGGGTGCAGCCCAGGACAAGGGTGTCGACGCCCGCGTCGACCAGGGGCTGGAGGTATTCGTGGGCGACGCCGATGAGCTCGCTGCCACCGGTGACGCCCTGCTCGACGAAGTCGACGAAGCGGGGGCACGCCCGCGTCAGCAGCTCGACCTGGGGGGCGGCCGCGAAGGCGTCGTCATAGGCCATCGACTCGGCGGTGGCGCGCGTGCAGATCACCCCGATCCGGTCGTTGCGCGAGGCGGCGACCGCGCGGCGGGTGGCGGGCAGGATCACCTCGATGACCGGGACGTCATAGCGCTCGCGGGCGTCGCGGAGCATGGCCGCACTCGCCGAGTTGCACGCGATGACGAGGGCCTTGACGCCTTCGGCATAGAGGTGGTCGAGGCACTCCAGCGCATACTCGCGGACCTCGCTGATCGGCTTGGCGCCGTACGGCGCGCGCGCGGTGTCGCCGACATAGCGGATCGACTCGTGGGGCAGCTGGTCGATGACCGACCGTGCGACCGTCAGTCCGCCGAAGCCGGAGTCGAAGATGCCGATCGGCGCTTCGCGGGACGAGGTGGGCACCCGGCAAGGCTAGGCGCTCGAGCCCGCGCAGGCACGCCGCTGAGGGGTATGTCCCATCACACCCGGAGCCGACCCGGGCGTCGCCTACCCTTGCGACCATGTCTCGCCGCCTGCCCGTCCTGCTCGTCGCCGCCGCGCTCCTCGTCCCCGCGGGGGCTGCTGCCGGCCCCGCGACCCCGGACAACGGCGCGGCCGGTCGGGTGCTCTACACGCAGGGGCCGGTGGACACGGTCGTGGCCATCTCGATCGACGGGCTGAACCCGAGGGCGATCACCAAGCTCGGCAAGCGGGGCGCCCCCGCGCTGCACAAGCTGATCCGCACCGGCGCGACGACCCTCAACGCGCGGACCGCGCTCGAGCTGACCGACACCCTGCCCAACCACACCGGGATGGTCACCGGCCGTCGGATCGAAGCGGCGGCCAGCGGCCACGGGGTGACCTGGAACGACGACCGCCGCAGGCCCCGACGGTCCAGTCGGCGGCCGGGCACGACGTCGCGTCGGTGTTCAACGTCGTCCATGACGCCGGCGGCAGCACCGCCGTCTTCGCCAGCAAGACGAAGTTCTCGCTGTGGGACCGGTCCTGGCCGGAGGCGATCGACACCGACGTGATCGTGGAGGACAACCGCGCCCTGGTCGGCAGGTTCGTGAGCGACCTGGGACAGACCCGCAGCTTCCGGATGCTGCACCTCTCCGCACCGGACCGCGCCGGACACGACCACGGCTTCATGGGCCGGGCCTATCTGCGCACGGTCAGGTCGACGGATCGCCTCCTCGCACGGGTGATGCGCGCGATCTCGGCGTCGCCGACCATGGCGGGGCACACGGCCGTCGTCCTCACCTCCGACCACGGCGGCCGCGGCGCCAACCACCGCGCACCCAACCGCCCGGCCAACTACACGGTCCCCTTCATGGTCTGGGGTCCGGGCGTCGAGCGCGGCGCCGACCTCTACTCGATCAACCCGACCTACGCCAACCCCCGACGCACGCAGACGACGTATGCCGACGCGCCGATCCGCAACGCGGCCGTCGCCAACCTCGCGCTCGACCTGCTCGAGCTGCCCGCTGTGCCCGGCAGCGAGCACAACACCGAACAGGACCTCGAGGTCAGCGCTCCGCCGGTGTCGGCCAGGGGTTGAACCGGCAGCCGTCGAGTCCTTTGGACTGCTGCATCATCACCGGCGCCGGCTGACCGGGACCCGTGCACCCGCGGTGGCCGTGGCCGAGCCAGTGTCCGGTCTCGTGGTTGACCACGAGGTGGCGATAGTCACGCAGCCCTGCGCGGGCCTGGTTCCACGCCGGTGACGCGAACTTCCACCGGTCCTGGTTGATGACGACGAAGCGGCCGACCCGGCAGGACCAGAAGGTCGAGCACTCGGCCCCGAAGCTCGGCAGGCTCGAGGCCTCGGCCAGCACCAGGGTGAAGTCGCCGCCACGCGCGACTCGTCGGAACGCGATCCCGCCTGCCCGCCAGCCGCGCGCATCGGCATACGTCTCCTGCGCCTGGCGCCTGAACGTCGCCACGCTGGTGGTGATCCGGCCACGGGTGGCGATCGAGTAGGTGACACGGCGTCGCACCGGCGTGCCGTGGGCGATCCGGGACGTCGGCCGGGACACGGCGCTCGTCCAGCGGTGCCCGGCGGAGCGGGCGCGGACCTCGACGGTGATCCTGGCGCCGACGTCGAGGGCGGTCAGGCGGTGCCGGCGGTCCGCGGCGTGTGGGATCGGCTCACCGTCACGCAGCCAGCGATAGCGGGTCTCGGTGCGCTGCGGGGTCCAGCGGCCGGGGTGGGCGCGCAGGAACCGACCCTCCCTGGGCGTGCCGTCGACCGCCGGCGCGACCGTGTTGGTCAGCGGCGGCAGGTCGGAGCTCGCACGGGCGGGTGCGGGAACCAGGACGAGCAGGAGGGCAAGCAGGAGGGCGCGAGGCACGCCCCTCAGACTAGGCCCAGAGCTGGCCGTCGAGGCGGTCCTCGGCCTCGTCGACGGTGCCTTCGTAGGCGCCGGTCGAGAGATACTTCCAGCCACCGTCGCAGACGACGAAGGCGATGTCGGCCCGCTCCCCCGCCTTGACCGCCTTGGCGGCCTGGCCGAGCGCGGCGTGCAGGATCGCCCCGGTGGAGATGCCGGCGAAGATGCCCTCGAGCTCGAGCAGCTCGCGGACGCGGCGGACGGCGTCGCGCGGCCCGACCGAGAACCGGGAGTCGATCAGCGTCTCGTCATAGAGCTCGGGCACGAAGCCCTCGTCGAGGTTGCGCAGGCCATAGACGAGCTCGCCGTAGCGGGGCTCGGCGGCCACGATCCGCACCTCGGGCTTGGCGCGGCGGAAGAAGCGGGAGACACCCATCAGGGTCCCCGTCGTCCCGAGACCGGCGACGAAGTGGGTGATCTCGGGCAGGTCGGCCAGCAGCTCCGGCCCGGTGCCCTCCTCGTGGGCGAGGGCGTTGCCCTCGTTGCCGTATTGATAGAGCATCACCCAGTCGGGGTGCTCGGCAGCGATGGTCTTGGCCACCCGGACGGCCTCGTTGGAGCCGCCGGCGGCGGGCGAGGAGACGATCTCGGCGCCCCACATCCGCAGCAGCTGGCGCCGTTCCTCGGAGGTGTTCTCGGGCATCACGCAGACGATGCGATAGCCCTTGAGCTTGGCGGCCATCGCCAAGGAGATGCCGGTGTTTCCGCTGGTCGGCTCGAGGATCGTGGCGCCCGGCCGCAGGGTTCCGTCCTTCTCGGCCCGCTCGATCATCATCAGGGCCGGTCGGTCCTTGATCGAGCCGGTGGGGTTGCGGTCCTCCAGCTTGGCCCAGATGCGGACCTCGTCACCCCCGCCGACCATCTGTGACAGCCGCGGCAGGCCGACGAGCGGGGTGCCGCCGACGGAGTCGAGCAGGCTGTCGTAGCGCGTCATCCGCCGGCGACGGCGGGGAGCACGACGACCTGGTCGCCGTCGGCGAGCTCGGCCTCGAGGCCGCCGATGAAGCGCACGTCCTCGTCGTTGATGTAGACGTTGACGAAGCGGCGCAGGTCGCCGCTGTCGATCAGCCGCTCCTTGATGCCGGGGTGGTTGCCCTCCAGGTCATCGATCAGCGCAGCCAGCGTGCCGCCGTCGGCCTCGACCGCCTTGGCGCCGTCGGTGTAGGTGCGAAGGATGGTGGGGATGCGGACCTCGATGGCCATCAGCGGGTGCTCACTTTCTTGGACGACTCGTTCATGGGGTGATCGTGACGTCTTCCTCGGTCACTTCTCCGTCGATGATTCTGTAGGACCTGAACTCCACCGGGCCCTCGTTATTCCCGTGCTCGCGCGTGCTGACCAGCACGTAGTGCGCTCCAGGCTCGCTCGCCAGCCCGATGTCGGTGCGGCTGGGATAGGCCTCGGTCGCGGTGTGTGAGTGATAGATCACCACCGGTTCCTCGTCGCGCTCGTCCATCTCCTTGTAGAGCTGGAACAGGTCGGTGGAGTCGAACTCGTAGAACGTCGGCGACCCGGCGGCGTTGACCATCTCGACGAACCGCTCGGGGCGGTCGCTGCCCTCGGGCCCGGCCACGATCCCGCACGCCTCGTCGGGATGGTCGCGCTTGGCGTGGGCGACGATCGCGTCGTAGGTCGATTGGTCGATGGTCAGCACGGCGTCAAGGGTAGGCGGCGCGTCCTGCAGCGCCGCATCGTGTCTCACACGCGGATGGCGGCGGGGACCTGGTCGCTGAAGACCTCCGGGTCCGAGGGGTATGACTCCGAGACACCCATGTCGTGCCTCGCAGCGGTCCAGGCGGCTGCGGCGGCGTCGAGCAGGTCGTCCTCGGCGAAGCCTCCCCCGGTGAACCAGCCCGGGACGGCGAGCCCGTGGGCGAGCAGCACCTCCCGGCGGGCGCGCGCCCCCTCCTCGGTCCGCTTGGGCGCCAGCAGCGGCGCTCCGGCCATCCGCGCGAAGCTGAGCTCCGGGTGCACCTCGATCACGTCGGCGCCGGGGCCGCCGCGGATCCACGTGTCGACGTCGAGGATCTTGGCCGCCAGGGCATAGGCCTGGGCGCTCACGCTCGAGGCGCCGCCGGTGGCTGCCAGGTTGGCCGCCCTGGCTTCTTCGTAGGTCGCCGCCTCCAACGCCGAGCGGGTCGGCGTCGAGAAGACGGAGGACGCCTTGCCGCGAAGCTGTCGTCGCGCCTCGACGTCGGCGCGCCGGGTGCCGCGGTCAGGCAGCCCGATCGGGATGTCGATGGCCACCACGGCCGGCTCGGCGTTCTCGCGGACCAGCTGGAGCAGCCCAAAGATCGTGGGAGCGACGTGGACCGTGGGGCGCCCGTCGGGGCCGAGGAGCAGGCCGACCCAGCCCAGCGCACACGCATCCACGCCGAGCACCGGGCGGTCCGGGCGCAGCGGTTCTGGTCCCGGCGGCGGCGCAGTCAGCCCGGCCAGGGCCGACGCGAGCGCCTCGCGGGTGGCGTCGTCGCCATACGCCTCACGGCCTCGGCCGACCAGGCTGGTGAGCTCACGGCGCCAGTCGTCGGCCGTCATCGGCTGACGAAGCGGGCTTCCCGCTCACCAGACAGCGCCGCATCCATCCGGCGGAGCATGTGCGGGGTCATCGGCGGCAGGGAGTCGACCGGCCACCAGCGCACGTCGGTCGACTCGTCGTCGGCGACGTGGGCCTCGCCGCTGAGCCAGGTGCAGGCGAAGGTCAGGTCGAGATAGGCAGCGCGGTCACCGTTGTCATAGACCAGCTCGGGCAAGACCTCGGTCGAGGCGAGACGGTCGACGCTGATCTCGACGCCCGCCTCCTCCATCGCCTCGCGGGCCGCCGCGACGGCCGGCTCCTCACCGGGGTCGACGATCCCGGTGACGGGCGTCCAGGCACCGTTGTCGCTGCGCTTGACGAGGAGCACCCGGCCGTCGGCGCGGGTGATGACGGCCGTGATGCCCGGCAGCCACAACGGGTGGTGACCGATCAGCTCACGGATCTCGACGATGAAGTCAGGGATGGGGCTCATGAGGTCAGCGCCTCCACGAGGGTCTCCTGCAGGAAGCCGACCCACTCATAGATGTCGTGGGCCTGGGCGCGTGGGTCGTCGTCGGGCAGGGCGTGCCAGGTCAGCTCGTCGCCCTCCTCCACGCCGAGACGGGTCGCGAGCGCGAGTCGGATGTCGGTGAAGGACCTCATCCAGGTCTCGGCCGTGGCCTCGTCGAGCTCGACGTCGATCATCAGGCCGTCCTCGGTCAGCTCAGGAGGCAGGCCGGCGTCCTCGAGCCCGTCGATGATCGCGCAGGCCGCAGCGGCCTTGCCGTCGCGCAGCCGGCCCTCGGTGAAGCGCCGGAACTCCGACGCAGCCTCTGGGTCCTCGGGATAGGCCGTCGGGAACAGCCGCTGCAGCACCGGGTCCTCGGGCTCGGTCGTCGGCCCGGAGAAGTCCATCAGGGCCTCGAACGGGTCGCGCGCATCGTCGGGCACTGCCGCCTCGTTGCGCAGCAGCTCCACCACCTGGGAGGCGAGCGAGCGGAGCAGCTCGGCCTCGAACCCGGTGAAGTTGGCGATGATCAGGCGGCTGGTGCGGTGACGAGCGAAGGCCCCACCTCAGGTCGCCTTGTCCATCGTGGCCCACAGGCCGTATTCGTGCATCGCCTGCACGTCGCGCTCCATCTCCTCGCGGCTGCCCGTGGAGACAGCAGACCGACCGTCGTTGTGAACCTCGAGCATGAGCTTGTTGGCCTTCGCCTCGTCGTAGCCGAAGTATTTCTGGAAGACGTAGGAGACGTAGGACATCAGGTTGACCGGGTCGTTCCACACGATCGTCACCCAGGGCTTGGCAAGGAAGGTGATCTCGTCGGGAGCGAGCGTCGGATCGGCCTCGACGGGGCTTGCAGCGGACACGGTCTCATCGTGACACACGCTTCAGGAGCAGCGGCCGGCTCGCTGTGTCAGCACCACTTCTTCACCAGCGTCGAGATCACGGTGTAGTTGCGGTTGGTGGCCACGCCGAGCAGCTTCTCGACGCGCAGCGGGTCGACGCCGCCCTGCTCATAGCTCGGTCCGAGCAGCAGGTGGCAGGCACGGTTGCGCACGACCGCGCGATGCTCGTCGGTGGAGAGGGCCTCGATCGCGGCCGCGTCACGCGGATCTTCCTTCAGCAGCAGGACGTAGTGACGGGCGAGCTCACGCTCGGCGTGCAGCTCCTCGGCGTCATCCCCGACCGCGGCCAGCTCGCTCTGGCTGAAGGCGATGGTGGGCACCTCGAACCCGGCCGCCTGCGAGAACGCCTCCTCCAACCGCGTCTCGACCTTGGCCCTCGACCGCAGCGTCGAGGTCACCCTGACGTTCCCGGTGTTGATGTAGGTCTCCACGTCGCTGAAGCCAGCGGCCTCGCACGCCGCCTTGATCGCGTCCTTGGGAAACTTGCGCTTCGCCCCGAGGTTGATCGCCCGGAGGAACGCCACGTGGGTGGTCATGGGCACATCATGACCGCTCCGGCCCCTTGGTCGCGGCTCCCCGCTCCGGCCCTTGGTCGCGGCTCCCCGCTCCAGCCAGCTGCGGGCAGCGTGGACGACCGCACGAGTCAGGTCGGACATCAGCGGCGACTCCAGCCGCCAGTGCTGCCAGAAGAGCGGCACGTCCACGTGCCGCCCCGGCGCCAGCTCCACGAGCCGGCCCCGCTCGAGGTCCGACGACGCATGCTTCTCGATCAGCAGTCCCCACCCCATTCCTCGACGGACAGCGGTGTCGAACTCCCCACCGACGGGATCAGGGTGGTCGGTGGCGCCAGGTGACGGCGGGTGACCTTCCGCAGGAAGTCGGACTGGAGCGGGTCGTTGCGGTCGAAGGAGATCATCGGTGCCCGCTCGAGCGCGGACGCCGTCGGACCGTCGGGGAGGTGGGCTGCGGCATACGTCGGGGTGGCGACGGCGACATACCGCATCGTGCCGAGCCGGACCACGCGACAACCCGTCACCGGCCGGGGGTCCGAGGTGACCGCCGCCATCACGTCGCCCCGCCGGAGCCGCTCGGCGGTCCGGGTCTGGTCCTCGCGGATCAGCTCGAACGTCACCCGGTGGTTGTGTTGCACGGCGACGAGCGCGTCGATCAGCCAGGTGTAGAGCGCGTCCGAGTTCACTGCGAGCGGGACCGCGGCGTATGGCGCGTCATCGCCTCCCGGCTCCGGCTCGTCCACCAGCTCGGCGACCGCCTCGCGTTCCAACAGCTCGGTCTGGGCGGCCAGCCGGACGAGCACGTGGCCTGCCTCGGTCGCCTCCAGCGGCTTGACCCGGTGCACCAGCACGCGGCCCACCCGGGTCTCGAGCGCCTTGATCCGCTGGCTGATCGCGGACGGCGTGACGTGGAGCTCCCGGGCTGCTGCCTCGAAGGTGCCGAGCCGCACCGCGGTGGCCAGGGTGCGGAGGGCGACGGGGTCGATCTGGGTGACAGAGGTCATGATGAGTCATCCTAATGATTCATCAGAATACTTCGCTGGATTGATGGACCGGGCGGACCTAGCGTTGAGGGCGTGAACATCGTCCTTGCCGGCATGCTGACCGGCCTCGCCCTCATCGTCGCCGTCGGCGCCCAGAACGCCTTCCTCCTGCGACAGGGCATCCGGGGCGAGCACGTCCTGCCCCTGGTCGCCCTGTGCATGGTCTCCGACGTGGTCGGGATCGCGCTCGGCGTCGCCGGCCTGGGTGCCGTGCTCGACCGCTGGCCGGCCGTGCTCCCGGTGGCCCAGGTCGGCGGTGCGGCCTACCTGCTCGCCTTCGGCGCGCAGTCGGCACTGCGCGCCTGGCGGCCGAAGGCGCTCGAGACCGACTCGGGACCGACCATGCCGCTGGGCCGGGCCGTGCTGCTGATGCTGGCGCTGACCTGGCTCAACCCTCACTTCTACCTCGACTCGATGCTGATGCTCGGCACCGTCGCCAACAGCTTCGGCGACCAGCGCTGGCTCTTCTTCGCCGGCGCCCTGGTGGCCAGCGCGCTGTGGTTCCCCGCCCTGGGGTTCGGAGCCAGGCTGCTGCGTGGCCTGTTCGCCCGGCCGTCCGCCTGGCGGGTGCTCGACTCTGCGATCGCGGTCCTGATGGGAGCCCTCGGCGTCGGCCTCCTCGTCCACTGAGCCGACCTCAGCCGCCCAGCGTCAGTCCCGCCTCCGCCAACGCCTCGCGCAGCCGGTCGATCGCCATCGGTCCGACCCCGTGGAGGGCGGCCAGCTGGTCGCCGGTCAGGACGGAAACCTGCTCCAGGGTGGTGATGCCGGCGTTGCGCAGGGCACGGGTGGCCGGCGCCCCGATCTTCGGCAGCCTGGTGCCGGCCGGAGGCGGTTCGCGATCGCGAGGGACCGGCAGGGCGGCATCGACGACCGCCTGACCGCGCGGCGAGAGGAGATAGCCGATGTCGAGCGACTCGGTCAGGCCGAGCTCCTTGAGCTTGCGCACGTCCTTCTTGAAGTCGGCGGTCTCCCGGCCGACCATCGCCGCGAGGTCCGGGGCACGGACGGTGGGATTGAGGTCGATGAGGTCGAGCGTCGCCCGGGTCCAGGCGCCGTACGCCGACGCCTTGTCCAGCCTCGCGAGCCGGGCGTTGATCACCTCGATCTCCGCAGCGTCCGGGACGGTCTCGCGCAGCGCCTCGCGCGGGTCGGGACCGGCGTAGACCAGCCCGATGCGCCAGGCCGGGTCGTCCGGTCTCGCAGCCAGCGCGTGCTCGAGCGCGGTCAGGGAGGGAGCCCCCGCGCGCCGGGCGTCCTCGGCGGTGATCCGACCGGCCGGGTCCACCGAGGTGACCTCGATGACGCCGACGGCCGTCCTCATCCGGGTCCCGACGACCACCCGCGGCCTGGCCCAGCGACGGAACGCGAGGTCGACGGTGCCGGCCTTGATCGCCGCAAGCTCCGCGGGTCGGATCATCATGACCGGCAAGCCTGCCAGACTGCGGGCGACGCTTCGCCAGTTGATGTTTCACCTACCTCGTACGCTCGAGGGCATGACCTCCCTCCGCGCGCGACTGGGGCACGAGATCTTCCAGCGCGTGGCCGGACCTGACGGACCCCGCCAGCGCGATCGGATCCACGGGACGCCCGGTCCGCGCTGGTTCAGCGACGACTCCGAGATCGTCCGGGTGCACGGCGACGCCGCCATGTTCGTCGGGGGCATCCGCGCGATCCTGCTCCAGACCATGCATCCGCTCGCGATGCAGGCGGTCGCCGACCACTCAGGATTCCGCGGGGACATGTGGGGACGGTTGGCGCGCACGAGCACCTTCCTCGCGGTGACGACGTTCGGCACGGCCGACCACGCGGACGGGGCGGTGCGGGCCGTGCGCTCGATCCACGAGCGCGTGCGCGGCACGATGCCGGACGGCACGCCCTACGCCGCCTCCGACCCGCACCTGCTCGCCTGGGTGCACGCGGCCCAGGTCGACAGCTTCCTCCTCGCGCACCAGACGTATGGCGCTCGCCCGCTCGACGCTGCAGGGTGCGACGCCTACCTCGCCCAGGCGGCGGTGGTGGCCCGCAAGCTGGGCGTCCTCGACCCGCCGACGACCGTCGACCAGCTCCGCCGGGTCCTCGACGACTTCCGGCCCGAGCTGCGTGCGACCGACGAGGCACGCAGCGCCGTACGCTTCCTGGCCCTGCATCCCGACCTGCCGCTCGCGGCACAACCTGCCTATGGCGTGCTCTTCGCGGCCGGCATCGGCCTGCTGCCGCGCTGGGTCCGTCGTCCGCTGCGCCTGCCCTCGCTGCCCGTCACCGAGCGGACCGTGGTGCGGGTCCTCGGCACCCTGGCCACCGGCACCATCCGGTGGGCGATGTCGTCCGGCGCCGACGAGGTGCGCGAGCTGCGCAGCGCCGCCAGCTGACCGCGCCGCGACCGGGTCACAGGTTGCCGCGGGCCTCCTGCTCGCGCTCGATCGCCTCGAAGAGCGCCTTGAAGTTGCCCTTGCCGAAGCCGAGGGAGCCGTGGCGCTCGATGAACTCGAAGAACACCGTGGGGCGGTCGCCCATCGGCTTGGTGAAGATCTGCAGGAGATAGCCGTCCTCGTCGCGGTCGACGAGGATCCTGCGCTTCTTCAGCTCCTCGATCGGGACCCGGACGTCGCCGATCCGGGCGCGCAGCTCGGGGTCGTCGTAGTAGGAGTCAGGCGTATTGAGGAACTCGATGCCGTTGTCGAGCAGGATGTCGACGGTGCGGAGGATGTCGTTGGTCGCCAGCGCGATGTGCTGGCAGCCCGCGCCGTCGTAGAACTCGAGGTATTCGTCGATCTGCGACTTCTTCTTGGCGATCGCAGGCTCGTTGAGGGGGAACTTCACCCGGTGGTTGCCGCTGGCGACGACCTTGGACATCAGCGCGGAATAGTCGGTGGCGATGTCGTCGCCGATGAACTCGGCCATGTTCGTGAAGCCGAGCACCTTGTTGTAGAACGTCACCCACTCGTCCATCTTGCCGAGCTCGACGTTGCCGACGCAGTGGTCGATGGCCTGGAAGAGCCGCTTGGGGTGGCCCTCGCGCCGCACGACGGTCGAGGACCGGGCGACGAACCCGGGCAGGTAGGGCCCGTCGTAGCGCGACCGGTCCACCAGGGAGTGGCGGGTCTCGCCATACGTCGCGATGGCGGCCATCCGGACGGTGCCGTGCTCGTCGGTGATGTCGTAGGGCTCGTCGAGGATGGTGGCTCCGCAGGCGCGGGCGTGCTCGATGCACCGGTCGACGTCGGGCACCTCCAGGGCCAGGTCGACGACACCGTCGCCGTGCTTGCGGTGGTGCTCCAGCAGCGGGCTGTCGGGCGTGACTGCGCCGGCGAAGACGAAGCGGGCCGAGCCCGACCGCAGGACGAAGACCTTGGCGTCGCGCAGGCCGTTCTCCGGTCCGCGATAGGCCTCGAGCTCCATGCCCAGGGCGAGCTGGTAGAAGTTCGCGGTCTGGGTGGCGTTGCCGACGACGAAGCAGATCGCGTCCATGGCGGTGACCGGGAACGGGTCGGCGGAGGCGTCGTACTCCACCAGGCCGACGAGCTGCTTGAGCTGCTCGAGGCTCAGGCCCGCCTGCTCCTCTTCGTGGGTGAGCACGGTCAGCGTCGAGTCAGTCATGCGTGACAGCCTGTCGAAGGACGCACAAGCTGTGCAAGAGTGTGCCGAGACGTTGGACACATTGCACATCGAAAGGCGTTCACATGGACGATCTGGACAGCAAGCTGCTGGATCTGTTCGCCGCCGAACCACGTATCGGCGTCCTGGAGGCGAGCCGCCGTCTGCGCGTGGCGCGCGGCACCGTCCAGGCCCGCCTCGACCGCCTGGTCGCGAACGGGGTGGTCACCGGTTGGGGTCCGACCCTGTCCCCGCCGCCCTCGGCTTCCCGGTGACGGCCTTCCTGACCCTGGAGATCCGACAGGGGGCGGGGCACGAGGCGGTGGCCGAGCACCTCGCGACGATCCCCGAGGTCCTGGAGGCACACACGATCACCGGTGCGGGCGACATGTGGGCCCGCGTGGTGGCGCGCTCCAACGCCGACCTGCAACGCGTGATCGACCAGGTCCTGGCCGACCCCGGCATCGAGCGCTCGACCACCGTGATCGCCCTCGCCGCACAGATCGATCATCGCGTCCTGCCGCTGGCCCGGACGGCTGCCGGGCTCAGCCAGAGCTAGCGCAGGCGGTCGGCGACCTGCTGGGCCGCAGCCACGACGCGGGGAGCCACGACCTCCTCGTCGATGTCGCCGCCGAGGGTGACGATCCCGACGCTGGCCCGCAGGCCCTCGACACCGAGCACCGGCGCAGCCAGCCCGTGTGCGCCGGCCTGCAGCTCGCCGCTCGTCAGGACGTATGCCGACTCGCCGCTCTCCGGTCGCAGGAGGATCGCCTTGCCCGCCGCCCCGGCGGTGAGGGGGTGTCGCGTGCCCACCCTGTAGGAGACGTGGAAGTCGGTCCAGGTCGGTTCGACCACGGCGAGCGAGAGGGCCTCGTCTCCGTCGGCCACCGTGAGGTGGGCCGTGCAACCCACCGCCTCGGCGAGCGACCGGAGAACCGGCGTCGCCAGGTCGCGCAGCAGGGGCTGGACGGCTGAGGCGATGCGCAGGACGCCGAGCCCGACGTAGTGGCGCCCGCGCGCGTCACGACGGACCAGCGAGTGGTGCTCGAGGGTGGCGATCAGGCGATAGACGACCGTCCGGTTGACGTCGAGCTGGAGGGCGAGCTCGCTGGCGGTCAGACCTCGCGGTGCCTCGGCGAGCGCGAGCAGCACGCGGAGTCCGCGATCGAGAGTCTGCGACATCTCGGTGGTCATCGTTCAAGGCTAGGTCACCTCCCCCAGAGATGACCTGCCTTCCCCAGCCCTGGGGAGGGGTGGACTGGTCCACCGCCATCAGCCGGCACCCGCGGCCCCGGGGCCGGACTTCGACGAAGTCACCACACGTGTGACAACTTCGAGGCGGGTGGTCCCATCACACCCTCGGGTGCCGCTTCTGCGCCCGACCCCGAGACGGGGAGTCCACACCAGACGATCAAGGGAGAACCCATGAATCGCCACGTACGTCGATCACTTGCCACCACCGGCACGACCACACTGCTCGCAGCCGCCCTGCTCACCGCACCCGGCGCGCAGGCTGCCGCAGCCACGACCTGCCAGGGCAAGGACGTCACCATCGACGGCACCGGCCAGCCGGTCGTCACCGGCACGGCCGGCAACGACGTCATCGCCGCGAGCCTCGGCTCCACCGTGAGCGCCCTCGCGGGCGACGACACCATCTGCGTGCTGCCCGGCACCGCCACCGGCGCGACCACGGTCGACGCCGGCGAGGGCAAGGACTCGGTCGAGACTTCCACTCTGCCGGCCGCCGCGGCCGTGACGACGACGCTGGGCGCCGGCGACGACACCTACGCCGGCGGCCCGGGATCGGACACCGTCGTCAGTGGCGCCGCTGGTCAGCCCAACGGCGACACGATCGACCTCGCACTGGGCGACGACGTCCTCCAGTGGCACGGCATCCAGGCGCCGGGCGCCAAGGTCGACCTCGGCGGCGGAGCCAACACCCTGGTCGACGGTGACGGAGGGGTCGTGTCGATCGACGCGCGCTCGCGCAAGCTCGAGCGGGCCGGCGTGACCGTCCTGCAGTGGACCGGCGCGGCGACGACCTTCATCGTGGACTCCACCGCCACGTCGGCGGCCTTCACCGGCACCAACGACGCCGAGACCTTCGTCCTGCGCGAGGCTCGCGTCGGTGGCACGCCGACGACGCTGACCGTCGACATGGCGGGCGGTGACGACACCGTCACGACCCGTTCCGCAGTCCTCGACGGCTCCAGCACGACCGGCGGCGACGGTGCCGACCTGATCCAGGTCGCCCACAACTACGGAAAGCTGGTCCTCGACCTCGACAAGGGTGAGCTCGAGACCGGCGAACCCGACGTGACTCCGGACCAGAGCGTCAAGGGCTTCGAGAACGCCGACGCCGTCACCGCCACGATGACCGTCAAGGGCACCCACACCGCCAACGTCCTCAACCTGCAGGGCTGTGACGTGCGAGGCGTCGGCCGCGCAGGCGCCGACACCATCAGCGGACGGGTGAAGCTCGAGGCGCCGCCGGCCCTGACGTGTGCCGCGGTGAAGCTGGTCGCCCGCGGCGGCAAGGACGCGGACAAGATCCGGGGCACGGCGGGCAACGACCGCCTCTTCGGCAACCGTGGCGAGGACCTCGTCGACGCACGCAGCGGCGACGACGTCATCTTCGGTGGGCTCGACGACGACCGCCTCCGGGGCAACCTCGGCAACGACAAGGTCCGTGGCGGCCAGGGCAACGACGAGCTCGCGGGGAACGCCGGCGACGACCGCGTCCAGGGCGACAAGGGCCTCGACCGCCTGCTCGGCCAGGCCGGGAACGACGTCCTGGTGGGCGGCCTCAACTGGGACCGCGGCCACGGTGGCCAGGGCATCGACAAGTGCAGCATGATCGAGCGCGCCCGGAAGTGCGAGCGCTGACCTGACACGCTCCGTCGCCGGCCGTCGTCCGCTCCAGCGGGCGGCGGCCGGCGTGCGTTCCGCGGTGGCTCAGTGCCCGCGCCGCTGACGCGCCTCAGGACGAGGCGCGCATCGCCCATTCACGGACCCGGTCGATGCGCAGCCGCAGCTGCTCGGCCGAGGCCACGGCCGCGGCCGGGCCGCCGCACTCCTTGCGCAGCGCCGAGTGCGTGATCCCGTGCGCCTGGCCGGTGCGGTGGTGCCAGGCGGCGACCAGGCCGTTGAGCTCGCGGCGGAGCACCGCCAGCTGCTCGTGCGTCGTCACCGCGGCGATCGTGTCGGGCTCGCGGCCGCCGGCTGCGGCCTTCTGCTTCTTGGCCCGCTCGCTGGTGCGCGAGTGCAGCAGCTCGCGAACCTGGTCGGGCTCGAGCAGGCCGGGGATGCCGAGGAAGTCCATCTCCTCCTCCGACCCGACGTGCACCTCCCCCGAGTGACCGAACTCGCCACCGTCATAGAGCACGCGGTCGAACGAGGCGGTGGAGCCGAGCGCCTCGAAGGACATCTCGAGCTCGGCCGACGCCGACTCACCGGCCTGCGCGGCGGCGAGCAGGTCGTTCTCGGCGGCGAAGATGTCGCCCTCGTCGCTGACCTTGCGGCCCAGGACGTGGTCGCGCTCCACCTCCATCTCGGAGGCGTAGCCCAGCAGGTGCGGCACGGACGGCAGGAACACCGACGCCGTCTCACCCCGGCCGCGCGCGCGCACGAAGCGGCCGACGGCCTGGGCGAAGAAGAGCTGGGTGCCGGTGGTCGTGGCCCAGACCCCCACCGCCAGCCGAGGCACGTCCACGCCCTCGGAGACCATCCGGACCGCGACCATCCAGCGCTTGTCGGACTCGGCGAACTGGGTGATCTTCTTGGAGGCGGCCTTCTCGTCGGAGAGCACGACGGTCGGTGGCTCACCGGTGATCTTGCGGATCAGGGCGGCATACGCACGGGCCGTGTCCTGGTCGGAGGCGATCACCAGCCCGCCGGCGTCGAGCATGTGGCGGCGTACTTCCGAGAGCCGCTTGTCCGCGGCCGCCAGCACTGCCGGCATCCAGGAGCCGGTCGGGTCGAGGGCGGTGCGCAACGCCTGGGCGTGCATGTCCTTGGTGAGCGGCTCGCCCAGCCGGGCCGCGATCTCGTCGCCGGCCCGGGTGCGCCAGGTCATCTCACCGGAATAGGCCATGAACAGCACGGGCCGGACCACGTGGTCGGCCAGCGCATGGGCATAGCCGTAGGTGAAGTCGGCGACCGAGCGCGGGACCCCGTCGTCGCCGGGCGCGTAGGTGACGAAGGGGATCGGGTTGATGTCGGAGCGGAAGGGCGTGCCGGTCAGCGACAGCCGCCGCGTGGCCGGCTCGAAGGCCTCCCTGACCCCTTCACCCCATGACTTGGCGTCGCCGGCGTGGTGGATCTCGTCGAGGATGACCAGGGTCTTGAACCGTTCGGTGCGGATGCGCATCGCGAGCGGGTTGACGGCGACGCCGGCATAGGTGACGGCGATGCCGACGAAGTCCTTGGACGTCTTGCCCGAGCCGGCACTGTAGGTCGGGTCGATGGGGATCCCGGCCCGCGCGGCAGCCTCGGCCCACTGGGTCTTGAGGTGCTCGGTGGGGGCGACGATCGTGATCCGGTCGACGATGCGACGGCCCAGCAGCTCGGCGGCCACGGACAGGGCGAAGGTCGTCTTGCCGGCGCCCGGCGTCGCGACGGCCAGGAAGTCGCGCGGGGACGCAGCGGCGTACTGGTCCATCGCCGCCTGCTGCCACGCCCGCAGCAACGGGGCCGTGCCCCAAGCGGCGCGATCGGGCCACGCAGGCGAGAGGGGTACGGCGTCAGGCCGCCCCGTCACGCGTCGGGACCCTGACCACCGGCGCCGTCGCCGCCCTCGCCGCCGCCGGGCTTCATCTGCTCCCAGATGTCCTTGCAGTCGGGGCAGACCGGGAACTTCTCCGGGGCCCGCGAGGGCACCCACACCTTGCCGCACAGGGCGATGACCGGGGTGCCCATGACCATGGCCTCGGTGAGCTTGTCCTTGGGGACGTAGTGGCTGAACCGCTCGTGGTCACCATCATCGGTCGGCTGGGTGCGGCGGTCTTCGATCGTCTGGGTGCCGGGCGAGAAGCCGATGGTGCTCATGGAGGATGAGTCTAGGCGAGAAGCGCGCTCAGTTCAGGTCAGGATCGGTCGGTCGGGTGGCGTGCCAGGCCAGCTGTCCGGGCTGGCGCTGCAACACGTCACGCCACAGCCACCGAGGGTCCGCCCGGAAGGCGTCCGAGGGCTCCCCCGGCACCACGTGCCAGCTCCCCTCGTCGATCTCACCCCTCAGCTGCTGGGCACCCCAGCCGGCATAGCCGGCGAAGACCCGCAGGCCGAGGAGCCCGCCGTCGAGCAGCTCGATCGGGGTGTCGAGGTCGAGCATCCCCACCTGGCCCGAGATCGCCCTGAAGCCGATCGGCTCCTGCTCCGGGTCGCGCACCATCGCCACCGCGACGGCACCGTCGCGGCTGACCGGGCCACCTGAGAAGAGCACCTCGGGTGGTGCGCACAACGGGCCCCAGCCTTCCAGCACGTCGGCGACCAGCACCTCCGAAGGACGGTTGAGCACCACGCCCAGGGCACCTTCGGCGTTGACGTCGAGCAGCAGCACGACCGAGCGGGCGAAGTTGGGGTCGGCGAGGAGGTGGGTGGCGACCAGCAACATGCCGGGCGTCACGTCCTCAGCCCTGTGCATGGGCCCATCATCTCGCAAGCACACAAGACGCGCAGGCACACAGGACACAAGAAGACGGCCCGCGTCCGACGATCTGGGAGGGAGTCGCGGCTGGGAGGAACCGCTGTTCGTCGGACGGGGGCCGTCTGGTCTTGGGATTGCAGCGCTCAGGCCGCTGTGAGGACCGCCTTGAGACGATCAACCATAGACGCCGGGGCGGGGCTGAGGTGCTTCGGCCCGGACGCCGCGGCGGACGTGCTCGCCAGGGCGGCTCGGGCGCGATCGGCGATCTGTTCACCGACCGAGGCGGCCAGCTCGTCGCTCGCGCTGCTGCGGCCGGCCATCACGGCCAACATGGCGTGTTCCTTGCCGGCGGAGACCCGCATCGCCGCAGCCATGTCCGCGTCGAGCGGGGCCTGGCGGTGCCGGTCGATGATCGCGCGGACACCGGGGAGCTCGCGGGCGGTGGCCTGCCAGGCAGCGACGACGCCGGCCTCGAGGTCCATCGGCTCCGACATCAGCTCGCGCTCGATGTGACCGGCCAGGCGGGTGTGCCACCGCAGCTGGAGAGCACCGAGCAGGGTCAGCTCGTCCGCGAACGTCTCGGCGACGCCGTCGACGTCCATCGGCAGGTGGCCGTCGCGTCGCGCGTCAGCCGCCGCCATCACGCTGCGGAGGACTTCTCCACGGTTGTGGAAGGACTTCCAGGTCATGGCAGGCTCCTTTCTGATTCACATACCGTTGGTACGTACTCAGAGTATGCGACGTACCGACGGTGGGCCAAACCTCGCCGCCGTGACTCCGACCACAAGATGCTCGGCGACATACCGCCGGTAGGTCATAGACTCCGACAGATGAGCAAGTCCTCGGCGTCCAAGCTGATCCCCAAGGTTCCCGGCGTGCCCACGCCCCGGGTGCCGAAGGTGTCGAGCCGTCGGGCGCAATACTCGGCCAGCACCAAGCGCGCCCTCGTCGACGTGGCGCAGGACCTGTTCACCGAGCAGGGCTACGCCGCGACGTCCCTCGACCAGATCGTGGCGGGCGCCCGCGTCACCAAGGGTGCGCTCTATCACCACTTCTCGGGCAAGCAGGCCCTCTTCGAGGAGATCTTCCAACAGATCGAGGCCGCCGCCGACAAGGAGATCAAGCGGAGCCTGAAGGGCGAGCGTGACCCGTGGCTCAAGGCACAGGCCGGGCTCCGCGCGTTCCTCGAGGTGGTGCAGCAGCCCGGCTACCGCCGGATCGTCATCCAGGACGGTCCTTCGGTGCTCGGCTTCGAACGCTTCCGCGACCAGGAGGAGCGCTCGACGTTCGCCACCGTCAACCAGATCGTGCACGACGTGTTGTCCGCCGGCATCTGGCACCTCGACGAGGAGATGCTGCAGACCTTCGCCCGCATCTTCTTCGGTGCCCTGTCGTCGGCCGGACACACGGTTGCCGCCAGCGCCGACCCAGCGATGGCAGCCAAGCGCGTGGAGACCGCGATCGGCTTCATCCTCACCGGGTTGCAGGCGGTCGAGAAGGCCGGCGTCGAGCTGCCCGACCTGACCGCCGAGTCAGACGACTGAGGCTGCTTCGGACGCCTACTTCGACCAGGTGACGTCGCCGGTCCCCTGGGGGACCAGCTCGATCCAGACCCGGCCGGCAGGCACGCTCAGCTCCCCCTTCTTGGTCGAGAGCTCAATCTGGCCGGTCAGGCCGTCCTTGCTCCAGGTCGCCTGGACGACCTTGCCGTCGTGGAAGAGCTGTGCGGGACCCTTGCCCTCGAACTTCGTCTCAGGCACGGGATATCCCGAGGGGTCGCGATAGCCGGCGTCACCGACCCGGACCCGCAGCACCAGCACGCTGGTCGCCGGGAACTCGTCGCCGTCCGCGGCATAGCTGTTGGTGTTGACGTACTTCCCACCCTGCTTGCCGCCCTGGAAGGCCCAGCTCGTCGTGTGCCCCCGAAGAAGGCGCTGAGGCTGCGCGCGGGCTTCTTGCCGGGGAAGTCGGCCGGGGTGCCGAAGTCGAGGTAGGGCTTGGGCGCCTTGCCGCCCTTGATGCCCTTGGCGATCTCGCCCGGCCGCGAGAAGAGGTTGTACGGCGCTGAGCGGCTCGTCTCCCGATAGATCCCCTTGGCCCCCTCGGTGACCCAGGGGATGCCGGCCTTCCTGACCCGGTCGAGCGTGATCTGGGCGGCTCCGCTGGTGACCACGTGGGCACCGACCGGCACGATCCCGATGTCGCTGGCGCGCATCGACCGCACCGGGCCGACCACGGGTGGGAGCTTCGAGTAGTAGAAGGCGGCCAGTCGGGTCATCCCGCCCTCGACGAGCTCCTCGACGACCATGTCCGCGGAGCCGAGGCCGACCTGCGGAGCACTGGAGGAGGTGTTGTCGACCTTGGTCACGAGCACCGGGTGCTTGGGATAGGACCCCTTGACCTCCAGGCCGGTGAGCGGCCAGAGCGCCGGCGGGTCCTCGGCAACCTCGGCGGCGGTCGTGGGCTCGCCCGAGGTGGGGGCGCTGTCCTCGGTGGGCTCCTTGTCGCCGCCGCAGGCGGCCAGGCCGCCCAGAAGGGCAGTGGCCGTCAGCGCGGCGAGCGATAGACGCAGGCGGGAGTGCAAGGGGGTGCTCCGATCACAGGGGCGGAAAGTCTGGGGAAAGTGTCACTGTCCGGCCAAGGGCGGCGGGTGAGGCGCGCCGCGGGTGTGGCTGGCGCCACTGGCGACGGGCGCAGCCACCGCTGGGTGGCCGCGCCCGTCACCGGGCTCGCTCAGCGGCGCAGTGTGCCACCGAACCAGCTGCTCGTCCACGGCGCTGCGACCGTCACCCGCCGGCCGGAACCGGGCGAGTGCACCATCATCGCGCGCCCGTTCTTGAAGCCGATGAAGATCGCTGCGTGATAGACGTTGCCGCCGCTGTGGAAGAACATCAGGTCACCGGGGCGCATGTTGTGCTTGGCGATCCGACGGGTCGCGCCGGCTTGGGCGTCGGACGTGCGAGGGACGCTGACGCCGGCGCGGCCATAGCTGTAGGCGATCAGGCCGGAGCAGTCGAAGGCGTTCGGGCCGGCGGCGCCATACGCATAGACGTCTCCCCGCTGGTTGAGGGCGATCTGCTGAGCAGTCAGGATCCGTGAGTTCAGCCTCTTCGCGGCCGCGGCGGGGGCACGACGTTCGGAGGTCTCCGCGGCGGACGCCGCAGTGGCGGGCGCGATCGCGACGGCCGTGGAGGCCATCGAGAGACCGAGCAGGGCGAGGGCGCCGGAGCGCAGGGTCGAGCTGATGCGACGGGTCGCAGGCATGGCAAAGTCCTTTCCCACGCCTGTGAGGTGAGCTGTCGGGTTGGAGCTGGAAAGTGCTCCGCCACCTGGTGGTGGCTTCACCCCGAGCCGTCCGCTGGCTGCGGCCGGCAGTGGAACCTGTGGGTCCCCACTCCTGCCCGAACATCGTGGTATCAGGGGGTCCGCTCCGGGCGGGCAGGACTCGGCGTTGCCCGGGCGGGATATCGGTTGTGTGATGCCTCCACCCGGCGTCGGCCGGAGGTTGAGGCGTCCACGAAGGTAGGCAAACCAGGGCCGGAAATCCAAGTTTCCACCACGTCCACTCGCCCTCCCCCGCGACTGCAGGCGGGGATCGGGGCGTCTGAGTGAGCAGGGTCATACGCCGCGAGCGGTGCGTGAGGCGGGTGCGGGTCGCGCAGAAGCAGCCCCACTCACCGCCCGGTGCGTCAGCCGAGCTTGGCCCCGCCGTCGACGTAGAGGGTCTGGCCGGTGATGTAGGAGGCCTCGTCGCTGCACAGGAAGGCCGCGGCCGCGGCGATGTCCTCGGGGTAGCCCACCCGGCGGACGGGGTTGGCGTCCGCGTTCATCTTGCGGAAGTCGTCGACGTCGATCTTGAGCCGCGCGGCGGTCGCGTCGGTCATCTCGGTGGCGATGAAGCCGGGGGCGACGGCGTTGGCATTGATGCCGTAGGGGCCGAGCTCGATCCCGAGCGTGCGGGTGAAGCCCTGGATCCCCATCTTGGCGGCGGAGTAGTTGGCCTGGCCGCGAGCGCCGAGCGCGTTGACGCTGGAGAGGTTGAGGATCTTGCCGTACTTCTGCTCGACGAAGTGCTTCTGGGCGGCCTTGGTCATGTTGAAGGCGCCCTTGAGGTGCACGTTCATCACGAGGTCCCAGTCGTCCTCGGTCATCTTGAAGAGCAGGTTGTCGCGGGTGATGCCGGCGTTGTTGACCAGGATGTGGATGCCGCCCAGCTCGCTGACGACACGCTCGACCGCTTCGCCGGCAGCCGTGGAGTTGGAGACGTCGCAGCCGACGCCGATCGCCTTGGCACCGTCGGCCAGCTCGAGCCGCTCTGCGGCCTCCGAGGCGGCGCTCTCGTCGAGGTCGAGGATGGCCACCGACGCGCCTTCGCTGGCGAACCGCTGCGCCGTACCGAACCCGATGCCGCGTGCGGCTCCGGTGATGACTGCGACGCGACCGTCAAAGCGACCCATGGTGACTCCTCAAGACTTAGATCTGGACGGCCCGACCCTAAGCCATGCCTAGTAGCCCCAGGGTCGCGGCTCGTCCCAGGCCAGGACGTGGCCCCAGTGCTCGTTCTTCGCGAGCCTGACGAGCACGTCCTCATCCAAGCTGCGGGGATCGAAGGTGGAGAGCACAGCGCGCGGCAGCCCGTTGTCGCAGGTCTCGGTGTGGGCGATCAGAAGGCGGTCCTCGAGACCGTCGACGAGAGAGACACCGCCCCGGCTCCCCGGGACTCTCACCGTCCTGACCTGCCCCTTCGCGTTCTCGCGGGTGATGAAGGAGCCGCCGCACGGGCCGTTCCCCTCGTAGTAGGAGGTGCCGCCGACCTGACGGACGTCAGTGTCCTCCCAGCTCGGACCCCGGAATCCGGGCCTGTTGCTCCGTCGCATCCTGGCCATCGCCGTCACCGCGCCGTCCAGCCCGACGGTCACGAGCCGGGAGCCCTTGCGCGAGTAGCAGGACGCGAGCAGTGCGGTGTCGCTGTACCACCGCAGGGGTCGGCACTGCCCCGGCGTCGCGACCCGGTGAGGCGAGGCGCCGTCAAGCGGAAGCACGAGCAGGGCCCTCCCCTCGGCCACCACGGCGGACGTGCCGTCGGGGGTGGTGATCGCGCCACCCTGGCCCGCACGTCCGAGGGTGGTGCGGGTGCCGTCCCAGGCGATCGAGAGGATCCTGCCGCCCAGCGTCTGGGTCAGCACGCCGGAGCCGTCAGGACGCAGACCGGTGGCCATCTCGGCCTTCGGCAGGGCCAGCGTCCGGGTGGCGCCCGTCTCGAGATCCAGGTGGATCGCCTGCTTGCGCGCCAGACTGACGTAGCGCTTGAGCAGGGCCGTCCGGGCCGACGGGTCCCAGCCGATCAGGGTGAAGTTTCCCGGGTCGACGTTGTTCTTCGGCGCTTGCCTCGTCGTGCGGTGAAGCGGGTGCCGCACCCCGTCCGGCGAGATGAGCTCGAGGCTGCGCGCTCGCACGCTGAGCTCGGCGCCCTGCTCGACCCGGCCACGGATCACCGTCGCCAGCACCCAGCCGTCACCGACCTGGTCCCACGGGACTCCGCTGCGCCCAGCGGCGGTGGTCGCCGTGGCGGGCGCCAGCACGGCGAGGATCAACAAGGCCAGCAACGGCCCGAACAGCTTCGACATGTGGGGTCCCCCTCGATCGGTGTGTGTCATCGAAGACGTGCCGTCCCCGTGATCGGTTGCGTCCGCCCGCCGATCAGTTCAGTGCTGCCCTGAGGCGAGCCCCCACGTTGGCCATCTCACCCTCGGCATACTTCGTCCGCGGCCAGAAGAAGCCGCGCAGCCCGTCACCCTTGGTCCGCGGGACGACGTGGAGGTGCAGGTGTGGCACCGACTGGCTGACGGTGTTGTTGATCGCCACGAACGACCCCTGCGCACCGAGCGCATCCTTGACGGCCGTCGCGATCTCCTGCGCCGCTGCGAGGAAGCCGTCGCGCAGCGCGGCCGGCAGGTCGGGCAGCGTCTCGACGTGCTGGCGTGGGACCAGCAGCACGTGACCCTTGAACACCGGCCGCCGGTCGAGGAAGGCCACGAAGTCGTCACGCTCGAGCACCAGCTCTCCCGCCACCTCGCCGGAGACGATGCCGCAGAAGACGCAGTCAGCCATGTCGCGGAGGCTAGCCGCTGGCTAGTCTCGAGGCGATGCAGACCTTCCTGCCGTATGCCGACTTCGAGCGCTCCGCGCGCTCGCTGGACCCCAAGCGGCTGGGCAAGCAGCGCGTCGAGGCGATTCAGGTGGTCCGTGCGGTCACGGTGCCCGACTACGGCTGGCGCCACCACCCGGCGGCGCTGATGTGGAAGGGCCACGAAGAGGCCCTCGGCCGCTACGGCCTCGTCTGCTGCGAGGTCTGGACCGAGCTGGGCTTCGCAGACACGTGCGCGGCGACGATCGCCACCGACCTGCGCACGGCCGGCGTGGAGACCATCCGCACACAGGCCGAGCTGACCGAGGTAGGTGCGCTCCCCCCTTGGCTCGGCGACGAGGCGTTGCACCTCAGCCACCGCTCGGCACTGGTCCGCAAGGACCCCGACTTCTACAGCAGCCGTTTCCCCGATGCCCCCGACGACCTGCCCTACGTCTGGCCCGTGCGCTCCGAGGCGACTCTCGAGGCCGAGCGTCGTCGGGAGGCAAGAAGCGACCGGGAGACCCGGCGGCCGGGTTGAGGACGCTGTGACCGGCACAGCCCGCCTGAGGTCGCCTGGGGCCCGGACGGCGACCCGCTGGCCCTTGCGACCGTGGACTTCGGCAAGATCCCCGACGAGATCTGGGCGGTCGGCGAGGACGGCGGGGGCGGATCCGGTCAGAGCTGGGACAGGGGTTCCACGACGTGCTCGCCGAGGGACCTGACGAAGGCGACGGGGTCGCCGCCCAGAGGCATCACGTGCACCTCGTCGACACCGACGTCGGCCAGGGCTCGCATCTCCTCGACGAAGGCGGCGCCTCCGGCCGGGTCCTGTGCGACGGCACCGTTGTAGAGCACCGTCCTGCTGATCTCGTCGTAGGGACGACCCTCCCGCTCGCACCAGTCGCGAAGCACGGCGAGCTTGTGGGCGACCTCGTGGGGACCGGCGCCGGCGCCTGCGAAGACGTTGCAGGCGTCGGCATACTTCGCGACCAGTCGCAGCGTCTTTCTCTCACCGCCGCCGCCGACCATGATCGGCGGGTGCGGCCTGCGGAGGGGCTGGGGCGCGTTGATCGTCTCGGCCAGCTGGTAGTGCTTCCCGGCGTAGGGGCCGTTGTCGTCGCTCCACATCTGGCGCACGATCTGGATGGTCTCCTCGAGCCGCTCGAACCGTTCGGCCACCGGTGGGAAGGGGACGCCGAGGGCGCGATGCTCGCGCTCGTACCACGCGGCGCCGATGCCGAGAGCGGCCCGCCCGCCGGAGAGCACGTCGAGCGTCGAGACGATCTTGGCGAGCAGGCCGGGGTGGCGGTAGGTCACCCCGGTCATCAGGAGCTGGAGCTCCACCGACGTGGTGTGCGCCGCCAGGAACCCGAGCGCGGTGTAGCCCTCGAGCATCGGGTCCTCCGCGCCCGCCAAGAACTCGAGCTGGAAGTAGTGGTCCATGAACGAGAGGTTGTCGAGCCCGGACTCCTCGGCCGCCCTGCCTGTCGCGGCCAGGGCGGGCCCGATCGCTGCAGGGCCGCCGGGGAGGTCGAAGTTCACCAGGTGTACGCCGAGCTTCATGTCTGCTCCTTCGGTCGGCGACGCGGATCGCGTCCCCCCAGACTTCCACGAGCACCGACGTCCACCGGATCACGCCGGTAGGGCTGCTCGTCGACCGGCAGCGCGCTCAGCCGTGCCGATCAGGCGGCTGCCCGGGCTGGTCCGGGCCGATCTGGCAGGGGCGCATCATCTCGTTGTCCTCGTGCTCGAGGATGTGGCAGTGCCAGACATAGCGTCCGGCCGTCAGGAAGCTGGCCTTCACCCGCGTGACCTCGCCGGGGTAGGCGATGACGGTGTCCTTGACGCCCGCCTCCCAGGCCTCCGGGGCACGAGGGGAACCGACCAGTCTGGCAGGGGGCTCGGTCTCCCCGTCCTCGTTGGTGACGAGTGCCTGGCGGTCCACCACCTCGAAGGCGACCTCGTGGACGTGGACCGGGTGCGCGTCCGCGGTGAAGTTGTAGAACTCCCACACCTCGGTGCTCCCGCGGGTCGGGTTCTCGGTGACGTGGTCTGCCCACATCGCCTCCTGGGGCATGCCGTCGGCGCCGAGGGTGCCCAGCAGGGCCTGCGCCGGACCGTCCCAGGACGACGACATCCTCTCGATCAGTGCCAGCTGTCGCGTGACGGTCGCCGCCGGAAGCGGAGCGATGACGGGCAGCTGCAGGAACCGGGGTGGGGTCGATGGGTCGGGCGCGACGGCAGGAACGACCCGGAACTCCATCACCTGACCAGTGGAGGCGGGGTCTGCCACCTCGAAGGCCTCGGACGGCTCGCCACCACCGAAGGGTTCGTCGGGGCCGAGGTTGCCGAGCACGTGGCTCCCGACCGGCACACCGGAGAAGTCGACGATGAGATCGGCCCGCTCGGCCAACCCGAGGAGCAGCTGGTTGCCGTGATCGGCAGTGAGGTTCACCGGCGCGGGGAGGAAACCACCTTCGTTCCCGATCTGCCACACCTCGACCCCCGAGATGCCGGAGAAGTCGAGGATGAGGAACCGGGACTGGCAGCCGTTGAGCATGCGGAAGCGGTAGCGCCGCTGACGCACGGTCGTGAACGGCCAGGTGTTGCCATTGACCATCATCGTGTTGCCGAAGAACTCCGGATTCCAGATCGGCGACAGGTCGGTGTCCGGGATGAATCCGGGATCTGCGGCGGTCGCGCCGTCGAAGAACTCCCGGCTGTCGGGGTAGAACAACGATCCGTCGGCGTTGAAGGCCCTGTCCTGGATGGCGAGCGGGATCTCGCCGTACTCCTTGCGGGGAGGGAATGCATCACCTTCCTTGGGCGCCGGGCCAGGAAGGACTGCGGGCGTGCCGGATCGGGTGTCGAGCACGGCCTTGTCGCCGGAGGGACCGCCGCGGATGAGGTAGAACCCGGCAGGGCCGGCATAGACGTTGGCGCGTGTCATGCCCAGGGTGTGGTCGTGGTACCACTCGGTCCGGGCGCGGTCCGGGTTGGGATATTGGAAGGTCGCGAAGCCAGGACCCCACGACACCCCGAGCTTGGACGCCGCCTTGGCGGCGAAGAAGTCGTACCAGGTGCCCGTCGAGGCGTAGCCCGCCGGGATGTTCGTGGCGGCTGGTAGATACCACGCCTCCGGGTAGCCGTCGCTCTCGTCGCCCACGCCGACGGCACCGTGCAGGTGGGTGACCATGGGTACCGGGCCGGTGTAGGGCTGAGGGTCCTCGAGTGAGCTCGGTTGACCGTCGCGCTCGGCCGTGCCGCCCGCCGGGTTCGCCCAGTGCAGCGTGGGGTCGATCGGGAGGAGGTGTGGCAGATAGCGGCCGTTGGAGTCCACCAGGTCGTTGATCCACTTGACCCGAACGGGTCGGTTCCACTGCGCCTCGATGGTCAGCGAGGGCGCGTTGTGGACCTTGAGTCCGCGCGCCGAGGCGGCCGTCACGGCGCCGTACCCCCACACCGTGGTCGCCGGGAGGCTCGGGGGAGGATCTGCTGCGCGAACTGCCTCATCGAGATCTCGTAGTAGTCGGCGTTTGCACCGCCTTGTTGCCTGACGGTCCCTGCGCGGGGCATCACCGGCGGGACCAGCAGGCGGCTGACGAACTTGGGGATCTCCTCGGGGGAGAGCGTGCCGCCAGGGATGGCGGCCAGGGCCTGCGTCGCTCCCCCGGGCATCTTGGAGTAGAGGACGAAGCCCGCCCCCACGCCCGCCGCCGCTCGGATGAACGTGCGTCGACCGAACAGCACCGGATCTCGATCTGACATGCCGCCCTCCCTCGTGACTCGGCCACGAACGTGGCCAGCGCGTCCACACCGAAGGTAGGACGAAGGGACGCCCACACACATGCCGCATATGCGGGATCTGTGGGCTCGGGGATGCAGACCGGACCGACGCTCGCCCGGCCCTCGTCAGGACGTGAGCAGACCGACGACCTTCTGCGCGGCCTCGGTGCTGGACGCCGGGTTCTGGCCGGTCACCAGCTTGTCGTCGACGACCACGAAAGGCGCCCATGCCTCCCCCGAGGAGAAGTTCGCGCCAGCCTCACGCAGACGGGACTCCAGCAGCCAGGGCGCCTTGTCGGCGAGCCCGGCCTGCTCCTCCTCGGCGTCGGTGAAGGCGGTGAGGTTGCGCCCGGCGAACAGCCAGGAGCCGTCTGCGCGCTTGGCCGGCAGGAGACCGGCCGGGCCGTGACAGACCGACGAGACGACCTTGCCGCCGTCGAGCATCGCCACGAGGATGCGGCCGAGGTCGTCGTCGACGGCGAGGTCCTCCATCGGGCCGTGCCCTCCGGGCACGAAGACGGCGTCGTAGGAGCCGAGGTCGACATCGGCGAGCACCAGCGTCGACTCGAGCCGGTCCGCGAGCTCGTCGAGGGCCTTGCGCTGCTTGGCCGACTCCTCCTCGCCGATGGTGTCCGGGGCGAGGCTGCCCTCGTCCACCACGGGCGTCTTGCCGTCCGGGCTTGCGAGGTCGACGTCGATCCCGGCCTCGGAGAACACCTGCAGCGGGGACAGCACCTCCTCGGCCCAGAACCCCGTCGGGTGCTTGCTCCCGTCGGTGAGGGTCCAGTGGTCGGAGGCGGTCAGGACGAACAGGATCTTCGGCACGTGAGTACTCCTCGAGTCAGGGTCGTCGACGCCGTACGGCGCCGCTTCTCGACGCTACCCATGAGGTGGTCGGCTCGCTCGCCGCACGCTGTGCCGAGAGAGCACGAGAGCCGCTCCGACTGGTGTCGGAGCGGCTCTCGGTCAAGAGGGCTTCTCTGTGGAGCTGGCGGGAATCGAACCCGCGTCCTCGAGCGTCGAACCAGGTCTTCTCCGGGTGCAGTCAGTGATGTCGTCTTCTCAGTCCCGGCGCTCGCACTGACACGTCGCCGACAGACTCAGTCAGGAAAAAGTCCCGATCACCCCTCCTGACGGAGGTGACCAGCTAGTCCTCTAGATGAGGCCTGGGTCCGGGACGAGGACGGGTGCCCGGTCAGACCCTTCGATCACTGCTCAGGCAGCGAGAGCGAAGTCGTTGCGATTGTTGTCGGCAACTATAGGTTTCCAGCGATCGTTAACGAGATGACGCTGGCTTCTCGACCCGCTTCCCCTGGAACTAACGTCCCAAGTCGAAACCGATCAGCCCCTCTTGAGTTGTGATGGTCAGTCTACGGGTCAACACCGACAACCGTCGCCCGCATTCCCTCGACGCCACCGACAGGCCCGGCGGGCACGGGCAGGAACGGCGTCGTGAGCAGCCCCAGGACGGTGCCGGCGACCGCCCCGGTGACCGCTCCGATGAGGAGTACGGCGCCGGTCGACCACCCGGCGTCGGGGGACGTCGCGCCGACGAAGACCACGACCATGACGACCGGCCACGCCAGCGTGTTCGCAAGGATCCAACGCGCAGGACGGCGAGCGGCGCCGCGCAGCGCCCAGGCCTGGGCCGCACCCAGCAGCGGCCCCATCGCGAGGCCGATGCCCGCGGCACCCAGGAGCACCAGCCACATCGCAGGCTCCGGGCCGGTCGGCTGGTCACGCGACAGCACGGAGGGGCTCGACGCCGCCGCCCAGCCGAGCCCCGCGACGACCACCGTGGCCACGAGATAACGCCTCGGGACGAGCGCCGGCAGCCGCCCGGCCAGGACGCGCGCCTGGCCCCACCCCAGTGCGACTCCCTCGACGAGACCACCGACGACGATCACTCCCAGGGCGACCACCAACGGCCACGACGGGCGCGAGTCGACCAGCCGCGCTGCTCCGGCCGAGGCCGTCATGCCGACGGTCTCGGCGCAGGCGCAGGCCACGATCCACGCGCGTCGGGAGGGGGCCATGGCCCCATCAGAGCGCAGCCAGTCACCTCAGCTCAGGGTCGAAGGTCCCGGAGCCGGGGCCAGCAGGGCCGCACCGTTCTCCCAGCACACCGCGCGGAGCCACGCCTCCCCCAGGTCGAGTCGCTCGAGCGACTCCAGCTGGTGGAGATAGGGATAGGGGATGTTGGGGAAGTCCGACCCGAGCAGCACACGGCCGGACAGTCCGAGGTCGCGCAGCCGCGGCAGCAGGTCGGCCGGGAAGACGCCACCAGTCTCGGAGAAGAAGTCGGTGAAGGCCATGGTTGTGTCCAGGTGGACACGCTCGTGGGTCTCGGCCAGCTCCAGGAAGTCGGCATATTCCGGCGCGCCCATGTGGGCGATCACCAGCTGGAGCCGCGGGTGCCGCGCGAGCAGCTCGGCGACCGGCCCGGGACCGGTGTGCTGCGCGGGGACCGGCCCGCTGCCGGCGTGCAGGACCACCGGAGTGCCCGCCTCGGCGACCAGGCCCCAGACGTCGTCCAGCAAGGGGTCCAGAGGAGAGAAGTCGCCCACCTGCACGTGGATCTTGAACACCTCGACCTCGTCGAGCCGCGCGGCGACATACGTCGATGCCGACTCCTCGGGGAAGAAGGTGCCGCACACCAGGGCCTCCGGCACCGCCGCGGCGAACTGGGCCGACCAGTCGTTGAGCCAGTCGGCCATGTCGGGCTTGTGTGCATAGGCCAGCGCGGTGAAGCGGGCGATCCCGAAGGACCGCAGCGTCTCGACCAGGACCTCGTCGGTGTCGCGGTAGTGCAGCGGCCACGCCCGCCCGATCAGCGGGCCGGCGGAGTCGAACTGTGCTCGGACCTTGGCCATCACCGACGGCGGCAGGAAGTGGGTGTGGATGTCGATCAGGCCGGGGAGCCCGAGGGCGGACCACCAGTCCCGGACCTGTGCGGCGGGGTCGGCGGCCATCAGTCGGTGTGGCCCTTGAGACGGCGCTGCACGGCCTGCTCCTTCTCGCGGTTGGCCTGGCGCTCGGCGAGGGAGTGCCGCTTGTCGTACTCCTTCTTGCCCTTGGCCAGTGCGATCTCGATCTTGGCGCGGCCGTCCTTGAAGTAGAGGGACAACGGCACGATCGTGTAGCCCTTGTCGCCGACCTTGCGCTCCATCTTGGTGATCTCGGCGCGGTTGAGCAGCAGCTTGCGCTTGCGCCGGGCTGCGTGGTTGGTCCAGGTCCCCTGGGCGTATTCGGGGATGTGGACGTTGTGCAGCCACACCTCGTCGTTGTCGATGTCGATGAAGCCGTCGACCAGGCTCGCGCGCCCCTCGCGCAGCGACTTGACCTCGGTCCCCTGCAGCACCATCCCGGCCTCGAAGGTGTCCTCGATGTGGAAGTCGTGGCGCGCCTTCTTGTTCTGCGCGATCACCCGGTTGCGCTGGTCCACCTCGCGCTTGGTCTGCTTGGCCATTGGGTCAGTCTCCCAGACCCCACAACCGGGATTTCCCCGGTGGCGGGGCGCTCAGAAGAAGCCGACCGGGTTCACGGCGCTGCCGTTGGCCATCACCGTGAAGTGCAGGTGGCACGCGGTGGACCAGCCGGTGTCACCGACATAGCCGATGACCTGGCCGCGGTTGACGAACGTGCCGGAGGCGACCGTGTAGGAGGAGGCGTGGTTGTAGATGGTCGCGACGCCGCGGCCCGCCAGCACCCCGTGGTCGACGATCAGCCGGTTGCCATAGACGGCGCTGTAGTAGCGCGAGACCACCCGTCCCGACTCGGCCGCGACGATCGTCTGGCCGCAGCCCCCACCGAAGTCCGTGCCGTCGTGCATGCCCCAGTAGCCATAGATCGGGTGGCGCCGATAGCCGAACGGCGAGGTCATCCCACCACCCACCGGCACCTGCAGCAGCCCGCCGGTCGGCCCGGCCGGGGCTGAGCGCTGGTTGCTCGCCGCCGCCTTCGCCCGCGCCCTGGCGAGAGCCCGTGCCGCACGCCGGCGGAGCATCTGCTCGATCCGGTTGGCGTCGCGCTGGGCCCGCTGGAGCTTGCGGAGGTCGTCGGCGCGGACCCGGCTCGCCTCGGCCTGCGCGGAGGCACGCTCCCCGACCAGCCCTGCCACCGAGTCACGGGCCTCTTGGGCCTCGACCTCCAGAGCAGCCGTGACGGCGAGCTGGTCGGCCGCTGCAGCGCGCTTGACCGCCACGTCGTCGCGAGCGGCCTCGACCCTGGCCTCGTTGACCTCGAGGATCACCTCGGCCGCCTGGAGCCTGTCGTAGTCGCGGTCCTGGCTGTCGACGATCGCCTGGTTGACGTCGGCGCGGCGGCTGAGGTCGGACGCCGACGCCGACTCCATCAGCGAGGCGAAGGCCATCAGATCGGGGTCACCTTGGGCATAGAGCCGCTTGATGGTGGCCCCCACGACGTCGCGCTGGGCTGCGACGTCGGCCCGCCCGGCCTCCAGCTCGGCCTGGGCCTGGTCCAGGGTCGCCTCGGCTGTGGCCAGGGCGGCTGCCATCGCGGCGTCGCGCTCCTCGGCCACGGCGAGCTTGCCGCGGGCGGTTGCCAGCGCCGTACGCGCGTCGGAGAGCTGTGCCCTCGCCGCCGTCAGCCGGGCGCTCGCGGTCCGCAGGGCCTTGCTCGACTCCTCCACGTCGTCGTGGGCGCGGTCGACCTTCTTCTCCACCCGCTTCTGCCGGTCCTTGAGGTCGTCGGCAACGGCGGGCTGTGAGGTCAGGGGGACGATGGCGGTGCCCAGGGCAACGACAGCGGCAACACAAGCTGTTGCCATGCGGCTGCGGGCGGTACGGGGGAAGGAACGCACCGGGAAGCCTTACTGGTGTTCGGGGAAGGGAACGCGACGAAGGTAACCCGCGAAGATCAGACTTTGAGGTATTTGCGCGTCAGCACGAGTGTCGGAAGCACGGTGAGCAGCGGACCGAGCACCGCGACGATCGCCACGGCGACCGCGTAGTGCTCCATCCCGATCCACGGGATGAACTGCAGCGTGTCCTGTCCGCGCTTCTCGATCCCGAAATACATGAACGCCGCGAGGGCGCCGGTCGCGAGGAGCACACCGAGGACTGCGGTGACGAGCGCCTCGAGCAGGAACGGCAGCGCGATGTAGAGGGTCGAGGCGCCGACCAGCCGCATGATGCCGATCTCCTTGCGCCGGGCGAAGGCCGCGAGCCGGATCGTGTTGGCGACGAGGAGCAGGGCAGCGAGGACCAGGAACGCCGCGGTTGCGACCGAGACCCACAGGAGCATGTTGATGGAGCCGATGATCGGCTCGATGTAGCGGCGCATGTCGCGCACGCCGGCGACCCCGTCGAGGCCACGGACCGCGCTGACGATGCCCTGGAACTCCTCGGGGTCCTCGAGCTCCACCCACAGGGACTGGGGCATGTCGTCGACGGTCAGGACCGCGTTCTCACCCTCGAACTTCTCGGCGCCATAGAGCTCCTTGACCTTCTCGAAGGCCTCCTCCTTGGTCTCCAGGTCCCAGCCGGCAGCCTCGGGGTTGTCGTCGATGACCGTGGTGACCGCATCGCGCTGGGCCTCGGTCACCTCGCCCGTGCAGGCGGGGTTGCTGTCCTCGGCCGTGCACAGGGCGACCTGGATCTGGAGCTGGCTGCCCCAGTGGGCCGCGGCCCGGTCGGCCTGGAGGTGGAAGAGCACGCCGAGGCCAACCAGGGTCAGCGAGACGAACAGCGTCAGGATCACCGCCAGGTGCATCGAGGCGTTGCGGCGCAGGCCCTGGCCGAGCTCGGAGAAGACGTAGCGAAGCTGCATGTCGTGGTGTCAGTCCTTCGAAGTCGTGAGGGGCGTCAGTTGGAGGCGCCGTAGACGCCCTGGGCCTGGTCGCGCACGACGCGACCGTGCTCGAGCTCGATGACCCGCTTGCGCATCTGGTCGACGATGCCCGCGTCGTGGGTCGCCATCACCACGGTCGTGCCGGTGCGGTTGATCCGGTCGAGCAGCTTCATGATCCCCACCGACGTGGTCGGGTCGAGGTTTCCGGTCGGCTCGTCGGCGATCAGGATCTTGGGCCGGTTGACGAACGCCCGCGCGATCGCGACGCGCTGCTGCTCGCCGCCGGAGAGCTCGTCGGGGAGCCGGTCGCCCTTGCCGGTCAGCCCGACCAGCTCCAGCGTCTCGGGCACGAGCTTGTCGATGTCGCTGCGCGAGCGGCCGATCACTTGGAGCGCGAAGGCGACGTTCTCCGAGACGCTCTTGTTGCCGAGGAGCCGGAAGTCCTGGAACACGGTCCCGATCTCGCGCCGCAGCCGCGGCACCTTCCAGCTCGCCAGCCGGTTGATCTCCTTGCCGGCGACATAGACCCGGCCGGACGTGGGGCGGTATTCCCGCAGCACCAGCCGCAGGAAGGTCGACTTCCCCGATCCGGAGGAGCCGACCAGGAAGACGAACTCGCCCTTGTCGACGTCGACCGAGACCTGGTCGAGGGCCGCGTGGGCGTGGCCGGGGTAGGTCTTGGTGACCTTCTCGAAGCGAATCACGGCCTTGAGGCTACGTGGTGGACCCACCCCGTCCTGGCATCGCGGCCCCTACGCTGGCGTCGTGCTGATCACTCTCCGCAGGCCCTCGCGCCCACCCTCCCGGTCCTGGGTGGCCGTCGGCGTGGCCTGCCTGGTCGTGCTGACCGGCTGCTCGCAGGACGAGCCGGCGCCGAGCCCCGAGGCCGAGACGACGACCATCACCCCCACTCCGACACCGCTGAGCGACTACGCCACCGACGACCTCGCCCTGGCCCGGGCCGACTTCTGTGACCGGGTGGGCCAGGAGTCGCTCGTGGACGCCCTGGGCCGGGAGCCCAGCGACGCCATCTCCTGGGGACCGGGCGACCAGCTGCCGGGGACCGAGGAGGTCAGCAACGAGTTCGGCTGCGCGTGGACGGCCAGCACGGTGACGACCGGTCCGGCTGACGCCCGGGCCTGGATCTTCGCTCCCCCGATCACTGCTGAACGGGCCGAGGACTTCGCCTCCGAGATGGTCGGGACGAAGTGTCGCCGCCTCGAGTCGGCGCCCGAGCTCGGCGCTCCGGGCGTTGCCCAGACCTGCACCCTCAACACCGGGGCGGCGCTGACCGGTTTCTATGGTCTCGTCGGCGACGCGTGGGTCGGCTGCGAGGTCCACGGCACCGACGAGGTGTCCCGCGTGGGTGAGTGGTGCGTCGCCGTACTCGAGGCGATGCGGCCGGCCTGAGCCCGCTCGACCCGCCCAGTCGGCGCACACCAACCGACCAGTCGGCGCACAACACCCGCCCAGTCGGCGCACAACACCCGCCCATGACTCCACGCCGACTCGGCCTGCATTTCACGCCGACTCGGCTTGTACTCAGCGCCCACTCGGCCTGCACTCCACGCCGACTCGGCCTGGACGTGCGGTCAGGCGTCGGCCTCGGCCTTGTCACTGCCCCGCCGCCAGCGGATGCCGGCCTCGAGGAAGCCGTCGAGGTCGCCGTCGAAGACCGCCTGCGGGTTGCCGGACTCGTAGGAGGTCCGCAGGTCCTTGACGATCTGGTAGGGGTTGAGGACGTAGTTGCGCATCTGGTCGCCCCACGATGCTTGTACGTCGCCGCGCATCCCGTCGAGGTGAGCCTTCTCCTCGGCCTTCTTGAGCGCGAGCAGCTTCGCCTTGAGCACGACCATGGCCGAGGCCTTGTTCTGCAGCTGGCTCTTCTCGTTCTGGCACTGCACCACGGTGCCGGTGGGGATGTGCGTGAGCCGCACGGCGGAGTCGGTGGTGTTGACCGACTGACCACCCGGACCACCGGAGCGGTAGACGTCGACCTTGATGTCCTCGTCGTTGATCTCGATCTCGTCGGTCTGCTCGAGCACGGGCACGACCTCGACGGCGGCGAACGACGTCTGGCGGCGCCCCTGGTTGTCGAAGGGGCTGATCCGCACCAGGCGGTGGGTGCCGGCCTCGACGGACAGGGTGCCGTAGGCGTAGGGCGCGTGGATCGCGAAGGTTGCCGACTTCAGGCCGGCCTCTTCGGCATACGAGGTCTCGAAGACCTCGACCGGATAGTTGTGCTGCTCGGCCCAGCGGATGTACATCCGCATCAGGGTCTCGGCGAAGTCGGCCGCGTCGACGCCACCGGCCCCCGAACGGATGCTGACCAAGGCTTCGCGGGCGTCGTACTCGCCGTTGAGGAGCGTGCGGATCTCGAGCGACTCGACGCTCTTCTTGATCCGGGTGAGCTCCTTCTCCGACTCGGCGAGCGTGTCCGCGTCGCCCTCCTCCGTCGCCATCTCGACCATCAGTCCCAGGTCCTCGATGCGGTCGTCGAGTCCGGTGAACTTGTCGAGCTCGCCCTGGAGCATCGACAGGCGGCCGGTGACGCGGGTGGCGTTGTCCTGGTCGTCCCACAGATCGGGGGCGGCGACCTGCTCGCTGAGGTCGGCGATCTCGCGACGCATCTCATCCAGGTCGAGGACCTGGCCGATGGTGCTCATGGTCGCCTTGAGCTGCTTGATCTCTTGGTCGAAGTCGGTGGCTGCCACAAGGGGCAACACTACGGCCCGGTGCCGCGGGGCGTCGATTCACCTCAACCGCCCGGAGCCAGCTGGTGTGGCTCCGGGCGGTCGGTGCGTCGGGGGTCCAACCCGACGCGTGCGCTCCCGGACTGGGAAGAGGGGAGCACACTTGTCTGTGGAGATGCGCCAACCGCGGACTTGGTTGTCGGTCTGAGGAGATCAGGGCGTCACGACGGTGACCGCGGCCGTGCTGCTGGCGGCCACGACGGGCTTCATGGGACTCCCGGGCAGGTGCAGCGGCAGGTCGACAGGCGCGCTGAGGGTGACAGTGACGGAACGGTCGAGGGTGTTGACCCGCGCGTCGACCTCGAGCCCGGGATAGGTGCGGTGGGCACCGACGGACGCGAGGTAGGCGACGACCACCTTCTTGACGGCTCCGGGCTCCTGCAGCAACCGCTCCTGATCGAGCCCGGCGTCGGCATACACGCCGGCGGCACCGAGGTCGGCGCTGCGCAGGGCGGCACCGTCGGCGAGGGTGTTGAGGCTCTGGCGCTGGAGATAGGCGCTGGAGGCGTTGATGACCACGGCGACCCCCATCAGGAGCACCGTCGCGAGCCCGAGGATCAGCGGGATGGTCGATCCGCACTCGTCGCGCCGGCTCACGGCCCGCCCTCCCCCGCCTCAGGTATGGCGACGAACTGCCCGATCGGCACGGTGTGGGTCGCCGTCAGGCGGAACGAGCGCCGCCCCTGGGCGAGCACCTCTGGCAGGAACGGGATCGTGACGCCCGACTCCACCCGCAGGGTGATGACCGATGTGCCCGTGTGGCAGTTGTCGGGGAACGGCTCGCAGCTGATCGACACCTTCCCGGACTGTCCCATGACCCCTTGGTCGAGCAGGGTCTGCTCGACGACAGCCTGGGCTCGCGCTGCACCGACGCTGTCGTCGGGCGCGAGCGCATAGGCCCGGGCGGCCGCGCGAGCAGCACCATTGAGGGCGAACGCACCGCGCTGGACCTCGAAGACCGAGAGCACGATCCAGGTGATCGGGATGAAGAGGATCAGCCCGACCCAGCAGAACTCGACGAGGGCGCTGCCGGATTCTCCCGACGCTCCGGCCCGGGAGGGGTGGCTCACGGCGCACCCTCGATGATCGCGTTGCCGCTGGCTGAGAGCGCGATCGCGGGGCCACCGAGGCCGAGCGCCGGCACCTCGGCGTGGATGACGACCTCGTAGGCCGGGGCGCCAGCGATGGCGACCTCGCGGACGACGATGTCGCGGGCGAACCTCTCGTTCAGCGTGCCCGCGATCTGCTCACTCGCCTTGGCGTGCCCGTCTGCCGGTGAGGCCCCCATGACCGCGGCTCGCCGCGCCCCCTCGGCCGCGGCCGAGGAGAGCGTGTTTCGCACGTGCAGCACGAGGGAGAGCTGGAGCAGCGCCGCGAACATCGGCAGCAGCACCACCAGGATCATCACGAAGTCGACGACTGCGCTGCCCCGCTCGGACCCGTGACGCCACTGGGCGCTCGCGGTCACTCCACCGACGCGAACGCGCGGGAGAGCAGTGCCTTGAGGGGCTCCTCGGCGAACGTGAAGATCACGATGGCCAGGCCCACGGTCATGACCGTGACCATCACCCAGCCAGGCACGTCTCCGCGTTCGTCGCGGCGACGTCGCGCAGCGACCGCGAGGTAGAGCGTCAGGAGTTGGGAAGCGGCTGGGTCTTTCATCGGGATCCCCGTTCGGTCGGTCGGTAGGTCGTTGCTTGCAGCGGCACGGACGTTCACGGCACCACCAGGCTCAGGCCGATGGCACCAGGGAAGAACGCGAAGAGGACGGTCACCGGCAGCACCAGGAAGACGACCGGAGCCATCATGAAGACCTCCTTGCGGGCGGCGGTCTCGATCAGCTCGCGCCGGCCGGCCTCGCGGACGTCTGCAGCCTGGGCGTGGAGCACGTCGGCCAGGGGGGTCCCTCGTTCGATCGCGACCGAGATCCCGCTCGCGAAGCGCGCGACCAGGGGCAGCCCGGTGCCGGCCGCCAGCGCGTCGAACCCGGCTGAGACCGGGGTGCCGGTGCGGATCCGGGCCAGTACCCGGCCCAGGTCGGCCGAGAGCTCGCCACCACTTCGCCGTACGACACGGTCGAGCGCAGCGACCGGGCTCTCACCCGCCGCGACCGCCAGCGCGAGGAGCTCAGCGACGGTCGGGAACTCGGCGACGATCTGCCGTTCACGGTTGTTCGCCTGGGTGCTCAAGCGGTTGTCGCGCGCCAGCACACCCGCGACGAAGCCGAAGCAGCACAGGAGCAGTGCCCCGACGGGACTGACGTCGTGGGTCAGGGCGCGCACCAGGCTGAGCGCAGCAACCACGGCGAAGCCTGCAAGTCCCCACAGGACCTGCTCGATGCGGAACTCGTGGACGGTCTTGGCGAGGGCGGCGCGCTGGAGTCGGCGCTGCACCGACGTCGCTCCGCCCAGCGCCCTCTCGACCATGTCGGCGGCCGACCGCAGGAACGGTCCGAAGACCCCGGCCGCGGCGGCGGTGGGCGACGACGAGCTCGCCTTGAGGGCGGGCGTGCGACCGACCTGGGGCAGGTCGCGCACGTAGGGCAGCACGCGCAAGGCCAGCTGGGGGCGCCGGATGGTCGACACCCGAGCAGCGACGAGCAGCACCCCGGCGGCGAACGTCGCCCCGAGGACCAGTCCCCACAAGGTCGCGCTCATGCCAGGATGCGCCTCTCGACCGGCAGCCGACCGATGCGCATCATCAACCGGTAGGCGATCAGGCAGACGGCCCCACCCACCGCCAGGACCAGGACGCCGGGGCCGGACGAATAGGCGGTGATGGAGCCGGTCTGGAACGACATGAGCAGCAGGACCGCCCACGGCGCTGCCACCGCGAGCCGGGCCCCGTTGACCGTCCACGCCTGCCGCGACTCCATCTCCGAGCGTGTGCGTGCCTCGTCGCGGAGATAGCCGGAGAGGTTGCGCAGCAGGCGTCCCAGCTCGCCGCCGCCCACCTCGCGAGCGATGCGGAGTCCCTCCACGACGCGGTCGCCGACCGGGTCGGCGAGACGGTCCTTGAGCCGATCGAGCGACTCGTGGAACCGGCCGGTGACCTGGTAGTCGAGGGCGAATGCCTCGAACGAGTCCCGCAGTGCCTCGGGTCCGTTGGTGCCGAGGGCGGCGAGAGCGTCGGGCAGGGACAGTCCGGCGCGTACGGCGCTGGCCAGGTTGTCGACGGCGTCCGGCCACACCTCGGCGAACTCGCGTTGGCGTCTCGCGGCCCGTTGCTTGACGATCGCGACTGGCGCATACCCGGCCATCAGGGCAAACACGACTGCGATCGGCACTGTCCGCGAGACCGCCTGGATCACGACGAACGTGACGGCGCCGAAGACGACGCACAGTGCCACCAGGCTCGTCACCGACACGTCGCCGAGGCCGGCTCGGGCGAGCAGCTGTCGTCCCCGTCCGCCACCGGGCTTCGGCGCGCGCGGCGACCGCGGTACGGCGAAGGCCGACCAGATCAACAGCAGACCCACCCCGAGGGCCAGACCGACGAGGGCGCCCATCAGCGCCCGCCGTTGAGGAGCGCGTGCAGGTCGATGCCGACGCGTTCGAAGCGCTCGAGCCGCGACGGCACTCCGGCACCGCGACGCAGCTCGCCGCCGCCGCGCTCGAAGATGGGCTCCACCTCGATGATGTCGTTCTCGACACGTCCCGGCACCGAGACGATCTCGTTGACTCGGCGAACGCCCTGGGCGTCGATGCCCAGGTGCACCACCAGGTCGACCGAGCTGGCCACCGTCGGCACCACGAACCTCGCCGAGATGTTCTCCCCCGCGAGCAGCGGAAGCGTGCACATCTTCACCAGCGCCTCGCGCGCACTGTTGGCGTGCAAGGTGCACATCCCGGGCAGTCCGGCATTCAGGGCCAGCAGCAGGTCGAGACACTCCTCGGCTCGCACCTCGCCGACGATGATCCGGCTGGGCCGCATACGAAGGGCCTCCTTGACCAGCTCTCGCAGCTGCACAGAGCCGGTTCCCTCGAGCCCTGCTTGTCGGGTCTGCATCGGCACCCAGTCCGGGTGGTTGAACTGGAGCTCGAAGACCTCTTCTGCCGAGATGACCCGGTCCCCACCTGGGATCGAGGACGCCAGGCAGTTGAGGAACGTGGTCTTGCCTGCCTGCGTCCCGCCAGCCACCAGCACGTTGAGTCCGGCCCGGATCGAGGCGTCGAGGAAGTCGGCCGCCGCTGGGGTGAGGCTGCCGAGCTCGACCAGGTCGTGCAGGCGTCGAGCCCTCACCACGAACTTGCGGATGTTGACGGCCGAGAACCCGCGACTGATCCCCTCCAGGACGACGTGGAGGCGGTGCCCTTGAGGAAGCATCGCGTCGACGAACGTAGGCGATACGTTAAGCGTTATGAGCACCGCCATCCTTTACTTACGCCAGTCCAAGGCGAAGGACGATTCGATCTCTATCGACCTGCAACGCGCTGCCTGCCTCGCCCACTGCCAGCGTCAGGGTTATGAGGTCATCGAGGAAGTGGTCGAAGAGGGTGTCTCAGGATTCCGCGACTGGCGCAAGCGACCGGAGTTCCACCGCGTCGTCGAGTCCAGGGCTGACGTCGTAGTTGTCTATCGGTGGTCGCGCCTGTCACGTAAGCGGCTGGACCAGGCGCAGCTGATCGACATGCTCGGGACGGTCGAGTCGGCGACCGAGCCGATAGACCCGACCACGGCGGGTGGCCGGTTCGCTCGCGAGCAGTTCCTCTCGTTCGCTGCGTTCGAGTCGGACCTCAAGAGCGAGCAGTGGAAGGAGGCGCTCAACCATCGAGCCGAGCGCGGCCTACCCAAGAACGGACAGCCGAGGTACGGATACGCCAAGCGCGAGGACGGCCACTACTCCCCCGACCCCATCACCGGACCGATCTTGCACGAGATGTACATCCGCTACATCGGAGGCGCGGGGTTACAGGTCCTGTGCGGCTGGCTCAACGATGCGGGGCACACGACGCAGCGCGGGAACGCGTGGACCGTGCAGACGTTGCGCCGTCTGTTGGAGTCGGGTTTCGGCGCCGGCCTGCTCGTTCAGGACACGAGAACAACGGGACGCGAGACGTCGTGGATCGAAGGCGCCCACGACGGAGTGATCAGTAGGGACGAGTGGCAGGCGTACCTCGACGTGAGGGGCAAGCGGAAGACCGTCGCGCCTAAGCGTCGAATCGCGCGGTGGCACTTGGCGGGGCTCGCGATCTGCGGCCTGTGTGGCAACCGCATGATCGTCACGACGCTGAAGGAGGGGAAGTCGCAGGCGCTCTGCTCCGGCTACCACAACTCACGGTCCTGCACGGGCGTGTGGATCAAGCGTCAGGTGCTGGAACACCGGGTCGCGCTATGGCTCGGCGCGCACATCGAGGACTTCCCTGAGAGGGACGTGACAGGCGGGGACGAGGCGAACGTCGTTAGTGATTTAGAGGAACGTCTAGCCGGGGTCCAGGCGCGTCTAGTGCGGCTCGCGGAGGGATACGCGGACGGCACTCTGGACACGGAGGGTTACCGGGGAGCACAGGCGAACGCCCTGGACGAGCGGACGAAGATCGAGACCGCGCTGCGTGACGCACGCGAGGAGGTCAGGCTCAGCGCGCCCATCAACATTGATGAGTTCTCGCGCCTGGAGGTCGGCGACGTCTCACCCGGCGAGTGGAACACCCTGCTCGGGCGGGTCCTCCGGCGCGTCGAGGTTTTCGGTGATCGTCTCGTGCTGGTGCCCGTCGTTGGCGACCAGGTGGAGATTCCCCGCTCGTGAGTCGTGAAACGTCCTGACGCGTATGTAGACGTCGCCCCATGCGGGAACGCACCGCGACAGGACCCACAGGATCAGGGCGACGCCGAGCATCACCGGTGGTGCTCCGCCCAAAGCCTCGATCATGGTGGCCTGCTCTCGTGATGGCGACAGGTTCCTTACCTGTCAAGACCATCGTCCCCGACTTCGCCGACAAGACACTGCACTTGTCCCCTGAGTTATCCCCAGCGACTGTGGACAACTGGCAGGCCACAGGCCTCTGACCTGCGGAAACACTGACCATCGGACTTGGCGCGGGCATCCTCGAAGTAGAACCGGATGCGTGCGTTCATTCGCGTCCGCAAGACGAAAAACCTGCTCTGACCTGCGACAACGTCAGGCGCAGCAGGCGCTTGAACCGCTCGGTCGGGTCTCGTTACGGATGTAGGTGATGATCCTCCCGGATCTTGCCCTGGTCGTAGAAGAGGACATCGCCCTCGGCGTGGCACTCAACTTCGAGGGATGGTGCGTGCCGACCGTGCGTGGCCCGTCGTGCGGCCTGTCGTGCGGCCAACGGTGCAAGCGTGACGACACCGCCGAGCTGCTCCCTACGTATGAGCTGGACCAGGTCCACGCCCACATTCGGAAACGGCGCGGCCTGCGTGCTGGTGGATTACCTGCCCGACGCCCAGTGAGAACCGTTTTCAAATCAATTTGCGAATTTTTTTCAGCGTGGTCGAACCCACTCGCACCGGGCGATTCCGGCACTCAAGGTCCTAGAAGTAGGTCCAAATGTGCGGGCGAGTCGATCGATGATTCTTGTAACCGGCCGCGATGAAGTTCCGACAGGGAGGGAGCGGTCGGAGGCAGAAGCGGAACAACACCGCCTAGAAAGCCAAGCTCGATGTCATACCCCGCCCTGAGCGCGGGCGACGCTGATCGGGTGGACGCCGGACGGGCCATGCCGCCTATTGCCGGCGATCTGCTCTAGGCGATCTGCGCGGGCTCGTGCGCGGGTTAACGGCTCAGGGTACGGACCCAGTGGGGAGCCGATGAGCAGACCGAACCCCGGAGGCGGGGTCGGCACCCTACGAGCGTTTCGGCCCTGCCCTCCGTCCCATCCACAACCACGCAGAGAAGGTCCAATGACCACACACGCCACGACCGAGCAAGACCTCATCGTCAGCCTCATCTCCGACCTCGCTTTGATCAAGGGCGAGCTGGAGTCCATGGGCATCAGCGTCGGCATCGAGGTCGGCGCTCGTTGGCCGGAAGAACAGTAGGCGACCACCTCGGCCAGCGAAGTGCTTTCTCGCTGCCCGGGGTTGTCGTGCATTTGTCGGACACCTCTCAGGCGTATTCACAAACAACTGGAGACCATTGAAAGTAATGATGGAATATAGTTAACGCCGAAACTTAGCACGACGACATCAAAGACGCTGAACGGCTAACCGCTGTTTGGCGTCTCTTCATTCACACTGGAGATCCCTTGATTACCCCAATTGTAATGAACGTACCCGAGGCGGCGGAGTACCTGCGTCTCAGTCCCAGCACGATCCGCAAGATGATAGCCGCGGATGAACTTAAGTCAACGATGCTTCGCGGACAGATCCGCATCCTCAAGGAAGACCTGGATGCGCTGTTCGAGGCGCATGACTAAAGAGCCACCGGCCCCGGAGGAGGAATGAAGCCGGTGGCCCTTCTTTGTTAGCACCCAATTTATGGAGATGAAGTAATGCAAGACAATAATATCGCAGCATTTGATAGCCACCCTCAGTCCGAGGGCACACCAACGATCCTCGCGGCCGTCAAACCCCACCGACCCCAGGACATGATCAACCTGATGCGGGCCCGACACGAAGCCACTACTGATGCCGTAGCGGCGCAGATCATCGCCGAAGACGCGCTGCGCGACCGGTACTGCTGGACCAGCGGAGTCGGCTGGTTGAGATACGAGCACGGCGTCTGGACCGAGACATCGGAGGCGACCGTCATCGAACGAATTCGCCGCGCCGTGATCGATTGGCGCTACATCGAATCCAGCACTGGTGCCGATGCGGAGCGCCAGATGCGCTTGAAAGCTCTACTCGGACGCAATCGCATCGCAGCAATCGCGTCGCTCTCGCGCGGGATCGTCCAGGAAGAGACATCGGCGTTCGACGCCCATCCCGACCTGTTAAACGTCCGGAATGGGGTGGTTGACCTCCGCACGGGACAGCTACAGCCGCACGACCCGTCTCTCTTGTTAACGAAGATTGCGTCGTGTGACTACATCTCTGGCGAGTCGCATTGCGACTGGACGACTGCGTTGGGGAGCATGCCGACCGGGGTGGCCGAGTGGATGCAGATCCGGATTGGTCAAGCGTCTACCGGCTACATGACCTCCGATGACATCCTGCCGGTGCTACAGGGCGGCGGCGAGAACGGCAAGACCACCGTCATATCGGCCATCGAGCGCGTGCTTGGCACGCATGCTCGCAAGGTGCCTGACCGAGTGCTTTTGGGAAACCACAACGACCACCCGACCGAGATGATGACCTTGCGCGGGGTGCGGTTCGCCCTGATCGAGGAGACGCCGGAAGCTCGCCACCTCAACGTCAAACGCTTGAAGGACCTGTTGGGCACGCCCACGATCACGGCGAGGGCGATCGCCCGGGACAACGTGACCTGGGACGCCACGCACTCGCTCTTCCTGACGACGAACTACGCGCCCCGGATCGACGAGGTTGACCATGGGACGTGGCGTCGGCTCGCGATGGTCAGGTTCCCGTACACCTACGTCACGACGCCCCAGAAGGACGAGGAACGGAGGGGTGACCCGCACCTCCGCGACCGTCTCCGCGACGGCCTACAAGGCCAGCACGAGGCCGTCCTCGCCTGGATCGTCGAGGGCGCGGTGAGGTGGTACTCCGCAGACCGGCGCATCCCGACACCACCGGTACAGGTGTTCACAGACACCAGGAAGTGGCGAGGCGAAGCCGACATGGTCTTCGCCTTCGTCGAGGAGTGCATCGAGTTCGACTCCGACGCGATGGTCACGACCACAGACCTCTTGGCGCAGTTCAACGACTGGCTGCTGCAGCGCGGAGCACACAGCTGGTCTGACCAGACCTTCTCGGCCAGGTTCGCCACGCATCCGACCGTCGCCGAGCACTCAGTCTCGAAGGCGCGCACGACGAAGCTCGACGCCATCACGCGCAGGTCCGGACCACTGGCCTTCAACAAGGAGCCGTTGACGGGTCGCCAGAGTGTCTGGGTTGGTGTCCGGTTCGAGCGGTCGTGACAGGGGTGACAAGGGGTCTTAGGTCGTTCCGACAAAGACAAAGATGGGAAACGACCAAAGGTCCCTTGGCACCTTTGTCACTCCGCCTAAGAGGTGTACGCGACAGTCATGCAGGTGTACTTAAAGGGGGTGCTTGGTCGTGATGGTCTGCGACATCGTGAACTGGGACGACTTCGCCATGGCACGACCGGATCTGCGGGCGCTGGAGCGCCTCGTGGTGGGGCGCGCTCGGACCGAGGCACTGCGCGATGGGCCTTGGTGCGTGGACGTCTTCTGGACGATGGAGGTTGCGCCGCTGCTGGGTGTACTGATTCCTGCCGGCGAGTGGCGCGAGCTGGCTGATGGCTATCTCCGACGCACGGTCGAGACATACGCCGGGTGCCGGAGCTGCGGCTTCCAGCACTCGACCGCGTGGGCCGAGGAGGCGCCAGGATGATCGTCGCGATGGTAATGGCCGGGCTGGGGGTCGGCGCGTGGGCTGCGAGCCACGACCTGGTCATCTTCATCGGCGAGCGGCTGCGACGTGAGTAGCGCCTGGCAGGGTGGCTCGACCAGCGCGTGGCGAAAGGTCCGCGCCATGGTCCTCACTCGCGACGATCACAAGTGCCGGTTGAGGACCAGCAGCAAATGCACCAATGTGGCAGATACCGTCCACCACACGCAATCGCGCAGCGTTGTGGGCGACGATCCCAGGCATCTCATCGCCGCATGTGGCGCGTGCAACTTTTCGTTCGGTGACCCGGCCCAAGAGAAGTACGGCGACCCGGCCGTTACGCCGCGCACGCGCTGGTAACAACGGGCAATTTGGCGTCATCCACCATTCCCCTATCGGGCCCGGGTTTTTCCCTTGACATGGACCCCGCCTAGACACCGCCCTGTCCCTTTTTCTCTCCGGGCATTGTGGAAAACTGATCGATAATTGATCAATGGCAACTCCACCCGATCCCACATCGCTGGCCGAAGCTGTCCGCGAAACCCTCGACGCGATTCCGCGTGACCCTCGTGATGCTGCGCTTCGTGGCCTTCTCGTGCGATATGCCGACGAGGTCGACGCAGGTGGATTTCTCGACAAGTACGGCAGCCGGATCCTGTCCGCCTTACACGCCCTCGAGGCCACGCCTCGGGCACGCCGGGACCGGCCGGCACCGGATTCCGCCTGGGACGAACTCGGAGCGTTCTTTGACCGCGCTGCTGGGCAGTGAGACACCTCGGCTAGCAACGCCGCCGCTGCACCACCTGACACCCGACACGAGCTTGGGCTTCGAGGTCATCGCCTTCTCCGAGAGGTTCTGCCGAGTCGAGCTCATGCCCTGGCAGCGGTGGTGGCTGATCCACGCCCTCGAACTCCGCCCGGACGGACGCCTCCGCTTCCGCCGCATCCTCACGCTCGTCTCGCGACAGAACGGAAAGACCCACCTGTTGAAGCTGGTCGCCTTGTGGGCGATGGTCTCCGGCCGAGCACAGCTCGTCCTTGGTGTCGCACAAGACCTCGTGACCGCCCGAGAGTCGTGGCAGGGCACCATCGACCTCACCGAGCACCACCCGGCGCTCACGGCATTGAGGGGTAAGAATGCCGTCCGGCTCTCAACCGGCGATCTCGCGTTTACGTTGACCAACGGGGCGCGCTACAAGATCGCCCCGGCTAACGGTCGAGCCGGACGCGGCCTGTCGGTCGACCTCCTGATCCTTGACGAGCTCCGTGAGCACCGCGACGACGCCGCGTGGGCCGCCCTCTCAGCGACGACCACGGCCCGACCCGACGGACTCATCGTCGCTATCTCGAACGCCGGTGAGGAGCGATCGATTGTCCTCAACGGTCTGCGGGACTCCGCACTCGCTGGAGCCGACGAGACGTTGGGGTTGTTCGAGTGGTCCGCGCCCGACAACTGCGAACTCGACGACCCACGCGCATGGGCGCAAGCAAACCCGGGACTCGGGCACACCATCGAGGACCGCACTCTCGCCTCCGCACTCGCCACACTGACCCCCGGCAGGTTCAGGACCGAGCACCTGTGCCAGCGCGTCGAGTCCATCGAGACAGCGATTGACCTCAACGCCTGGCAGGCGTGCGCCGACTCACTCGGCACTATGGACGCCTTACGCGATCGCATCACGCTCTGCCTCGACGTCTCCTCCGACCTCAAACACGTCTCGCTCGTCGCTGCCGGTCAACGCCAGGACGGGCGCGTGCGAGTCGAGCCGGTCGGCGCCTGGGACTCCCCCGACCAAGCACGGGCCGCACTGCCCGACCTCCTGACGCGCATCGACCCCCGAGTCCTCGGGTGGTTCCCGGGTGGACCGGCTGCTGCCCTAGCTGCCGACTTGCGTGGCCTGAGCAAGACTGTCGAGCTGAAGGCCGGTGACGTCCCGTCGGTCTGCCAGGGATTCGCTGAGCAGGTGACGGCTCGGCGACTGGTGCACAGCAACGACCCACTCCTCAACGCCCATGTCAGCCAGACCACGAAACTCACTTCTGGGGACGGTTGGCGCTTCTCCCGGCGAGGTCTCGGGCATTGTGACGCCCTCTACGCGGCGGCAGGTTCGGTGCACTTGGCGAGGACATTGCCGGTGTCGGTGGGCAAACCGAGGATCATCGTCGCCGCGTAGCTGCTTAGAACCGAAATACGATTGATCCGATATGGGCGCGGTATGGGATTGGGTCATTGGCCGCCCCAGCCCTGTGATCGAAGCGGCCATAACCGGCCACGGACCGGCATTCGCCGTCGACCCCGCAGCGATCCCCGCGCAGATCTTCGGACTGGAAAGTTACGCGGACCCGATCGCGCCCGCACCGCGCATCTCGCGCCGGGAAGCGATCCAGTGCCCAGCGGTCAAACGCGCTCGCGACCTGATCACGACGCTGGGAACTCTGCCTCTTTCGGCCTTCGACACCCAGCGCGTCGAGCACGTCAACGATTTGCTCGCCCAGCCTGAGCGAAACCGTCCGCGCTCCAAGACCATGATCGACACTCTCGATGACTTGCTGTTCGAAGGAGTCGCGTACTGGCTCGTCGTCGAGCGCGCCTTTGACGGCTACCCACGTTTCATCCAGCGCGTCCACCCCGACAACGTCGACGTCGACGCAGACGACGCAACCGTTCGCGTGAACGATCGACTGGTGCCCGCCACTGACGTCATCCAGTTCGAGTCTCCCAATGACGCTTTGCTCGTCGCTGGCGCCCGTGCGATCCGCACCTGTCTTCGCTTGGACGCCACCGCCTCGATGTACGCCGATGAACCCATGCCTACCGGCTACTTCTCTTCCACTGAGGGCGCTGACCCGGCTGATGACGACGACGTGGTTAACCTACTTAATGCCTGGAAGGCGGCACGTAAGGCACGCGCCACGGCATACGTGCCCGCGGCCTTGACCTACAACGTCACCCAGTTCACCCCCGAGCAACTGGAACTCGCGAACGCCCGCCAGCACGCCGTCCTCGAGATAGCCCGTGCAGCAGGGGTCGACCCCGAGGAACTCGGTGTCTCGACCACAAGCCGTACCTACGCCAACCAGTTCGACCGTCGCAAGGCGTTCGTGGACTTCACCCTCGGCGCCTACCGCCAAGTCATCGAGGACCGTCTGAGCATGCGAGACGTCACCAGGCGGGGGTACTTCGTTCGGTTCAACCTGGACTCGTTCCTTCGCTCCGACCCCAAGACCCGGATGGAGACGTACGTACTGGGTCTCCAAGTCGGCGCTTATGACCGAGCTGAGATCCGTGACCTCGAGGACAAGCCCGCACTCCCCGCGCCCCTCCACGAGGCGCCGGTCACGGCGAGCGCCGAAACGTTCAATGAGCCCGAGATCGCGGTTCGTATGGACGCCACTTCCAGCGCCCAGTTCTCCGTAGACGTCGAGGCTCGCACTATCCGCGGCCTCGCCGTCCCCTATGGAAGATCAGCGACGTCTGGCGGACGCAAGTGGCAGTTCGCGAAGGGCGTCTTGCAGTTCGCGGACGTCTCGCGCGTGAAGCTGCTTGCCAACCACGACTGGAAGCAAGCCATCGGCAAGGCCATCGCCCTTGACGACACCGAAGAGGGCCTCGTTGCGACCTTCAAGGTCGCTCGTGGCGCTGCTGGCGATAACGCTCTGGCGCTTGCCGAAGACGGTGTGTGGGACGGGCTGTCCATCGGATTGGGCGATCCCTCTCTCATCCGGTTCACGGAGCGCAACGGCATCGCCGTCGCCACCTCCGCACCACTCGCGGAAATCTCCCTCACCCCATGCCCTGCGTTCGCAGATGCCCGGGTCACCAGCGTCGCTGCGACCAGCGACTTCACGAAACAGGAACAAGAAATGCCCGACTCTCACACATCAGGCACCGGGCCACAGCCGGTCGCACTGGCAGCCGTCACAGATGCCATCAAGTCAGGTTTTGCAGCGCTGGCCGAGGGGCCAACTCTCGTCGCTCCTCAGGTGCTGCGCTCCCACGTCTACGAGGGCCCGATGTACCGCTTCGACGGCGCACCAGGAAAGCACGACTTCTCTACAGACGTCATCGCCAGCCTGAAAGACGGCGACCGCGAAGCAGGCGCACGGGTCCAGTCCTTCATCGAGGAAGCGTTCGCTCCAAAGTTTGAAGTCGACACGGGAAACGTGACCAGTTTGAACCCCCAGCGCCAGAGACCAGACATGTACGTCGACAAACTCGACTACTCCACCCCGGTCTACGACGCGCTGCACAAAGGCACGCTCGCTGACATAACCCCATTCGTGTTCCCGAAATTCGGGTCATCCTCCGGCCTCGTCGGCCCCCACACCGAAGGTGTCGAGCCGACACCAGGCGCCTTCACCGCAACGAGCCAGACCGTCAACCCCTCCGCCGTCTCCGGCAAGGTCGAAATTACTCGCGAAGTCTGGGACCAAGGCGGCAACCCACAAGTCTCCGGCCTCATTTGGCGTGAGATGGTCCGCGCCTACTACGAGTCGCTCGAGGCAAGCGCTGTCGCTCTCCTCGACGCCGCTTCACCTACGCAAGTCGCGCTTACAGCTGGTGCGCAAGATGACGCGCTTGTCAACGAGTTCGAGGCCGAGATTGCCGCCCTGCAGTTCATCCGAGGCGGCAACCGGTTCACCTTCATGCCTACCCACATCGACCTCTACACCGCACTGGCCGGTGCCGTCGACGCCGGGGGGCGCAAACTACTGCCCATCATTGGACCCCAGAACGCCAACGGCACATCGGCTCCGCACTTCGCCTCGTTGAACATCGCAGGGGTACGCGCTTCACCCTCGTGGGCACTTGGCGTCTCAGGTGTCGTCTCCGAGTCGTCTTACCTGGTCAACCCCGCTGACGTCCACGTCTGGAACACAGCACCGTCACGCTTGCAGTTCGAATACCGAGTCGCATACGTCGACCTAGCGATCTGGGGCTACGTCGCCTCCGCCATCAGCCGTCTCGACGGAGTCCGCGCGATCACGTACACCGCAGCAGCCTGACGTGACCGAGCAAGTGACAGAGCCCTGGGGAATGCCCACGCTGTACGACATCAAGGAGTACCTGGTCTTCAATCAATGTGGCACCACGACGTGGTCGGACTACCAGGTCGCGTCCACCCTCGAAGCCGAAGCCAACGCCCAAGCCGTTGTTTGCCGAGTGCCTTACCCCATGCCGCCAGACCTAGCAGAAGCCCTCCGGCGAAGGGTCGCGCACAACTTCTCCCTTCAAGTCCTGTCGAGCGATAACTCGTTAACGATGGTCGCGTCAGCTGTTGCTACAGCCCAAACAGGGGGACTCGACCCGATGGTTCGGCGCCTCGAAGCCCCGTATCGCCGCGTGCCCGTTGGCTAAGCGTGGTGTCGCAAACGTGGTCGAAGAGTCGCACTGATCCCGTGAGGTGCGGGCGTCGAGTCCGACCGGCGCATCCGAGTCGAGGCGCGCCGCCAGATGACCGTGACCACGACTAGGGGGTGGTGAATTCACCGCTAGGCGGGTTCACCACGGTTCAATCGAGGCAGTAGTAGAGCGACCGGTCGAAACGGAGTCTCAGCCCTCTGGACGGCCGCCTCTACCGGCTCCATCCAGAGGCAGTCCACCACCATGTCGAACTCGCCCTCACGTGACTCAAACACGGTTCGGGCAGTCCGTGAACTTCCGGGCTACGCGTCTGGCGACCTCACCAGCGTCTCGATCTGGTCGGCCACGACTGCTGGGTCCTCGTGTTCCCATGCTCGGACAACCGTCCAGCCAGCGTCCTTTAGAGCTTGATCTTGAAGGCGGTCCCGGTTCTGGTTCTGCATCAGTTTTGCGGACCAGAACTCGGCATTGGCCTTCGGAGTCGTGCGGTGGTCGGGGCACGAGTGCCAGAAGCATCCATCCACGAACACTGCGACCTTAGTGCGCGTGAAGGCGACGTCAGGGCGTAGGCGCACGCCGCCGAGCACGAGACGGAAGTCCTTGCGGAATCGCAGGCCGCGCCGATGTAGTTCCGAGCGGAGCGCAAGCTCCGGCTTAGTGTCCGACCCCTTGTTCGCCCGCATCGTCGCCCGGCTGCCGGGAGTCGACGCCCAAGACTCACCCGTCACACCGTTCACAGTAGACCCGTTCCAGCGCAGTGACGAGGCTGTCAACGGTCGCCACTCGGCGAGCCGTATCGGAGAGTGTCGGTGCGTCGTGACACCATCCGTGGCATGTCAGACGTGTCGTACCCGCCGTTCAACTTCATTGACCTCTTCGCCGGCATCGGCGGCATCCGGACGGCGTTCGACGGCATCGGTGGCACATGCGTCATGACGTCTGAGTGGGACTCGTATGCAAAGACCACGTACACCACCAACTTCCCGAGCGATGAGGGCGCAGACCACATCTTCAACGGCGACATCACGGCGATCCACGAGACCCGGGTGCCAGACCACGACCTGCTGCTTGGGGGCTTCCCGTGCCAGCCGTTCAGTATCGCGGGCGTCTCGAAGAAGAACGCGCTTGGCCGAGCCCACGGCTTCCAAGACCCGACGCAGGGCACGCTCTTCTTTGACATCAAGAGAATCATCGACGAGAAGCGGCCCGCGGCCTTTCTGCTGGAGAACGTCAAGAACCTCAAGTCTCACGACCGCGGGCGAACGTTCCAAGTGATCAAGGACTCGCTCGAGAAGGATCTGGGCTACCACGTGCAGACGAGGGTGGTGAACGGCATCCACTGGACGCCACAGAACCGCGAGCGGATCCTGATCGTGGGCTTCCGGGAGCCGACGGCGTTTGACTTCGAGGCGATGAAGGTACCGGCGCAGGGACCGAAGGTCGAGTCGATCTTGCACCGGAAGGGTGAGGCCGAGTTGCCCCACGACGAGGGCCGGTTCTTCAATCCACGCACCGGCGCGGTCAACCCGAAGTACACCCTCACAGACCGTCTCTGGGCCTACCTCCAGACGTATGCGCAGAAGCACAAGGCCGCAGGAAACGGTTTCGGTTTCGGGCTGGTGCGTCCCGGCATGACCACACGGACTCTTTCGGCCCGGTACTACAAGGACGGGTCGGAGATCTTGGTCGAACAGCGGGGCAAGAACCCTCGCCGACTCACTCCCCGCGAGTGCGCTCGCCTCATGGGGTTCGACGACTCTTTCGTGATTCCCGTCAGCGACACGAGGGCATACAAGCAGTTCGGGAACAGTGTGGTCGTCCCGGCAATGTCGGCTGTTGCCGAGCACATGGCGCCGCACATCGGGGCGGCGCTCGCTAGCGACGAGCCCGCCGCTTAGGCCACCCAGGCCGGGAGCTCGATCCCGGCATTCTGCAGGGACAACTCCGCCAGACGGCGACTTGGCGTCACGGTCCGGACATCGTTCTCGGTGAAGTCTTCGTACAGAGTCTTGAGCCTGTTTCGGTTCACGCGAATCTGATATCGCCACTTGCCGCCTTCGGCGCTCGACCAGTGCAATGCGGGGTCAAAGTAGATGAGTCCAAGGTCCACAGCGTCGAGGAAGCGCGCAAACGACGTACCAACCCCAAGACCTACCCGGGGGCCGTATGTGAAGCCATCTTGCGCGGTACCTGACCTGATCACATAAGCCGCCAAAGCGTGCTTCGCGGTCCACTTGGTGAGGAGCTTGGCTTTCGACCAAGTCATCCCGACCTCACCGGTTACGTTGTGCACCAGATGGATCGCCAACTGATCGACCATGAGGTGCGTCGTCGCGCGGCCCCCCGGGCGACGTACGGCCGTATGAGCACCGGTGTAGTCGTAGCGGTCTTTCGCGGGAGAGAAGTAGCCGAAGTTTCCCTTGAGCATGAAGTCTTCAATGCCACGGTCAATGAGGTACCCGCCTGTCGGGCCGGGAGTCATTAGTGTGATTTTGGAGCTCGTGTGCGACTTGAGTTCCCATCCTTGAAAATCGGGTTCGGACAACGCGTTGGGCTTCACCCCAAACACGGTTTCAAGCGTCGTGCCGCCAGAGTTCTGGTCGGCCCGTGGAACGACCACACCGTTGCGGATGCTGCAACCCCTGATCGGGCTCATGCGATGGACGCCGTGGAGTTCAGCGAGCATGGACTTACTGGAAATTGTGATCGCTTGTGGAGCGATTGACCAGCGAGCGAAGGGGTGGGGGGCAAGTCCTGCAGTCAGCTCCTGTGCAGCCGGCGAGCTGGGCGGTAGAACGAGTCCGTAGACCTTCGTCCCTGCCACTCCCAAAAGCATCAGTCGGTCGGGCGAGAACACCTTGCCGGGCCGATGCGACAGCAACGATCGTGGAGCATCTTGTGCTCCCTGCAGGAATCCCGATAGTCGCGTCTCCGGGTACTGCGGGTAATGGATCAAGTTGGTCCTAGGGGCTGGCGAGGCGCCCCCGGGTGTGAGCCATGCGAGATCGATTGGCGCCCGGTAGATGACCTCTTCTTCACCGGTTCGCTCGGACGTGGAGATCCAGCTCGTGAACTCGCCCATTGGCAGTTCGACGTCGTTGATGTCGTCTTGGAGGTAGATCTGGTTCTTCGAGTTGTTGTTGGGTGCCAGCTTCTTAACCATGACGTGCTCGACGCCGAGCTCCCAAAAACGCTTCTGTATCTCTATGCGGCCGAGACCCCTAAGCCAGTCGTCGTACGCCACGTCCCGATCCGCTCGCTTCACGCCCGTCAGGGTTCCAGAAGTTGAGCAACGATTGGGCAGAACAGCCAAGTCGGGTGCCTGTTGATGAACTCGACGAACTTTTACGGCCCCTGTCGAGCCGATCCGGCACGCGATGCGGGCTAAGCAACGCGAGCGTTGCTCCGTTTTAGCACCTTCTTCTTCGGCAACGGCTTCTTGACCGGCTTGGCGAGCCGCCCCACCAAGTCGTCGACTAGGTCGAGGTCGTCTTGGTCGAGGGTGCCAAGCACGGCCGCGATCTTCTGAGCCTGTGCCGACGCCTGCGCCTCAGACTGGACCCCGTACCAGTCAGCGGCGATCATTCGGGCAACCTGATCCTCTGTCGTGCTGAACAGTGCCGCGATGCCCGGGATGGCCTCGGGCGTGGGCGGGCCGACGCGCGAGCCTGCGGGCTCCCAAGCGCCATGGCGAACGAGGTTCCGCCACCACGCGTGCGAACGCGCACCCTCGCAGTCGACCTGCATGCGCACGTAGTCGTCACCTGTGCGCCGCGCAACGTCCCGCGCTGCGTCCTGGAAGGGTGTTGTGCTCATAATCTGATGCTACCGAAAGTTTCGTGAGTGCACAAGATACTTTGCTGGAAACACTCCGTCGGGCCACTCAGGTGTCTTTTGGTGAACTAGACCAACTGGTCAGGGAACCAAGCGCGCCACAGCGGGATCATCGCGTCTGGGTTCCACGGGACGCCTCGGATCGTCGTGCGGCAGGTAGTTCGCTACATATCCGTCCCTTCAGAGCACCGTCCCTCCGGCAAGGGGTGTACACGGAACGCCTTGCTGCGTACGTTCGCGCTCAATAGTTGTTTCTACAACGAAATGAGGCGAATGTAATGAAGGTCATCGACACCAAGATCGCTCGCAGCACCGGCTCACCCGTGACCGTGCTGGACGCTGAGGGATGGCAGGAACTGCCCGAGCCGGGATTCCGCTGGGTTGTCAGGTGTGACGAACACCTGTTTGAGGCGTGGTTGGAGAACAGGCGCGAGGCACACGCCATCGCTGCAGAGCCTGAAGACTGGTGCACCGGCTGCGCGAACGACCAGTGGGAGTACGTCGAGGACGAATAGTTCGGAGTGCCTATGGTCGGCCGCATGCGACGGTGCGTATCGTGGCGAACGCGAAGGCCCGCGACCTTCAGGGTGTTGGTAGCACTCTGAATCGTCGCGGGCCTCGCTGCTTGTTTTCAGGGCCTCATCAGGTGAGGTCGTCAATCACCGCCCCTGCAGCTTGCTCCTTGAGAAGGTTGGCGCAGTGCAGCGCTGACGCCTTCGACTGGTAGTTCTCAGTGTGCCCCAGGGTCTCGCCGTTGCGGGCGACGAACGAGACGTAGAACTCGGTCCCACTGCGGCGGATCTTGAATTTCATCCTTGTTACTCCTCTAGATCAGGCGCGGCTCTCGGACGAGAACCCTCAACGCCTACCTAAGAGTCTGAGCAGTGCAGGGCCAGAATCAGATGCGACACGCCCGAACACGGTCACGTTCGTCGCGCTGCGTGTGGGGGATGATGGTCGGTTTGCGCCACTCCCTTCCCATGCGTCTCAATAGCCCCAACGTCCGTGGCTGCAGGTGACCTTAGGTGTACACAGACGAACGGCTGGGAGATGTCGATGCGCCGTCCGCTCGACTTCAGCATCCGCTCGATCAGCTCGTCCACCTGGGCGCTCGACAGCATCAGGTTGGTGAGCTCGTGTCGTCCGCGTCGCGCGACGAAGACCCGCTCGGGAGCGTTGATCCAGATCTCCTCGACCTCAGGGTCGTCGAGGAACGGCTGCAGCGGTCCGAAGCCGGAGACGCGGGCGATCAGCTCGCCGACGGTCGCGCCCGGATCGGTGACGGGAGCCACGGCACCGGTGAGGCTGCGTTCGTCGTGTCGGCGTACGACGTCCTCTGCGATGCGGCGCACGATGACGGCGTCGCGCTGAGGGTCGACGCCTTCTGCGCGGACCTGCTCGCGCACGAGTGCGTCGAGGTCATCCAGCAGATCGGCATGACTGTCCGGACGCGTCAGCGTCATGTGTAGTCCCCTGTCCCGAGATGGTGCTACGCGCACAGAGGCTAGTTGCGAGAAAGCATCGTGACCACGGGCAAGTCAGGGGTTGTGGACAAAGTTTTGCCAAGCACGCCTCATTCACATCACCCGCCACAGTGGATTCTGCAGCTGCTCATTGCTGGAGGCCCGATTCTCTTGAACATTCAATTTGCCTGCGCGTGCAGCATGAGTGCCGTCGGCCGTCCACACCAATTCAGACCAGGCCTTGCTCACCCCGCGCGACGCTCTTACTTTCGCTCGCAATCGAGTGGCCGCACAACCTCACATCCAGGGTGTTCAACGCGTGCAGCTCTTTCCACCAGCTCAGTAGGTCCATGCGTCGCTGCCTCATTGTGGACTCGGTGTCACTGGGTGACACCAAAGCTTCAGTCAACGGCGGCCGCGACGGGCCCAACGTCCCCGCCATTGCGAAATCCCGTTGCCACGACGAGACCCGGATCACAGGGGTCCGGGGGTGTATCCCCCGGCGCATCGGGCACCGGAAGGACATGACCAACGACAAAGCATCGCAAGCCCGTGAGGGAATGCTCGACAGCGTCGCGGGGAAGGCCAAGGAGTTCGCCGGCGCCTTGACCGGCAAGGACGAGCTCGTCGAGGAGGGACAGCTCCAGCAGGCCGAGGCCAGCAAGCGCAAGGAGGCAGTCGCCGACGAAGCCGTCGCCGACGCCAAGCGCGAGGAGGCCTCGCAGGAGATCCGCGAGACCAACCTCGAAGCCGCTCAGCGCAAGAGTGCAGCCGGGGCCCAGGCGCAGCGTGAGGAGTCCGCGATCGAGCGTGAGCGCGCCACCGAGGCCGCTGCCGCCGAGCGCGACGCCGAGCGGGTCGAGCAGGCAGGCCGCCAGCAGGCCGAGGCAAAGGCGGACGCCCTCGCCGAGTCCCGCCTGAGTGAAGCCGCCGACCTCGCCGAGGACGCCACCGACACCGAGAAGGAGGCAGCCGCCGAGAAGATCCGTCTCGAGCGTGAGGCCGCCGCCGCCGAGAAGCAGGCCGCCCAGCTGCGCGCCCAGACCGAGAAGTGAGGAACACGATGATCAACACCCTGATCGCCCTGCCCTACGAGCTCGCCCGCCTCCCCCTGACAGTGGTCGACAAGACCATCGCCGCCCGGATGGACGAGACCTCCGCTCCCCGCGTCACCTTCGACCGGGCGGTCGGCTCGGCCGACAAGCTCGCTGGTGTGCTCCTGAGCAACCGCGACCTCGCCCAGCGTGGCGCGAAGCGCCTCGAGCGCTCGGACAAGCTGATGACGGCGGCCCGCCTCGAGCAGGAGGCCGAGGTCCGTCGGACCAAGGCGTCGCAGAAGCTCGAGTCCGGCCGCGACGAGGCCGCCCGCAAGCGCCAGCAGGCCAAGGACAAGGCGGCTGCCGGGCTCGTCGAGGCCGACGCAGCCGAGGCCCGCGCCAAGCAGGAGGCCAAGGCCAAGGCCACCCGCACTGCCGCCGCCAAGAAGGCCGCCGCCAACAAGCGGGCCGCCAAGAAGACCGCCACGGCCGAGCAGCGCAAGGCCACCGTTGCCTCCGCCGCGGACACCAAGAAGAAGGCGGCCCAGCGCTCGGCGAAGGCCGAGCTCGACGACGCTCGCGAGACCAAGAAGGCTGCTGCCGAGGCTCGCGCCGACGCCGAGCGCCTCAGCGACCTCACCGAGGCCAAGAAGCAGGAGCGCAAGCAGGACTGAGTCCTCCACCAGCTCGATTGCTGCCCCCGCCCGCCGACGACCTCGGCGGGCGGGGGCAGCTTCGTTGGCGGGTGACGGGCGCCAGATGTCACACTCCCGGCCGCTGTCTCGTCCATGAAGCATGAACCTCTCACTCGCACGAGGCATCGCCGCGGCGCTGGCAGCGTCCGCCGCCTGTGTCGGCTTCTGGGCCCTGGCCCGGCCCCACTCCTTCTTCACCACGTTCCCCGGGCTGGGGCAGGCGTGGGTGTCTCCCCTGGGTCCCTTCAACGAGCACCTCGTCCGGGACGTGGGCGGGTTGTACGTCGCCCTGCTGGTCTTGTCCTGCTGGGCCGCCCGCAGCGGCGAGGTGGGTGCGCTCCGGGCGCTCGGCCTGGCCTGGCTGGCCTTCGGCCTGCCACATCTCGCGTTCCATGCCACGCACCGCCATGGGTTCTCCGCGGTCGAGTGGTCGGCGAGCCTGACCCCGCTCGCTCTCGCCGCGCTCGGTGCCGCGATGCTGGTGCTGCTTCGGGGCGACGCCACGGCGCCGGCCGGCCGCCCGGTCCCGAAGGTGGAGGAGAGCCGATGACCACGATCGCAGTCGCAGGCGGCACCGGCCTGGTCGGGCGCCTGGTGGTCGAGGGTGTGCGCCGCTCGGGCGCCGAGGCGGTCGTCATCGCCCGCTCGGCGGGGGTCGACCTCTCCATCGGCAAGGGTCTCGACCGGGCCCTCGAGGGCGCTGACGCGGTGATCGACGTGACCAACATCGTCACGCAGAACCGGCGCCGAGCCACCGAGTTCTTCGAGGCATCGACCCGCAACCTGCTCGATGCTGAGGTCCGCCAGGGCGTCGGACACCACGTGGTGCTGTCCATCGTCGGCATCGACCGCGTGGGCTTCGGCTACTACCGGGCAAAGCTGGCCCAGGAGGACCTCGTCCGTGAGGGCCGCGTCGCGTGGACCATCCTGCGGGCGACGCAGTTCCACGAGTTCGCCGCGCAGATGCTGGGTGGTGGTCCGGTTGCTGCCGTCCCCTCGATGCTGAGCCAGCCGGTCGCCGCCCAGGAGGTCGCCGACGAGGTCGTCCGCCTCGCGACCTCGCCCCCCGCCGGCATGGCCCCGGAGATCGCCGGGCCCAGGGAGGAGCGGGTCCCGGACATGGTCCGGCGCCTCGCAGCAGCACAGGGTCGTCGGCCGCTCGTGCTCACCCTGCCCCTGCCGGGGGCCACCGGCCGGGGCATGCGCCAGGGCGCCCTGCTGCCCACCAGTCCCGGGCCTCGTGGGACGCGGACGTTCGGCGAGTGGCTCGAGGGCGTCCGATGAGCGACGAGGAGCCCGACCAGCTCGTCGGGCAGCCGAAGATGGACGACGAGGCGCTGGCCCTCGCCTTCGAGCGGGTGCGACCGCGGCTGGTGCGCGTGGCCTATGCCGTCGTCGGCAGCCACGCCGACGCCGAGGACGTCGTGGCCGCGTGCTGGCTGCGGCTGGTGACGGCGCACGCGCGCGAACCCGTCGTCGACGTCGGCAAGTGGTGCACGGTCGCTGTGGCCCGCGCCTCGATCGACCTGTTGCGCACCGCGCGGAAGCAGCGCGAGGTCTATGTCGGACCGTGGCTGCCGGAGCCGGTGGTCACCGCGGCCCAGATCGACCTCGCTGACCCCGCCGACCGGGTGACCCTCGACGAGACGGTGAGCTATGCGCTGCTGGTCGTGCTCGAGACGCTCACGCCCGCCGAGCGGGTGACCTGGGTCCTGCACGAGCTCTTCGGCGTGCCCTTCCCGGAGGTGGCGGACCTGGTCGGTCGCACCCCCGCGGCCGTCCGCCAGCTCGCGTCCCGGGCCCGCGCCCGCGTGCGTGAGGGCGCGCCGCGCTTCGAGGTCGACCCGGTCGAGCACCACGAGGTGTTCAGCCGGTTCGTCACCGCCGCTGCCGGCGGAGACCTCGCGGCGCTGGTCGCCACCCTCGACCCGGACGTCGTCGCCACCTCGGACGGCGGCGGTCAGGTCAGCGCTGCCACCAGACCGGTCAAGGGCGCGGACCGCGTCGCCCGGTTCCTGCTCGGGATCGCAGACCTCAGTGCGCGCCGGGGCAACGAGGAGTCCAGCCTCGTGGCGGTCAACGGACTCCCGGCCATCGCCGTCCACGCCGGCGAGCGACTCACGACCCTGGTCGTGCCCACCATCGCCGACGGTCGCGTCGTCCGCGTCGACATCATCCGAGCGCCGGCGAAGCTGCACTCCCCCCGCTGAGGCGCGCCGCGACCAGCTCGCGGATGTGGCCGGTCAGCCTGCGCCGGCGAGCGACGACGTCCGCACCCCGCTCGTTGGAGAGGTCCTGGTCGAAGGGCAGCGCAAGGTTGTTGGAGATGACGTGGAGATAGCCGAACTCGATGTCCGCGTCGGCAGCGGCCCGGCCCATCCAGCCGATCTCGGGATCGACGAACGAGGCCTCGCGTGGTTGATCGGCCAGCCAGTCGACATCCTCGAGGAGGATCGACGGCGAGGAGACGTGCAACCCTTCGATGACGCCGTCGACGTCGCCCAGGGTGCCGCCGAAGAAGTCCCTCCACTCGACGAGCTCGGCTCCCAGGAGGCTCCGACTGCCCGTGGCGAGGGTGGTGTTCGGCTCGACCGCCGGATCGAGGCCGCCGACCTTGCCGACGTAGACGACCCTGGTGGCCCCCAGCTCGGCGAGCCGCTGCACCACCCGCCCCGCGACGTCGCCCCAGATCGAGTGGGCGAAGCCGAGATAGGTGACCGGCACGCCGCCCAGGCGGTCCTGCTTGGACGCGAAGCCCGGACCGCTGACCCAGCCCGCGCGGTCGGTGAAGGCGTCGAGGCCCCAGCCGACCACGACGAGCTCGGTGACCGACAGGTCGAGGCGGAGCTGCTCCAGCGCGCGCCGCATCGTGGCCTCGCCGGGCAGGTGGACCCGGACCTCGGTGTCGCGCGTGCCGGTCATCTCGAGGTAGGTCGCGACGACCAGGCCGTAGTGGTGGACGTAGTCCCGGCCCGGGAAGCACCTGAGCTCCAGCGAGTCGCCGCTGTGCGCTGCGGTGGGCCGTTCGTGGTTGAACTGCTTGTCGTCCTTCTCCAGCTCGGAGACGGCGCAGCTCCGGTCATAGGCTCCGACCACGTCGATCCGTCGCCACCGGCGGCGCTGGATCGCGTGGTGGACCTTGATCTCCAGATATCGCAGCAGGCGATCCGCAGGCATCGTGTGGCGGCTCGCGTCCACCGAGGCGACCCGCACACCCCCGAGGCGAGCAGTGCTCCTGGCATGGTCGTCCGAACGCGTCAGCGTCATGTGTGGTTCCTGTCCCGAGACGGTGCTACCGACTGCACCGTAGCGGCGTGAAGGTCTCAGGGCCACGACCCGGACGCCAGGGCCGCGCCACGCCGTACGCCGATGGCAGCACGCCGCCGCGAGAGGCGCTCGGCCGGTTTGTCGGCCCCTCCGTCGGCTAGTTGGTGCGGGGGGCTCGCTCCGGCGCGCGAGCCGGCCACCGCCGCACCACGGCCTCCCCCAGCACGACGAGGGCGAGCAGGGCGAACGGGAGCCCCAGGCCCCAGACCAGCCACGAGGAGGTCACTGCGTCGGCCACGGAACCGAGGACCGGCAGGTCGAGGACGACCTGCTGCTGGATGGGGTCGTCGAACCGCACGGTCCACGGGTCGACGACGCCATCGACGTCGCGGGCGGTCGTGAACGCATCGTGCTCGATGGCCGAGACACGGCGGGTGACCACCTCGTCCACACCCGAGCCGTCCGGGGGCAGGTAGGAGATCACGTCGCCGACCACGAGGTCAGCGACGGGGACGGGCTTGGTGAAGATCATCGAGCCGGCGGAGATGGATCCGGACATCGCGTCGTCACGCACGACGTGACCGGACAGGCCCAGGGCGGACGGCAGGACCACGAGCGCCGCCAGGGCCAGTCCGAGCAGGACGCACACGGTCGCGAGCACCTGTCGCAGCCGCGGTCGCCGACGCCGCGGCTGCGGGATCAGCTCGACATAGGGTTCGTGGGGGGCGATCATCATCCGCTTTTCTCCCCCGACGAGATCCGGAATCGGACGATTCAACCATATGGAATCCGCCGCCACGGCCAGTGCACACGCCCGCCACGCAGGGGTAAAGGCTCGGACAGGCCGTCAGCGCCGGGGCAGCAGGATCTCGAGACCACCGTCGGTCGCGTCACCGACGCAGCGCCCGCCCAGGGCCTCGATGATCGATCGGGCCAGGGCGATGTCGGTGTCCGGCGGGGCGCCCTCGCGTCGCCCGTCACACACCACGGAGATCCTCAGGTAGTCGTCCTGGCCACCGAAGCGCAGGCTGACCGCGCCGGTCCCGTGCGCGCTCACGTCGCTGAGCACGCTGTCGAGGAGCTGTTCGACGGGTCCCGGCGTCAGGAAGCACTCAGGCCCCTCGTCGACCAGTGCCCTGACCTCCCGCGACTCCGGCAGCCGATCGCGCCACCGCTGGGCGACCTGCGCACTGAACGTGAGCAGCGGCACCTCGGCCCCGGCGACCAGGGCACGGCCCCGGGCGAAGCTGAGCAGCTCGGCCACGGTGGCGTCGAGTCGCTCCACGTCGCGCAGGCACCTCGTCGCCGTGTGCCGGACGTCATCCCCGAGGTCGTCGCGGCTCAGCATGTCGTCGAGCTCGAGCCGGATCCCGGTCAACGGCGTGCGAAGCACGTGGGACGCGTGGTGGAAGAACTCGCGGTCGCGGTGGAGCGAGTCCTGGAGCCTGGTCGCGCTGGCCTTGAGGGAGGTGGACATCGAGGAGATCTCGGGGATCGTCGAGTTGGGTGGATCGATGTCGAAGCGCCCCCGGCCCAGGTCGCAGGCGGCGGCGGCCAGCTGTCCGAACGGGCGGGCCAGCCAGCCGGCGATGAAGAGGCCGACGACGCCTGACAGGAGCACCACCAGGACCAGCAGGGCGAACAACGAGGTCTGCTGACGCCGGGTCTGGTCGACGACGACGTGCGCCTCCTCGACCAGGCTGACGGTCGTCCCACCGACTGTCTCCCGGACGAACAGCAGGTCGTCGGCGGTCCCGACGTTGCGGCGGTCGAACTCGGAGCCGGCGATGGTGATCGTCGAGGCGTCGGGCCACTGCACGCTCGCCTCGGTGTAGTCGGGCACGAAGGGCGCGAGCTCGTCGACCTGCACGGTCTTCGCGTCGACCGCCAGGATCTCGGCGACCCCGCCGATCACCCTGGCGTGGCGGGTGAGGTCCTCGAGCTCGTCGGCGCGGTTGTCATCACTGAGAACGCCGGCGCGCACCGTCCCGGTGACGCCGGCGACCACGAGAGCGATGAACATGAAGGCGAGGGTGAACCTCAGCCGCATGTCACTCGCCGATCTCGAGCCGGAAACCCACGCCGCGTACGGCCTGGATCCGCTCTGTTACCCCCGCTTGTTCGAGCTTGCTCCGCAACCGTCCGATGGTGACGTCGAGAGTCTTGGTCGATCCGAACCAGTGCTCGTCCCACACCTCGCGCATCAGCTGTTCTCGCGCGACGACCTTCTCCCGGTTGGCCGCCAGGAGAGCCAGGACGTCGAACTCCTTGGCAGTGAGGGCCAGCTCGACCTCACGATGCATGACCCGGCGCGCTGCCGTGTCGATCCGCAGGCCGTTGGCCGCGGCAGCCGAGTCGGACGACAGAGCCGCCTCACGCGCCGCTTGGGTGCGCCGCAGCAGGGCGCGGACGCGCGCCTGCAGCTCGGCCAGGCCGAACGGCTTGGGGAGGTAGTCGTCGGCTCCGTTGTCGAGGCCCACCACGCGATCCAGCTCGCCGGCGCGTGCGGTGACCACGAGGATGCCGCCGTCGAAGCCGTTCGAGCGAGCCGAACGGCAGACCTCGAGCCCGTCCATGTCAGGAAGGCCGAGGTCGAGGATCATCAGGTCGACGGGGTTGGCGTTGAGGAACGACAGGGCCTCGCCACCCGACACGATCCAGGACACGTCGTAGCCGTCGCGCTCCAGCGTGCGGACAAGCGGGAACGCGATGTCTTCCTCGTCCTCGACGAGCAGCACCTGCGCCATGGGTCAGAGCATAGGGGTCATGTCCCACGAACACCGGCTATCCCAAGAAGAGGTCTCCCATGTCGCGGACACGATCGATGACTTCCTCGAAGCGGAACTGCTCCAGCCCGAGCGGATCCTCGGCCCCCCGCTCCACCTCGTCCCACGTCACGGGGGTGGCCACCGTGGGCCGCTCGCGCCCCCGCAGGGAGTAGGGGGAGATGGTCGTCTTGGAGCCCGAGTTCTGCGACCAGTCCAAGAAGACCTTGCCGGGCCGTTTGGCCTTGGTCATCGTGGCGGTCACCAGTGCGGGGTCTGCCTTCTGCAGGCCCTCGGCGATCTCCTTGGCCAGCGCCGTCGTGCCGTCGCTGTCGAGCCGCGGCCGACCGGAGGCCGGCAGCACGGCATACAGGTGGAGGCCCTTGCTTCCGCTGGTGACAGGACTGCAGGTGAGGCCACGCTCCGCGAGCGCGTCGCGGACCCGCAGCGCCACCTGGCAGCACTCGTGGAGGCCGGCGGGCTCACCCGGGTCGAGGTCGATCACCAGCCGGTCCGGCTTGCGCGGCCGGCCCGCCTTGGTCACCCGCCACTGGTGCACGTGCAGCTCGAGCGCCGAGAGGTTGACCAGCCAGGTCAGCGTGGCGAGGTCGTCGCAGATCGGGAACCGGATCGTGTCGCTGTCGCTCGCCGACCGGGTCCCCGTCGTCGGCACGGTCGCGGTCCGCACCCACGACGGCGTGCCGCTGGGCGCGTTCTTCTCGAAGAAGCTGCTGCCCTGCACGCCGTGGGGCCAGCGGATCCGGGTGACCGCCCGGTCCCGCAGTTGCGGGAGGAGCACGCCGGCCACCGATGCGTAGTAGTTGAGGACCTCGCCCTTGGTGGTGCCGGTGCGGGGATAGAGCACCTTGTCCAGGCTGGTGATCCGCAGGGTGCGTCCCTCCACGTCGACGTGGACCTCGCTGGTCGGTGTCACAGCAGGTCCTCCGGCCCGATGTCGGAGCGCACTCCCCGGAAGGAGGGTTGGCGAAGACGTGAGACCGGGGCACGGCTGTGGGCGTCGACGTCGACGACGACCGACGGCTGGACCCAGTGGGTGCCGACGGCGTCCACCCGCGGCACCTCGTCGGCGAACGGCGACTCGGCGATCGTCAGCGGTGCCACCAGCTCGGACAGCAGGCGGCTCGCCGCCGCTCCGATGCCACTGCCGACACGACCGCGGTAGAGCAGCCCGCCGGGACCGGGCTCCCCCACCAGCACCGACGCCAGCCGGTCGCTCGTCCCCTCCTGCGGTCGCCAGCCGCCCACGACGAACGAGTGGCGGTGGCGGTGCGCGAGCTTGATCCAGTGCGGGCTGCGCGTGTCGAAGGTGTAGCGGGAGGTGCGCTTCTTGCTGACGATGCCCTCCAGGCCCTGCTGGAGAGTGGCTTCGAAGAGCATCTGTCCGTCGTCGTACGCCGACGGCACCTGCCACGACGCGTCGAGCTCCAGCTCCTGCAACCGTTCCCGACGCTCGTCGAGCGGCAGGCCCGTGAGGTCGTCGCCGTCGAGGCGCAGCAGGTCGAAGACCATGAACGTCGCCGGCACACGATCGGCCAGCCGGGCCGCCGTGACGGCCGAGCGCACGTGCATCCGTTCCTGGAGCACGCCGAAGTCAGGCAGCCCGGCGTCGTTGAGACCGATGATCTCGCCGTCGACCAGCACGTCGCGATCGGCGAGCGGGCTGGTCACGACGTCCGGCCACGCCACCGACGCGTCGTTGCCGTTGCGGGTCAGCAGCCGGGCCCGACCGGAACCGGCACGGACATCGGCCAGGATGCGCACGCCGTCCCACTTGACCTCGTGGGTCCAGGCGTCACCCGACGGGACGTGCGTGCCCTTGGAGGCCAGCATCGGACGCATGGCGCAAGTGTGGCGCAAGTGTCGCACCAGCGGAGCGCTCAGCGCCCGGTGAGCTCGATCGCCCGCCTGGTGGCGGCCGGGTAGTCGACCTTGCTGACGGGGGTGCGCGGCACCTCGTCGACGATGAAGACCTGTTTGGGGCACTTGTAGTTGGCGATCAGCGAGTGGCAGTGCTCCCGCACCTGCTCCTCGGTCAGGCTGGACCCGGCACGCGGGTGGACGAGCGCGGTGACCTGCTGGCCCCAGCGCTCGCTCGGGGTGCCGACGACCACGGCGTCGAAGACGTCGGGGTGGCGCTTGAGCACGGCCTCGACCTCTTCGGGGTGGACCTTCTCGCCGCCGGTGTTGATGCACACCGAGCCGCGGCCGAGCAGCGTGATGCTTCCGTCCTCCTCGCGCTGGGCGAAGTCGCCGGGCATCACCCAGCGCCGACCGTCGACCTCGGGGAAGGTCGCGGCGGTCTTCTTCTCGTCCTTGTAGTAGCCCAGCGGGATCGCTCCCGTCTTGGCGAACATGCCGCGCTCTCCGACCGCTGCGGGCTTCATGTCTGCGTCGAGGACCTCCATCTCGTCGCTCATCGAGAAGCGCACCTCGCCACCCTCGCCGGTGTCCATGTGGCTGCCGGAGGCGCCTGCCTCGGAGGAGCCGAAGGTGTCGAGGATGAACTTGCCCGGGAAGGCCTCGCGGAGCTCGTCGCGGACGGCCTTGGACAGGGGCGCGGCCCCGTTGGAGAGCGCCATCAGACCCGAGAGGTCCCAGCGATCAGGCTCCGCCAGCACGGCCTCGGCGATCGGACGGGCCATCGCGTCGCCCAGCATCGCCAGCGAGACGACTCCCGCCTTGGCGGCGAGGTCGAGCACCTTGGCCGCGTCGAAGCTGTGCTCGGTGTAGAAGGCGACCGTCTGGCCGGAGACGTGAGCGTTGCCCAGGATCCACTGGCTGCCGCCGTGCATCATCGGGCCGGCGGCCATGATCACCATCGGGTTCTCGTTGGCCGCAGCCTCCTCGCCCAGCTTCTCCACCGACTCGATGGGAGCGCCGTAGCGCGCAGCGTTGAGCGCCGAGCGCACGATGTCGGCCTGGCGCCACATCACGCCCTTGGGGTTCCCGGTGGTGCCACCGGTGTAGACGATGTAGAGGTCGTCCTCGGCGCGGCCCTCGACCCGGCGCTCGGTCGAGGCAGCGGCCAGCGCGGCGTCGTATCCCTCATCGAGCACGATCACGTGGCGCAGCCGGTCGGTGCGTACGGCCTCCAGCGCCTCGGCATAGGCAGGTGCGACGACCGCGACCACGGCATCGGAGTTGTCGTAGAGGTAGGCCAGCTCCTCGCGCAGGTACTTGTAGTTGATGTTGATCGGCACTGCCCGCGCCTTGAAGCAGCCATAGAAGGCGTCGACCCACTCGATCCGGTTGTCGCTGTGCACCGCGACGTGGTCGCCTGGCTGCACACCGAGGCTGATCAGGTGGTTGGCGAACCGGGTGGACCGCTCGTCGAGCTCTGCATAGGTGTAGGCGTGGTCCATCGTCACGACCGCGTTGCGGTCGGGGACGGAGTCGGCCATGACCTCGAGGACGTCTGCAAGGTTGAGGGGGCGCTGGCTCATGGATCGGGAGGGTACAGGAACACGTTCTAGTTCGGGTGGCGTGCGTCACATCTTTCGCTGGGCGATACTGGGCACACCATCCCTGGCGAAAGGTCTTCGAGACATGCGAGCGATCTGGAAGGGCGCAGTGTCCTTCGGCCTGGTCAGCGTGCCGGTCAAGGTCTATGCGGCCACCGAGTCTCACGACGTGTCATTCCGTCAGGTGCATGCCAAGGACGGTGGGCGGATCAAGTATCAGCGCGTCTGCTCCCTCGACGGCGAGGAAGTCCCCTACTCCGACATCGCCAAGGGCTACGAGACCGAGGACGGCGAGATGGTCATCCTCGATGACGACGACATGGCCCAGCTCCCGTCGACGTCCTCACGCGAGATCGCCGTCGAGAAGTTCGTGCCGAGCGACCAGATCGACCCGATGCTCTTCGAGAAGGCCTACTACCTCGAGCCGGAGAAGTCCGGCGCCAAGCCCTATGCCCTGCTGCGCCAGGCGCTGCGGGAGGCCGACCGCATGGCGGTGGTGACCGTGGCCCTGCGGCAGCGGACCTCCGTCGCGGTGCTGCGGGTGCGCGAGACCGAGGCTGGCGACGTGATCGTGCTGCAGACGATGATGTGGCCCGACGAGGTCCGCACCCCCGACTTCTCCGTCGACGCCGGCGAGCCGAAGGCGTCCGAGGTCAAGATGGCCAAGATGCTGGTCGAGACGCTGGCCGGCGACTTCGACCCGGCCGAGTTCGAGGACGACTACGCGGGAGCCGTCGAGGCGATGGTCAAGAACAAGATCGAGGGTGGCGAGGTCACCAAGACGACCACCTCCACCAAGTCGTCGGGCGAGGTCGTCGACCTGCTCGCGGCCCTGCAGAAGTCGGTCGCAGCGGCGAAGTCGGCCCGGGGGGAGACTGCCGCAGAGACCTCCGACGAGGCAGCGGACGAGAAGCCGGCCAAGAAGACGAGCGCGAAGAAGAGCACGCCGGCCAAGAAGACCGCGGCGAAGAAGAGCACGACCAAGAAGGCGGCCTCCAAGCGGACACCCGCCAAGAAGGCGAGCTAGGCCTGGCGTCCGGTCAGGACACCTCGCCGCGCGCCGCCGCTGAGTCGGGCATGCGGCGCGACATCTCGGCCGCGATGAAGTCGGACAGCCTGGGGGCTGCAAGGTTGAGGACCTCGAAGAATGAGCCGACGGCTCCGTTCACCGTGACCGGGCGGTCCTCCAGGGCCCGCACGATCCGCTCGGCGCAGTGCTCAGGGGTCTCGGCCTTCCGGTCCCGATAGGCCTCGGTCGGCCCGATCATGTCGGTCGCGACGAGCGCGACCCGCACGTTGGTGCAGGTGACGTTGTCGAAGAACGCCTCCCTGCCCAGGATGCGGCCGAACACGTCGAGCGCGCTCTTGGCGGCGATGTAGGCCGCGAACTTGGGCGCCTTGATCTGGTTGCCCCAGGTGACGATGTTGACGATGTGCCCGAAGCGCTGCTCGCGCATCGTCGGCAGCAGCCCCATCGTGAGCCGGACCGGTCCGAAGAAGTTGATCGCCATCATCCGCTCGAAGTCGTGGAAGCGGTCACCACTCAGCTCGAGCGAGCGACGGATCGACCGGCCGGCGTTGTTGACGAGGTAGTCGACAGCGCCGTACTCGGACAGGAGGTCGGCCACGAGGGCGTCGACGGCGTCACCGTCGGTCAGGTCCACGACGTATGGCGCTGCATGACCCCCCTCTGCGCGGATCTCCCCCGCCACCCGCTCGAGCTCCTCGGAGCGACGGGCGACGAGCAGCACCAGCGCGCCCCGGCGGGCAGCGGCCTTGGCTGTCGCCTCGCCGATCCCCGACGACGCGCCGGTCACGCACACCGTGGCTCCGAGGAGAGGGCTGGGGGCGCCGGGTCGCAGCGCTCGCGCCACGCGGGTCAGCGCGGCGCGCGGTGTCTGGAGGAGCAGGCTCACGTCGACGACGATATGGCTCGCCGCTCAGTTGGTGGCAAGGAGTCCACGCACCACCCGCAGGCCGACCGAGAGCCGCGCCAGGTCAGCCGACTCGTCGCGGCAGATCTCCTCCAGCGTGGCGGCCGAACGAGCGATCAGCTCGGTCTCACTCTCCTCCCAGGTCGCGACCCGTGCGGGCGCCGACTCGTCGGTGTCGGTCGAGGCCAGCACGGCAGCGGTGAGCTGCTGGTGCACGGCATAGAGGTCGTCGCGCACGGCGGCGCGGGCCATCGTCTGCCACCGGTCGTCGCGAGGCAGGGCGAAGATCCGGTGCACCAGTGTCGGCAGGCCGAGGCGTTCGCCCAGGGCGAAGTGGACGCGCGCGACATCGGCCGGGTCGAGACCCTGCTCGTCGGCCGTCTCGATGATCCCCAGCAGTGCGTAGGCCGGTGCCAGCACGGCGACCCGGGTGGCCAGGTCGTCGGGCACGTGCTGAGCCGTGAGCCGGTCACGACGGGCGACGAAGTCGTCGAGCTCCTGCCCACTCATGATCTGCGGCAGCACCTGCATCACCGACTGCACCCGCGACTGGAAGAACTCCACCGTCGCCGTCGAGTCGAGGGGCTGGCGCCGGTTGTTGACCAGCCACCGGGAGGCCCGCTCGACCAGGGTGCGCATCTCGATCCGCATCCTGGTCTGGCGCTCGGCCGGGACCTGGTTGTCGTAGGACGCGATCTCCTCACGCAGCGGCAGGGAGTCGAAGATCTCCCTCGCGACGAAGTTGGCTCGCGTCAGGTCCGCCACGCTGGCACCGGTCTCTCCCGCCAGGCGGGGGATGAAGGTCATTCCCGCGCCGTTGACGAGGTCGTTGACCACCTGGGTGACGATGATCTCGCGGCGCAGGGGGTGGTCCTCCATCGCCGGCACGTGGTCGGCCCGCATCCGAGGCGGGAAGTAGGACAGCAGGTCCTCGCGCAGGTAGGGGTCGTCGGGAAGGTCGGAGGCAAGGAGCTCGTCGGCGAGGACGATCTTGGTCCACGACAGGAGCACCGACAGCTCGGGGACCGAGAGGCTCTCGCCCCGGTCGAGCAGGTGGCGCACCTGGCGTGAGCTGGGAAGAGCCTCCAGCTCACGATTGAGCACGCCGCGGCGTTCGAGGTCCTTCATCCAGTCCTCGTGGACGTGGAGGAGCGCCGGAGCGTGGGCGGCGGCGTTGGCCAGCGCGAGGTTCTGCTCGTAGTTGTCGCGCAGCACCAGGCCGGCGACCTCGTCGGTCATCTCCGCGAGCAGCGTGTTGCGCTGCTCCCGGGTCATCTCTCCTGCGGCGACGACCTTGTCGAGGAGCACCTTGATGTTGACCTCGTGGTCGGAGGTGTCGACGCCGGCGGAGTTGTCGATGAAGTCGGTGTTGATGCGCCCTCCCTGCCCCCGCAGCCTTCACGGGCGTACTCGATCCGCCCCCGCTGGGTGAGGCCGAGGTTGCCGCCCTCCCCGACACACTTGGCGCGCAGCTCGCTGCCGTTGACCCGGATCGGGTCGTTGGCCTTGTCACCGGCGTCGGCGTTGGTCTCGTCAGCGCCCTTGACGTAGGTGCCGATGCCGCCGTTCCACAGCAGGTCGACCGGGGCCAGCAGGATCGCCTTCATCAGCTCGGCGGGCGTCAGCTTGGTGACGTCGTCACCGAGCCCGATCACCCTGCGCATCTCGGCCGAGACGTCGATCGACTTCAGCGAGCGTGACCACACTCCTCCCCCGGTCGAGATGAGGCTCTTGTCGTAGTCCTGCCACGAGGACCTGGGAAGCTCGAAGAGGCGCTTGCGCTCCGCGAACGACACCGCCGCGTCGGGGGCGGGGTCGATGAAGATGTCGCGGTGGTCGAAGGCCGCCACCAGTCGCGTGTGCTCGGAGCAGAGCATGCCGTTGCCGAACACGTCGCCGGACATGTCGCCGATCCCGACGGCCGTGAAGTCCTCGTGCTGGCAGTCGATGCCACGCTCGCGGAAGTGCCGCTGGACCGAGACCCACGCTCCTCGTGCGGTGATGCCCATCGCCTTGTGGTCATAGCCCACCGAGCCGCCGGAGGCGAACGCGTCGCCCAGCCAGAAGCCGTAGTCGGCCGACACGCCGTTGGCGATGTCGGAGAAGGTCGCAGTGCCCTTGTCGGCGGCGACCACGAGATAGGTGTCGTCGCCGTCGTGGCGCACCACGTCCCGCGGTGGCGACACCTCGCCGTCGACGAGGTTGTCGGTGATGTCGAGCAGGCCGGAGATGAAGGTCTTGTAGCAGGCGATGCCCTCGGCCAGCCACGCCTCCCGATCACCGGAGTCGGGGAGCTGCTTGCAGAAGAAGCCGCCCTTCGCGCCGACCGGGACGATCACGGTGTTCTTCACCATCTGCGCCTTGACCAGCCCCAGCACCTCGGTCCGGAAGTCGTCGCGCCTGTCCGACCAGCGCAGCCCACCACGCGCGACCGAGCCGAAACGCAGGTGCACACCCTCGACCCGGGGCGAGTAGACGAAGATCTCGTAGCTCGGGCGGGGCTCGGGCAGGTCGGGGATCGCAGAGGGTTCGAGCTTGAACGAGATGTAGGGGTGCGCCGAGCCGTCGGCGGCGCGCTGGAAGTAGTTGGTGCGGAGCGTCGCGCGGATGTGGGTGAGGTAGGACCGCAGGATGCGGTCGTGGTCGAGGCTGACCACGTCGTCGAGGGCTCGGGCGATCTTCTCCTCGACCACCTCGACCCTGGCCGTCCTCGCCTCGGCGTCGGCAGGCAGGCCGCCCTTGCCGGGGGCGAAGCGGGCCTCGAAGAGGTCGACCAGGAGCCGGGTGATGTCGACGTTGCTGCCGAGGGCGCCCTCGATGTAGTCCAGGGCGAAGGGGGAGTTGCCCTGCTTCATGTATTTCGCGTAGGCCCGCAGCACCGTCGCCTGACGCCAGGTCAGGCCCGCGCCGAGGACGAGGGTGTTGAACCCGTCGATCTCGTTGTAGCCGTCCCACACAGCGCGCAGGGCGTCGACGAAGAGCTCGCGAGCATGGGGCGAGAACTGGTGGCCGTAGCGCAGGCCGAACTCGTAGATGTGCTGGGGCCGGTCATGTCCACTGAGCTCGTAGGGCCGCTCGTCGACCACCTCGACACCCATCGACGACAGCATCGGCAGGACCTGGCTCAGCGAGAGCGGCGACCCCACCCGGAACACCTTGAGCCGCGCCTCGCCGCGACCGGCGCCCAGCGGGTCGAAGAGCGCCAGGTCGATGCCCTCGTCGCCCTCGATGGACTCCATCAGGCGGACGTCGTCGGCGCCGATGTCGGGAGTGAAGTCCTCCTTGTAGGCCTCCGGGAACGAGTCGGCCCAGGCTCGCGCCAGGCTCGCGCCACGATCCTCGCCGTACTCCTCGATCACCGCGGCGTTGAAGTCGTCGCGCCACGAGCGTGCCGCCTCGACCATGGCTCGTTCGAGCTCTGCGGCGTCGAACTCGGGGACCGACTCACCCTTGGGCGGATGGACGACGAAGTGGACGCTGGCGGTGGTCGCCTCGTTGACGCGCGCCGTGAACTCGACGGTGTCGCCGTTGAGCCGGTCCTTGAGGATCTCGGCGAAACGCTCGCGGACGGTGGTGTTGTAGCGGTCGCGGGGCAGGTAGACCAGGACCGAGACGTAACGTCCATAGGTGTCGCGTCGGGCGAACAGTCGCGGCGCACGGCGCTGCCGGGCGAACATGACGGCTTCCACCGTCGGGGCCAGCTCGTCGGCCGGGGTGTGGAAGAGCTCGTCGCGGGGATAGTTCTCCAGCGTGTCCATCAACGCCTTGCCCGCGTGGCTGCGGGGGTCGAACCCGACCTGCCGCATGACCCTCGCCGTCTTCTCGCGCAGCAGCGGGATCCGGGTGATCGACTCGGTGTAGGCGGCGCTGGAGTAGAGGCCCAGGAACCGGCGCTCGCCCACGACCTCGCCCGCCTCGTCGAACGTCTTGACGCCGACGTAGTCGAGATAGGCGTTGCGGTGGACGGTGGCACGGGAGTTGGCCTTCGCCAGCACGAGCAGGGTCTTCTCGCGAGCCTTGTCCTTCACCAGCGGTGGGAGCTTGGCGAAGGAGGTGGACATGTCCTGGTCGGCCCGCAGGATGCCCAGACCGGTGCCGGGAACGGCCCGGAGCGCCCAGTCCTCCTCGCCGTCCTCCGACCCGATCGACTCGAGGCGGTATTCGCGGTAGCCGAGGAAGGTGAAGTGGTCATCGGCGAGCCATCGGATGAAGTCACAGCTCCGCTGGACCTCGGCCCGGTCCAGCGGCGGCGGGTCGGCCTCGACCTCACGGACCAGGGTCAGCGCCCGGTCGCTCATCTTCGACCAGTCCTCGACCGATTCGCGTACGTCGCGCAGCACCCGCTGCAGACCGTCGACGATCTCGGCGACCTCCGTCTCGTCTGCGACCCGCTCGATCTCGACGTGCATCCACGACTCCTCGAGAGCGTGGGGCGCTGCGTCCTCCACCACTCCGTCGGCGATCGCGCTGACGCCCTGGAGGCGACCGGTGATGTCGCGGGAGACCTCGAACCGCGGGTGGATCACGACGTGGACGTGGTGCTTCTGACGGGTGAGCTCCATCGTCACCGAGTCGACGAGGAACGGCATGTCGTCGATCACCACCTCGACGACCGAGTGACCGGCGGCTGACCAACCCTCGTCCCCGGGGCCGGGCGTCACGACGCGCACCGTTGCCGTGCCCTGCGGTCGCTCGGCGGCGGCCTCGTAGTGGGAGGAGAGGGCGCCGTACAGGTCCTGCGGACTGCGGCCGGTCAGGTCCTCGGGCGCGACATGTCGGTAGTAGGCACCGAGCAGCTCGGAGACCCCCTCGGTCGGCTCTCCGCCCGCACCTCGCGACGCGTCGGCTGCCGCCGCAGCAGCACGGTCCAGTAGTACGGCCTTGTCGTCCTCGAGCTTCGCCACGCCTCGACCCTAGGCGGCCGATTGTGACGCACACAACACGGGTGGCGTAGTCACCGCGGCGGGCCTCGGCGATGATGTCCCGCATGCGCCTCCACCACGAGATCACCTATGAAGCGACGCCCGACGAGGTCTTCGAGATGTTGGGCGACAAGGCCTTCCGGGTGAAGGTCAGCGAGGCCCTCGACGTGGTCTCGCACGACATCGACGTGACCCGCACCGGCGAGGGATTCACCTTTGTCAACGACCACGTGCAGAAGACCGCAGGACTGCCGTCGTTCGCGGCCAAGTTCACCGGCGACACCACCCGCGCGATCCAGCGCGAGGTGTGGGAGGACAGCAGCGGCGCCACGGTGACGATCGACTCCCCCGGCAAACCTGCACAGATCGCCGGCACCATCTCCCTCGCCCCGAACGGCTCAGGCACCCTCGAGACCATCGAGCTGGACCTCAAGATCAAGATCCCGCTCCTCGCCGGCAAGCTCGAGCAGCTCCTGCACGACACGATCGTCGAGAGCATCGACGTCGAGCACGCCGTCGGCCAGGCCTGGCTGCGGGGCGAGCGCTGAGATGTCCAAGCGCATCCACGAGCAGCTCACCTACCCAGCCGCGACGACCGGCCAGGTCGCCGCGATGCTGGCAGACCCCGCCTTCCGTGAGGAGGTCGCGACCTACCAGCGCGCCCTGCGCAGCTCTGCCGCCACCACCGGAACCGGTGACGCCCGCACAGCGCGCATCGAGGTCGTCCACGGCACCGACCATGTCCCGTCGTTCGCCCGCAAGTTCGTCGGCGAGGAGATCTCCATCATCTCGGAGGAGACGTGGACGTCCGACTCGCACGCCGACGTCGCGGTCACGATCCCGGGCAAGCCCGGGGACGTGTCGGGCACCCTCGACCTCGCGCAGGTCGGGGACGACGTCGTGCAGAGCCTGCAGCTGACCGTCAAGGTCGGCATCCCGCTGGTGGGCGGGAAGCTCGAGGACCTGATCGTCGGGCTGCTGACCAAGGCCTACCGTGCGGAGAACGCCGTCGGCCGGACGTGGTTGGCCGCCACCTGAACCGAACCTTCCTGTCGTGGATGGTCTTCCGGACGCCGACGAGTGGACGCCGACTGGTTGCCTCGGCTGACGGCAGCTGCACGTCGACGCACCTGCGTCGAAGTTCGCCCGGCGACCCGGGCTCGAGCCCGTACTTCCACGCAACTGCGTGGACCCTCATCGCGACCCCGCGAGCGGGCCCCACTGCGGCGTCAGTCGCCGGCCTCGTGCCGCCGGCGCCACCAGATCACGAGGCCGAGCAGCAAGAACGGGCCGAACGCCAGCGCGATGGTGAGGGCCTGCTCGATCGGGTGCAGGGCGCCCAGGTGGAGAACGGTCACTCGGCGTCCATGTGGGGATAGCGGTGGTCGGTCGGCGGCACGAACGTCTCCTTGATCGAGCGCGGTGACGTCCAGCGCAGCAGGTTGACCGCGGCGCCGGCCTTGTCGTTGGTGCCTGAGGCGCGACCCCCGCCGAAGGGCTGCTGGCCGACGACGGCGCCGGTCGGCTTGTCGTTGATGTAGAAGTTGCCGGCAGCGAAGCGGAGCTCACGACGGGCCCACGCGATCGCGGCGCGGTCCTGGGCGATGATCGCCCCGGTCAGGGCGTACGGCGCGAACGACTCCATCTGGGCGACGACCGACTCGAAGCGGTCGTCGTCATAGACGTGCACAGCCAGGATCGGGCCGAAGTATTCGTCCGAGAACATCTGGTCGGTGGGGTCGGTCGACTCCACGATCGTCGGCCTGACGAAGTAGCCCACCGAGTCGTCGGTCTGTCCGCCCGCCAGCAGCGTCAGGTGACGGCTCTTCTTGACCCGGGCGATCGCCGCCTTGTGCTTGGCGAACGCACGGTCGTCGATCACCGCGCCTATGAAGTTGGAGAAGTCGGTGACGTCGCCCATCGCGAGCCCGTCGGTGTCGGCGATCAGTTGGTCCTTCATCTTGTCCCACACCGACCTGGCGACGTATGCACGCGACGCGGCGCTGCACTTCTGGCCCTGGTATTCGAAGGCGCCCCGCAGCATCGCGACCCGGACGACGTCGGGGTCGGCACTGGGGTGGGCGACGATGAAGTCCTTGCCGCCGGTCTCCCCGACGATGCGCGGATAGGCGCGATAGCCGGCGATGTTCTCACCGACGGTGCGCCACAGGTGCTGGAACGTCGGGGTCGAGCCGGTGAAGTGGATCCCCGCGAGGTCGGGGCTCGCCAGGGCCACCTTCGACACCTCGAGGCCGTCGCCGGGCAGCATGTTGATGACACCGGGCGGCATCCCGGCCTCCTCGAGGAGCTCCATCGTCAGCGACGCGGCGAGCTGCTGGGTCGGAGACGGCTTCCAGATGACCGTGTTGCCCATCAGCGCCGGGGCGGTGGGCAGGTTGCCGGCGATCGCGGTGAAGTTGAACGGCGAGATCGCATAGACGAAGCCCTCGAGCGGCCGGTGGTCGGTGCGGTTCCAGATGCCGGGGCTGTTGGCGATCGGCTGGTCGGTGTGGATCTGCTTGGCGTAGTGGACGTTGAAGCGCCAGAAGTCGATCAGCTCGCAGGCCGCGTCGATCTCGGCCTGATAGGCGGTCTTGGACTGCCCGAGCATGGTGGCGGCGTTGATCCGCTGGCGCCAGGGCCCGGCGAGCAGGTCGGCGGCCTTGAGCAGGATCGCGCACTTGTCGTCGAACGGCATCCGCTGCCACGGCAGGGCGGCAGACTTGGCCGCCTTGAGCGCCGCCTCGGCGTCCTTGGTCGTCGAGTTCTTCAAGACCCCGAGGACGTGCTGGTGGTCGTGCGGCTGCACGACCTTGATCTCGGCGCCCCCGCCGTTGCGCTTCTTGCCGTTGACGTGAGCGCGCAGGGTGTGCTGCTTGCTCTCGAGTCGGGCGAGCTCCGCCTTGAGGGCGGCCCGTTCGGGGCTGCCGGGGGCGTAGGTCAGGTTGGGCTCGTTGGTGGGAGCCGGAGGGAAGGTGATCGCGTCCATGACCCGACCCTAGTCACCTGCGATGAGCTCCGGAATTTCCTGGATCCCATACCAGGCGAGGTCGTCGTCCGGATCGGCGTCCGCGTCGGTGTCGACGTGCACCGCCGCCCACCTCTTCTTCGGTATGGCGCCTGCAGGCTCGACCACGTCGGCGACCAGGACGACGCGCCGACCTGCTCCGTCGAGCTGCTCGGCGGAGGCGTCGGCGGCGGTCATCAGGGCGGCGTACTCCGCCTCCTCGGACTCGTCCTCGGCCGTGAACCTCTCGCAGTGCTCAGGCACTTCACCGGCTTCGTCGGCCCCGCGGAGCGTGGCGAGGGTGAGGGGCAGATAGACCCTCACCGCTTCGGCTCCTTGGGGGTCGCAGCCTTCTTGCGCCCGCGCGGAGCGCGCTTGCGGGTGTCGCTGGCGGACTCCTTCAGCTCGTCGAGCGCCTCGAGGATGCAGGCACCGAGCGTGTCGACATCGGCGAGGGCGTCCCGGTCGGCGGTGATGCCGTAGAACACACCGCCGTTGTAGGAGGTGACGCCGATGGAGAGGGCGTGGTCGGGCAGGAGCGGGTGAACAGGATAGGTCTCGATCATCTTCGCTCCCCCCGAATAGAGGGGGAACTGCGGACCGGGGACGTTGGTCACCGACAGGTGGAAGCCACGGCGCTGCTCCGCGGCCGCCACCCGGGATCCCAGGGCGTGGAACGTGGTCGGCGCGAAGCCAGAGACACCCGCGAGCCGCTCGGCACCGACACCGCGACCGGTCTCCTTGTGTGCCCGGAAGCTGTAGCTGACCTGGTGGAGTCGCACGACCGGCGACGGCTCGGAGATCGGCAGGTGGACCAGGTGCCCGGTGACCTGGCTGCCGAGCGAGGTCGGTTCGAGCTCGTCGTCGATCACCGACATCGGCACGATGGCCTTGACCGACTTCAGGCCTGCCATCGACTCCGTGCGGGTCATCAGCCAGCCGCGCAGGCCGCCCGTGATCGTGGCCAGGATGACGTCGTTGATGGTGCCGCCGTGGACGCGCCGGATCCGCTTGTAGTCGTCCAGCTCGGTGTGGATCGACAAGAAGCGCCGCTGCTGGGACAGCCGTCGGTTGAGTGGCGACGACGCGACCGGCTTGCGGCCGGCAAGCGCGCCCGTCAGGTCGCCGACCCGCTGACGGGTGGCATTCGCCGTACGCAGCAGGGCCTGGGTGTTGGCCTGCACCGTGTTGACCACGGTCGCCGGCCGCTCGATGGAGTCGGTGAGGGCGCCGATGGCCAGGGACAGCGCGTCGGGGCGGTTCTGCGGGCGCCACTCGTCGTGCCCCAGCTCAGGACGGTCGGGCTCGGTGTCGAGCAGCACCTGACCGATGTCGACGGTCTCCCGGCCGTCGACCAGGATCTGGTGGCTCTTGGTCAGGACGGCCACCCGTCCCTGCGCCAGCCCCTCGATGAAGTAGATCTCCCAGAGGGGTCGCGAGCGGTCCAGGGGACGCGACACGATCCGGGCCACGAGCTCGCGGAGCCGACCGTGGTCCCCAGGAGCCGGCAGCGCTGAGCGCCGGACGTGATAGCTCAGCTCGAAGTCGGTGTCATCCACCCAGACCGGTGTCGCCAGCCGCCCCGGCACCGTCTGCAACCGCTGGCGATAGCGAGGGACGAAGGCGATGCGATCCGCGATCAGCTCGACGAGCGCGGCGTAGTCGAACCCGGACTCCCCCGGCTCGAAGATCTCCAGCGTGGCGTTGTGCATCGGAGTTCGCGGTGACTCAGCCGCCAGGAACGCCAGGTCGCGCGGCCGCAGGCGCTCGTCCATGTCTGCCCCTTCGTGAGGTGCCGTGCGCCACGGCCAAGGACCCTGGTGCCGGCATTGATGCTCCGCGTGGGATTGTGGCAGAGGAACAGTCGTGAGATGAGGAGAACCCCCTTGAGCAGCACCACCGCCGTCCGCTCTCGCCCCCTGACAGCCCTCGCCGTGAGCGTGGTGCTTGCCCTTTCCCTCAGCGGTTGCGGCGAGAACGAATCCGACAGCGACTCCGCCGCTGCACCCGAGCCGAGCGCCAGTCAGTCGTCGGAGCAGGAGCCCAGCGCGACGGAGAGCCCCACGGCGGCACCCGCCGAAGAGCCCGACGACGCCATCCAGATCACCTTCGAAGGCAACACCGTCAGCCCCAACGGCGACCGGGTCAGGGTCAGCGCAGGCGAGAAGATCACGCTGGCCGTCACCGCGGACGCTCCCGGTGAGCTGCACGTGCACTCCACGCCTGAGCAGGTGCTCGCCTACAACCCCGGCACGAGCGACCTGTCGCTGACCCTCGACGTGCCCGGCATCGTCGAGGTGGAGTCGCACGAGCTCGGCGTGGTGGTCGTGCAGCTCGAAGTCCGCTGACGTGGACGACCGGATCCTGGCCCACGGGCTCGGGGGCGCCAAGGACCTGCCCCTGCCGCTCGCTCTGACCGTCGCCGGCGCCGTCGCCGCCCTGGTCATCTCGTTCACCGTCCTGGCCCTGGCCTGGCGCGAGCCACGCTACGACAGCGCCACGAGCGGCCGCCCCGCCCCGGAGTGGCTGGATCGGTTGGTCTCGTCGACCGCCTGGCGGGTCTGGTGGCGGGTCTTCGGCATGGCGTGGCTGCTCTATGTGGGATGGGCGGCCGTCGCCGGGTCGGACACGCTCATCAACCCGACCCTGGGCGTGTTCTACGTCCTGCTGTGGGTGGGGATCGTCCCGCTGTCGGTCCTCCTCGGCCCCGTGTGGAGGGCGATCAGTCCCAGCCGGACCATCAACCTGTTGCTGGCCAAGGTGTCCGGCAGCGACCCGGACGTCGGGCTCTACACCTATCCCCCACGGTTGGGCTACTGGCCCGCCGCCGTCGGGCTCTTCGCCTTCGTCTGGCTCGAGCTGGTCCACCCCGGGTCCACCGACGTCGGCACCGTACGGCTGTGGTTCGCCACCTACCTCGGCATCATGCTGATCGGCGGCGCCCTCTTCGGAAACCGCTTCTATGCCCACGCCGACCCGTTCGAGGTCTATTCCAGCCTCTGCGCCAAGCTGTCCGTCTGGGGGCGCCGCGACGGCTCCGTCGAGACCGTCGCAGGGCGGCCGGACGAGGACAGCCGCCTGGTGCTCCGCTCCCCGCTCGCCAACCTCGACACCACCGACGCCCGGCCCGGCCTGGTGGCCGTGGTCGCCGTGCTCTTCGGGAGCACCGCCTTCGACTCCTTCCGCGAGTCGACGCCGTGGGTGAAGTTCATCCAGAGCAGCTCGCTCGAGAGCACCCTGCTCAGCAACCTCGGTCTGCTCGGGTTCTGTGCGGGCGTCGGCCTGGTCCTCGCGATCGGGACGATGGCGACCGGCCTGCGCGCGGTCGGGGAGGACGGCGGCATACGCAGATCGACTCTGCCCGACCTCTTCGCCCACTCAGTCATCCCGATCATCGTGGGCTACATCGTGGCCCACTACCTGACCTACTTCGTCATGGTCGGGCAGATGACGCTGATCCAGCTCAGCGACCCGCTGAGTCGCGGCGACGACCTGCTCGGCCTGTCCGACATGACGGTGAACCCATGGCTGTCCTACCACCCGACGTTCGTCGCCACCGTCAAGGTGCTGGCGGTGGTCACCGGACACGTCCTGGGTGTCGTGGCGGCCCACGAGCGAGCGGTCCGGCTGCTGCCGGTCAGGCACCAGCTGACCGGTCAGCTGCCGTTGCTGTTCGCGATGGTCGGCTTCACCGTCGGTGGGCTCTACCTGCTGTTCGCTGCCTGATCAGGCCACGAAGCCGGGCATGACCGGTCCGTGGACCGGCAGGTCCGCGGCAGCACGCGCGAGCGGGGAAGCAGTCCTCTGCAGGGGTGCGGCGAGCTCGATCGGACCGTAGGGCCACCCCTCGGGGAGGTAGTTGATGACGGTGACCGACTCACAGGACTTCATCGTGTCGCTGGGCTTGTCGAGCGGGTCGATGCGACCGATGTAGATGACGCGGTCGTTCTTGCCCTCGAGCGGAGTGCCGGCGTCATCGGAGTCGTCGCAGTAGAACTCGTCCCGGGCACCGTCGTCGAAGAGGTAGATCGTGTCGTTGCCCTGTTCGGAGTAGACCTTGTCCGCGCCTCGACCGACGAAGATCGTGTCACCGTCCTCGTCGCCCTTGATGTAGAGGTCGTCGCCGTCGCCGTCGACGATGACGTCGCTCCCCGGGCCGCCGCTGAGCGAGTGGTCGTCGCCCACGCCACCCTCGAGGTAGTCGTCACCCTCGCCACCGATCAGCTTGTCCCGACCGTCGCCACCGATGAGGCGGTCGTTGCCGGGGCCGCCGTTGATCTCCGGGAGGCCCTCCTTCGCGCTGCGACCGTCACCGACCGGGGCGATGCCGTCGTCACCGGGGCCGCCGTCGAGGAAGTCGTTCCCGTCACCGCCGTTCATGTTCTCGTTGCCCTCGCCGCCGGTGATGCTGTCGTCACCCGACGCACCAGCCAGGCTGTCGTCACCGGGGCCGCCGTCGATCGTGTCGTTGTCGCCGCTGCCGTCGAGGTAGTCGCTGCCGTCGCCACCGACGATGTTGTCGTTGCCGGTGCCGCCGGTCACGCGGTCGTTGTCGGGGCCCGCGTCGATCGTGTCGTCGCCGTCGGCGCCGTCGATGATGTCGACACCGGGGCCCCCGATCAGCACGTCGGAGCTGCCCTGGCCCTGGATCCTGTCGTCGCCCTCTCCACCATCGAGGGTGTCGAGACCAACGGCGCCGAGCAGCGTGTCGTTGCCGACGCTGCCGTTGATGGTGTCGTCGCCCGAGCTGCCGGCGAGCTTGTCGTTGCCGGTGCCCCCCTCGACGCGGTCGTTGCCGGGACCGGACTGGACGTTGTCCGAGCCCGAGCCGCCGTCGACCTTGTCGTTGCCGGGGCCGGACAGGACCTTGTCGTTCCCGCCCTTGCTCTTGATCTTGTCGTTGCCGCCCATGGAGACGATCCGGTCCGGCTTCGAGGTGCCGTTGATCTTGTCGTTGCCCTGGGTGGCGTTGCCGGCGAAGGCCAGCGCGGGGGCCGACAGGCACAGGGCCAGGACGGCGGGGGCGACGATGCGACGAGTGCGGGTCATGGAGTTCCTTCACTGATGTGCTTGGCAACAGGAAGTCAACAGCAGGGCCACAGACCCTCGCGGCCGAATGGCGAAACTCCGTGGTTAAAGAAATACGTAGGGGTGCAGCCGGTGGGGTCAGCGCACGGACCTTCGGCGTCTCAGTCGAGTCCTGCGGGTGGCGGAGCCGACGACCGACGCCGGCGCGAGCGCATCGACGAGCCCGCTCAGGGCGCGCGGCAACGGACCGTCCGAGACCTCGGGCAGGGCCCGCCCGGCGACCAATGCACGGTCAGTCACGGCCTGGTCCCACGGGAGGAAGTGGAGACTGGAGACCCGAGAGAAGCCCTCCACCATCCCGGCGATCTCCCGCTCGCTCCAGCCCAGGCTGGCGCGCATCTTGTTGACCACGACCCGCACCGGCGCCCCACCGGTGACGTCGCGCAGATCCACCAGGGAGCGTGCCAGGCGGGAGAGACCCACCGGGTCGGCGGCACCGACCACCACGATCTCGTCTGCCAGCGTCAAGGACGTCACGGTCATGGCGTTGCGCGAGGGGCGGGTGCCGAAGTCACCGGTCGGGTCCCCCTCGACGCTGAAGCCGGTGTCGACCACGACCTCGCCGGCCTCCCGGGCCTCGTCCAGGAGCGTCTCCAGATGGCTCGACCTGACCTCGATCCACCGGTCGGCCCGCGGCAGCCCGGTCACGACCGAGAGACGCTCGCCGATCGCCCGCGTCGTCGAGGCGAACCGTTCCCCGAGCTGGCCGGCGCCGGCCAGCCGGACCGCCGAGAGGAGTCCTGACACCTCGTCGAGGATGCCGAGCTGCTGGGCGATGCCGCCGCCATAGGGATCGGCGTCGACCAGCACGCAGTCGGTGTTTCGCCTGGCCAGCTCCGCCGCCACGGAGACCGCCACCGTGGTGCGGCCGGGTGCCCCGCCGGGACCCCAGACCGCCAGCACCCGCCCCCGGGTCTCAGCAGTCGCCGGCGGAGCGGGCTCCGCATCGCCACGGACGCGGGTGTCAGCAACGGCCTCCACGGTGGAGACCACCTCGGCCAGGGAAGCCAGGTCAGCGTCCGGGACGAGCGTGGAGATGCCCAGTCTCTGGGCCCGGCCCACGACCCTCGGATCGGCGGCGTCGCCGGCGCACACCGCGACCGGACGAACTGCGTGGCGGCGCAGGTGGGCAAGCGCGGCGGGGTCGAGCCCCGGCGCGTCGAGCCCGACCACTGCCACGTCGGTCTGGCCGCTGGTCGCCGTGGCCAGCAGGTCATCGACGTCGACGCACCGCTTGAGGACGACGATGCCGCCGGCCCGGGTCAGCGTGGCGAATGCGTCCGACTCCCAGGCGGCACCCGAGGCCATCATCAGCACACAGATCATCGAGAAGACCCTCTCAGCTGCGGACGAGGACGCGGACGCGTTGGTCCTCGCTCGCGGCCAGGATCTCGGGCAGTGCGTCCGACTCTGCGTCAGGCACCCCCAGCACCAGCTGCCGTCCGCGACTGACACTGCCCAAGGAGTCGGTCTGGGACGGCGCATCGATGACCGTCACGTCCGAGAGCACAGTGGTCGGCTCAGCTGCGCGTCCGGTCGCGCTCGCGTCGTCGCCGTCGTGGATGACCAGCAGCTCGATCACCGAACCGGCGCCGATGTTGGTGGGGACCAGCTCGGGCGGGAAGGCCAGGGACACGATCACGACGTCCTCCTCCTCGCCCGACCTGAGCGCCCCGGCGGGCACGAGCTCCCCTTCGCCCAACCCTCGGGTCAAGCGGGTGTCGGACGGCAGGGGTTCGGAGGCCACGAGATAGCGGGCCAGGTCGGCGGGGTCACCGAACCGGACCGACGACGCGACCAGGTCCTCCTGGGCGATCGTGTCGCCGGGAGCCAGGTCGCGCGCCGCCGCCCACACCCGGATCGAGTCGTCGGCGGACCCCAGGATCCGCGCACCCGCCAGGAGCGAGGCGGCCACGATCGCCACCCCGACCCACAGTCGCGGATCTCGCCAACCCGGAGGCCGGGTCCGGGTGGCAACGGGCACGTCGGAAGGAGTGTGGGTCCGAGACACCCGGTCATCATGGCCGTGCGCCCGTCCCGTGACGAGGCTCGGTCCACAGGTGCAAGAAGACTCAACCGTTCTCCACAGGTCGGAGGGACGGTGCGCCCATACCCGACAGGCAGGTGGCACCATGGCGCCATGGCCGCCACTCCCCGCTTCCTCACGCTGGCAGACGTGGCGGAGGTGCTCAACACCTCCAGCGCGCAGGTCTATGCGCTCGTCCGCCGCGGCGACCTGCCTGCGATCAAGATCGGCGGCCGGGGGCAGTGGCGGGTCGAGGGCAGCGAGCTCGAGAAGTTCATCGAGCGGATGTATGCCGAGACGCAGAGCTTCGTCTCGGCCCACCCGTTCGTGGAGGACTCCAGTCGCGGCGACAGCTAGCCGGGTCAGCCGACCTCTCCGTCGAGGGTGATCTCGACGGACTGCTCGTCATTGCCCCGACGGACCGTGAACTCGATCGTCTCCCCGGGTTGATGGGTGCGGATGGCCACGATCAGGGCGATCCCGTCGGTGACCGGCTGTCCGTCGACCTCCGTCACCACGTCGTCCTTCCTCAGCCCGGCGGCCTGCGCGGGGGTCCCCTCGTTGACCTCGGTGATCAAGGCACCCGACGAGTCCGTGCCCCCGGTGCGGACCTGGGCCCCGATGACCGGATAGCGCGCCTCCCCGGTCTTGAGGATCTGGTCGGCCGTGGTGCGCACCTGCTCGATCGGGATCGCGAAGCCCACACCGATGTTGCCCGATCCGCCACCCATCAACCCGCCCCCGGTCGTGGCGATCGCGGAGTTGACCCCCACGACCTCGCCGGCGAGGTTGACCAACGGCCCACCGGAGTTGCCCGGGTTGATCGCAGCATCTGTCTGGACCGCGTTGATGTAGGAGGAGGTGTTCTCCTCGTCGCCGGTCGTCACCGGACGGTCGAGGGCACTCACGATGCCCGACGTCACCGTCTGGCTCAGTCCGAGCGGGGATCCGAACGCCACGACCGGGTCACCGATGCGAAGCACCCGTGACGACCCCAGGGCCGCGGGCTCGAGCCCGGCGGCGTCCTTCACCTGCAGGATCGCCAGGTCGTAGACCGGGCTGCGGCCGATCACCGTCGCATCGTGGCGCACGCCCTCGGAGTCCACGACCTTGATCGGGTCGCTGCCCTCGGCTGCGGACGCGACGACGTGGTTGTTGGTCACGATGTGACCCTGACGGTCCAGGACGAAACCAGAACCCGTGGCCCCTGCGTCCTCGCCCTCGAAGGCGGCGATGATCTGCACCGTGCTGGGAAGCAGCGCCTGGGCGACGGCCGGCACCGAGCCGTTGTCTGCCTCCAACGGTGCCGCGTCCTGCGTCTGCACCGAGTCCAGTCCGCCGTCGTAGGTCGTGGGCCCGTCGTCCAGGCGCTGCTGACCGAGGGCGCCCAGGAAGCCCCCCACGAGCCCGAGCACCAGCGAGAGCGCCGCGATCACCGGCCACGTCCAGCCGGGCACCGAGCGCCGCGCGTGAGGGGCCGCGATGTCTGGCCGGGGGCCGGCCTCGGCGTACGACGTCGTGGGCTGCGCGCCCTGCATCGGCCCCGGCGAAGGGGCGGGTCCCCACGGAGAGGACGGCGGCGGGATCGGGGTGGGCCCGGGAGCCGGGCTGGCACCTGGGTGTGAGTGTGACGGCGACGTCCAGCCCGTTCCCGAGATCGGCTGGGTCGGGTCGGTCTCGGGGTGGCCGTGCCCTTGCTGCGGGCTGTCGTCGTGGTCGCTCACGGTGCCATTGTCACCCGGGGACCCTTGCTCACCACTACGACCGCCGGGGTACTTGCACCGGGCGAGGTCTTGCGGAGGTCGTCGCGCGCGCCTCGTCGGCGGGCCACCCGGTCCTGGGTGCGATCGACCGTCGGGGTCGCGGTCTGGATCGGCCGGCCGAGGTCGGTGACCGGCGCCCGACGATCCAGCTGCTGCGACGTCAGGGGCGAGCCGAGCGCGAGCAGACCGACGACCGCTGCACCCGCCGCACCCCCGCCGATGGCGGCCAGCGACCGGTGGCGTGAGCGAGTGGACACGGTCGCGAACGGGACGGGAGCCAGCATCGGCGCCGGCCCGTCGTCGCGCGCCGACGCCAGGAGGGAGTGCTTGAGGCGGTCCGGCGCCTCTCGCCCGGTCCGGTCGGCCATGGACAGGCCGGCGAGCTGGGTCTTGACCCAGCCCTCACGCTCCACCAGGTCGCGACAGGGATGGCACTCGTGGACGTGCGCCCAGGCGCGCTCCTCCTCGTGGAGGGGCAACCTGCCGTCGAGCAGGGCGCTGACCCGGGAACCGAGGTGCATCATGAGCCCGACCCTCGGGCGTCCCGCGCGGTGGGCACGTCGTCGCTGACCCCCGCATAGCGTTCGCGGCCCGACGTCGGGGCGCGATGGACCAACGCCCGACGCAGCATCGCTCGGCCGCGGTGGATGCGCGAACGCACCGTGCCGAGCTTGGCGTCGAGGATGTCCGCGATCTCCTCGTAGGTCATGCCCTCGACGTCGCACAGCACGACCGCCGCCCGGAAGTCGGGGGGCAGGGTCGCCAGCGCCAGCTCGATGTCGGCGTCGAACCGCTGGTCGGCGTACGCCGTGTCGGGTGCCCCGTCGGCGCTCTCCAGCCGCGCAGCCCGCTCGTCGGAGAGCGCGTCGAAGCGGAGGCGTTGCTTGCGGCGGGCACCGTCGAGGAACAGGTTGGTGGTGATGCGGTGCAACCAGCCCTCGAAGGTGCCGGGCGTGTAGGTCTCCAGGGAGCGGAAGACCCGGACGAACACCTCCTGCGTGAGGTCCTCGGCATCGTGGCGGTTGCCGGTGAGACGGTAGGCGAGCCTGAAGACGCGGTCGGAGTGGTTCTCGACCACTTCGTCCCAGGTGGGCACGCCCACGGTGACCTCGCTGGAATCCCTCATCGGTGCCCCTTGGCGCTCGAGCTGCTGATCGGACAGTGTCCTGACCTCTTCCAATCTAGGCAGCGGCCCTGAGAGGACCCTGTGAAAGCAGCCAACGAGCACAGCCCCGTCGGTGTTCCCGCCCGAGGGTGGTGGGGCGATAGAGTCCCTGCCACGCGTCGTGCGATGCGTCCGCCGTCAGGAGGCCCACCATCACCACCCCGATCAAGCCCGCGAGCTGGACCTATGCCGAGCAGTTCGTTGCGGAGGACGAGTTCCTCGTCGCCGCTCGTGCCCGCGCCGAGGAGGTCGGAGTCGCGCCGATCGGCTCCGGCTGCGGCGCGGCCCTGCGCTTCCTGGCCTCCGTGCTGGACGCCCGAGCCGTCGTCGAGATCGGCACCGGCACCGGCGTGTCTGGCCTGTGGCTGCTTCGCGGGATGCGCTCCGACGGGGTCCTGACCACCGTCGACATCGAGGCCGAGCACCAGCGCCTGGCCAAGGAGACGTTCGCCGACGCAGGCATCGCCAGCAACCGGGCCCGCACCATCACCGGGGCTGGCCTCGACGTCCTCCCGCGCCTGACGGACGGTCACTACGACCTGGTGTTCTGCGACGGCGACAAGCGCGAATACGCCGCCTACATGGCCGAGGCCCTGCGCCTGCTCCGGCCCGGCGGCGTGGTCGCCTTCGACAACGCCCTGTGGCACGACCGCGTCGCCGATCCGGCCCAGCGGGACGAGGAGACGACCGCCATCCGCGACCTCGGCCGGGCCGTCGCCGACAACGAGTCGCTCGTGCCGGTGCTGCTGCCCGTCGGTGACGGGCTCCTCATGGCCAAGAAGGTCTGGGAGCCCGAGGCCTGAGCGCGGGCGGTCGGCCGACCGTCCGATCTAGGCGCGAGCGGCGGCGGTGAACCCGTCCCAGCCCTCGGCGATCGCCACGATCTCGCACGCCTCGATCAGGACGGGCGCAGAACCCACGATGACCGACACCGGCGACTCGGCTGCCCCGGCGGTGAACGTCTCCTGGAACTGCTCTCTCGCCTCGTCGTCGGCGAAGACGTAGGAGCCCTCGAACCACTGTCGCGGGACCATCCGCCAGGTCTTGTGGGCAAGCCCGACCATGCCGGTGAACCGAGCGTGCGAGGTGTCCGCGACGTATGTCGCCAGCTCGTCCTCGACTCCCTGGTGGGCTTCGGTCAGCGACCACCGCACGGTGAGACCCTTCATTCCACGATCCCTTCCAGTGGCGCGTGCGAGCCGAGCCAGGCGAGGAGGAGACGGGGTCCGAACCCGGTCGGTCCCTCGGTCCATTCGTAGCGCTCCGCGGGTGCCTCCGCAACGGAGGCGAAGTCGATGTGGGCCCACGGAACGTCTCCGGCGAAGTGCTGGAGATAGAGGGCCGCGGTGATCGCGCCGGCGCCACCGGCAGCGTTGTCGCCGTCGGCGACCTTGGACTCGATCCGATCCTCGTAGTCCCGCACGAGCGGCATGCGCCAGACCAGCTCACCGGATGCGACCGATGCCTCGGTCAGCCGCTCGGCGAGGCCCTCATGGTTGGCGAAGACCCCGGCGGTTCCTTGGCCAAGGGCCACCTTGATCGCACCGGTGAGGGTGGCGATGTCGACGAGGACGTCGGGCCGGAGCTCGGCCACGGCATAGGCCATCGCGTCGGCCAGGACGAGGCGTCCCTCGGCATCGGTGTTGTTGACCTCGCTGGTGCGGCCGCCGTAGTGACGGATCACGTCGCCCGGGCGCATCGCCGAGGCGCCGATCGCGTTCTCCGCGGCGGGGACCAGGCCGACCACCCGGACCGGGCAGTCGACGTCCCGCAGGGCAGCCATGGTGGCGAGGACAGCAGAGCCACCGGACATGTCGCGCTTCATCGCGAGCATGCTCGCTGCCGGCTTGATGTCCAGGCCGCCACTGTCGAAGGTGATGCCCTTGCCGACCAGGACCACGGTCGGCGTCGAGCGCGTGACCTTCCGCGGGGCGTAGTCGAGTCGGATCAGCCTCGGCGGCGAGGCGGATGCACCACCGACGGCCAGCAGGCCACCGAAGCCGTCCTCGGCCAGCCGAGCCTCGTCCCAGATGGTCGCCTCGAGTCCGGCGGCGACAGCGATCTCGGATGCCTGCTCGGCCAGCCAGGCCGGCGTCTTGAGGTTGGCAGGCACGGTGGCCAGCAACCGCGAGCGCCAGCCTGCCCCGCCCGCGGCGAGGGCTCGAGCGAGCTCCTCATCGGCCGCGTCGTCGCTCGTGCCGGCCAGGACGATGCGAGAGACCGGGCGCTCCGTCGGTCCGTCGGATCGCCAGTGGAAGCCGAACGAGCCCAGCATCGCGCCGACGACGAACGCACCCAGCGCTCCCTCGGGAGCGATCGAGGTGATAGACGTCGCCACGCTCGCGCGGTCCTTGGCGGCACGCGCCAGGCTCGCCCCGGCGCGGCGGAACGCCGTGGTCGACCCGTCCCCCACCCCGACGAGCATCAGCAGCTCGACCTCGTCGTGGACGACCGGGACGGTGATGACCTCACCGGTCCGTCCCGTGGCCCGGTGGGCCTCGAGGATCGCGAGGAGGTCGAGCGCGAGCAGCTCACCCGCCTCCGCCGCTCCTGGACCCAGCGCGACCGAGGAGTCGTCGCCGTCCGCGGGAACGACCGGCAGTGCCCAGATCTGAGCACCGCCGATCTGGTGCGGCAGTGCGGCGCTGAGCGCGAACTGCGGCGGTGAGACCTGGTCGGGGAGCTGCTGCGACGTCGCGGCCACGATCAGCCGACGACCTCCTTGAGCGCGTTGCCGAGCGCCCCCGCCTCGTCGGCGTTGAGCTCGACCACGAGTCGGCCACCACCCTCGAGCGGGACACGCATGACGATGCCCCGGCCCTCCTTGGTCACCTCGAGCGGTCCGTCACCCGTCCTGGGCTTCATGGCGGCCATCGGCGCACCTCTTCCTGACTCTGTGGGAGTCCCACCCAGCGATGGCTCCACATGCGAAATCGAGGCGGCATGGCCTCCTCGACGGCGTCGTACGGATCCATTATCCCCCATGACCGGCGTGACCGGGACCACAGGGCTGAGCAACCGCGGCGATCGGGCACACTTCGTGGCATGACCGAGCCCAGCGCCCCACCCGTCCTCCTCGCCGTCGAAGGCGGAATCGCCACGATCACGCTCAACCGGCCCGAGGCCATGAACAGCCTCGACATCGCGACCAAGGAGCTCCTGCGCGACACGGTCGAGAGCGTCGCCGCCGACGACTCGGTGCGCTGCGTGGTCCTGACGGGAACGGGTCGGGGCTTCTGTGTGGGCCAGGACCTCAAGGAGCACATCCAGCTTCTCGAGAGCGGCTCCAGCGACGAGCTGTTCACCACCGTCGAGCGTCACTACAACCCCATCGTGACGGCGCTCGCCACCATGCCCAAGCCGGTCGTCGCGGCCGTCAACGGGGTGGCTGCCGGTGCCGGCGCGTCCCTGGCGATGGCCTGCGACATCCGGGTGCTGGCCGACACCGCAGGATTCAACTTCGCCTTCGCCGGCGTCGCACTCTCCTGCGACACCGGGGCGAGCTACCACCTGCCCCGCCTGGTCGGTCAGGCCAAGGCACTCGAGCTGCTCTACTTCCCCAGCACCATCTCGGCCGCTGACTCCCAGGAGATCGGGCTGGCCAACCAGGTCGTCCCGGCGGCCGAGCTCGATGACACCGTCCATGCCCTCGCCACCCGGCTGGCCGCCGGCCCCACCGTGGCCTTCGCCTCGATCCGTCAGTCGGTCGCCTACTCGGCCCAGCACTCGTTCGCCGACTCGCTCGCCAACGAGGGCCAGATGATGAACCGCACGGGCGCCACCGCCGACCACGCCGCGGCCGTGACCGCGTTCGTCGCGAAGCAGAAGCCCGTCTTCGAGGGGCGCTAGCTAGCGCCCCACCCGACGGGCACCGAGGGCGCGGAGCAGCTGCCGGGGCGCTTGCACGACCATGCGGTGCCGGGTCGGGCGGGCGCCATACTCCACCGTGAGGGCGGAGCCCGTGAAGTTGGCGTTGAACCAACCGGTCATGGTGCCGTGGCACCGGCCCCCGCAGTCGAGCCTGGTCCGCGGCAGGCGCAGCTCTCGGGCCAGCCGCCGGGCGAAGCGCGGGTCCTTGGTGTCGGTGTCGACGCCCACGAGCGGCTGGTGGAAGCTGATCAGCCGCACCGGGTCGACGCGGCGCAGGAAGCGCATCAGTGCCCTGGTCTCGGGTTCGCTGGCCGGGCCGGTGCCCGACTCGTGGCTGCCGTCGAGATCGACCCAGTCGTTGGGGTAGTTGCGGTTGAGGTCGACTCCGCGCGCGTTGCGACGGGTGTGGCGCGCGAGCCCGTCGGGGTTGTAGGTCGGGACCACCCACAGGTCGATGCCCCGGATGCGCCGCCCGTCGCGCAGGCTGGTGAGGATCTGGCGCGTGTGCGGCTCGTTGCCGTGCATCGTCGAGACGAGCACGACCCTGCGCCGTCCCGGCTCCCCCAGTCTCCAGGCCCGGATCGGCCTGCCCGCGACGGACGTGCCGATCACCGCGCGTTCGACGACAGCCCGCGGTGGGGTGTCCTGCGCCGCGTACGTCGATGCCGGCGCCCACGGCAGCACGAGACCGAGCAGCAGCGCCGCCGCGACAGCCCTGCGGGTCATACGGCTGCCGTGAGGTAGGCGTAGGTGAAGACCAGGACGCCGACGAGCAGCCCGACGTGGGCCAGGATCGACAGGCCGGGGCCCTGGCTCCAGTTGTCCGTCGCGGCCGGCTGCGCGTGCTTCCCGCGGGCCGGGAGCCAGCGGGCGAGGATCATCAGCCCGATGACCGTCGTCACCCACAGGAGCCCCAGCGCAGCGATGCCAACGGCCGCCCCGCCCAGGGCACCGTCGGCCGGGAAGACCAGGAAGAGCACCCACAGGAACAGCGCGAGCCCACCGACGGCTGTGTGGGCGAGAAGCAGCCGGTCGCTGATCTGCAGGCGCCCCGCGGCACCCTCTTCACGCCCCAGGCGGAGTCGGGTCAGCACGACCACCACGACTGCCAGTGGAGTCAGCACATAGACGAGCACTTCGAGGAACATTCTGCGGAGTGTGCCTCAGACAGGCTCTTCGCCGCCACGCAGGCGCTCCTCGCGGGCCTCCTCCTCGGCTGCCGTCCCCCGGTCGAGCTGGTCGGCGAGACGAGCGAGCAGTGTGTCGACCTCACTCATCCGATAGCCGCGGAAGGCCAGCGAGAACCTCACCCGCCGCAGGTCGTCCCCGGCGAGCCGGCCGGCGGGCACGCGCACGTCGGGCCGGTCGTCGTACTCCTCCGGCAGGGCGCCTGTGCGGCCTGAGGCCACCACGGCGACCGCGGCCATCGCCAGCACCACCAGGACTGCGAACAACCACATCATCGGCTCACTCCGGACGCTCGGCTTCGGGGGTCTCGATCGCGCCCGCGCGGGCGCGGACCATCAGCTGGACGGCTTCCTCGAGGTCATCGGTCACGGTGAACATGTCGAGGTCCGCGGCGCTGATCTTGCCCTCGGCGAACACCGTGTCGCGGAGCCAGGTCACGAGCCCTTGCCAATAGGCGGTTCCGACCAGGACCACCGGGAACGAGGTGACCTTCTGGGTCTGCACCAGGGTCAGGGCCTCGAAGAGCTCGTCGAAGGTGCCGAGGCCCCCTGGCAGCACGACGAATCCCTGGCTGTACTTGACGAACATGGTCTTCCGGGCGAAGAAGTATCGGAAGTTGATGCCCATGTCGACCCACTGGTTGAGGCCCGCCTCGAAGGGCAGCTCGATCCCCAGCCCGACGCTCGCACCGCCGGCTTCGCTGGCACCCTTGTTGGCCGCTTCCATCGCCCCCGGCCCGCCGCCGGTGATGACGGCGAAGCCCTCCTCGACGAGCCGTCGTCCCACCTGCTCGGCCAGCTCGTAGTCGGGATGGTCGACGGGTGTGCGCGCGGAGCCGAAGACCGCGATCGCAGGCCCGAGCTCGGCCAGCGCCCCGAAGCCCTCGACGAACTCGGCCTGGATGCGGAGCACGCGCCACGGATCGGTGTGGACCCAGTCGGCCGAGCCCGCCGAGTCGAGGAGTCGCTGGTCGGTCGTGCCCTGGTCGACCTGGCCGCGGCGAGTCATCACCGGGCCCTTGAACCGCGCCTTCACGCCAGCCACTCCTTGAGCAGCCGCTCGCAGCGCACGATGTGCTCGATCGGCACGTGCTCGTCCTGCTTGTGCGCATAGGTCGGGTCGCCGGGCCCGAAGTTGACCGCCGGGATGCCGAGTGCGGTGAAGCGGGCCACGTCGGTCCAGCCGAACTTCGGAGCGACCTCGCCACCGACGGCCTCCACGAACGCCTTGGCCGCTGGGCGGTCGAGGCCGGGCAGCGCACCGGGCGCCATGTCGGTGACGGTGACGTCGAACCCGTCGAAGAAGTCGCGCACGAAGGCCTCGGCGTCGGCCTCGCTCCGGTCGGGGGCGAACCTGAAGTTGACCTCCACCACGCACTCGTCGGGGATCACGTTGCCTGCGACACCGCCGTGGATCCGGGTCGCGTTCAGGCCCTCGTGATAGGTCAGTCCATCGATCACCGGCTGACGGGCGACGTATTCCTGGAGTCGCGCGAGGACCGGTGCCGCCGCGTGGATCGCGTTGACGCCCCGCCAGCTGCGCGCTGAGTGTGCGCGTTCGCCCGAGGTGCGGACGTCGACCCGCATGGTCCCCTGACAGCCCGCCTCGACACTCGCGTTGCTCGGCTCCATCAGGATGGCGAAGTCGGCACGCACCAGGTCGGGGTCGCTCTCGCTGAGCAGCCGCAGACCGTTGTGCACCGAGGCCACCTCTTCGGCCTCGTAGAAGATGAACGTGATGTCGCGACTGGGCTCGGTGACGTCCGCTGCGAGCTTGAGCATCACCGCGTCCCCGGCCTTCATGTCGCAGGTCCCCAGGCCGTGGAGCAGGTCGGCGTCGCGCCGAGCGGGCAGGTTGTCGTTGAGCGGCACGGTGTCGAGGTGTCCGGCGATCACGACTCGTTCACCGCGGTCGAGGTCGGTGCGGGCGACGATGGTGTGGCCCCGCCTGGTCACGGTGAGGTGCGCCAGCGCGCGCAGGGCGTGCTCGACGGCGTCAGCGATCAGCGCCTCGTCGTGGGAGACCGACTCGATGTTGACCAGCTGCTCGGTCAACGAGACGACGTCGGTGCCGAGGTCGAGGGTGGGGGCATGGGCCATGCATTCATCCAATCATCCCCGCGCACACGACAGACGACACGGAACGAGAACGTGTTCTAGTCTGCAGCCATGCGAAACGGAGTCGTCCTCTTCACCAGCGACCGGGGCATCACGCCGGCGGCCTGTGCCCAGGCTGCCGAGGAGCGCGGCTTCGACACCTTCTACGTCCCGAGCACACCCACATCCCGGTGAAGCGGCAGGCCGCACACCCGGGCACGGGCGACGAGAGCCTGCCCGACGACCGCTACATGCGCACCCTGGACCCGTGGGTCTCGCTGGCCACTGCTGCGGCAGTGACGTCCACGATCCGTCTGGCCACGGCGGTCGCGCTCCCCGTGGAGTCCGACCCGATCACGCTGGCCAAGACGATCGCCACCCTCGACCACCTCTCGGGCGGCCGGGTCACCATCGGAGCCGGCTTCGGCTGGAACACCGACGAGCTCGCCGACCACCACGTGCCTGCCGGCAAGCGGCGAACGGTCCTGAAGGAATACGTCGAGGCGATGCGCTCACTGTGGACACAGGAGGAGGCGTCGTACGGCGGGGAGTTCGTCTCCTTCGGCCCCTCCTGGGCCTACCCCAAGCCCGTCCAGGCGCACATCCCTCTCGTCATCGGCGCCGAGGCCGGGCCGAAGACCGTCGCCTGGATCGCTGCCAACGCCGACGGCTGGATGACGACCCCACGCACCGAGGGCATCGCCGACAAGTCCAAGCTCCTGCATGAGGCATGGGTCGAGGCCGGGCGCGACGGGTCTCCGCAGATCCACCTGCTGATCACGAGCAGGCCTGCTCCCGAGGACTTCGCCACGTGGGTCGAGGCGGGCGTCACCGACCTGATCTGGGGCGTCCCCGACGCCGAGGAGGGCGTCGTCGTGGGTTATCTCGACAAGATCTCCGCGCGGCTTCCTTAGGGGTCGAGGCGAGAGCGGGCAATGGCCCGTTCGTGCCATGAAGAACGAGCCCACCGGGGGATGCCCGCTCGGTGTGACCTGCGTCACCATCGACGTGGTCGTCACCTCTCGGGAACTTTGGCCTGCCCGCCCACGCGGGCATCGAGATCACGAGAGCCCCGACGCCGGTCCGCCCGAGGTCGTTCACCCGTCGGGCATCCCTTCAGGTCAAGGAGACAGGATGAATTTCTCAGCAACGGGAACGACCCGGACGACCGACGCGTCCCACCACCGACGTCGACGCTCGGGCACGCTGCTCCTGCTCGTGGGCCTGGCGTCGGGACTCATCTCGGTCACGAGTCCGGCGGGAGCCGACACGCCCCAGCCTGACGGTGGCCCCGACGGCGGGGATCACGCGTGGTGCTATCTCTCCAGCTTCAACCAGCAGACCGCAGCCGACGCGGCCATGACCCGGTTGCGCAACCAGACCGATGTGACCACGTTCTACCCCGGGTCGTGCCAGGAGCACACCGACGTGCGGTGGCGACAGGGCGACCTCTCCGGAGCCTACGGACAGGCGCTGTGCGTCGCGACCCGGGCCAACGGGACGTGCGACATCCACAACGTCACGCTCGACATGGGCACGATCAACGCCGCTGCCCGACCCATCGACCAGCGCACCAAGACAAGTTGTCACGAGCTCGGGCACACCGTCGGGGTCCGCCACTACTGGGACAACGACTTCCCGGGCAACGACACCGCACACAGCTGTCTGCGCTCGGGCGAGGTGACCGCCAACTGGACCAACATCACGCTGTACGGCAACCACCACAAGACCCAGCACATCAACGAATCCTTCTGACAGGAGCGCACGCCATGCCGAAGATGCTCTCGACGGTGACTGCCGCGGTCGCCCTCTCCCTGCTCGCCAGTGCCTGCAACAGCACCCAGGTGACGGACGCCGGATCGACGCCGGGACCGACCAGCCGCGTGCACGCGGCCACCGCGGACGCCGCGCCGGGCGACGCTGCCGTGGACGCTGCGGTGGTGCGTGGTCGCAGCGAGTACGACTTCCCCGCCACCGCGTCCGTCTCCCAGGCGGCGCGCCGGGTCTCCTCCGTCGTGGTCGGCGAGGTCGTCGGCTGGGCGGACGGACGCTCGAGCGTGGAGTCGGACGGCTCCGGCTACGAGTCGTTCCTCTACAACGCCGTCCTGACGGTCAAGGTCTCGACGTCCAGGTCGGCCGGGCACCGCCCCGGCGACCTGATCAGCGTCGAGGTCCAGCGAGGCGGTGAGGTGAAGGTCGACGGCGCTGCCCCGGAAGGGACCGAGCCGGTCGTCGCCTCGATCGACGAGCTCGCCGCGGCGGTGCCCGTCGGCACCAGGGTGATCCTGCTGGCGTCCCCGGCTCCGACGGCCGCGGAGCTGCGACAGCAGACCCCCGGCATCGAGGTGCGTGGTGACGGAACCGGCACGACACCCGGGACGACGCTGGTCCGACCCCACGTGCAGGGACTGTTGTTCCGCGACGAGACGGGCGCGTTCGCCAGCGGGGTCGCCGACCACGAGGAGGAGTGGGGCTGGCTGCCGAGCGGCACACCGGTCGACAAGGGCTTCGGACACCTCGTGGCCGAGATCAACCGCTTCCACCAATGACCCACTGACCTTTGGCCAGCGAGCCCGTCTGACCCCTCCGGCGACCACGGAGCGGGTCAGACCGCGGTGACCTCCACAGCGACGTCCGGCCCTTCGGCATAGGACACGGACGTGGCCAGGGTCTCCTGGGCCAGCAGCCGCTCGTGTGTCCTTGCGGCGGTGACCAGGTCGACTGGACCGCTCACCAGCAGCGAGATCCGGTCGCTGACGTCGAGACCCGCGTCGCGTCGGGCCTGCTGAACCGAGCGGATGAGGTCACGGGCGACACCTTCGGCCTCGAGCTCGGGCGTCACGGCGGTGTCGAGGACGACGAAGCCGCCGCCCGGCAGCATGCCGGTGGCCGTGTCGGCACCGGTGTCGGCGGCGACGGTCTCGAGGGAGAACTCCCCCTCGACGAGCACGAGCCCACCCGACGTCACGGTCCCGTCGTCCGAGAGCGACCAGTCGCCCGTCTTGGAGCCCTTGATCGCCAGCTGTACGTCCTTGCCCAGCCGAGGGCCGGCAGCGCGGGCGTTGACGGTGAGCCGCTGCTCGACGCCATAGGCGTGGGCCTCGTCGGTGGCGACGTCGAGGAGGCGCACGCTCTTGACGTTGAGCTCGTCGGCCACGATCGAGGTGAACGGCGCCAACTGGTCCGGGTCGGCGACCACGACCGTCAGCTGGGACAACGGCAGGCGGTTGCGCAGGCTGGCGGCCTTGCGGAGCGCCGACCCCGCGGAGCAGACCTCGCGGATCGAGTCCATCGCAGTCACGAGCTCGTCGTCGGCCGGCAGCTCCTCGGACAGCGGCCAGTCGGTCAGGTGCACCGAGCGCTCGCCGGTGAGTCCTCGCCATACCTCCTCGCTGACCAGCGGCAGCAACGGCGCCGTCACCCGGCAGACCGTCTCGAGCACCGTGTAGAGCGTGTCGAAGGCGTGGGTGGAGTCGCTGTTCCAGAACCGCTCACGCGAACGGCGGATGTACCAGTTGGTCAGCGCGTCGAGGAAGGAGCGGGTGGAGTCGCAGGCGTTCGCGACCTCGTAGTTGTCGAGCTCGTGGGTCATGGCGGCCACGTAGTCACGCAGCTTGGCCAGGATGTAGCGGTCCATCGGGTGGCTGCTGCTGGTGCTGCGCGTCGCGGCATAGGACTCGGCATTGGCATAGAGGCTGAAGAACGACCAGCTGTTCCACAGCGGGATCAGCACCTGGCGCACCGAGTCGCGGATGCCCTGCTCGGTGACGACGAGGTTGCCGCCGCGCAGGATGGGCGAGCTCATCAGGAACCAGCGCATCGCGTCGGCGCCGTCGCGGTCGAAGACCTCGCGCACGTCGGGATAGTTGCGCAGCGACTTGCTCATCTTCTGCCCGTCGCTGCCCAGGACGATGCCGTGGCTGACGCAGGTGGAGAAGGCCGGCTTGTCGAAGATCGCGCCCGCCAGGACGTGCATCGTGTAGAACCAGCCGCGCGTCTGGCCGATGTATTCGACGATGAAGTCGCCCGGGAAGTGCCCCTCGAACCAGTCGGCGTTCTCGAACGGGTAGTGCACCTGGGCGAAGCTCATCGAGCCGGAGTCGAACCACACGTCGAGCACGTCGCTGACCCGGCGCATCGTGGACTGACCCTCCTCCGGCGAGCGCGGGTCGTCGGGGTTGGGGCGCGTCAGCTCGTCGACGAACGGACGGTGGAGGTCGGGGTTGCCCTCGTGGTCGACCGGGAGCCGACCGAAGTCGCGCTCGACCTCCTCGAAGGAGCCATAGACGTCGAGGCGCGGATAGGCCGGGTCGTCGGACTTCCAGACCGGGACCGGGGAGCCCCAGAAGCGGTTGCGGGTGATCGACCAGTCGCGGGCGTTCTCCAGCCACTTGCCGAAGGAGCCGTGCTGGATGTGGTCGGGCACCCAGCGGATGTCCTCGTTGAGCTCGAGCAGCCGCTGCTTGACCGCGGTCACCTCGACGAACCACGACGAGACACCCTTGTAGATCAGCGGCTCGCGGCAGCGCCAGCAGTGGGGGTAGGAGTGGTCGTAGGTCTCGCGGCGCAGCAGCACGGTCCCGGGGGTGACCGACCCGCCCGCGTCGCCCCTGGTCGCGGCCTTGAGGTGGTCCATGATCTGCAGGTTGGCGTCGAAGACCAGCATCCCGGCGTACTCGTCGACCGGTGCGGTGAAGCGCCCGTCCTTGCCGACCGGCATCACCGGCTCGATTCCTTCGCGGTCGGTGACGATCTTGTCGTCCTCACCGAAGGCGCCGGCCGTGTGCACCAGACCGGTGCCGTCCGTGGTGGTCACGAACTCCGCCGGCACGAGGCGGAACGCGTTGTCGTGGCCGAGGTAGTAGGAGAACGGCGGGGTGTAGGCGCGACCGACGAGCTCGGCGCCGGTCCGGCGAGCGACGATCACCGGCTCGTCGCTGTCGGGGTAGAGCTCCTTCTTGTGCGCCGACAGCCGCGGCTCCGCGACGAGATAGCGCGCGGTCCGGTCGGTGCCGGGAACAGGAGCCTCCACGACGACGTAGTCGATCTCCTCGCCCACCATGACCGCGAGGTTGGAGGGCAGGGTCCACGGAGTCGTCGTCCACACCAGGGCGAGCACCCCGTCGAGGTCGTCGCCGCGGTCCTCGAGGCGGACACCGACCGTGACGGCCGGGTCCTGACGCAGCTTGTAGACGTCGTCGTCCATGCGCAGCTCGTGGTTGGACAGCGGGGTCTCGTCGTTCCAGCAGTAGGGCAGGACCCGGAAGCCCTCGTAGATCAGCCCCTTCTCGTGAAGCTGCTTGAACGCCCACATGACCGACTCCATGAACTCGGGGTTCATCGTCTTGTAGTCGTTCTCGAAGTCCACCCAGCGCGCCTGTCGGGTGACGTAGTCGCGCCACTCGCCGGTGTACTTCAGCACCGACTCGCGGCACGCGTCGTTGAACTTCTCGATGCCCAGGTCGTGGATCTCGTCGGTGGTCTTGAGCCCCAGCTGGCGCATCGCCTCGAGCTCGGCGGGCAGTCCGTGGGTGTCCCAGCCGAAGCGGCGCTCGACGCGCTTTCCGCGCATCGTCTGGTAGCGAGGGATCAGGTCCTTGACGTAGCCGGTCAGCAGGTGGCCGTAGTGCGGCAACCCGTTGGCGAACGGCGGTCCGTCGTAGAAGACGAACTCACCGTCGGTCTCGGCGTCGCGCTGGTCGATGCTCGCCTGGAAGGTGCCGTCGGCGTCCCAGTAGGCCAGCACGGCTTCCTCGATCGCCGGGAAGGACGGCGAGCTGGTGACGGCCTTGGGGTTGCCGGACGTGTGCGAGACCAACGGATAGGTCATGGGTGGTGGCTCCTGCTCGAGGGTGATCGATCTGACCCACGAGGACGACTCCCCACCTTCGGGTCGGGCCGCGGTACCACCTCGCTTGCGGCGTCTCCCGACGCTGCCACTCGTGCTGCACGGCTGTGACGGGCCCACCCGTCCGGTTCTAGTGAGCGTGTCGCCACGCCGTTCTTCCGGAGGCTCACCGCTGATGACGGCTCAGACGCCTGTGCCTGCGATCGTACGGCGCTGCCGCGCCCCAGCGCGAATCAGTTGACCCGTCAGCGCTGGCGTGTGGCCACGAAGACCTGCGACATCGAGCACGTCGGAGTGCTGAACGCGAACGTCCCCCGAACGCGACCGGACCTGACGGTCATGAGTTGCGCACCGAACCACCGGCTGCTGAGCTGGGTCACCTTGGCGGTCGCACCGCTCCGCGGCATGCGGAGCTCGACGGGATAGGTCGCCCGCTTGACGCCGGATCCCTCACACAGCACGGCGGACGTGCGCAGGCGCACCACCCGGTTCTCCTCGGTGACCTGGAAGCGCACCGAGCCGTCCTTCGACTCGTAGCGCCCCGGCAGTGGCCGCTGCGCCTCGATCTTGCGAGCCCTGAACGCATACGGCTGGTCGAAGGAGTCGCTGCCGACGTCGTCGCGTGCGGTGAGAGCCAGCTCGGAGTCGGCGATCCCGGGTGCGGCAAGGCGGGCGACCACCGGCCGGGTCTGCTCGGCGGAGACCGGGCCCACGACCACGTCCTTCATCCGAACCCCGGGTCCGGCGCCCGAGACGACGACCTTGGTGGTGGCTCGCACGTGCGCGGTGACCATGAGCAGCACCGGGGTCCTGCGACCGGCTGCGACGAGCAGGGGTGCCGCCGGCGCGGCCTGCGCCCCGGCGATCCGGTTGCGCTCGGACACCGGGCCGACGAGCCTGTCGGAGACGGCGCCGTTGACGATCACCACCGCCGTCATGCACGAGAAGTCGCCGTCCAGGTCGTCGAAGGGATAGCCGTGCTGCTCCACCGAGACGGTGTTGTCCGGCCCGACGACAGCCGCGGGCTCGGCAACCGTCACCAGCGGCTCGCAGCCGTGGGGATGTTGGCGACCGAGCGTCCAGTCGACCCGGAGGCTGGTGCCGGCCGGCACCTGACCAGCGAGCGTTGCGGTGGCCGACCACTCGCTGCGGACGGTGTCGGTGGAGATCGTCGCCTTCGTCAAGGTGCGCCCCGGGTCCGAGCTGGTCGGATGGCCGGCGTCGTGCGTCGTTGCCACGCCGTCGACCCCCACCCGGACGCTCTCCGCCTGCACCGGAACCGGTGACAGGAACAAGGGTGTGACCAGCAGGCTCAGAATGACTCCCCGTGTGCGCATGCCGGATGGTAGCCCTGCGGCGAGCCCTTCCGGGCAGTGTTGGTCGTGAGCCGGCGTGGGCGGCAAGTCCGTCGACCGAGCAGGCTCGTGTCTGCTTGGCTGCTCGCATGACGAAACCTGGCTTCGACGGCATGTGGCTCCCCCAGGCGGAGGACCCGAGGATGCAGCAGGGGGCGACGTCGGGCGAGCGCGAGTGCCTGGTCGGCTATCTGGAGCACTACCGCACGACGCTGGAGCTCAAGTGCGCAGACCTCAGCCCCGAGCAGCTCGGCACGCGCTCGGTGCCGCCCTCCAACATCTCCCTGCTGGGTCTGGTGCGGCACATGGCGCGGGTGGAGCAGAGCTGGTTCCGCCGCGTCATCGCCGGCCGGCCCGAGCTGCCACGGCTCTTCGGCGGCGCCGACGAGGACGCCGGCTTCAGCTGGCCCGGGGACACCGACGACGCGCTGGTCGCCGAAGCCTGGTCACTGTGGCGAGCGGAGGTCGAGCACGCACGCGAGGTGCTCGGCCGCACCGACCTCGACAGGGTCGTCGACGTGCACGGCCAGCCCACGGAGGTGCGCGACCTCATCGTGCACATGATCGAGGAATATGCCCGGCACTGCGGCCACGCCGACCTCGTGCGCGAGTGCATCGACGGGCGTGCGGGCCAGTGAAGCCGCCGTTCGGTCCACTGGTCCTCGCGCCGTGTCCCGACGGGTGACCTCAGCTCGTCGTTCGCCCCGCCGACGTTTCGTGACCCGCCCAACGGGTAGGAGAGGCCTGCCGGACACTGTGCCAAGCGTCATCGGCAGTTCAGTCAGATCACCCATTCAGTGCAACAGACGAGGAGCACAGACGTGCGCAAGTTGGCCACTCTCATCACCACCGCAGTCGCGGCCGGCGCCCTGGCGGCCCCTGCCTTGACCTTCGCGGCCACCACAGCCGGCGCCGCCACCCAGGTCGGCCAGACCCAGGTGTCCGCTGCTGCCCAGGTCAAGGCAGCCCGAGCCCTCACGCTCAGCAAGAGCAAGCCCGGCTCGCACTGGGGCCAGGCCGGTGTCATCGTCACGGCCAAGAGCAAGAAGAAGAGGGGCAAGATCACCTTCACGGTGGCGGGCCAGCCCATCAAGGAGAAGAAGAAGCTCAAGAAGGGCAAGGCCAAGTTCCAGCTGCCCTCGACGCTGGCCCCCGGCACCTACAAGGTGAGGGCCAAGGTCAAGGGGGTCGGCAAGGCCGCCACGAAGGTCGTGGTCTACAACTCCTCGCTCTCCCTCAGCGCACTCTCGTTCACGGTCTCCCAGTCGGCCAACTGCAGCACCTCCGACCCGGTCCTGACCGGACAGGTGACCTTCAAGGGCGGACACCCCAGCGAGGGCTACGTCGACGCCTACCTCAACGGTGACATCCAGGGCGGCAGCGCCTCCCCCGGCTACCTGACCTTTGACTCGGTCGAGGCCCCTGGCGCGTTCGACTTCGGCGTCTGCGACACCCTGTGGGACAAGGTCAAGGAGCTCGGCGTCGGCACCCACAACGTGAAGCTGCTCTACACGCCGACCGCTTCGTACGCCGAATACGTCTACTCCGACATGATCGCGATCACGGTCGTCCCCTGATCCATCGTGAGCAGGTGAGATCCGGCTGACACCAGGCAGCACGAGATCGGCATCGAGAGCCGTCGCCCCCCAAGGGCGGCGGCTCTCGTCGTCGTCGACCGACGTGCGGTGTCCACATCGAGGACATGGCTCGGGGTCCGCCAGGCGCCTTCGGCCTCCTCCGTAGGCTTGGCGCGTGACTGCTGCTTCCGGCTACGGCCTTGTGACCCTCGACGCCACCGACACCGTCCTCGACGTGTGGTTCCCCTCCCCCACGCTCGGCGAGCACGACGCGTCGGCGGTTCCCGCCGAGCTGAGCGCGCTCGAGGGCGACGACGAGCTCCGCGGCGTACGGCGTGAGGTTCGTCTGGTCGAGATCGCCGACCTGGACTCCCCGCCGACCGACACCGCCGACGTGTGGCTGCGGCTCCACCTGCTCTCGACGCGGCTCGTCGTGCCGAACTCCATCAACCTCGACGGTGTCTTCGGCCTGCTCACGAACGTGGTGTGGACGAGCGCGGGTCCGTGCGCCGTGGACGGCTTCGAGCTCACCCGTGCCCGGCTGAGGGCGGCCGGCCAGCACGTCACCGTCTTCAGCGTGGACAAGTTCCCACGAATGGTCGACTACGTCGTGCCGAGCGGGGTCCGGATCGGTGACGCCGACCGGGTGCGCCTCGGCGCCCACGTCGCCAGCGGCACCACCGTCATGCACGAGGGCTTCATCAACTTCAACGCCGGCACCCTCGGCACCTCGATGGTCGAGGGCCGCATCGTCGCCGGCGTGGTCGTCGGCGACGGGTCCGACATCGGCGCCGGCGCCTCGATCATGGGCACCCTGTCCGGCGGGGGCACCGAGCGCGTCAGCATCGGCCGAGGCTGCCTGCTCGGGGCCAACGCCGGCATCGGCATCGCGCTCGGCGACGACTGCGTGGTCGAGGCAGGGCTCTATGTCACGGCCGGCACCAAGGTGACGCTGCCCGACGGCGACGTGGTCAAGGCCAAGGAGCTCTCGGGTGCCGACAACGTCCTGTTCATCCGCAACAGCCAGACCGGTGCCGTCGAGGCCCGGGCCCGGGTGGGGACGGGAATCACCCTCAACGCGGCCCTGCACGCCAACGACTGAAGCACGACGACCATGGGCAGACAGGTGAGCCCCCGGCGACCCCGCAGACGCTGGGCCGGGCTGCTCATCGGTGCCCTGGTGGCAGCGCTCGTCTTCGTCGCGGTCGGTGTCGTGTTCGATCGCGGCGTCCGTCCTCTCATCGACCCGGCCGGCTGCACCGCCGAGGTCGGCGACCTCACCGTGGAGCTGAGCCACGAACAGGCCGAGAACGCCGCACTCATCACGGCCATCTCCGTCCAGCGCGGGCTGCCGGCCCGGGCTGCGAGCATCGCCCTGGCGACGGCCTACCAGGAGTCCAAGATCGTCAACATCGACTATGGCGACCGGGACTCGGTCGGCCTGTTCCAGCAGCGCCCGTCGCAGGGCTGGGGAACCCCCGAGCAGCTCACGGACCCCGTCTACTCGACCAACGCCTTCTATGACGCGCTGGTCAAGGTCGACGCCTACGAGACGATGGAGATCACCGAGGCGGCCCAGGAGGTCCAGCGCTCGGGCTTCCCCGACGCCTACGCCGACCACGAGGCCGATGCACGGGCACTCGCGTCCGCACTGACCGGCAACAGCCCCGGCGCCTTCTGGTGCGAGACCAGCGGGAGTGCCGACGAGGCCAGCGACCGGCTCGACGACGTCGGCCTGGTCAAGAGAGCAGCGACTGTGCGTGCAGATCTCGAGGCGGTCTTCGGCACCTTGTCCCTCGGTGGCTTCCAGGCAGGGGGTGTCAACAGCGGCCACATGACCGGCTCCGCCCACTACGAAGGACGAGCGATCGACGTGTTCGTCCGGCCGATCAATGCGGCGAACCGCAAGCGCGGCTGGGCGATCGCCTCCTACCTCGTCGCGCAGGCCGACCGGCTCTCGATCAAGACCGTGATCTTCGACGACCGGATCTGGCACGCAGGGTCCCGCTCGGACGCCGGCTGGACCGACTACGACGTGCCCGGATCCTCGCGCGGTGACCGCGCCATCCTCGAGCACCGCGATCACGTCCACGTCGACGTGTCCGACTGACAGCGGCTGGGAGAAAGATGAACTACCGTGGCCCGAACCGGGCACCGGCCCCGGGTCGACCCTGAGGACACTCGATGAGCAGCATGAGCTCCACCATCCTCACCATCGGCACGGCACTGAGCCGCGCCAAGGACGCCGACATCCCGGTGGAGCTGCTGGTCGCCGGCCAGTGGCTGAGCGGCATGGTCAGCTCCTTCGACGGCCACGGTCTCGTCCTGCACGGAGCCGACGACGGGCTCTCAGTGCTGCGCATGTCGTCCATCGACGTCGTCCGGGTGCGACACGCGGAGGCATTCGAGGGCACGCCCCAGGTCGAGGCCCACGCCGAGCCCGACGAGGCGCACCCGATGCCGGCAGCGCCCGGCGACCGCAGGTGAGACTCAGCCGGTCAGCCGCGCGACGGCCGCGTCGATGCGCTCGTCGGTCGCGGTGAAGGCGACCCGGACGTGCTGGGAGCCTGCGGCTCCGTAGAAGTCACCGGGCGCCACCAGGATGCCGAGGTCGGCGAGGTCGGCGACGGTCTGCCAGCAGTCCTCACCGCCTGACCCTGCCGCGCGCCGCGCCCACAGATAGAGCGACGCCTCGGAGTGGTCGATGGTGAAGCCCGCCATCATCAGGGCCTCCTTGAGCTTGGCCCGCCGCGCGGCATACGTCGCGTGCTGCTCGACGACGTGGGCGTCGTCCTCCAGCGCCACGATCATCGCCCGCTGCTGCGGCCCGGGCATCTGGAGTCCGAGGTTCTTGCGTACGGCGAGGAGCTCGCCGACCAGGGTCGGGTCCCCCGCCACGAAGGCGCAGCGATAGCCGGCCAGGTTGGAGCGCTTGGACAGCGAGTGGACGGCGAGGATGCCCTCGTGGGACCCCCCACAGATGTCGGGGTGCAGCACGCTGGAGGGTTGGACGTCCCACGCGCACTCGAGGTAGCACTCGTCGGAGACCAGGATCGTCCCGCGCTGGCGACACCAGTCGACGACCTTGCGCAGGTGGTCGGGGGGCAGCACCCGGCCGGTCGGGTTGGACGGCGAGTTGAGCCACAGCAGGCGGGGGACCTCGGGCCCGAACGCGGTCAACGAGTCGGTGGCGAGACCGCGGGCACCGGCCAGCACGGCGCCGACCTCGTAGGTGGGGTAGGCCAGCTCCGGATAGCCGACCAGGTCACCGGGGCCGATCCCCAGGTGACCGGGGAGGGAGGCGATGAGCTCCTTGGAGCCGATCACGGGCAGGACCGAGTCGAGGCCGAGGCCCGTCACACCGAAGCGTCGGGCCAGCCAGTCGATCGCCGCCTGCCGCGTCTCGGGCAGCCCGATCGTCGTGGGATAGCCCGGCGAGTCGGCGGCGTCGCGCAGCGCCTGCTGCACCAGGTCAGGGGTGGGATCGACCGGGGTGCCGACCGAGAGGTCGACGATCCCGTCCGGATGGGCCCGCGCCGTGGCGGCGAGGGCCGTCAGCTTGTCCCAGGGGAAGTCGGGGAGCTTCGTCGAGACTGGCGGTCGGGGGTTTGGTGACGGCCGCGGTGCGACCGCCTCAACCTCCGACGGACTCACTCGTCGTGCTCTTGGGGCGGCAGCGCAGCGACGATCGGGTGGTCCTTGTCGATCTCACCCATCTTGGCCGCGCCACCGGGGGAGCCGAGGTCGTCGAAGAAGCCCACGTTGGCCGTGTAGTACTCCTTCCACTCCTCCGGCGTGTCGTCCTCGTAGAAGATCGCCTCGACCGGGCAGACCGGCTCGCAGGCGCCGCAGTCGACGCACTCGTCGGGGTGGATGTAGAGCATGCGCTTGCCCTCGTAGATGCAGTCGACGGGGCATTCGTCGACGCACGCGCGGTCCTTGAGGTCGACGCACGGCTGGGCGATGACGTAGGTCACCGGATCCTCCTACTGGGGCACGGGTTGGGACGCCGCCAACCTTAGTATCTCGACATGCCGGACACGTCGGAACCCCACAGTGTGGGCAAGCACCTGCTTGGTCCCCACGTCGTGGGCCAGCGCGTGGTGGTCCGTCACCTGCTCCCCGACGGTCGCGCGACCGACGTCCTGGGCGTGTGCACGGCGTGGGGCGAGGATGCTCTCGTGATCGACCGGGAGGGCGTCGGGCCCGTGCAGGTCCGGCTGGCCGACCTCGTCACGGGCAAGCCGGTCCCGCCGCGCGCGTCCGTGCGCCAGCGAGTCTCGGCGCGCGAGGCCGAGGGACACGGGCTGGCGCTGTGGGCCGCGACCGAGCGGGTGGACCTGGGCGAGTGGGTGCTGCGCCATACGCCCGTCGTGGCCCCCGAGCGTCCCCGCAAGCGCGGCAACTCCGCCCTCGCCATGGGCGACGCCGGCGTGCCGCTCTTCCACGCCACCAACGTGGTGCGCAACTTCTATCTCGAGCGCGGCGCGACGCCGATGGTCCAGGTGCTCGTGGGATCGAGCCACGAGGACTGGTTCTCCTCGCTCGGCTGGGAGCCGGTCCCCGGCGGCGACTCGCACTTCCAGCTCGCGCCCCTCTCGCGCGCCCTGCGGACCTGCAACGCGCGGTCAGGTGCTCGAGAGCGCCGTACCAACGACGCAGGAGAGCAGCTGACAGCGCGTTGCAACGAGGAGGGGGACCGGGTCGAGGTGGTGCTCGGCGCGGGTACGGCGCGGGGCCGGGCCGTCCTCGACGGTGACTGGCTCGGCGTGCACGGCGTCTTCGTCGAGCCCGATCGCCGCCGCGCGGGGCTCGGGACGGCCGTCATGGCCGAGCTGCTCGACTGGGGTGCGTCCCGCGGGGCGACGACGGCGTGGCTGCACGTCGAGACCGACAACCACGCCGGCCTCGCGGCATACGAAGGAATTGGGTTCGTCACCCACCACTCCAACCGCTATCTCGCGGCGCCTTGATGCCCGGACGTGCGGATTCGGTTCAGGGCAGGCAGCTCGGGCGGAACGCCGGGTCGGCCGGACCGGGACGGGTCAGCGCGTCGAGCGCCCAGGCGATGGCGGGACCGTCCTGCGGGATCTGGACGTGCTCGGTGAGGTCGAGCCCGCAGGTGTCCTGGAGCACCACGTTGGTGACTCCGGGTCCCGGAGCGAGGTGACCGGAGTCGAAGGGCACGACGACCTCGTCGTAGCGCGTCACCACGTTGGTGTAGCTCACGTCGCCGAGTGATTCGTCTCCCGCGTTGAGCGCGGTGAGGAAGTCCGAGCCGGCGGCCTGCTGGGTGCAGGAGTAGCAGAAGGAGCCCGAGTCGCCCATCGAGTCGGAGCGCGAGGTGCCGTGGTTGGAGGCGGCCAGACCAACGAGGTCGTCGACCTTGTCGGCTCCACCGAGGAACTTGATGTAGTAGCGCGGCATCATCCCACCCTGGGAGTGGCCGACCATGCTCACCTTCGGCGCTCCGGTGGCGGCAAGGACCCGGTCCACGAACGTCGACAGCTGGGCCGCTGATTCCTCGATGGGGCCGGTGGCGCGGGACCCGTAGTCGAGGGAGTAGACGCAGAAGCCGCGCTGCTCGAGACGCCAGGAGATCCGGTCGAGCAGGCTCCGGCGGTCACCGAACGTGCCGTGCACGAGCACGACCGGGGTCGGCTGGGCAGCGGTCGGCGCGCAGGCCCAGTCGTTGGAACCGACCGGGTCGCCGACGAAGGCGTGGGCCGGCTGGGGCGCCAGCGCGACAGCGACAGCGAGCAGGACTGACGTCGTCAGGACAGCGAGGAGTCGGCGCACACCAGGTCCAACGAGGGGTCACCCGGGGAGTCACGCCGGCTCCGGAGGACCGGGACCGGGGCGCGGGGCGCGGGGGCGGGTCCTACTCGTCGACCGCGTTCGGGTTGGTGCAGATGACGGTGTCGCTGGGCGTGTAGGTGGTCGAGAACGTCTCGGGCTCACGGGTCTCGGTGTTGGCGCCTGCCGGCTCGAAGTAGCGCACGACGTCGATGTCGAAGCCGCCGTACCCCTCGTTGGGGTGGCACTTCCGGTCATCGATCCGGCGGACCTCCGCCTTGGTGATGTTGTGCCGCTCGCCGGTGGTGGTGGTGATGTTCCAGTGCTTGGTGGAATACATCGAGACCGTGACCACCCCGCTGGACGACGGGGTCGAGGGCGTGACGCTGGCCTGGATGAGCACGCCGTACGGCGTGTCGTTCTTGAACCTCAGGTCGACCGAGCCCCAGGCGACCGTGGCCTCGCGGCCGATCGGGTAGCGGTCGATGTAGAAGGAGTGGGGCTTGTGCTCGACGTCCTCGAGCCCGGCGAAGAACATCGCGTTGAAGGTGGTGGTCGCCATCTGCGAGACCCCACCGCCGAGGTCCTGGACGAGGATGCCGTCGGAGATGATGTAGCCCTTGGTGAATCCGTTGGCTACCGTGCGCTCGCCGACGGTCTCGTTGAGGCTGAAGGTCTCCCCCGGCTTGAGCACGGTGCCGTTGACCAGCTCCGCGGCCCGCCCGAGGTTGACGTTGCGGTATTCGGCGTGGGGGTAGTAGGTGGTGAACGTCGACACGCGCTCCTTGATCTGGAGAGCCTGGGCGTCCTTGGTGGTGAAGTCGGCCTTGTCGACCTTCGCGTCGACGGTCAGGGTCCGCTCGGGCCCGGGCGCCGCGACCACGTCGAGGAAGCCCGCCTCGACCTGCTTCTGGTCGAAGGTGACGCCCGGCTTGGCGGGGACCACCGTCGGCCGGCCACCGACGAGCGCGACGGTCGCGTCGACCGGCGCTCCGTCGGCGACGACACCGGAGACGACTTCGGCCAGCCTCTTGGGCTTGAGCACCGGGACGAGCTCGCCGTCGACCGGTTGGAGGCGCAGGGCAGCGGTGTAGTCGGCCGGGGCGAGCTGGACGCTCGACTCGCCGAAGTTGAGGGTGACCGGCCCGGAGACAGCCGGGTTGGCGAAGGCCTGCTTGGCCTCGGCGACGTCACCCTCGTCGACCTCGGGCACCGACTTCGACAGCTCGAGGTCAGGGACGTCCCCGTCGTCGGCCAGATAGCTCGCAACCAGGGCATCGCGCGTCGTCGCCGGGTCGAGAGCCCGGCCGATCCGCGGCTCCACCGTGGTGATGGAGGCGCCCTCGAAGCCCACCTTGCCCTCGCGGGGCGGGGTGCCGTGCTCCTTGTCGAGGGCAGCGAGGGCCTGTCCGAAGGCTTCCTCGTCGACGTCGATCTCGGCCTCGAAGTCCTGACCGCCGGTGAAGTAGTTCCACAACCGGACCGGGTCCCAGCTGCGCTCGCCGCCTGCCTCGGACACGGAGGCCTCGTAGTCCACGGCGATGCCGGCGACGTCGGGATCGACGCTGACCGGCTCGCCCTCGATCGTGATCTCGATCGGTCCGGACACCCGCTCCGCCAGCCCGGCCTGGAGCCGCTGCGCCGCCTCGGCCCGCGGGTGGCCACCGATGTCCACACCTGAGACGGTCGTGCCGCGGGGGACGTTGTCGGCCGCTGCGTAGTGGGCCGCGACATAGCCGCCCGCGACCAGCAGCGCCAGCCCCAGCAGCAGCCAGAAGACCACCCGACCACCCGCGCGGTCGGGTAGGTCGGCGTCCTGCTCGGCGACGTCGGACTGGTTGGCGAAGATCGGCACGGCCCCGATCCTAGGTTCTGCGGCCAACTTCTCCTTGATCGTCACCATCGCGCGGGGTGGGACTCCCGCGCCCCGGCAGCGTGACGAGAGCGACCAGGAAGACCCCGAAGGAGGCGATGAGCAGGGCGTATCCGACGGCATCGGCGGCGATCAAGTAGTCACCCTCGGGACGCGGCCACAGCGCAAGGCCGACCGCTGCCATCCAGCCGGCCGCGAAGGCCAGCCTGCGAGACCCTGCGGGTAGTGCCACGACGCCCAGGACTGCGGCGAACAGTCCGATCGCCAGTCCCCACCCCCACCGGTGCACCAGCGTCGCCGCGGCGCCGCACGCCGCACCCGCGACCAGCAGGCCCAGCACCGTCAGTGGCCCAAGCGCGCCGGCTCCCGGCTCCCGGACCGGCTCACTCACCGGCTCACTCACAGACCGGCGAACAGGTCGGTCTCGAGACCGTCCTCGCCCACCTGCCCACGCCGGCCCTTCGCCAGGACGTAGAACTCCTCCCCCCAGAACGCGTGACCCGACTCCGCACCGGAGAAGAAGAAGCCTTCCGGGTCGACCTGCGTGCGGTGCAGCTTGAGCGCGTCCATCTTGGTGTGCACGAAGTCGGTGCCGTCCACGCACGCCGCGATCTGCTCGTCAGGGGTCACGAACGGTCCCATCTCACCGTCCGGATCCATCCCCTCGAACGTCTCGGTGTCGCCGGACTCGCGGATCTGGCGCAGGCTCTGGCGCATCCGCGACTCGCTGATCGCGCACCAATAGATCTTGGCGATGTCGTGGGGCTCGCCGAAGGCGAGCTTGTAGGCCGGGGCCGCGGCCAGCGACGCGGCATACATCGCGACCCGGTGGGCCTGGATGTGGTCGGGATGGCCGTAGCCGCCGAACTCGTTGTAGGTCACCAGCACCTGTGGTCGCAGCTCCCGGATCACCTTCACCAGCTCGTCCGCGGCCTCGGTGAGGTCGGCGTGCCAGAAGGCGTTGTCGGGGACGACCTCTGCCGCGACCGCGTGTCCGTCCGCGTGCCAGGCCATGCCGGAGTCGTGGAAGCGACCGAACCCGCCCAGCCACCGGTGGTCGGTGACCCCGAGGTGGGCCAGCGCGTCAGCGATCTCACCCCGGCGGTGCGCGCCCAGGCCCCCGTCCCGCTCGTGGGAGAGGTGCAGCAGGTCAGGGACCAGCACCTCGCCCATCTCCCCCGCCGTGCACGTCACCACCGTGACGCCACGACCCTCGGCGACATATCTCGCCATCGTCGCGCCGTTGTTGATCGTCTCGTCGTCGGGGTGTGCGTGCACGAAGAGGGCACGCTGGTCGAGGCTCATGAGATCAGCCTAGGGGCCGCCCGACGGGTGCCGAGGGCTACGCCGACCACGGCGACGAAGAGGCCGAGGACCTCCAGCCCAGTGAGGGTCTCGCCGAGCACGAGCCAGGCCAGCACGGCTGTGACCGGCGGCGACAGGAAGAACAGGCTGGAACCCGATCCTGCACCCCCACGGCGCACGAGCGCAGCCAGCAGGAGCAGGCCGACGATGGAGTTCACGATCGCCAGGAAGGCGACCGCCAGGCCTCCCCGCACGGGATCGCTGACGGCATGGGTGCCCTCGAGCGCGAGGGCGAGAACGGCGAGGGGCGGTACCGACACCGCGAACTGCACCGCTGCCGCCCAGAGGGGATCTGGTGCGTGGCCGATCCACCGCTGGCCCAGGGTGCCGAGACTGAGCGTGATGGCACTGAACACCCCCAGCCCGACGGCCACCGGCCCGCCCGCGCCCTCGATGTCCGGGCCGAGCACGATCACCACTCCGGCCACCCCGATGACGAGCCCCAGCAGCTGTCGGGCCGAGAGCGACTCCTTCAGGAAGAGCGCGGCGAGGGCCGCGGTGAGCACCGGGGTGAGCGCATGGAGCAACGAGGCCAGGGTGGCGCCGAGGCCGGCGTCGAACGCGAGGTAGATCGCACCGAACTGCACCGCGTTCATCGCGAGTCCGGTCAGCCCGATCCGGACGGCGGTGGAGCGATCGATGCGCAGCGGCCCGCGCAACAGCCGCGCCAGCAGCAGGGCGATGGCCGCCGCCACGCCGAAGCGGAACGTCAGCAGCGTGAACGGTGCGACGTGCTGGATCCCGTAGGGGCCGGAGATGTAGCCCGACGACCACACCAGCACGAAGGCGACCGCCGGGAAGAGCGGCAGCGCGCCGACCGGGCGCACGGGCGCGTCAGCCAAGGGGCTTCTTGATCCGCTTCGGCGCGGTCGGCAGCTCGAGCGGCGGCGCGGTCGGCAGGGGCGTCTCGCTGTCCAGCCACCCGTCGTGCTCGTCGACCAGCAGCTCGAGCATCAGGTCGGGAGCATCGGTCACCACCGCCCACGGGTGACCCTCGTCGTCGTCCTCGCCGGACAGGAGCTCCCGGTCGACGACCGCGTCGAACCCGTTGGCGAGCAGGCGCCGTACGGCGGCGCGCGCGTCGTCCTCCTCGAAGAAGATCGCTCGGCTCACGGGCCCCATCCTCCTCGATGGTCCAACTAGGTTGGGCGCATGCTCACCGGCGACCAGCCTGCACCGTCCTACGTCCAGGGCGTCCACCTCCAGCGGACCGACGAGAACGTCCGCGAGATAGCCGCCCTGGCAGCCCTGCTGGGCGAGCCGGCGGGCCTGGACGGGCTGCTCGGCGACCTGAAGTGGCAGGCCCGTCGCAGCCGGGTCCCGGCACGGCTCCTGGGGCGTGCCGTCAGCGAGGCCTACACCTGGGACGCCTACGACCAGCGCGACCGGTCCTGGTTCCCCCAGGGCATCTCCACGAGTGCCGACGCCAGCGACACCGAGGACGTCGCCGGGCGCCGACTGCTCGTCACCACCTGGTATTCCACCGGCGGCGACGGTGTGAAGCGAGGCTCGCGGGTCACCTTCATCGACCTCGACACCTTGAAGTACCGCCACGTGCTGCTCGTGCACCCCGTCCTCGACCAGGACGCCAACCTCCAGCTCCGGCCGCTGAAGATCCACGCCGGCGGGATCGCCTGGGCAGGCTCGTGGCTCCACATCGCGGCGACGAGGCGCGGCTTCGTGAGCGCTCGGGTCGACGACATCATGCGGGTCCTCGGCGATGACGACCACCCCGACGAGATCGGCGTGGACGGACAGCGCGTGGCGTCCTACGGCCACCGCTACCTGCTGCCCGTGCGGTTCACCTACAAGGCCTTCACCGACGAGGGTCATCACCAGCTTCGCTACTCCTTCCTCTCCCTCGACCGCCGATCTGACCCGCCGGCCCTCGTGTGCGGGGAGTACAACCTGGGCAACGCGCCCAGCCGGCTCGCGCGCTTCCCGCTCGACACCGACAACTGGCAGCTCCACAGCGGCCAGGACGGGTTCTCGCGGCCCATCGCCCTCGACGACGGCGGGGTGGCGCGGATGCAGGGCGCGGTGCTGGCCGGGGGGCGATATCACCTCTCGGTCTCCAACGGCCGGTGGTGGCCGGGCACGATCCTGGCCGGCCAGCCGGGGCGGTTCAGGCCGCTGCGGCTGGCGTTGCCCATGGGGCCTGAGGACCTTGCCTACTGGCCCTCGACCGACCGGCTGTGGTCGCTGACCGAGCATCCCCGGCGACGCTGGATCGTGTCGATGGAGCGCTCACGGTTCGACTGAGCGGTCAGGGACGCGGCAGCCGGGCGAGCTGTCGGCTCTGGGCGACCAGGCGGTCGGCGGAGTCCCAGACCTCGCAGTCCTCCTCGAACATCCCGCCCGCCACGTTGCGGGTGCGGTGGCTGACCCGCAGCCAGCCCGGGGCGGGCCGGGCCCGCACGTGCGCCGTGAGCTCGAGCGTCGGCGCCCACCCCATCAGCCCGAGGTCGAAGGAGACGGGCGGCAGCGCGTCGACGACCATCAACAGCTGGATCGGGTCGGGGTCGCGCTCGCCGTTGAGGCGGAACCACGCCTGGATGTGGCCTTCGCCGCTCGGCGCACCCACAGCCCAGCCGACGCAGGCCGGGTCGAAGAGCATGTCGAAGCGGTCCATCAACGGCGCCATCTCACGCACCTCCGGCGGCGCCATCGAGTTGGAGAAGCACTCCTCGCGCGGCGGCAGGACAGGCGGCTCGGCAGTGGTGCGGACATCGTCGGGGAGACGGCCGAGGTCGCCATACGTCGCCAGGACGGTGATGCGGCTCTCGTCGCCCTGCTCCAGGTCGGCCGCGAGCGTGGCGACGCTGCCGCCGTCGCGGATCACCCGGGTGGAGATCGTCGCCGGTCCGGGCACGGCAGCCGAGAGGTAGTAGGCGCTGACCGAGAGGGGGTCGGGCTTGCCCGGCGCGGTCCGGCCCAGAGCGTTGCCGATGGTCGCGAGCAGGTAGCCACCGTTGACCCCGCCTCCCACCACCCAGCCGTCGGAGAGGCTGGCGGCGAACTCGCCGGGGGCGGACTGCGTGAGGGCGACGTGGTCGTCCCACTCGATGATCGTCATGAGCGCGAGCCTAGGCAGGAGCGCTGCTGCCGATGGCTGGGGGTCGCTCCATGGGAGTGGATCGGCCCGGCGCCCACGGCATGGTCAGGGTCAGGGTCAAGGTCGCAGGATCGCCGGTTGCGTCTCGAAGCCACGCAGGAGCCGGGTCGTACGGCGCTGCGCACCCGGCAGCAGGCGCAGGTCGGGATAGCGCTCCCACAGCGAGCGGAGCCCGATCTCGCCCTCCATCCGGGCCAGGGCCGCGCCGAGGCAGTGGTGCCGCCCCGCCGAGAAGGAGATGTGGTCGCGGGCGTTGGGACGCGCGACGTCGAAGGTCATCGGATCGTCGAAGACCTCGGGGTCGCGGTTGGCCCCCGCCAGGACGGTGGTGACCATCGAGCCTGCGGACACCGCCCGACCGGCCACCACCGTGTCGCGAAGCGCCATCCGACCGGTGAGGAGCACGGGTGGGTCGACGCGCAGGACCTCCTCGACGGCGTTGGCCCACAGGGAGGGGTCGTGCTCGAGGAGCTTGCGCTGCTCGGGGTGGTCGTGGAGGAGCGCGATGCCGTTGCTGAGCAGGTTGACGGTGGTCTCGAAGCCGGCCGCCAGGACGAGTCCGGCCGTCGCCTTGAGCTCGAGCTCGTCGAGGCCACCGTCCTCGTCGCGCACTGCCACGAGCTCGCTGAGGAGGTTGTCCCCGGGGTTGCGCCGCAGGTTGTCCAGGTGCACCGTCAGCCACTGGTCGAAGGCCTGCAGACCCGCCCGGACCCGGCGGTGCTGGGCATAGTCGAGACCGAGGTCGAGGCTGGGGGCTGCGGCCTCGCCGAACTCCAGCACGCGGGGACGGTCCTCCTCGGGAACCCCGAGGATCTCGGCGATGATCGTCAGCGGCAGCTGGCTGCAGTAGGCCTCGACCAGGTCGACCTGGCGGCCGCCTCGACCCTCGAGGTCGTCGAGGAGACGGTCGGCGACCTCCTGGGTGCGGTCGGTGAGCTTCTGCACCGCCCGCCTCGTGAAGACACGCATCACCAGCTTGCGGTAGCGCGTGTGGTCCGGGGGCTCGGTGACCAGCAGCGACGGCGGCTCGACCGGGTGGAAGCCGCGCATCCCCGACCACACCGCCAAGCGGCCGATCGCCCCGTCGCTGCCCGGGAAACCGCTGCGGAAGTCGTCACTCGTCAGGACCTGGCGAACCGCTGAGTGCGAGGTCGCGACATAGCCCATGACCCCCTTGTAGAGCGGGCCTCGGGCTCGGATCTCCTCGATCACCTCGGTGGTGCGGTCCTCCCCGTTGCTCCGGCTGCGGATCAGCGCCGCCTGCAGGTCGCCCCTGGACTCCGCCCGCCCGATGAACACCCGGGGCACGCCATGGGCGACCCCCCAGTTGATCGCCGACCGCACCTCGTTGCCAACGCCCTGCAAGACCATCGTGTCCATCCCTCCGCTGCCTCTGCGGGAGAAGATACCCGCGGTACGCCACGTAGTGTCGCGGCGTGCGCAACGGATCCTGGCTCCCGGTCGACCTCGCCGCCGTCAGCCTCTTCGCGGTCGCGGGACGCCTGAGCCACTACGACTCCCTCTCGCTCGGCGGCTGGTGGGCCACCGCATGGCCGTTCCTGCTTGCCACCGTGCTCGCGTGGGCAGTGCTGCTGCTGGTGCGCCGCCCGGGCGGGACGGTCGCGGCCGGCGTGCTGGTGTGGCTGGTCACGGTGGTCGGGGGCCTGCTGCTCCGCGTGTCGAGCGGCCAGGGCACAGCCACGCCATTCGTGGTCGTGGCCACGGTCGTGCTGGGTGTCCTGCTGGTCCTCCCCCGTCTTGGCCTGCGCCGGCTCGGGCGCGGAGAACGCGAGCGGACCTGAACTTCCACGCATCGGCGTGGAAGTTCAGGTCCGACGAGGGGTGTGAGCCCGAACTTCCACGCATCGGAGTGGAAGTTCAGGTCCGGACGAGGGCCGTCAGTCAGCCGCGGGACTTGCCGCCCTTGCCGCCGCCCTGGCCGCCCTTGCCGCCGCCCTTGGTGGACCCGTCGGTCGAGGTCGGCGTCGCCGTGACCGGGGTGGCCACGGCCGCCGCGGCGTCGACGATGCCCCAGCCGAAGACCGGGGAGTAGACCCCGGTGACGTCGGTCAGGGGTTGGCGTGCGGTGTCGAGCAGCGCGGCCTCGACGTCGGCCAGGGTGCGGCCCTGGGCGAAGAGCAGGGCCGCGACCCCTGCGACATGGGGGGTGGCCATCGACGTACCGGCGTAGAAGTCATAGTCGCTCTCACCGCACGCCTCGCTGCCGGTGCCCAGCGGCACGGTCGAGACGATGTCGTCCTCGCAGAAGAGGGTGCCGGCGCCACCGGGTGCCGAGACCGCCTTGAGGTCGGTCTTGTTGGGCAGCTCGGAGAACCAGCTCTTCGTCTCGTTGCGGTCGGTGGAGGCGACGCACACGGCGCCCGGCTCGAACGCCGGGGTGTTGCAGAGCGGGGTGGCGGAGTTGCCGGCGGCTGCGATCACCGAGACGCCCCGACTGTTGGCATAGGCGATGGCCTCCGGCACCGAGCTCTCGAGACCCGTCAGGGTGAGGGCCTGGGTCCCGGCGAGGCCGCCGAGGCTGAGGTTGATGACGTCTGCGCCTTTGTCGGCCGACCAGCGGATGCCGGCGGCGATCTCCTCGAACGAGCCGCTGCCGTCCTCCAGGACCTTGACCGGCAGGATCTTGGCGTCCGGCGCGGTGCCTGCGACGCCGAGGCCGTTGTCGGTGACTGCCGCGACGATGCCGGCGACGTGGGTGCCGTGCTCGTCGGCGTTGTTCTCGCCGTCCGGACCACGGAAGTCACCGTTCCCGCACGGTGACTGGCCCTTGCAGCCCGTGAACGTCGCGCCCTGCAGCAGGTTGGCCCTCAGGTCCGGGTGCGTGAAGTCGACACCGGTGTCGACAACTGCCACGACGGCGCCAGCGCCGGTGGACGTGGGCCAGGCCTGCTCGGCTCGGACCTGGTCCAGGCCCCACTGCAGGTCGCGCAGCGGGTCGCTCGTCGCTGCGTGGGCGGTGCCGTGCTGCAACGCGCCTGCCAAGGTGAGCGGGAGGGCGAGAGCGAGGGCTGATCTGAGCGTACGGCGCATAGGGCATGCCTTTCCGTCGGGACTGTGCTTCGTCTGAGGGGTCCAACGGGCAGGACGTCCTGAGGTCACGGCGCTGGACTCGGCGCCGCGTGGCTGATCGACTCACCCCATGCAGATCGAGCGCATCGTCCCCGACCTGACAGTCGACGACCTGGCTGAGGCCGTGCGGCAGCACACGGAGGTACTGGGGATGCAGGTCGTGATGGACCACGGCTGGATCGTGACGCTCTCCGATCCGGCCGGCCATCAGCTGAGCCTGATGACCGCCGACGCCACGGCCTGGCTCAACCCGGACGTGTCGGTCTTCGTCGACGACGTGCACTCGGCGTATGCCAACGCGCTCTCGACCGGCGTCGAGATCGTCCACCCGCTGACCGCGGAGGAGTGGGGGGTCACGCGGTTCTTCTACCGCGACTCGTCGGGCCGCGTCGTCAACGTCGGTGCGCACACGTCGACGGCTCGGTGACGCTCGGCGTCAGGTGTCGTCGGCCGCGGTCGGTGGGTGATCGGCCGCGCCCTCGGCGATGAACTCGCGCAACAACCGCGCGAACCGGTCAGGGTCGTCGAGGTGGGGGAAGTGACCCGCGCCCTCGAACAGCTCCACACGGCAGTCGGGGACCGCGCTCTGGGCGCTGAGCGCGTGCCAGGCCGGGATCATCCGGTCCTTGGAGCCCCACACGATCAGGGTCGGGATGGGGTCCACGGAGCCGAGGTGGTCGTAGGCGTTGATGCTCTGGCCGCCGATGTCGATCACGGCCCGTGTGGTGGCGAGGAAGGCGCGGCGGCTCTCGCGGTCACCGAGCGAGGTGAACCCGCGCCAGATCGCACCGACGTCGGCGCCCGGTCGCCAGCCGACCTTCTGCGCGCCACGTCCCAGCGCCTCGACCCGCGCCAGGACGGGCGCCGAGGCGGCGACACCCAACACCTGCTGGGCGCCGGGCAGCGTCGCCGAGCGCAGGACGAAGTTGACCTCGCGCCCGAGGCCGCCGCTGGCGACCAGGACGAGGCGGTCGACCCGCTCGGGGAAGAGGTAGAAGAACTGCATCGCGATCCCGCCACCGAGGGAGTGCCCGACGAGCGTCACGCGCTCGATGCCCAGGTGGTCGAGGAGGTCGCGCAGGGTCGCGGCGTGCGAGCTGAGCGAATAGTCCCCCGTCGGTTTGGCCGACTCGCCGTGCCCGAAGAGGTCGGGCACGACGACCCGGTGCTCGTCGTCCATCTCGTCGACGAGGTGGGCCCACTGGCCCTGCGACCCGAGGATGCCGTGGATGAAGAGCACCACCGGGCCGGAGCCGCTGTCGACGTAGGAGAGCTCGTGGCCGTGGAGCTGGACCTTGTGTGGAGCCATGTGCGCCATGGTGGGTGCTCCTGAGCGTCGAGGGGGTGGTTACTCAACCGTAGCCCCGTCGGGCTCCAACTTCTCAGGGTCCGGGAGCGGCGTTGGTCACCCTGCGAGCGTGCCGCCGAAGACCTGCCACGCCAGCAGCGACTTCGCGACGAGGCTGAGCACGATGTAGATGTTCTCACCGAACAGGTAGTCGGCCCAGCGACCTCGGGCCCTGTACTGCAGCACCTGGTTGAGGGCGAAGATGTTGAAGAACACGAACAGCGACACGATGATCGCGTAGACGAACCCGGGCGGGCTCGCGTCCGACGCGCTCTGAGGAGCGATGGTGTAGACGACGACCGCGATCCACGGCACCACCCCGGCGATGCAGCCGAACCAGAACGGCAGCCAGCCGCCGCTTCCGGGCTGCTCGTACTTCTCCTGCAGCCAGCCGAACAGGATCATCGAGGCGTTCACCCCGATGATCGCCAGCAGCGCGGTCACGTCGGCGATCCCCACCAGCTGCGCGATCACGACCATCATCAGCGAGGACGACACCGAGTACTCGACCCAGCGGGCGCGGTTGATCCCCCGGCTCAGGTCAGTGACATATCCCCGCCACCACAGCGTGGAGACGATCAGGTGCGCCAGGGCGGACAGCGCCAGGAACGCCGCCACCGCGAGCCCGGTCGACAGGTCGAACAGGACCACGGGATCCTGCGGTGTCGTCCCGGGCGGGCCGGCCAGATAGCTGGCCGTGACCGGGAGCGCGAAGTCGGTCGCCAGGACGAGGACCACCACGGCCTGCACGACGTGCAGGGCCGCGGCCGCGAGGTTGAAGCGGCGCAGGCTGCGCTGGCGTGCGGGTGAGATCTGTGTCGTCACCAGACGAACCTAGCGGTCGAGATCGACTCACACGTTGAAGCGGAACTCCACCACGTCGCCGTCGGCCATCACGTAGTCCTTGCCCTCCATGCGCACCTTGCCGGCCTCCTTGGCCTTCTGCATGGAGCCGGCCGACATCAGGTCGTCGAAGGAGACGATCTCGGCCTTGATGAAGCCCTTCTGGAAGTCGGTGTGGATGACCCCGGCGGCCTCGGGCGCGGTAGCGCCCTTCTTGATCGTCCAGGCCCGCGTCTCCTTGGGGCCGGCGGTGAGATAGGTCTGCAGCCCCAGGGTGTCGAAGCCGACGCGGGCGAGCTGGTCGAGCCCCGACTCGGTGATGCCCATCTCGGCGAGCATCTCGTGAGCCTCCTCGTCCGAGTCGAGCTCGACGAGCTCGGACTCGAACTTCGCGTCGAGGAAGATCGCCTCGGCGGGCGCGATGATCGCCCGCATCTTGTCCAGCAGGGCGACGTCGGAGAGCTCGTCGGCGTCGCAGTTGAAGACGTAGATGAACGGCTTGGCGGTGAGCAGCGACAGCTCGCGCAGCAGCTCACGGTCGATGGTGGTGTCGATGATCGGCGTGCCGCCCTCCAGGGCTGACAGCGCCATACGCGCAGCATCGAGGACCGCCGCCTTCGACTTGTCGCCGCGCACCTCCTTCTCCAGCCGTGGGATCGACTTCTCCACCGTCTGGATGTCGGCCAGGATCAGCTCGGTCTGGATGGTGCCGATGTCGGAGGCGGGGTTGACCTCGCCGTCGACGTGGGTCACGTCCTCGTCGCGGAAGACGCGGGTCACCTGGCAGATCGCCGAGGACTCGCGGATGTGGGAGAGGAACTTGTTGCCCAGGCCCTCACCCTGCGAGGCGCCCGCCACGATGCCGGCGATGTCGACGAACTCCACCGTCGCGGGGAGGATCTTGGCCGAGCCGAACACCTCGGCGAGCTGGGGCAGGCGCTCGTCGGGCACCCCCACCACCCCGACGTTGGGCTCGATCGTGGCGAACGGATAGTTCGCCGCCAGCACGTCGTTCTTGGTCAGGGCGTTGAAGAGGGTCGACTTGCCCGCGTTGGGGAGACCGACGATGCCGATGGTGAGGGCCACGGGCGGGGAGTCTACGGCCGGGCCGGACCCTCGGGCGAAACGTCGACAGCCAGCATCGTGAAAGGCTCCGACCATGATCCCGGCAGCGTCCCAGCCGTCCCCCGACACGCACGTCGACATCCCCGTCGCCCTGCGCGAGCCGGCGCACCAGGTCTCGCCGCGCGCAGTTCCCTATTGGCGGGTCACGGCGCTGATCACCGCCTCGGTCGTGTGGATCGCCGCCCTCACGACCTATGCCCTCGTGCCTCAACGTCCTTGGTGGTCGACCCTGCTCCTCGCGGTGGCTCTCCTCGCCCCCTTGGCCCACGTCCTGGTCATGCCGACGCTGCGGTTCCGGATCCACCGCTGGGAGGTGACGCCCACGGCGATCCACACCCGCGCCGGCTGGCTGACCATCGAGAACCGGGTGGCGCCCCTGAGCCGCGTGCAGACGGTGGACTCGACCCAGGGCGTGCTGATGCGCGTGTTCGGGCTGGCCTCGCTGACCGTCACGACCGCCTCCGCCGCCGGTCCGATCACCATCGACTGCCTCGATCACGAGGACGCCCGCCGGCTCGTGCAGGAGCTCACCGAGATCACCGGCGCCTCCGAGGGCGACGCCACGTGAGCGAACCCGGCGCGACCGGCCCGTCCGCCGACCCGGCGGCTCCAGCCGCCGACCCCGCGGCTCCAGCCACCGACCCCTGGCGGCGCCTGTCCCCGCGGATGCTGCTGATCAACCCGGTCAAGGTCGTCGGACAGTTCGCCTTCCCCGCCGTCGTCGCCTTCGTCGGGATCAGCCAGGGGGATCGTGGCATGCCGTGGTGGGCGGTGCCGATCGTCGTGATCGGCACGCTGGTGCTCGGTGCGATCCCATGGCTCACGACCTTCTACCGGACCACCGACACCCAGCTCCAGCTCCGGCAGGGGTTGTTGAACAAGAGGACCAAGACGGCGCCCCTCGAGCGGATCCGCAGCGTCGACCTCGAGGCATCGCTCCTCCACCGCGTCGTCGGCGTCTCCAAGGTCCAGATCGGCACCGGTGTCGACGACGACCGCATCAGCCTCGACGCCGTCTCCCGCGAGGTGGCGTCGGCCCTGCGGTCGAGCCTGCTCTCTCGTCGTACGCCGATGGGCGACCCGAGCACCGCAACCGCCTCCGACGACCGGGCCGAGGTGGCGCCCGAGCTCCAGGCGCCGACGCGACCAGCCGAGGTGCTGGCCGAGATCGATTGGTCCTGGATCCGGTTCGCGCCCTTCAGCCTGGCCAGGCTCGTCCTGCTCGCCGCGGTCGCCGGTGTCCTGGGCCAGGTCGGCGATGAGCTGCCGATCGCGGCGGTGGCGGGGTCGGCCTGGGCCTGGGTGCTGCAGTTCGCCCTCCCCCTCGTGATCGCCGGCCTCTTCGTCGCGGGACTGACCAGCTGGGTCACCGTCGCCGTGACTGGCTATGTCGTCCAGTGGTGGAACATGCGACTGACCCGCGACGCGGGCTCGCTCCACCTGACGGCCGGCCTGCTGACGACCCGCTCGATCACTGTGGAGGAGCAGCGGGTGCGGGGGGTCCGGCTCACCGAGCCGGTGCTGCTGCGGCTGGTCGGAGGGGCCGAGCTGGCCGCCCTGGCCACCGGGGTGGGCTCAGGGGGCGTGACGGCGATCCTGCCTCCGTGCCCCGACGAGGTCGCCCGCCGCGTGGGCGCCGACGTGCTCGAGCACCCCGAGCCCATGACGGTCCCGCTGGTCAGCCACGGACCGCGAGCCAGGCGCCGCGCATGGCTGCGCCACCTCGACAACGCCCTCGTTCCTCCCGTCCTGGTGCTGGTCGCGATGATCTGGGTCGACGTGGCCTGGTGGGTTCCGCTGGCAGTCCTGGCCGTGTCGGCACTGCTTGCCGTCGTGGTGGCGGAGTCGGCATACCGCAACCTGGGGCATGCCACGACCTCGGAGCACCTCGTGGTGGGCAGCGGCGAGCTGACCCGCGTGCGCACCGTCCTGGAGAACGACGGCATCATCGGCTGGGTGGTGAGTGCGTCGTGGTTCCAGCGCCGCGCGGGGCTGGTGACGCTCACTGCCACCACGGCCGCCGGGTCCGAGCGGGTGGTCGCCCGGGACATCCCGCTGACGACCGCGATCCAGGTCGCTGACCGATCGACGCCGCAGCTCCTCACCGCCTTCCTCGCACCCACGCCCGGACGAGCGGATGCAAGCGCCCCTCCGGTCAGGTGACCGGAGGGGCGTCATGGCGATGGCTGTCAGGCGCCGTACAGGCTGCGCACTCCCGCCCGGTCGGTGTCGGTCATCGACAGGTCCTCCGAGCTGCCGTTGCACTGCGGGTAGTGCATGATCGACGCCGCGTCATAGGGAGTCAGCGGACGCCAGTTGTTGTCCTCGAAGCACGTGCCGGCCTCAGGTCGGGTGTGCTCGTGCCGGAAGCCCAACGTGTGTCCGAGCTCGTGGCCCATGATGTTGCCGGGCGTCCAGGAACCAGAGCTCATCAGTGAGCTGGCGTTGACGAGGACGTTGCGGCTGCGCTTGGACGTGCTGGGGAAGAACGCGCGCGCGATGTATTGCGTGGTGTTCGTCGGCTCGACCGAGAACAGCACCTGGTTGTTGCGAGTGGTGCAGCTGCCGTCCTGGGAGGTCACGTGCGTGTAGTTGACCTTCGAGCTGGCGCTCTCCCACATGTCGACGCCGGCGTTCATGGCGGTCACGACGTTGGCCTTCTGCGTCCCGAACTTGTTGCTCACGCAGTAGGTCAGGTTCATCGCCTGGGTCGCTGACCACCGGTCGTCGACGCCACCGACGGTGTTGACGACCAGGCCGTCCTCGTGGCCCGATTCGCCGACCATCCGGTCATAGAAGCCGCGCAGGTCGGCGTTGGAGCCGACGGGCTCGTCACCGTTGACGATGTACTGGTTGTCGGTGTCCTGAAGCGTGGACGCCTTGAACTCCTGATAGGTCGGCGCCGCGGCGCCGGAGTCCGTCGCTCCGGACGGGGCTGCCAGCGCGGCAGCTGCCATCACGGCGACGGACGAGAGAGCGATCGACCCGAGTCGAGTTCGCATGTGAAACCTCCATGTGGGTGGGTGAGGGCACACCGCTCCCGGGGTTCACTTCGGATTACGCAGCGCTTCCCGAGAACAGTGCGTGCGCTGAACCTCCCCCACCGCGGCGTCCGTGGCAAGGACCGCACAAAAACCTTCTCCCTGCCCCCTCCTAAAGTGGGTGGGTGCGCATCGCGACCTGGAACGTCAACTCCCTCCGCTCCCGCATCGACCGGGTCGAGGCGTTCCTCGACCGCCACGACGTCGACGTCCTGGCCCTCCAGGAGACCAAGGCCCGCGAGGACCAGCTGCCGCTGATGGGCCTCCAGGCCCGCGGCTACGAGGTCGCCGTCGCCGGGCTCAACCAGTGGAACGGGGTCGCCCTGATCTCCCGCGTCGGCCTGGAGGACGTCACTGTCGGCTTCCCCGGCATGCCTGCGTATGGCGATCCGCTGGCCGCCGAGTCGCGGGCCATCGGCGCCACGTGCGGTGGCGTGCGCATCTGGTCCCTCTACGTCCCCAACGGGCGCAAGCCCGACGACCCGCACTACGCCTACAAGCTCGACTGGCTGGCTCGGCTCCGGGAGGCCGCGGGCGACTGGCTGGACACCGAGACCGCGCTGGTGGGCGACTGGAACGTCTGTCCGACCGACGACGACGTCTTCGACCCTGCGCAGTTCCGGAAGTCGACGCACGTGACACCGCCGGAGCGTGCGGCGTTCCAGGGCTTCCTCGACGACGGCTTCGTCGAGGTGACGCGCGAGCATGCGCCCGGCTACACCTACTGGGACTACTACCGCCAGCGGTTCGAGCGCGACCGCGGCCTCAAGATCGACTTCGTCGTGGCCTCCCCCGCCCTGGCCGGGCGCGTGAGCAGCGCCTTCATCGACCGCGAGGAGCGCGACCCGGCCGCCTTCGCCGGCGCGCCGTCCGACCACGCCCCGGTGGTCGTCGACCTGGTCTGAGCGACGCCCGGGGGCGTGGGCTCCCGGCCGTTGTCGGTGGTCGCGGGCACCATCGACGACATGGAGATCCTGACGATCCTGTTGATGCTCGCGGTCGGTGTGCTGCTCGGCTTCGGGCTGGGCTGGTTCGTGTCACGCTCGCGTCCGCGCGACGAGGGCGTGCTGGCCGCGTTGACCGAACGCGGACAGGAGCAGGCGGTCGTGCGGGAGGGCCTGGAACGGCTCCAGGACCAGCTGAGGGATCTCGAGCACGCACGCTCGTCATGGCAGGGACAGTTCAGCCAACAGGTGAGCGACATGCGCTTGACGACTGAGTCCCTGCGGCGCGAGACGTCCTCGCTGACCTCGGCGCTGCGCAAGCCGCAGGTCCGGGGACAGTGGGGCGAGCTCCACCTGCGTCGGGCGGTCGAGCTCGCGGGGCTGGTCTCGCGGTGCGACTTCACCGAGCAGGTGCAGCTGGCAGACGGGGTGCTGCGGCCCGACGTGGTCGTGCACCTCGCCGGCGGCAAGTCGGTGGTGGTCGACGCGAAGGTGCCCCTCGACGCATTCCTGGATGCAGCCGCGAGCGAGGACGACGACGAGCGCGAAGCCCACCTGCAGCGACACGTGCGCCAGCTGCGCACCCACGTCGATCAGCTCAGCGGCAAGGCTTATTGGCGCTCGCTCGAGGAAACGCCCGAGTTCGTGGTGATGTTCGTGCCGGCCGAGGCATTCCTCTCGGCAGCCCTGGACACACAGACCGACCTGCTCGACTACGCCGCCGCCAAGAACGTCATCCTGGCCACCCCCACCACGCTGATCGCGCTGCTGCGCACCGTTGCCCACGGCTGGTCCCACGAGACGCTCGCCGCTCAGGCCGCCGAGGTCCGTCGGCTCGGCACCGAGCTGCACCAGCGGCTCGCCTCGATGGGCGGCCACCTGGACAGGGTCGGTCGCTCGCTCGGGGCGGCAGTCACCGCCTACAACGCAGCCGTCGGCTCCATCGAGGGACGGGTGCTGGTGACGGCACGCAGGTTCAACGAGCTGGGTGTCACCACCGACGACCTGACGACCCCGCGCCAGGTCGAGGAGGGCCCACGGAGCCTCAGCGCGCCGGAGTTCGCTGCGCTCGAGGAGCTCGCGGTCCCCGGCGCTGTCGAGGAGGCGCTGCTCGACGACTCCGGGGGCCTGCCCCCGCACGGCTCGGCCCGGAGCATCCGTGGCGCCTGACGGGCTCGGCACCCGGCGCGCCGCCGAGGAGCAGCCGCACCCCCGCCCTAGGTTGATGGACGTGAGTCAGACCGGTTCCGTGTGGAGCGAGGGGGTCGAGCCCGGCCGCCAGGCTGTCGCGCTCGGGATCGCGCTGGTGCTCACGATCGTGGCGATCGACGTGCTCCTCGTCGGCGAGCTGAGCTTCTTCTTCGACCTGTGCTTCATCGTCCTGTGCCTCGGCCTGGCGCTCATCGTCAAGCCACACGACTTCTTCACCGTCGGGGTCCTGCCGCCCCTGATGATGCTGGCGGTGTTCATCCTGCTGGCGGCGGTCGCGCCCGGCACCGTTGCGCGTCCCGACGACGCCATGGTCCAGGCCGTCATCTCCGGCCTCGCCCATCACAGCGGGGCGCTGGTGGCCGGCTATGCCACCTGTCTGGGCACGCTCGCCCTGCGGCAGCGCAGTCTCCGGCAGGCGGACTGAGCACGCCTCAGGCCTCGAAGCGTCCGGCGTCACCGGCACCGCGGCGTACGACCTCCGGCTCCGAGCCCGACCAGTCGATGACGGTCGTCGGCTCGGCTGTCGTCTCGCCCTCGATCACGACGTCGACGACGTGGTCGAGCTCTTCCTTGATCTCCCAGCCCATGGTCCGGGCCTCCGTCTCCCCCGGCAGGATCAACGTGCTGGTGAGGATGGGCTCGCCGAGCTCCTCGAGGATCGCGGAGACCAGGGTGTGGTCGGGGATGCGGACCCCCACCGTGCGCTTCTTCGGGTGCATCAACCGCTTCGGCACCTCACCGGTCGCAGGAAGGATGAAGGTGTAGGGACCCGGCGTCGCCGACTTGATCGCCCGGAACGCCGAGTTGTCGACGTGCACGAACTGACCCAGCTGGGAGAAGTCGCGACACATCAAGGTGAAGTGGTGGCGGTCGTCGAGGCCTCTGATGGACAGGATCCGATCGCGGCCGTCGCGGTTGCCCAGCTGGGCGCCGAGGGCATAGCCCGAGTCGGTCGGATAGGCGATCAGCGCGTCGTCGCGGAGCGCCTGGACGACCTGGGTGACCAGGCGCGGCTGCGGGTTGTCGGGATGGATGTCGAGATAGCGCGCCACGGTTGACTCAGCCCTGCTTGGCCAGACGCATGTCGCGGCGCAGCTCGGGCGGCAACGCGAAGATCAGCGACTCCTCCGCGGAGTGGACCGCGCGGGCGGCGGGATAGCCACGCTCGGCCAAGAAGGCGAGCACGCCCTCGACCAGGTCTTCGGGGACGGAGGCTCCGGAGGTCACCGACACGTTGGAGACGCCATCGAGCCACGCCTCGTCGATCTCGGTGTGGTCGTCGACGAGGTAGGACGCCTTGGCCCCCGCCTCGAGCGCCACCTCGACCAGTCGCACTGAGTTGGAGGAGTTGCGCGAGCCGACCACGATCACCAGGTCGGCCTGGGGCGAGATCTCCTTGACGGCCAGCTGGCGGTTCTGGGTGGCGTAGCAGATGTCGTCGCTGGGCGGGTCGAGCAGGAGGGGGAAGCGCTCGCGGATCGCGGCGACCGTCTCGAGCGTCTCGTCGACCGACAGGGTGGTCTGCGAGAGCCAGGCCACCTTCGCCGGGTCACGCACCACGATGTTGGCGACGTCGTCGGGGCTCTGCACGAGCTGGATGTGGTCGGGGGCCTCACCAGCGGTTCCCTCGACCTCTTCGTGTCCCTCGTGCCCGATCAGCAAGATGTCGTAGTCGTCGCTGGCGAAGCGCTTGGCCTCGTGGTGCACCTTGGTCACCAGCGGGCAGGTCGCGTCGATGGTCTTCAGGCCCCGCTCGGACGCCTCCGCGTGCACCGCGGGTGAGACGCCGTGGGCAGAGAAGACGACCGTCTGTCCCTGGGGCACCTCGTGCAGCTCCTCGACGAAGATCGCACCCCGCGACTCCAGGTTGGCCACGACGTGCTTGTTGTGGACGATCTGCTTGCGGACATAGACGGGGGCGCCATAGAGGTCCAGCGCCTTCTCGACCGTGATGACCGCCCGGTCGACGCCGGCGCAGTAGCCGCGGGGCGCTGCGAGCAGCACCTCACGAGCCGACTCGGGGTCGAGGACGGGAGGGAGGCCGAGGTCGGTGGTCATGAGCCCGAGTCTAGTTGTGGCGCGGCTGAGGGGACGATCGGCGACCGCTGTCGGACCTCTCGCCTACGCTCGCCTGCGTGCCCACCCTGCGCGACGCGACCCCCGAGTCCCCAGCACCGGTGCGTGCCGTCGCCAATGCGGTCACCCAGTGGATCGACCGTCTCGGCGCGGTCTGGGTGGAGGGTCAGCTGGCCCAGGTCAGCCGACGCCCCGGCATCAACACCGTCTTCATGACCCTGCGCGACACGGTCGCCGACATCTCGATCCCCCTGACCTGCCAGCGCACCCTGTTCGACTCGCTCAACCCTCCGCTCGTCGAGGGCGCCAGCGTGGTGGTCCACGCCCGCCCGTCGTTCTACCCCAACCGCGGCACCTTCTCCCTGCAGGCCCGTGAGATCAGGATGGTGGGCATCGGCGAGCTGCTCGCCCAGCTGGAGCGTCGCCGACAGCTCCTGGCAGCCGAAGGCCTGTTCGCGCCCGAGCTCAAGCGCGACCTGCCCTTCCTGCCCGCGCGCATCGGTCTGATCACCGCCCCAACAGCGCGGCCGAGCGCGACGTCCTCGACAACGCGCGGCGGCGCTGGCCGGCGGTCGAGTTCGAGGTCGCCCACGCCGCCATGCAGGGAGTGCGCTGCGCGGCCGAGGTGATGGACGCGCTCGCCCGGCTCGACAAGGACCCGGGCATCGACGTGATCGTGATCGCGCGCGGCGGAGGCGCTGTCGAGGACCTGCTGCCCTTCTCCGACGAAGCGCTGATCCGGGCGGTCCATCGCGCCCGGACCCCGGTCGTGTCGGCCATCGGACACGAACCCGACTCACCGTTGCTCGACCTCGTGGCCGACGTGCGGGCCTCCACGCCGACCGACGCCGCCAAGCTGATCGTGCCCGACATGGCCGAGGAGGTCCGCGGCGTGGTCTGGGCCCGCGACCGGCTGCGCCAGCTCGTCGACCAGCTCATCTCCCGCGAGCAGGACCGGCTCCTCGACATACGCGCCCGGCCGGTCATGCGCGACCCGCGCACGATCCTCGACCAGCGCTCGGTCGAGGTGAGCGAGCTGCGCGACCGGGCACGACGCCACCTCTCCCACCGTCTCGACCGGGCCGCCGACGACATCGGCCACCAACGCGCTCGGGCGCAGTCGCTGTCGCCGCTGGCGACCCTGCGACGCGGCTATGCCGTCGTCCAGGACGCCGAGGGGCACGTCGTCACCAGCGTCGGCTCGATCGCAGCCAAGCAGGAGCTCAGCATCCGGGTCGTGGACGGACGCATCGCCGCCACCGCGACCAGCACCCAGGCAGACCCACCCGCAGGAGGAGACAGCGATGAGTGACGACAACCCGTCCTACGAGGCGGCCCGCGAGGAGCTCATCGAGGTGGTGCGCACCCTCGAGGCGGGTGGCACCAGTCTCGAGGAGTCCCTGGCGCTGTGGGAGCGTGGCGAGAAGCTGGCCAAGATCGCGCAGGCCTGGCTCGACGGCGCGCGCGAACGTCTCGATGCCGTCGTCGCCGACGAGGAGTGAGGCTCAGGGCAGCGAGACGAACTGCCCCAGGAAGGCCCGAGCCGACTCGGTGTCCAGGCGATAGACCACGTTGGTGGAACGACAGACAGCGTCACCGGTGATCGTGATGCCCGCGATGACGTCGGTCGTGCCGAGGAAGTTCGGGCCGCCGGAGTCGCCGTAGCAGGTCCCACCATCGCCCGTGCTGGCGTTCATCGAGATGCGCAGCCAGGTCTTGTTGATCGCGTTGAGCTCGCCGGTGGCGACCATGCGACGGTCGTCATAGAGATAGCGGTGCCCGCCTGGCTCGTTGGTCACCTCGTAGGCGCCATAGCCGACGGACGTGAAGCGCTGGGTCGCGGACAGGTCGGAGAGCGAGTCGGCCTCGGGCAGCTGCGCGGGCTTGACGCCCTTGACGGACTTGTCGAGCACGACGACGGCGATGTCGTGGGAGTCGCTCTGGGTGCCGGGGTAGGCCGGGTCTGCCTCGAACGTGCCGTAGTAGAGCTTGTCACCGTCCTCGTAGTCGCTGTCGAAGGTCACCGCGACGCGCTCGCCGTCCGTGGCGCAGTGCGCGGCGGTGAGGAAGACGGTCGGCGAGATCAGGGTGCCGGAACAATAGATCCACGTGCCGTCGGAATACTGGGTCGGCGAGACGAGGCCACCGACCGCTGGGTGCTGGTTGCCGTCGAGCGTGCCGTTGATGATCGCCGTTGCCGGCGGTCCTGTGAGCAGCGAACCCAGCAGCACGCTGACGAGCATGAGGATGGTGGACAGACGGCGGCGCATCTCGACTCCCGGGGACGATGTGTGGACTGCCACCATCGCTCCCGTCCGGAAGCGGGTCAAGAGGCACGAGCGGGTGCCCGCTGAGGGCGGCGTGACGCCGCGTGCCGGGCGTTGCGCCCTGGTGGATTGCGGGCCGCTCTCACCGACTTTCCTGTGAATATCCCGTTCGCACGATGCGCACCTGTGAAGAAATCGAACAGGCGTTCCCTTGTATTCATAATTTGCCTAGAATCAAGCCATGGAAATGACCCTCGACAAAGCCCCAGAGCATACGCTGCTGGACGTCGTCGAGAGCATTTCCGAGGGCTTCGACAAGGCCGCCACGTTCAACCCGACGTTCCTCTCCACCAGCGACAAGGCCGAAGCCCTCAGCCAGCTTTCCGGCGTCGTCTCCCGCGCCCAGGGACTGATGCTCTCGGTGCTGGCCGCCTCCGCCGACGTGGCCGAGAGGCCGGGGCCCGCTCGGCAGGCGACTGGTTCGCCGCCACCACCCGCCACGACCACCGGCCGAGCATCGGCCTTCACCGGCTCGCCCGAACCCTCGACACCGACCACGTCCACCTCGGCGCCGCGGTCCGCGCCGGCCGGGTCAACCTCGACCAGGCCCGGGTCATCGCCTCTGCCCTCGACGACCTCCCCGACACCGTCACCCCCGCGGTCCGCGAACGGGCCGAGCTCCACCTCATCGACCTCGCCGACCACTGGGCACCCACCCCGCTGCGGCGCCTGGCCCGCAAGGTCCTCGACGTCATCGCCCCCGAGATCGGCGAACAAGCCGAACGCGAAGCCCTCGAACGCGAAGAACACGCTGCCGCCGAACGCACCCGACTGACCCTGACACCCCAGGGCGACGGCACCACCCGCATCTCGGGAAGGATCAGTGACGCCGCAGCCGCGCGGTTGCGGACCTATCTCGAAGCGTTCGCCTCACCGCGCCGTACGGCGTCCGAGTCCGACGGACAACGCGTCCCCACGCCGCGCCTTCTCGGCCTGGCGCTGACCGACCTCCTCGAAGCCCTGCCCGCCCAGGTCCTGCCCGCCCACGGCGGGACCGCGACCACCGTGACCGTCCACCTCGACCACGACCAGCTCACCGCCGCCCTCGAACGAGCCGGGGTCGCGACCCTCGAGACCGGCGACACCATCACCGCCTCGCAGGCCCGGCGCCTCGCCTGCCAGGCCAAGATCCTGCCCGCCGTCCTCGGCGGACGATCAGCAGTCCTCGACCTCGGCCGCTCCCGCCGCCTCCACTCAGCGGCGCAGCGCAAAGCCCTCCGGATCCAACAACACCAGTGCCAGACCGTCGGCTGCAGCGTCCCTGCCGCCTGGTGCGAGACCCACCACCCCCGCGCGTGGTCCGACGGCGGCACCACCGACCTCGACAACGCCGCCCTGCTCTGCTGTCACCATCACCACCGCGCCCACGACACCCGCTACCTCACCCAACACATGCCCAACGGCGACTACCGATTCGTCCGACGGACCTAGCCGAGAGGCATCAACACCGGCACAGTGACGGGGTTCTTGGACTCACCCGTGGAGCATCGGCGCTGCGACCACGACTACGGCACCGAGAGTGCGTGAACTCGACTCTTGCGCCGCCGTTCACTCCGGGACAAGCGCTCGCCGGTCCAGCTCGAGCACGACTTCGCACTCGCCCGAGGGTGCTTCGCACCGTACGAGAGCCCGTTGGCCCGACCTGTCGGTCACGTCGAGCACGAACGCATCTGCATCCAGCCACTGGAGACTGGGCAGCTCATGGGGCGGGCCGGCCACCGGGGGCAGCCTGACGGGATGCACCTCGCTTGGAGACTCACCACCGGGGTCCGTGGCTGCGACCTGAGCCTTGCCCCCGTCAAGCCAGGAGAAGACCCAGTCCTGGCTGACGGCTTCGGAAGCGTCGATCCGCACGCGCTCGCGATAGGACCCGTCGCTGGCATCGCCGACGCTCAACGGCGCTGCCCCGCGAGACACCACGACCTCGGTCGCCGTGGTGTCCACGAGAAAACCACCTCGGAGACCTCGGATCTCTCGGGGGCCTTGTCCGTGGTGGACGTTCCAGACCCAGGCTCGGCGCTGGCCGGGAAGGGCGGCATACAGGTCACCGGGCGTCGTGATGCCCACGACCTGGAACGGGTTGTCACAGCACGTCGGCGTTGCCGGGAAGGAGCGTCGGGCAATCGACCGGGCTCCCGACCGACCCAGAGCGACGACCACGACCTCGGGGTGGCCCTGCCCATCCTGCTGCCACGCGAGATGACGCCCAGTCGGATCGAGAACAGGGGGGCCGGTCGCCTCGTCCGTGATCGTTTCCACCGCGAAGGAGCGCTTGTCGACGCGCAGGAGCGAGAACCTTGCGTCGGACACGATGACGGCATGGGGCGAGTCGAGGATGCGCACCGGCTTGCTCTCGAGCTCGACCTGGCGGTCACCGAGGAAGAGGGTCCGGCCGAGTGCGTACGGCGCTTCTGCTGAGCCGCGAGGGAGGTCGGCCAGCGTCTGCGGGGCCGCGGTCGTAGGAGCAGCCGACGTCGGTCGCGGCGTCCCCCCGGCCTCCGGATTCGCCGCGGTGCCACTGCACCCGGACGCGAGAGCAACTGCCGACGCCAAGGCCAGGAATCGACTGGCGCGACGGCTCAGCCCCACGCCGGAAGAGGTCATGGCCGCATCCTTGCAGTCACCGGCTCGCGGGGGGTGATCTGCGGGCTTCGCGCGCCCCGGTCGTGCCGACGACCCGAGGGCGTCCTCGGGTAGAACTGTGGACTCGATGTCCCATGCGGACGAGAAGGCAGGAGCGCTGTCATGGCTAGACCGGACGTGGCTGCGGACCCCGGGGCGGCGCGGGTCTATGTCGACATGGTGGGAGACCTGTTCCACGCCGGCCATGTCGCGCTTCTTCGCGAAGCGCGCCGTCACGGTGACTGGCTGATCGTCGGAGTGCTGTCCGACGAAACCGCCGCCTCATACAAGAGACGCCCGATCATGACCCTCGCCGAGCGCGTCGCGGTGATCGAGTCGTGCAGATACGTCGACGAGGTGATCCCGGACTCGCCTGATCGAGTCACAGAGGACTTCCTGGACGAGCATGGGATCACCACGGTGGTCCATGGCGACGACTTGGCACCCGAGGCAGCAGACTCGGTCTACAGCGCCGCCGTGACCGCCGGGAACCTCGTGTTCGTCCCGCGCAGCGGCGAGATCTCGACCACCCTCCTGATCCAACGCGTGCTCGATGCGGCCGCCGAGGAGTGACCAGGTCATCGCCCGGGAGTGAGCAGCAATCCGCATGCCGACGAATGGGTATTCGAGGACCGAGATCGCGTTGCCCGGCTCAGCCACTCGTACGGTGGTGGCATCCACCTGGCGGGAGGGTGCGGCGATGCCGATCGACAACGAGGTGTACGAGCGTGAGGGCGCTGGCTGGTGGGACGAGGACAACCCGCTCAACATGCTCCACGGGAGCATGACGCCGGCGAGGCTCACCTACTTCCGCACGGTGCTGACGCAGCGGCTGCGTCTGGACCCGCAGGGACGGCGGGTGCTCGACGTCGGCTGCGGCGGTGGATTCCTGGCTGAGCAGTTCGCGCGACTCGGCTCGAGGGTCGTCGGCGTCGATCCCTCCGCGGTGTCCATCGACACCGCACGTCGCCACGCAGCGGAGAACGGGCTCGAGATCGACTACCGGGTCGGCCACGGGGAGGACCTGCCCGTGGCGGACGGCGAGTTCGATCTCGTCTACTCGTGCGACGTGCTCGAGCACGTGTCCGACCTCCAGAGGGTGCTCGGCGAGATCTCGCGCGCGTTGACGCCCCAGGGCGTCTTCCTCTTCGACACCGTCAACCGCACCAGGACGAGCAGGCTGCTCGCCATCAAGGTGCTTCAGGAATGGCGAGCCACCCGGATCAACGACGTCACCATTCATGACTGGGACATGTTCATCACGCCCGAAGAGCTGGAGGCCGGACTACGCTCCGAGGGCTTGATCGTGCAGGAGATCGCTGGTCTGGCACCACGCGCGAACCCGGTGTCGCTCCTCCTCAACGTGTCCAGGGCGAAACGGGGGAAGATCTCCTACGGGGAGCTGAGCCGCCGGCTCGACTTCGGACAGGTCAAGGACACCAAGGTTTCCTACATGGGCTTCGCCACCAAGACGGCCGGCGCCCCGCCGTGAGCCGGGTCCCCGTGGCTACTTCTCCAGCCGGGAGATGAGTTCGCGCAGGTCCTCGGCCGGGGCCGAGCCATAGACGAGCACCGTCTCGTCGCCGTACTCGATCGAATAGCCGGTGTCACCGCCTTCGTCGGTCCAGGTGGTCCAGGTGTCGCCGACGACACTCGGCAGGCGCAGCGGCTCGCCCTCGACCGCGTCCTCGTCGATGTTGAGGTCGACCAGCTCGCTGACCGACTCGTCCTCCTGACGGACGCCGACGAACTTCCCGTCGTCGGTGAGCATCCCGAGCCGCCACAGCTGCGGATCGATCTGGGAGAACTCGATCGACGTCGCCGTCCAGCCCGAGGGCAGGCTCGCGGGAGCCACGACGCCGAACCCGGCCTCGCGGGCAGCATCGGCGGCGGCTGCATAGTCGACGGGTTCCGGTTCGACCTCGACGTCCGCGCGCACGAGCGAACGCAGCAGGACGAAGGCGCCGATGGCCAACAAGGTGACCAGCATGGCGCCGATCATGCCGGTGGCCGAGCGTTGGTAGCGGCCGGGCTTCTCACTCACGCCGCCGATTGTCACAGGTGGGCTAGCGTTCGCCCGTGCCGCCCCGCCTGGACGTGACCCCCTCCACACGGGCGTTCGGCCGTGGGCTCATCGCACTCACGTTGGCCGTGTCCTTCACCGGGTGCGGTGCCGGCAGCCGGGCCGCCGACTCCGAGGTCACCGTGCTGGCCGCGGCGTCGCTGACCGACGTCTTCGAGGACCTCGGCACCGCCTTCGAGGCCGAGTATGACGATGTGTCGGTCACCTTCTCGTTCGGCTCCAGCAGCGAGCTGGCCGGGCAGGCCGCTGACGGGGCGCCGGGCGACGTCCTGGCGACGGCCGACCGGGCCTCGATCGACGTGGCCCAGGACGCAGGCGTGGGTGGCGAGATCGTGCCGTTCGCGACCAACGAGCTCACGATCGTGACTCCCCCGGGCAACCCGGCCGACGTCCGCTCGCTCGCCGACCTGACGGGCACGACCTGGGTGCGCTGCGCCGAGGAGGCGCCCTGCGGCCGGGTCGCGACGGCCCTGCTCGAGGACGCGGGCGTGGCCGCCGAGCCGGCCAGCCTCGAGGAGGACGTCAGAGCGACCCTGGACAAGGTCGCCTCGGGTGAGGCCGAGGCCGGGCTGGTCTATGTCACCGATGCCGTGGCAGCCGGCGACAGCGTCGAGGCGATCGACATTCCCGGGGCGGACGCCGCGTCCACGACTCACTACGTCACGGTGCTCGAGCAGTCCGGGTCGCCGGAGCTGGCGCAGCGATGGGTCGACTTCGTCGTCTCCGAACGGGGCCGAGCCATCCTCGACGACGCTGGGTTCGAGGCACCATGAGGCGAGCGCCTGAGCAAGCGTCGAAGCAGGCGACGAAGCAACCGCCGAGGCGGACGCCGAGGCGGACGCCGGGGCGGGGCGACCCGCTCGGTCGACCGCCCGTGCTGCTCCTCGTGCCGGCCATGGTGGCAGTGGCGCTGCTGGTGCTGCCGCTGGTCGCGCTGCTCGGCGCCGTCGACTGGCGCTCGCTCCCCGAGGACCTCGGCTCGGCGCCGCTTCGCAGCGCCCTGTGGCTGAGCATCACCACGTCGACGGCCGCGATGGTGGTCTGCCTGGTCCTGGGGCTGCCCGTGGCCTGGTTGCTGGCCCGGGTCGACTTCCCCGGACGCATGCTGGTGCGGGTGCTGGTGACGGTGCCCCTGGTCCTCCCGCCGGTCGTGGCAGGCATCGCGCTGCGGACGGCGTTCGGCCGCACGGGGCTGCTGGGCGAACCCTTGCTCGCCACCACCGGCTTCGCCTTCCCCTACACCGCGTGGGGCGTGGTGCTGGCGCACGTCTTCGTCTCGATGCCGTTCGTGGTGCTGGCCATCGAGGGGGCGCTGCGCTCGGCCGATCCCGACTATGACGCGGCCGCCGCCACCCTGGGCGCCTCGCGGCTGACGACCTTCCGCCGGGTGACCGTTCCGCTGGCGCTGCCCGGCATCGTGGCCGGGATGGTGCTCGGGTGGGCACGGTCGCTGGGTGAGTTCGGCGCGACCATCACGTTCAACGGCAACTACCCCGGCAGCACGCAGACGATGCCGACACTGATCTATGTCACCCGTCAGGGCGACCAGGACGCCGCGCTGGCGCTGAGCCTCGTGATGCTCGTCGTCTCGGTCTCGGTCCTGCTGCTGCTCCGCGACCGTTGGCTGGGCACGCCATGAACCCGTCGTCCGGGCTGCACGTCGACCTGTCCGTGCCCGGCCGCGCCCAGGTCGAGCTCGACGTCGCAGCGGGCTCCGTGGTCGCCGTGATCGGGCCCAACGGGGCCGGCAAGTCGTCGTTCGTGCGCGCTCTGGCCGGGCTCGTGCCGGCGCAGGGAGTCGCCGTGCTCGACGGCACCGACCTGCTCCGCGTCCCCGCTCGGGACAGACAGATCGGCCTGGTCTTCCAGGACCAGCTGTTGTTCCCCCACCTGAGCGCGCTCGACAACGTCGCCTTCGGTCCGCGGGCGCGCGGCAGGTCGCGCAAGGAGGCCGACCGCCGGGCTCAGGAGCTCCTCGACGTGTTCGGCATCGGTGACCTCAGCCACCGCCGACCTCGCGAGCTGTCGGGCGGCCAGGCCCAGCGGGTCGCCATCGCCCGGGCGCTCGCCACCGAGCCCGACCTCCTGCTGCTCGACGAGCCCTTCGCCGGACTCGACGTCACGGTCGCGATGGCGTTGCGCATCGAGCTGGCCAGCCACCTCGCGACGTACGGCGGCATCGCCATCCTGGTCACGCACGAGGCCATCGACGCTCTCACCCTCGCCGACGAGGTGCTGGTCCTCGACCAGGGCCGGGTCGCGCAGCGCGGGACCCCGCGCGAGGTCGCGGCGCGCCCGGCCACCGACCACGTCGCCCGTCTCGTCGGTGTCAACCTCCTGCGCGACGACGACACCTTCACGACGTTCTCACCGCGTGACGTGACGGTCAGCCTGGCCCGACCGGAAGGTTCGGCGCGCCTGCAGTGGAGCGGGCAGGTCGCCAGCGCGCAGCCGCACGGGGACGCCGTACGCCTCCTGGTGGAGACTTCGCCCCCGTTGCTCGCGGACGTCACCCCCCAGGCGGCCGCCGAGCTCGGGCTCGCCCCCGGCCGCGAGGTGTGGCTGAGCGTCAAGGCCACCGCCGTGAGCCGGTACGGCGCGGACGCCGATGACCGATAACATGCGCCCATGACGCCGTCCACGCAGCCGCCAGACCGCAACCTCGCCCTCGAGCTCGTGCGGGTGACCGAGGCGGCCGCGATGGCCGCGGGCCGCTGGGTCGGTCGTGGCGACAAGAACGACGCCGACGGCGTGGCCGTCAACGCGATGCGCGTGATGATCTCCAGCATCGGCATGGACGGCGTCGTCGTGATCGGCGAGGGCGAGAAGGACAACGCCCCGATGCTCTACAACGGCGAGCAGGTCGGCGACGGCACCGGCCCCAAGTGCGACGTGGCGGTCGACCCCATCGACGGCACCACGCTCACCGCGAAGGGCATGAACAACGCGATCTCGGTGCTCGCCGTGGCGCCTCGCGGCTCGATGTACGACCCCTCGGCGGTGTTCTACATGGAGAAGCTGGTCACCGGCCCCGAGGCGGCCGACGTCGTCGACATCCGCAACTCGGTCGCCGAGAACATCCACCAGGTCGCCAAGGCCAAGGGCAGCTCGACGTCCGACGTGACGGTCGTGCTCCTCGACCGTCCGCGGCACGCCGCCATCGCCGAGGAGATCCGCGCGACCGGTGCCCGCATCAAGTTCATCATCGACGGCGACGTGGCCGGGGCGATCATGGCGGCCCGTCCCGACACCGGCATCGACCTGCTGCTCGGTGTCGGCGGCACGCCTGAGGGCATCATCGCCGCCTGCGCCATGAAGGCGCTCGGAGGCGTCATCCAGGGTCGGTTGTGGCCCCAGGACGACGACGAGCGCCAGCGTGCCCTCGACGCCGGCCACAACCTCGACCAGGACTTCGTGCTGTCGACCGACGACCTGGTCACCGGCGACGACTGCTTCTTCGTCGCGACCGGCATCACCGACGGCGAACTGATGCGCGGCGTCCGCTATCGCGCCGACTGTGCGACGACCGACTCGCTCGTGATGCGCTCACGCAGCGGCACGATCCGTCGCATCAGCAGCGAGCACCAGCTCTCGAAGCTACGCGATTTCTCCGCAATCGACTTCGACAGCTAGGCGGGCGGGCCGCAGGGCCGTCGCGACCGCTGCCACCACCCTGGGGTCGACGGCCATGCCGACGTGCGACGCGCTCACCTCGACCGGCTCTGCTGCCGGGTCGATGCAAGCTCGCCAGTCCACGATCCCGTCGCGGCGGGAGAAGATCGCGGTGAAGTCGACCGTCTCGGCGAGCGGCGACTGACAGTCGTCGAAGCTGCGACGAGCGCAGGGACCGGAGACGCAGTCCTCCGACATGGCCCCGGAGAGCCCTGCCCGGCTCAGCCGGATGAGCACGGCCACGCCGGCCGAGAGGCTGGCGTGGTGGGCAGCCGGCGCCATCATCGGGCTGCCCATCGTCACCAGCCCCGACACGAGGTCGGGTCGGCGGGCGGCGACACCGCGCGCGAGCATGCCGCCCAGGCTGTGACCCACCAACCGGACCTTGCTCCCCCGGCGCTCGGCGATCGACTCGAGTCGCGCCTCGAGCTGTTCTGAGACACCCAGGGGGCAGCCGACGTTGGCGTGGATGTGGGAGCGGTAGGTGCGCAAACCTTGTTGCTGGAGGGCGCGCCGCATGAGGGCGAGGCTGCCGTCCCCGGCGAGGAAACCCGGGACCAGCAACACCGGCTCGTCGCCGCGTGCTGGGAAGCGACGGGCGTAGGGCAGCTGCTTGCGCTCGCTGCGGCGACTCACCGTCGACAGGGCATAGCGCCCGGCCTCACCGACGATCCGGCCCTCACCGAGCAGCGCGTGCGCCCGCGGACGACCGAAGCCCTCGGGCAGCAGGAAGTCAGCGAGTGTTGTGTGGGTCACATCCGCGAACCTAGGCCTCGTTTCAACCAATCAACAGCATTTCCGCCCTCGGATCACTGCCGATATCGGATCGTTGCAATCGGTCGTGTTCACTTGACCGCATGGTCAGGTCGTCAGCATCGAAGCCCGAGAACCCCTCCTCCGTCGCGGTCTCCGAGGAGCTCTTCGCTCCCGTCAGCCCCACGGTCGAGATCTGCTACCAGACGTTCGGCTCCCCCGACGACGACCCGCTGCTGCTGGTGATGGGCCTCGGTGGCCCAATGATCTGGTGGGACGAAGACTTCTGCGCCCGACTCGCACGGGCCGGCTTCCACGTCATCCGCTACGACAACCGCGACACCGGTCGGTCCTCGCGCATCAACCAGCGCGTGACCCGCGCCCAGCTCGTCCGCGCCTTCACCACCGGCCGCGGCAGCGTGCCCTACTCCATGAGCGACCTCGCCGGCGACGGGCTCGCCCTCCTCGACCACCTCGGGATCGAGGCCGCCCATGTTGCCGGTGTCTCCATGGGCGGGATGATCGCGCAGACGATGGCGCTCGAGGCGCCCACGCGGGTCCTGTCCATGACGAGCATCATGTCGACCACCGGCCGACGCACCGTGGGCTGGCAGAGCCCCAACCTGCTGCCCACGCTGATCAAGCCCCGTCGGGGCGGCCGCGAGACCTACATCGAGACCAACTCGTTGATCTGGAACCTGATCGGGTCTCCCGACTTCCCCGTCGAGCCCGCCGTCCTGCGCGAGCGCGGCGGCGACACCTTCGACCGGGGCGTCTCGGCCAGCGGGGTCCTGCGACAGATGCTGGCCGTCCTGCGCCAGCCCAACCGCACACTGCGCCTGCGCAACCTGCGCGTGCCCACGCTGGTGATCCACGGGATGGCCGACAAGATGGTGCACGTCAGCGGCGGGCGCGCCACGGCGGCAGCCATCCCCGGCGCCGAGCTGTTGCTCATCGACGGCATGGGCCACGACCTGCCGGTCGACCTCTACGACACGTTCGTCGACGGGATCCGCCGCACGGCTGACCGGTCCGGCTCAGCCGTCGACCACACGGGCACCGCCGCCGGCTGACGCGGTGAAGGTGGCCGGCGTGGTGAGGCCGGCGTGCGCGAACGCGTGAAGGACGGCCGCCTCGGCCTCCTGCACGGCCTGCGACTCGACCAGGCCGAGCACGCAACCACCGAACCCGCCGCCGGTCATCCGCGCGCCGTGTGCGCCGGCGCCGACCAGCGCCCTGACCGCGAGGTCGACCTCGGAGACGGTGATGCGGAAGTCGTCACGCATCGAGCTGTGGGAGTCGCTCAGGAGCCGACCGACGTCCCGGGTGCGGCCGGCCTCGAGCAGCTCCACCGTCCGCAGCACCCGCTCGTTCTCGGTCACCACGTGACGGACCAGGCGCCGCAACACCTCGTCGTCGAGCCGCGACAGAGCGGGTTCGAGCTCCTCGCCCGCCACGTCTCGCAGTGCACGGACGCCCAGCCGCCGAGCGGCCTCCTGGCAGCCGGCGCAGCGATCGGCATACGCACCGTCGGCGTTGCGGTGGGAGACCCGGGTGTCGACGACGAGGAGGGCCAGCCCGTCCGCGGCCAGGTCGAACGGCACCGGCCGCGTCACGAGCGAGCGCATGTCGCACCACAACGCATGTCCCTGCCGGGCCCGCAGCGAGACGAGCTGGTCCATGCCACCGGTCGGCACACCCACGACGTCGTTCTCGACGGCACGCGTCAGGGCAAGCAGGTCGGGCGCCCCGTCCGGGTCCAGCTCCAGGGCAGCGACCAGCGCAGTGGCGACGGAGCAGACCAGGGCTGCCGACGACGACAGGCCGGCACCGAGGGGTACGTCGCTGTCCACCTCGACCCTCAGCGGCGGGACCTCCACACCGGCGCGCTGCAGCAACCACAGCGGGCCGAGGACGTAGCGCGCCCAGACGGGGGCCTCGTCGGGCGTCGCCGTCGGCTGCACCGACACCTCGGCCGCCTGCTGACGAGAATGGGCGACCCACGCATTCCCGCCGAGTCGCACGCTCGCCGTACACCCCATCTCCAGGGCCATCGGGAGGACGAATCCGTCGTTGTAGTCGGTGTGCTCGCCGATCAGGTTCACCCGTCCGGGTGCGAACGCACGGGCTGCCATGGGCTCAAGGTTGCCAACTGGACCCCATCAGGACTAGACCTGTGACCCGGGACACAAATGAATGGAGGGGGCGGATGACTCGTTCATCGACGCAGCCACGCAGACGTACACGCCGCTGGGCGGCTCAGGCAGGAGCCTTGACGCTGGCCTGCGGGCTGCTCGCGTCCTGTTCGGGCGACGACTCCGGGAAGGCTCAGCTGAACTGGTACGTCAACCCGGACGGCGTGGCCACCTTCCAGGAATACGCGAAGTCGTGCAGCACCGACGACTACGACATCGTCGTCGACCAGCTGCCTGCCGGCGCCACCGACCAGCGGGTGCAGCTCGCCCGCCGCTTGGCCGCCGAGGACTCCTCCACCGACCTGATGAACCTCGACCCGGTGTTCGTCGCCGAGTTCGCCAACGCCGGCTGGCTGGCGGAGGTGCCGGAGGAGAAGGCGCAGGAGATCATCGCCAGTGCCGAGGGCGAGGGTGAATACCTCTCCGGCGCTGCCGAGACCGTCATCTGGGAGGACAAGGCCTTCGCGATTCCGCTGTGGGCCAACACCCAGGTGCTCTGGTATCGCAGGTCGCTCGCCGAGAAGGCCGGCCTCGACATGGAGCAGCCCGTCACCTGGAAGCAGATCATCGAGGCGGCCGAGTCCAACGGCGCCTCGGTCGGGGTGCAGGCCAACCTCTACGAGGGCTACCTCGTCTGGATCAACGCTCTCGTCACGGGTGCCGGAGGCGCCATCGTGGAGGACACCGAGGCCGGGCGCGACGCGGAGGTGACCATCGACTCCGACGCGGGACGCAAGGCCGCCGAGGTGGTGCAGGCGCTCGCCGAGTCCGAAGCCGCACAACCCGACCTCTCGGTCTCCAACGAGGGCACCGTGCTGGGCCCGATGTGGCAGGACCCGGGCGAGTTCATGGTGAACTGGACGTTCGTCTACGCCAACTACAAGGGCCTGATCGGTGGGGCCGGCGGCCCGGCCGACGAGGAGGCCTTCGAGGACCTCGGCTGGGCGCGCTATCCGGCCACCGTCGAGGGCGAGGAGTCCAAGCCGCCCATCGGCGGGATCGACATCGGCGTGGGTGCGTTCTCCGACGAGCCCGAGTTCGCCATCGAGGCGGCCGAGTGCATCACCTCCACCGAGGCCCAGGTCGACCTGGCCCTCAACGACGGGCTCATGCCCTCGACCAACGAGGCCTACGACGAGGTCGCCGCCAGCGGCGACTTCCCCGAGGACCTGATCAAGCTCTACCAGGAGAGCGTGGACACCGGAGGGCCCCGGCCGAAGAGCGCGTTCTACGCCACGATCTCCAGCGCCATCCAGAACGAGTGGCACTCACCGAGGTCGGTCGACCCGGAGAGCACACCCAAGAACTCCGCTGAATATCTCGAGGCCGTACTGGAAGGGAAGAAGCTGCTATGAGCACAACAGCCGTGCAGACGGCGACCCCGACCTCGAAGGTGCCAAAGGCCGAGAGCGATCGCAGCAAGTCCGAGAACAGGCTGGGCCAGCGGCTGGTCCTGCCCTCGATCATCCTGATGTTGATCGTGACCGCGTTCCCGATGCTGCGGGCGCTCTATCTCTCGGTCTTCGACTACACCCTGACCGCACCCGACGACCGCAGCTTCGTGGGCTTCTCCAACTACGTCACCGCGTTGACCGACCCGCTGTTCTGGACGTCCACCGGCATCACGGTCCTCTACATGTTGGTGACCGTGGCGATCGAGCTGGTCATCGGCTTCATCTTCGCCATGGTGATGCACCGGCTGATCTTCGCCCGGGGGGTGGTGAGGACCTCGATCCTGATCCCCTACGGCATCATCACCGTGGTCTCGGGGTTCGCCTGGCAGTTCGCGTTCTCCTACCAGAACGGCTTCGTCAACTCGTGGCTGCCGTTCATCGGCGCAGACTTCAACTGGTTCGGCGACACCACGCCCGCGGTCATCGCGATCTGTGTCTCCGAGATCTGGAAGACGACGCCGTTCATGTCGCTGCTGCTGCTCGCAGGACTGGCCCAGGTGTCCGAGGACATGGTCGAGGCGGCCAAGGTCGACGGCGCCACCTGGTGGCAGCGCCTGTGGAAGGTGGTGCTGCCCAACATGCGCTCGGCGATCATGGTCGCGGTGCTGTTCCGGGCGCTCGACGCCTACCGCATCTTCGACAACATCTTTGTGATGACTGCCGGGGCCGAGGACACCGCCTCGATCAGCTTCCTCACCTACCGGCAGACGATCGAGCAGTTCCAGCTCGGCATGGGCTCCGCCTTGTCGGTGCTGCTGTTCCTCTCGGTGCTCGTCATCGCGTTCTTGATCATCAAGCTGTTCCGAGTCGACCTGGCCGCAGCCCGGCAGGAAGGGTGAGTTGAGATGAAGAAGCTCGGAGTCCCCATCGGGGTGACGCTCATCTTGCTGTGGTGCCTGCTCCCCGTGGCCTGGATCATCTCCTTGTCGTTCAAGTCCGAGGAGTCCATCACCGCGGGCAACCCCGGCTTCCTGCCGGGCGAGGGCACCTTCGCGGGGTGGGCCAACTACGACAAGGTCCTCAGCGACCCGCTCTACGACTACTTCCCCCGCGCGATCCTCAACTCCATCGGCATCAGCCTGATCGCCACGGCGCTCTCGGTGATCGTGGCCACCCTGGCGGCATACGCCATCGCCCGCCTCGAGTTCAAGGGCAAGCGCCTGGTGCTGTCGCTGGCGCTGGTGATCGCGATGTTCCCGGTGGTGTCGCTGGTCGGGCCGCTGTTCGACATGTGGCGCACCCTGGGGATCTATGACACCTGGATCGGCCTGATCATCCCCTACATGTCGTTCACGCTGCCGCTGGCGATCTGGACCCTGTCGGCCTTCTTCCGCGAGATCCCGTGGGAGATGGAGCAGGCGGCCCAGGTCGACGGGGCGACGTCGTGGCAGGCCTTCCGCAAGGTGATCGTGCCGCTGGCGGCACCCGGGGTGTTCACCGCGGCGATCCTGACGTTCTTCTTCGCCTGGAACGACTTCGTCTTCGGGATCTCGCTGACCTCGACCGAGGCGGCACGACCCATCCCGGCGTCACTGGCCTTCTTCGTGGGGGCCGATCCGTTCAACCGGCCGGCGTCCCTGCTGGCGGCCGCAGCGGTGATCTCAACGATCCCGATCATCATCATCGTCCTGCTGTTCCAGCGCAAGATCGTCGCTGGACTCACCTCCGGCGCAGTGAAGGGTTGATCTGATGTCTGCCATCAACATGAAGAACATCGTCAAGAAGTACGGCGACGGCTTCCCGGCCGTCAACGACGTCAGCATCGACGTGGCCGACGGGGAGTTCATGATCCTCGTCGGTCCCTCCGGCTGCGGGAAGTCGACCCTGCTGCGGATGATCGTGGGGCTCGAGGACATCACCTCGGGCGACATGATCATCGGCGACCGCAAGGTCAACGACCTGGCGCCGCGCGACCGCAACCTGGCGATGGTGTTCCAGAACTATGCGCTCTATCCCCACCTCACGGTCTACGAGAACATCGCCTTCCCCCTCCGGCTGGCCGGGGCCAAGGACAGCGAGGTCGACGAGAAGGTCCGCAACGCCTCGAAGACCCTCGAGCTCGACGAGCACCTCGACCGCAAGCCCGGCAACCTCTCGGGTGGTCAGCGTCAGCGGGTCGCGATGGGTCGCGCCATCGTCCGCGACGCGGACGCGTTCCTCTTCGACGAGCCGCTGTCCAACCTCGACGCCAAGCTGCGCGGGCAGATGCGCACCGAGATCGCCCGCCTGCAGAAGAAGCTCGGCATCACCACGGTCTATGTCACCCACGACCAGACCGAGGCGATGACGCTCGGCGACCGGGTCGCAGTGATGAAGCGCGGGATCCTGCAGCAGCTCGCGACACCGCGCGAGCTGTACGAGAACCCCGGCAACCTCTTCGTCGCCGGCTTCATCGGCTCCCCGCCGATGAACTTCGTGCCTGCCGAGGTCGACGGCACCTCGGTCAAGATGCCCTTCGGCACCGTCCAGATCCCCGAGGCCCGGTCGAAGAACGCCCAGGGCAAGGGGCTCCTCATCGCCGGCATCCGGCCCCAGCACTTCGAGGACGCATCGGTGATGCAGACCAAGAAGGAGGGCTCGACCTTCAAGACCACGGTCGACGTGGTCGAGTGGCTCGGCAACGAGGCCTATGCCTACATCCCGTTCGAGGCTCCGCCCGAGGTCAAGGAGCAGCTCACGCAGCTGGAGAAGGACCTGGACGGCGAGGCGATGCGCACCCAGCTCGTCGTGTCCCTCGACGGTGCGAGCAAGATCAGGGAGGGCGACGAGGCGGAGATCTGGGTCGACGCCGAGAAGATCCACCTCTTCGACCCCGCCACCGGCGAGAACCTCACCGTCGACCTGGAGCACGCAGGCCGGATCCACGGCCATGAGGATCCCAAGTCAATGGCCAGGGCAGAGAAGATGGCTGACCAGGGCGAGGAGATCCACTCCGCCGAGAAGTCCTGAGGTCAGTAGCTGCCGAGGTATTTCTTGGGGGTTCCCGGGGCTGGCAGCCGCTGGACCTGGACCGAGCCCATCAAGGCCATCCCTCGCACGCGCACGGTGGGCGAGTCCGGTCGCAGGTCGGCCGGCACCTTGTCCCTGCCCTGGCCGTAGTCACCCATGATCGGCGTGCCGTCGACGACGACGTGGAAGTGCGCGGGGACGAGGATCTTGACGTCGCCCATGATCGCGCTGGCATTGATCAGGGTGTCGGGGCTGGTCAGCGTCGCCTCGCGCAGGTCGAGCACGACGCTGCCCATCAGCGAGAACGCCGCATGGTTGGCCGGGACGTGCCATGCGCCGCGACGTTTGCAGTCGCCCATGATCGCCACCGAGCTGGCGTGACCCGGAACTGCGGGGGCTCCCGCACCGGCCCGGGGCACCAGCGCGTGGGCGACCGGCGCTGCTGGGTGAAGGTCTGCGGTGATGGGGATCAGGTCGGCATACGTCTTGGCGCTCCACGTGGCCTCGAGCCGCTCGTCGAGCTCGTCGAGGTCGAGCCGGCCCTCTCCCGCCGCTGTCCGGAGGAGCTCTGCCACCTTGTGGCGGTCGTCGTCGCCGATGCGCATCTGCGACGGGTCGTGCGGCCGGTTCTCCATCTCCCCCATGCCGCCAGCCTAGATGAGGCGCCGCCCGCCCAGCGCTGATCCAGAACGCACCCGAGTCGGCGCGGGCCGCACGCCGAGTCGGCGCAGAACACACACCGAGTCGGCGCCGGATGCATGCAGAGTGGCTCGCGCGCCGACTCGACGTGTCCTGCGCGCCGACTCGGCATGCACTGCGCGCCCACTCGTCGTGCCTTGCGCGCCGACTCGCTGAGGAGTACTGCTTGAACATGACCAGCACACCGATCGAGCCCGAGACCGACCCCGAGGTTGTCCCAGCCGGTGACCCGGGGATGGATCCCCTGGATCCGGGTGAAGCCCCGGAGGCACCGATTCCGGAGGCCGAGCCGGCGGGTTCCTGACCCGGCGGCGTCACCCCTCGACGTACACCGTCCCACCCAGCTCCATGAACCGAGCCGACTTCTCCTTCATCCCCACCTCGGGATCGAGGCCGGACCCGAACCGGTCGCGCACGTCCTGGCTGATCTTCATGGAACAGAACTTCGGGCCGCACATCGAGCAGAAGTGGGCCGTCTTGGCCCCCTCCGCCGGCAGCGTCTCGTCGTGGAACGCCTCGGCGGTGTGCGGGTCGAGGGACAGCGCGAACTGGTCGCGCCAGCGGAACTCGAAGCGCGCCCTCGACAGCGCGTCGTCCCAGTCGCGTGCGCCGGGGTGGCCCTTGGCGACGTCGGCGGCGTGCGCCGAGAGCTTGTAGGTGATCACACCCGTCTTCACGTCGTCGCGGTTGGGCAGCCCGAGGTGCTCCTTGGGCGTGACGTAGCAGAGCATCGCGGTGCCGTGCATCGCGATCGTGGCAGCACCGATCGCCGAGGTGATGTGGTCGTAGCCGGGCGCGATGTCGGTGGTCAGCGGCCCGAGCGTGTAGAACGGCGCGCCGTGGCACCACTCCTGCTGGAGCACGACGTTCTCCTCGACCAGGTCCAGCGGCACGTGCCCTGGCCCCTCGACCATCACCTGGACGTCGTGCTCCCAGGCACGGGACGTGAGCTCGGCGAGGGTCCGGAGCTCGGAGAACTGGGCCTCGTCGTTGGCGTCGGCGGTGCAGCCCGGACGCAACCCGTCGCCGAGGGAGAACGCGACGTCGTAGCGCGCGAAGATCTCGCACAGCTCGTCGAAGTGGGTGTAAAGGAAGTTCTCCTCGTGGTGGGCCAGGCACCAGCCAGCCATGATCGAGCCGCCGCGCGACACGATGCCGGTGATCCGGTCGGCCGTCATGGGGACGTAGCGCAGCAGCACACCCGCGTGGATCGTCATGTAGTCGACGCCCTGCTCACACTGCTCGATCACGGTGTCGCGGAAGATCTCCCACGTCAGCCGGTCGGCCTGGCCGTCGACCTTCTCCAGCGCCTGATAGATCGGCACCGTGCCGATCGGCACCGGTGAGTTGCGCACGATCCACTCCCTCGTGGTGTGGATGTCGTCCCCGGTGGACAGGTCCATGACCGTGTCCGCACCCCAGGTCACCGCCCAGGTCAGCTTGTCGACCTCCTCGGCGATGGAGGAGGTGACGGCACTGTTGCCGATGTTGGCGTTGACCTTCACCAGGAAGCGCCGACCGATGATCATCGGCTCGACCTCGGGGTGGTTGACGTTGACGGGGATGATCGCGCGACCGGCAGCGAGCTCGCTGCGCACCAGCTCGACGTCGCACGACTCGCGCGCGGCGACGTATTCCATCTCCGCGGTGACGATCCCTCGCCTCGCGTAGTGCATCTGCGTGACCGTGCGACCGGACACCGCCCGCAGCGGCTGCACGGCGTGCCCGCGCCACTCCCCCGCCGCCTCTCCCCGCCGCACGGCGCCCTTGCCGTTGTCGAGCAGCTGCGTCTCGCGCCCGGCATAGGTCTCGGTGTCGCCGCGCGCCGCGATCCACTTCTCACGCAGCCGGGGCAGGCCGACCTCGGGCTCCGAACCGGGTCCTTGCGTGCAGTAGCGGTCGAACGTCTCGCCGTTGGTGAGCTGCACGCGCGTGCGGGGCACGCCGAGCGGGCCTTCGAGGACGCGGGTGTGGGCGGGGTGGACGGTCATGGGGTCTCCTCGAGATGGTCGGTGCGGTTGGTGGTCGTGGTGTGGGCGATGGGTCCACGACCGCGACCGAGGTCCCAGTCGCGGCTGACGGTGAGCTGCCCGGTGACGAAGGCCGCGGCAGCAGGTATGGCGACGTCGAGCTCGTGGCCGTTCGCGAGCCCGGCGGCGATGGCGCTGGCGAAGGTGCAGCCGGTGCCGTGGTCGTTGGAGGTGTCGACCCGGACGTGCTCGAACGCCCGGGCAGGACCGCCGGGCAGGGCGAACCAGTCGGCGGCCGCTTCGCCTCCGCCGGTGACGACGACCGCACAGCCGAGATCGGCGAGTCGCGCGGCCAGCTCGGCGGGAGACCCGTCCAGGCCGGTGAGCGCCCGGGCCTCGTCGAGGTTGGGGGTGGCCAGCGTGGCCCTCGGCAGCAGCTGCGTGACATAGGCGCGCACGACGTCACCGTCGCCGAGGACTGCTCCGCTGGTCGCGGCGAGCACCGGGTCGACGACGATCGGCAGGTGGGCCAGCCGCTCGGCGACGAGCCGGACGACCGCGGAGGTGCCGAGCATCCCGGTCTTCACCACCGACACCGGCAGGTCTGCGACCACGGCGTCGAGCTGGGCTGAGACGACAGCGCGGGGCACCGGATGGATCCCGTGCACACCGGTGGTGTCCTGGGCCGTGACGGCGGTGACCGCGCAGGCACCGTGGCAGCCGAGCGCGCCGAGCGTGGCGAGGTCGGCGGCCAAGCCGGCTGCGCCTCCGGAGTCGGTGCCGGCGACGGCCAGGACGACGGGCGGTGAGCTCATCGCAGCGCTCCCAGCAGGTCGGCGACGACCTGCGACGGATCGGGTGAGCGCATCACCGCGCCCATCACGGCCACCCCGTGGGCGCCCCGCTCGCGTGCTGCGGCAGCGTTGGCAGGGTCGACCCCGCCGAGGGCGAAGACCGGGATCGGGTTCCCCGACCACGCGCTCGGCGGCAGCGGGTCTCGTCCGGGTTTGGTTACGCCATCGGCGTACGGCGACAGCAGCGCCCACGACGCGCCTGCACGCGCGGCGGCCCCGACCTCCTCGCGGGTGTGGCAGGAGCGTCCGAAGAGTCCGTCCGCCGGCGGATCCTGGGCGGCGGCGAGGTGGACAGCGTCGGCCGTCGGGTCACTGGTGCGGGAGCTGATGACGAACAACCCGTCGATCGCGGCGAGGTGTGCCACCAGGGCCCGTCGGGCCGGCGGCTCGAGGTCGTGCTCCCTCACCACCACGGCCTCGAGGCCGGCGGCGACGCACTCCTCGATGGTGCGCGCCAGCCCACGACCCAGCCGCAGCTGGGACCGATCGGTGAGCACGAGCAGTCGGGGCAGGTTCATCCGATCCTCCCCGCGACCGGGCTGGAGGCGCGGGCGGTGGCACGCCGCGGGATCCGACCTGCCTGTCTCGCAGCCCAACCGGCCTCGACGCCGAGCCGCAGCGCGAGGCCCATGCCGACCGGGTCCTCCGCCCGTGTGATGGCCGTCGCCGCCAGCACGGCGTCGCAGCCGAGCTCCATCGCCAACGCCGCGTCGGAGGCCGTGCCGACGCCCGCGTCGAGCACCACCGGCACGTCCACGGCGGCCACGACCGCCTCGATGGCGTGCGGGTTGAGCACCCCCAGCCCCGAGCCGATCGGCGAGCCCAGCGGCATCACCGCAGCACACCCCAGGTCGGCCAGTCGACTCGCGAGCACGGGGTCGTCGGTGGTGTAGGGCAGGACGGTGAAGCCCGCCCGGACGAGCACCCCCGCCGCTTCGAGCAGCTCGACCGCATCCGGGAGCAGGCTTCGCTCGTCGCCGATGACCTCCAGCTTGATCCAGTCGGTCGCCAACGCCTCGCGAGCGAGCTCGGCGGTCAGCACGGCTTCGCGGGCCGACAGGCAGCCCGCCGTGTTGGGCAGCAGCCTGGCTCCACGACGCCGCAGCACGTCGAGCACACCGCCCGCGGCGGTCGACGGCGCCCTCCGCATGCTGACCGTGACCAGCCCAGGCTCGGTCGCGTCGAGCAGCGGCTCGAGCAACGCCGGGCGCGGGAGTCCACCGGTGCCGAGGAAGAGCCGCGAGTCGAGCGTCCGGCCCGCGATCACCAGCGAGCTCATCCGCCCGCCACCGCCGTCACGACCTCGACCTCGTCGCCCTCGCGCAGCACCCGGTGGAGCACCTCGCCGCGACGGACGACCTGGCCGTTGACGGCGACGGCGCACCCCGTCTGCAGCCGGCCGAGCAGCTCTCCGAGGGTCGCAGCGTCGACCTCGCGCGGTGTGCCGTTGAGCCTGATCAGCATGGGTCCTCCTGGGGGCGAAGCGGCGGGGATCGAAGGTGGGGTCGGGGGCCGCCCCCTCGACTGCGTCGGCGAGCAGTCGCGCGGTCAGCGGGGCCAGCAGCACGCCGTGGCGGAAGTGGCCCGCGGCCAGGAAGACCCCGGGGTCCGCGGTCGGACCGACCAGTGGCCGGTTGTCCGGCGTGCCGGGTCGGTCCCGGGCGAGGGCCTCGACGAGCTCGACCCGGTCGAGGGCGGGCACCAGCTCGGTCGCGGCGCCCAGCAGTCGGCGTACGCCTCCCGCGGTGACCACCGGAGCGTCGTCGTGCTCCTCGGACGTCGCCCCGACGACCAGCTCGCCGTCGGGGCGGGGCACGACATAGACGGGTTCGCCGCGCACCCATCCCCGCACGATCCGGCCCAGCCCGACGTCACCGCGCAGCCGCAGGATCTCGCCGCGCACGCCACGAACGAGATGGGCGTATGCCGCCGGCAACCGAGCCCCCGTCGCGATCACCGTCGCGTCCGGGCTCCTGCCCGGGGGCTGGTCCCCGACCCGGGCGCCGAGCCTCGACAGCAGGGCCGAGACGACCCGTCTGGGGTCGACGGCATGGTCCTGCGCGAGCACGGCCGCGGCGGTGACGCGACCCAGGGCAGGCTCGAGGGCTCGCACGTGCTGACCGTCCAGGACCTCGACGCCGGCACCGCTGGCTGCGAGCAGCGCCGCCCGGCGCTCGACCTCCTGGCGATCACCGGCATCCACTCCGACCAGGAGGGTGCCGACCTCCTGCAGCGGCACGGACAGCCGTGCGGCATAGGCCGGCCACAGGGATGCAGACCCGAGGCAGAGCTCGTGCAGGGCGGCCTCTCCGTGCCAGGCCTCGGCCGCCGGCGACAGCATCCCCGCCGCGGCGTGGCTCGCCCCGGAGCCCGGGGCCGGGTCGCTGACCGCGACCTCGTGACCGCGATCGACCAGCTCGACCGCGCAGGCGAGCCCGATGATCCCGCCGCCCAGGACGTGCACCCGCATCAGCCGACCGCCTGCACCAGCTCCTTCGCGGCCGAGAGCGGGTCGGGGGGTCGCCAGAGGGCGCCGATGACGGCAACGCCGTGGGCACCCGCATCCCGGCACTGCCGGGCGCCCACGGCGTCGATTCCACCGATGGCGATCAGGGGAAGCACCCCCGTGGCTCCCCTGATCGCCTCGACCCCCAGCGGGTCCGGGAGGCCGGACTTGCTGGACGTGTTGAACACGGGCCCGAAGCCGGCATAGGTCGCACCGTCCGCGGCAGCACGCTCGACGGCGGCTGCGTCGCGACAGGTGGCACCGATGACGAGGCCGGGGGCGACCCGCCGGGCGTCCGCGACCGACATGTCGGTGGCTCCCAGGTGCACCCCGTCCGCGCCGGCCGCCAGTGCGACGTCGAGCCGGTCGTCGACGATGACCGTCGCGCCCGCCGGCCAGACGGCGGCCAGCACGAGCCGGGTGAGCTCGACCAGCTCGCGGGTGGTGGCGTGCTTGTCACGGACCTGGAAGCCCGTCACCCCGGCGAGGGCGAGGTCCTCGAGCAGGTGGAGCTCGTCGGCGGCCGAGACCAGGCAGAAGAGACGGGGAACACAGGGGCGGGTCACAGGGGTGCGGGACAGCATCGGATCGCTTCCTTCGCCGGCATTATCCGGATCAGGTTTGACGGTCGGAGCGGCGTCCAGCTCCCTCTCAGCCCGCTGCCGCGGGCTCCCGTGGGGACGACGAGGACGCTAGCAGACGTCTGCACAGGGCCGTGGCAGGCTCTTTGCATGGACACCGCCACCCGCGCCCGAGCGCTCCTCGACCTCCACCACACCGGCACCACGCTGGTCCTGCCCAACGTCTGGGACGCCTGGTCGGCCCGAACGGTCGCCGACGCCGGGTTCGCGGCCCTCAGCATCGGCAGCCACCCGCTCGCGGACTCCCGCGGCCAGGGCGACAAGGAGGACATGTCGCTCGACGACGCACTCGACGGCGTGCGCCGGATCTGTGGCGCCGTACCGCACGTGCCTGTGACGGCAGACCTCGAGGCGGGCTACGGCGCGGCCCCGTCCGAGCTGATCGAGCGGATGCTGGCGGCCGGGGCGGTGGGGCTGAACATCGAGGACACGGTCCACTCCGAGGGCGGCCGGCTCCGCTCGGTCGCCGAGCACGCCGACTACGTCGGTGGGCTGCGCGCGGCCGCGGACGATGCCGGGGTCGACGTCGTGATCAACGCCCGCACCGACGTGTTCCTGCGCAAGGGCGAGTTCGACGACCCGCTGTCGGAGGCGATCATCCGGTTGAAGGCGTGCGAGGAGGCGGGTGCGCGCTGCGTCTATCCGGTCGGCGCTCCTGACGCAGCCGCGGTGAAGACGCTGCTCGCCGAGCTCAGCGGCCCGGTCAACGTGATCGCCAACCCCCGCAGCGGGTCAGCCGCCGGCTCGCTGGAGGAGCTCCGCGAGCTGGGGGTGCAGCGAGTGACGTTCGGGCCGAAGCTCCAGCAGGAGCTGGCAGCCGACCTGGCGGCCCTCGTCGAGGGTTGGCGCTGACCATGCTCAAGTTCGTCCTCGTCGTCATCGTGGTGGCGCTCGTCGTCTATGTCGTGGTCGGCGCGCTCGGCCGACGACGCGCACGCCCGGCGCCGCCGCCCGAGGTGGCGCCCGAGGATCGGGAGGACTTCTTGTGGCAGGTGCGCTCGCGTGCCCAGCAGCAGCGGCGGCGCGACGAGCCGGCCCAGGACACGAGCGCCCCGGCGCCGGCGCCGGCGGTGACCATCGACCCGGCCGTGTTCGCCCATGACGACGTCCAGGGCAGCTCCAACGAGACGTTCACCGTCATCGGCGGGGATGCAGCAGCCGTCGCAGGTGCGCTGGAGAGAGCCGCAGCCCGGTTCATGCGGGTGGACGAGACCGGCACGGAGCACCCCGACGACGCCACCGCCCAGGCTTGCCTGGAGCAGGGCCGATACACCCCCAACTACGTCTCGGACCCCGTGCCCACCGCACGAGGACCGCAGGTCCACGTGGACTGCAAGGGCGTCATCCCCGCGGAGATGGCGCGGACGTTCCACCGGATCCTGCGCGAGGAGCTGCAGCACGCCGGTGCCCCGGTCCGGGTGAGCGTCGCGCACGCGTAGCATTCCGGCGTGACTGCAGCCCCCGCCAGCCCGTCGACCGGGCCCGAGTTCCGCTACTCAGACCTGCTCCCCACCGCCGGCTCCAACGGGGAGGACGAGACTCCCTACCGCCTCGTCACGACCGAGGGAGTCAGCACGTTCGAGGTGGCAGGCGAGGACGGGCAGACCCAGACCTTCCTCAAGGTCGACCCCGAGGCGATCCGGCGACTCAGCGCCGAGGCGATGCACGACATCAGCCACTACCTGCGGCCCGGCCACCTCGCCCAGCTGCGCAAGATCATCGACGACCCGGAGGCCTCCGGCAACGACCGCTTCGTGGCCCTCGACCTGCTCAAGAACGTGAACATCTCCGCCGGCGGCGTGCTGCCGATGTGTCAGGACACCGGCACCGCCATCGTGATGGGCAAGAAGTCCGAGGGCGTGCTCACCGGAGCCGACGACGCAGAGGCGATCAGCCAGGGTGTCTATGACGCCTACACGAAGCTCAACCTGCGCTACTCCCAGCTCGCGCCGCTGACGACGTTCGAGGAGAAGAACACCGGCACCAACCTGCCGGCTCAGATCGAGATCTACTCGACGCCGCAGACAACGGGGAAGCCGGAGTACAAGTTCCTCTTCATGGCCAAGGGGGGCGGGTCGGCCAACAAGTCCTTCCTCTTCCAGGAGACCAAGGCGATCCTCAACCCGCAGCGCCTGCTGACCTATCTCGACGAGAAGATCCGCTCGCTCGGCACAGCGGCCTGCCCGCCCTACCACTTGGCCGTCGTGATCGGCGGCACGAGCGCGGAGTTCGCGCTCAAGACCGCCAAGCTGGCCAGCGCTCGCTACCTCGACGACCTGCCGACCCAGGGCTCGATGAGCGCCCACGGCATCCGCGACGTCGAGCTCGAGGAGCAGGTGCTCGAGCTGACCCGTTCCTTCGGAATCGGAGCCCAGTTCGGCGGGAAGTACTTCTGCCACGACGTCCGCGTCGTTCGACTCCCCCGCCACGGCGCGTCGTGCCCGGTGGCGATCGCGGTGTCGTGCTCGGCCGACCGTCAGGCCCTGGGCAAGATCACTCCCGAGGGCGTCTTCCTCGAGCAGCTCGAGACCGACCCGGCGCACTACATGCCCTCGGCCGGCGTCTCCGAGGAGATCGCTGCCGGCGAGGTCGTCAAGATCGACCTCAACCAGCCGATGGACGCGATCTTGGCGGAGCTCTCGAAGCACCCGGTGAAGACGCGACTCTCGCTGACCGGCCCACTCGTCGTGGCTCGCGACATCGCGCACGCCAAGATCCAGGAGCGGCTCGACGCGGGCGAGGAGATGCCCTCCTATCTCCGCGACCACCCCGTCTACTACGCCGGTCCCGCCAAGACACCGGCCGGGATGGCGTCAGGCTCGTTCGGTCCGACGACCGCCGGCCGGATGGACTCCTATGTCGCGCAGTTCCAGGCAGCCGGCGGATCGAAGGTGATGCTCGCGAAGGGCAACCGCTCCAAGGTGGTGACCCAGGCGTGCGCGGAGCACGGCGGGTTCTACCTCGGGTCGATCGGTGGACCTGCCGCTCGCCTCGCCCAGGACTGCATCACCTCGGTGTCGGTGCTGGAGTACGAGGAGCTCGGCATGGAGGCGGTGTGGAAGATCGAGGTCGAGGACTTCCCTGCCTTCATCGTCGTCGACGACAAGGGCAACGACTTCTTCACCGACCCCTCCGGCACCACGACCGTGCCGCTCTCGGGCATCCGCGTCCGCTCGGCGGAATAGGCGCGGAGCCCGAGAGCAGCCGGAGTCACTCGTCGCAGTGACCCGGGCCGGTGCCTCCCTCGTTGAAGCTCCCGAGCACCCCGGCGAGCTGCTTGGCCGTGGTCGTCTGCGCCTTGGTCAGCGTGGTGCCTCCGACCGAGGAGAAGAGCGACTCCGCCGAGGTCAGCGCTGAGGTGACGGCTGCCGGGGCAGTGGCACCGTTCAGGACGTTGAGCTTCGCCGCCATGTACTGGTGGGCCAGGATGTAGTAGGCGTTGCCGGCCGGCGGGGTGCTGAACACCTGGAGCCACGTCTTGCCGGAGCTGTAGAACGGCGTGTCCTCCTGGGCTGCGCCGATGGCGAGCCACCCGTCGTCGTACGGCGCGGGACCCTCAGCCGAGTGCGTCTTCCAGTAGCCCTGGGTCAGCGTGCAGCCACCACCGGGGACGGTGATCGTCACGGTGTGGTCGTCACTGCCTGTCGTTCCGGTGTCGTTGGTGACGAAGGACGCGACGTTGCGCACGGTGTAGACCCCGGGACTCGCGTAGGGACCGACGTTGCGTGTGTAGGTGAAGATGCGTGGCTGGCACGTCTGCCCCAGCGGGCCCTGCAGCGTGTCGGTGACCGTGATGCACTCGTCGATCTCGGCGCTCGGGGTGCTGCCGAAGGTGTATGGCGCACTGCCGGTCGCACTTCGCCGGGCGGTGGTGAAGATCGCCGACGCCGTGGCGGTGTTGGTGCCGCCGGTGTTGCTGGCCACCGATGCCGAGTAGGTGCACTGCACCGACCCGTTCGCCGGGACCGTCGTCGCACCACCGCAGTCGACCACCGCTCCCGCCAGCGAGTCGGAGACCTGCAGAGCGGTCGCCGCGATCGGCCACGGATTGCTGACCGTGATCGTGCCGCTCACGACGAAGTTGCTGTCGGCGTGGGTGCGGGTCGTGGTCACGGTGTAGTTCACGGGATGGGTCTGACCGGCCGACAGGGTGAGGCTCGTCTCCGAGCCCGTCTTGTCGATGCCCCAGGTGTAGGTGCGCGTGAAGGACGTGTTGGCCGTCTTGGTCACGGTCACGTTGTAGTTGAAGCAGAACTCCACGTGGCTGACACCTGGGTAGCCGTCGTTCTTCAGCGGAGTCCTGAGCCCGGAGTCACTGAGGACTGCGGGGTCGTAGGCATGGACGTTGCCCGCATCTCCGCCCTTCACGATCACCGCACTGACTGCGGTGTTGGACGACCAGTTGATCGTGCTGTTCGAGGTGCCGGCGTAGGACCAGGTGACGACGACGCCGCTGTTCGGGTCGTCGAAGGTGCCCGCCGCGTCCTCGTCGCCGCCGGCGTTGGTCTTGAAGCCGTAGTCGTAGCCCTGCCCGACACAGGTCGGGTTGCCCGCCACTGCCGTCGTGGTGGTTCCTGCTGTGGCCGGTGTGCCGGCCCCAGCAGCACGGCCGCTGCCCCCGCCAGGCCCAGCGAGCCGATGACGGCCCGATTGCTGATGATCTTCATCTGTGAACGCCCCATCTCGCGTCACGAGCCGGGATCTCCGGTCCGCGTGGTCGGCCGGCAGTCATCCCCCACTGGGACGATGCGGCCGCCCGAGAGATCGGGCCGCGAACTGGTCGATGCTTGGACGCTAGGCGCGCCTTCTGCCCATTAGCACAACGGGAGAGCAAATATCCGGAACATCCCGCCGCGCCGCGGAAAATAGTCCGTTTGGACCCCCCACTGGTCCAGACCTGTCACTCGATAGCGTGGGCGGCGTGAACGAACAGGCGGAGATCGCGCGGGCAGAGTCAGAGCGCGGAGAGCTGGTGCTGCGTCGGCGTACGTCGCCCACCGCCCCCGACGTGATCGAGCTGCGCGCCAACGGGGTCTTCGTGATGGACACCCTCGAGACCACCACCGAGATCGAGCTCGCCGGTGCCGCGCTCGACCTGGTCCCCGACCCGCGCGACGTCGTGGTCGGTGGCCTCGGGCTGGGCTTCACCCTCCAGCGGGTGCTGGCCGACCGGCGGGTCGAGAAGGTCATGGTGGTGGAGATCGAGGAAGCCCTGATCGGCTGGATGCGTGACGGCACGATCCCGCACGGACCCGCGGTGCTGGCAGACCAGCGGGTCAAGGTCGTCAACACCGACATCTCGATGGCGATCGCCGAGGCGCGCTCGACCTATGACCTGATCCTCCTCGACGTCGACAACGGTCCCGGCTATCTCGTCCACGACGCCAACGCGCAGGTCTACGAGCGCGCCTTCCTCGCTCGTTGCCGCGACCTGCTCAATCGCGAGGGCGTGCTCGTCATCTGGTCGGCCGCGCAGGCGCCCGAGCTCCTCTCGACGCTGCGCAGCGTCTTCGGCGACGCCGAGGAGCAGGTCCACGACGTGCTGCTGCAGGACCGCCCCGAGACCTATCACCTCTATCTCGCACGGCGCTGACGCTCCTAGGGTGAGGACAGACCGACACCGGTCGGGACACTCGGATCTCATCTCGGAGGTTTCACATGCGCAGGACATCCATCGCCGCAGCGCTCACGCTCGCCCTCTTCTCGCCGCTGGGAGGCAGCACGACGGCCAGCACCGCCGCCGCGGGCTCCCCGATCAGTGCGGAGTCGGCGAGCGCGGGGACCGGTATCACCGGGACCTGGCGGGGACGTGTCTATGGCGACGACGGCGCGGCCGCCGGCTATGGCGCGAAGGTGCGGATCACCAAGCGTGACGGCCGCCTGCGAGGTCGGGTCGTCGCGGGTGGCTGCATCGGCCGCTGGACCTTCGACGGCAGGAGCGGGGGCACCTTCCGCTTCACCGAGAGGATCACCCGGGAGCGGGCCGGCTGGAACTGCGTCAAGCGGGTCAAGGTCAAGGTCCACCGGTCGGGCGCGAAGCTGAGGGTCGACTGGCGCGAGCCCCGCTCGGGAGACACCGCCACGATGCTGGCAAAGCCGGTCTGACAAGCGTTCGACCACGGCTCGCCGGGGCCGGCGCGCGCGGAGTAACGTCGGCCGGGTGAGCGAGACGAGCGCAAGGACCCGGACCGAGCACGACTCCCTCGGCGAGATCGAGGTCCCCGCCGACGCGCTGTGGCGTGCCCAGACCCAGCGGGCGATCGAGAACTTCCCGATCAGCGGCACCACCCTGGAGCCTCGGCTGGTCCGGGCGCTCGCCCTGATCAAGGCAGGCGCCGCGAGCGTCAACGCCGAGCTCGGGGTGATCACCGCCGAGCAGGGCAGCGCGATCGTCGACGCTGCGCGCACGGTCGCGGGCGGTGACCACCTCGACGCGTTCCCGCTCGACGTCTTCCAGACCGGCTCCGGCACCAGCTCCAACATGAACATGAACGAGGTCCTCGCCTCGCTGGCGGGCGAAGGGATCCACCCCAACGACCACGTCAACGCCTCGCAGTCCTCCAACGACACCTTCCCCTCGGCGATCCACGTCGCGGCGACGCTGGCGGTCGTCGAGGACCTGCTGCCGGCGCTGGCGACCCTCGAGTCGTCGCTGGCTGCCAAGGCCGAGGAGTTCGCCGGCCTGGTCAAGGCCGGTCGCACCCACCTGATGGACGCGACGCCGGTGATGCTCGGACAGGAGTTCGGAGGGTATGCCGCCACGCTCGCCTACGCCGCGGAGCGGCTCGGCTCCGTCCTCCCGCGCGTTCGCGAGCTGCCACTGGGCGGCACCGCCGTCGGCACCGGGATCAACACTCCTGCGGGCTTCGCCGCCAAGGTGATCGCGCACCTGGGCCAGGAGACGGGGCAGGAGTTCACCGAGGCCCGCGACCACTTCGAGGCGCAGGGCACCCGGGACTCCCTCGTCGAGCTCTCGGGCGTCCTTCGCACCATCGCAGTCGGGCTGACCAAGATCTGCAACGACCTGCGCTGGATGTCGTCGGGCCCGACGACGGGCCTCGCAGAGATCCACCTGCCTGACCTGCAGCCCGGGTCGAGCATCATGCCCGGCAAGGTCAACCCGGTCCTGCCGGAGGCGACCCTGATGGTGTGCGCGCAGGTCGTCGGCAACGACGCGGCAGTGGCCTGGGCCGGAGCGAGCGGCAGCTTCGAGCTCAACGTCCAGCTGCCGGTCATCGCCCGCAACGTCCTCGAGTCGATCCGCATCCTCGCCACCGCCTCGACGCTGCTCGCCGAGCGCTGCGTCGACGGCATCACGGCCGACGCCGAGCGCATGCGCGCCTATGCCGCGTCCTCACCCAGCGTCGTCACGCCGCTCAACAAGCACATCGGCTATGAGGAGGCGGCCAAGGTCGCCAAGAGGGCCCTCAAGGAGGGTGCCACGATCCGCGAGACGGTCCTCGCGATGGGCTATGTCGATCGCGGCGACCTCACCGAGGACGAGCTCGACGCAGCGCTCGACCTGGAGTCGATGACTCACCCCTGAGCGGTGGGTGTCGTGAGCAACCCGTGAGACCGTTCTCGCGTGACCTTTGAGATGAGTGACGCCGACTACGTCCGTGAGCAGTACGCGAGCGAGGACAAGCTCGACACCCGCGCCTCGGTGTGGCGGCCGACCTCCGACGGCCTCGATCCGACGACCGAGGCGCTGCGGGCCATCGACCGGGCCCTGGTCGGGGACGCCGACGTCCTCGAGATCGGGTGCGGCACCGGCGCGATGGCGGAGCGGATCCACGCCCTCCCCGGCGTCACGCTGGTCGCCACCGACTTCTCCGAGCGCTTCGTCGAGCTCACCGCGGCCCGCGGCGTCGACGCCCGGCAGGCCGACATCTGCTACCTCCCCTTCGACGATGCGTCCTTCGACGTCGCGTATGCAGGGTGGATGCTCTATCACGTGCGTGACATCGAGCGTGCGCTCAACGAGGTTCGTCGGGTGCTGCGCCCGGGCGGGACGTTCGTGGCCGTCACCAACGGCAACGGCCACCTCGCCGACCTCCTGCGCGAGGCAGGCGGCAAGCCCCTGGTCACCCGGTTCAGCAGTGAGACCGGCGAGTCGGTCCTGCGTCGCCGTTTCGACGACGTCCGCCGCCATGACCTCGAGACCCGTGCGGTCTTCGGCGACCACGCGAGCGCACAGGCCTACCTCGACACCCTCGGAGGCGACCTCACCCTGCCGGCGTTCGAGGGTCAGCGCGAATACGCCGGTCACGTCACGATCTTCGAGGCTCGCTGAAGCCACCACCCGGTGGCCGCCCGACGGGCACGCAGGTCCAGACCTGGTCCCGAGGGTGACCCGGCGCACAGTGGCGGTGTGTATGTCCAGGTCGGGGCCGGATACTTGCCGTCGTGCGCCCGACACGGGCGCTTTCGCAAGCAGCCGGCGGACTTCACGTCCGCCCAGAAGGAGACATCACATGTCCTCGCACACCAATGACACCACCGCCAACCGCACCAACGTGGCGCGTCGGATCAGCACCGAGACGAAGTCCTCCTACAAGACCACCGAGCTCATCGCCTACGTGGTTGCCGTGATCGGCGTCCTCATCGCCTCCGCGATGGCCGACGCCGAGAGCGACTTCGGCAGCCAGGAGGCGTGGTTCTACATCTCGCTGCTGACGATCGGCTACATGATCAGCCGCGGCCTGGCCAAGTCGGGCTCGCGCGACTACTACGACGACGAGGTCGGCAGCGACCGCCGCTGACCCCCACGTCACAGCACAACCGCCCGGACCGATCGGTCCGGGCGGTTGTGATTTGTCGTGGTCGTTGCTCAGTACCAGTTGTTGCCCTGCTTGAACGACCAGGCGTTGCAGGGAGTGCCGTAGGTGTCCTGGATGTAGCCCAGGCCCCAGCGGATCTGCGACTCCGCCGAGGTCATGTAGTCGGCCGGCAGGTCGTGGAGCTGGGTCAGCGCCTGGGGGATGCCGTAGGCCGAGGAGGTCGGGTTGTCGGCATCGATGCGCCAGTCCGACTCGGAGACATAGAGCGAGTCGAGGCAGGAGAACTGCGAGGAGTCGAAGCCGAACTCGGGCAGCAGGGCGCGGGCGATGTCTCGCGGGTCTGCGGCGGAGAGGTCCTCGGTCCGCGTCACGGCGAGCCCCCGGCCCGCTGAGAGGGCGACGACCTTGCGGGCGTCGGTGGCGCCACGCCGGTCCGATCGTGACACCGTCCGGGACACGCTGCGCCGCTCGATCGTGGCACGGGTGAGCTCCGACTCCGGCTCGGTCGACCCGACGCCGGACACCGCGGCGGAGGCGAGATCGCCCACCTCGTGACCGGGGGCACCGACCACGCCGCTGGAGACGGCCATGCCGGTCGCCACGGCCGCGAGCCCGGTCAGGGCCACCGAGCGTCGCAGGGCCCGCTGGGGAGCTGATCGGACTGCCTTGTGCTTGCCGGGCGCGCGGTGCTTGGGAACGTGCTTCTCAGGCTTGGTCACAGAGGAGCTCTCACGGGGTAGAAGACAGGGAGGCCGCACGAAGACGGCTGACCGCTCGGACGGGCGACGCAGGGGGATGTCACGAAACGGTCACGGGCCACCATGCAGGACTTGATGGGGTCGTGCAAACCAAACGCGAGAACTGGGGGGAATCTCCTGCCTCACCCGACGCTTGCGTCACTTCTTTCACACGCGCCACAGGCAGCGCGGCCCCAGCGGTGCGTGAGCCACCTTCCGCGGTTGCAGAAGGTGGCTCACTCAGCGCCAGGGACCGCCTCGCAGTCAGAGGACGACGTTCTCCAACATCTCCGTCACCAGCGCCGCGATCGGCGAGCGCTCGGAGCGGGTGAGGGTGACGTGGGCGAACAACGGGTGTCCCTTGAGCTTGTCGATCACCGCCACGATGCCGTCGTGACGACCGACGCGCAGGTTGTCGCGCTGGGCGACGTCGTGGGTCAGCACCACCTTGGAGTTGGCCCCGATCCGCGACAGCACCGTCAGCAGCACGTTGCGCTCGAGCGACTGCGCCTCGTCGACGATCACGAACGCGTCGTGCAGCGACCGCCCGCGGATGTGGGTCAGCGGGAGCACCTCGAGCATCCCACGATCCATCACCTCGTCGATCACGTCCGGAGAGGCGAGCGCTCCGAGGGTGTCGAAGACGGCCTGACCCCAGGGGCTCATCTTCTCCGTCTCCGACCCGGGGAGATAGCCCAGCTCCTGGCCACCGACGGCGAACAACGGCCGGAAGACGACGACCTTCTTGTGGTGGCCGCGCTCCATCACCGCCTCCAGGCCGGCGCACAGAGCCAGGGCGGACTTCCCGGTTCCGGCCCGGCCACCGAGGGAGACGATGCCCACCTCGGGGTCGAGCAGCATCTCGAGTGCGATGCGCTGCTCCGCCGACCGGCCGTGGATCCCGAAGGCCTCCCGGTCACCACGGACGAGATGGACCTGCTTGTCGGCGCCGATGCGGCCCAGGGCAGTGCCGCGGTCCGAGAGCAGCACCAGGCCGTTGTGGCAGGGCAGGTCGCGGGCGGCGGCCAGGTCGAGCACCCCGTCGGCATAGAGCTCGTCGAGCTCGGTCGCGTCGACCTCGAGCTCGGCCATCCCGGTGTAGCCCGTGTCGGAGTCGCTGATCGCCTCGGCGCGGTATTCCTCCGCGTCCAGCCCGACCGCCGATGCCTTGATCCGCAACGGCAGGTCCTTGGAGACGAGGGTCACTGCGTGGCCTTCGTCGGCGAGGTTCTTGGCGACGGCCAGGATCCGCGTGTCGTTGTCACCGAGGCGGAAGCCCGAGGGCAGGGAGGCCGCGTCGGTGTGGTTGAGCTCGACGCGCAGCGACCCGCCCTCCTCGCCGACCGGGACCGGCTCGTCGAGCCGACCGTGCTCGATGCGCAGCTCGTCGAGCATCCTCAGCGCCGAGCGCGCGAAGAAGCCGAGCTCGGGGTGATGACGCTTGCCCTCGAGCTCGGTGATGACCACGACGGGCAGCACCACCTCGTGCTCGGCGAACCGGTTGAGGGCCCCCGGGTCGGCCAGCAGGACGCTGGTGTCGAGGACATAGGTGCGGTTCTGGGAGACCTGCTTCTTCGCGCTCACGGAGTGCCTACCCCTATCGAACCGGCGCGACGCACCTCACCCGGTCCAGTTCAACAAATGGACCGGTGGACCCTCTGAAGCTGTGCGTTGCTTCGCATCTCTGGCCTCCAGTACGGCGGGCTTCCCCACTCGCCGATGCCCTCGAAAGTACGCCCGGGTCGTGCCCGTTCCGGAGCGACACGCCCGAACGCAGGATGAACGGCTGCGGTCAGGAACCGAAGCGGCGCTCGCGCTCGGCATACGCGCGGATCGCCCGCAGGAAGTCGACGCGGCGGAAGTCGGGCCACAGCGCCTCGCAGAAGTAGAACTCCGAGTTGGCGCTCTGCCAGAGCAGGAAGCCCCCGAGTCGCTGCTCCCCCGACGTGCGGATCACGAGGTCGGGGTCGGGCTGGCCCTTGGTGTAGAGGTGGTCGGCGATGTGCTCGGCGTCGATGAGGTCGGCGAGGTCCTCCAGCGAGGTCCCCCGCGCTGCGTGCTCATGGAGCAGCGAGCGTACGGCGTCGGCGATCTCGCGGCGGCCGCCATAGCCCACGGCGATGTTGACCAGGATGCCGTCGATGTCGCGGGTCTCGTCCTCGGCGGCCTTGAGCCGTTCGGCGGTGCGGGCGGGCAGGAGGTCGAGGGCGCCGACGGGGTGGATGCGCCACTTGCGCTGGGCGGCCAGCGACGCGACCGCTCCCTCGATGATCTCGAGCAGGCCGGTGAGCTGCTCGGGCGGGCGGTTGGTCAGGTTGTCGCTGGAGAGGAGCCACAGGGTGACGACCTTGACGCCCACCTCCTCGCACCAGCCCAGGAGCGGGAAGATGTTGTCGGCGCCGGCCTGGTAGCCGCCCGCGGTGTCCAGGCCAACGGCCTTGGCCCAGCGCCGGTTGCCGTCCAGCATGACGCCGATGTGCTGGGGAATGCGGTCGGGTGGGAGGAACTTCACCACGCGGTGCTCGTAGGCCGGGTAGAGAACCCGGCGAACGGCGTCCTTCAAGCCAGCCACAGCGCGATCGTAGCCCGCCCCTAGGGTGGCCTGCGTGAAGACCGAACCGCTGCTCGGTGTCGACGACACCACCGAGCACCTCCGCGACACCCCACCGGGCCCGAAAGGCCGCTGGTCCCGGCGTGCAGGGGTCGCCCTGCTCGTCCTGATCATCGTCGCTGCTGCCCTGGGGCTCCTGGGCCCGATGACGGGGGACAAGACGGCCAGCGCAGCCGGCTACACGCTGTCCGTCGAGCATCCCCGGGTCACCCGGGCCGGCCAGCCCGCGCCGCTGCAGCTGCGCATCGAGTCCTCGGTGGGGTTCGAGAAGGCCGTGCAGGTGCGGCTGTGCGCCGAGCTCTTCGACGACATGGACTTCCAGAACTGGTATCCGAACCCGGCTGCCGAGACGGCAGCGCCCTCGTGGATCGACTACGAGTTCGACCCACCCGTCGCGGGCGACGTCCTCGAGATCCATCTGGACGCCCGGGAGGCGCCCGGGCAGTTCGGGGAGGTCGATGACTGCACGGTCAGCGTGCTGGTCGAGGACGAGCCCGTCGTCTCGACGTCGTTCAACGTCTGGAGGCTGCCCTGATGGACATCCTGATCAGGTCCTTGGTGATCTTCCTGTTCCTGTGGCTCGTGGTCCGCGTGGGGGGCAAGCGCGAGGTCGCACAGCTCACGGCGTTCGACATGATCCTGCTCATCACGGTCGGCGACCTGGTGAGCCAGGGGATCGTCCAGGAGGACTACTCGCTGACGACTGCGGTGATCGCGGTCGCGACCTTCGCGGTGGCCGGCCTCGCCCTCGGGTCGCTGGCCCAGCGCTTCCCCGGCTTCCGGCCGTGGCTCGCCGGGCGGGCTCGCATCGTCGTACGCGACGGCGAGCCGCTCCTCGATGTCCTGCGAGGCGAGCGGATGACGATCCAGGACGTCCACGAGGCGGCCCGCCGCCAGGGCATCCGCCGGCTGAGCGACATCGAGCTGTGCGTGCTCGAGACCGACGGCTCCTTCTCGTTCTTCACCGACGAGGCGCATGACGAGGGCGGTCGAGGGGCACAGGGAGACCATCGCCTCACGTGAGATGGGTCGCGAAGCCGAGATCTCTCACCTACTGTGCCGTAAGTTGGGTCCAATGAACGACGTCCTTCGCCATCGCCTCGACGACTTCTCCGAGCGCATCGAAGAGGTCATCGCCGAGGCCAAGCCGCACCTTCGAGGCTGGCTGCACCTCGGCACGGCACCCCTGGCCCTCGCTGCCGGGATCGTGCTGGTCCTGTTGTCGCCCACGACCATGACCCGCACCGGGTCGGCCGTGTTCACGGGTACCGCGCTGGTGCTGTTCACGGTCTCGGCCATCTATCACCGCGGCGACTGGTCGCCCAGGGCCCATGGCCGGCTCCGCCGCTTCGACCACTCCAACATCTTCTTGCTCATCGCCGGGTCCTGCACCCCGTTCGCGCTGCTGCTGCTCGAGGGCAACGACCGGTTGACGATGCTCGCGGTGATGTGGGGCGGTGCGATCTTCGGGGTGTTGATGAAGGTGCTCTGGACGGGTGCACCCCGCTGGATATCGGCCCCGGTCTACATGGCGCTCGGCTGGGCGCCGGTCTTCTTCTTCGGTGACTTCGTCAGCGGCGCCATGAGTCGCTACGACTCCACGACCGGCACCGCCGTCCTCGTGCTCGTCGCCGTCGGCGGCGGGCTCTACACCCTCGGCGGCATCGTCTACGGCGCCAAGCGACCCAACCCCTGGCCGCGCTGGTTCGGCTTCCACGAGGTGTTCCACACGTTCACGATCCTGGCGTTCGTGACGCACTACGTCGGCGTCTCGCTGGCGACCTACGCACTGCGCTGACCCTCCCTGCCGCCTCGGGCCGACGCGAGCCCCGCCCGGTCCCTTCGAGGTCTTCTCCGTATCGTCGATCGGATGAGGGAGACCCTGAGGGAGAAGACCAGACGCAGGCTGAGAGACCCGATCTGGTGGAACGACCTGCTCCAGCTCGCCAAGACCGCCCTGGCCGCGGTCGTCGCCTGGGTGATCGCGGCCAACGTGCTGGACCTGCAACAACCCTTCCTTGCGCCGTGGTCGGCGCTGCTGGTCGTCCACGCCACCGTCTACCGCACGTTCTCCCGTGGGCTGCGACAGGTTGCCGCGACGGTGCTGGCGGTGCTGCTCGCGGCCCTCGTCGGCGAGGTGATGGGGCTGGACACGGCGGCGGTCGCCGTGCTGCTGGTCCTCGGTCTCGTGATCGGTGCGCTGCCCTGGTTCGGGGCCGAGGCCACGACGATCGCCACCACGGGCCTGGTCGTGCTCACGACGGGGTTCAGCGACGACACCGTGCTGCTGTCAAGACTGCTCGACACTGCGATCGGCGTTGCAGTCGGCCTGCTCGTCAACCTCCTCGTCTGGCCGCCCCTGCGGCAACGCACAGCCGCCCTGGCCCTGGACAAGATCGACGACAGCATCGGCGAGCTGCTCGTCGACATGGCCGACGGTCTCCGCGACACCTGCACGCCCGAGGACATCGTCGGGTGGATCGACCGCGCTCGTGACCTCGAGGACGATGTCGACCATTCGTGGGGACTCGTCCGACAGGCGCAGGAGAGCGCACGTTGGAACCCGCGACCTGCCGCAGGGCCGGTGCGAGATCCGCAGGACTGGCGCGCCCTGCTCCACCGACTGGAACAGGCGATCGCCGAGATCCGCAGCATGGGACACACGCTCGGTGGTCAACAGGCGCACCGGGAGGCCTGGGGTGATTTCTTCGCCGTGCCCTGGACCCAGATGTTGCGCGACACGGGTCGCGCAGCCCTGGATGCGGACCCCGCGGCCATCCTCGTGGTGCGCAGCCGCCTGCAAGGCCTCAGCGATGAGCTGCGAGCCACCGAACGTTCGCCCGAGTGGCCCATCTATGGAGCCTTGATCATCAACCTGCGCAACATCATCGACGTGATGGACGAGGTCGCCGCGGCCAACCCGCTCGGCCAGTAGTCACTCCCGGTGCAGCAGGGTGACCGGGACCGAACCTAGGGTGCGGGCATGACGACCGCGCGCACCGTCCCCGTCACCACCGAGATGGACGGTGACGAGCTCGACGCCCTGGACGCCTGGCGCCTCGCCCGCAAGCACGGTCTGGTCAAGATCTTCGTGGAGTCCTTCGTCCGGTTCCGCTATGGCGACGGCTTCACCAACTCCCGCGCCCTCGCCCTCCAGACCTGCCTGGCGGTCGTGCCGTTCCTCCTCGCGCTGACCGGCCTGGCGGCCGACCTGGACGAGGAGCGACCCGCGCGAGTCGTGGCCCACGTCGTCGACTCCCTGTCCCCCGGCACCGGCGACAGCGACGCCCTGACGTCGGCGGTGGAGAAGTCGGACGAGGCGGAAAAGGCCGGCGAGGTGGCCCTCGTCTTCGGCCTCGGCTTCGCGCTGCTCTCGATGACCACCGCCATGGCACAGATCGAGCGGGGTGCGAACCGGATCTATGGCATCCGTCGCGACCGGAAGGCGCTGGCCAAGTATGGCCGCGCGGCCGTGCTGACCGCGGTCCTGGCCCTGCCCGTCGGGACCGGCTTCTTGATGATCGTGGGCGGCGCCGCGTTCGGCGAGTCGATGGCCGAGAGCTATGGGTGGTCGGACGGCGCGGTCACGTGGTGGAACGTGCTCCGCTGGCCGATCGGCCTCACGCTGCTGGTCGTGGCCATCGCGCTGGTGCTGGACCACGCACCGCGGCGGCGGCAGCCCTCGATGACCTGGCTGGCCCTGGGCTCGGGGATCGCGGTCGTCCTGAGCGCCGTGGCCACGGTCGGGCTCGCGCTCTACGTCTCGCTGAGCGCCTCGTTCGGCAGTGTCTACGGGCCTCTGGCCGGCATCTTCGCCCTGCTGCTGTGGGCGCTGCTGTCCTCGATCGCGCTGTTCTTCGGCACGGCGGTCTGCGCCCAGCTGGAGGCGCTGCGCGCCGGCGACACCCACCCCGTCCTCGCGGACCCCGGCCAGCCGCACGCCCGCAGGGTGGAGAGCTGACTCAGGCCCGCGAGCGGGACAACAGCCAGACGAAGTAGGGCGCACCGATCAGGGCGACCACCAGCCCGGCCGGGACCTGGGCCGGCGCGATCGCCGTACGCCCGATGGTGTCGGCGACCCCGAGGAGCAGCATCCCGAGGAGTACGGCGACCGGCACCGTTCGGGCGTGACGACCGCCCACGAGCGCCTTCGCCGCGTGCGGGGCGACCAGGCCCACGAAGCCGACCACCCCGACCGCGGCGACGCTCGCCGCGGCCAGCAGGGCCGCCACCGTCAGCACCGCCAGCCGGACGCGCTCGTGCCTCATCCCGACGAGCCGCGGCGTGTCCTCGTCGAGCGCCAGCAGGTCGAGGTCGCGGCGCAGGAGCAGCGCGATCGGCAGGGCGGCGAGCAGCGCGACGGCGACCGGCACGACCTGGTCCCAGCTTCGTCCGTAGGTCGTGCCGGACAGGAACGTGTAGATCGTCGGGGTGTCCCAGGGATTGGCGCGGAGCAGGAGGAAGGTCGTGGCTGCCGCGGAGCCGAACCAGAAGCCGATGCCGACGAGCACCAGCCGATCGGCGTCGAGACCGGATCGCCACGACAGGGCGTAGACGAGCCCGAAGGCCACCAGCGCGCCCACCGTGGCGCACAGGAGCGTGACAGTGCTGCCGCCATCCAGCACCGTCGACGCCAGGACCGCTCCGAGGCCGGCCCCTCCGGTGATCCCGAGCAGGCCGGGCTCCGCCAGCGGGTTGCGGCACGACGACTGCACGAGGGCCCCCGACAGAGCCAGCGCGCCGCCGGCGAGCAGGGCAGCGGCGATCCGGGGGCTGCGCTCGTCGAGGGCGAAGCGGACCAGTGGCGCCCCCTCGCCGCGGGCCCAGAGGAGCACGTCGCCCAGCTTGAGCCAGGTGCTCCCGGCGAGCAGGCCGACAACGGCGACCGCCGCCGTGGCCACCACGAGCAGCACCATCGCCCCGACGACGCGGCGGGTGCTGCGCATGTCCGCCCGGCTGCCCGGGGGACGTCGGGTGGGGCCGGAGTCCCGGCCCCGGCGCGCCAGCACCACCAGCACGACGGCCCCGACCAACGTGGTCGTGACGCCGGTCGGGATCGCGATGGCGTCGTCGGCGCCCAGGACCCCGCGAAGCACCGCGTCCGCCAGCACCACGAGGAGCGCGCCGACCAGCCCCGCGGCCGGGAGGGTGACACCGTGCTTGAGCAGGGCCGGGACGAAGCGACCCACCAGCCGGGTGAGCACCGGGGCGCACAACCCGACGAAGCCGATGGGTCCGGCGAGCGTCACGGCGCTCGCAGTCAGCACGACCGCCAGCACCGTGCCGATCGCCCGCGTCGAGCGCACCCGCACGCCCAGGACCGCCGCCGTGTCGTCGCCCAGGCCGAGCAGGTCGAGCTGGCGCGACAGCAGCACGCCGAGACCGGTCGCGACCACGACGAGGGGCGCCAGCTGCTGGAACGTGCCGAGGCCGAGCTGGCTGAGCGACCCGCTCCCCCAGGCGAAGAGACCGGTGGTCTCCTGCGCGAAGAGGATGAGCAGGGTGGAGGTGGCCGCCTGCAGCGCCATGGCGACCGCCGAGCCACCCAGGATCAGCCGCGTCGTCGACGCCCCCGCGCCGCCGGCGAGGGCCAGCACCAGGCCGGCCGCCAGGAGGCCACCGACGAAGGCGACGACGCCGGAGGCCCACAACGGGACCGACAGCCCGAAGGCGGCCACGGCCGTCACTGCGAGATACGCCCCACCGGTCACGCCCAGGGTGTCGGGCGAGGCCAGGGCGTTGCGCGCCAGCGACTGGAACAGCGCACCCGCGACGCCAAGGGCGAAGCCGACCGTGACCCCGGCCGCCAGACGCGGCACCCGCGAGCCCCACAGGATGTCGCGGGCCTCCTGCGAGGTCGCGTCACCCCCGGCCCGGGCGAGCACGTCACCCAGGCCCAGGCCGGAGGTGCCCTGGGTGAGGTGCCAGCCGGCACTCAGCACCAGGGCAGCCCCCAGCAGGAGCAGCGTCGCCGCGGGTCGGCGCGCGAGCTGCACGGTGTCGCTCATCGGTGCTCTCGTTCGGTCGCTGTCAGGTCAGTCGGTCAGCAGGTCGACGTACGCCTCGACCGCCTGCTGTGCCGAACGGGGTCCCCCGAACGTCCAGGTGCCTGCCGGGAACGCGTGGACGCGACCCTCACGGACCGCCGGGAAGGACTCGAAGATCGCGTTCTTCTCCATCTCGACCACGAAGTCGCCTGCGGGGTCGACCGTGCCGGTGTGGAAGAAGGTCGCGTCCTTGACCTCGGCCAGGCCCTCGATGTCGGTCTGGCCGAGCCCATAGGCCTCGTCGACCTTGCCGTCCCAGACGTTGGTGAGGCCGATCGACTCACCGAGCTCCCCCATCAGCGACCCCTGGCCGAAGGGCCGCAGGGCGACGTTGCCGCCCTGGATCCAGCCGTCGAAGTAGACGAAGTCGGTGTCCTCGACGTCGGCCAGCGCCTCGGTCGCCTCGGCGAGGCTCGCCTCGAGCTCCGCCACGACGGCCTCGGCCCGCTCCTCGCGGCCGGTCGCCGCGGCGATCAGCTCGAACGTGTCGGTCATGTTCCTGATCGGGTCCTCGGCGTCGGCGCCCCTGGTCGCCAGGACGGGCACGTCGTACTTCTCGAGCTGCTTGATGATCGCGTCGTCGGGCGTGTAGGCCTCGATGATCACCAGGTCGGGGTTGGCGCCGAAGAGGGCGTCGAGGTTGGGCTCCCCGCGGGTGCCGACGTCGGTGACGCCCTCGGGCAGCTCCTCGGCGGTGTTCCAGGTGGCGTAGCCCTCGGCGTCCGCGACGGCCACGGGCGCGACGCAGAGAGTGAGCACGTCCTCGGTCTGCTGCCACTCCAGGACGGCCACCCGCTCCGCGGGCTTCTCCAGCTCGACCTCACGGCCGAAGGAGTCGGTCAGGCTGACGGGCTCCGTCGACGTCTCGGTGTCGTCGGTGCACTCCTTCGACGAGGCAGCGGGCGCGGCCTCGCTGCCGGCGACCTCGCTCGCCTCGGTGGTGCCGCAGGCGGTCAGGGCGGCGAGCAGGGTGACAGGGGCCAGCACGGCCTTGGTCAGGGACAACATGAGCGTTCCTCACTGGTGGTGGTGATGGGTGTGACGCGGGGTGCGTCGGTGGTGCCTGCCCTGGGGCTCGATCCGCACGGTCCCGGTCTCCGGGTCGAGCGTCGTGTCGATGGACAGGCCGTAGACGTCCGAGAGGTGCTCGCCGGTGAGCACCTCGGCCGGGGCGCCTGCCGCGCGCAGCCGGCCGTCGTGCATCAGCACGACGTGGTCGGCCACGAGGGCGGTGTGGTTGAGGTCGTGCAGGACGACCCCGAGAGCTGTGCCGTGGTCGTCGGCGAGGTCGCGCAGCAGGTCGAGCGTCTCCACCTGGTAGCGCAGGTCGAGGTGGTTGGTCGGCTCGTCGAGGAGCACGACACCCGTGTCCTGGGCCAGGCAGGTCGCCAGCCAGACGCGCTGCAGCTCACCGCCGGAGAGCTGGTCGACCGCACGGTCGGCCATCGCCGTGATGCCGGTGACGGCCATCGCGCGGTCGATGGCGGCGTGGTCGGCCCCGCGGAGCCCGTCGAAGCGGCGACGGTGCGGGTGGCGCCCGAACGCGACCACGTCCCTGACCTGGAGGCCGGACGGGTGGGGACGCGACTGGGACAGGAGGGTGACGCGGCGGGCGAAGTCGCGCGCCGACAGTGGGGCGACGTCCTCCACGTCCCCCAGCCCGTCACGCAGGCCGACCCTGCCGGTGACGGGACGGTGCAGGCGCGCCAGCGACCTCAGCACCGTCGACTTGCCGCTGCCGTTGGGGCCGATGAGGGCGGTCACCATTCCCGGACGCAGCTGCACGGAGACGCCGTGCACCACGGTGGTGTCCTGGTAGCCCAGGACGAGGTCGTCGCCGATGAGGGTCTGTGTCACATGGGTAAGGTTAGCCTTACCTAATTTACTCGGTCGCGGGGGTGGTTGTGCTACCCGAGAACTACCCCGCGAAGCGCACCCCGGGGATCAGGTCGTCGAGTCGTGATCGGGTCGCTTGGGCTCGTCGCCATACGCCCCCGCGTCCTTGGCCGCCTCGGCCTTGCGCAGGTGCTTGACCAGGCTGAAGCCCAGGACGGCGACCGCGACGGCCAGCAGCAGGAAGATGATCAGGGCCGTCCACCCGGCCTTGACGTCCTCGGGCGCGGGGCCCTCCTCGACTGCGGCCAGGAGCAGGGCGACGCTTGAGCCGTGCGTGTAGGCGAACATGCAGCCAGTGTCTCAGGCAGGGTCGGCGTCGCTCGGCCGGGGGATGCCGGCGAACAGGTCGTCCTCGGGCAGCTGCGACTCGACGTGGCTGACGACGAGCTCGAAGTCCTCGGTGGGCCACACGGCGGCCTGGATCTCACGGGGGATGGAGAAGAACCAGCCGTCGGGATCGATCTGGGTCGCGTGGGCCAGCAGGGCCTGGTCGCGCACCCCGAAGAACTCCGAGCACGGCACCTTGGTGGTGACGCGGGCGTCCCAGTCGGGCCGCTCGGGCCAGTCGGCGAGACGCTCGGCCCAGGGCGACTCGAGGTCGTGGGCCAGCATCGCCTCGTGCAGCGCGACGGCCTTCGGTCGGCTGTGTCCGTGCTGGTAGTAGAGCTTCAGCGGCTGCCACGGCTCCCCCGCGTCGGGATAGCGCTCCGGGTCGCCGGCCGCGTGGAAGGCCTCGACGGAGATCTTGTGGCACATGATGTGGTCGGGGTGCGGATAGCCCCCTTCTCGTCATAGGTCGTCAGGACGTGCGGACGGAACTCACGGATCAGGCGCACCAGTGGCTCGGCGCCGACCTCGACGTCGATCAGGCCGAAGCAGCCCTCGGGCAGCGGCGGCAACGGATCGCCCTCGGGCCAGCCGGAGTCGATGAAGCCGAGCCAGTCCTGTCGGACGCCGAGGATGTCGCGGGCCCGCTCCATCTCCTGGCGCCGGACCTCGGTGATGTTCGCCGCGATGTCGGGGCGGTCCATCTTGGGGTTGAGGATCGAGCCGCGCTCACCCCCCGTGCAGGTGACGACGTGGACGTCGACCCCCTGGGAGACATACATCGCGGTGGACGCGGCGCCCTTGCTCGACTCGTCGTCGGGGTGGGCGTGCACGTGCATGAGGCGAAAGCCGCGGCGCGGCTCGTCGGCGGGGGCGGGCTGCGACATGGCCCTGAGTCTAGGTTCTCTACGCTGGGCACTGTGACCGAGCCGGCAGCCCCCACCTCGCGCAGAGGTATGGCGCTGCGCCGCCCTGGCGCCGCAGGGCCCTGACCGCGCTGACCGTCCTGCTGGCGGCCGTGTTCCTCAGCTGGGTCGCGTGGGTGGCCTGGAGCCACGGCACCCCGGATGCCGAGTCCGCCATGGTCGGGTTCGACGTGGCGAGCGACAGCTCCGCGACGGCCCAGGTCGACGTCCAGCTCGAAACCGGCGTCGAGGCCACCTGCAAGGTGCGAGCGTTCGCGGAGGACCACACGATCGTCGGGGAGGTCTCGTTCACCCCTGAGGAGGGTCGCAACGAGGTCACCGTGCGGACCGAGCGCCGCGCCAACACCGTCGAGCTTGTGGGCTGCGTCACCTCGGATCAGCAGCGTCCCCGCTGACTTGCTAACCTGAGCACCTGCCACCCGGCAGCGCCGGCCCTCTGCGGCCGCGAGCGCCCGCCGAAGCCCATGGGCAGGACCACACCACCACCACGTGGATGCGATGTCGCATTCAGATGTTGTATTCACAAGTAGGAGCACACCGACATGACTCAGGACGCCGGCACCATCTGGCTCACGCAGGATGCCTTCGACAAGCTCACGAACGAGCTCGAGGACCTCAAGGGCCCCCGCCGCGCCGAGATCATCGAGAAGATCTCGGCTGCGCGTGACGAGGGCGACCTGAAGGAGAACAGCGGCTATCACGCCGCGAAGGACGAGCAGGGCAAGCAGGAGGCCCGGATCCGTCAGCTCGAGGACATGCTGCGGCGCGCCGAGGTCGGCGAGACGCCGCCCAACGACGGCGTCGTGGAGCCGGGCATGGTCGTCACCGTGCGCCTGACCGACTTCGACGAGGAGGAGAAGTTCCTCCTCGGCGCGCGCGAGAACCTCGCCGAGGGTGACAAGCTCGACGTCTATTCGCCGCAGTCGGCCATGGGTGCCGCCATCAACGGGCACAGCAAGGGCGAGACCGTCACCTACGCCGCACCCACGGGCAAGGACGTCACCGTCGAGATCCTCGACGCCGAGCCCTACCGCGCCTGACCGTCGTCTATTCGTAGACGGTGTAGCCGGCCGCACGCAGCTGGGCCATCACCTTGCCCGCGTGCACCTCGCCGCGCGTCTCCAGCTGGATCCGCACCTCGACCTCGTTGAGGTGGAGGGTGGGCGAGATGCGCTCGTGGGCGACCTCGAGCACGTTGGCGCCCGCCGACCCGACCTGCGCGAGCAGCCCCGCCAGCCCGCCGGGCAGGTCGGGGATGACGACGCGCAGATAGAGGAAGCGTCCACCGGCGGCCAGGCCGTGGCGGATGACCTTGCTCAGCAGCAGCGGGTCGATGTTGCCGCCGGAGAGCACGGCGACCGTGGGGGCCTCGAAGTGGCTCGGTGAGTCCAGGATCGCAGCGACGGCTGCGGCCCCGGCCGGCTCGACGATCATCTTGGCGCGCTCGACCAGCGCCAGCAGCGCCCGGGAGAGCGACTCCTCGGAGACCGTCCGGATCTCGTCGACGTGGTCGCGCACCGCAGCGAAGGTGATGTCGCCGGGGCGACCGACCGCGATCCCGTCGGCCATCGTGTTCATCGACGACAGCGCCACGGGCGCGCCGGCGCGCAGCGAGTCGGGGAAGGCGGCGGCACCCTCAGCCTGGACACCGATCACGCGGACCTCGGGACGCCCCTCGGCGCGGGCGCGCAGCTTGATCGCCACGGCCATCCCGGCCAGCAGTCCGCCGCCGCCGGTCGGCACGATCAAGGTGCGGACGTCGGGCTCCTGCTCGAGGACCTCGAGCCCCGCGGTCCCTTGCCCGGCGACGATGTCGACGTGGTCGAAGGGGTGGATCAGCACGGCACCGGTCTCCTCGGCGAACCTCTTCGCCTCGTCCAGCGCGTCCTCGAGATAACGCCCGTGGAAGCGGACGTCGGCGCCATACCCCCGCGTCGCCTTCTCCTTGGGGATCGGCGCGCCCTCGGGCATGAAGACCGTCGACCTGATCCCGAGCGTGGTGGCCGCGAGCGCCACGCCCTGGGCGTGGTTGCCCGCGCTGGCGGCGACGACACCGGCGGCACGCTCATCCGCCGAGAGCCGCGAGATGCGGACGTAGGCGCCGCGGATCTTGAAGGACCCTGTGCGCTGGAGGTTCTCGCACTTCAGGCTGACCGGCCCGTCGACCAGGGCCGAGAGCCAGCGCGACTCCTCCATCGGGGTGCGAACCGCGATCTCGTCGACGAGGCTGCGAGCGTCCTCGATGTCGGCCAGCGTCACGCCGAGGGGTCCGGCCTCAGTCACGGGGGTTCCTCTCGGGCTCGTCCTGCTGGAAGTCCGGTTCGACGTCGTCGACTTCTTCGTCGGTGATCAACGGGGTGTCGTAGTGCTCGGGCTCGACCTCCTGGGCCAGGTGGTTGGCCACGGCGTTGGCCGCCGCGACGAGGGGTACGGCGATGAGTGCTCCGGCGATGCCCGCCACCAGCACGCCGCAGCCGATCGCGATGATCACCCCGAGTGGGTGCACCGAGACGAAGCGCCCCATCAGGAACGGCTGGAGGATGTGGCCCTCGATCTGCTGGACCAGGATCACCCCGCCCAGCATCAGCAGTGCGGTGATCGGCCCCTGGTCGACGAGCGCGACGAGGATCGCGACGCTGCCCGCGACGGTCGCGCCGACCATCGGGACGAAGGCGCCGAGGAACACCAGGACACCGAGCGCCAGCACGAACGGGACGCCGAGCAGCGCTGCCACCACCATCACGCCGATCGCGTCTGCGAGGGCGACGAGCACGGTGGCGCGGACGAACTGCTCGAGCGAGACCCATGCCACGCGACCGCAGCCGTCGACGTGTGCCCGGGCGGCGCGCGGGGCCAGCTGCACCAACCACGCCCAGATGCGGCCGCCGTCGGCGAGGAAGAAGTAGGTCGCGAAGATGACGATGAAGAACCCGGCCAGGACGTGGCCGACGGCCGTGCCCACCTCGGTCACCTGGGTGAGGGCGCCGCCCTCGCGGGAGTTCTCGGTGATCGCCTTCTGCGTGGACTCGATCCAGCCGTCGAGCTGGCCCTGGCTGAGGTTGAGGGGCCCCTGCCGCAGCCAGTTCTTGACCTCACCCAGGCCGGCGACCACCGAGTCGGCGAGGTCCTGGGCGCCGGCGGCGACCTGCTGGCCGACATAGGTCAGCAGCAGCACGACGGTGGTGAGCCCGAACAGCATCACGATCGCGGCCGCGAGCGCACGAGGCAGCCCGATCCTCTGCAGAAGCGTCACGCCCGGCCCGGCGAGCGCTGCCAGGAGCAGGGAGATCGCCAGCGGCAGCGTGACGACCGCGAGGCGCGCCAGCACGAGGGCGAGCACATAGACGGCCCCGCCGATGATGAGCATCCGCCACGACCAGGCAGCTGCGAGGTCGAGCCCCCACGGCACCTGGGCCCGGCTGAAGTTGCTCGTCCCCGTCGAGATCTGGATGGGCGCGGGGCGTCGTTCGGCGCGCAGCGCCGCCCACTGCTGCACCAGCTGCGACGTCCGGCGTTCGCGATGACCGGCGGCCCCCGCACTGTCCCCGACCGGGGCCACGGCCCTGCTGGTCGGGGCGAGCGCGTCGGCTCCGCCGCCACGCTGGCGCCCTGCGGATCCCTCCGCGTCTTCGTCCCTCACGCCTGCAGGCTACTCATGGCCGACCCGACGCTCGCGCAGGCCCGTGAGCAGCCGATGGGCCGTCTCCGGGTGGTCGGCGGCGAGCAGCCCCGCGGCGGCCAGCACGTAGTCGTGGTCGACGACGATCCTGGGCGCACGTGGCAGCTGCCAACCCCCGTCGTGCTGGCCCGTCGCGGGGAGCAGCATGCGCCGTACGGCATCCGGCTCGCCGTGGCGCAGGACCCCGCCCGAGCCGACCAGGAGCTCGACCTCGCGCAGGTCCTTGCCGGTGCGCTCGACCACCCGACCCTCGGGGCTGAGCACGACCTTGCTGCGGCCGGCGTGTCGCTTGAGGGCGACCTCGATCGCTGCCGCTGCGATGGCCTCGTCGACCGCGCGCCCGTCAGCGTCGTCGGGCAGGAACCCGGGATCGGCGTGCCGGCGCTCGGCGGCGGAGGTCAGGTGGTCGAGCTGCCCGGCGGCGACGGTGGTGACAGCCGACCAGCGCATCCCGAGGTCGCCCTCGACCGTCCGCGTGACGGGAGTGGTGGCCACCACCTCGCGCGAGAGACCCGCGCCGACCTCCGGGTCGAGCTCGACGACGCTGTGGACGTCGGTGGTGGCGCCGCCGACGTCGACCACGACCACGTCGCCGGCGCCCGCGCGGGCCTCGTCCAGACCGCGGGCGAGGAGCTCGACGCCGGTCAGGACGACGTCCGGCGTCGCGCCGCGGACCATCGCGACGAAGTCGGCGCGCTTGCTCAGGTGCTTGCCGCCGATCACATGGGCCAGGAACATCTCCCGGATCGCGGCGCGGGCCGAGTCGGGAGCCAGGACACCGATCTGCGGCACCACGTTGTCGGCCAGGACGTATGGCGTCTGCGACTCCTCGAGGGCAGCGGCGACCCGTGCGCGGGACTCGACGTCCCCGGCGACGACGACCGGACCCGGCCACCGTGCGGCGGCGAGGAAGTCGGCGTCGCCGACGAGCTGTGCACTGTTGCCGCCGTCGGTGCCGCCGACGAGGAGCAGGACGTCAGGCGCAGCCGCCCGCAGCTCGCCGTGGCGATCCGCGTCCAGGCCGCCGGACAGCACCGCGACGACCTTGCCGCCGCTGCTGAGCGCGACCCGGCGACCGGCCTCGGCGGTCACCAGCTCCTCGTTGCCGACCACGGCGATCCGCAGCCCCCCGCCCGCGCTCGAGCAGGCGAGCACCTCGGCGTCCCGGGCCCGCGGGTCCTGCTCCGCCAGCTGTGCCAGGCAGGCGTCGTAGCCGTCGAGGACGTCGCCGGTCCCGTCGGCGGCCGGCAGGGTCGTGGGGTGGTCGGCGCGGGCGACGAGGTCTCCGCGCTCGACGTCGACCAGGACCGCCTTGGTGAAGGTCGAGCCGAAGTCGACGCAGACGACAACCGGGCTCGGGCGGCGCACGTCACGCATCCAGGACCACCGACGCGGCGCCGATCAGGGCTGCGAGAAGGACCGAACAGCTCATGACGACCACCACGACCCCGGTCGTCGGCAGCGACTCACCGGAGCGGATGGCTCGATCCGCCCGGCGGAAGTGCGAATAACCCGCGATCACCGCGAACGAACCAGCCACCAGGAGCACCAGGGAGAGGGCGGTCGTTGCCGCGGAGTCGGCCAGCAGGTGGAAGACAGCCACACCGCCTCCCACCAGTCCGATGGCCGTGCGGACCCAGGCCAGGAAGGTGCGCTCGTTCGCCAAGGTGAAGCGGATGTCGGGCTCGATCGCCTCCGGCACGTCGTCCGGTTGCAGGTGGCTCACGCGAGCGCGCGGTCGAGGTCTGCGAGCAGGTCCTCGATCGTCTCGATGCCGACGCTGAGCCGGATCAGGTCCGCCGGGACCTCCAGGTCGGTGCCCGCGACGCTCGCGTGCGTCATCCGGCCCGGGTGCTCGATCAGCGACTCGACCCCGCCGAGCGACTCACCGAGGGTGAAGACCTCCGCCCTGGCGCAGACGTCGAGGGCGTGCTGCTCACCACCGGTGACCCGGAAGCTGACGATGCCACCGAAGCGCTTCATCTGCCTGGCCGCGATCTCGTGGCCTGCGTGGGAGGCGAGACCGGGATAGATGACCTCGGCGACCTTGGCGTGCCCGGTGAGGAACTCCACGACCTTCTCGGCGTTGTCGCAGTGGCGGTCCATCCGCACCCCCAGCGTCTTCAGGCCCCGGTGGGTGAGGAAGGCGTCGAAGGGGCCGGCGACGGCGCCCATGGAGTTCTGGTGGAAGGCGATCTTGTCGGCGATCTCCAGGTCGCGGACGACGAGCGCGCCGCCGACCACGTCGGAGTGGCCGCCGACATACTTCGTCGTCGAGTGGACCACGACGTCGGCCCCCAGGACGAGCGGCTGCTGGAGGTAGGGCGAGGCGAAGGTGTTGTCGACGACGAGCAGTGCGCCCGCGTCGTGGGCGACCGCAGCCAGCGCCTCGATGTCGCCGATGGTGAGCATCGGGTTGGTGGGCGTCTCCACCCATACCAGCTTGGTCCGGCCCGGCACGATCGCCGCCTGCATGGCCTCGACGTCCGAGACTGCGGCGGGCGTGTGGTCGAGCCCCCAGACCTTGGCCACCTTGTCGAAGAGGCGGAACGTGCCGCCATACGCGTCGTCGGGGATCACCGCGTGGTCACCGGGCCCGGTCAGCGAGCGGATCAGGGTGTCCTCGGCGGCCAGCCCGCTGGCGAAGGCGAACCCGCGCTCGCCCTGCTCGACGGCGGCCAGGGCGCCCTCGAGCGCGGTGCGGGTCGGGTTGGCCGAGCGGCTGTACTCGTAGCCGCCGCGCATCCCGCCGACACCGTCCTGCTTGTAGGTGCTCGTCGCATAGATGGGCGGGATCACCGCACCGGTCATCTCGTCCGGCTCGAAGCCCGCATGGATCGCACGCGTCTCGAAGCCGGCCTTGTCGGTGTGTTCGTTGTTGGTCGACTGGGTCACGGATCGACACTAGACCCAGTGCTCCTTGGGTCGCCGGGGAGACTGGAGCCATGTTCGGACTCGGCAAGCCCTCCACCCTCCCCTCCGCCGACGAGGCACTGCCCGGGCGGTCCTCCCAGCCCTGGACCCTCGGCGAGCACGTCGTCCTCCGGACGCCCGTCGTCACCGACCTCGGTGACGGCGCCGTGCCGGCCGGTCACGAGGTCGCGATCTTCGGCCTCGGCTGCTTCTGGGGCGCCGAGGAGATCTATTGGCAGGTCCCCGGCGTCTGGTCGACGTCGGTGGGCTACGCCGGCGGTCACACCACGCACCCGACGTACGACGAGGTCTGCTCCGGCCGCACCGGGCACACCGAGGCCGTCCGCATCGTCTTCGACCCGGCCGTCGTCTCGTTCGGCGACCTGGTGAAGCGGTTCTTCGAGATCCACGACCCGACCCAGGGGATGCGCCAGGGCAACGACGTCGGCACGCAGTATCGCTCGGCGATCTACTTCACCTCGCCCGAGCAGGAGGCCACGGCGCGCGAGCTGACCAAGGTGTATGCCGACGAGCTGGCCCGCCGTCGGCTCGGCGACGTCACCACCGAGATCCGTCCCGCCGCTCCCCTGCCCGACGGGGTGGCGTACTACTACGCCGAGGACGCGCACCAGCAATACCTGGCGAAGAACCCGTTCGGCTACCGCTGCCACGCCAACACCGGGGTCAAGTTCCCCGAGGTGTGACGGGCGGCCGCCACGTGGCGACGACGGTCGCGACCTAGGAGCCTGCCTCCAGCGCTGCGATCGCCTCGTCGAAGGCCTTGCCGGCCGCTCGCCACGGCCCCGACGGCCCGCCACCCTCGGCGAGACCGAGCAGGTGCGGGACCAGGTCAGCACTGAATCCCTCGCTGGCCTCGCGCGGGAGCAGGGAGGGCAGGTTGTCGATGGCGATGACCTCCAGCGGCGCACTGCCGTGATCCGGGTCGCCGCCGTGCAGTCGCCGGACCGGCTCCTGCCACGTGGTGATCTCGGTGTTCACCGGCAGCATGTTGGTGGGGCCGGTCACGTCGCAGGTCACGTCGGCAAGGACCCGCAGCCGACGCTCGTGGTCGAGGTCCGCCCGCTCCACGAACGGAGCCGTCGGGGTGTGGGTGACCACGCAGTTGACCAGCAGGTCATGGCCGAGGAGCGCCTGCTTGTGCAGGTCGCGCGTCTCCTGGCGGTCCCACCGGGTGATCGGGACGCCCGAGGTCATCAGTGCCCGCTGCGCACCGCGGCCGGATCGCCCACGCGCCCCGGTGACGAGCCCCAGCAGCTGATCGGCCCCGTCCTTGCCGGCCTGCTCCAGCTCCGCGTCGAGCTCGTGCTTGCCCATGGGGGCGAGCGGCGCGTCGAGCCTGCCGGCCAGGTGCAGGACGCCCAGCGCGGCACCGACATATCCGGCCCAGTAGCCGAACGCGACCACTCGCCTGCCGTCGGCGTCGGTGAGGTATTCGATGTCGAGCAACCGACCCCCGCCACGGCGGAACCTCTCCAGGGTCGCCCGGGCGTCCTCCTGCCCCTTGAACGCGTGCGCGAAGTAGATGTGCCGGTGGTGCAGCGACGCCGGCTCGTCGGGGAGCTCCTTGATCCCGAGGACATAGGCGTCGTGGGGCGCCTCTGTCCAGGTGCCCTCACCCACGACGAACGCCCCGGCGGCAGCATACTCCTCGGTCTCGAAGATCCGTTGGGGTGAGTCCTCGACGGTCACCTCGAACCCGGCGTCGAGCAACAGCGGGACGTCGGCGGGCACGACGGGCGCGCGCCGCTCGGTGTCGCGGGACTCGGACCTGATCCACACATGGACGGGCTGCATGCGGCCCAGAATGCCATTGCCGGTCGCCGCCACACCGCTCAGCACGGGTACGGCGGTCGCCCGTCCGGCCGACAGGCGGCTGCGCCGGGCTCCGGACCCAATCGGGGGGCCTGGATCCACACAGGAAGTCCCCGGGCAAGAGGGGTCCCGACCTGCTGACGGGACTACGCTTGTTGCTCCGCTGCCGCCCGGCGGCGTGACCAGCGTGTGAGGATCGACCCCGTGAGTGCTTCGTTGGACGTCATCAAGGCTGAGCTGACCGCCGCGATGACCAACAGCGAGCGCGGAATCGCCGCTGCCGACCAGCTGTGCTCCACCTGCGTCGGCCTGATCGGCGTTGACGGCGCAGCGCTGTCGATGGTCCATGAGGGCTCGTCCACCGGGACGTTCGGATCAAGCAGCGAGGCCAGCCGTCGCCTGGACGAATACCAGTTCACCTTCGGCGAGGGGCCCTGCCTGGATGCCGTGGCCACGCGCGAGACGGTCCTGGTTCCCAACCTCGCCTCGCCGCAGGAACGGCGATGGCCCCTGCTGAAGGGGGCGCTGCTCGACGACGGGGTCCGTGGAGTCTTCGCCATGCCCGTCATGATCATGTCCGTGTGCGTCGGGGCACTGGACCTGTTCCGATCGACCCCTGGGCCGTTGGATCGCGACGCCCTGGCCGGTGCCAAGCTGGCCGCGGAGCTGGCCGCTGCGCCGTTGCTCGACCTGATTGCCGGGGCGGGGGAACTCAGCGCCGACGAGGACTCCATGGTCCGGAGGATGGGGAGCGAACCCGACCACCTGGCCGAGCTCGACCGGGTGGAGATCTACCAGGCGACCGGGATTCTCATCTCGGCCCTCGACGTCGACGCGACCGAGGCACTGGTGCGCCTGCGGGCTCATGCCATCGCTACGGGGCAGACCGCGATCGAGGTCGCGCGGGCCGTCGTCGAGCGCAGGCTCATGCTGGAGCGGGACACCAGCGGCGGTGCGGGAGGTGGCACGAGGTGAGCGAGAATCGGGAACGCGAGATCATCCGCGCCTTCGTGGAGATGTCGAACGAGCTCGTCGATGACTATGACGTCGTCGATGTGCTCAAGCAGCTGACGGATCACTGCGCCCGTCTGCTCGACGTCGCCTCTGCAGGACTGCTCCTGGCTGACGGCCGCGGTGTGTTGCACCTCGCCGCTTCTTCCTCAGATCGAGTTCACCAGCTGGAGGTCTTCCAGCTCCAGCGCGACGAGGGACCCTGCCTGGACTGCTTCCGCGACGGGCACCAGGTGCTGGTCCCTGATCTGGCGGACGAGGAGCAGCGGTGGCCGCAGTTCTCCCGGGCCGCACAGGAGGTGGGCTATCGCTCAGTCCATGCACTCCCCATGGTGCTCACGGGGCACGTCCTGGGGGCGATGGGTCTGTTCGGGGACATGCCAGGCACCCTCGAGGACGATGACCTCGCCCTCGCCCAGGCCCTCCTCCACGTCGCCAGCGTCGCCATCGTCAACGAGCGTTCCGCGACCGACCGCGCAACGGTCAACTCACAGCTGCAACGGGCACTGAGCAGCCGCATCGTCGTCGAACAGGCCAAGGGGGTGATCGCTCACTCGGCGGACCTGGACATGGATCACGCGTTCGCCGTCCTGCGCCGCTACGCGCGTGACCACGGAATCAAGCTCAGCGTCCTGGCAAGCCAGGTGGTCGATCGCGAGCTCAGGAGCGAGGTGCTCGTGCAGCATGCGAGAGCCGTCGCCATACTCCACTGAGCCGGTCCGCCGCGAGCTTGCTGGCCCGCCCACAGCCCGGCGTGCGCACTGACTGTGGACCTGGTGTCACGGAGCGACACCAAGTCCACAGTCAAGCGTTGCCGGCTACTGCGCGACCCAGTCGGTGAAGCTGCGGGGCGCGCGAAGCCAGTCGACCAGCCCCTTGCTCGTGCCGTCGGAACGGGTTCCGGCGACGCGCACGGCCACCCGGACACGCTCGGGTGATCCGAGGGTGGTGGTGGCGACCCGCATCCGGACCTGCTCGTCGGCGAAGTCGAGCGAGAGGTCATAGCTGCCCTTCACCCGTCGGCCCCAGTTGTGCGAACCGAACCCGTCGGTCTTCAGGAGCGTGTAGTCGGTTCCGACGAAGTAGCCGCCGACGAACACATATTCCGGGCCGCGGCGAGCAGGGTCGGTGTCGAGATAGACGGCGCCCGACGAGCCCGATCGGAACGACCTGCGCAGGTTGGTGTGGGTGGTGACGATCCGGATGTCGTCGGTGCCGTGATCGACCTCGACCGAGCGGAGGTCGACACCGTGGTTGATGTCGCGGGGGTCCTTGACCCCGATGGAGTCGGCGTTGGCACTCGGAGCCGTCGCGAGGGAGAAGGCTGCGGCTGGAACGGCCACGAGGGCGACGAGTGCGGCGAAGGTGGAGCGCATGGGACTGTCCGTTCTGGTTTCGTGGTGTCCGCTCCCGGTTCGACAGCGGCACAGACTGAGACGTCTGGGCGCCGGCAAAGGTTCGCCTCGGCCCGAAGTTGTCCAGACAGGTGCACCGCGGCTTCACTGGATCCCATGTCGACCCGGTTGCTCATCCTCGCCGACACCCACCTGCCCAAGCATGCTCGCGACCTGCCGGCCGAGGTATGGCGACATGTCGAGACCGCTGACGTCGTCATCCACGCCGGCGACTGGGTGGACGAGCGCCTGCTGGACGAGCTCGAGACCAGGGCCAGGAGCCTGGTCGGCGTCTGGGGCAACAACGACCACGGCGCCCTGCGCGACCGTCTCCCCGAGGTCGCGAGCGTCGAGATCGAGGGGATCCGCCTCGGGGTCGTGCACGAGACGGGGCAGGCCAAGGGGCGCGAAGAACGCTGCAGCGTCCAGTTCCCCGAGCTCGACGTCCTCGTCTTCGGGCACAGCCACATCCCCTGGGACACCACGACCGCCACCGGTCTGCGGTTGCTCAACCCCGGCTCCCCCACCGACCGCCGCCGCCAGCCCTTCTGCACCTACCTGACGGCGACAGCCGACTCAGGAAGGCTCGGCGACGTGGTGCTGCACCGCGTCACGAAGGCGACGTCGTAGGCCAGTCCAACAGCCCCGACAGCGCGGCCAGCTGGTCCCTGGAGACCCACGACGGGTTGGAGGCCTGCGGCTGCACCAGCACCTCGAGGTCACCGACGCCGGCGGCCCTGATCGCCTCGACGGAGACCCCGTCGGCCAGCAGCTCGACATGGAGCGGCACCTCCAGCTTGCCGACATCCCAGCTCGCCACCTCGCCGAGGATGGCGCGGATCGGGCCGGTCACCCGCCCCAGCCCCCAGATCCCCCGCGCCAGCTGCCGGCCGTCTCCCGAGATCCAGAGGATCGCCGGGTCGTCAGCCGCCATCATCCGGCTTCGGTAGTTGTCCGCCACGCAGAACCTGGTGATCGGCTCGAGGTCCCGGTCGAGGATCGCTGTGGTCACCCCGGGGTTCACCTTCGGCTGGCACTTGATCACCCATGCGCCCAGCGTCTCGGGGTTGATGAGCCTCGGACCGGTCATCGACCGACCTCCACGTGCAGGTCCACCACGTCGCCCAGCGCGACGCCCTCGGCACGACGCACGGCATCCTTGAGCGGGAGGAAGTAGGTCCCCTCTCGCGGGAACATCGACGTGGTGAAGGTGGTCTCCCCCAGCCGCGCGGTCACCGGGACCACCCCCCAGTAGGCCACCTCGGCCTTGACCTCGTCGACCAGGTCGGCCTCGTCCGGGGGCAGCTGGACGAAGTGGTAGGGCGCGGGCCCCCGCCACTCCACGACCTCACCGGCGAACTCGAGCTCCACGACCGCCACGATAGAGCGGTCTCCCGGTGACCCGTGCGCCTTCCTACGTCCGCCGGTGGAACCTGAGATCCCCGTTGGGCAGACGGTCGTGCAGATAGCGGTCGTCGTGGGCCAGGTGATGGTGGTGGCTGCAGAGAAGCACTGCATTGGACAGGTCGGTCGCGCCTCCCCGGCTCCACGCGTGCAGATGGTGTGCCTCGGCCCAGTCGGCGGGGATGTCGCACCCGACTGCCCGGCAGCGCTTGTCGCGGAACGCGAGGGCTCGGCGTTGCGCCGCGGTGAAGAGCCGCTGGGCGCGACCGAGGTCGAGGATCTGCGACTTCGCGCCCAGCACGACCGGGACGATCTTGGCAGTGCAGGCCAGCCTGCGCGCCTGGCCAGCGGTGATCCGGCCGTCGGAGCCGGTGGTGGCGACGCCGAGGCCGCTCAGCAGCTCCTCGAGCGGGATGGTCACCAGCACCGTGGTGGCCGTGCCGCCATGAGCGGGCAGCGCCGCCGGGTCGAGCTGCTCGAGCAGCGCGCAGAAGGCGTGCCCCAGGCGCGTGGCATAGGGCACCTCGCGCATCGCGTCGGTGTGTCCCGGCGACCCGTCGGGCCGGCGCGGGTTGGTGATCGCGTGGAGATAGGTCGTGAGTCGGTCGACGGACGCCTCGGGCATGCGGATGCGGATGGTCGCCGTGCCGTCTCCGTGGGACTGGGTGGTGAGCCGGGTGGTCTGGCGGGCACGCCGCTCCTCCTCCTCTAGCTGACGGCGCTCGTGGTCCTCACCCACCTCCGGGGCGACTACGTCGAGGATGCGGCGCCCCAGCACCCGCAGAGCTCGCGGCGCGTATGTCGATGCGTGCCCGACCAGGACCTGCTCAGCGCGCGCCAACACCTCCACCCCCACGTCGTCGGGCAGCGCGTCGAGAGCCCGCGCGATCGTGTCTGCCTGCTCGGTCGAGACCTCTCCGGCGCGATGGGCAGCGGCCACCACTGACCAGCGTTGGTCGAGCGCCTGCGCCAGGGCCATCGTGCGGCGCGCCATCCCCCGGTCGACTCGGGCGGCGTGCTGCAGCCACGTCCCGATGTCGCGGGCGCCGGACTTCTCTGCCACGTCGCCAGCCACCGCCAGCAGACGCAGCCGAGTAGCGGCGATCCTGGTCTCGAGCCTCATGAGCGCCCGCAAGGACTCGGCCTTCTCATCCGGTGATAGCCACAGGAACTCGATCCCGTCCATCCGGTCCAGCGCCGTGTCGATCTCACGCTCGCACTCGCGAACCAGTGATCGTGTCGTCATCCGGCTGGCCTCCGATCGCGGTGGGGAGTGTCACCACCGGCCCGGGATCGGTTGCGGTGGGTTCCCCGAGGCTTTGTCGGGCTGCGCCAGTCCGACACGCGTGAGCCGTTCGGCGTCCGGGGCACATCCGGTTCTCTGCGTGTCTCCTGCCCCTTCTCCAGGGACGGGTGCCAGTACCCTTCAATCGTACACCTGTTCGAACGCTCTACACAAGCCCGCTTCCCCACAATCTCCCCCTCGCGCCCACCACTCCCGCCCTTGTGTGGGCGCGGCTGGTGAGGGAGGAGGCCGACGACAGGTGAGCGGACCGCTGCTCCCCGTGAAGCACTTCGCCGCCAGTGAGGGCCTAGCGCCTCTTCTTCCCCACCGTCAGCGCGTGGACGCAGGTCAGCGCCGCCTTGGTGTCCACCATCCCGACCCCGGAGTGGATGTCGAAGCCAGGAGTCATCATGTCGACGGCAGTCGACGTCAGGCACTGCTTCACCTCGACCGGGGTCGCCTGCGGGTTGGCCTCGAGCATGAGCGCAGTGACACCCGCGACGTGGGGCGACGACATCGACGTGCCGGAGATGCAGAAGTAGCCGGGCTGCTGGATCTCCGCACACTCGGTGAGCGGGGCCAGCACGGACGGGGACAGGGCGGCCATGATCGTGTCGCCCGGCGCCACCACGTCGACCTGCGGTCCGGTGCCGTCGGCCGCGCCACGGCTCGAGAAGTCGGTGATCTCCTGCCCGGGCACACATCCCGAGGAGTCGACCGACTTGCACGCCGCGCCCACGAGGACTGCCCCGTTGGCCGCGTCGTGGTAGCCGCCGATCGTCCCCGGCTCGGGGCCGTCGTTGCCGGCGGAGAAGACGACGTGCACGCCGTTGTCCACCACGGTGGCGATCATCGCCGACATCGCGTCGAAGTCGGTCGGCTCACCGCAGTCGAGGCCCAGGCAGTTGGGCTCGGTCGGGAGGAGGCCCCAGGAGTTCTGCGTGATGTCGATGCCGCTCTCCTCGCGGTGGCGGATCGTCCAGTCGAACGCCGCGAGCGCGGCCTCCTCCCAGTCGATGTCGTCGACGATGCCGAAGCCGGGAGTCGCCACCCGCATGGAGATGAAGTCGACGCCGGGCGCGACGCCGGCCAGGTCGGGACCGCCCTGCGACTCGGAGAGGCTGCCGTCGCCGCCGACGGTGCTGGCGACGTGGGTGCCGTGCCCGATCTCGTCCTGCAGCGCCAACGCCCCGGTGGACTCGGCATAGGCATCCCACTGGGCAGCCGTGAAGCCCGCCTGCTGGGCCGCCTCGGCATAGGAGAAGTTCAGTCCCTTGACCACGCGGTCGCCGAAGTCGGGATGGCCGGCGAAGATGCCGGAGTCGAGCACGGCCACGGTCACGCCATCGCCCGTCACGCCCGGGCGAGTGCCGGTGACCCGCTTCCCGCCGACCCGCGTCGTGTAGGCCGAGGGCTCCTCGACACCGATCGCGTTGATCTGCTCCTTGGAGGCATACAGGTGGGACACCAGCCGGCGCTGGGGCTCGACGGCGACGACACCAGGGAGCGCGCCGAGGAGGTCCACCACGGGCAGCTCGGCAGTCACGGCCACGGCTCCGATGGTCGGCAGCTCGACCGCACGTTCGACACCGAGGTCCCGCAGCGCGCTGAGCGTGCCACCCGGGATCACCTCGCCCTCGAACGCCACGATGACCTTGCCGAGCCCGGCCTCGTCGGTCGGCCACGAGGGCACCTCGACCGCTGGCAGCTCGGGACTCGCGCCGGCGGACACCGGCACCATGGGCGCAGTGGCCGCGGTCACGAGGACGGCAACAAGAGCCGCAAGTCGTCGGGTGGATCGCAACATCGTGGTCAACCTCCGCAGTGAGTCGTCAGAAGGTCAAACGAGTCGCGGGTCCGCGGGTTATCCCACCGGCAGGCGGCCGCCGTCGACGGGTCGGCTCAGTCGCCCCGCACCCGACTTCGCACGCACTCGACCAGCGCGCTGAGGTCGAGGCCGTACGTCGACCCGGAGCCCACCGCATACGACTCCAGCCGGCCCGCGGCGCGCTCGACGAGCCTCGCCGCGCCGACCGCGTTGCCGCGGGCGTGATGGGTGAGGCCGACGCACAGCTGCGCGAGTCCCTGCCACAGCGCGCGCTCCTCCTCGGGGCACGACTTCCAGCGGACCTCGAGGGCCTCATGAGCGGCGAACGGGCGTCCGTCGTCGAGCAGGCTGCGGGCATAGGCCAGCGTCGCCTCGGGTGACAGCGGCTCCTCGGAGATGGGCTCGACACCTGCGGCGCCGTAGGGCAACGGCCGCCCGAGCTTGTCGCGGGGTCGCGCCTGCTCGGCCCGGCCCTGCTCGTTGCGATCGCGGTCAGCCATGTGGTCGGTCCTCCTAGACCGGCGCCAGGGGCGTGTGCGGCGTGTCGGGAAGCGTCACGACGATGCCCCGGCCCGGCACGACGTCGCCGCCGTGCTCGACGACCGCCATCACGCCGGCCTTGCGGATGACCGGCGTGCTCGCGGCCGCGGGCGAGGCCGTCGAGGGAGCGGGCTGGTCGGTGGGGGTCCCGTCGGCGCGGGCCAGCACGACCCTGAGGAGCCCTGCCCTGAACGTGTTGATCTGGGAGCACGGGTTGCGCAGACCGGTCAGTCGGACGACGGGGCCGCCGAGGTCGAGCAGCGTCCCCGCCGGCAGCCCGAGGATGTCGATCCCAGCCGTGAGGATGTTCTCCCCCAGGTCGCCCGGCCCGAGCTCGTAGCCCATCGTGCGTGCGTCCTCGAAGACCTCGGAGTGCAGGAGGTGCACCTGCCGCAGGTTGGGCTGGTTGGGGTCACGGCGCACGCGCGAGCGGTGCTGGACCAGCGTGCCGGCGTGGGCGTCGCCCAGCACCCCGAGACCGGCGACGAGCGTGATCGACTCGACCGGGACCTTGCTGAACCGGTGCGTCTCGTCCCGGCTGACGGCGACGACGTGGGGTGCGGGCACCCGGCCATCCTGCCGCACGGCGCGGATACACCACGGTGCCCACCCATCGGCGACACTGGCAGCATGACCGAGCTCCCCCGCAAGGCCATCTCCCGCAGCGCCCGTCTGGCCGCGCTGCCCCTGGGGTATGCCGGGCGCACGGCCCTGGGCTTCGGCAAGCGCCTCGGCGGCGCGCCGGCCGAGGCGGTCCTGACCGAGGTCCAGCAGCGGACGGCCGAACAGCTCTTCCGCACCCTGGGCGAGCTCAAGGGCGGGGCGATGAAGTTCGGTCAGGCGCTGAGCGTGCTCGAGGCGGCGCTGCCCGAGGAGCTCGTGGCGCCATACCGCGAGAACCTCAACAAGCTGCAGGACGATGCGCCACCCATGCCCACGCAGACGGTGCGCGAGCAGCTGGCGATCGAGCTCGGACCCGACTGGCAGGAACAGCTCGTCTGGCTCGACGGCGGGCCCACCGCCGCAGCCAGCATCGGCCAGGTCCACAAGGGCCGGTGGCACGACGGGCGCGACGTGGCGGTCAAGGTGCAATATCCCGGGGCCGGCGAGGCCCTCATGAGCGACCTGCGCCAGCTCGCCCGCGTGGCGCGCGGCGTGGCCCCGGTGTTCCCCGGCATCGACATCAAGCCGCTGGTGGCCGAGCTCCAGGCCCGCGCCGCCGAGGAGCTCGACTACTCCCTCGAGGCCCAGGCCCAGCGAGCCTTCGCCAAGGCCTTCCGTGACGACCCGGACTTCGTCATCCCCGACGTGGTGGCCCACGGCGGCACGGTGCTGATCACCGAGTGGCTCGAGTCGCCACACTCCCTGGCCCACGCCATCCGCGTCGGGACCCAGGAGGAGCGCGACCACTACGGCGAGCTGCTCACGCGCTTCCTGTTCACCGGCCCCGCCCGCACCGGCATGTTGCACGCCGACCCCCACCCGGGGAACTTCAGGCTGATCCCGGACCCCGACGGCGGGCCCGGTCGACTCGGCATCCTCGACTTCGGGGCCGTCGCCCGGCTGCCCGAACAGCACCTCCCGGAGGCGATGGGACGGCTGATCCGCATCGCCCGCGACGCCGACGTCGACGAGCTGGTCGCCGGTCTGCGCGCGGAGGGCTTCATCAAGCCCCAGATGAAGGTGGACCCGGTGCTGGTGCTCGACTACCTCGGCCCGTTCATCGAGCCGGCGAGCGTCGAGCGCTTCCAGTTCACCCGCGAGTGGATGCGCACCCAGTTCGAGCGCGTCAACAACCCCCGCGACCCTGCCTTCACCGTGGCGACCAAGCTCAATCTCCCCGCCGGCTATCTCCTGATCCACCGCACCTGGCTCGGCGGCCTCGGCCTGCTCAGCCAGCTGGAGGCAGAAGCCCCGTTCCGCCGGCTCATGGAGGAGCACCTCCCGGGCTTCGCTGACGCCTGAGGCTCGCGCACCGCGGTCCTGACCCTCACGGGCCCGGACGTGGCACCATCCCGGGCATGGACTCAGCCGCCGCCCTTGCCCGCTGGCACGACGTCGTCTCGCGCCGCGATGCGGGCGGACTGCCCGCCCTGCTGGCCGAGGACGCAGTCTTCCGCAGCCCGGCCGTGCACACGCCCCAGGAGGGCCGGGAGACCGTCGTGGGCTATCTCACCGCCGCCTTCGTCGTCCTCGGACCCCGCCTCACCTATGAGCGGGAGTGGCTGGGTCCGGACTCGGCCGTGCTGCAGTTCCGCACCAGCGTCGGCGGACTCGACGTGAGCGGCGTCGACATGATCACGTGGGACGCCGACGGGCAGATCGTCGACTTCACGGTGATGATCCGCCCCCTGAAGGCGCTCAACACCGTCGTCGAGCACATGGGTGCCGAGCTGATGCGGATGCTCGCCGAAGGCTGAGGCTCAGCCCACCCAGAACCCGCGGCCGCCCGCCCAGCCGCCGAAGTGGTCGCGGTACGTCGACGCCGACCGGTCACCGAGATAGGACCCGACGACAGCAGCTCCCAGGTCGTCGAGCTCGGGCGAGACCATCCGTCCGTCGACCCGGCGCGCCATCGACTCGATGAACCGCGCCAGCCCCGGATCGTCCCCGAGCCGGAAGAACGTCGTCTGCGCACCGAGTCGACGCGAACTGTCCAGCTCGCGCACCGTGTTGGCGATCGTCAGCGGATGGGGCGGGTAGGAGAACCACACCTGTCCGTCCGGCTCGAGGTGGCTGGTGGGCTCGCCGTCGGTGACGATGAGCAGCACGGGCTGGGCGTTGGGGTGCTTGCGGAAGTGGCGGTTGGCCAGCAGCAGCCCGTGGTGGAGGTTGGTGCCCTTGTCCCAGCGCGCGTCGAGACCGGTGAGCTGCTCGATCTCCATCACCCGCGCCTGGCGGCCGAAGGCGATCAGCTGGAGGTGGTCGCCCCGGAAGCGCGACCGGACCAGCTGGTGCAGCGCCAGGGCTGTGCGCTTCATCGGCACCCAACGGCCGTCCATCGCCATCGAGAAGGAGGTGTCGACGAGCAGGGCGACCGCCGCCTGCGTGCGTTCCTCGGTCTCCTGCACCTCGACGTCGTCGACGCGAATGCGCACGCCGGGGTTTCGTGACGGTCGCTGCGCGACCTCCTCGACCGCCGGCGACCCCGCCGTCCGCAACACCGCGTTGGTGATCGTCCGTGTGACGTCCCAGGGCTCGGTGGCGCCGTACTCCCACGCCTTCGTCGCCCCGGACAGCTCGCCCGCCGCGCCGGCACTGCGGTTCTCGCGTTGGCCCTGGCGTCCCGACATCCGGGTGGCGACGTCGCGCAGGAGCGCCTTGCCGAGCTCGCGCATGGCCTTGGGTGAAAGCCGCAGCTCCCCGTCGGAGCCACGCTTGAGATAGCCCGAGTCACGCAGGGCCTTCTCGAGCTCGGAGAGGGTCCGGGCGTCGACGGCGGCCTGGTCGCCGAGCTGCCGGGCGAGGGCGTCGAGGTCCAGGTCGTCCATGCGGGCGCCGCCATAGGACTGCGAGAGCTGCTCGCCCAGGGAGTCGAGCTCGGCGAGGTCCTGGAAGACCCCGGTGCCGTCCCCGAGCCCCAGCCCCTCGTCACCGCCGAAGCCCTCGGACCCACCCCAGTCGAGGTCGGGCCGCAAAGCCATGAGGTTGGCGTCCATTCGAGCCAGCTGCGCCATCAGCTGTGGCGAGCCGAAGGCCTGCTGCGAGAGCTCCATCAGCTCGGCCCGCTGCTCGGGCGTCATCGAGTTGAGCATCCGCTGGGCCGCGGCCGAGCGCTCCGCCAGGGCGTCCATCAGCTCGTCGATGTTCGAGGGGTTCTCCGGGAAGAAGTCACCGTGCTCGGACATGAAGTCGGCGAAGTCCTGGTCGGTGTCCTCGCCCCGAGCGTGCTTCTCCAGCAGGTCGTTGAGGTCGCCGAGCATCTTGTTGATGGCCTCGCGGTCCTCCTCGGTCGCGCCTGCCATCGCCTCCTTCATGCCGGCGAAGCGTTGGTCGAGCAGCTCGCGGCCGAGCAGGTCCTTGATCTCCTCATAGGCCTCGCGCGCCTCGGTCGAGGTCCAGTCATAGGCGGCCAGCTCGCTGACTGCCGCCGCCGTGGAGTCGGGCAGGCTGTCGAGCTGGAGCTCACGCAACGCCCGGTCGGTGTCATCGAGCACGACGTCGCGCGCCAGCTGTCCGCGCTCGGCCAGCACCGCCTTGTCGAGCAGCTCTCGCACCTGCTGCATCGTGCCGTCGAGGTTGTGCCGCTGGAGCAGCTCGCGCCGCTTGGCCGCGACCTGCCGGGCCAGGTCGTCGAGCCCCTGGTGTTCCTGCCCACCGCGGCGCAGGAACTCACGCATCGCGCGCTCGGGGCTGTAGCCGGCCATCACGTCCTGGCCGATCGCGTCCAGCGCCTCGGCGAGGTCGACGGGCGGGGCCAACGGGTCGCCGCCGTCGTACTTGCGGTAGCGGCTCACGGGTGGTCGACCTCAGCCATAGACCGTCTCCCGGCCGTCGGACTCCTTGCCGACCCTGCGGGCGAGATAGAGCCCCTCGAGCGCCAGCTCGATGGCGCAGGCGCGCTCCCCGTCGTTCTGTGCGCCGATCCGTTCGCCGATGTCGTCATAGACCTCGGACTCTCCGAGCACCGGCAGGCCGGACAGGAAGTCGCGAGCGGTGGTCTGCGCGCCGGTCGAGATGGTCGCCCCGTCCTCGATGGCCTCCACCAGGAGCGCGAGGTCGAGGCCGCGGAAGTGCTCGCGGACGGCCTCCGCGGTCGCCGTACGGAGCAGGTGGGTGAGGACCTCGCCCTCACGTCCCTCCTCGCCGGTCTCGAACTCGATCTTGCCGCCGAGCACCTCGACGGCCGTCTCGAGGTCGACGACGCGCGCGACCGCGACGTCCTCGCCGTTGACGGTCGCGCGGTGCAGCGCAGCGGCGGCGATCGTCTCGGCCCCGGCGATCGCGAACCGGGCGCTCACCCCGGAGCGCTGGTCGACGGCGCTGGAGCCGCGCAGGTTGCGGGTGAAGCGGGCCAGGATCTCGACCAGCACGTCGGGCACCTCGGCGACCAGGTGCGCCTCCTGCCGGATCACGGCGATCTCGTCGTCGATCTCGGTCGGGTAGTGGGTGCGGATCTCGGCGCCGAAGCGGTCCTTGAGCGGGGTGATGATGCGCCCGCGGTTGGTGTAGTCCTCGGGGTTGGCAGACGCCACGACGAGCACGTCGAGGGGCAGCCGCAGGACGTAGCCGCGGATCTGGATGTCGCGCTCCTCCATCACGTTGAGCATCGCCACCTGGATGCGCTCCGCGAGGTCGGGCAGCTCGTTGATCGACACGATCCCGCGGTGGGCGCGCGGGATCAGCCCGAAGTGGATCGTCTCCGGGTCGCCCAGCGAACGACCTTCGGCGACCTTCATCGGGTCGACGTCACCGATCAGGTCGGCCACGCTCGTGTCGGGGGTCGCCAGCTTCTCGGCATAGCGCTCGTCGCGGTGACGCCAGCTGATCGGCAGGTCGTCACCCTGGGTGGCGACGGCGCGCTTGGCGCCGTGGGTGATCGGGTCGAAGGGGTGCTCACCGAGCTCGGAGCCGGCGATCACCGGCGACCACTCGTCCAGCAGGCCCACCAACGAGCGCAGCAGCCTGGTCTTGCCCTGGCCGCGCTCGCCCAGCAGCACCACGTCGTGGCCGGCGATCAGGGCCCGCTCGAGCTGCGGGATGACGGTGTCGCTGAAGCCGTGGAGACCGGGCCAGGGGTCCTCCCCTGCCCGGAGCCGAGCGAGGAGGTTGGCGCGGATCTCGTCGCGGAGGGGCTTGAGCTCGTGTCCGGAGGCACGCAGCTCGCCGAGGGTGGCCATGGTCGGTGAGCCGGAGGTCTGGTTGGTCACGACGCCCACGCTAGACCCGGGGCCAAAGGCCGGTCGGGAGCAATGGACCGTCGACCCGGGACCAAGGGCCCTGCCGGGCAGTCGCGCCGCGGATGACGATGGAGGTCCACCACCACTTGAAGGGCCACGACGATGACTGAGCCGATGGAGCTGAGCAGGAGCGAGTGCGAGACGCTGCTGCGTCGAGGCGTGGTCGGTCGTGTCGCCATCGCGACCCCCGCCGGTCCCTACATCGTGCCCATCAACTACTCGGTGAGCGTCGGACACGTCGTCGTCTGCACGACGCCGTACAGCCTGCTGGGCAGTCAGGGCCGCGACCGTCTGGTCGCCTTCGAGGTCGACCACTTCGAGCATCCCCGGATGCGGGGCTGGAGCGTCGTCGTCCGCGGCCGCACCGAGGCCGTCGAGGACCACGAGGAGCTGCGTGCCCTCATGCGGGTCCTGCCCCGCCCGTGGGCGTCCGGCCACCGGTCCCTCTACCTCCGCATCCCCCTGGACGAGGTCACCGGTCGCCGCCTCGGCGCGGGGTGGGACCTCGAGGAGAACCTCCCGGTCCATCGCGCATTGTGAGCTCCGTGCGTGACCGCCACCGAGGTCCGCGTCACACTGTCCCTCGTGAGCACGCCCGAGGACCCCACGACCACGCCGCCCCTGACCGGGTCGGCCACCGCCCTTCTCGACGCGGTCTCGGCGATCGCCAGCGACCTCGACCTGACGAGCGTGCTGACCCGCATCGTCACCGCGGCCACCGAGCTCACCGACGCTGAGTACGGCGCGCTGGGCGTCCTGGGCCACGACGGCCGGCTGGTGGAGTTCATCACCACCGGGATCGACGAGGCGACGAGGGCGCTGATCGGCGACCTCCCCCACGGCGACGGCATCTTGGGAGTGATCATCTCCGAGCCCGAGGGGTTGCGCCTGGTGGACCTCTCCGCCCACCCGCGCTCGGTCGGCTTCCCCGCCAACCATCCCCCGATGAACACCTTCCTGGGGATGCCGGTGCGCATCCGCGGAACGGTCTTCGGCAACCTCTATCTCACCGAGAAGCGCGGCGGGCAGCCCTTCAGCGAGCAGGACGAGCTCCTCGTCGAGGCACTGGCCCGGGCTGCGGGGCTGGTCATCGACAACGCCCGCACCTACGGCCTCAGCGAGCGACGGCGGCGCTGGCTCGAGGCCACTGCCGAGATCGGGGTCGACCTCCAGCACGGCCAGGCCGCCCTCGACAACATCGTGGGCACGGCGCGCGCGGTCGCGGGCGCTCGAGCCGTGGTGCTGCTTGCCTCCGACCCGGCCGACGGCGACACGTTCGCAGCCGACCCGGCCGACCACGCTGCCGTGCGCGAGCTGGTCGACATGGTGCGCGACGACCCCACGCTCGACACCGTCTCGCCACTGCTCCGCCTTTCCGTGGGCGACCTCGAGGCGGTCGTCATCCCCGTCCGGGCTCACCTCGCGTCGGTCACCGCGCTCGCCGCGCTCTATGACCGGACGTCCCCGCTGGTCGACGCCGACGAGCGTGACCTGCTGGCGACCTTCGCCGACCAGGTGGCCCTGGCGCTCGACCGGGGCCAGGCCGTCGCGGACCGCCAGGAGCTTGCCCTGATCACCGACCGTGAGCGCATCGCCCGTGACCTCCACGACGTCGTGATCCAGCAGCTCTTCGCCGCCGGCCTGCAGCTCCAGGGGGTGGCGTTGATGGCCTCCAACCCGGAGGTCGCCCGCCGCATCGACGACGCGGTGTCCTCGCTCGACGAGACGATCAAGGCGATCCGCAGCACCATCTTCGAGCTCCAGCACAAGAACCGCACGTCCCTGCGCTCACAGGTCCGGGCGCTGGTGCGCGACTACGTCCCGGTGCTGGGCTTCAGCCCGACGGTGCGGACCAGTGGTCCCATCGACACCGCCGTCGACGACCGCAGGGCCGACCAGGTCCTCGCCGTGCTGCGCGAGGCCATCTCCAACGTCGCTCGCCACGCCCTCGCCGAGTCTGCAGAGATCGAGGTGCTGGTGAGCGCCGACGAGCTGGTGCTGCGGGCGGTCGACGACGGGATCGGGATGCCGTCCGACCCCCACGAGAGCGGGCTGCGCAACGCCCGGCGACGGGCCGCCGACCTCGGTGGAGCGCTGGAGGTGCTGGCGGGTGACGGGCGGGGCACCACGCTCGTATGGCGGGTCCCGCTCGCCTGACCGGGTCCCCCCGGCCGTGGGCCGCCACCCCCGCGACCTGTCGGACAGACACGAGAGACCCGCCCGGTGGACCGGGCGGGTCTTGGTGGATGGGTGACCGGTCAGGTCACTTCAGGATGGGGAACTTCTCCACGAGGGAGGTTCGTTGCCATACCCTGCCGAGGCCCCAGGTGGTGCCGGCTGCGCCGAGGGCGAGGACGACCATCACGATGACACCGATGAGGTGGTCGTCGACGACGGGGTTGTTCTCCAGGGGGAGGACTGCGGCGTACATGAATGCATACATCAGAGCGCCGGCCGCGGTGCCGATCTTCATGCCCACCCCGAGGATGAGCGTCAGGCCGATGCCGAGGAGACCGAGCATGAACAGCCAGTCGACGACTGCATATCCGGCCAGGCCGTTGAAGAAGCCCTTGAACGGGTTGTCGGCCGGGACCCCGAAGGTCAAGAACCCTTCGGTCGGGCTGCCACCGTTGATCCAGGCGGCGTCGCCGAACCGGTCGAGGTTGCCCTCCTGGTCATAGCCGGTGTGGAACCCCAGGGCGAAGGTCTTGTCGAGGAAGGCCCACAGGAAGGTGACCCCGAAGGCGATGCGCAGGACGGCAAGAGCCTTGTCGAACGCGGTGCTGGGCTCGGACGTCACAGTCGTGACGCCCTCACTGCTGATGGTGTGGTGACGCTGGATGACGGCCATGACGAACCCTTCTTTGCGAGTAGTGGTGCTTGTTTTCCTTTGCACCACAACTCTCGCCTGCCGCCCCCTGCCCAGGCAGGGGACGAGGTCCCTGCGCGAACCGCCGATGGTCCCTAGTTGCCGGGACCAAGCAGCTTGGAGGCGAGCACGGCGGCCTGCGTACGGCGCTCGACCCCAAGCTTGGCGAGGATGCTCGAGACGTAGTTCTTGACCGTCTTCTCGGCCAGGAACATCTGCTCGCCGATCTGACGGTTGGTCAGCCCCTCGGCGATGTAGGCCAACAGCTTCAGCTCCTGCTCGGTGAGCTCTGCCAGCTCCGGTGCGGTCGCCGGGCCGTTGCGCACCCGTTCGAGCACCTTCGCGGTCAGGGTGGGGTCGATGAGCGAGTTGCCGGCCGCCACCTGGCGGATCGCCGTGACGAGGTCGCTGCTGCGGATCTCCTTGAGGACATAGCCGGACGCGCCGGCCATGATCGCGGCGAACAGCGCCTCGTCGTCGTCGTAGGAGGTCAGGATCAGCGCCCGGATCTCCGGGTCGACCGATCGCACGGCGCGACACACCTCGATCCCGGACCCGTCGGGCAGGCGCCCGTCCAGCACGGCGACGTGTGGCTTGAGAGCGGGAATGCGGGCGATCGCCTCCACCGCCGACGCGGAGTCGCCCACCACCTCGATGTCGTCCTGCCGTTCGAGCAGGAAGCGCAGGCCCTCGCGGACCACGTCGTGGTCGTCGAGCAGGAAGACACGGATCATCTCAGTCACAGGTCCATCGAAGCACGTCGGCCGGCCCAACGGGCCGCACGCGCGGGTCCATCGAGCCTCAACGCGTCAGGATCACCGAGGAGCCGTGGCCGAAGAGGCCCTGGTTGGCGGTGATTCCGACCCGGGCGCCGTCGACCTGGCGGCCGTGGGCCTGGCCGCGCAGCTGCCAGGTGAGCTCGCAGACCTGTGCGAGCGCCTGGGCCGGGACGGCCTCACCGAAGCACGCCAACCCACCACTGGGGTTGACCGGGACCCGGCCACCGATGGTGGTCTCCCCGGCACGCAGGAGCTGTTCGGCCTCGCCCTCCTTGCACAACGCGAGGTCCTCCATCCAGTCCAGCTCGAGCGCGGTGGACAGGTCATAGACCTCGGCGACGTCGACATCGTCGGGCCCGATGCCGGCCTCCTCGTAGGCCGCGTGGGCGATCGACTGCTTGAAGGTCCGGTTTCGTGACGGGCACAGAGCACTCTCCTCACCCTCCGGCGACGAGGGTGGGGGTGCATCAGTGGACAACAACGGCATGTCGATCACCGTGTTCGGGAACGTCGGGGTCACCGTCGAGATCGCCGCGACCTGCACCGCCTCGACCAGCCCGTGGCGGCGCGCGTAGTCGGGTGAGCACAACACCACCGCGGCCGCGCCATCACTGGTCGCGCAGATGTCGAGCAGGTGCAGCGGGTCGCACACCACAGCGCTGGACATCACCTCAGCGACACTGACCTGCTTGCGATACCGCGCGTTCGGGTTGGCCAGGCCATGGCGGGAGTTCTTGACCTTCACGGCCGCAAAATCCTCCGACGTGGCGCCATACAAGTCCATCCGACGCCGCGCATACAACGCGAAATAGGCCGGGTTGGTCATCCCCAGCAACCGGAACCGCAACCAGTCCGGGTCGTCCCACCGCTCCCCGGCATTCGGGGCCAGGAACCCCTTCGGGGTCGTGTCCGCCCCGACCACCAACGCCACCTCCGAGAGACCCGCCAGGATCCGCGCCCGGGCAGTGTCGAGGGCCTGGGCACCGGTCGCGCACGCGGCATACGACGTCGCGACCCGCGCACCGTTCCACCCCAACGCCTGCGCGAACGTCGCCCCCGCGACATACCCGCCATAACCGTTGCGGACCGTCTCCCCACCCACGACCAGGTCCACCTCGGACCAGCCGATCTGCGCATCAGCCAACGCCGCCCGGGCCGCGACCACCCCGTACTCCACGAAGCTCTTGCCCCACTTGCCCCACGGGTGCATCCCCACCCCCGCGACCGTGACCTTCCCCGTCATGACGTCTCCTCGTCCCCGTCGTCCACGACCGGCTTCCAACGCCAGATCGTGCGCTCACCCGACTCGTCGGCGTACAACGTCTCCACCACCAGCTCGACCACCGCCCCCACGCTCAACTCAGCGACACCGAACCCGTCCGCGACCTGACCCAGCACCACCAACCCCTCGGGAAGCTCGACCGCAGCCAACGCGAACGGCACATGCACCTCGTGAGCCGCGATGTAGGGCGGCGGCGGCTGGTACTGCGCATCGGTGTAGGACCACACCCGACCCCGCCGACCCAGCTCGACCGACTCGAACCCCACCCCCTCACACACCGGACTACGACAAAACCCCCCCACCGGCGGGAAATACACGGTGCGACACGACGTGCACGCCGACCCCAACAGCGCCGGCCGCTCACCCGTGCTGAACCAACCCTCGATCACAGGCGTGACAGTCATGGCCACAGACTAGAACAGGTTCTAGGGAAGCGGCAGCACGAGGCGTCAGACGGACAACGCCGCCCGCCCCCAGGTCGGGGACGGGCGGCGTCGACATCGCGCAGACGGAGGATCAGCGCGTGATCTTGAACGAGCCCTTCGACGCAGTGAAGTTGTCGCTGCCGAGGTAGCGCGAGACCACCTTGTAGTCGCCCCGGTTGCGGACGTTGCGGAACTTGGCCTTGGCCACGCCGGCGGTGTTGAGGGTCTCGACCGTCTTGGCGATCTTGATGCCGTTGCGACGCAGGACGAACTTCACCTTGCCGACCGGCACCTGACCGTGGTCAGAGGTCACCGTGTTCTTGGCAACGATCTTGCGCTTCATCTTGTTGTGACGTGCGGTGACCGTGGAGGTGGTCCCGTCCTTGCTCACCGTCACCGGCACGGGGGCCGACGTCGAGGAGCTGAACGCAGCGGCATCCGCGGGGGTGAACGTCGCGACCAGCGGATAGGGCGTGGTCGACGCGTCGAGCACGGGCAGGTCGAAGTCGACCTTGCCGCTGTTGGTCAGGTCGGCGAAGTAGGACTTGTCGTCGACCTTGAGCTCCACCTTGCCTGCAGGCTTGGGACCGTTGGTGACCGAGTCGACCGAGACGGTGATCCTGGTCGCCTCGCCGTGGGCGACGGTCGAGTCCTGCACGGTGACGGTCGTCGTGGTCGCGGTGGGGACGGCGGCGACGACGGCTGACTGGGCCGGCACGACGGCTGCCGCGCCCAGGCCCAGGGCTGCTGCCAGCACGAACGCTCCGGCGCCTGCGCCCTGCTTGAGTCGAGTGGTGCTCACTGTGGATCTCCTTCTACTCGGGGGACGGGTGAGACGTTACGTGTCGCGGCTAAGTTGTCCAGCACCCCCACCTAGGGTGCACCCGTGTTCGCCAACCCCTGCCCGTGCGGTTCCGGCTCGACGTACGACGCGTGCTGCGGCGTGCTCCACCGGGGTGCTGCCCACGCAGCCTCACCCGAGGAGCTGATGCGTTCGCGGTTCGCTGCCTATGCCCTGGGCGAGACCGACTACCTCTTCCGCACCTGGCACCCGCGGACCCGGCCCGACGACCTCACCTCCGACGCCGGGGTGACGTGGACCCGGCTCGAGGTGCTGGACGCCTCGCAGGACCAGGTCGAGTTCGTGGCGCACTACGACTCCCCCGCCGGCGCCGGCACACTGCACGAGCGCAGCGTCTTCGAGCGGCGCGGCGGGCGCTGGGTCTACGTCACGGGCACGGAGACCGGTTGAGCCGAGCTGCTTCGGAAGCCCCCTGGCACACGCCCGCACGGTCCTAGAAGAGCAGGCCGGCGGCGAGCCGGATCACGAGGGCTGCGACGACGACGAGGAAGAACACCCGCACGAAGCGGGCGCCCCGCGCCACAGCGACCCGGGCGCCGAGATAGCCGCCCACGATGTTGGCCGCGGCCATCGGCAGCGCCAGCTGCCACAGCACCGCCCCCTGAGGGACGAAGACGACGAGCGCGGCGAGGTTGGTGGCCCAGTTGGCCAGCTTGGCCTTCGCCGAGGCCTCGAGGAAGTTGTAGCCGAGCAGGCCCACGAGCGCCACCACGAAGAACGACCCGGTGCCCGGACCGATGGCGCCGTCATAGAACCCGATGCCGAGACCGGTGATCGCGACGATCGACATGTGCTGGCCACCGCTGAACCGCAGCCTGGTCAGCTCGCCGACGCTCGGCTTGAACCACACATAGGTCCCGACCACCACCAGCACGACCAGGATGATCGGGTCGAAGGCCGAGCGCGGCAGCAGCGAGGCCACCAGTGCACCACCGCTGGAGCCGATGAACGCCGCCAGCATCAGCGGCAGGAAGGTGCGCGGATCCGGTTTGATCCGACGCACGTATGTCGCTGCGCTGATCGACGTCCCGCAGAACGATGCGAGCTTGTTGGTGGCTGCGATCTCCACCACCGGGGCTCCGGGCAAGCCGATCAGCAGGGCCGGCAGCTGGATCAGTCCCCCGCCACCCACGACCGCGTCGACGAAGCCGGCCGCCAGCGCGGCCACGACCAGGAGCGCGATCAGGGTGGTCGAGAGATCCATCCGCGGAGGACTACTCGCGCGCGAGGAACGCGAGCAGGTCCTGACGGGTCAGGACACCGACCGGCTTGCCGTCCTCCTGGACGAGCACGGCGTCGGACGACTCGAGCATCTTCACGGCTTCGCGAGCCGGCGACGTGGAGCCGATCGTCGGCAGCGGCGCCGACATGTGCTCCTCCACCGGGTCGGTGAGCTTGGCCGTGCCGGCGAAGAGCGCGTCGAGCAGGGTGCGCTCGGAGACCGAACCGGCCACCTCGGCGGCGACGATCGGCGGCTCGGCCCGCACGACCGGCATCTGCGAGACGCCGTACTCCTGCAGGATGTGCACCGCCTCGGCGACCGTCTCGCTGGGGTGCGTGTGCACCAGGTCGGGCAGCTGCCCGGACTTGCCGCGCAGCACCTCACCGACGGTGCGCGTGTGCGAGTCGCTCTCGGTGGCGAAGCCGTAGGAGCCCAGCCACTCGTCGTTGAACACCTTGGTGAGGTAGCCACGGCCCGAGTCGGGCAGCAGCACCACGATGACGGCGTCCTCGCGACCCTCGGCGGCGAGCTCGGTGGCAAGCTGCTTGGCCGCGAACGCTGCCATCCCGGACGAGCCACCGACCAGCAGTGCCTCCTCCCGGGCCAGGCGCCGGGTGAACGCGAACGAGTCGGCGTCGGAGACCTCGATGATCCGGTCGGCGATGGACTTGTCATAGGTCTCGGGCCAGAAGTCCTCGCCCACCCCCTCGACGAGATAGGGGCGGCCGGTGCCTCCGGAATAGACCGAGCCGGCCGGGTCTGCGCCGATCACCTGGATGTCGGGGTTGCGCTCCTTGAGGTAGCGCCCGATGCCGCTGATGGTGCCGCCCGTGCCGACGCCGGCGACGAAGTGCGTGATCCTGCCGTCGGTCTGCTCCCAGATCTCCGGCCCCGTGGTCTCGTAGTGGGAGCGCGGGTTGTGGGGGTTGGAGTACTGATCCGGCTTCCACGCTCCCGGCTGGGAGGCCAGCCGGTCGCTCACGTTGTAGTAGGAGTCGGGGTGCTCGGGAGCGACGGCCGTCGGGCAGACGACCACCTCAGCGCCATACGCCTTGAGGACGTTGCGCTTGTCCTCGCTGACCTTGTCGGGGCACACGAAGACGCACTTGTAGCCCCTGGCCTGCGCGACCATCGCCAGCCCGACGCCGGTGTTGCCCGAGGTCGGCTCGACGATCGTGCCGCCGGGCTGCAGCTCGCCGGACGCCTCGGCGGCGTCGATCATGCGCGTCGCGATGCGGTCCTTCACCGAGCCGCCGGGGTTGAGGTATTCGATCTTGGCGAGCACGAGCGGACCAGCAGCAGCCCCGAGATCGTCGAGGGAGGTGGACAGCCTCAGCAGCGGGGTGTTGCCGATGAGGTCGAGGAGCGAGTTCACATACTTCACACCGGCCAATGTAGTCACGTACTGGCCCGTAGCATGAAGTCGTGGGCACAGCCGGAGCAGCACGCAAGCTCGCCTCCGCCGCCGTGTATGGCGGCGGCGGCCTCTCAGTGCTGGGCGCAGGCCTCTATGGCGTGCTCGTGGCCGAGGCCAAGCTGGCCCGCCGGGCCATCGGCGTCATCGCCGACGCTGCACCCCCCGACGCGACCGGCTGGTATGGCCGCGGACGACCCGGCCCGGCCCTCAAGCTCGCGCTGCTCGGTGACTCCAGCGCGGCCGGCTATGGCGTCGACAAGGTCGAGGACACCCCGGGTGCCCACCTCGCCTCCGGAATCGCGGCCCGCGCCGACCGCCGCGTCCACCTCCGGGAGTTCGCCGTGGTCGGCGCCCAGTCGCGCGACCTCGCCGACCAGATCGACAAGGCCCTGCCCACCGACCCGGACGTGGCCATCATCCTGATCGGTGGCAACGACGTCACCCACACCGTCACCCCGGCCCAGTCGGTGCAGCACCTCGCCGAGGCCGTTCGTCGGCTGCGCGACGCAGACGTGGAGGTCGTCGTCGGCACCTGCCCCGACCTGGGCACCATCAAGCCGATCGCTCCGCCGCTCAAGCAGGTCGCCCGCACCTGGTCACGTCGGCTCGCAGCGGCCCAGACCATCGCGGTCGTCGAGGCAGGCGGGCGCACCGTGTCGCTGGGCGACGTTCTGGGCCCGGAGTTCGACGCCGCCCCGGCGCTGCTGTTCGGACCCGACCGGTTCCACCCCTCCGCCGACGGCTACCGGTCGCTCGCGGCCGTGCTCGTCCCCTCCGCGCTGGCCGCCCTCGGCGTCGCACCGGAGGCCGAGGTCTCGCTCGAGGCCATGCGCGGCGAGGGGATCCTGCCCGTCGCCGCCGCAGCGGCCGAGGCTGCCCGTACCCCCGGCACCGAGCTCGACGGCACCGAGGTCTCCGGTGCGCAGCGCGGCCTCCGCGGCCGGTGGGTGGAGCTGCGCCACCGTCGCCGCCAGCCTGCCTCCGACGTCGAGTCGCCCGAGTCCGTGGAGTCGGACGACCCCGCCGGCTCGGACGACACCGAGGTCGACCCCGCCAGTCCCGTCGCGTAGGTCAGCCCAGCCCCCCGCCGGCGGCCCTTGACCACCCGCCGGCGGCCCTTGGCCACCCGCGGCGGCCCTTGACCACCCGCGGGTGGTGTGGTCCTGGTGCTGCTCCCACCCGCGGACAACACCGCACCAGGGACCACCAGACCCCACCACCCGCCTGTGACGGGGGCGTATGGCGAGCAGTCGAGAGCCCGCCGGCAGGTGGCGCGCAGGCGAGGTCGACCCTGAGGCGGACGCAGGACCTGGCTGCGCCGTACGCAGGCGCCGTACGCAGCGCCGTACGCAGCGCCGTGCCGGGCGCGCCCCGAAGACGACGAAGGCCCCGGGAGATCCCGGGGCCAACGCGTGTGGAACGAGGAGATCAGTCCTGCTGGAAGATCGCCAGGATCCGGAGCAGGTTGGTGTAGATCCAGACCAGGCTGACGGTCAGCGCGAACGCCGCGCGCCACGACTCCCGCTCGGGGAGGCCGGCGGCCACGCCCTTCTCGACGAAGTCGAAGTCGAGGATCAGCATGAACACACCGAGCACCAGGCCGCCGACAGCGAAGAGCAGGCCGATGCCGCCGAAGCCGAAGAAGCCGATCTGGTTGCCGAAGGCGCCGAGCACCATCTCCATCAGGCCGAGGGCCACCATGCCGAACATGGCCGCCATCACGAAGGTGCGGAACTTGTTGCCGACCTGGATGTCGAAGAACTTGTAGACAGCCAGCGTGCCGGCGAAGGCGGCGAACGTGCCGATGACCGCCTGCAGCACGATGTCGGTGCTCACCCCGGCGAAGGCAGGGATGACCTTGGACAACGCGCCGAGCGCGACGCCCTCGAGGACCGCGAAGGCGATCACCAGGGCCGGGCTGATGACCCGCTTGAAGGAGTTGACCATCGACAGGGCGAAGGCACCGAACGAGCCCACCATCAGCGCGAGGTAGAGCTTGCCGATGGCGTCCTGGTTGGCGGCACCGGACTCGGTGATCGAGTCACCGGTCCAGTACCAGGTCAGCGCAGCGGCCACGACCACGACGAACAGCGTCATGGCGGTCTTCTGCACGACCGAGTCGACGGTCATCCGGTCCTGGTCGACCTGCTGGGTCGGGGTGCCGGTCCCCCACTGGGAGGGGTCGCCGTACGTCGGCGCCTGACCGTAGCCGGCGGCCCGACCGTTGAACTGCTCGGATCGGGCGAAAATTGGGTTGTTGCTCTTCATGGTCTCTCCTTGGAGGCCTTGCGACGGCCGTGTGTGATCCGTTGCGTCGTGTGCTGCCAGTCTACGCAGCAGCTCATGAGTTCAAACGCCTCAGCGGGGTCGGGTGTTCCCCGATGGTGCCCCCGCTGGGACTCGAACCCAGACTGAGTCGCTTTTAAGGCGATTTCCTCTGCCGATTGGGATACGGGGGCGTGCTGCTCGCAAGGGCGCTGCTAGAGGTAGGTCTTGCGGGCGTGGATGGCGTGGGCGCCGGCGGCGCGGTCGAGAAACAGCAGCCCGTCGCAGTGGTCGATCTCGTGCTGCAGTGCCCTCGCCTCGAAGGCGTTGGTCTCGAACGTGACCCGCTCGCCGGTCCCCGGCAGTTCCCCCGTCACCACGAGCCGGGTCGCCCGCTTCACGTCGCCGGTGAAGTCGGGGACGCTCATGCACCCCTCGCGGGCCTTCTCGTTGCGCGACGCCTCGACGACCTCGGCGTTGCAGAGCACGAAGGTCCCGTGGTGGTCACGCGTCTTGGGGTGCGCGGAGACGTCGACGCAGAACACCTTGACGCCGGCGCCCACCTGCGGGGCTGCCAGTCCCACGCAGCCGGGCGAGACCCGCATCGTCGCGACCAGGTCGGCGGCGAGCTGGACCGTCTCTGGAGCAGTCGGGTCGACGCGCGCACCGTCGTGGGAGAGGACGCCGGCGGGCGCGCGCACGACGTCGAGGACGACCCCGGCCACGCCCAGCTCGTCCTCGCTCCAGGCGCGCAGGCGTTCGTCGATCACAGGTCGTCGGCCTCGGCCTCGCGCAGGGTGGCGCCGACCCCGAGGCGGTCGGCAGCAGCGTCCAGGGCGGCACGCAGCGCGTCCGGGTCGGCGTCGGCGGGCAGGTCGACCTCGGCGACGAGGAGGTAGAGCTCCCCACCGAGTCGCGTGGTGAGGTCGGTGATGTTGCCACCGACGCGGGCCACCTCGGAGGCGAACGCGGACACGATGCCCGGCCGGTCTCCCCCGTGCACCGTCAGCACCCAGGTCGACCCGGTCGCCACCGGGGCCGGCTCGGCCGGCACCTCCCGGACGGTCACGGTGAGCGTCCCGTCGTCGGCGAGCGGCGAGAGCGCGGACGAGATGTCCGCGTCGGTGGCGTCGCCGGCGCAGATCAACGTCATCGCGAAGTGGCCGCGCAGCAGGGTCATCGAGGAGTCCTCGAGGTTGAGCCCGAGGTCGGCGAGGCGGTCGGTCGTCTCGGCGATGATGCCGGGCCGGTCGTGCCCGAGGACGGTGATGGCGTGGAGGGTCACCGGCTCATTGTGTCAGCGCGCGGGCCCGCTCGAACACCTCATCCAGCATGGTGGGGGTCAGCCGCCCGGTGAAGGTGTTGTGCTGCGAGGGGTGGTAGCACCCCAGCAGGGTGGCGTCACCCAGGGCCGCCTCGGCGCCGTGGCCGAAGCGCGGCCTGGGCTTCGGTATGCCGACGCCGGCCGCTGCGAACGACCGCAGGGCGCCGTCCCAGCCATAGGCCCCCAGGGCGACCACGACCCGCACGCTCGGCATCAGCAGCTTGATCTCGGCGGCGATCCACGGCGCGCAGGTGTCCCGTTCCTCCGGAGTCGGCTTGTTGGCCGGCGGCGCACACCTCACCGTCGCGACCATCCGGGCGCCCAGCAGCCGTTGGCCGTCGCCCGCGTGCTCGCTGCTGGCCTGGGCAGCCCATCCGGTCCGGTGGAGCGAGGCGAAGAGCCAGTCGCCGCTGGAGTCACCGGTGAACACCCGCCCGGTCCGGTTGCCGCCGTTGGCGGCGGGGGCCAGGCCGACGATCAGCAGCTCGGGCTCCGGGTCACCCCACCCCGCGATCGGCCGGCCCCAGTAGGGCTGGTCGGAGAACGAGGCGCGCTTGGTCACCGCGACCTCCTCGCGCCACGTCACGAGTCGAGGGCACGCGGAGCAGACGCTCACCCGGGCGTCGACCTCGGCGAGCGTGTCGACGCGCGCCAGTCGGCGTACGCCCGCGGGGGTGCGGGCCACCCGCGTGTCGGGCGCTGCCGGGTCGTCGGGCCAGCCGGTGCCCGGCGGGACGGGGCTCTCGAACGGCTGACCGGTGAGCGGGTGGGGCAGCATCACGGCGCGCGCTCAAGCCTGGATGGCCCGGGCCATCCCGTGCAGGATGTCCGCCTCGGAGACGACGTAGGTCTCGGCACCCGACCGGACCAGGATGCGAGCCCAGATCAGGGCACCGGCGGCGATCACGTCGGCGCGGCCGGGGTGCATGTAGGGCAGGGCACGACGTTGTTCGACCGTCATCGCGACGAGGTCGTCGCAGAACTCCAGCGTGCGGTCGGTGCGCAGGGTCACCCCGTCGAACGCCTCGCGGTCATAGCCGGGCAGCTCCAGCACCCCGCAGGCGATCGTCTTGATGGTGCCCGACGTGCCGACGACCGTGCGGGCGGCAGCCACGTCGACGCCCGACTCGGCGAGGTGCTTGTCGACGTCCGCGACGCAGGCGGCCACCTGCTCGTGGCCGGGCGGATCGTCAGGCAGGTGGCGCTCGGTCAGCCGCACCGACCCGATGTCCATGGAGGTCGACTGGCTCGGCTGCTGCTCACCCAGGACCAGCTCGGTCGAGCCACCGCCGATGTCGACGACCAGCGCCGGGGTGCTGATCGTGACCGGGGCCGCTCCCAGCGCGCCGGCGAAGACCAGGGCCGCCTCCTCGTCGCCCGAGAGGACCTCGGGGCGTACGCCGAGTCGCTGCTCGACGCCCGTGGTGAACACGGCCGCGTTGCGGGCGTCGCGCGTGGCGGAGGTCGCACAGAAGCGGATGCGGTCAGCGGGGACCCCGAAGCCCTCGATGGTCCGGGCGAACTCCTCGACCGCGGCGAAGGTCCGCTCCAGCGCCTCGGTCGCGAGCTCGCCGGTGCGGTCGACGCCTTGTCCGAGACGGACGACGCGTGAGTCGCGCACGGCGACCAAGAACCCGTCGTCGGTGCGCTCGCCTATCAGCAGCTTGATCGAGTTGGTGCCGCAGTCGATCGCGGCTACACGCACGGACCCGACTCCCACCACTCGCCGAGCAGGTCGAGCACCTCGTCGCCGAACGGGTTGACCCCGCGACCCTGGGCCAGCGACTGACCTGCCAGGACGTGCAGGCACTTGACCCGTTCAGGCATGCCGCCGGCCGAGATGCCCTCGATCTCGGGGACCTCACCGAGCTCGGCACGGGCCTCGAGATAGCGCTCGTGGGCCCGACGGTAGGCAGCGGCCAGGTCAGGGTCGTCGGCGAGCCGCTCCTCCATCTCCTTCATCACGTGCGAGCCCTCCAGCCGACCGATCCGCGAGGCTGCGCGCGGACAGGTGAGATAGAAGGTCGTGGGGAACGGGGTGCCGTTGGGCAGCCGCGGCTCGGTCGTCACGACGTCGGGGTTGCCGCAGGGGCACCGGTGGCCGATGTCGTGGATGCCGCGTGGTTCCCGTCCGAGCTGGGCGGCGATCGCGGTCACGTCGGCGGCGCGGATCCGTGGCGGGGCGTCGGCAGGCTGGTCATCGGTGGGCTGGTCGTTCACTGCTTCTTGACACCATCGATCTCGAGGGCCGGGCCCTCGCTGGGGGCGGGTGGGTTGCCGGCGAGCTCGACCGACGCCCAGGCCTGCGACCACCAGGCCGTGGGCACGCTCGCCCGGTCGTCGGGGTCGCTGAGCGAGACCCGGGTCTCCAGCGGGTCGCCGTTCTCGTCGAGCACGAGGAACCCGGTCTCCCCGGGCATCAGGTAGCCGAAGCGCGCGCGGGCCTGCGCACGGACGAACGCGGGGTCCTGCCAGCGCCGCTTCTCGCGTTCGAGCGCGTTGATGCTGGCCTCCCGCTCGGCGATCGCGGTCTTGAGGTCGTCGATGTGGGAACGCTGCTGGAGGTAGGCGCGCAGCGAGGAGGCGTAGGAGACGGTCAGCACGGCCAGCACCAGCACCAGCACGGCAGCCCGTCCGGTCAGGCGCGGTCGACGAGGCCCACCGGACCCGGCACCGGTGGGCTGCGAGCTCGCAACCGCCGGGCGTGATCCGGCCGACCGAGCGCGCGACGCTCCTCGTTCTACGCCGCTGCGGGTGCCCGGCCGCGTGCTGCCGCCGGGACCACCCCGCGGAGTGCGACGTTGGGAAGGGGGCGCCATGTGGAGCAGTCTGCCCCGCTCAGCCGCCGAATCGCGGGAAGGCAGCCGCCCCGGCGTAGCGAGCCGCGTCACCGAGCGCGTCCTCGATCCGGAGCAGCTGGTTGTACTTCGCGACGCGGTCGGAACGGGCCGGGGCGCCGGTCTTGATCTGACCGCAGTTGGTGGCCACGGCCAGGTCGGCGATGGTGGTGTCCTCGGTCTCGCCCGAACGGTGGCTCATCATGTTGCGGAAGCCGGCCCGGTGGGCCAGCTCGACCGCGTCGAGGGTCTCGGTCAGCGAGCCGATCTGGTTGACCTTGACGAGCATCGCGTTGCCCTGCCCGCCGCTGATGCCGCGCTGGAGCCGCTCGACGTTGGTGACGAACAGGTCGTCGCCGACGAGCTGGGTCTTGTCGCCGAGGGCGGTGGTGATGGCCTTCCAGCCGTCCCAGTCCTCCTCGTCGAGCGGGTCCTCGATCGAGACGATCGGGTAGGACGCGACGAGGTCGGCGTAGTAGTCGATCATCTTCTCGCTCGACTGCTTCTTGCCCTCGAAGGTGTACTTGCCCTTCTCGTGGAACTCGCTGGCCGCGACGTCCATGGCCAGGGCGATGTCCTTGCCCAGCTTGAAGCCGGCGCTCTTGACGGCCTCGGCGATCAGGTCGAGCGCCGCTCGGTTGCTGTCCAGGTCGGGGGCGAAACCGCCCTCGTCGCCGAGCCCGGTCGAGAGGCCCTTCTTCTTCAGCACGGACTTGAGGGCGTGGTAGACCTCGGCACCCTGCTGGAGCGCCTCGGCGAACGTGGCCGCACCGATCGGCGCGATCATGAACTCCTGGACGTCGACGTTGGAGTCGGCGTGGGCGCCACCGTTGACGATGTTCATCATCGGCACCGGCAGGAGGTGGGCGTTGGAGCCGCCGACATAGCGGAACAGCGGCAGGCCGGCCGACTCCGCCGCGGCCTTGGCGGTGGCGAGCGAGGCGCCGAGGATGGCGTTGGCACCGAGCTTGGCCTTGTTGGGCGTGGCGTCGAGGTCGAGCATCGTCTGGTCGACCAGCCGCTGGTCGTCGGCGTCGAGGCCGACGATCGCGCCGGCGATGTTCTCGCTCACGGCCTTGACGGCGTTCTGGACGCCCTTGCCGAGGTAGCGCTTGCCACCGTCGCGCAGCTCCACGGCCTCGAAGGCACCGGTCGAGGCACCACTGGGGACAGCAGCGCGGCCGAACGCGCCGTCATCGAGGACGACCTCGACCTCGACGGTGGGGTTGCCGCGCGAGTCGAGGATCTCGCGGGCGCCGACAGCTGCGATTGATGCCACGGGTGCTCCTGTGAGGGTGGAAGACAGTGGGCTTCACCCTAGACGCAGCGGTTGGCCGCGGCGTACGGCCCTCAGCGAGCGGGACGCCCGCCCTCGTCGTCCGGCAGGTCGGAGCCGTCGTGCGCAGCCACGACACGACGTATGGCGTCGCGCAGCGCCTGCTCCGGGTCGATCCCGTCGGCTCGCGCCTCGCGCACGAGGTCGAGCAGGCGATCACCGATCCCCGCGGAGGGCGCCGGCGCCGCTGTCGGGTCCGGCTCTGCGTCGACGCGCTGCAGCCGGTCGAGCACCTTGTCGGCATGCAGCAGGGCGGGCAGGCCCGGAGGCAGGCCGTCGGTGATCGAAGTCCGCGTCTTCTCGGCCGCCTTCAGCTGTTGCCACTGGTCGTTGACCTCGGTCGCGCTCAGGGCGCTGTCGGCCGGTCCAAAGACGTGCGGGTTGCGGCGGCGCATCTTCTCGGTCAGGCCGCGCGCGACGTCGTCGATGGTGAACTGCCCTGCCTCGCTGGCGATCTCGGCGTGGAAGTAGACCTGCAGCAGGACGTCGCCGAGCTCCTCGCACAGGTGTCCGGGTTCGCCCGCCTCGCCCGCCTCGATCGCCTCGATCGCCTCGTGCGTCTCCTCGAGCAGGTGGCGTGCGAGGGAGCGGTGGGTCTGCTCGGCCTTCCACGGGCACCGCTGGCGCAGCTGGTGCATCACCTCGATGAACTCGACCAGCGGGGAGCCGTCGGCGTGGTTCATCGGCGCGCGGGCATCGGCAGGCTCAGCCGCAGGTCTGGTTGCTCGGCAACGAGCCGACGTAGGCCGGGTCGGGCTCGGGGACTGCACCTGGGTCGGCCGGATCGGGGTCTACGGGCAGACCCGCCCTGGCCTTGTCGCTGACGGCGAAGGAGAGGCTCGTGTCGACCTCGGTGAGGACGCCGTCGACGAGCTCGATGCCGTACTTCGGGTCGACGTCGATGCCGTTGGCATCGGGCCAGGAGGTGAACGCGTCGCGCGCCGCCTGCTGGACCTGCTCCTCGGTCGGCTCGGTGAAGCCCTCCTCGGCCAGCTCGATCCGTCCGACCTGGCTGGCGATGTCGGAGGCGAGGGCGTCGGTGCTCAGGACGGTGACGTAGTCGTCGCGGACCTCTTCGGGGAAGTCGGTCGCGGTGCGCGCGTGCTCGGCCACGGCCTGCCGATAGGCCGCGGAGGGCTCGACGCCGTACTCCTCGGCCAGCTGGTCGGCCTGTGAGCGAAGGACCAGGAACTGCAGGACGCCCTGCCGGATGACACCCAGCTGGACCAGCCGCCCTTCTTCCTTGAACCGCTCACCCAGCGCGGTGCAGAGGTGACGTGTCGTCTCGTCGACCTCTCCCGCGGTGATCGTCTCGTCCCCGACGCGTGCGGCCACACCCGGCGAGGCGCTGCCTGCGCAGCCGGTGGTCGTCAGGACGCCGGCGAGGACAACCGGGACGAGCAGGCGGAACTTGTGCACGATTCTTCGCTCCAGGGTCAGGACGTGGTTGCAGGCGGATCGATGATGTCGTCGATCACGTGCCGCGCCCATTCAAGCAGGGCGATCCCGTCGATGGGCTTGCCCCCGATGACGGCAGTCTGCGGACGCGGCACCAGGATCGTACTGACCGGGGCCTTGACGATGCTCCTGGGATAGACACGGTTCAGGCGCACCACCCGCGAGTCGGGCAGGTCGACGGGAGCGAACCGGACGTGCTTGCCCGCGATCGTGATCTCGCCGATGCCGGCCTGTCGGGCGCGTGCCCGGAACCGGGCCACGATCAGCAGCGACTCCACCTCGATCGGGGGCTCGCCGTAGCGGTCCACGAGCTCTTCGCGGAGCTGGTCGACGTCCTCGTCGGCGCGGACCTCGGAGAGTCGCTTGTACATCTCCAGCCGCAGTCGCTCCGAGGGGATGTAGGTGTGGGGCAGGTGCGCGTCGACGGGCAGCTCGATGCGCACCTCCTTGGCCTCTGCCTCGGCCTCCCCCTTGAAGTCGGCGACCGCCTCCCCGACGAGCCGGACATAGAGGTCGAAGCCGACGTCGGCGATGTGGCCCGACTGCTCCCCGCCGAGGAGGTTGCCGGCGCCGCGGATCTCCAGGTCCTTCATCGCGATCGCCATGCCGCCGCCGAGGTCGGAGTGCTGCGCCAACGTCGCCAGCCGCTCGTGGGCGGTCTCGGTCAGCGGCTTCTCGGCCGGATAGAGGAAGTAGGCGTAGGCACGCTCGCGCGAGCGACCGACGCGGCCACGGAGCTGGTGCAGCTGGGAGAGACCGAGGGTGTCGGCGCGCTCGATGATCATCGTGTTGGCGTTGGAGACGTCGAGGCCGGACTCGACGATGGTGGTGCAGACGAGCACGTCGAAGCGCTTCTCCCAGAAGTCGAGCATCACCTGCTCGAGCTGGTGCTCGCCCATCTGGCCGTGCGCCGTCGCGACCCGCGCCTCCGGCACGAGCTCGCGGATGTGCGCGGCCGCCTTCTCGATGGAGTTCACCCGGTTGTGGATGAAGAAGACCTGTCCCTCACGGAGCAGCTCACGGCGTACGGCGGCGACCACCTGCCGGTCCTCGTAGGCACCGACATAGGTCAGCACCGGGTGCCGCTCCTCGGGCGGCGTGGTGATCGTGGACATCTCCCGGATGCCGGTGACCGCCATCTCGAGCGTGCGCGGGATCGGGGTCGCGCTCATCGCCAGCACGTCGACGCTGGTGCGCAGCCGCTTCATCTGCTCCTTGTGCTCGACACCGAAGCGCTGCTCCTCGTCGACGATGATCAGGCCGAGGTCCTTGATCCGGGTGTCGGGGTTGAGCAGCCGGTGGGTCCCCACCACGATGTCGACGGTGCCGTCGGCGAGACCGGCCATGACCTCCTTGGCCTCCTTGTCGGTCTGGAACCTCGACAATCCCTTGAGCACGACCGGGAAGCCGCTCATCCGCTCGGTGAACGTCGACAGGTGCTGCGTCACGAGCAGCGTCGTCGGGACGAGCACGGCGACCTGCTTGCCGTCCTGGACCGCCTTGAAGGCGGCACGGACGGCGATCTCGGTCTTGCCATAGCCCACGTCGCCGCAGATCAGCCGGTCCATCGGCACCGTCCGGCGCATGTCGGCCTTGACCTCGTCGACGGTGGTCAGCTGGTCGGGCGTCTCGTGGAAGGGGAACGCGTCCTCGAGCTCGCGCTGCCAGGGGGTGTCGGGGCCGAACGCGTGCCCCTGGGTGGCCTGCCGCGCTGCATAGAGCTTGATCAGCTCGGCGGCGATCTCGCGCACTGCCTTGCGGGCGCGGTTCTTGCGCTTGGTCCAGTCGCCGCCGCCGAGCCGGTCGAGGCTGGGCTGCTCGCCACCGACGTAGCGGGTGACCTGGTCGAGCGTGTCGGCCGGCACGAACAGCTTGTCAGCGGGTGCGCCCCGCTTGGAGGAGCCGTATTCCAGGACGAGGTATTCGCGGGTGGCGCCCTGCATCACCCGCTGCTGCATCTCGACGAAGCGCCCCACCCCGTGCTGCTCGTGCACGACGTAGTCGCCGGCCTTGAGCTCGAGCGGGTCGATCTGCTTCTTGCGGCGCGCGGGCATCTTGCGCATGTCGCGCGTGGAGGCCTTCTGGCCCGAGAGGTCCTCACCGGTCAGGACCGCGGTGCGCGTCGTCGGGTCGTTGAACCCGGTGACCAGGCAGCCCGTCGTCACCGTCACCACGCTGCGATCGGCGGCTGCCTCGACGTCGGAGAGGGTGGCCGCGACGTCGTGCTCGGCCAGCACCTCGACCATCCGCTGGGCAGGGCCGTGCCCCTGGTGCACCACCGTGACCCGATAGCCGTCGGCGAGCAGGGCACGGATGTCGGCCACGGCCCGCTCGATGTCGCCTCGATAGGCCTCGGACGGCTGGATCCCCAGCGCCCGGGACGGTACGGCGCCGACGAGCACGTCGACGTCGGACTCGGGCCCCGTCGACAGCGCGGGCTCGGGACTCTCGATGCCGAAGGGGCTGACGGTCCACCACCCGAGGTTGCGGCCGATGGCCACCCCGCGCACGTCGGCCACCTCGCGGTAGGAGGCGGCACCCAGGTCGATGGGCGACTGGCCGCCGCTCGCGGCCGCGGCCCAGCTGGCGCCGAGGAACTCCTCGCTGGTCGCCACCAGGTCGTGCGCGCGCGTGCGGACCCGCTCCGGGTCGAGCACCAGGACGGTGGTGCTGTCGGGGAAGAGATCGACCAGCAGCTCCAGCTCGTCCACCAGCACGGGTGCGAGGGACTCCATGCCCTCGACGGCGATGCCGGCGGCGATCTTGTCGGTGAGCTCGACGAGCTGCGGGTGGGCCTGCCCGAGCTCGGCGGCGCGTCGGCGTACGTCATCGGTCAGGAGCAGCTCACGACACGGCGGCGCCCACAACCTCTCCAGGCTCTCGAGGGTCCGCTGGTCGGCGACGGAGAAGGAGCGGATCTCCTCGATCTCGTCACCCCAGAACTCCACTCGGACCGGGTGCTCCTCGGTGGGCGGGAAGACGTCGACCAGCCCGCCGCGCACGGCGAACTCCCCGCGCTTCTCGACCATGTCGACCCGGGAGTAGGCGGCGTCGGCCAGCCCTCGCACGACCTCGTCCATCGGGATCGACGAGCCGGGAGTCAGCTCGACCGGCGCCAGGTCTGCCAGCCCCGCGACCTGCGGCTGGAGGAGCGAGCGCACCGGCGCGACGACGACGCGAAGCGGGCCGTTGCTCGCGTCGGTGCCGGGGTGCTTGAGCCGACGCAGCACCGCCAGTCGACGACCGACGGTGTCGCTGCGAGGGCTCAGCCGTTCGTGCGGCAGGGTCTCCCACGACGGGAAGTGGGCGACCAACGAGGGGTCGATGAGGTCACCGAGCTCGACGACCAGGTCCTCGGCCTCGCGCGCGGTCGCGGTCACGGCGAGCACGGTGCGTCCGACGTCGAAGAGCCCCTTGACGACCAGCGGCCGCACTGCCAGCGGTCCCGTCAGGTCCAGGGTGCGGACCTGCGCGGCCTGCGACATCGCCTCGGCCAGGACCGGTCCGGCCAGCACTGCATCGGCCGCGGCCGCCAGTGGCGTCGCCGTCGGGGGGTGTGGCACGGCGACCTCCATCGCTCCAGAACGCGGCTAGACCCCCAACCGGCAGCGGAGGGGGGTTCGGGTGTGAGTCTACGGGGCGACGGAGCGCCGCCCTCCGCGGTCGTAGGGTGAGGCGGTGAAGCGAACCGCTCTGGTCGTCCTGCTCCTGCTGGTCGGTGCCCCGGCCTGCGCGGAGGACGACCCGTCAGCCGGCGGACCCGGCTCGAGCAGCGCGCCATCCAGTCGTACGTCGCCGCCCTCCCCCACCACCGGGGAGCCACTCCTGCGCCCCAGCCGTCCGAGCGGACCGGCGGATGCCGCCCGCAAACTCGAGGCCGCCATGTCGGTCATCACCGACCCGGACTCCACCGCCGCGCAGGTCGAGCTCGCAGGACACCAGGAGCAGCTTGCGATCCGGGAGACCAGCCTGCACGACCGGTGGCTGCCTCGAGTCCTGCGCCGGCTGCCCGCGAGGTGGCGTCGCGACGTCCGCGACAACGTGGCTTCGCGTCGCGAGTTCCGCTCGATGCACCCCACCAGCCCCGCCGGCCTGTCGGACGAGCTCCCCGCCTGGCGGATCGTCGCCCCGCCGAGTCCGCGCACCCTGCGCAGCCACTACCGCGAGGCAGAGCGTCGATATGACGTCGACTGGGAGTTCCTGGCGGCCATCCACCTCGTGGAGACGGCCTACGGCCGCATCCGGGGCACCTCCGTCGCCGGCGCCCAGGGTCCGATGCAGTTCATCCCCACGACCTGGGACATCTATGGCAACGGCGGCGACATCAACGACCCGCACGATGCGATCCTCGCCGCCGGTCGCCTGCTGCGGGCCAACGGCTTCAGCCGCAACAAGGCGGCCGCGCTCTACCGCTACAACAACTCATCGGCATACGTCCGCGGCGTGACGCTGCACGCGCAGGTGATGCAGCGGCGTCCCGAGGCCTTCCTGGGCTACCACGGCTGGCAGGTCTACTACCTCACGCAGCGCGGGAGCGTGCTGCTCGAGGAGGGCTATGCCTCGAAGCGGCCGATCCCGGTCGACCGCTATCTCGAGCGGCATCCGGAGGCACTGCCCTAGAGGAAGCCCGGCGGCCGCTCAGTCGGTGCCGTGGCGCTTGACGAAGTCGATGATCTGGTCGGCGAGCTCGGGGCGGCACACGATCAGGTCGGGCAGCGAGGTGTCGTCCTCGTTGTAGACCAGCGGTGAGCCGTCGACGCGCGAGCAGTGCAGGCCGGCCGCGCGAGCCACTGCCACGGGCGCGGCGTTGTCCCACTGGTATTGCCCGCCGGCGTGGACATAGGCGTCGGCGACGTCGCGCACGACGCTCATCACCTTGACGCCGGCGCTGCCCATCGGCACGAGCTCCGCGTCGATCTCGGCGGCCAGCGCCTGGACGAACGCCGGCGGCCGGGTGCGGCTCACGGCGATCCGCGGGCGCTCGGACGTGCGGGGGGGTATGGCGCTGGGCGCACCGGTGTTGAAGGTCTCCCCCAGCGCGGGCTGGGCCACCGCGCCCGCGGTCAGCTCGCCGCCGTCTGCGGTGGCCTCCCAGAGGGCGACATGCACCGCCCAGTCGTCGCGCGGCGGCTCGGAGAACTCGCGGGTGCCGTCGAGGGGGTCGATGATCCAGACCCGTGAGGCGTCGAGGCGGGCCTTGTCGTCGGTGGCCTCCTCGCTGAGGACGGCGTCGTCGGGGCGGTGCTCGGCGAGCAGCCGCGCCAACAGCTCCTGGGCCGCGGCGTCGCCCGCGTCCTTGAGCTCCTTGCCCTCGAGGCCGCTCTCGGCGCGGACCTGCAGCAGGACCTCACCTGCCTGGTCGGCGGCCCAGGCCGCGAAGGCGTGGTCGTCGGAGAGGTCGTCCGGGGAAGGGCTGGTCGCTTCGGTCACGATCGCCAGCCTAGTGGCGCACCAGCTCGCTCTCGTCGTGCTGTCGCCCCTCGGTGCTTGCACCCGGTCGGCCCGCGACCCCCAGGAGCAGGCTGCCCAACCGATGTGCCGCTGCCACGGCGGTGAGCACGGAGCCCGCATCGAGCTTGCGCCGCAGCGACTTGATGTGGCCGCGCACGGTGGTCTCGGCGATGCCCAGGGCGGCCGCGATGTCCTTGACCGACGAGCCCGCGGACAGCCGAGCAAGGATGTCGCGCTCCCGCGGCGACAGGGTCCCGAGCCGCCTGCGCAGGTCGTCGTTCTCGTCCTGCCAGCGGAACCACTCGCGCACCAGCCTCGACCGTCGGGTCTCGACGAGCACAGGCAGACCCTCACCGGTGCGGACCAGCGCCGCCTCGACTTCGTCGAGGGACGAGCCGGCCGGCATCATCCCGGCGGCACCCCCCGCCAGGAGGGCACCCCAGGCGGGGCCCTCGTCGCGGCTGGTCAGCACCAGGAAGCGTGCCTGCGAGTGCGAGATGAGGTCCTGGGCGGCCATGACCTCTCCGAGGTCGTTGAGGTCGTGGAGCATGAGGACGGTGTCGCGGTCGGTGAGCGTCTGCCGTGCCCGACGCACCCCCTCCACCCAGTCGGCCGGTTCGGCAGCGACGCCACGTCCCCGGAGGGCAGCAGACACCGCCTGCGCGTTCAACAGCAGGGGTGAGACGACCAGCACCGCAGTCCCGGGGACGATTGCTCCCGAGACGTGCGCTGCCCACAACTTACGCATGGAACTCTCCCACCAGAGGCTCCCTCACCTCTCCCGGAAGCGTGCACGCACCGGCCTGCAGCCCCCCACAACGGTGCCGGGTCTCAACCGAATTGGGGATGCGGACCTGTCCGGCCGAGATCGTGACGGTTCGTCGGCCTTGTCTCCGTGCGGCTCGCGAGGTGGTCTAGTCCGGATCTTGCCCAGAATTGGGTATGGGTTGAATATCGAACGAGGTGCCAATACCACAGGCATATGTTTCACGGGCAGTTCTCGGGGATATCACGCAAAATTTTGCGGTCAGGGGACCGTTTGGGGAGCCGATCGGCGCGCTAGCCGACTGGCGCAAGGGTGGTGACTGTGCTGGATTTCGAGGAATTCAAGAGGAGCAGCTGGCAGTCGGGGGTGTTGGCCGCGGTGTTGACCGTGGCAGCGGTGGTCGTCGTCCTGCTGACCGCCCCGGGGGGTCGGGGGCCTGCTGTCACGGCGCTGCTCGCCGGCCTGGTAGCCGGGCTGATGCTCCTGGCAGCATCGCTGACCTTCTACTTCCACTGGCTCACGACACCCAGTCGACGGCTGGGGTGGACCGTGGCAGCCATGGTGGTGATGGGCACGCAGGTCGTGGTGTCGTCCGGCTACAACCTGTCGGTGCTGTCGCAGGACCGGAACCTGTTCGCCACCTCGGGGGTGGGCTACGACATCCTGGCCCCCGCCGTGGTGCTGGGGCTGGTAGCCCTCGGTGCCCGCGGTTTGCCGATGCCCATCCCCCTGGGTCTGGGCCTGGGGGCGGGCATCACCCTGGCCGCGCTGAACGTCACCGGCCATCTCGATCCCCTGGTGTCGGTCTCCTCGAGGCCGGCAGCCCTGGCCGCGTCACTCATGGTCCTGTGCGGCTACTTGGCCGTCGCGGGTCTCGTCCTGCGTGACATCGGCCTGGTCCAGTGGGCGCGCAGGCGCCTCGCCACAGCGATCACGCTGATCGCGTTCGGCAACGCGGTGCGGGCCTGGCCCGGACACGTCGACGCGACAGATCTCTTCACAGCCTGCATGCAGGTCGGGGCAGCCGCTCTCTGGGCCGGAGCGTCCTTCCGGCTCCTGCGTGAGGCTCTCGTCTGGCAGCACCGCCGGATGGTCGCCCTCGAGGACTCGATGCTCGAGGTCGAGTCCACCGTGCGCCACAGTCACGAGACCCTGCACGAGATCCGCAGCACCGTCGTGGGGGCGGCGTCGGCCTCGCGACTCCTCCACGACGCGAGCCCTGGATCTTCCGCCCATGCCCGGCTCGAGCGAGCGATCAGCACCGAGCTGGACCGCCTCGAGCGACTGGTGGTGGGCGACTCGTCCCACCCGCCCGGACCGGTGGACGTCGACGCAACGCTCGACGTGCTCCTGGAGTCGCATCGTGCGCAGGGACGCACCATCGAGTGGGAGCCGTCAGGTGCCGTGGTCCATGCCCGGCCCGATGTCGTCGCAGAGGCGCTCAACATCCTGCTCGACAACGCGGCGGTCCACGGTGGCAGCCGCAGCAGGATCGCAGTCTCGTCGGCGGAGGACGTCGTGGAGATCGCCGTGACCGACGAAGGTCCCGGCGTCCCGCCCGAGGCTCGCGACCAGATCTTCGAGTGGGGGGTCCACCGGAGCGAGTCCCCGGGTCAGGGGATCGGCCTCAACCTCGCACGCCGGCTGGTGGCCGAGCACGGTGGATCGCTGGTCCTGGCGGACTCGGATGCCTCGAGTGGCTCGTCCTTCGTCATCCGCCTCCCGCGGGGACGGCTCCAGGAGGGGGCGAGCGTCAGTGACGCAAGGCGTTCGTCCTAGCACCCGGGTCCTGGTGATCGAGGACCACACGCTCCTGGCGGAGTCCCTCGAGATCGCACTGTCCCGCGACGGCTACGACGTCCGCCGCCTGAGCCTTCCCGAGATTGGTGGCTCCCTCGCCACCTTGAAGTCAGCCGCGTTGCGCATCAATGCCCGCATCGTCCTGCTGGACCTCGACCTCGGTCGGTTCGGTGACGCCACTCCGCTCATCTCGCCACTGGCCCGCGCCGGCGCCAACGTCGTCGTCGTGACGGCGTCGGACGAGCGCGGCCGCTGGGGAGAGTGCGCCCGCGCCGGTGCTCGCAAGGTGATCTCCAAGAGCCGGCCGATGCAGGAGATCCTCAGCGTTGTTCGACGGCTCGCGCAAGGACTGACCGTGATGCCGCCGGAGGAGCTGGAGAGCCTCCTCGAGGCCTGGCGGAGAGAACGGATGCTGACCGAGGACATGCGACGTCGACTCGAGATGCTCACCGCTCGTGAGAAGCAGGTCCTGGGCCATCTCCTGGAGGGTCACACGGTTCGCGACATCGCCCGCTCGAGCGTGGTGTCGGAGGCGACCGTGCGCACCCAGGTCAAGTCGATCCTCAGCAAGCTCGAGGTCTCGTCACAGCTGGCCGCCGTCGGGATGGCGCGTCACGCCCGCTGGCAACCTCCCGGCTGATCGTGCATGGCTTTGCCGCATTTTCGGCATGTGCTGCACGCGTCGGCTCCCTAGGCTCCAAGCACTGTTGACGCGTGGTCGGGAAAGAGGGAACAGATGACGCAGGTCACCGTGCCCTCGGTCCAGGGCCTGGTAGGCGACCGGCCGCAGGTCCCCATCGGGCGGGCCGCCCCCCACAGCTGGGCCTTCGACGTCCCGGGGGCCACGCCGACGCAGCAACCGGTGGCTCCGCCCCTGTGCCGACGGCACCGCCAGCGTGTCGGCGCTCTTCACCACAGCAAGGGCGGAGCCACCGTCCATCCCACGACCAACGCCGCCGCGGGGGCCTGAGCCACCCCTGCAGCCGGCAACGGTCGTCTCGCACCACGCCCCGATCGTTCGGCGTCCCGCAGTGGCAAGGCGACCACTGCCCCACCGCTCGTCGCGAGGCTGCTTCTCGACGTCAACCCGTGCGGATCGCTCGTCTGGCAAGGACCCCGATGACGGCCGAGACCGCGACGAACACCGGAACCTTGACGATGAGGGGGGGGTGGTGGACGACCGCGCCGCACAGCTCGCGCCAGAAGCTCGAGCGCTGGAGCCGCGCTGTCGCACGCGTGACCCGGACGTCACCAGCGGCCGCGCGCACCCCACGACGCACCAGGTCGCCGAATCGACGGGGCGCCGCCACGCGGACCTCTGCGTCCTGCACCAGGACACGCTCCGACGGGGCGAAAGCCTCCGTCATGGCGAGGTCCTCCTCACCCATCACCTCGCAGAAGGCGTCGACTCGAGCCTGCCCCTCCTCGGACAGGGCCACGACCCCGCGGCCGGACAGCCCGTCACAAGCTCGCGGCAGGCGTTCCCACACGTCGTAGTACCAGCGGACAGCCAAGCTGCTGCGCGCCGTCACCAGGACTCGTCGAGGGGCGGCGGCGAGCACGCCGCCGTCCTGCAAGGGCTGGATCAGTCGTCGCAGGTCGGCGCCCGACAGGACCACGTCCGCGTCGACGTGGACTCGAGGGAAGCATCCGCTCGCCTCGTTGCCCACCCTGACGGCCACGGCCTTGGAGGGATCCTCGATCTCCAGCACCCTGATGCCGGCGACCGCCTCCCGAGCCCGGCTCGCGGTCTCGTCCGTGCAGCCGTTGCAGACCACGAGGACGTCGAGCTCCAGCGGCCAGACGTCCTGGAACAGGTAGGCCAGGTTGCGCTCGATGGTGGCAGCCTCGTTGTGAGCCGGTATCACCACGCTCGCCACAGACATGGGCCTCTCCCCAAGTTCCGCTTGTCACGCCCCGCACGGTGTGACCCGGCCATGGTCGGTCGGTCGATGACGACGGATCCTGCCCCGGTTCGGTGTTCGTCAATATTGGTGACCGGCTTCCCGGGACCCCGGCACTCAGGAGTTGAAGCGCTGCTGGGTCTTCTCCAGGCCGTCGTTGATCAGCGACTCGACCGCGTCGGCCGCGTCGAACACCTGGAAGGGGAGGTCCTTCTTCTCAGCGGTCGAATAGTTGGACAGCACGAAGTCGGCGACCTCCTGGCGCCCGGGCGGGCGGCCGATGCCGGCTCGCACGCGATAGAAGTCACCCGTGCCCATGGAGGAGCGCATCGAGCGCAGGCCGTTGTGACCGTTGTCGCCCCCACCGAGCTTGACCCGGAGCGTGTTGAAGGCGATGTCGAGCTCGTCGTGGATCGCGATGATCCGCTCGGGGGACACCTTGTAGAACGTCGCGAGCGCCTTCACCGGTCCACCCGACTCGTTCATGTAGCACCGCGGCCGGGCCAGCACGACCCGCGGGCCGGGGACGCCGGGGGCGGCCAGCCGGCCCTCGACCACGTCAGCCCGACCGGACTTGTGGGCACGGAAGGACGAGCCCATCCGGTCGGCCAGCTCGTCGGTGACCAGGTAGCCGACGTTGTGGCGGTGGTTGGCATACGTCGGTCCGGGGTTGCCGAGACCGACGACCAGCCACACGTCCTCGCTCATGGCCTCATCCTCCCAGCCGGAGGGCGCCTCCCCGCCACGAGGGCGGCGCAAATGCGGCTGCGCCGCACCGGGGGACCCGATGCGGCGCAGCCAGTGGAACGGGTGGATCACTCCGCGGAGTCGCCCTTGGCAGCAGCGTCGTCGCCGGCGTCGATCGCGGCGGCCTCGTCCTGGGCCTCGGCGATCTCGGCGTCGGACACGTCGTGCTCGATGCCGGCCTCGGCCTCGGCCTCCTCCAGCTCCGCCTCGAGCGCCTCGGCCGAGATCTGCTGGGTCACGTTGACGATGAGCAGGTCCTCGTCGGCGAGCAGCGTGGTGCCCTTCGGGAGGTCGAGCTCCTTGGCCAGGATCTGCGTGCCCTCCTTGGCGCCCTGCACCGACACCTCGAAGAACTCGGGGATGTGGGTGGCCTCGGCCTCGACGGAGATGACCGCGTTCTCGGTCACGACCAGCGTGTCGGGAGCGGCGTCGCCGACGACGTGGATCGGGACGTCGACAGTGACCTTCTCGCCGCGACGGACGGCCACGAAGTCGATGTGCTCGATGACACGGCGGATCGGGTCGACCTGCACGTCCTTGGTCAGGGCGAGCTGCTCGGTGCCCTCGACGTCGAGCGCGAGCAGGGCGTTCGCGCCGCCGTGCTTGAGCGCCATCATGGTCTGGTGGCCCGGCAGGATGACGTGGACCGGGTCGTTGCCGTGGCCATAGATGACGGCGGGGATCTTGTTGTCGCGGCGGATGCGGCGGGCCGCGCCCTTGCCGAACTCGCTCCGGGTCTCGGTGGCGATCTTCTCTGCTTCAGACATTTCAGCTCCTGTGGGTGGGGCGGTCGGTGGGCCAGCAGACGAAGAACGCCGCGCATCCAGGTCGTGGGCGCGCGGCGTGAAGTCCAGCCGGCCCAGTCGATCACGGAGTGCGAAGCTCCCTCGCCGAGGCAACTGCACAAGAGTAGTCGGCAGGCCGGTGAGCGCGCCAATCGTCGCCCGGCTCGCGGTGCCGCCCGGCCCACTCCGGCGATAGCGTGGCCGGCATGTCGCTACAGCTGTCCGAGGCACGCCAGCGCGCCGCGCTGATCACCGACGTCGAGACCACGGTCCACCTCGACCTGACCCGCACCGAGGACTTCTCCGTGGAGGCCACCATCAGGTTCGGCTGCACGTCCCCGGGGGCCAACACCTTCCTCGAGCTGGTCGGCGGCACCGACGTGAGGCTGGACGGGCAGCCGGCGCCGTACGCCGACGGGCGCATCCCGCTCCACGACCTCACCGCCGTCAACGAGGTGAGCGTCAGCGCCCGGCTCCCCTACGTCACCGACGGCGACGGGATGACGGTCACGACCGACCCCGCCGACGGCGAGCGGTATGTGTGCGGATTCACCGCGATGGACATCGCCCAGCGCGTGATCCCCTGCTTCGACCAGCCGGACCTCAAGAGCACGTTCACGGTCTCGGTCACGGCTCCCCCGCACTGGACCGTGCTGGCCAACGGGCTCCTCGCCGGTCGTGACGGCGACACCTGGCGCTTCGAGCCCACCCCGCGCATCTCGTCCTACCTGTTCTTCGTCGCGGGCGGCCCGTGGGTCTCGGCCACGTGGGACGAGCCGTACGGCGACGGCACGCTCCCCTTCGGCTGGCACGCCCGCGCCTCGCAGGAGCCGGAGCTGCGGCGCGACTTCGAGGAGCTGCGCCGGATCACCAGCACCTGCTTCCAGCACTACACCTCGGTCTTCGACGAGCCCTATCCGTTCGACGACTACCAGCAGGTGTTCACCCCCGGCCTCAACTGGGGTGCGATGGAGTTCCCCGGGTGCGTCGCGTTCCGCGACGAGATCCTGACCCAGGGCACCCCGACCGCCGTGGAGCGCCAGGACACCGCGTCGGTGATCGCCCACGAGATGGCGCACATGTGGTTCGGCGACCTGGTGACAATGCGCTGGTGGGAGGACTCATGGCTCAACGAGTCGTTCGCCGACTTCATGGGATATGACGTGGCCGGGGTCGCTGCCGGGTATGCCGACTCCTGGACCGACGCGGCGCTGGCCCGCAAGCCCACCGGCTATCTCGCCGACCGCCGCCGCTCCACCCACCCCATCGCCGAGGACGCCGAGCGCCTCGTCGACGTCGACACCGCGTTCGCCAACTTCGACATGATCACCTATGCCAAGGGCAACGCTGTCCTGCGCCAGCTCGGGCTGTGGCTGGGCGACGACTTCCTGGCCGGCGTCAACCTGCACCTGACCACGCACGCCTTCGGCAACGCCTCCCTGGCGGACTTCCTCGACTCGCTCGCCTCGTGCACCGACCGCGACGTCCGCGGCTGGGCCGAGGCCTGGCTCCGCACGACCGGTCACGACACCCTCGTGACCACTCGCGACGGCACCGTGCCCGTCCTGCGCCGCGAGGGAAGCCGGCCCCACCGGATCACCGTCGCGGCGTTCGACGACGCGATGCACCAGGTGGACGAGGTCGTGGTCGACGTGGGCGACGAGCCGATCCGTCTCGAGCAGCTCGCCGGGAGGGCCGTGGTCCCCAACGCCGGCGACGAGACCTTCGCCCGCCTGCGGCTCGACGAGCAGTCGTGGGCCGCCGTGACCGAGGGGCTCGCCGACGTCGAGTCCCCGCTGACGCGCGCACTCCTGTGGTGGTCGGTCATCGACCTGGCGATGTCCCACGAGCTGGACCTGACCGAGCTCGCCGGGCTGGTCGACCGCCACCTGCGTCGCGAACGGCACCCCATCGTCTTCGAGGCGACGATGTCGCTGATCCTGAGGGTCGTGCGCAGCCAGGCCGCGCCCTCGGAGCTGGCGACCCTGCTCGACCGCGTCTCCAACGTCGCTCGCGTGGTGCTGGATGCCGAGGACCCGGCCCTCGAGGCCGCGGCCGCGCGAGCACTCGCGTCCACCACCAACGACCACGAATACCTCGTGCGTTGGCTCGACCTGCCAGACGTCGACCAGGAGGTCCGGTGGCGGATCGTGCAACGCCTGGCCTCGCTGGGCGACGGAGCCTTCATCGACCCCGAGGCGGAGCGCGACCGCTCGGTCGCCGGACACCACGCCGCGTTGACCGCGCGCGCCGCCATACCGACCCCGGAGGCCAAGGCCGAGGCGTGGGACCTGCTCATGGGCGGGACCCTCGGCAGTCACGAGTTCAGTGCCGTGGCCTCGGGATTCTGGGGCTGGGAGCAGGCCGCGCTCACGGAACCCTGGGTCGAGCGCTACGTCACCGACGGGCTCGACCTGGGGCGTCGCTCCGGGCAAGCCATGGGCAGGGTGATCGGGCACGCCTTCCCGTGGCTGCCGCTGCCCGACGAGGCGCGCCGGGCCTTGCGCTCCCGCCTGGCCGACGCGTTGGCCGCCACCGGCGACGACGCCGTCCCGACGGTGCTGGCCCGCACCTGGAACGACGCCCTCGACGACCTCGACCGGGTGCTCGGCTGAGTCACAGGTAGGGGTCGGTGACCTCACGCAACGCCTCGAGTGCCCGGCGCAGCTCCCGGGTGCGGCGCGGACCGAGGTGCTCGGCGAACTCTGCCTCGATCCGTTGCTCCATCTCGCGCGCGCAGGCCTGCGCAGCACGGCCCCGGGAGGCGATCCGGACCAGCCTGGCCCGACCGTCGGTGGGGTCCGGCACCCGCTCGACATAGCCGGCGCGCTCCAGCTGGTCGACCAGGAACCCCGCCGTCTGCTTGGTGACGCCGGCCGCTTCGGCGAGCGTCGTGAGACGGCTCCCGCCCTCGTCCACCCGAGCCGCCAGTCGCCCCTGCGCGGGCGTCATCTCGAAGCCGTTCTCCGCCAGGTGCGCCCAGATGCGCTGCTCGGCGTGGCGCTGCACGATGAACATCAGCAGCGGCGTGGGCAACGACATCGTCCACCTCCCTCGAGGGTTGACACATTGGTCAGCGAGACTGACCATATTAGTCAGGCTCTCTGATCAACTCCAGGAGGCTCGCCATGGACAAGCCCACCACCTGGCGCCACATCCACGAGGAACGGCGCGCCATGGCCACGACCCTGGCCGGCCTGGCCCCGGACCAGTGGGAGGCTCCCTCGCTCTGCGCGGGATGGAGCGTCAAGGACGTCGCGGCCCACGTCATCGCCCACCCCCAGACCGGGTGGGCCCAGCTTGCGCCGATGCTGGTGCGCAACCTGGGCCGGGGCTACAACACGATCATGTTCCGCGAGGTCAAGCGACTCGGCACAGGTGCCACCCCGGCCTCCGTCCTGGCCGACTTCGCCACCTACGACACGTCGCTGCGCAAGGTGCCCACGACCACGGTCGTCGACCCCCTCATCGACGTCCTCGTCCACCACCAGGACGTGACGCGTGCGCTCGGCCTGCACCGCGAGATGTCTCCGGTGGCCGCCGCGGTCGCGGCGGACCGCGCGCGGACCCTGGCGTTCCTCAACGGCTCACGCGAGGTCGTCCGGAGCACCCGGATGGTCGCCACCGACCTCGACTGGGTGAGGGGTCGCGGGCCGACGATCGAGGGCCCGATGCAGGAGCTGTTGATGGTGTGCATGGGGCGGGCGAGGGTCGCGCAGGACCTCGTGGGCGACGGCCTGGAGCTCGTGTCGACCTGAGCCGGCGTCAGGCGTGACCGTCGAACATCGAGGTGACCGAGCCGTCCTCGAAGACCTCGCGGATGGCACGCGCGATGAGCGGGGCGATCGAGAGGGTCGTGAGCTTGTCGAACTGCTTGTCAGCAGGGATCGGCAGGGTGTTGGTGACGACGACCTCGGTGGCCGGCGAGTTCTTCAACCGGTCGACGGCGGGGTCGCTGAGGATCGGGTGGGTGGCTGCGATGACGACGCCTGCAGCGCCGGCGGCGACACAGGCCTCGGCAGCCTTCACGATGGTGCCGCCGGTGTCGATCATGTCGTCGGTGAGGACGCAGATCTTGCCGTCGACGTCACCGACGACCCGGTTGGCCACGACCTCGTTGGCCACGTCGGTGCGCCGCGTCTTGTGGATGAACGCCAGCGGCACCCCGCCGAGGCGGGCCGACCAGCGCTCGGCGACCTTGATCCGGCCGGCGTCGGGCGAGACGACCGCGAGCTCCTGGTCGCCGTACTTCTGCTTGACGTAGTCGGTGAGGATCGGCAGCGCCATCAGGTGGTCGACGGGGCCGTCGAAGAAGCCCTGGATCTGGTCGGCGTGCAGGTCGACGGTGATCAACCGGTCGGCGCCGGCGGTCTTGAAGAGGTCGGCGACCAGGCGGGCCGAGATCGGCTCGCGGCCGCGGTGCTTCTTGTCCTGGCGGGCATAGCCGTAGAAGGGCATCACGACGGTGATCCGCTTGGCCGAGGCCCGCTTCAGCGCGTCGACCATGAGCAGGTGCTCCATGATCCACTCGTTGATCGGCGAGGTGTGGCTCTGGATCACGAACGCGTCGCAGCCACGGACCGACTCCTCGTAGCGGACGTAGATCTCGCCGTTGGCGAACTCGTAGGCCGACTGCGGCACGAGCCCGCAGTCGAGCAGGTCGACGACCTCGGTGGCCAGCGTGGGGTGCGCCCGCCCACTGAAGACCATCAGGTTCTTCTCGGTCGTCTTCTTCAAACCGCTCACGGTCTGTGACTCCTCGCTGCGGGGTGCTGCGGTCAACGACGGGGGTTCGTTGCCGACGTCAGGATTGTGTCCCACCGGCGTCTGCGTTCCCAACCCCGGGGTCGGTGAGGTCGGACACCTGTTGTTCACCTGCCCGTGAGGCCGCGTCCGCCTGCGCCGTGCCGGCACGCTTCGACTGCGCCCAGCCCTCGAGGTTGCGCTGCGGACCGCTGCTCACGGCCAGCGCCCCGGGGGGTACGTCGCGGCGCACCGTGGTCCCGCCGGCCGTCCCCGCTCCGTCGCCGATCGTCACGGGCGCGACGAAGGTGTTGTTGGAACCGGTGCGGGCGTGACGGCCGACGACGGTGCGGTGCTTGGCGACACCGTCGTAGTTGGCGAAGATCGTCCCCGCCCCGATGTTGGTGCCCTCGCCGATCTCGGCGTCGCCGACATAGGAGAGGTGCGGGACCTTCGCCTCGTCGCCGATCTGCGCGTTCTTGGTCTCCACGAAGGCGCCGATCTTTCCCCTCGCGCCCAGCCGGGTGCCGGGTCGGAGGTAGGAGAAAGGGCCGACCACGGCCTGGTCGCCGATCACGGCCAGCTCGGCGTGCGTGCGGACGACCCGCGCGCCGGCGCCGACCTCACAGTCCTTGAGCGTGGTGTCGGGGCCGATGACCGCGTCGTCGGCCACGACGGTGGCGCCGAGCAGCTGGGTGCCGGGCAGGATCGTCACGTCCTGGGCGAGCTGGACGTCGGCGTCGATCCACGTCGTCGCCGGGTCCATCACCGTCACGCCCTCGCGCATCCAGTCGGTGACGATGCGCTGGTTGAGCAAGCGGCCGAGCTCGGCGAGCTGCGCTCGGTCGTTGGCCCCCTCGGTCTCGCTCACGTCGTCGATCGCGAAGGCTCCGACGGTCATTCCCGCATCCCGCGCGATCTGCACGGTGTCGGTGAGGTAGTACTCACCCTTGTTGTTGTCGTTGCTGATCCGCGGCAGCGCGTCGGCGAGGAACTCGGCGTCGAAGGCCAGGATGCCGGAGTTGATCTCGGCGATCTCGCGCTGCTCGGGCGTCGCGTCCTTCTCCTCGACGATCGCCTCGACGTCGCCCTCGGGGTTGCGGATGACGCGGCCATAGCCGAACGGGTCGGCCACGATGCCGGACAGGATGCTCACCGCCCGCTGCGCCGCCTCGTGCTCGGCGATGAAGGCGCGCAGCGACTCCCCGCGCAGCAGCGGGGTGTCGCCTGCGGCCACGACCACGGTGCCCCTCGCCGTACCAGCCGCTTCGATCGCGACGCGGACGGCGTGACCCGTCCCCTCCTGCGTCTCCTGGACGGCCAGCACGCAGTCCGGCACCAGCTGCTGGATGTGCGGCCCCACCTGGTCACGCTGGTGGCCGACCACGGCGACGATCCGCTGCGGTTCGACCGCCTGGACGGCCGCCAGGACGTGGCCGATCATCGAGCGGCCGCCGATGGGGTGCAGCACCTTCATCGTCTTGGACTTCATGCGGGTGCCGCCGCCCGCGGCGAGCACGATCACGGTGAGGTTGTCCATGCGGGCAGTGTGTCAGGTCGCGGTCAGGGCCATCCCTGATGGCCGGATCGTCGACGGTCGCTAGCGTGGCGGACGTGACACGGACCAGCGGCGACGTGATCGAGACCAGGGCGTTGACCATGCGCTTCGGTCAGATCGAGGCGCTCACCTCGCTCGACATCGCGGTGGGTGACGGGGTCACCGGCCTCGTCGGAGCCAACGGCGCCGGCAAGTCGACGTTGATCAAGATCCTGCTCGGCCTGCTGGAGCCGACGAGCGGCACCGCGAGCGTCCTGGGTCACGACGTCGCCACCCAGGGCCCGGAGATCCGGCGGCTCGTCGGCTACATGCCCGAGCACGACTGCCTGCCACCCGACGTGAGCGCCAGCGACTTCGTGGTCCACCTCGGACGGATGTCGGGCCTGCCGGCGACGGTCGCCCGCGAGCGGGCAGCCGACATCCTGCGCCACGTGGGGCTCGACGAGGAGCGCTACCGCCAGATGGGCGGCTACTCGACCGGCATGAAGCAGCGGGCCAAGCTCGCCCAGGCGCTCGTGCACGACCCGCGGCTGGTCTTCCTCGACGAGCCGACCAACGGGCTCGACCCCGCTGCCCGCGTCGACATGCTCCAGCTGGTGCAGCGCATCGGACGTGACTTCGGCATCGCCGTGCTCGTGACGTCCCACCTGCTGGGCGAGCTCGAGAAGGTCAGTGACCACGTGATCGTGCTCGACGGCGGGCACCTGCTCCGCTCCTCGGCCACTGCCGACTTCCTGCACCACACCGGCGGCCTCCTGGTCGAGGTGCTGGGAGGCGACGCGGCACGCGACCAGCTCGGCGAAGCACTCGCCCGGGCCGGGCTGGCATGCCGTCCCCGCGGCGCAGTCGTGGTCGTGGATCCCCCGTCCGACCCGCTGGCCGTCCACGACCTCGTGCGCGACACGGTCGCCGACCTCGGCCTCGGCCTGGTCCGCCTCCAGGCCGACCAGGGGCACCTCGAGGACGTCTTCCTGCCGGGAGGTGGCACGCATGGCTGAGCGCACGGGCACCATCCACGACATCGGCTACCGCGGCTACGACGGCCCCCGCGAAGGCAGCGCCGCGCTCGCGACGCAGCTCTTCGTCACCGGCCTGCGTCACGCCTTCGGCCTCGGCAGGTCGGGCAAGTCCAAGATCCTGCCTTTCGTGCTCCTCGCCATGTGCACAGTGCCAGCCGCGATCCTGGTCGGAGTCGTGACCATCACCGGTCTCAGCGAGCTCCCGGTCTCCTACGCGAGCTACGTCAACCAGGTGCAGTCCCTCATCGCCCTCTTCGCGGCCGCCCAGGCCCCCGTGCTGTTCTCGCGTGACCTGCGGCACCGCTCGATCGTGCTCTATCTCGCACGTCCACTCTCGCCGAGCACCTTCGCGCTCGTGCGCTGGCTCTCTCTGACCACGGCGCTGATCGTCTTCATCGCGGGTCCGGTCCTCGTCCTGTACGCCGGAGCGTTGCTGGCCGGCCTTGAGGTGGGCACCCAGACGAGAGCGCTCGGCAAGGCGCTCGTGCTGGTCGTCGTGCTGGCTGCGACGCTCGCCGGACTGACGGGACTGATCTCGTCCTACTCGCTGCGCCGCGGCTTCGCGATCGTCGGATCGGTCGTCATGCTTGTCGTGGTCGGCACGCTGGTGACGATCGTGCAGGCTGTCGCGCAGGAAGAGGGCCTTCCCGAGGTCGGGCTTGCGGCGGGCCTGTTCTCCCCCGGTTCGCTCTACTACGGCTTGGCCGACGCGTGGGACGCGGGTGTCGAGATGTTCACCGAGCCCACCGGCGCGTGGGTCGTGGCGTACGCAGCCGTGTCGTTGCTCGTCGTCACGGGCTCCGTGCTGCTCCTGGTGAGGCGATTCACGAAGGCGGGTGCCCGATGAGCACGCTGGTCCTGGACAAGGTCTCGCGGTGGTTCGGCAACGTGGTGGCCGTCAACGACGTCACCATGACGATCGGGCCTGGCGTCACCGGCCTGCTCGGCCCCAACGGGGCGGGGAAGACCACCCTGATGGCCATGATGTCGGGGTTCCTGCCTCCCTCGTCCGGCTCGGTCACCCTCAACGGCGAGCCGGTCTGGCGGCACACGGACGCCTATCCCCTGCTCGGCCTCGTGCCCGAGCGCGAGCTGAGCTTCGGCTATCTCACCGGCCGCCAGTTCGTCCGCGCCAACGCCGACCTGCACCGCCTGCCCGACGCAGCCGAGGCGACCGAGAGGGTCCTCGGGGTCGTGGACATGGTCGAGCCCGCCGGGCGACGGCTCGACACCTATTCCAAGGGCATGCGCCAGCGGGTCAAGATCGCCGCCGCGCTGGTGCACGACCCGACCGTGCTGCTCCTCGACGAGCCGTTCAACGGCGTCGACCCGCGACAACGCATGCAGCTGATGGAGCTGCTGCGGCGGCTGGGCGACGAGGGGCGCACCGTGCTCTTCAGCTCGCACATCCTCGAGGAGGTCGAACGGCTGGCACGGCACATCGAGGTCGTCGTCTCGGGCCGTCACGCAGCCTCGGGCGACTTCGGTGCGATCCGTCGCCTCATGACCGACCGCCCCGTGCGCTACTCGATGAGCTCCAGCGACGACCGGGCGCTCGCCGCCGTACTGATGAGTCGGGCGGCCGTGACCGCGGTCGCCCTCCGGCACCCCACGGGTCTGGAGGTCCAGGTCAGCGACCTCGGCACCTTCGCCTCCGAGCTGCCCTCGCTGGCCCGCACGCACGGCGTGACCCTGTTCGACCTCTCGCCCAGCGATGACTCGCTGGAGAGCGTCTTCTCCTACCTGGTGGACCGATGAACGCAACCATCACCAAGCTCGCGCTCCAGGCCCTGCTGGGGCGCCGTCGCTTCTGGCTGCTGCTCGCCCTGCCACTGGCGCTCGTGGGGCTGACGCTGCTCATCCGCACTCTCTCCTCCGACAGCGAGGCGGCCTGGCCGATGGTCAGCGTCCTGGGCTATCCCCTGGTCCTGCCCCTCGTCGCCATCCTCGCTGCGTCCTCCGTGCTGGGTCCGGAGGTCGACGACGGGTCGATCGTCTATCTCCTCTCCAAGCCGGTCAACCGGCACGCGGTCGCGATCTCGAAGTGGGTGGTCGCCTGGGCCGCCACCCTCGTCGTCGGCTCGCTCGGCGTGCTGGCGGCGGGGCTCGTCGCCGGTGGCGGTGAGCAGGCGACAGCCTGGTGGGTCGCCTCGTTGGTGGCCGGGACGACGTACTCCGCGCTGTTCCTCGCGCTGTCGGCGATCACCCGGCATGCGGTGGTCGTCGGACTCGTCTTCGTCCTGGTCTGGGAGGGGCTGGCTGGCGGCTTCCTCAGCGGGGTCGCGTGGCTGAGCATCGGCCAGTGGGGGATCCGGATCGGCCACGAGGTCTCGGCGTCGCTGGACGACCCGGCCAACCTGCTGTGGTCGGTGCTGGCCAGCGTCGCAGTCACCCTCGGCGGCGTGTGGTTCGCGGGCGACCGGCTGCGGTCGTTCTCGCTGACCGGCGACGAGTGAGCCGTCAGGTCCGGTCCGACAGCTCGTAGAGGTGACGACTCGTCGGCACCAGGTCGAGACCCCGATCGGCCCCGATGCGGGCCACGCTCGCCATCAGCCGGGTGATCCGGTCGGTGAGCTCGACGTCGTCGCCGCCGCTGCCATAGAAGGCGTGCATGTCGGTCATGGCCTCGGCCGGGAACAGCTCCTCGACCAGCGCTGCGACCGGAGCGACGTCGTCGGGCATCGCGGTGACCGGTGCGACGACGACGTTCTGCAGATAGCCGAACGTCGCCTGGGTCTCGATCGCCACCGGCGTGTGGTCGACGAGCCAGCGGTTTCGCCACTCCTCCACGTCGAGCTCATCGGGCCGGCGCAAGATCGCGATGTTGGCCAGGCCGTCGAGCCGGGAGCCGTCCCAGGTCTCGGGCGGTTCGATCGGGCGGCGCTCCTCGACCTCCCAGCCCGCCAGGGTGCCGGTCACGGCAGCGAGGGCGGCGGTCACGAGCGACGCCGCCTCGACCGAGGGCACCCACACGCTCACGACGGCCGCGATGGGCGCCGGGCCCGTGGGGATGCGCATGGCTGCGGCGACGTGCTCGTCGTCGGTGTTGAGCTGCAGTCGGACGACACCGGCCGCAGCGAGGACGGCGTGGAGCTCGGGAGCGTGCAGGGCGGCAGCGTCGACGTCCCACAACGCAAACATCAGCTTGGTGGTCACGGCCGACAACCTATGGCAGGCGTCGCGCCCGTCAGCGCAGCACGATCGGCACTCGCGCCCAGCCGCCCATGGGCGGCGTCTCCCTGACCTGCGGGCGATCGGGTGCGAGCTCGATCCAGGTGGTCCGGCGCAGCAGCTCCTCGAGCATCACCCGGAGCTCCATCAGCGTCAGGGCGCGGCCGGGGCACACGTGCGGCCCGGCCCCGAACACCAGGTTGTCGGCGGCGTTGCCGACAGGGTCGTAGCGGTCGGGATCTCCGAAGACCAGCGGATCGCGGTTGGCCGCCGTCCAGTTCAGCAGCACCCGTCCGCCCTCTGCGATGTCCTCGCCCCCGAGCTCGACGGCCCGCGTTGCGATCCGGCGGTTGGAGACGAACGGGTCGTCGATCCGCAGGATCTCCTCGACCGCCGCGTCGAGGGCGGCGCGGTCGTCGTGGGAGACCAGTGCTCGGACCTGTCGCTGGACCTCGGGCGTGGATGCCAGGAAGTGGACGAGCACGCCGACCGAGGTGGCCAGGGACCCGAGGTCGCCGGCCGTCCAGTTGCGGAGGACGGAGACGATCTCGTCGGTGGTCAGCGGCCGGCCGTCGACGGTGTCTCGCAGGAGCTCACTGGTGACGTCGGCGGCAGCCTCGTCGTCGCGACGGAGGTCGAGCAGCTCGCGGATGATGTGGTCGAACCGCTCGGCCACCTCTCTCGTCCGGTCCCGGTCTCCCGACCTCGACGCCGCGTGGTTGTCGCGGATCCACTCGACCAGCCGGTCCTCGAGGTCCGCGGGCCACCCGAGCCAGGTGCACTGTGAGCGCACGGCATACGGCGTGCCGACACTGGCGATGGTCTTCACCGTCACCCCGCGAGGCAGGGCGTCGACGATGGCTGCTGCATGCGCTCGGCACTGCTCCTCCTCGCGCGCGACCCGCTCGTCGGTCAGATATCGGTCGACGACGGCCCGGAAGGCGGCGTGGTCGTCTCCATCCAGGCTGTTGGGGATGGCGCGGCGCGTGGTCACCCGACTCGAGAACGTCTGCGGGTCCGTCGCCGCCGCGACGACCTCGGCGTGCCGCAGGACCATCCAGCTGCCGTCGGCCTGGTGCGCCACGGGACACCTGGAGCGCAGGGCGTCATAGGTGGATCGCGGGTCCTGCCACTCGTGGGCGTCCTCAGCGTCGACCTGGTCTCCCACGAAGTCTCCTCTCGAGCGCAGCGGTTGGGGAAGGGAGGTCCCCGACCGGCTGGGGACCTCCCGGTCCCCAGCCCCATGGACGGTATCGCCCGTCACTCGGGCGCGAAGATCGTGTCGCAGCCCGGTCCTGACGGTCAGATGCTGCGGACCAGGGTGATGCGCCAGGCCTCGGGACCCCGCTCGTTGTAGGTCACCGAGAAGGCAGCGGGCCAACGCTGTTCGAGCTGGGCCAGCAGCGGCAGCGGGTCGTGCGGGGCGACCAGCTCGAGACCGCCGCCCGGGCGGACGGACTCCAGAGCACCGAAGATCGTGGCGTGCCGGATCGCGTGCGGGATCGTCCGCACGTCCAGCTCAGGATGACCGGGACCGTCGACCTCGCCGCAGGAGCAGGTGTGACCACCGCAGCCAGCCTCGGCGTCGCTGCCCTCTGTTCCTTCGGCATGACCGAGGAGCTCGTGCATGCCGCCCAGCAGGTCGTGGAGCGACACGTCGGGGGTGCGGGCCAGCAGCGGCACCAGCAGCTCGTTCTCCTTCGTCAGGTGGCTGTCGAAGACGGCTCGCAGCGCTGTCGCCGTCGCCGCAGCACGCACCGGGTCGGCGGCCTCGGACACCTGGCGCAGCAGCGAGGTGATCACGACGTGCTCACCGAGCATCGCCTCGACCAGCAAGCGGCCCTCGGTCGTCGCCTGTGCCACTGGATAGAGCGCCTTCTCCTCGGCCAGGGCGTGCGGCACGAGCTCACGCTCGCACCACTCCACGAGGTCCTGACGAGCCTGCTCTGCCGCGGCCGGGTCAGGTCGCGAGGCAGCTGCCACCAGCTCTTCGGTGCGGAGCGCGAGGGCACCGGCCATCACCGCGTGGTGCTGCTCGACCGCTTCGGCTGCGTGGGCGTCGGCCTCGTTCGAGGCGATGACGAGTTCGGACATTTTCGTCTCCTTCGGGGGGAACTGTGCGTCGTACGAATGATTTTAGTACACTCTACTCCGTGGAAAATAATCGCCTCGCGCGCACCTCGCCACCCCCCGGTCACGGGCCCCGCCCGAGCAGCGGCCGGGTCCGGGCGCCACTGTCCAGGTCACGCGCCTCGCTGCTCGACGCACTGCTGGCCCAGAACGAGCCGACCACCCTCGCGGCGCTCGTCGCCAGCTCCGGACTGCACGCCAACACGGTGCGCGAGCACCTCGACGGTCTCGTCCGCGACGGCTACGCCCACCGCCGTACGGCCGCCCCCACCGGTCGGGGACGACCCGCCTGGCTCTATCAGGCGATCGGCAGCGACGCGGCTGCGTCGCCGGAATATGCAGGCCTCGCCGCGGCCCTGGCCGCGACCATCCACCGGACGAGCAGCAACCCGGTCGAGGACGCCACCGCCGCCGGCCGGGAGTGGGGCCAGGAGATCGCGCGCGAGCGTGGAGCCCAGCCCAGCTCGAGCGCGATCGCAGCGAGACGAGAGGTCGTCTCCCTGCTCGACGAGGTCGGGTTCGCCCCGCAGGCAGACGCCCGCAGCTCGGTGGTCCGGCTCACCCGGTGCCCGTTGCTGGAGGCGGCGAACAAATATCCCGACGTCGTCTGTGGTGTGCACCTCGGCCTCGCCCAGGGCGCACTCGAGGCGTACGGCGCCGACACCGAGGGCACCGAGCTGGTGCCGTTCGCCGAGCCCGGCGCCTGCCGCCTGCACCTGACGCGGCGTGACGCATGAGCACCGCGACCCGCACGCCGACAGTCACCGCGCGACCACGCGTCCCCGCCCCGCTCCTGCCTCGCCTCGCCCTGCTCGCGCCGGCCGGCTTCGCGCTGCTCGCCGGCCTGGACGCCGCCCTGCTCCTCCTCGGCCTGCCCGCGCCGGTGACGACCGACCGGTTGCCGGACGCGCACGGGATGCTGATGGTCCTCGGCTTCGTCGGCACCCTGATCGCCCTGGAACGGGCCGTCGCGCTGCGACGCCCTCTCGGCTTCGTCGCCCCGGCACTGCTCGGGCTCGGCGCCCTCGCTCTGCTGTCGCCGGCCCCGATGGTCCTCGGCAAGAGCCTCTTCACGGCCGGCGCCGCGGCCCTGGTCGCGTTGTACGTGCCGCTGTGGCGTCGGCAGCGCGACGACGCGGTCCTGTGCCAGGCACTGGGGGCGGTGCTCGTCCTCGGAGCGGCGACGCTGTGGCTCGGCGGCGCGTCCGTCCCGGTCCTGGCGCCGTGGCTGGTCGGGTTCATCGTGCTGACCATCGCCGGCGAGCGGCTCGAGCTGGCCAGGTTGGCGATGGGCCCGGCAGCCGGCAGGACGCTGGTGCTGCTGGCGTCCGGGCTGGCGACCGGGGTGGTGGCCGCCCTGCTGTGGCCACGGCCCGGCACGGCGCTGCTCGGCGCGGCGCTGCTCGCGCTGACCGGGTGGCTGGCAGCCCACGACATCGCCCGGCGCACGATCCACACCACGGGCCTCCCCCGCTACATGGCGGCGTGCATGCTCGCGGGCTACTGCTGGCTCGGTGTCGCCGGCGCGATCTGGCTCCTGGACGGTCCGGCCCTCGACGGCGTGCGCTACGACGCGCTGCTGCACGCCGTGTTCCTCGGCTTCGCGTTCTCGATGATCATGGCCCACGCGCCGGTGATCCTGCCCGCGGTCGTGCGGCGCCCGCTGCCATACCACCGCGCACTCATCGGACCCGCCGTGCTGCTGCACGCCTCCCTGGTGCTGCGGTTGTGGGTGGGCGACGCCCTCGGCAGCCACGGTTCCTGGCTCACCGGCGGCGTCCTCAACATCGTGGCGGTGCTGTCCTTCCTGCTCCTCGCTGTCGGGCTGACGGTCCGCGGCGAGGCCGAGCCGGTCGGGGGTGAGCGGTCGTGACGCGGCCCGACAAGCGTGGCTTCTGGCCACTGCGCGACCTGCCGGTGCTGTTCTGGTTGGCCGCCACGGTCGTGATCACGCTGGTGCACCCGTTCGTGCCGGCGCCCCGCTGGCTGATGATCCACCTGCTGCTGCTCGGCGCAGTCAGCCACGCCATCCTGGTCTGGAGCAGATATTTCACCGACGCGCTCCTGCACTCGGCCGACGAGGACCGTCAGGGCCAGAACCGGCGACTGCTCCTCCTCAACGGCGGCGTGGTCCTCGTCGTGGCCGGCGTCCCGTCCGACGTCTGGCTCCTGACCCTGGCCGGAGCGACCGCCGTCGCCACCGCTGTGCTGTGGCACGGCTGGACGATCCTGCGCCAGCTGCGGACAGCGCTCCCGGCCCGCTTCGGCCCGTCCGTCCGCTTCTATGTGGCGGCTGCGTGCTTCCTGCCCGTCGGGGCCGGCCTCGGCACGGCGCTCGCACGCGGGCTCGGCGACCCGCTGCACACCCGGCTGGCAGTCGCCCACGCTGCGGTCAACCTGCTCGGCTGGGTCGGCCTGACCGTCGTCGGCACCCTGGTGACCCTGTGGCCGACGATGCTCCGGACCCGGATCGCGGCTGGCTCCGAGCGGGCATCGGCCCGCGCCCTGCCGGTGCTGGTCGGCTCGATCGTCGTCGCGGCGGGGGGTGCAGGCGCCGGCCTGCGGCCCGTCGCCGCCCTGGGCATCGCGATGTATGTCGCCGGGTTGCTGGTGATGGCGCCCGCGTTCGCCGACACCCTGCGCCGCAAGCCGCCGTCATCGTTCCCCGCCTGGTCGGTGCTGGCCGGTGTCACCTGGCTGGTGGGCGCCCTGTCCACGCTCGGGCTGGGCATCGCGCTCGCCTCCTCCTGGCAGCGCGTGGACGAGGTGTTCGGCTGGCTGACGCCGTTCCTGGCCGCGGGCTTCGGCGCGCAGGTGCTGCTCGGCGCCCTGTCCTACCTCGTCCCGGTCGCCCTCGGTGGCGGCCCGACGCCCGTCCGGGCGGCCAGTGCGGTCCTGGACCGGGGCGCGCCCCTGCGGCTGGTCGCCGCCAACGCCGGCCTGCTGTTGTGCGCCCTGCCGGTGCCCAGCGTCGTGCGGGTGCTGGCGTCGGTGCTCGTCCTCCTCGCCCTCGGCGCAACGCTGCCGCTGCTCCTGCTGGCGGTTCGGGCGTCGCACCGCGCCAGGTCCGAGACACCGCCCGCGGACCGCGGCCGCACCCCGGAGACGCACGGCCGGCCCGCCGGGCAGGTGGCCGGCCTGGCCGCGACCGGCCTCGCCCTCGCAGTCATGACGGTGGCCGTGGGCGTCGCCGTGGACCCCGCCGCCATCGGCGCCAGTGGTGGCGCCTCGGCGGCCGCGGGTGTTGCGGCCAGTGGCGGAACCACGACCGCGGAGGTGAAGGCGCAGGGCATGCGCTTCGTGCCCGACAAGATCTCGGTGCCGGCCGGCAACCGGCTCGTGATCGTGCTGACCAACACCGACGACGACGTCCACGACCTGGTGCTCGACACCGGGGCCGACAGCGGCCGCCTCACCCCCGGCGAGACCGCGCGCATCGACGTCGGCGTTGTCGGGCGCGGGCTCGAGGGCTGGTGCTCGGTGATCGGGCACAAGCAGATGGGCATGGTGCTCGCCGTCGAGGTGACCGGCACCGCCATCCCCGCCGCTGACACGTCCGGGGACCACTCGTCCCACGAGCACGGTCCGGCCGGCAGCAGTGCCGGCCACTTCCCCGAGGTGGACGATCACGAGGACGACGCTGAGCTCGACGACACTGCGTCCACGCCGGCCACCGACCACCTCGACCTGATGGCCGACCCGGCACCGGGCTTCGAGGCGCGCGACGCGACGCTGCCGCCGTTGCCATCAGGCCGGGTGCATCGCCGGACGTTCGTGGTCCGTGACGTCGAGCGAGAGGTCGCACCTGGGGTGACCCAGCGGCTGTGGACCTTCAACGGGACCGCGCCCGGCCCGGTGCTGCGCGGTCAGGTGGGCGACCGGTTCGAGATCACCCTGGTCAATCGGGGCTCGATCGGTCACTCGATCGACTTCCACGCCGGAGCGCTGGCACCCGAGCGACCGATGCGGACCATCGCTCCGGGCAAGTCGCTCACCTACGAGTTCCGCGCGAACCGTGCAGGGATCTGGATGTATCACTGCTCCACGATGCCGATGTCGGCCCACATCGCCAACGGTCTGTTCGGAGCGGTGGTCATCGAGCCGCCCGACCTGCCCCGTGTGGACCGCACCTATGTGTTGGTGCAGTCCGAGCTCTTCCTCGGCGACCAGGGCGGAGAGGTCGACATGACCAAGCTCGCCGCCGAGGACCCCGACCTCGTCGTCTTCAACGGGGTCGCCAACCAGTACGACCACGAACCCCTGACCGCCCGCGTCGGCGAGCGGGTCCGGGTGTGGGTCCTCGACGCCGGACCCAACCGTGCGACGTCGTTCCACGTCGTCGGCGGCCAGTTCGACACCACCTGGTCCGAGGGGAGCTATCTGCTCCGCCGCGGCACGGGTGGCGCCCAGAGCCTGGGACTGCAGGCGGCGCAGGGCGGGTTCGTGGAGCTGACCTTCCCCGAGGCGGGCGACTACCCGTTCGTCTCGCACGTCATGGTCGATGCCGAGCGGGGTGCCCACGGGTTGTTCCGCGTGGCGCGCTGAGCGAAGCGCCCAGCGACACCGAGAACAGGAACGACCAGGGACCAGGCGCCGGAGCGCGCCCGGGCCCGGTTCTCCAGTTCACTTGATTTGGTGACGCGCATCTCCCGCTTTCCGGACACGCTGGAGCGCACTCGTCGGAGGCCGACGAGGGGTGGGGAGAGGAGCACCGATGTCGACTGTGACGACCGGCGAAGCACGACTCGGCTCGTTCAGGCACCACGGACGAGAGGACTCGTACGGCGACGACGTGACGGCTTCGAGCCCGGCGTCGACCGAGAAGGTCCAGGTCGTCCCACAAGTCAGCGTCATCGTGCCGACCAGGAACGAGCGCGACAACGTGGTGCCGTTGCTGGAGCGGCTGCACGCCGCGTTGGCCGGCACCCCGGCGGAGGTCATCTTCGTCGACGACAGCGAGGACGACACGCCCCGCGTGGTCGAGGACACCGCGCGCACGTACGCCGAGACGAACACGTGCGTCGCAGTCGTCCACCGCTCCGGGGAGGAACGCACCGGTGGCCTGTCGGGAGCCGTGGTCAGCGGCTTCCGGAACGCCCGAGCGCCCTGGGTGGTCGTGATGGACGCGGATCTCCAGCACCCCCGGAGATGGTGCCGCGCCTCCTGCGCGCCGCCATCGACCGTGACGCCGACCTCGTGGTTGCGAGCCGCTACGTCGGCGACGGTGACGCCGACGGGTTGTCGTCGTGGATGCGCAGCCTCGTCTCACTGGGCTCCGGCCGATTGGCGAAGGCGTTCTTCCCCCGGCGGCTGCAGCAGATCACCGACCCCATGAGCGGGCTGTTCCTGGTCCGCCGAGCGGCACTGGATCTCGAGACGTTCAACCCGATCGGCTTCAAGATCCTGCTGGAGATCGCGGTCCGGCTGGCGCCCCTGAAGGTGCTGGAGGTGCCTTTCGTCTTCGCTGAGCGCCACGCAGGCGAGAGCAAGGCGTCGCTCCGCGAAGGAATGAGGTTCGCGCGTCACCTGCTGCGCCTCAAGACCAGCGTGTCGAGCAGCTGGTTCCGCATGGCCGGCGTCGGAACTGTCGGGGGGACCGGGATCGCGGTCAACACCGCCGCGCTCTGGCTGTTCATGGAGCACGCAGGACTCGGCCTCGCGATGGCGGCCCTGCTCGCGACCCAGCTCTCGACAGCGTGGAACTTCGTGCTGTGCGATCGGCTCGTCTACCAACGCCGACGCCAGGGCGGCTGGATGCGGAGCTTCGTGTCCTACGCCCTGCTCAACAACCTCAGCCTGCTGATCCGGCTGCCGCTGATGGGCGTCCTGATCGCCCAGCTCGCCATGGACTACCGCGTCGCCAACATCGCGACGCTCCTGCTCGTGTTCGTCGCCCGGTTCGCGGTCGTGGACCGCACCATCTATCGAGGAGTACCCGCATGACCATCACGTTCCCCACCAGGTCCGCCGCCAGGTCCGCTCCCAGGTCCGCTCCCGCGGCTGCGCCCACACTGCGCAAGCCGTTGTGGCTCGACTACCAGTACGACATCCCCGGCCTGGTCCGCGTCGGCTCGCAGATCCCGCTGCCGGAGCTGGAGTACTTCCGCATCCCGGCCCGGCCCGAACCCAACGGCATCGAGGTCCGCGTCGGGGAGGTCGGCGGACCCATGAGAGCGCACTCCCAAGTGACGTCGGCCGACGGCGTGACCGTCTACGAGGAGCACCTCGGTCGACACGGGTCGAGCTTCCGGGTGGAGATGGGTTCTCCGCTGCACGTGACGGTCGGGCCCTTGCTCGCGAAGTCACCGCACGTGGCCTACACGAACATCATCGAGGCGCTGCTGCGGTTCTATGCCGTCACGAAGGGCAAGATCCTGCTGCACTCGGCCTGTCTCGACATCGGCGGCGTCGGCGTGATGCTCTCTGCCCGCACGGACACCGGCAAGACCGGGACCATCCTGCGGCTGCTGCGCGAGCAACGGGCCACCTTCCTGTCTGACGACATGACGATCGTGGACACCGACGGCCTGGCCAGGACCTTCCCCAAGCCGCTGACGATCAGCCAGCACACCTTGCGTGCGATCGAGGCTGACGACCTGACGGCCAAGGAGTGGCGCAAGCTCCGGCTGCAGAGCCGCCTTCACAGCAAGGAGGGCCGAGGCATCGGCTTGTGGCTGGCCAAGTCGAACCTGCCGATCATGGCCATGAACGCGGTGACCCAACGCATCGTGCCGCCCCCGAAGTACACCGCAGGCCGGCTCGTGCCGTGCCTGACCATGGACTCGGTCAGGGTGCGCGAGCTGTTCATCATCGAGCGATCTGCGCACTGCCTGGAACCGATCGAGCTCGACGACGCTGTCTCCGAGCTGCTGGAGAACACCGACGACGCCTACGGGTTCCCGCCCTTCGCGACCTTCGCGCCGACCATCGTGATGGACGGAATGGGGTGGGCCGAGCTGCGGGCCAGGGAGGAACAGATCCTGCGTGAGGCTCTGGCGTCCGGCATCCGCGTGCGGCGCCTGGGATCTGACTGCTTCGACTGGGCCGACAGGATCCCCCAGCTGCTGCTCGAGGGCGGCCACCAGCAGGTGGCGCACGAGCGGGCGGCGGACACTGTCCCGCTCGTCAGCTGAGGGTCGTCATGAGGGACCGCGCGTGGGGCGCAGGGACGCATGGGGGCACAGGTGAGCTTGCTAGATGACCGGAAGGCTGCTCAGCACGCGCCGGCACACCATCCGCAGGACGTCTCGCGGGAGCCCAGGACCTCCGGTTCTGGGCTCCTAGCGGGTGTCCTGATCCTGGGCCTGGTCGTTCGACTGGCCTGGATCAACTCCGTCGGCTTCAACAGCGACGAGGCCGTCTATGCGGGTCAGGCCGCGTCCATCGCCGGGGACGAGGAGCTGTTCCCCTACTTCCCGATCTTCCGCGCCCACCCCTTGCTGTTCCAGACCACGGTTTCGTTGGCCTACCAGTTCGGGACCAGCGACGTCCTCGGCCGCCTGGTCTCGGTGGCGTTCGGCATGGCGACGATCGTGCTCACCTACTACCTCGGGCGCACGATGTACGGCCCCCGCGCCGGCCTGCTCGCCGCACTCGTGATCGCCGTGATGCCCTACCAGGTGGTGGTCACGCGCCAGGTGCTCCTGGACGGGGCGATGGTCACCTTCTCGACGCTGGCTCTGCTGATGACCGCCATGTATGGCAAGACACGTCACGGTGGGTGGCTGGTGGCGGCCGGGGCCGCGCTCGGGCTGACCTGTCTCACCAAGGAGACCGGTGTGCTGCTGGTGGGCAGCGTCTATGCCTTCCTGGCCCTCGCCCAACACCTCGGAACGAGGGTGCGAACGGCAGTGCTGGCACTGAGCGTCTGGTTGGTGGTGTTCGCTCCCTACCCGGTGTCGCTCAAGTTCGCCGACCGCGGCGAGACCGGTCAGAACTTCCTGGCCTGGCAGCTCTTCCGCAGGCCGAACCATGACTGGAAGTTCTATGCCGAGGTCGTGCCGCCCGCGATCGGCTGGGGTGTCGTCGCTGTCGCCGTCGCCGCGGTCGTCGTCTCCCGGAAGCGGTGGAGCTGGCGGGAGACGCTGCTGGTCTGTTGGATCGCTGTCCCGATCGTCGTGTTCGAGATCTGGGCGGTGAAGGGTTTCCAATACCTCCTCCCGATCAGCACGCCGGTCGCGGTGCTCGCGGCGATGGGCGTCGTCAGGCTCACGGCACACGTCGGCAGGTGGCGCACCCCTGTCACGGTGGCCATGGTCGCAGCCGTCTTCCTCAGCTGCCTGGTCCCCACGATCGCCCGCATCCGTCCGTCCGAGAGCGACACCTTCCTCGCCGGCAGCGGTGGGGTTCCGGGCGGGCGTGAGACCGGGCACTGGATCCGCGACAACGTCCCCGAAGGGGCCCAGATGCTCGCCCTCGGACCGTCCATGGCGAACATCATCGAGTTCTACGGGCGGCGCCGGGTCTACGGGTTGTCGGTCAGCACCAATCCACTGAACCGCAACCCCACCTACCAGCCCATCCCCAACCCAGACCTGGCGATCCGACGCAACACGCTGCAGTACCTCGTGTGGGACTCGTTCTCCGCGGGCAGGTCGCCCTTCTACTCCGCGAGGATGCGCCGCTACGTCGAGCGCTACAACGGCCGCGCCATCCACACGGAGTCGGTGTCCGTGCGCGGACGCGACGGGGAGACGGTGACCAAACCGGTCATCATCGTCTACGAGGTGCGGCCATGAGCGCCCGCCCGCTCCGTCGCGCAGTCTCCGCGGCCGCTGTCGTCACCGCCATCGTGCTGCTGACGGTTGCTCCTGGCCTGCCTGGCGCCGACGCCGACGCACGAGACAGCGCTCCTCCCACTGCCACGCCCATCAAGCACTTCATCAGTCTCATGCAGGAGAACCACACGTTCGACAACTACTTCGGCACCTATCCGGGCGCCGACGGCATCCCGCCCGGCACCTGCATGCCCACCGGCACACCCGGGGAGTGCGTGGAGCCCTGGCACCTCACCGGGACGGCCACCGAGGACCTCGGTCACAACTTCGAGACGTTCGAGAACCAGTACAACGGCGGGAAGATGGACGGCTTCCTCACCACGTTCTCCGACGCGCGCATGGAGAACCCGGACCTCCCGATGGGCTACTACGACCGCACGGACCTGCCCTTCTACTGGAACGTGGCCGATGAGTTCGTGCTCTTCGACCGCAACTTCACGTCCGCGAACGCGGGGAGCGTCGCCAACCACATGTACTGGGTGACCGGCACCCCCGGTGGGGAGACGGAGACGATCCCGGACGAGGGCTTCAAGGTGCCGACGATCTTCGACCGTCTGCAGGAAGCCGGGATCTCCTGGAAGTTCTACGTCGAGAACTACGACCCCCGGATCACGTTCCGCTCGCGCGGAGTGAGTGACCGCGGTTCGCAGGTCATCTGGTGCCCGCTGCTCGCCTACGCCCGTTTCGTCGACGACCCGGAGCTCAACAGCCGCATCGTGTCCATGGATGAGTACTACAAGGACCTGGAGGAAGGGACCCTCCCTGCGGTCAGCTACCTCGTGCCGTCGGGGTCGAGCGAGCACCCGCCGGGAAGCATCGCCGCCGGTCAGGCCTTCGTGTCCAACCTGATCAGTGCACTGATGCGAAGCAGCTCGTGGTCATCCTCAGCGTTCATGTGGACCTATGACGACTGGGGCGGCTTCTACGACCACGTGGCCCCGCCGCAGGTCGACGACCACGGCTACGGTTTCCGGGCTCCGGCGCTGCTCGTCAGCGCCTACGCCAAGCAGGGCCACATCGACCACACCGAGATCGACTTCACCTCCCAGCTGAAGTTCATCCAGGAGAACTGGGGCCTGCGCCCCCTCGCCGAGCGCGATGCGGCGGCGAACGGTTTGTCATCAGCATTCGACTTCCGTGCTCCACCGCGCGAGCCCAAGTTCGTGAGCCCGGAGGTGAAGCCGGAGGTTGTCCGGGTCGACGGCCAGGACGTCGTCTACACGAGCTACGGCATCGGGCTCCTCCTCGGGACCGGCATCAGCCTGGCTGCAGTCCTGCACGTGGGCCGTCACCACCGAGCACGAGCGGGGGTTCGACAAAGATGAGCGTCAGGTCGATCTTCCACGTGCTCCTGGTCGGCGCAGGCCTGATCCTCACCATCAGCGCAACGTCCCTGGCCCCGGTTGTCGCCGCGTCGGGAGCGCCCGCGGTCGAGTGCGTGCCGAACCCGGCCCGCAGCCTGGTCGTGGCCACGGTGCCACGCGTGCAGGGATTCGCGTTCCAGGTCGACGAGCGGCGCTATCGGACAGGCCGGTCCGGCACGGTCCGGATCGAGCCGGTGACCTGCCCGGAAGGAGTCGAGGCTCTCGCCCCGATCACCGAGAAGATCGACCAGGGCAACGGCACGACTGCGACGTTCGACGCGTGGTACGGCTCGGAGCTGATCGAGCGGGAGCGTGGCGACGGCACCTTGTATGCCGCCTTCAGCCAGGACGTGCAGGTGGACCTGAAGCTCGTGGACCTCGCCGACCGACCGGTCGCTCGTGACGCCGTGGGAACGATCGTCATCAAGGGGAGCACTGGTGCATTGGAGGAGCTGAAGCCCGGCGATTCCACTCTCACCCTGCATGCCAGCCGCGTCGTCCGCTTCTCCAACGGCCTGGTCAGCAAGGACATCCTCTGGTCAGTGCAGAGCGCGGACGTCGAGGGGAACACGGCCGTCAACCGCGGGCAGGTCCGCTTCGAGCCGCGGAAGACGCGCTCGGTCACGGTGCCGCTGATGCTCTTCACACTGCGAGTTGCGGTGCGCGACGTCATCCTGCGCCGCTCGGTCGGCGACCGCGTCGTCGTCGTGTCACCTGACGGGTCGAAACGCGGCGTGCGGCTCGACTCCGAGGCGAGCGGCGAAGTCGCCGCGCTCGCCCGCGGCCACTACCTCCTGCGGGCGAGTGGCGGCTCGATCGCGATGGGCTTCGAACAGCCCGTCGCAGTCTCGCGGCCGCAGGAGGCCGAGCTCACCGTCATCAGCCGCGCCGACCTAATCATCGCTGGCGGGGCGGTCTTCTCGGTGGCCATCGGACTGCTCGTCGTCGGCTGGCGTCTACGTGGACGAGCCGGGCGGCCGAAGCAGCCTGTGGCACCACTGCCCGAGGAACACCCAGAGGGGCCGGCTGTCCGCGATGAGACCGGCCGCAGCCCGGAGAAGGCGACGACATGAACCGACTCCCTCGATTTCTCATCACCGTGCTGCTCGTCCTGGGGACACTGGGAACCACTGCGCCTGCGTCGTACGCGAACGACGAGGTGGGCTTCCCCGTGCTCGCCTACTACTACATCTGGTACACGCCGACCTCTTGGGACAGGGCCAAGACCGACCTGCCCCTGCTCGGGCGCTACTCGAGCGACGAGAAATCGGTGATGGCGGCGCACGCGCGCGACGCGAAGTCCGCCGGTCTCGACGGGTTCCTGGTGAGCTGGAAGCACACGCCGGACCTCGATCGGCGTCTGGGGCTGATGGTCGAGACTGCACGTGAGCACGACCTGACGCTGGGCATCGTCTACCAGGGCCTCGACTTCTTCCGGCGGCCGCTCCCGCCGGCGCGGGTCGCCGACGACCTCCGATGGTTCGTCGACCAGTACGGCGACGACCCGGTCTTCTCCGTGCAGGGACGTCCGCTGGTCATCTGGTCGGGGACCTGGGAGTCGACTCCCCGCCAGATCGGGCGGGTGACGTCGCAGGTCCGCGACCGCGCCCGGGTGCTTGCCTCCCAGCGCAGCGCAGAGGAGTACGACGCGGTCGCGCCCCACGTGGACGGCAACGCCTACTACTGGTCGGCCATGGACCCATACGTCGACACGTGGGCGCAGGAACGGCTCGACGAGCTGTCCGCAGCCGTGCATGCCTCGGGCGGGCTGTGGATCCCCTCCGTCTCGCCGGGATTCGACGCTCGACTGGTGGGAGGACACCGGCTGATCGAACGACACGACGGCGACACGCTGCGCGAGGAGTGGCGGCTCGCGGTGAACTCCTCGCCGGACGCTGTGGCGATCCTCAGCTGGAACGAGTTCAGCGAGAACTCGCACGTCGAGCCGAGCACGCGCTACGGCAACGAGAGCCTGCGCGCGCTCGCATCCATCCTCTCCGCGACCGTTCCGGACGAGATCGCCGCCGACTCCAGCGCTCCCGGCGGCGGCGCAGGGTTTCCCGTCCGTCCGGTCGCACTGCTGGTCGTGGCGTTCGGCACCATCGCCGGATCGCTGTCGGCGCTCGTGCGACGGCGGCTGCGCAACCGGCAGGGGGTAGAGACGACGGCGGACGGACCGGACGAGGACCTCGATCTCGACGGCTGGGAAGCGGACGACGACCGCCTGAGGCTGGCGCTGAGGCGGAGGTCCGACCCATGGTGAGGCCCCAGGACAGCGGCACTCGTTCCCGGCGAGCCACGGCAGCGTGGCTGGTCGGCGTCCTGGGTGCTCACGGTCTGGCCGCTTCGGGCTGCTCATCAGAGTCCGCGCCGTCGGATGGCCCGCACCGTGCTGCGGCGGCCACGAGACCCGCCACCGCGGAAGCGTGCACGGTGACGCCACGGCGACCGCGCATGCTGGGTCTCCGAGCGGTGGACGCCGAGACCGTGCGGATCGCGCCGGAGGTCGTGGGCGAGAAGCTCACCTGGGCCACGCGGTCGCGAAAGGTGATCGCCTGGGTCGGTGTCGACGCGCTGGACGAGTTCGAGGACCTCGACTTCGTACCGGTGGACGTCGAGGGGACGAACCCACCGCGGAAGTGGACCACCCGGGTCCGGCCAGACCTGTTCGTGGTCGAGGCGCAGACAGGGCACCCCGAACCCTGCGACCTGCTCTACGTGTCCACCGAAGGGCTTCCCGGCGATGCGGCCCTCGAGGTCGCCGACGTCCTGCGCGTGACCTTCGGCCCCGGGGAGGACGTGACGCCACCGTGACCTCCCCAACGACGCGTACGAGCCCGACACCACCAACTCAGCAACGACCGAAAAGAGGAACCACGATGTCCAGGACCTTGAAGAGGATCACCACTGTGATGGCTGCCGCTGCCATCGCTGTGCTGCCCGCCACCGCGCTCGTCCCGCCCGCCGGTGCGGCGACGTCGCTGGGCCCAGTCGCCGACAGCTACGTCGACTCCGGCAGCCCGACCCGGAACTACGGCGCCCGGTCCTACGTGAAGTCGGACGGGAGCCCGACCTTGGTCAGCTACGTGAAGTTCACGGTGGCCGGCAGCAGCCCCATCGGCTACGCCGCACTTCGGCTGCGTGCCCTCAGCCAGCAGCGGACAGGAGTCACCGTGCACTCGGTGGCGGAGAACGGATGGTCCGAGAGTGGCCTCAGCTACCAGAACCGGCCCCCGGTCGGCGCCGCACTGGGCGAGACAGGGCCGACCACTGCGGGAGTCTGGTACACCGTCGACGTGTCGTCGCTCGTCACCGGCGCCGGCACCTACTCGTTCGCGCTGACCACGACCAACAACACCTCGGTCAAGTTCGCGAGCAGGGAGAGCGGCGCGGACGCCCCCCAGCTCATCCTGGACACCTCCCCGCCCCCGACCTCCACCTCGTTCGACCTGCAGCGCATCGGGGACGTCTACCAAGCCGTCTCGCCACAGACCGGCAGCACCTACACCGGCTCGTTGAAGTTCGCGGGCGAGCACGCCGTGGCGGAGCTCGAGGACAGCGGTGGTGGGACGTTGAACTTCGCGCCCGGCGTCTACGACTTCGGGTCCGAGTACTTCAAGTTCCAAGGCGTGCACAACGTCACGTTCGCGGGAGCCGGGATGGACGAGACCATCATCCGCAACTACACGAGCGCGGCGGCCGACACAGAACCGTTCAACTTCTCGGGAGCCTTCGACATCACGGTTCGCGACCTGACGGTCAGCGCCGGCGGACCCGGACGCTCGACCAGCGATGCGCTCGACTTCGACAACGGCAACAACTGCCTCGTCGAGAACGTGAAGGTCGTTGACTCGCGCGCCAAGGGCATCGTCTTCGATGGCAAGAACGACAGCTGGAACTCGGCGAACAACGTCGTACGGGGAGTCGTCATCACCGGAGTCGACTCGATCGGCATCCACCTGTTGGCGGCGACGGACAACCTGATCGAGAACTCCCACATCTCGAACACGGGAACCTACGGGATCCAGGCGGGCAAGGCCTCGACCGGTGCCGATCAGGCCAACAAGAAGGCCAGCCGCAACATCATCCGCAACAACGTGATCGACCAGGCCGGGCAGGACGGCATCAACGTCAACAGCGGTGACGACAACCAGGTCATCGCGAACACCGTCACCAACAGCTCCGACGACGTCTCGGGACGCGACGGCATCAGGATCTCCACGAGTGACGGCATCACGTCGCAGCGCAACGTGGTCAGCGGCAACACCGCGACCGACACGCAGGCGACGAAGACGCAGAGGTACGGCTTGAACCTCGTGTCCTCCTCAGTGATCGGGACGGTCGTCCGTGACAACGACTTCACGGGCAACCTCCTCGGGCCGATCCGCGACCTCGGCACCTCCACCGTCTACGAATAGGAATACGTCATGCCCACGAGAAGTCTTCGGAGCGCGGATCGCGGACCGCGCCGTACGCCCCGTCGGACCGCGCGAACCGCTGCGATCGGGGCTGCTCTGATACTTCTCGGGATCGTGCTGGCCCCACTGCCTCGGGCAGGGGCCAGCCCGGTGTGCAACGCGACCACCTCGCCGTCCGGCTACGAGGTGTCCATCTGCCTCGAGCAGCCTGACCCGGGCAGCTCGCTGACGGGCCAGGTGGCCGTCAGTGCCGTGGTCACCACGACGGGCATGCCGTCGGGAACACGAGTCCAGGCGGTCGTGTTCTGTCGGGACACCTGGCCCTGCACCCGCCGGGACGACGGATACCTGATCACCGACTGGTCCGGGGACCCCGACGGTGCCGGGGGCAAGCGCTACACGTTCATGTTCGACACCACGCGCTACGCCGATGACCCCGCGACGACGCTGCATGCCTACGCCGAGGTCAACGACGGCTGGTCGACCCAGGCGCCCGCCACCGAGGTCGCGCTGGTCAACGGCAACGACCAGGATGCCGCCCTGCCCACCGGCTTCGCCCCCCACCAGGCGCCGCCCGACCCGGGGCTGGTCGTCGGGGCCGTCGGGGACGGTGCCGGGGCGAGCCCGCCGAGGCGAACGTCGCCGGCCTCATCGAGCGTTGGGATCCCGGTCTCTTCCTCTACCTCGGCGACGTCTACGACAAGGGCACGCCCGAGGAGTTCGACAACTGGTACGACCAGTACGGCTACGGGGCGCTCAAGTCAGTGACCAACCCCGTCATCGGCAACCACGAATACTCCGCCGACGACGATGCTCAAGGCTACTTCGGGTATTGGAAGAGCCCGCCCCACTACTACTCCTACGACAGTGGCGGGTGGCACTTCGTCGCGCTCGACTCCACGAGCAAGTTCGCCACGTCCGTGCCCGGCGTCCTGCAGAACGAGCCCAGCACGGTGCCAGGTGTCCGGACCCAGTACGACTGGCTGGCCGACGACCTCGCCGCCAACGCCGGCAAGTGCACGGTCGCCTACTTCCACCACCCGGTGTTCAACCAGGGCGAGGAGTCGGCAGCCGACCGGATGCGCTCCGTGTGGAGCCTGCTCGCGAACAACCGGGTCACTGCGGCACTGACCGCCCACGACCACGACTACCAGCGGTTCGCCCCCCTCGACGGCTCGGCCCAGCCGGACCCGCGAGGAGTCACCCAGTTCATCGTCGGTGCCGGCGGCCACTCGACACAGGAGGTGGTCCTCGGCAGCCAGCCCGGGCCGGACCCGGTCGAGTGGGCGACCGGCTTCGGTGCCATGAAGATGGTGCTGCACCCCGACCGGCTCGACTTCAGCGTCGCTGCTCCCAACGGGACGAGCGGTGGCCGCCTGCTGGACTCGGGCTCGATCCCCTGCCAGTCCCTGGCCGAGGACACCACGCCCCCGACGGTCGGCCAGCTGAGCGCGAACACGTCGCTCCAGGGCAACCTCCCCCGCGTCAGCCTCGAATGGCCGACCGCCCAGGACGACCGAGGGGTGGCCCGCTACGACGTGGTCCGCGACGGCACCGTCATCGAGGCCGGCCTCCCTGCGACCGCGACCAGCTTCCTGGACACCACCGTGCAACCCGGCCGCACCTACACCTACCGGCTTCGAGCCCGGGATGCCTGGGGCAACAAGACCCTCTCGGACGAGGTGGCGGTCACCACTCCTGAGCAGACCTCGAGCCCGACCGTTGCCCCGCTCCTGGCCGACACCTACGTCGCATCCACGAGTCCGAGCCCGAAGGGTGCCACCGACCGGCTCAGAGTGGTGCAGAGCAGCAGCGCCACCAACGTGGCGTACATGAAGTTCGACCTCCGCCAGTTCAGCGGAACCATCGAGTCCGCGACGCTCACCATGACCCCCGCGGCGAACACGAGCGCCAAGGCCACCGCACGTGCCGTGGCAGACACCTCGTGGACCGAGGCGGGGCTCGGCTGGCCAGGTCCTGCCCTCGGTTCGACCGGTGGCACCACCCAGACAGCCCTGAAGGCGGACGTCCCCGTGCAGATCGACGTCACCGACCTGATCAGCACCGGCCAGACGAACTCGCTCGCACTCGTGCAGACGTCCGGGACCACGACGATGAGCTTCTACAGCAAGGAGGCGACCGGAAAGCCCGCACCCCGGCTGACGGTCACGGTGACCCGGCCCCCGGACACCACCCCCCCGACGACACCCGGCGGCCTGTCCGCCACTCCCGACGGGGAGAACGAGATCGACCTCGCATGGCAGCCGGCGACCGACGACGTGCTGCTCGACCACTACGTCGTCTACCGCGACGGAGAGGCGTACGACGAGGTGCCGGCCAGCGAGACGACGTATCGAGACGTCGTGGTCGGCGCGGGGCAGACGTGGCACTACCGCGTCTCTGCGGTGGACCACGTCGGCAACGAGTCACCGCTCAGCGAGCAGGTGCAGGCCACCACCGTCGACATCCGGGCACCCGAGGCGGTCGAGGGACCGATGGCGCTGGCGACCTCGGCGAGGACAGCCCTGGTCACCTGGGAGGGTGGCGACGACAACGTGGCGATCGCAGGCTTCGTCGTCCATCGCGACGGGGTGGCGATCGCGGAGGTCGGGCCCGACGAGCGGCACTACGTCGACTCGGGCCTCGAACCGGGCACGACGTACGTCTACTCGCTCTCCGCGTTCGACGCGGCTGGCAACGCCAGCGTCGCGGGCAGCGCGACGGCACCACCGATCACCACGCCGCAGTCGTCGGACGACACGACACCTCCCGCCAGGCCCGAGAACCTCGACGTCACGGCACTGTCCGGCTCCTCGGTCCGACTCGTGTGGGACCCCGCCACCGACGACGTCGAGGTGGCGAGCTACACGGTGTTCCGTGACGGCGAACCCGCGTTTACGTCCACGTCGACCTCGTTCGAGGTCACGGGGCTGTCGTCACCGTCGACCCAGACGTGGACGGTCGACGCGGTGGACACCTCCGGCAACCACTCCGCCATGAGCGCGCCGGTCACCTTCACGACACCGGACGACGTCCCACCGCAGGCACCCTCGTCACTGACGGCGACGGCGTCGTCCTATCGGTCGGTGGCGTTGACCTGGCCCCCGGCCACCGACAACGTCGCAGTGGTGCGCTACGCCATCCACCGTGACGGCAGCCTGATCGGTCACGTGACGGGCACGTCCTACACGGACGGGAGTGCGGCGCCGGCCACCTCCTACCAGTACGCGGTGTCCGCGGAGGACGCCTCGATGAACCAGTCGCCTCGGGTGTTGACCCAGTTCACGACGCCCGCCATCCGCACCGACGACAGCGGCTGGCTGACCGTCGCCGACTCGGGCTATGCGCAGAGCGGGAGCTCAGCCGCCACCAACTACAAGTTCGCCACGATCCTCCGGGTGTCGGGTGGAACCACCCAGAAGGTGGGCTACCTCAAGGTGCACGTGCCGGCGCGCGTTCTGCCGGAGCTCGAGCACCTCTATCTCCAGCTGACGACGACCGATGGATCGAACCCCGGGTTCGACGTGCACGCGGTCGCGGACAACGGATGGGACCGGGCCACGCTGACGTGGAACAACAAGCCGGCCTGGTCCCCCACGGTGCTGGCGTCATCGGGCAAGGTGACCGGGGCCGGAGTGGTCCCGACCCCACCGGGCACGATCGACCTGCGAGAGGCGATCAACGGTCCGGGGACCTACAGCTTCGCGTTGGTCAGCTCCAGCTCGCTCAGCCAGACCTATGCCAGCTCCTACACCTCGGTGCCGTCGGCTGATCGACCGAGGGTGAGGTGGCTCTCGCACGACTGACCAGCGTCGGATCGGGCCCCGGCTGGGCCGGTCCGCCCACGCCGGCCGGAGCACGCCGTCCAGCGTGAGGAGCCAATAAGCCGTCGACGGTGCTACGCATGGCACCGCCCGGCCAGCACGCAGTGCTCGACGGAAGTCATCGGGCCCCGGAGGTCGCTCCCGGGCAGGCGTCGATCGACGCCCATGAGCACGACTGCCAGGTGGGATTCCTAGGCGCGTCCGTAGCAGTCGTCGAGCCTCTCGATGTCGTCCTCGCCGAGGTAGCTCCCCACCTGGACCTCGATCACGTGGAGCGGCTCGGGCCCCGGGTTCTCGATGCGGTGCACCTCGCCCTGCGGGATGGTCAGTGACATGTTCTCTGTCAGGGTGTGGACCTCGTCGCCGCGCACCACGCGCGCCGTCCCCTGCACCACGACCCAGTGCTCAGCGCGATGCTGGTGCCGCTGCAGGGACAGCTTGTGTCCGGGCCGGACGACGATGTGCTTGACCTGGTGCCGTTGACCGAGGTCGATCGACTCGTAGGTCCCCCATGGGCGTCGGCACTCGGGCGCGGAGTCCGCCTCGGGTCGGCCACCGTCGTGCAGCACCTCGACGATCGCGCGAACCTCCTCGCTGCGCCCGCGCTCGGTCACGAGCACGGCGTCCTTGGTGGCCACGACCGCCAGGCCGTGGACACCGAGCGTCGCCACGAGGGGACCGTCGGAGTGGACATAGCTGTCGGCTGTGTCGACCATGATCACGTTGCCCCGTCCGGCGTTGCCCTCGGCGTCGTGCTGCGACACGTCCCACATGGAGGACCAGGCCCCGACGTCGTTCCACTTCAAGGGGGTGGGCAGGACTGCGGCCTTCGAGGTCCGCTCCATCACCGCGTAGTCGATCGAGACGCTGGGCGCGGCAGCGAAGGACTCCTCGTCGAGCTCGACGACCCCAGCGGAACGAGCGGCACGCGCCACCGCACTCCGGACGTGTGCCGCGACGTCCGGCTCGTGGAGCGAGAGCTCGCGGACAACCAGAGCGGCTGGCAGGAGGAACATCCCGCTGTTCCAGTGCCACTTGCCCTCTTCGACGTAGCCCTCGGCGACTCCACGTGCCGGCTTCTCGACGAACCTCTCAGCCTCGAAGACCCGCGGGATGCCAGAGATCGGCGCACCTTGTCGGATGTATCCGTACCCGGTGTGGGCACACGCAGGCGTGATGCCGAAGGTGACGAGATGACCGACGGCCGCCGCGGGCAGGGCAGCCCGCACGTCGGATGCAAAGGCCTCCTCGTCCGGGACGAAGTGGTCGGACGGGAGGACCAGGAGCGCGGCGTCGGGGTCGGTCTCGAGCAGCAGCTCGGCGGCCGCGGCGATGGCCGCCGCCGTGTTCCGGGCGACGGGCTCCAGGACGATGAGCGCAGGCGAGATCCCGATGGCGTCCAGCTGCTCCTCCACCACGAAGCGATGGGCCCCGCTGCACACCACCACCGGTGCCGCCTCGGTGGCGGCTGCCGCGCGGAGCACCGTGTCCTGGAAGAGGCTCCGACCCGACAACATGGGTGCGAACTGCTTCGGGCTGAGCTTTCTCGACACCGGCCACAGACGTGTTCCTGAGCCGCCCGAGAGGATGACCGGCACGACCGTCGGATCGGTTCCCTGCATGACGCTGTCTCCTTCGATTGATCTTCCCCCCGGTGGGTGCGCCGGACCCAGAAGAGACCAGCGACAACCGCGGCGCTGACTAGGTCCCCCACCGTGAGCCCGGGCCCTGGGGGCGCGGTCCGAATGCGGCAGATCTACCGAAGAAAGGGGGTGGCCGCTGCCGTTGGCGGGGCGCAGGACACAGGTCGCGAGCTGGTCCGGGTCACCCGCTCAGACGTCAGGAGAAGAGGAAGACGAACAGACCGGAGACGACGTTCATCGCGATGAAGACGGCGGCGAGGGTGAGCCCCACGATCATCGGCGTTCGTGCCCGGACGTCACCGAGCCTCATCGCACGCCGGGCGAAGTAGACGGCCAGCAGGGCCGGGATGACGAACACCACGAGTGCGGGAAGGGTCGCGACCAGTGCGACCCACAGCGGAGCCTGCTCGGAGCCGCCGGTGGGATAGCCGAGAGCGGAGACGAGGCCCTCGCCCACCAGGAACGCCAGGGCGAAGCTCGGCACGAACCCGAGGAGGGACCACCACGCACATCGGGTGAATCGCCCCCCGTCCAGCTGCGCCGAGTGCTGGGTGGCAGTCATGACAACCTCCTCCAATCCTTGGGTGCTGGGGCCGGCTCAGCCGATGGCGACGACCAGTCCCACGAAGGCAAGGAGGCCGACGACCGCGACGAGGACGCCCACACGGCCCCGGTCGCGCCCTTCGCCTTCCCGGGCGACCGCATAGCCGACCGGCACCCCGAAGAGCCCGACGGGGAGCCACACCAGCCCGATGGCCCGGAGCCAGGTGGGCGGGTCGACGACGTCGCTGAGGCTCAGGACATAGGTGAAGGCGACCGCGGCTGCGAAGAGCACGCCCAGCGCCAGGGTGACGCTCCCGGCGCGAGCCGATCCGGTGGTCGTCCTGTGGCCCCTCACCTGCGTGGTCATGATCCGGACCTCCTCCTGACAACACCAGTCTCCTGCGCCAGCGGCTCGAGCAACACGGCCGAAGGTCCTCCAGATCCCGGACGCAGCAACACGGGTTGCGTCAGGACCTTCGCCTCTGGCCCCGCGGTCGGGGGTGATGGACGCTCGAGTCATGAGGTATGTCGATACAGGCTCTCATCACGACGCCGGGTGGACCCCGACCTCCCCGCTCGGTCGCTGGTCCGTGGCGTTCGCAGCGGCCGCCGTGCTCGGTGTGGTCCTCTCGGTCATCGGCTTCGCGACCGGTGTCCTCGAGTCGGCCTCCAGCTTCGACGACGACTGGGTCGTGACCACCCTGGGGGTCGCGATCCTGGCGAGCGGAGCCGCGGGCGCCGTGACCGGGGGCGTGGCCCTGATCCGCGATCACGACCGCTCGCGCGCGGTGATGGTGGCGACCCTGCTCGGAGCCGTGGTGCTCGCCCTGCTGCTCAACGAGGTGGCACAGGGCCTGTGACCCAGGGGCGCGCTGGCACACTCCCCGCATGGAGTGGACGCGCAGCAAGACCTTCCGGGGCTTCGTCATCGCCCTGCTGGCCATCTTCCTCGTGATCCAGGTGGCCCAGCGCGACTGGCCGTGGGTCGGGGTGATGACGGCACTGCTCGTCGCCAACATCGCGTCGTGGCGAGCGCAGCAGAACCGGTCGCTCCAGCCGCGGGCGCCGGCGGTGCCGAAGGGCGCGCTCGTGCCGCCGGGGGTGGACGTCACGCTGCGCGAGCTGCTCGACCGTCCCGCGGTCCGACAGGCCTGGAGCACCGCTCCGGTGGTGTGGCAACAGGTCTCCTACCTCGACGACGAGGAGAACCTCTCGCTCACCGCGGACGAGGTCGCGAACTTCGTCTGGGTCTCGACACACGACGTCGGCCCCTCGCAGACGCAGAGCGCCCACTGGTCCGTCGGGATCGGTGACGAGCTGAAGCCCGTGCTGGACCTCGACGTGCCCGAGGACGAGGACGCGCTCACAGCGACCCTCGCCGACTCGCCGGCCGTCGGCGAGGTCGCACACATGGACCGGGAGGACTACGAAGTCACCCTCGCGGCGCCGATGACCCTCGACGAGATCGCCGCGCTGGCCGCCCAGGGGCTGATCGCACACCACCTCGACGCCGTACGCCGACTGCGACCCGCCACCGACGACCAGCTCTCGGAGTAGGCCCCCGGCACAGGTGGACTGGACCGGCAGCCGACTGGGCGTAACGAAAGTTGTAACTCACAGTTACACATCACGACGAGGATCCCCCGAGGAGTCGTGGCCCGGCCACGAGACAGGACGCAGTCGTGAGCCGAACCGCAATTCGAGGGGCGGCCCTGTTGGGCGCCACGACCCTGCTCAGCGCCACCATGGCGCCCGCCTTCGCTGCCACGGTGGCCCAGGCCGATGCCAACGCCCTGACCTTCTCGGTCGCGGGTCGGGCTGCCGGCACCGGCACGGTCACGGCCAGCCACGACGGTCAGGCGTTGACCAGAGCCGGCGAGTCCCAGCCCCCGATCTCCCTGCTGCAGGGCCAGGACGTCCTCGAGGTGGGCACGCTCGCCCAGGACGCGACGGCCAACGTCGACGACAAGCGCGACGGCCAGTCCGCGGCGTGCGCCGGGGTGGCCGGTGACGGTGCGGTCGTGGCCGAGGTCGGCTCCACGCGCTGCATCGAGGGCGGCGACAACATCGGCGTCAACTTCGCCAACCTCGACCTCACCGGGTTTGCCGCGGTCAACCCCGCCTCGGCGCTCGGCCCGTTGCAGGCCGCGCTGCTCGACCCGGTCGAGGCGCAGGTCCTCGAGCCGCTGACCGCTGCGCTGTCGGCTGCACTGCAGGAGAACCTCGGTCCGCTCTCCGACCTCGACATCGGCGGCACCATCGGTGCCGTGGAGTCCCGCTGTGTCGCGAGCCCGGGCACGGCGTCGGGCACTACCTTCATCGCCGACGCCAAGCTGGGCATCACCTTGGGCGGTCGCACGGTGCAGGTGATCAACCTGCCTGTCGAGCCCGCACCCAACACCAAGGTCGTCACCGACCTCGACGCAGTCGTGAACGCCGTGATCACCGGCCTCGAGACCGACCTCACCACGACCCTCGACGCCCAGCTCGCCGGGCTGACCGCCGTCACCCAAGGGGTCAAGAACAACATCGTCGACACCATCGTCAACGACATCTCGGCCCAGCTGGCGCCCCTCGAGGAGAACGTCCTCGACATCACCCTCAACAAGCAGGTCTTCCCTGCCGCTGGCCACATCAAGGTCACCGCGATCGACGCACAGGTCCTGCCGGCCGCGGCCGCCGAGCTCGGCGCGTCGCTCGTGTCGGCCCAGGTGGCCAACGTCGGCTGTGGTCCGAACGGCCGCTTCGTCGCCGAGGAGAGCGCTGTTGCGCCCAAGGCCCCGGGCAAGAAGCTGCCCGACGTGCCCACCGTGATCGACTCCGGCGCGGGCGACTCCGGCTTCGACCCCGTCACGGTCGCGCTGCTCCTGGCCGGCGCTGCGGGCCTGGTCGGCTACCGCAGGGTGATCACCCGGGGCTGAGCCCGGAGACACCATGGCTGACGAGCAGAAGACCCGAACCGACGAGGCAGCACTCGCAACCACGCCCAGCTTTGCGATCTCGCTGGGGGTTGCTCTCCTGCTGTTCGCCGGGCTCCTCGGCGGCCTGCGACTCGCCTTCCCCGACGACGGGGAGGAGACGGCAGACCGGTCCGCCGTCGCCTCGTCCGAGGACAGGCCCGGCCCCGCCTCCCCGCCCAGGCGGCTCGAGCTGCCGACCCTCGGGGTCGAGGCGCCGGTGCTCCCGATCGAGATGAACACCGCCGGCGTGCTCACACCGCCCGCAGACGTCGACAGCGTGGGCTGGTGGCAACGCAGCGCCAAGGCCGGCGCCCGCAGGGGTCAGATCCTGGTGACGGGCCACACCGTGCGCGTCGGCGACGGCGCCCTCGACGAGATCGGGACGCTGGAGTCCGGTGACGAGGTGGTGCTGCGCGCGGGCGGCAAGCCGATCCGGTTCCGCACCACCGAGGTGTTCACCTACACCCGCGACGAGGTCGCCGAGAACGCTGTCGAGCTCTTCGGCCAGGACGGCGGCCGGGGCGACCTGGTGCTGGTGACCTGCACCGACTGGAACGGTGAGGCGTGGGAGTCCAACATCATCGTGCGCGCCGAGCGCGTGCAGAAGGCCTGACGCGTCGGCACACCTTGCTCCCCGGGATGGAGTCGAACCATCGTCGCTAATCCTGATTCAAAGTCAGGCGGGCCCTGCCGGCAGACCAACCGGGGATCGACGCCCCTCGGGAGGGACGCGCGGACCAAGACTAGAGCGTCGCCGCGGCACTAGTGTCAGCGACGTGGACCTGCCCGTGATGCCGCCCGTCCAGCCGATGCTCGCGAAGTCCGTCAAGGGCGTGCCTGCGAGCGGCGACCACTCCTTCGAGCCCAAGTGGGACGGCTTCCGCTGCCTGGTCTTCAAGGACGGCGACGAGGTCGAGCTGACCAGCCGCAACACCAAGCCGCTGACGCGCTACTTCCCCGAGGTCGTGGCCGCGATCAGGGAGCAGCTGCCGGCGCGGATCGTGCTCGACGGCGAGCTGTTCGTCGCCGTCGGCGACCGGCTCGAGTTCGAGGTCCTCCAGGAGCGGATCCACCCGGCCAAGAGCCGTGTCGACATGCTGGCGGAGAAGACCCCGGCCGCGTTCGTCGCCTTCGACCTGCTCGCCCTCGGTGACGAGTCCTATGTCGATCGCCCGTTCAGCGAGCGACGCGCCGCCATGACCGAGGCGCTGGGCGGCCTCAGCGGTCCGTGCTTCCTCACCCGCACGACCCTCGACCCGGACGAGGCCGAGCGGTGGTTCTCCGACTTCGAGGGGGCCGGCCTCGACGGCGTCATCGCCAAGCCGCTGGGGGCGCGCTATGAGCAGAACGCCCGCACGATGCTCAAGGTCAAGCACGAACGCACCGCGGACGTCGTGGTCGCCGGCTATCGCGAGCACAAGACCTCCACGCCCGAGAAGCCCCTTCTCGGCAGCCTCCTCCTCGGGTTGTATGCCGATGGCGAGCTCCAGCACATCGGGGTGAGCGCCAGCTTCACCGCGGCCCGGCGGGCCGAGCTCATCGAGGAGCTCCAACCCCTCGTGTGCTCGATCGAGGATCACCCGTGGGGCCGGTGGAACGAGTTCCTCACCGCCAACCCCGACCGGGTCCCCGGCACGCAGAGCCGCTGGAGTGCGGGCAAGGACCTGTCGTTCACCCCGCTGCGCCCGGAGCGGGTGCTGGAGGTGAAGTACGACCACATGGAGGGGCGGCGCTTTCGCCATACCGCACACTTCAAGCGCTGGCGTCCCGACCGCGACCCCGAGTCCTGCGGCTACGACCAGTTGGAGGAGCCTGTGTCCTATGACCTCGCTAAGATCCTGAGTGGGGCCGACCAACCGCGTGGAGGCGATGCAACATGACCGATGACATCAACGACGGGGTCGGCACCTACGACGTCGTGCTGCTCGTCGAGCAGGCCATGTCGGCCAAGGACGCCGCCCAGGTTCGATCGCTGCACAACGAGATCCCCGACCGGGTCGTCTATCACGTGCTGCTCCCGATGGAGGACGCCTCCGCCCGCATCGAGGCGTCCCTGGGCAGCCTCGGGGCCGGCGACGTGATGGCCGCGCCCGCCATGGTGATGAGCGAGGTCGACCTCGAGGCCGTCCGCGAGGAGTGCCGTGAGCGCTCCGACCGCGACCTGGAGGCGACGATCACTGCGCTCCGGACCGCCGGGGCCCAGGCGACCGGAGCGGTGACCTCGGAGCCGCCGGTCGACGCCCTCGTCGACAAGGTCAACGAGGTCGATGCGCGGGAGGTCATCGTGCTCACCCGCCCCCACGTCGTCGCCGAGTTCTTCCACCTCGACTGGACCTCCCGCGCGCGACGCAAGATCGGCGTGCCCGTCCTCCACCTGCTCGAGCACGAGAGCTTCGACGAGCAGGCCGGCAGCGGCGAGGGCGTGACGGGCCTCTGAGCGCGTGAGGTTCGCGGGTCGCCCGCGCCGCTCGAGTCGCCCGAGCGTCGCGTTCCTCGTCTTCAACCTGGACGGGATGGGGGGCACGTCGCGCTCGGCGATCACGCAGGCCAACGCGCTCGCCCGTCGGGGAGTCGTCGACGTACGCCTCGTCTCGGTCACGCGCAGCGCCGACGCTCCCCACTACGCGATCGACGCCGGGGTGGCGGTGGACTACCTCGCCGACGTCCGGCAGGACGACCCGCGCGCCGGCCGGTTGTCACGGCTCGTGCCGAAGCGCTGGGACGGACAGTTCTCCGAGCTGACCGACGACGCGATGGTCGCGCTGGGCGACCTCGACGTCGACCTCGTCGTCACCGTGACGCCGGCCCTGATGGCGGTCGCCGTGCAGCTGCTGCCGCTGGCCACCAGGATCCTCCACCAGGAGCACCGCAGCTCCGCTGACCGTGTCGGCGGCATGGAGCCACTGCTGGCCTTCGCGCCGCGGGTGTCGGCCGTCGCACTCCTCACCGAGTCGACCGCCGCCTGGCTGGGAGCCGAGCTCGGAGCCACGGCGCCCGAGCTGCTGGTGATGCCCAACCCGCTGCCGGTCTCCGCGCAGCCGTGTTCGACCCTCGAGTCGATGACGATCGTCGCGGCTGGGCGGATTGTGCAGGAGAAGCAGTTCATCCACCTCGTCCGGGCCTTCGAGCAGATCGCCGACGACCTCCCCGGCTGGCGGCTGCGGATCCTGGGCGACGGCCCGTTGCGCGAGGAGCTGCTGGCGCACGCCGCCAAGGTCGGTCTCGCCGACCGGATCGAGCTCCCGGGCGCCGTGCCCGACATGGCGCCCGAGTGGGCAGCCGCCTCGATCTGCGCGCTGTCGTCGAAGACGGAGGGTTTCCCGCTGGTCGCCCAGGAGGCGATGTCGGCGGGCGTCCCCGTCGTCTCCTACGACTGCCCGTCGGGCCCGCGCGAGCTCATCGAGCACGACGTCAGCGGCCTCCTCGTCGGCGCCGGCTCCAAGGCGGGCCTGGCTGCTGCCCTGCATGCCGTCGCGAGCGACCCCGACCTGCGCTCACGCCTCGGCGCCGGTGCGCTCGCCGCCTCGCGGGCCTACGACGCCGATGTCCTTGCGGCGCGGTGGGAGGCGATCTTCTCTCGGATATCCATGGGAGAAACCGGGGGCGACACGCCGACCCGCACCCCCGTTTCTCCCATGGATGTCCCCTTCACCAGGGAGGGGATGCCCGTCGCCATACCGTCCGCCACCCCGACCGAGGCCCGCGCCGAGGCGTTGAGGCTGGCCGTCGCTGCGGCTGACGCGGGCGGCCCCGGATGGTTCGTGATGCCGACCCACGACAACCCGGCGCCGGTCGTGGTCGTCCCAGCCCCCCACCGCGCGGCGGTCCTGGCGCGGCTCGCGGAGGTGCCCGACCACTTCTCGCTGCTCGACCCCGGCGACCGCGGCTGGCCCGAACGGCGCATGCCGGCCCGCGACCTCGTCGCGGCACTGCGCAACGCGGCACCCATCCGGGTCGTGCTCGAGCCCTGGCCGCGCAGCAGGGGTCAGCGGTCCTGGCTGGGCGAGGACGCCGGCGTCGAGATCGAGTTCTGGGACCAGCTGCCCGACGGCACGCTCGTCGCGCCGCGCCCCAACCGGTGGACCAGGCAGGTGCCGCCCGGGACCCCGGTCGCGTCCGTCGATGTCGCTGGCGTCGCCGTACCGACCCTGGAGCTGATGGCGGCTCCGACGCCGAGCGACGTGACCTTCCCGATCGACGTCGTCTACACCTGGGTCGACGGCGACGACCCGGACTGGAACGCAGCCCGGGCCACCCGGGCGGGGTCGGATGCGCCGAAGGAGGCCGCCGGTCAGGCGCGGTTCCGCAGCCGCGACGAGCTGCGCCACTCCATGCGCAGCGTGCACCTGTTCGCGCCCTGGGTCCGGCACATCCACCTCGTCACCGCGGGCCAGCGCCCGGCGTGGCTCGCCGACCACCCCCGGGTCTCGCTGGTGGACCACCGCGACATCCTCCCGACCGATGCCCTGCCGACCTTCAACTCCCAGGCCATCGAGACCGCACTGCACAAGATCCCCGGGCTGGCCGAGCACTTCGTCTATGTCAACGACGACGTCTTCCTCGGCCGCCCGACCCGACCGGAGCTGTTCTTCTCCCCGGGCGGCGCTGCTGCGGCCTTCGTCGGGGAGGCCCCGATCGGGCTGCCGGGCTCGGCCCACAAGCCCTTCCTGCAAGCGGCTGCGAACAACCGTGCGCTGCTCCGCGACGCGTTCGGGGTGGACATCACCCACGTGATGGCGCACTCCCCCCATCCCCACCGCGTCTCGGTCCTGGCCGAGATCGAGGAGCGCTTCCCCGACGCCGTGGCCCGCACGGCTCGCGCGCCCTTCCGCAGCCCGACCGATGTCTCGATGCTGTCCAACCTCGCGCAGCACTACGGTCTGATCACGGGTTCCGCGTTCGCCGCCGACGCCAGGCACGCGTTCGTCGACCTCAGCAATGCGCGGGTCGAGCGCCACCTCAAGCAGCTGCGCGCGCGCGACCACGACTTCTTCTGCGTCGGCGACCACCACGACTTCGCCATCGACACCGAGCGAGTGGACGCGGCCCTGGCCGACTTCCTGGCCGGCTACTTCCCGCTCGTGGCGCCGTGGGAGCGGTCAGCGTCGGAAGAAGCTTGAGCGCCGAGACCTGAGGTCCTCGACCTCGCGCTGCAGCTCGTCGATCTCGGCGCGCAGCTTGCGACGGACCTCGCGCTTGCCCTCGCTCACCCGGGCGGTGGTGGCATCCATCGCGATCGCCTCGGAGAAGTCGAAGAGCTCGACGTAGTCCTCGCGCAGCCGCGCCAGCGACGCGATGGCATCCCTCGACTGCGGGGAGTCGACGAGGGTGTTCATCGCCTGCCAGGTCTGCTCGGCCAGGTCGCGCAGCTGTGCCGGGACGGCGATGTCGTCCCAGGTGATCGCCGAGCGGTTGAGCTTGGCGTCGATGAAGTCGTCGACCGGGTGCGGCTCGTTCACGGTCAGGTCGGCGTTGTAGGTCAACCCCGCCTGCTCCCCCGCCCGGTGGAGCGCCGTGCGCCAGTCGGCCAGCAGGTCGGCATACCGGACGAAGGCGCGGCCCAGCGACCTCGTCGATCGCTCGGTCTCGAAGGCCGCGTTGACCCAGGCGGCGACGTTGGCGGTCTCGCGCTGGCGGCGGAAGGTCGGCGTCTGCTCGGTGAGGTATGCCGAGTCACGCGACCGCACCACCTCGGTCGGGTGCCGCAGCATCGTCAGGGTGCTGACGTCTGCACCGAGCTCCCCGGCGACCCGCGTCCACACCGGGAGGATCCAGAAGGCGCGCGGGTCCTTGACGAGGACCTGCTCGGCGTCGAGCTGGCCCGAGAGCCACTCGCGCAGCTCGGCCTCGACCTCCGGCCGTCCACCCGCCTCGGCGGCGATCGCACCAGCCGTCGGACGGGTGTCGATCGTCCGCACCGGCACGGGGTTGAGGACGCGCTTGTGGAACTCGGTGACCCACTGCGGCTCGTAGTAGCCGCGGGGGTTCTTCTCGTCGGCCGGCACCTCGGGCTGCGGCACGTGCAGGCCGAGTCGCTTCAGCGCTCCGGCCACGCTCGACGTGCCGGACCGGCCGGACCCGGTGACGAGGAGCAGGTGGGGACTCACGGACGCGAGGCTAGTCCACTGCGCCGACCGCTCCGGAAATGGCGGCGGGCGACAACCCGAGACCCGTTCTGGACGTTGGGCGCCGCCAGCTGGTGGACACGCGCGCCCCCCGCCAGGCTCACGTCCCCTCGATCCGGTTGCCCTCCTGCGCTCTGGTCGGGCGCGGTCGCTCGCTCGTCCCTCACTCGACTCTGTTGCCCGCGGTCCTGGTCTGCGGGCGCCGTCGCTCGTTCGTCCCTCACTCGACTCGGTTGCCCGCGGCGTCCCAGTGCGACGCCACCTTCTTCGACGGCTGCACCCGCGGCGGCTCGCCGGGCATCTTGGGGTGGTCGGGCGGATAGTTGAGCTCGACGGGGTGCTGCTCCCACAGGTCGAGCAGCGGCTGCAGGGAGTGGTGGACGTCGTCGATGCCCTCCCACGGGTCGCCGTCGACGGCCAGCCGCGACGGCACCGAGAACAGGTTGTAGGCCCTCGGGTCGGTCACCGTCGCGAGCTCGTCCCAGGACATCGGGGTCGAGACGGGCGCGCCCGGCAGCGGCCGCAGGGAGTATGCCGATGCGATGGTCCGGTCCCTGGTGTTCTGGTTGAAGTCGATGAAGATCCGCTCGCCGCGCTCCTCCTTCCACCAGGCCGTGGTCACGCCGCCGTCCCGCTTCTCCAGCTCGCGCCCGAAGGCGATCGCCGCGTGCCGGACGTCCGAGAACTCCCACTCCGGCGCGATCCGGACATAGATGTGGATCCCCCGGTTGCCCGATGTCTTGGCATAGCCGGTGATCCCCAGGTCGGACAGCAGCTCACGCGCCACCCCAGCCACGCGCACGGCGTCGCCGAACGTGGTCCCGGGCTGCGGGTCGAGGTCGATGCGCAGCTCGTCGGGATGGTCGACGTCGTCGCGGCGGACCGGCCACGGGTGGAACGTCAGGGTGCCCATGTGGGCGCACCACACGGGCACGGCGATCTCGGTCGGGCAGATCTCCTCGGCCGTGCGTCCCGACGGGAAGGTGATCTGCACCGTCTCGAGATAGTCGGGCGCGCCCTTGGGGACACGTTTCTGGTAGAACGCGTCGGCGTCCTTGTCCTGCGGCCCGGTCGCCAGCTTCATCCCCGGCCGCACCCCGGACGTCCACCGCTCGAGCGCCGTCGGCCGGTCGCGCAGCGCGCGCATCAGCCCCTCCTCGACGCTCGCGAAGTATTCCGCGACCATCACCTTGGTCACCTCGGGCGTGGTGTCGGTCGCCTCATAGATGACCCGGTCGGGCGAGGAGATCCGCACCTCCCGCTCACCGGCCAGCACCATCGCCGCCTTCGCCGCTGCCATGGAGCAAACCTAGCGGCTGCGCCGATCAGCTCACCTTGACGACGAGCTTGCCGAAGTTGTCGCCCCGCAACATCCCGGCGAACGCCGCACCGGCGTTCTCCAGCCCCTCCACGACGTCCTCGCGATAGCGCACCTGCCCGCTCGCGACCCACTCACCCATCTCGCGCACGAAGTCGCGCCCGTGGCTCCGGGTGAACTCGTCCTGGATGAAGCCGCGAATCGTCAGGCTCTGGGTCAGCACCTGGCCCATGAACCCGGCCAGCTGGTCGGGGCCCTCCGGCTGCGAGGTGAGGTTGTAGTTGGCGACCAGCCCGCAGACCGGGATCCGGGCATAGGTGTTGAGACGTCGGCGTACGGCGTCGAAGACCCCACCGCCCACGTTCTCGAAGTAGACGTCGATGCCGTCCGGGGTGGCCGCCTTGAGCTGGTCGCGGAAGTCAGGGGCGCGGTGGTCGAGGGCGGCGTCGAAGCCGAACTCCTCCGTCAGGGCCCGCACCTTCGTAGGCCCGCCGGCGATCCCGACGGCGCGCGCGCCCTTGATCCGGGCGATCTGGCCCACCGCGCTGCCGACGGGCCCGGTGGCAGCGGCCACCACGACCGTCTCGCCCTCCTTCGGCCTGCCGATCTCGAGGAGCCCGGCGTAGGCCGTGAAGCCGGGCATGCCGAGCACCCCCAGCGCCGTCGTCACCGGTGCGAGGGTGGGATCGAGCTTGCGGACGTGACGCCCGTCCACCACGTCGGCGCTCTGCCAGCCTGAGTAGGACAGCACCATGTCGCCCGGGGCGAGACCATCGAACCTGGACTCGACGACCTCGCCGACGGTCCCGCCGACCATCACGTCACCGATCTCGACCGGTGCGGCATAGGACTTGGCGGCGCTCAGCCGCCCGCGCATGTAGGGGTCGAGGGACAGGTAGCGGATCGCGAGTGCGACCTGCCCCTCCTCCAGCTCGGGCAGGGACCGCGTCGTCGTGCTGAAGGTGGCGGCGTCGGGCTCGCCGACCGGCCGCTGGGCCAGGAGGATCTGGGTGGTCTGCATCCCACCACCCTGCCAGTCCCGAGCGGCCGGCCGCTCAGAGGAGTGAGTTGGGCGCGAACCTCGGCGACTGGTCGGGGTCGTCGCGGTCGGGCCGGATGAACTCGAACCCGCTCGTCGTCACCACCACCTGGTCGGGCTCCGCCACCGACTCTGCACACCCTTCGTGCATGGGCGGGAGGTGGAACTCGAGCCGGTCGCGCTCGAGGGGGTCCCCACGAACGCGATGGGCCGTCCGAGGCCGTCCTCACAGACCCCGCAGATGCGCGAGAGCGCGCACTGCGTGACCCAGGCCCGAGTGGGTTCGCGCAGCCGGTTGGAGCCGTCGCGCAGGTCGGCCCTCATGCCGTCGAGGCCGCTGCGCGCGAGGACCAGCCGCCCGTCTCGACCATCCGGGTCGGGCGCTCGGCGTCCGTACGGCGACGCCGGTCCACGGGCGGCGTCGGCGGCTCGGGCTGGTCGGAGGAGGTGAAGCGGTTGGGGAGCGAGAGCTTCATGATCGTCCGCAGCGCCTGGCCGTACTGCCGGTGGAGCGGGCCGGTCGTGTAGGGAATGTCGTACTTCGCCGCGAGCTCGCGCACCCGCACCGAGATCTGGGGGTAGCGGTTGGACGGCAGGTCGGGGAACAGGTGGTGCTCGATCTGGTAGCCCAGGCTGCCGCTCATGACGTGCAGGAGACGTCCGCCCTCGAAGTTCGCCGAGCCCAGCATCTGGCGGAGGTACCACTCCGCGCGGGTCTCGTCCTCGAGCTCCTCCTCGGTGAAGTGCAGCGCCCCGTCGGGGAAGTGCCCGCAGAAGATGATCATGTAGGACCACAGGTTGCGCATCAGGTTGGCCGTGGCGTTGGCCGTCATGGTCGGCACGATGTTGCCCGGACCGGCCAGCCCGGTGAGCAGCGGGAAGAAGACGTAGTCCTTCCCGATCTGGCGACTGATCTTGCGCCGGATCTGACGCAGCTGCTTGGCGAGCACCTTGGGGTCCTTCTCGCGCTTGCGGATCGCCTCGAGGTCGAGGTCGTGCAGCGCGACGCCCCACTGGAAGAGCGTCGCGAGCAACGCGTTGTAGACGGGCTGGCCGAGGTAGACCGGGTGCCACTTCTGCTCGCGCGCCATCCGCAGGATGCCGTAGCCGATGTCGTTGTCGAAGCCCAGCACGTTGGTGAACTGGTGGTGGATGTAGTTGTGGCTGTGCTTCCACTGCTCCGCGGGCTGCGCGGTGTCCCACTCCCAGTTGGAGGAGTGGATCTCCGGGTCGTTCATCCAGTCCCACTGGCCGTGCATGACGTTGTGGCCGATCTCCATGTTCTCGAGGATCTTGGCCACTCCGAGCATGGCGGCGCCGGCGGCCCACGCGGGTGGGAAGCGCGAGGCGAAGAGGGTGACCCGACCGGCCACCGCGAGGCTGCGCTGGATCTTGATCAGGCGGTTGATGTATGCCGCGTCGTCATCACCGCGGGACTCCTCGACCTCCCGGCGGATGGCGTCGAGCTCGCGTCCGAGCTGCTCGACCTCCTCGGCGGTGAGGTGGGTGTATTCCTTGACGTCACTGATGGCCATGGTTGGTCCTTCCTAGATCGCAAGGGTGCAGGGGCCGACCGGGACGGTCACGCAGGTCTGTACCCGATCGTTGGGGTTGGAGTACTCCTCGCCGTTGCGCAGGTCGCGCACCGTGCCTTCGACGAGGGTGAGGGTGCAGGTGTGGCAGATGCCGGCCCGGCAGCCGTAGGGCATCCCGACCCCGGCTTCCTCGCCTGCCTCGAGCACGGTCGTGGCGCCGTCCGCCTCGATGGTCTTGTTGGAGTTCTGGAACGTGAGGGTGCCGCCCTCTCCGCCGTCACCGTCGAACTTGAGCGAGAACCGCTCGAGGTGGAGCTGGTCGCTGAGCGAGGCGTCCTCCCAGTGCTCCTCGATGGCGTCGAGCATCGGCGCCGGGCCGCAGGCCCAGGTCTCGCGGTCGCGCCAGTCGGGCACGATCCGGTCGAGGTCGGCGAGCTCGAGCATCCCGTCGTGGTCGGTGTGGAGGCGGTGCAGCGTCAGCGTCGGGTGCTTCTCGGCCAGCGCCACGATCTCGTCGCGGAAGATCATCCGCTCCTCGGTGGTCGAGGAGTAGTGGACGACGACGTCGGGCATGGTGTCGCGTCGGTCGAGCGTGCGGAGCATCGACATGACCGGGGTGATGCCCGATCCGCCCACCAGCATCAGCATCTTGGCCGGCGGCGGCGACGGCAGCACGAACTCACCCGCCGGCAGGGCCAGCCGGACGATGGTTCCGGGCTCCAGCCCGCCCACGAGGTGTTTGGACAGGAAACCCTCGGGCATGGCCCTGACGGTGATGGCGATGGTGCGCCCGGACCGCTTGGGGGGCGTGCTCACCGAGTAGGAGCGCCAGTGGAACTTGCCGTCGACCTGCACGCCGATGCCGACGTATTGGCCGGGGCGGTGCTCGTAGTGCCAGCCCCATCCGGGCCGGATCACCACGGTCGCGGCGTCCTCGGTCTCGGGGATCACCTTCTCGATCCGCCCGCGCAGCTCGCGCGCGGACCAGAGCGGGTTGATCATGGACAGGTAGTCGTCGGGGTGCAACGGCGTGGTGAGACGTGCTCCTGCCCGCCGCGCGAGGGTGAGGGTCTTGGTGGCTGCCATCGACTCAGTGAACAAGCGTCCACTCACTCTCGTCAAGGTGATGCCCAGCACGTGGCCCAGCACGTGGGGCCGGCCTCTGGGTCGGCCCCGTAGGCTGATGGACATGGGTTACGAGGTGGAGAAGACCGACGAGGAGTGGCGCGCCGAGCTCAGCGCCGAGGAATACGCGGTGCTGCGCCAGGCCGGCACCGAGCGCGCCTTCACCGGCACCTACACCGACACCGAGGACGAGGGCACCTACTCCTGCAAGGCGTGCGGGCACGAGCTGTTCACCTCGGGCACCAAGTTCCACTCCGGGTGCGGCTGGCCCAGCTTCTACCAGCCGATCAGCGACACGGTCGAATACATCAAGGACACCTCCCACGGGATGGACCGCGTCGAGGTGAGGTGCGCCAACTGCGGCTCACACCTGGGTCACGTGTTCCCCGACGGCCATGGCACCCCTACGGGTGACCGCTACTGCATCAACTCGATCAGCCTCACCCTGCGGCCGGCTGCGCAGTCCTAGGCCCGCGGCCTATAGGTTGGGGCCAGATTTCCCGACCCAGGAGGACTGGCCCTTGTCCGGCACGACATTCGACCACGACGTGGTCGTGGTGGGCGGCTGCGGCCACGTCGGTCTCCCGCTCGCCATCGCTCTCGCCTCGCGCGGGCTCGACGTCGCCATCCAGGACATCGACGCACGCGCCGTCGACCTCGTCCTCAGCGGCGAGCTCCCCTTCATGGAGGACGGCGCCCAGGAGGTCCTCCAGCAGGGCCTGGCCGCCGGCAGGTTGACCGCCACCACCGACCCAGAGGTCATCGGTCGCTCCGAGGTGGTCGTCGTCGTGATCGGCACCCCGGTCGACGAGCACCTCAACCCCGACCCGCACGCGGTCACCAAGGCCCTGCGCGAGTCGCTCGGCTCGTTCCGCGACGGGCAGCTCGTCGTGCTGCGGAGCACCGTCTATCCCGGAGTCACGCGCACGATCGAGCGGCTCTTCGCCGACGCGGGTCTCGACCTCGACGTCGCCTTCTGTCCCGAGCGGATCGCGGAGGGCAGGGCGATGGAGGAGCTCTTCACGCTGCCCCAGATCGTCTCCGCCCGCACCCAGGATGCGCGCGACCGTGCGGCGAAGCTGTTCGGAGCGCTCACGCCGAGCGTCGTCGAGCTGGATCCCGAAGAGGCCGAGCTGGCCAAGCTGTTCACCAACAACTGGCGCTACATCAAGTTCGCCGCCGCCAACCAGTTCTACGTCATGGCCAACGACCACGGTCTCGACTACGACCGGATCCGCAAGGCGCTCGCCCACGACTACCCCCGCGCCGCCGACATGCCCGGTGCGGGCTTCGCCGCCGGCCCGTGCCTGTTCAAGGACACGATGCAGCTCGCGGCCTTCACCGACAACTCCTACGTCCTGGGTCACTCGGCGATGCTGGTCAACGAGGGGCTCCCTCTCTATCTCGTCACCCGCATGGAGCAGGCCCACGACCTCGCCGACCTCCGCGTCGGCATCCTGGGCATGGCCTTCAAGGGCGAGAGCGACGACATCCGCTCCAGCCTCTCCTACAAGCTCAAGCGGATCCTCGAGTTCCGCTCGCGGGAGGTGTTCTGCACCGACCCCTACGTCACCGTGGACGACAGCCTGCTGCCGCTCGAGGAGGTCCTCGAGCGCTCCGACGTGCTCGTCATCGGGGCTCCGCACAAGACCTACGCCGACGTGGTGACCGACAAGCCGGTTGTGGACGTGTGGAACCTCCTCGGCAACGGGACGACCGTATGACGCTGGCGGTGTCGGTCGTCATTCCCGCCTACAACGAGCAGGACGGCGTCGTGCCCGTCCTCGACCGCATCTTCCAGGCGGTCGAGTCGGTCCTCGAGGTGCTCGTCGTCGTCGACTTCGCCGAGGACAGCACGGTCCCGGTCGTCAAGGGCCACCCCAGGTATGGCGACGGGCTGAGCGTCCTGGTCAACACCTATGGTCGCGGCCCGGCCCACGCCATCCGCTATGGCATCGACCACGCCAGCCACGACGTCGTCGTCGTCACCATGGCCGACGGGTCCGACGACCCGCGCCAGATCGACCCGTTGGCACGCCTCGTCGAGCGCGGGGTCGTGGTCGCCGCTGCGTCGCGCTACTGCCCCGGTGGGCAGCAGGTCGGCGGCCCGCTCCTCAAGAGCCTCATCTCCCAGGGCGCCGGGCGCTCGCTGGGAGTCCTGGCCCGGGTCGGCACGCAGGACGCGACCAACAGCTTCAAGGCCTACTCGACCGACTTCATCCGCGAGGTCGGGATCCACAGCACCAGCGGCTTCGAGATCGGCCTCGAGCTCACGGCCAAGGCGCGACGCCTGCGCCGCCCGGTCGCGGAGCTCCCGACCATCTGGCTCGACCGCACCATCGGCGACTCCAACTTCGACATGAAGGCCTGGATCCCCAAGTATCTCCGCTGGTACCGCTTCGCCTTCGGTCCGGCCCTCAGCCTCGAACAGGTCTCCGAGCAGGCCGCCCGGATCGCCGCCCTCAATCAACGCGCCACCACAACGAACGGAAAGTCATCGTGAGCAACGACCAGAAGGTCCTCGTCTCGGGTTCGGCCGGCTTCATCGGCGGCTACGTCGTCGAGGAGCTCCTCAGCCGCGGATACACCGTGGTCGGCATCGACAACTACTCCAAGTACGGCAAGGTCGAGAAGTCCTACGACAACCACCCCAACTACCACTTCTACGAGGACGACTGCCGCAACGTTGACGTCATGAAGAAGCTGCTCGCCGACTGCGACCACCTCATCGCCGGCGCAGCCCTGATCGGCGGCATCTCCTACTTCCACGCCTACGCCTACGACCTCCTCGCCCAGAACGAGCGGATCATGGCCTCCCAGTGCGACGCGGCGATCGAGGCCTTCCAGCACGGCAAGCTCAAGAAGGTCACCTATCTCTCGAGCTCGATGGTCTTCGAGTCGACCGAGCACTGGCCCTCCAAGGAGGGCGACGAGCGGAAGATCCCGCCGCCCCTGTCGTCGTACGGCTTCCAGAAGCTCGCGGTCGAATACTTCGCCAAGGCCGCTTGGGACCAGTACAAGGTGCCCTACACGATCGTGCGCCCCTTCAACTGCGTCGGCGTCGGTGAGGGCCGTGCCCTCGGTGACGTCGAGGTGACCTCCGGCAACGTCAAGCTGGCCATGAGCCACGTCGTGCCCGACATCGTGCAGAAGATCGTCAAGGGCCAGGACCCGCTGCACATCCTGGGCGAGGGCAACCAGGTCCGCCACTACACCTACGGCGGCGACCTCGCCCGGGGCATCGTCGAGTGCATGAGCCAGGACGCGGCCTACAACGAGGACTTCAACATCTCGACGGCCGAGTCGACCACCGTCCGCGAGCTCGCCGAGGTGATCTGGCGCAAGATCAAGGGCGACGCGCCCCTGACGCTGGTGAGCGACGAGGCCTACGAGTACGACGTGCAGAAGCGCGTGCCCGACGTCCAGAAGGCCAAGGACGTGCTGGGCTTCGAGTGCACCACGACGCTCGACGACATGCTCGACGAGGTCATCCCGTGGGTGACGCAGGCCGTCGCCGACGGTCGTCTCTGAGCTCGACGACCTCTCGGTGCGACTGCCCAGGGAGCGGTGGCCGCTCGTCACGACCGTCCTGATCGTCCTGATCGGCTCGGTGTTCTTGCTGACGCAGGCGCGCCACCTGTGGTTCTTCGGCGACGACTGGGCCTTCCTGCTGGCTCGCGACCTCGGCGAGCGTCCGGTCGAGAGCCTGATGGCTCCGCACAACGAGCACTGGAGCACCGTCCCGGTCCTGATCTACCGGGCGCTCTACTCCGTGTTCGGGCTGCACCACTTCCTGGTGTTCGCGGCGCTCCCGGTCGCAGCACACGCTGTCGCGTGCGTCTTGCTCTTCCTGGTGCAGAGCCGCTGCGGCATCCACCCGTGGGTCTCCGCCGGCGTCACCGCGGTGCTGGTCTTCCTCGGCGCCGGAGCTGAGAACCTGCTGTGGTCGTTCCAGATCGGAATGATCGGCACTGCGGTCTTCGGCCTGGCCGCCCTCCTGCTTTCCGCCGGCTGGACGGGTCGCCGGACCGTTGTGATCATCTGGACGCTTTCGGTCCTGTCGCTGATGACAGCCAGCACGAGCATTCCGATGCTCATCTGGCTCGGCGCGTTCACATTCGCGCGCCACGGTCTGCGGCGAGCGCTGGTGCTCGCGGTCCCGCCGATGATCGTGTACGCCGCCTGGTTCATCGTCTGGGGTCGTCAGGCCGAGACCGGCATCCCGGAAAGCCGGCCGGTCGACGTGATGCCTCTGGCCTGGAAGGGCCTGTCCGTCACCTGGGAGCGCATGACCGGCTTCGAAGGGGTCGGACCGGTCCTAGTGATCGGACTGCTGACGGCCGCCTTGACGCTCCAACCTGACAGCGCGCGCCGCGCCCTGGCGCTGTCGGGCGCAGCCACCGCAGTGATCACTTACCTGATCCTTGCGGACTCGCGCGGCGGCCTGGGACCTGAGTCGACCTCGCCGTCTCGCTACTCCTACTTCGGCGCGCTGATGCTGCTCCCTGCGCTCGCCCTCGTGCTGCACAGCCTGTGGGACCGGTTGAAGACCCGGCGGGTCGAAGGGTCGGTCGCGCTAGCGGCGATCCTGGGCCTGCTAGTCATCCCGGGGATCCTCGGAACGGTCGACTTCCGCGTGGGTCGGGACACCCTCACTCCCGACCTGCGCGCTCGCACCATTGCCGCCAGCGAGCTGGCTCGTTCGTCCGAGCGACTTCTGGACAACGCCGTTGACGAGTCCTACAACCCGAACATCACGGCCGACGCGCTGCGTCTCGACTCAGTGGCCGCCGCCCTCCCGGACGGTCCCGTGACCGCACGCGATCGCCTCACCGCCCGGGCGGCTCTCCAGGTGAGCGCGGCTCCGACCTCCTGGGGGTTGCCCGAGGCGGTAGCCACTGTCGAGGGCACTGAGACATCGCCCTCAGGCGACTGCTCCATCGGCCTCGGGGCAGTCGGCAGCGTCCTCGAGATCCCATCAGGAAGGGAAGGGGCCCAAGCCAGGCTGATTCTCTCGGAGACCGACCGCACCACCGTTCGTCTGCGGGACGGAACCGTGACGAGCGCGTCCGTGCCAATGGTCGTCGGCGACACCAGCGAGGTCTACGTCGGCGTCACGGCACCAGGCGTGGGGCTCCTCGTAGACCTTCCGCCCGGAGTTCCTTTCACAGTATGCGGACGCTTAGACGCTGGTCAGGAGGATGCCATTGCTCCCTGAATGCCTGCGCTGGCTCCCCTTTGCGCCTGCTCATGTCCCGCACCAGTTCGCAGCAGGTCGCGTGCATTGCCGTCAACCCCCACGCGTCAACTCATGGAATGAGAAGGTCATGTTCGTGAATAGTGACTCGGTGGTTCGCGTACCGGTGGCGGCCAACACCATCGATCATTACCACGAACGCGTACGCCAGAAGTCAAACGCGCCAGGACGCTGGCCTTGCCTGCGAACGCGCCCCCATTGTTCGCGAGAGGTTCGAAATCATCCCTTGGAGGGTCTGAGCCTTCACCGACGATGGTCCCTGGGGGACTCGCGACGATGAAGGTCCTTCGTATTCTCGAGCGCCTCGTCTTTGAGACCCGACCGTGGCTCTTCACCGCGATTCTTATCGGCGTGATCCTGCTCAAGACCGGTGTGTGGTGGATCCCTAACCTCTCACTGTCCATAATGGCTGCCCAAAATCCCTTCGCTGACCCCAACTTCGCCGACCCGAATGCCGACTACCTGTTCTGGAACTGGTTGGCGATGTTCTTGGCCTGGGCCCTCGGAGCGACAAGCTTCGCCCCATACTTTCTGTTGCATCTCGGGTTCGCCGTAGCCTTCGAAATCGTGATGTTCGCGCTCCTGCTGCGTCGGCTTCCCCGTGACCTGGGTCGGTCGGCCGCGGTGATTTTTGCGACACTCCCCGTATCCGGAACGGCCTACTTCTGGGTCGGCATGGACGGACTGACGTTGCTTCTGACTGCACTCGTGCTTGTCGCGGCGTCCCACCAGTGGGCAGTGTTGACCCTAGGCGTGCTCCTCGGCATGCAACACTTCGAGCAGGGCGTCGTCGCTGCAGGCGCTCTTCTCGTCAGTTTGCTGATGGCCCGATGGGTCGGCAAGCAGGTGCAATTCCCACTCTCCTCAGCATTCGCCTTGCTGATCGGCCTGCTTCTAGGCAAAGGGGCCCTGATTGCAATCTTCTCAGCCCATGACATCGAGGTGGAATCGCGTACGTTCTGGCTGCGCACCAATGTGGTGATGGTGATTGACCAGTTCGCGTTCCACTGGCAGTGGGTCCTGTTCGCTACCCTGGGCTTGGGTTGGTTGGTCATCCTGCGTAGTTTCGATCTCGGCCGCGATGCGTTCCCTCTCCTGTCCGGACTGGCAGTTGCGCTGGCCCTGCTGCCCATCGTGGGAGACCAGACACGAGTCGTCGCGAGCACGTCGCTGCTCGTACTGGGGGTGTTCGTCCTGCTGGACGAGCAACTACTGCGGTCTTACCAACGGATCGAGGTAGCCGCACTGCTGGCGGTTTGGCTACTCGTGCCTTATGTGTGGGTGTGGGGCGGGGTACCGCGGTGGTCAGTCCTGCCCCACGATCTCGCATACCTACTCCACCGCGTAGGTCCCTGGTTCGATCGCGTGGTCCCAGCGGATCCAGCGCTTTGGCCCTTTGGGTTCTGACGCGGTCTCGACTCGTGACGAAGCCCTGGTGTGGTGATGGTCGTGACCAGTGCGGTTCTCGTGGCAGGCGCGGATCGTGGGCGTTGCTGTGGGGCCTGATCGCGAGGTACCCGCACGTCGTGGCCCGACGGCGACGAGCTGCCAGCATCTGTTGCGCCAGGCAGCCCGCCACCTGCTCGTCTGAAGTCAGCCCACTGGGCCCAGTGTCGAGGTGATCTCGACCCGCCCCTCGCCATACGTCTCGTCGGCCCAGGCCTGCAGCGAACCGTCGTCGAAGAGCACTCCGAGCTGCACGACGTCGTCGGCGGCCGACGACGTGGTGGCGCCGGGGAGCTTCTGCAGCTCCATCGCGACCTCGTTGAGCTCGGCCTCGGTGAAGCGGGCCTCGCTCACGCACAACGCGCCGCCCCAGGTCTCCCGGAGCTTCGCCTCGGCGCCGGCCGGGTCCTGGGTGACGGCGACGTTGATGACGACCTTGGTCGGGTCGTTGGCCGCAGCCTCGTCGGGACCCTGGTCGAGCCAGGCGCCGGCATAGCCCGGAAGGCCGCCAGCCGTGGCGAAGGTGGCGTCCATCGACGCCTGGTCGGCCTTGGCCGGGTCGACCACGGCCCAGCCACCGGCAGGCGGGTCGCAGGGGCTGGTGGGACTCGGCTCCGGGGGCTGGCTGACGGTGTCGTACAACGCGGCGGGGATTGCGTCAGTGACCGTCAGGCTCTCGCCGTCGAAGGTGCCGGTGAGCGCGAAGTCGCCCCACCTGGTGCCGGACTGGTCCTCGTGCTCGGGGTGCGCTGCCCAGTCCCACCCGGCGAGCGGGGTCCCTTCGCACTGCGGCGGCAGCGACTCGGCCACGAAGGTGCACAGCTGGGGGCCGTCGCCGTCGTCGAGGACGGTCACGAGTCCTTCGGTGCGGACCAACCCGTCAGCAGCAGGTATGGCGCTCGGCATCTCGTCCGGCGCAGCGGGGGCGCCGTGGTCGTCGGCATCCGCGCTCTGGCCGGCGGGGTCGACGCCGCGCATCTGCTCCTCGGTGCTGCAGGCGGCGGTCAGGGTGAGGGCGAGGGTCGCGGCGAGCGCGGTGAGGGGGCGCAGCATGGTGGTGGGACGCGACGGGTTCATGGTCGGTTCCCTCGTCAGGGCAGGCGGGCGAGCAGGTCGGCCGGCGTCACCCGGGACCCGGTGTAGAACGGCACCTCCTCGCGCACGTGCCGACGGGTCTCCGAGCCGCGGAGGTGTCGCATCAGGTCGACGATGCGATAGAGCTCGTCGGCCTCGAAGGCCAGCATCCACTCATAGTCACCGAGCGCGAACGAGGCGACCGTGTTGGCGCGGACGTCGGGGTAGTCGCGGGCCATCTTGCCGTGCTCGGCGAGCATGGCGCGACGCTCGCTGTCCTCGAGGAGATACCACTCATAGGACCGCACGAAGGGATAGACGCAGATGTGGGCCCGCGACTCCTCCTCGGCCAGGAACGCCGGGATGTGCGACTTGTTGAACTCGGCGGGGCGGTGGAGCGCCATCTGCGACCACACCGGCTCGAGGCGCGCGCCGAAGGTGGTTCGGCGGAAGGTGTTGTAGGCCGACTGCAGCATCTCGCTGTCCTCGGCGTGCCACCACACCATCAGGTCGGCGTCGGCCCGCAGCCCCGAGACGTCATAGACGCCGCGTACGACGATGTCCTCCTCGGCCTGGGACGCGAACAGCGCCTCCAGCTCGGCCGCCTCGGCCTCGCGGTCGCCGGCCCCGAGGGGGTCACGCAGCTTGAACACCGACCACATCGTGTAGCGGATGGTGTCGTTGAGCTCGCGGACCTGGGAAGCCTTGGATGCCATGGCGTCATTGTGCCCGGAGGACTGCAGCCGCCGCGCGATGGGTTGAGGCTCAAGGACCAGAGCCTGCCGAGGTTCACGGTGGCGCTGGGTGGGTCAGCCATGACTCACCTTCTCGAGGATGTCGGCCGCGCGGCGGCGGCCGTCGAACTCGCGGATCTCGGCTCCCAGTCGGGCCGCGGCGGCGCGGTGCGGACCGTCGGCCAGCAGTTGTTCGGCGGCCGCCCCGATTCGCGCAGGCCTGGAGTGTCGGGACAGGCTCAGTCCCGCGCCGGCGCGGCTGATCGCCCGGCCGACCAAGGGTTGGTCGCTCCTACGGTCGAGCGGCAGGATCAACAGCGGGACGTCGTGCGCGAGCGCTGCCATCGCTGTCCCGTGACCGCCGTGGCTGATCACCAGGGACGCCTCCGGAAGGACCTGCGAGTGCGGCAGCCATTGGTGCACCTCGACCGACCCCGGGATGCGTAGTCGACCGACTGGCACCGACGGACCGACAGTGGCGATGACGCGCGCGTCGACACCGCCGAGCGCGTCGAAGGTCCGCTGCCACAGTCCGACGAGAGAGGCGAAACCGAAGGTGCTGAAGCTGACCAGGATGGTCTTCTCGCCAGGGGTCGCTGGCTGACCGGTCGCAGTCGGTCCGGCATGCACAACGTTGCCGGCACCCTGGTCCAGGTCCGGCAGCGCCATCACCAGCGTCGGTGAACCGGCGTCGTACAACGACAAGAGAGGGCAGCCGCGCAGCCGGAGCGCCAGGCCGAGCGGGCCTCGAGCAGCCTTGCGCCAATAGCTGTCGAAGGCGTGCGCGAAGGTCACCCACGAGCGTCCGGCCGCACGCAGGGACTGCATGACCCCGAAGAGCAACCCGTCGACCACCACGACGTCCGCCGGCGCGGTCTCCAGCGACGTCAAGACATCCCGGCCCATGGTGCGGTCACTCACCAAGGCGAGCATTCGGGCGGTGGAGTGGGGCTCACGACCGTCGAACGGCTTCGCCGTGATGTACGTCGAGAACACCATGCCGGCATCTCGGATCCGTTGTTCCTGCGCTCTGTGACCGAGGAAGCGAACCTCGTGGCCACGGACCTGCAGCTCGGTTGCAACCGCAAGCTCCGGGTCAAGGTTGCCGCCACCGTCGAAGGTCACGAAGAGATACCTGGTCATGGCGAGCCCTTTCGATCCAGGATCGCGTTGATCAGGGCGTGAACGCGGGCTTCGGTGTCGGTTCGGCTCAGGCCCCGGTCGCGGCGCAGCAACTTCCACGTGTAGACATCGGTCGCAATGACAAGTAGGTCGATCACCGCGGGGTCGTTCGTGTACGGCGCGAAGACGTCCTCGACCCACCGACGGTGGACCGCCTTGCCTGTCGCAGCGATGGTCGCGACGGCCTCGGGATCTGTCTCCTCCTGGGCGAGCAGCAGGAGGGCCAGCTTGCCCTCGCCGGCGTCGTACTGATCCAACAGACGCCGCACCGCGGAGTCGATGTCCCCCGGTTCGGCGGTGCGCGCTGCGGCAATCAGTTCCGTCCCGTAGGCAACGGTGGCTTCGATCAGGCCGGCCTTGCTGGCGAAGTGCCGCAGGATGGTCTGCACGCTCACTCGCGCCTGGACGGCCACCGCCTCGAGCGTGATCAAGGCAATGGGTTGCTGCGTCGACAGCATGAGACACGCGTCGAGAATCGCGATGCGGGTGGCCTGGACCCCTTCTGCGCGGGCCGCCATCCGGTAGGCGCGAGCTTTCATGTCAAGCGACGTTACTACCAAATCTATTTCGCGTAAATGGGCATCCACACGAAAGCCTACCCGCGTACGGAACGAGCTTTTCAGGACAGAACGAAGTCGCTTCGAGACCATTCCAACCGCTGTCGGCCTAGTTGCGTCTGGTGAATCGGTAGTCGCCGTTGGGCATGCGCTGGGTGAGGTAGCGGGCGTCGTGGGCGCGGTGGTGGTGGTGACAGCAGAGCAGGGCGGCGTTGTCGAGGTCTGTGGTGCCGCCGTCGGACCACGCGTGGGGGTGGTGGGTCTCGCACCAGGCCGCGGGCACGGTGCAGCCGTGCGCTTGGCACTGGGGTTGTTGGATCCGCAGGGCCTTGCGTTGCGCCGCTGAGTGGAGACGGCGGGAGCGGCCGAGGTCGAGGACTTCTGATCGTCCGCCGAGGACGGCGGGCAGGATCTTGGCCTGGCAGGCGAGGCGCCGGGCGTGGGAGGAAGTGATGGCGTCGCCGGTCTCCAGGGTCGCGACCCCGGCCTTCTCGAGGGCGGCGGTGAGGTGGTCGTGGTCGAGGTGGACGGTCACGGTGGTCGCGGTGCCCCCGTGGGCGGGCAGCACCTGGGCGGGCAGGGCTTCGAGGAGGTCGGTCAGCGCCAGGCCGAGGAGCCGCGGGGTGGGGATGGGTTGTCCGTCGGACTCGTTCGCCGTACGGCGGGGTGAGGCGAACGCTTCGAGATAGGTCCGCAGTCGCGCGGCTGTGGCGTCACTGATCCGCCCCGAGATGCGGGTGGTGCCGTCGCCTTGGGGTGTCAGGGTCAGGCGGGTGCGTTCGGCGGCGGCCTGTTCCTCGCGTTCGAGGGCGTCGCGTTCGGCTTGTTCGCCGATCTCGGGGGCGATGACGTCGAGGACCTTGCGGGCCAGGCGCCGCAGCGGGGTGGGTGCCCAGTGGTCGGCGAGGTCGATGAGGTGGAGCTCGGCTTGTTCACGGACCGCGGGGGTGACGATGTCGTCGGGGAGGTCGTCGAGGGCAGAGGCGATGACACGGGCCTGGTCGAGGTTGACCCGGCCGTCGCGGACCGCGGCGCCGAGGTGGACGTGCTCGGTGTCGAGGGATCGGGCGAGCCGGTGAAGCCCGATGCTCGGCCGGTGGTCGTGACGGGTGGCGGCGGCGAACCAGTCACCGGCCGTCCGGGCGCCGGCCTCGTGGGCCACGTCCCCGGAGGTGGCCAGCACCGACAACATCAGCCCCTGGGCGCGAGACACGACGCCGGACAGCTCGACCAGTGCGGCTGCCTTGTCGGTGGGGGTGAGGAAGGTCGGGTTGAAGGTCGCGGCCTTGTCGAAGCCCTCGGAAATGCTCGCGACGACGCCCAGCAGCGGGTGTTGTTGCCCCTTGTCGTGAGTGGTTTCCATGGGCTGATTCTATGCGCATGACACCTGTATTAGAACCTCTGTTCGAGTTATCCACACTGGAAGTGTCGGGAATGCGAAGTCCACAGGAACAGACGCACAAATGGCCCGACAGTTCCTTTGATCGGCCGCCCCTCTAGTGGTGGAGCGCCTCCGCTGCCTGTCGGGCCGAGCCGATGACCGCAGGAATGCCGACCCCGTCGCACCACGCTCCGCAGACCGCGATCCCGCGCGGCAGGGCTGACCGCACACGCGCGACCAGGTCGAGGTGGCCGACGGCGTACTGCGGGAGGCCTCCACCCCACCGCTGCACGTGCGTCTCGACCGGTGTCGCCCTGATCCCGGCCAGCTCCGCGAGGTCGGCGAGAGAGCGCCCCACCAGCTCGTCGTCGGTGGCCTGGAGCGTGCGCTCCTCCCCTGCGCGACCCAGCGAGGTCCGCAGGATCGCGAGGTCGCCGCCGGCCGACCCGACCCAGTCCCACTTGGCGAAGGAGAAGGTGCTTGCCTTGATCGCGCGCTGCTCGACCGGCGGCACCAGGAACCCGGAGCGGTCCGTCAGCCCGGCCACGGCGTCTCGCGGCAGGGCGAGCGTGACCACGACGACGCTCGCCGACTCGATGGACGCGATCTCCCGGGCAGCCTCGGGAGCAAGGTCCGCCAGCAGCCGTGCAGTCGGGGCAGCCGGAGTAGCGAGCACGACCCGGCCGGCCCGGATCGTCTCGGGGGCGTGGGCAGAGCCGACGGTCAGCAGCCAGCCCGAGCCGTCACGACGCAGCGCCCGCACCGGCGCGTCCGTCCGGACCTCCAGGCCTGAGGCGACCGCCCCCGGCAGGAGCCCCATCCCGCCCGGGATGCCGGCGAAGACAGGCTCGTCGCTTCGCCGTACGCCGACGAGCTGGTCGAGCAACGGGCCCCGCGCCGCCATCGCGAGCAGCTGGGGCACGGCCGCCGCCGCCGAGAGCCGGCGAGCGCTGCCTGCATAGACCCCGCCCAGCAACGGTTCGACGAGCCGGTCCACGACCTCCTCGCCCAGGCGCGACCCGACGAGGTCCCCGACCGAGACGTCGCCCTCGACAGGCGTGACGTGCTCGTCGCGCAACCGGGCCAGGCCCTCGTCGGAGAGGACCCCGGAGGCCGCCACCTCGGCGATGTCGAACGGCACACCCATCAGCGAGCGCGGCAGCGGCCGCAGCTCGCCGCGCGAGAAGATGCGCGACGTCGCAGCGGTCGGGTGGACCACCTCCAGCCCCAGGGCGCGCGCGAGGTCGACTCCCTCCGGCCGACGGTTGAGCATCGCCTCGGCGCCGACGTCGACCGGCACCCCGGCGACCGTCTCGAGCCTGAGCTTTCCGCCGACTCGTGGTGACCCCTCCAGGACGAGGACGCTGCCGGACCGTGAGAGCTCGCGGGCGGCGCTCAGCCCGGCGATGCCCCCACCGACGACCACGACGTCATGTCTCACGGCGCCAACTCTGGCACGCGGCCCGCGTCACGGTTCGGTCACGGGAAGCCGCGCGGGGAACCGCTGTCGACGTGCCGCGCGTCGGACCCCCATGCAGACATCCAGCAGGCTCCACCCGCGAGGCGGCCGCCGGGCCCGTCTCGTCGTCGCCCTGACCATGACGGCCGCCCTCCTCGGCGCGGTGGCCGCCTGCTCCTCCAGCGACTCCGGCGACTCGGCCGAGGGCGACGCCGGGGGCTCGGGCCTCAGCTCGCTCGAGGCCCCCCAGGAGGGCCACGCCGAGTCGGGTGACTCGGAAGGGTCGGGCGACGCAGGCAAGTCGGCCGACCGGGACGCTGCCCTCGACGATGGGTCGGACAGCACCGCGTCCCTCCGCGCTCCCGCCAGCGAGCGCGCGGTGATCTCCAAGGGCACCGTCTCCCTGGTGAGCGACGACGTGGCCAAGGCCCGCAACGACGTGCAGCGCATCGTCGATGCCCAGCACGGCACGGTCGCCGAGGAGAACACCGAGACCGACGACAAGGGCGTCGCCACCTACGCCCGCCTCGTGGTGCGGGTGCCGGCCGACTCCTTCGCCGTGACGATGGCTTCGTTGGAGAAGGCCGCCGAGCTGCGTTCGGCCGGTCTCACCAGCGAGGACGTGACCACGGAGGTGATCGACACCGGGGTCCGCGTCCGCGCCCAGGAGTCCAGCCTGCGTCGCGTCGAGCAGCTCCTGGCCGAGGCCGACTCGCTCAAGGACATCATCTGGATCGAGTCGCAGCTGACTCGGCGCCAGGCCGAGCTCGACTCCCTGAAGTCACAGCAGGCCTGGCTCGCTGACCAGACGAGCGACTCGACCATCACCGTCGACATCGAGCGCCGCTACGTCCCCGAGGAGGACGAGGAGACCGACGAGGACGCGGGCTTCCTCAGTGGCTTCAAGAGCGGCCTGAAGGCGCTCGGCGCGTTCGCCGAAGGCCTGGGCACCGTCGTCGGGGCTGTCCTCCCGTTCGCGATGGTCCTCGCCGTCATCGGCGTGCCGACGTGGTTGCTCGTGCGCCACGCCCGCCGCAGGCAGGGCCGCCCGGGTGGGTCCGCAGCCGAGCGCGAGGTGGACGTCCACGCGGGCTAGGGTCGCCCCATGGACTCTGACCTCCACGGAGGCACCCGCATCGCCGTCCTCATCGACGCCGACAACACCTCACCGAAGTACGCCGAGGCGCTGCTGGAGGAGGTCGCGAAGTATGGCTCCCCCACGATCAAGAGGGCGTACGGCGACTTCTCCTCCCAACAGCTGTCGGGCTGGACCCGCGAGCTCAACGCGCGTGCGATCCGGCCGATGCACCAGATCGCCTTCACCACCGGGAAGAACTCGACCGACTCGGCGCTGATCATCGACGCCATGGACCTGCTGCACGCCGGCAACGTCGAGGCGTTCGCGATCGTGAGCAGCGACAGCGACTTCACCAGCCTGGCCCTGCGACTGCGCGAGTCCGGTCGGAAGGTCTACGGCCTCGGCCGCAAGAACACGCCGTCGTCGCTGCAGAACGCCTGCGACCGGTTCATCGCCCTCGAGGTGCTGATGACCGACGCGCAGGAGGAAGCAGCCGACGAGAAGGTCCTCGACCGCAAGGGCGGCGACCGGGCCAGCGAGGAGAAGTCCGCCCAGGAGTCACCCTCGCTCAACCTGCAGAGCGCGCTGACCAAGGCCGTCAACGCCACCGCGGACGACGAGGGTTGGGCCACGGTCTCCCAGATCGGCAACCACCTCAACCGCACCCATGCGTCCTTCGACCCGCGCAACTTCGGGCACGGCAAGCTGACCGCGCTCGTGCAGGCCCAGCCCTACCTCGAGACCCGCGGCGAGGCCAACACCCTGGAGCTGCGGCTGAAGTCGCCGCGCAAGGCCGCCGCGGCCAAGAAGGCCACGAGCAGGCGCAGGGCCCCTGCGAAGTCGCAAGGGGCGGACGCGACGGTGGAGGCACCCTCCGAGGCCCCGGTCGAGACGCCGGTCGAGACGCCCGTCGAGAAGCCCGCGACGCCGAAGGTGACCGTCACGACCCGGACCCGCGCAGCCAAGAAGACCACGGCGCCCCAGGACTGACAGCCGTCACGGGCAGGTGGGTCAGCCCGAGTAGGACTGCACGAACTCCGTCAGCGCCTTCAGCTGACCGGGGTCGGTCGACGGGATGACCCCGTGACCGAGGTTGAAGATGTGGCCCTTCGCGGCCCGGCCGGCGTCGAGGATCTCTGCCGCGCGCTCGGTCATCACCTCGGTCGGCGCGAAGACCAGCGTCGGGTCGAGGTTGCCCTGCACGGCGCGGTCGCCGACGCGGGCGATGCCGTCCGCGAGCGGCGTGCGCCAGTCGATGCCGACGACGTCGGCACCCGCCTCGGCCATCAGCGACAGCAGGTTGGTGGTGCCGACACCGAAGTGGATGCGCGGCACCCCGAGCTCGCCGGCCGCGGCCAGCACCCGCGCCGAGTGCGGCATCACGTGGTCGGCATAGTCGCGAGGGGTCAGCGCCCCGGCCCACGAGTCGAAGAGCTGCACCGCACTCGCGCCAGCGGTGACCTGGACCCGGAGGTAGTCGGCGGCGATGCCGGCGATCTTGCGCATCAGCGCGTCCCACACGTCCGGGGCGCCGAACATCATCGCCTTGGTCTTTGCGTGCTCCTTCGACGGCCCGCCCTCGACGAGGTAGGACGCCACGGTGAACGGCGCGCCGGCAAACCCGATCAGTGGGGTGCCGCCCAGCTCGGCGACCAGCTGCCGCACGGCCTGGCTGATGAACGGGACGTGGGACGGGTCGAGGTCGGGGATGGCCTCGACGTCCGCGAGCGTGCGAACCGGCGACGCGACGACCGGCCCGATGCCCGGCTTGATGTCGAGGTCGACGCCGACCGCCTTCAGCGGCAGGACGATGTCGGAGAAGAAGATGGCGGCATCGACGCCATAGCGCCGGACCGGCTGCAGGGTGATCTCGGTGACGAGGTCGGGGTCCATGCAGGACTCCAGCATCCCGACGCCCTCGCGGAGCTTGAGATATTCGGGGAGCGACCGGCCTGCCTGCCTCATGAACCACACCGGCGTGTGGCTGGCGGTCTCCCCACGGGCGGCGGCGAGGAAGGCACTGTCGGCGAGCTGGGCTGTCACGAGCGAATCTTCGCAGGTCAGGCGGCGTGGCGACACATCGCGGTCAGCGACTCCTGACCTACTCTGGAGCAATGGTCGCGCGCCCCGAGACGCACCCCGGCACCGGTGCAGGCCCCGCGGAGTTCCGCGCGGCCGTCGCCAGCATGCGCTCCGCCGCGCTGCGCCCCGAGGTGTTCTGCGAGGAGATGCCGGCGCCACAGCGCATCGCGCCATACTCCTCCGCACTCACCGCCGACGTCACCGTCGACGACGAGGACCTCGGCACGGGCCGCATCATCCTGCTCCACGACCCGGCCGGCAACGAGGCCTGGGACGGCACCTTCCGCTGCGTGGCCTATGCCCGCGCAGAGCTCGACCCGGAGCTGAGCTCCGACCCGATGCTCGCGGCCGTGGGTTGGTCGTGGCTGACCGAGGCGCTCGAGGCACACGGCGCCTCCTACACCGCAGCGGCCGGCTCCGTCACGTGCGTCTCCACCGAGAGCTTCGGCGGTATGGCGGACGAGGAGCCCACGGTCCAGCTCGAGGTCCGCGCCTCGTGGACCCCGGTGGCCGACGACCCCGACAGCCCCATCGACATCGGGCCCCACGTCGAGGCGTGGGCCGAGCTCCTGTGCACCGCCGTGGGCCTGCCCCCCGTCCCGGAGGGCGTCACCGCCATCCCCAGCCGGCGCGGTCAGCGCGGCTCGTGAGGATGGACGAGGCAGCGACCGACGACAAGGGCACCGACGTGGAGCCCGCCGAGACACCCGAGCCTCCGCCGCCGGCGCCCCTGCTGGTGCTGCGCGACGGGCTGACCGACATCGTCGACACCGCCGAGGGCCTGGCCGAGGCCTGCGCCGCCCTCGCAGCAGCGACGGGGCCGGTGGCGATCGACGCCGAGCGCGCCTCGGGCTACCGCTACTCGGCCCGCGCCTATCTCATCCAGCTGCGCCGCGAGGGCGCCGGCACCTGGCTCATCGACCCGATCGCCTTCGACGACCTCGCCCCCCTGCAGGAGGCGCTCGCCGGGACCGAGTGGATCCTGCACGCCGCGACCCAGGACCTCGTGTGCCTGCGCGAGGTCGGGCTGGTGCCGACGGCGCTGTTCGACACCGAGCTCGCCGGCCGGCTGCTCGGCTATCCCCGCGTCGGTCTGGCCACCCTCGTCGAGACCCTGCTGGGTCAGCGCATGCGCAAGGAACACTCCGCCGCGGACTGGTCGACCCGGCCGCTCCCCCGGCCCTGGCTCGAATACGCGGCGCTCGACGTCGAGGTGCTGACCGAGCTGCGCGAGCACATGGTCGACGAGCTGGAGAAGGCCGGCAAGGCAGAGTGGGCGCGCCAGGAGTTCGAGCACCTCCTCGGCTTCGAGCCCGCCATACGCCAGGAGGCCTGGCGGCGCACCTCCGGCGTACACCGGCTGCGCGGACGACGTTCGCTGGCGGCGGCCAAGGCGCTGTGGGAGGCGCGCGACGAGATCGCCGCCCGCCGCGACGTCACGCCGGGCCGGATCATCCCCGACTCCGCCCTCGTCGCGGCTGCGACCGCCCTGCCCACCGATCGCGCCGCACTGCTGCAGACCCAGGGCTTCCACGGCCGCGGCGCCGAGCGCTACTCCCGCACCTGGGCCGAGGTCCTCGATGCGGTGCGCAAGATGTCCGAGGACGAGCTGCCGACCCGCACCCCCCGCACCGACGGGCCGCCCCATCCGCGCACCTGGGCCGATCGCGACCCGGTCGCCGACCGTCGGTTCAAGGCCGCCCGCTCCTCGATGCTGACCCTGGCCGAGGACCTCGGGCTGCCGGTGGAGAACCTGCTCAGCCCCGACTACGTGCGCCGTGCCATGTGGGAGCCGCCCGCGACGCGCGAGCCGGCCCAGCTCGCCGACGAGCTGCGCGAACAGCTCCGGGCGTACGGCGCCCGCGACTGGCAGGTGCAGCTGGTCACCGGCGCCCTGACCGGGGCGGTGCTGATCGGCGACCGCGAGCCCGAACCTGAGCCGGCACCCGCACCCCAGCCGGAGTCCGCACCGGAGCAGTGACGCCGGCTGCGCGCCTATTCAGCGGGCGTCTCGCTGACCGACTCGGGGTCCAGGATGGTGCGCGACACCTCGTCGATCTCCTCGGTCGCCGCCTCGAGGTCGAGGATCCCGGGACCCACGACGAGGTCCTTGAGCAGCGGTTCGACCTCCTCGGTCAGCTCAGGAGCCTCGTCCAGCAGCGGGGGCACCACCATGCCGCGGACCGCGGAGTTGAAGACCGTGCTGTGGGCGGGCTCCAGCGTGGGCGCCAAGAACGCCTCGGAGCCGGCGACCTCGGTGTTGGCGGGCATGATGTAGCCGGTGCGGGTGACGGTCTCCATCGCTGCGTCGGAGACGGCGTAGGCGAGGAAGTCGGCCGCATCGTTGACGTGCTCGGTCTCGGCCGAGATGCACAGCCCGTCGATGTCTCCGACGGTGGCCGCGTTGTCGATCACGGGCATCGAGATCGTGTCGAAGGAGAGCCCCTCCGCGTCCCTCAGCTCGGGCACGAGGTCGCGGAAGCCGGCGATCATCGCCAGCTTGCCCCGCTTGAACCGGGCGAGCGCGCTCGAGCGACGCAGCTCGCCAGAGCTGGGGGTCAGGATGGGGTCGCGCAGGATCGCCAGGGTCTCGTCGAGCGCGGAGCGGGTGTCGTCCTCGGAGAAGGTCAGGGACTTGGGGTCGTCCTCGTCGTCGAAGACCTGTCCCCCGCCGGAATAGATGAAGGGCGCGAGGCCCTGGAGCGTCGGCTCGATCCAGACGCCGTCGACCCGCCCTCGGCGTACGGCGAACTGGGCCGCCGCGGCGAACTCCGCCAGCGACCACCGGTCGCTGCGTACTCCTTCGTCGTTGACCGCAGGCACCTCGAGCTCGCGTCGCTCCATCTTGTCGAAGTCGACGAGCTCGTCGTTGAAGTACATGACCATCGGCGAGGCGGAGTAGGGCATGCACTGCAGGTCGTCGTCATAGGAGAACGCCTCGAGCGCGTCGCGCGAGAACCGGTCACCGAAGTCCACGCCCCGCTCGTCGAGAAGCAGGCTGACCGGCCGGGTCGTCTCGCTCTGCGCGACCTGGCTGAGGTCGCTGCGCGAGGCCATGAAGACGTCGGGCGCCTTGCCGTCCACGATCGCGTCGGCGGCCTCGCGGTGGTCCGACCAGCTGACGAGCTTGACCTGGCGGGTCTGGGAGGAGGCGTTGAAGGAGTCGACGACCTCCTGGAAGGCTGCGATCTCGGCCGGCTGGCCGAAGACGCCGAAGGAGAGCTGCCGGGGCTTGTCGGGCGCCGCGGAGGTCGGGCTGGGGCTGGGCTTCGGGGGTGCGGGCTCGGTGTCCGAGCAGGCCGCGAGCGCCATACCTGACACCAGCACCAGCGCCATCGTGGTCGCCCGCCGTGACATCTGCTCCCCGTTCTGAATAGTGTTCCTGGCCGAGGTCAGACTAGTGGGCTCGCGGTCACGCGCCGGCCACAGGCGCCTCGTAGAGTGGCCGGGTGACACCCTCCTCGCCTCGGCACCACCGCCCGGCCGTGCCCGGCGCTGCGTTCTTCGAGGACATCACCGGCGGCGCCGACCCGGCCGCTGTGCGGGAGGCGGGCGACCTGGCGGCCACCCTGCTCGTCCGCGGGGCCCAGCGCGCACCCGACGTCGATCTCGCCGAGCGGATCATCCACCTCGCCGACACCGAGGGCCTCGAGACCCTCGCCGACGTGTGGTCGGGCGCGCCACCCGACACGCTCGCCGGCTGCCTGTGGCGCCTCTACGTCCTGCGTGCGTGGGTGCACCGGTCACCGGCCGAGGTCGCGCGGGAGTACGACGCCGGCCGGGCGCGCGCCCAGGTCGCGCGCGTGGTCGCCGGGGTGGCCGACCCGCCCGGCCCCGACGAGCTGAGGGCGATGATCGACGAGGTGCTGCGCGGGATCACCGGCGGGGACTTCGCCGTGACTCTCTTCCGTGCCGCGGCCTTCGCCCGCGTGATCGCCGGCGGGCGCGCGTCCCTGGAGGGTTCGGGGCACGCCGAGACGGTGCGGATGCTGACGCTGGCCGAGCACCTCGAGGCGGCTGGCCACCTGGAGCTGCGCGACTCGTTGGCCTGAGCTGCGCGACTCGTTGGCCTGAGCTCCGCGATTCCCTGGCATTACCACCGATGGGTCGTAGACTCCTCCGTGGAGCACGCCGGATCGCGGCAGCCCCGGGTCCCAAATTAAGCCGCTTCGAGCGGCCACGCGCCGTGAGGCGCTCCCGGTCCGGCGTGCTCCACCACCGATTTCGGGGGTAGTTCAGGACAAGTGTGTCGTCCTGACCACCGATCCACGACCGTCTTGTCCTGAACTACCCCGCCAGGCAGCTCAGGCAGTCGCAGCGAGAGCCTTGCGGATCCGCTGGTCGCTGACCGCGACCTTCGTGCCGAGGTGCTGGGCCCAGAGCGAGACGCGGTATTCCTCCAGCAGCCAGCGCACGGTCCGCTGCTGCTCGGTCGGCGGCTGACCGGGGGGAGCGCCGCGACCTGGTGCAACCACGCGGCCTGCAGGTCGGCGAGCTGGTCCATCAGCTGACGGTCACGCGCGACCTGTTCGTCGAGCCGTTCGCGGCGGTGCTGCACGGCGGCGAGGTAGCGCGGGTAGTCCCTCATCCGGGCCGCGCCGCTGTCGCCGACGAAGCCGCGGCTCACCAGCCGCTCGACCTGGGCCCGCATGTCGGTCAGGGCCGGCAGTGTGGTCAGCTCGGCCCGGCCGGACAGCGCCTTGTCGCAGGCACGCCACGCGTCGAGGACGCGGATCACGTCGTGCACTGCCGCGGTCACGGCCGCGTCGAGCTCCTGACGGACGGTGGCCAGCAGATCGGCGTACGACGCCTCGTCCCGCACGGGCGGCCGCACATCGACCAGGTCGCCGACCACGCCCGCGCGGACGTCGTCGATTAGCTCGCCGACGGTCGGATAGGGCGAGCCGACGAGGGCGAGCTTCTGTCGCTGGTCGAGGCCGAGAGAGTCGGCCGTCGGTGGCTGGCCCAGCGCGGCCAGCAGCAGTCGGCGTACGCCCAGGCGGTGGTGGGCCGCGGCCTCGCTCGCCGACGCAAGCACCTGCACGCCGACGGTCGCGCCCTCGTCGACCAGCGCCGGGAATCCGCGCACCTCGTGCCCAGCGCGCTTCCAGGTGCTGGACTCCTCCAGCGTGCCGAAGGTCCAGGTCGTCTGGCCGGTGGCGGCGACCCCCGAGTCCGCGGCCACCTCGGCCATCGCCTGCTCGAAGCTGGGGCGCAGCGGCGCCTTGAGCGACTCGAGGTCCTTGCCGCGGCCCGCCACCTGGCCGGACTCGTCGACGACCCGGAACGTCGGCTGCAGGTGTGAGGGCACCTTGGTCCAGTCCCACGCGTCGCGCGGCACGACGACGCCGGTGCGCGACAGCAGGTGACGCTCCAGCGCGTCGAGGAGCGGCTCCGCGCCGGCTGGTACGGCGGCGAGGAACTCCCGTGCCGTGTTGGGGGCCGGCACGAAGCTGACGCGCAGGTTCTTGGGCAGGCTTCGGATCAGGGCCGTCACGAGCTCCTCGCGCAGGCCCGGCACCAGCCACGAGAAGTCGGTCGCCTCGACCCGGTTGAGGGTCGCGACCGGCAGCTCGATCGTCAGGCCGTCCTCGTCCGAGCCCGGCTCGAAGTGATAGCTGATCGGGAAGGTCAGCCCCGCGGAGTCGGAGTCGTGCCAGCTGGTCGGGAAGTCGGTCGCCCGGATCTCGTCGGCATTGGCGTGGGTGAGCATGTCGAGGTCGAAGGTCAGCAGGCCGGGCCGCTGGTGCCGCTCGCGCTTCCACCACTGGTCGAAGTGGGCGCCGCTGACGACATCGGCCCCCACCCGCTTGTCATAGAAGTCGAAGAGGGTCTCCTCGTCGACCACGATGTCGCGGCGCCGCGCGCGGTGCTCGAGCTCCTCGGCCTCGTCGAGCAGCGCACGGTTGGTGTGGAAGAAGTCGTGCCGGGTGCGCCACTCCCCCTGCACCAGCGCGTGCCGGATGAACAGCTCGCGCGACAGCACCGGGTCGACGCGGCCGAAGGTGATCAGCCGGTCGGCGACCAGCGGGACGCCATACAGCGTGACCTTCTCGTAGGCCATCACGGCGGCGCGCTTGGTCGACCAGTGCGGCTCGGAATAGCTGCGCTTGACCAGGTGGGCGCCGAGGCGCTCGGCCCACTCGGGCTTGATCGCGGCAGCCTGACGGCCCCACAGCCGGCTGGTCTCGACGAGCTCGCCAGCCATCACGAACGCCGGGCTGCGACCCTTGAGGACGCTGCCGGGGAAGATCGCGAATCGGGCCCCGCGCGCGCCGAGATATTCCTTCATCGGACGCCGCTCGCCGGGGCGGCTCCGCTCGCGCTCCTCGAGTGCCCCGACATGGCTGAGCAGGCCCGAGAGCAGCGCCTGGTGGATGCCATCGGCGTCGTAAGGCGCACCCGTCGAGAGAGGGGCGGTGGTTGAGGAAGGCCGAAGGCCTGTCACGAAACCCATCTCCTTGCACACCTGGCGCAGCTGCGACTCGAAGTCCTGCCACTCGCGCACCCGCAGGTAGTTGAGGAACTCGCGCTTGCACATGCGACGGAACGCGCTCGAGCTCAGCTCGCGCTGCTGATCCTTGACGTGGCGCCACAGGTTGAGCCAGGTGAGGAAGTCGGAGGTCTCGTCCTTGAAGCGGGCGTGCTGCTGGTCGGCCTGCGCCTGCTTCTCCGCGGGCCGCTCGCGCGGGTCCTGGAGGCTGAGCGCGGCGGCGATGACGATGACCTCGCGGACGCAGCCGAGCCGCTCGGCCTCCAGGATCATCCGGCCCAGGCGCGGGTCGATCGGCAGCCGGGCCAGGCGTCTCCCGAGCTTGGTCAGCCGTTGCTGGTCGAGGGCGCCCAGCTCCTCGAGCAGGTCGGTTCCGGCCTTGATGTTGCGACTGTCGGGCGGCTCGACGAACGGGAAGCGGGCGACGTCCCCGAGCCCCAGCGAGGTCATCTGCAAGATGACGCTGGCGAGGTTGGTGCGCAGGATCTCCGGGTCCGTGTATGGCGATCGCCCCTCGAAGTCCTCCTGCGAATACAGCCGGATCGCGATCCCTGCCTCCACGCGACCACAGCGGCCGGAGCGCTGGTTGGCGCTGGCCTGGCTGATCGGCTCGATCGGCAGCCGCTGCACCTTGGTCCGCAGCGAATACCGCGAGATCCGGGCCACGCCGGTGTCCACGACGTAGCGGATGCCGGGCACGGTCAGCGAGGTCTCGGCCACGTTGGTGGCGAGCACCACTCGGCGTACGGACATCGGGTGGCTGGAGAAGACGCGGTGCTGCTCGGCGGCCGACAGCCGGGAATAGAGGGGCACGACCTCGAGGCGGTCGGACTTCAAGGCCTCGAGGGCGTCGGCGGTGTCGCGGATCTCGCGCTCGCCGGGCAGGAAGACCAGGACGTCACCGGGGCCTTCGGCCGACAGCTCGCGCACCGCGGCCAGGATCGCCTCGGTCTGGTCGCGGACGACGGTCTCGCCCTCGTCGTCGTCCTCGGACAGCTCGAGCAACGGGCGATATCGCACCTCGACCGGATAGGTCCGGCCCGACACCTCGACGACGGGCGCGTCGAAGTGGGCCGCGAACCGGTCGACGTCGATCGTGGCACTGGTGATGATCAGCTTGAGGTCGGGACGCTGGGGCAGCAGGCGCTTGAGGTAGCCCAGCAGGAAGTCGATGTTGAGGGACCGCTCGTGGGCCTCGTCGATGATGATCGTGTCGTACTTCTTCAGCTGCCGGTCGCGCTGCAGCTCGGCCAGCAGGATGCCGTCGGTCATCAGCTTGACCCGGCTGCTGCGCGTGGTGCGGTCGGTGAAGCGCACCTGGTAGCCGATGACGTCACCGAGCTCGGTGCCGAGCTCACTGGCGATCCGTTCGGCGACCGACCGCGCCGCGATCCGTCGAGGCTGGGTGTGACCGATCAGCCGCCCGTCCTGCCCGCGACCGAGGTCGAGGCAGATCTTCGGCAGCTGGGTGGTCTTCCCCGACCCGGTCTCCCCCGCGACGATGACGACCTGGTGGTCGCGGATGGCTGCGGCGATGTCGTCGCGGCGGGCCGAGACCGGCAGCTCGGGGGATAGGTGATGTGCACAACGCCGCCCATTCTCGCCCATGCCGCAACCCGGTTGTCGCCGGACCGTCGGGGCCCTGCGGCGGAAGCTAGGTGACGACGGCCCCTCAACTGGCGGCGCAGGACACCCGGAACGGTGAATCCCATGTCGGGCGCCGCCAGTTGCGCGGGCATGTCGGACGCCGCCAGTTCGGAGTTCGGCAGCGGCGGGCCCTCAGGCCAGGTCCACCAGCGCCGGCAGCGACATCGCCAGCATCTCGAGCAGCTGCTCGCGCGTCATCACCGTTGGGTCGTCGGCCCAGGCGAGGACCAGCTCCTCGGTCATCGCGGACCAACCGCGCACCATCAGGCGCGTCTGCGGGTTGTCGGTGAGGATCTGCCCCTGGGCGTCCTCGCGGAAGATGCGGTCGGTCAGTGCGGCGCGCCCTTCCTCATAGAGCGCACGCAGCTCGTCGGAACCGCCGGCGGCCGCGCGGACCAGGGAGCGATAGAGGGTGAGGTTGGCGAGGACGTAGTCGACATAGACCCCCAGCGAGGCGAGCAGCCGCTCGAGCGGCTCGCCCTCGGCGGGCGGCGCGGTCTGCGTGACGAGGTCCTCGACGGCGTGGCGGATGACCGCCTCACGGAAGTCCTGCTTGGAGCCGAAGTAGTGGTAGAGCAGCCCGCGCGATACGCCTGCCTCCTCGGCGAGCACGTCGATCGAGATCTCCTCGACCGAGCGGGTGGCGAACAGGCGGGCTCCGAGGTCGAGCAGCTGCGCGCGGCGGGCCGCCGGTGAGAGGCGGGTCCTGCTCGACGACGTGGTCACCCCCACACTCTATTGACGGATATTCAATAACGCCAATAGGCTCGCGCCCATGACTGTCACCACGTTGCCGCAGACCGTCGATCACCTCGTCGTGGGCGCAGGCTTCGCCGGGATCGGTATGGCGATCAAGCTGGCCGAGGCCGGCGAGGGTGACTTCCTCGTCATCGAGAAGGACTCCGGGGTCGGCGGCACCTGGCGCGCCAACACCTATCCCGGTGCCGCGTGCGACGTGCCGAGCCAGCTCTACTCGTTCTCGTTCGCGCCCAACCCGAGCTGGTCGCGCTCGTTCTCCGCCCAGCCGGAGATCGAGGCCTACCTCCGGGGCGTCGCGGAGAGGTCGGGCACGCTCGACCGCTTCGCGTTCGAGACCGAGATGCTCGACGCCGCGTGGGACGAGGCGAGCCAGCGCTGGCACGTCCGCACCACCCGCGGCGACGTGGTCGCGCGGACGCTGATCTCCGGCTCCGGCGGGCTCTCGGCGCCCAAGCTGCCCGACATCGAGGGCATCGAGACGTTCCAGGGCGAGGTCTTCCACTCCGCCCGGTGGAACCACGACGTCGACCTCACCGGCAAGCGGGTCGCCGTGATCGGCACCGGCGCCTCGAGCATCCAGATCGTCCCGTCGATCCAGCCCGCCGTCGCGCACCTCGACCTCTACCAGCGCACAGCGCCATACGTCATCCCGCGCAGCGACCGCCGCTACACCCGCATCGAGCGGCTGCTCCTCAAGCACGTCCCCGCCGTCCGGCGCGCCTACCGCACGGCCGTCTACTGGGGCCGCGAGACCTATGTCCCGGCCTTCGTGGTGGACCCCCGGATCGCCGCCCCGGCCAAGAAGGCGGCTCGGGCCAACATCGCCAAGGCCATCACCGACCCCGAGCTCCGCGCCAAGGTGACGCCGACCTATGCCCTCGGCTGCAAGCGGGTGCTGATCTCCAACACCTACTACTCCGCGCTCGCCGCCGACAACGTCGACCTCGTGACCGACCCGATCGCCAAGGTGACCGGCGACGCGATCGTGACCGCCGACGGCGTCGAGCGACCCATCGACGTGCTGGTCGTCGCCACCGGCTTCCAGACCACCGAGCAGCCGATCGCCGAGCACATCCGCGGCCGCGGGGGCCGGTCGCTGAGCCAGGTGTGGGCCGAGCGCGGGATGCTGTCCTACAAGGGCACCACGACCCACGGCTTCCCCAACCTCTTCCAGCTCGTCGGCGCCAACACAGGCCTGGGGCACTCCTCGATGGTCTTCATGATCGAGTCGCAGATCGCCTACGTCCTCGGGGCGCTGCGGACGATGAAGGACAACGGCTACGCGGCCGTCGAGCCGCGCCAGGAGCCGCAGGACGCCTGGAACGCCGACCTCCAGCAGCGGATGAAGCGGACCGTGTGGTCCCAGGGCGGCTGCTCCAGCTGGTATCTCGACGCGCACGGCCGCAACACCACCCTGTGGCCGCGCGCCACCTTCACCTTCCGCAAGCTGCTCTCACGCTTCGACGCGGAGAACTACGACCTGACCCCCGTCCGCACCACCGAAGGAGCCCCCGCATGAGCCTCGACAACCTCACCGACAAGGTCGTCGCCATCACCGGCGCCGGCTCGGGCATCGGCCGCGCGCTGGCGATCCAGTCCGCGGCCCAGGGCGGGCTCCTCGCGCTGGCCGACTGGGACGCCGAGGGTCTCGCTCAGACCGTCGACCTGGTCAAGGCACACGGTGCCGAGGTCCGCAGCGACGTCGTCGACGTCGCCGACCGGGCCGCGGTCGCACAGTGGGCCACCGACGTGGTCGGCCAGTTCGGGCGGGTCAACCTGCTGGTCAACAACGCCGGGGTCTCGGTCACCGGCCACTTCGAGCAGATGACGTATGCCGACTTCGACTGGATCCTCGGCATCAACCTCGTCGGCGTGGTCAACGGCACGAAGGAGTTCCTGCCCCACCTGATCGCCTCCGGCAACGGCGCGGTCGTCAACATCTCCTCGCTGTTCGGGCTCGTCTCGATCCCCGGCCAGACGGCCTACAACGCCACGAAGTACGCCGTCCGCGGCTTCACCGAGGCGCTGCGCGAGGAGATGCTCGTCGACCGCCACCCCGTCACCGTCACCTGCGTCCACCCGGGCGGGATCAAGACCGGCATCGTCCGCAACGGCCGCACCACGGCCGGTGAGGACCACGCCCGGCTGACCAGCACCTTCGACGCGAAGCTGGCCAAGACGACCGCGGACAAGGCGGCCTCGACCATCCTCAAGGGCGCGCTCAACGGCAAGGCGCGCGTGCTCGTCGGTGCCGACGCGCACGTCCTGCACCACTTCGCCAAGCTCACCGGCTCGCGCTACCAGGACGTCGTCGCCCGGGTCGCCCCGCGCGTGACGCGAGGTCGATAGCGTCTGCCGCATGCCTCATCCGCCCGGAACGCTCGTCCGCTGCGAGCTGACCAAGTGGGGCGGCAGTCCCCACTGGTCGTATGCCGCCGTGCTGCTCGGCGACGACCAGCACGGCACCTGGCTGGGTTTCCCCGCCGGCACCCGCTTCGAACGGCCGGGCCGGTCGTTCGTCGGCCGGCACGACCACGTGGGTCTGGTCCCCGCTCCCGTCGCGGGGCGAGCACCGTGGCACCTGGCGACGTTCCACACGGCCGGGTCGCCCTGGCCGAGCCTCGGCGGGTCGGCAGCGGAGATCTACATCGACGTCACGACCCCCGCCGAGTGGGACGGCACGGTGCTGCGGGCCGTCGACCTCGACCTCGACGTGGTGCGCGGCTTCAACGGCACGGTGATCGTCGACGACGAGGACGAGTTCCTCGAGCACCAGGCCGCCTACGACTACCCGCCCGAGGTGGTCGCCGCTGCCCGGGCCAGCGCCGACGCCCTGGTGGCGCTCGTGGGAGGGCGCGCAGCGCCGTACGACGGGGCGCACGGGGTGTGGCTGGACCGGCTGCACTCCCTGCGGTGACCGGCGGCGGCTCGGCGCGACTTCAGCTGACCCGCGGCGCCCGCGACCTGCCCCGCCGAGGGACCCGCAGCGGACCCACGAGCCGGGGTCCGGCCAGCCGCTCCTCCAGGCGCCTGGTCTCGCGCTTGAGGGGCTGGGCAAGGTATTCGCCCAGGATCACGCCGGAGGCCAGGGCGACGGCGACGGAGGCGGCCGTCATCATCGCGAACATGCCCTGCGAGGTCGCCGGCCCGCCGGCCGAGAGCAGCGACAGCCCGCGATAGATCGACAGTCCGGGCAGCAGCGGCACGATCGCGGAGACGGCCACGACCAGCGGCGGGACCCGGAAACGCCCAGCGACGGCATAGGCGACGAGTCCGACGGTGAAGGCCCCGGTCGCCGCTGCCCACGTGCGACCGAATCCGGAGTCGGCGACGACGGCGTGGAGCAGGGTCGCCAGCCCCGACGTCAGCGCGATCGGGACCAGGACCCGCCAGGGGGCATAGCAGGCGAACGCAAAGGCCGCGGCCGAGACGGCTGCGCCCACCACCCCGATCAGGACGTGGTGGCCCAGCGCCTGGCCCGGGACCAGCCGGCCGAGGTCGATGCCGAGGACGTCGGCGACGGACAGTCCACCGCTGACGCCCGCGATGATCCCGGCGGTCGCGAGCAGGGCCTCGATCACCCGGGCGCCCGCGGTGACGTAGAAGCCGGTCAACGCGTCCTGGATCGCACCCATGAAGCCGATGCCGGCCAGCAGCATCACGATGTTGGCGGTGATCACGAGCGACAGGTCGACCTCGAGCGGGGTCGCCGCCACCGCCACCGCGAAGAGCGTGGCGATCGCCCCACCAGCGACCTGGAGATAGAACGTCGGCAGCCGCCGGCGTGCGAGCCGAAGCTGCGCGCGGTCGATCGTCATCGCCGCCGCCGACGCGATGAGCGCGACCAGCGGCCCGCCCCCGAGGAAGACGGCGACGCTGGCACACATCAGACCCCAGGCCAGGGTCACCGACCAGCGCGGCCACGGGTGCCCGGTGGAGACGATCGTCGCCATCCGCGAGCGGGCGAGATAGAGGTCCATCCGGTTGGCGAGCAGGTCGCGGACGAGGTGGTCGACCTGGGTGAGGTCTTCATAGTCGATGTCCTTGCTCTTGATCTTGCGGATCATCAGCACCGGCGGCTCCTCGGGCGACCCGTGGAAGCTCATCGACACCGACGTGAAGGTCACGTCGATCTCAGGGTGCCGCAGCCCGAGGTGCCGGGCGACCGACTGCATCGTCGCCGTGACGTCGGCCGCACCCGCACCGGAGGACAGCAGCACCTCACCAATGCGCAGGCACAGGTCCAGGGTCAGGTTGAGCTCGCGCTGGTCGTCCACCACCACGCCATGTTCGCACCCGCTCCTGCGGGTGACGCACCGACGCCACCCGCTCCCTACGATGGGTGGGTGCGCATCGACTTCCACGCCTCACCGGCTCCGACGCTCGGCGTGGAGTGGGAGTTCGCCATCGTCGACCGTGAGACCCGCGACCTCTCCAACACCGCCGCCGAGCTCTTCGCCGCTGCCGGTCCGCAGCTGGCCGACCCGTCGCGTCTGCACAAGGAGATGCTGCGCAACACCGTCGAGGTCGTGACGGGTGTCTGCGGAACGGTCGCCGAGGCAGTCGCCGATCTCCGCACCACCCTGGGCGTCGTGCTTCCGGCGGCCGACGACCTGGGTGTCGACCTGCTCGGATCCGGCACCCACCCGTTCGCGAACTGGTCGGCGCAGCAGCTCACCGACGGCCCACGCTACGAGGAGCTGATCAACCGCACCCAGTGGTGGGGCCGGCAGATGCTGATCTGGGGGGTGCACGTCCACGTCGGGCTGCCCGAGCGCGATCGCGTGATGCCGGTGCTGTCCGCGATGCTCAACACCTATCCCCACCTCCTGGCCCTCTCGGCCAGCTCACCCGTCTGGGCCGGGCAGGACACCGGCTACGCCTCCAACCGGTCGCAGATGTTCCAGCAGCTGCCGACCGCGGGGCTGCCGTTCACGTTCGAGACCTGGGAACAGTTCGAGTCCTGCATCGGCGACCAGACCACGACCGGCGTGGTCGACACGATGGCCGACGTGCGCTGGGACATCCGGCCCGCACCCCACCTCGGGACGATCGAGAACCGGGTGTGCGACGGGATGTCCGACATTAACGAGCTCGCCGCCCTGACGGCTCTCATCCACTGCCTGGTCGTCGACCTCGACACCAGGCTCGCGGCCGGCGAGACGCTGCCCACGATGCCGCCGTGGCACGTGCAGGAGAACAAGTGGCGTGCAGCGCGCTACGGCCTGGACGCGATCGTCATCCTCGACGGCTCGTCGCGCGAGCGGTTGGTCACCGACGACCTCGACGACCTGCTCGAGCAGCTCACCCCGGTCGCGCGTCGTCTCGACTGCGAGGCCGAGCTGCGCTCGGTCGCCGACATCCCCCGCAACGGCGCCTCCTACCAGCGACAGCGCAAGATCGCCGCCGCCAGCGGTGGTGACCTCGTGGCCGTCGTCGACTCGGTGGTCGCCGAGCTGCACGCCTCGCTCTGACCCCTGCCCCGCGCCCCGCTCACTCGCGCGGCGGCGGGAGCGCGTCGGTCGACTCCAGCTGCCCCATCCCGGTCAGCATCAGCAGGTCCGAGACCACCGCGCGCAGCTGCGCCAGCACGACCTCCACCGAGAGGGCCGCCTCCCGGGGGAGCTGCGCTGTCGCCATACCGACTGCGACGAGCGCCGGCCGGGCGACCACCGCGAGCCGATCCGCCTGGAGCTCGTCGGCGACGAGGTCGACTGCGTCGGCGAGCTGACGAGCAACCAAGGCATAGTCGGACGGCACCGACCGGTGACGGTAGGCCGCCATGGCGACGTAGCGCGCGAGCACGCGGGTGCTGCGCAACGACCTGTCCAGCGGCTCCACGAGGTCGGCCAACCGCCGCAGGCCGGGCTTGTGGCGGACCCGGAAGGGCGAGGAGCGGACCACGGCCAGACCCTCGTGGGCAGCCTGCTGGAGCTCGTCGATGAGGTAGTCGGTGGTGCGGGCGTCGGCGAGCAGGACGAGCGCGGGCTCGACCTCGCCGTTGAGCATCACGTCGGCCGCGGCCCGCAGCAGCTCGGCCTCCTTGCGGAGCACTCGTGCGGCTTGCTCTCGCGGCCTGCGCAGGGGTGCCGCAGGCACGACCGTGGCAGCGACCAGGGCCACTGCTCCCCCGATGAGCGCATCGGTCCAGCGGATCAGGGCGCCACCGGGACTGACGACCAGGGTCGTCACCACGATCGACTGCACTGCCGCCTGCGTCACCAGCAGCGGCCCGCCGTCGAGCAGCAGGGCGAGCGACATCGCCAGCGTCACCACCAGGGTGATCTGCCACCAACCGGTGCCGAGCCAGACCACCAGGAGGTCGCCCATCAGCACCCCGACAGCGACTCCGACCGTCACCTCCGCCACCCGGCGCAGCCGCTGGCCGTAGGAGGTGCCGAGCGCCACCACCGCCGCGATCGGTGCGAAGAACGGCACGTCGTGGCCGAGGAGGTCCTTGGCGATCAACCACGCCACACCGGCCGCCACGGCACACTGCCCGATCGCGAACGACTTGGAGCGCAGCCGGCCCACCCGCGCGCGCATCGACATCCGGCTGCGTGACCACGCGCGATCGAGCGGGCTCGCCTCCATGCTCAGATCCTGCCAGAGCATCACGTCCGTGCCCGATCGTCGTTTCCCTTGTGGCACCGACCGGATCAGGCAAGGATCGGGGCCACTCCGACGAGAGGGCTGTCCCGCGTGGCCACACTGATCGACCCCCCATCCGCCGCATTCCTCTATGCGGAGAGCCGGACCCAGCCGATGCACGTGGGCGGCCTGCAGCTGTTCAAGAAGCCCGAGGGCGCCGGCAAGGACTACGTGCGCGAGATGTATGAGTCGATGTCGTCGCCACAGGCGATCTCGCCGCTGTTCCTCAAGCACCCTCGCCGCTCCCTGACCACCGGCGGGCAATACGTCTGGGAGCCCGACGCCCAGTTCGACATCGAGCACCACGTGCGGCACAGCGCGCTGCCCAAGCCGGGTCGCTATCGCGAGCTGCTCGACCTCTGCTCGCGCCTGCACTCGTCGCGGCTCGCGCGCGAGCGTCCGCTCTGGGAGGCCCACGTCATCGAGGGACTGCGCGACGGACGCGTGGCGATGTACACCAAGGTCCACCACGGGCTCGTCGACGGAGTCTCGGCTATGCGGCTGATGCAGAGCGTGCTCAGCACCGACCCCGAGCAGCGCGACATGCCCCCGCCGTGGGGTGCGCGCCCGTCGTCGGCGCCTGAGCGACCGACGGCGGAGGCGGACCTGACGCAGATCCCGATGAGCGCGTTGCGTACGGCGCTGGGCATCACCGCTGAGGCTGCCGGGATGCCCGCGGCGCTGATCAGGACGCTCAACGCCGGGGTCCGCAACGAGACGTCCGCCCTCTCGCTCCACGCTCCCCGCACCATCTTCAACCAGTCGATCACCGGCTCCCGCCGCTTCGCGGCCCAGGACTGGCCGGTCGAGCGGATGCGGGCGGTCGGCAAGGCGACCGGCACCACCATCAACGACGTCGTGATGGCGATGTGCAGCGGCGCCCTGCGCAGCTATCTCCTCGACCAGCACTCCCTCCCGGACACCTCGCTCGTCGCGATGGTGCCCGTCGGGCTCAACGCCAAGGACTCCCAGGTCGCCTCGGCCGACGGCGGCAACGCGGTCGGCGCGGTGATGGTCCAGCTCGGGACCCACCTGCCGTCCGCCGGCGACCGGCTGGAGTCGGTGCACCGGTCGATGGACCGGGGCAAGGCCGCCCTGTCCTCGATGACTCCCACCCAGATCCTGGCGATGAGTGCGATCGGGATGATCCCCTCGGCCCTCATCCCGATGCTGCGGCTGCAGGGCATCGTCCGGCCGCCGTTCAACGTGATCATCAGCAACGTCCCCGGCCCCAGCAGACGCAGTACTACAACGGCGCCCAGCTGGTCGGCACCTATCCCTCTCGATCCCCATCAACGGCATGGCGCTCAACATCACCTGCACGTCCTACGACGGCAAGATGGGCTTCGGGATCACCGGCTGCCGGCGCACCGTGCCCAGCCTCCAGCGGTTGCTGGGCCACCTCGACGAGGAGCTCGAGGCCCTGGAGAAGGCTGCCGGGGTCTGAGTCGGCGCTCAACACACGCCGAGTCGGCGCTCAACACCCGCCGAGTCGGCGCTCAACGCAGCGCGAGTCGGCGCTCAACGCAGCGCGAGTCGGCGCTCAGCGGAGCTCGAGACCCCCGCCGAAGCGCTCGGCCACGGCGCTCAGCCGCGCCCTGGTGATGTCCGCGACGGTGGCCAGCCCGGCCCTGGCGGCGTTCGAGCCGGGTCGGGTCGGCTCGGCGACGTCGATGCTGATGCAGCGCCGGGTGCCGCCGTCCGCCGCGTTGGCGAGGGCAACGGCGTGCCCGGTGGTCCCGCTGCCGGCGAACGGGTCGAGCACCACCGCGTCGGCGGGCATCGTGGCCAGGATCCGCCGCACCAGCCCCGTCGGCTTCGGTGACTCGAAGACGTGCCCGAGGAGTCCCTTGAGCTCGGCGACGGCCGTGTCGGTCGAGCCGACCTCCTCCGCGAGCCAGATGGTGCGCAGCTTCTTGCGCCGACCCCCCTCGCGGTGCAGCCAGTCGCGTTGGAACACGTCGATCCGGGCGCCGTGGCGGCCGCTGATCTCCCGGCACACCAGGTCGTGCGGCCGCTCGTCGATCCGCGGACGCGACCAGCGCCAGACGGCGGGCCGCCCGTCACCGAAGACGGGCCACACCTCGACGGCCTCGCCGAAGTGTGAGGTCGCGACCCGGCCGGTCAGCGGATCGCCGTACACGGGGAAGTGGAGGGTGGGCGAGGTGACCGGGTTGAACTTCTTGTTGGTGTTGCGCAGCGGCAGGTGCCGGAAGGCGCGTCCGTCGGCGTGAACCAGCGGGAAGTCACCAGCGTCGACCGTGTCGGGACTGCTCGCGTCGAGCACGCAGCGCTGCGCGTCGCGGGCATAGACGAGGAGATATTCGTGGCTGGTCGCGAACCCCTTGCCGAGCTGGCGGCCCTTGGGGTTGAGGTTGACCACGACCTGGGCGAGAAAGTTGGCCTCGCCGAAGACCTCGTCGAGCAGCAGTCGCAGGTATGCCGCCTCGTTGTCGTCGATGCTGATGAACACGGCTCCGGGGTCGGCCAGCACGTCGCGCATCGCGACCAGGCGCGGCCGCATCATCTCGACCCAGGCTGCGTGCCGGCCGGCCCGACCGCCGCCGCGGTGCCCGAAGGAGTCGGCATACGCGAAGTCGTTGCCGGTGTTGTAGGGCGGATCGGTGTAGACCAGGTCGATGCTGCCGGCCGCGATGGTGGGCAGCACGTCGAGGTTGTCACCCTCGATGAAGGTGTTCTCGACCGGCTCGACCACGCCTCGCAGCCTAGCCGCGACAACTATCCGTGTCGGGCCTTCGTCTTCACCTCCGTGACCGACTTCCTCCTGACCCACCGGCGCCCGGGCGCCGACACACCCCGAGCCTCGGGAACGGGCCGCCAGCGCCGCCTTAATGTGGAGGGCGTGCTTTCCTTCCCCAGACTGACCGGATCCATCCTCGCCGGGGCGATGACGTGCGCCATGCTGGGCGCCACGGCGCCCGCCACCTCGGCCTCCGCCGCCCTGACGCCCGCCACGGCCGGCACCGCCACCGGCACCGACGACGGCCGGCGCGACCGGTTGGGTCCGCTGCAGCGCCGGGCACTGCGCGAGCGCGGGACGGTCATGGGCCGCCCCGGGCAGACCTCCGACGGTGCGCGCCCCGGCTTCGCCAAGCCGCTTCCTCGTGGGGCTCGCGCCACCACTCCGGTCGTGACCACTGACTCGACCTATGAGATCGCGCCCGGCCTGACGATCCGGGAGTGGGACCAGACCGACCACCGGGGGCCGGTCCGGGCCAACCTCCTCACCGTCGACCTGAACGCCCCCAACATCTCCCTCGACTACCTCGGCGCCCCCTACGCCGTACGCCGCCAGACGGTGAGCCAGATGGGAACCGCTGCTGGGACGATCGGCGCCGTCAACGGCGACTTCTTCGACATCTCCGACACCGGGGCGGCCCTGGGCGTCGGCGTCGACCGTGAGCGCGGGCTGGTCCAGGGCTCGGAGACGGGCTGGATCCCGGAGAACGCGTCCTTCTACCTCGATGCGGCCGGGCAGCCGCAGATCGGTCCGTTGGCCACCAGGGCCAAGCTGCGCCAGCGCCCGCGCTGGCCCGTCAGCGGGGTCAACGCGCCCACCGTCGCTCCCGATTCCATCGGCCTCTACACCAGTGACTGGGGCTGGACCAAGGGCTACTCCGTCACCGACGGCGAGGCCAAGAAGGTCCGCGAGGTCGTCGTCGTCGGCGGCCGGATCGTCTCCAACAGCCACCGCCTGTCCAAGGGCCGCAAGGTCAAGGGACAGGTGATGGTCGCCCGCGGCAAGTCCGCAGCACTGCTCAAGTCCCTCAAGGTCGGTCGCAAGGCGACGTTCAAGTACAGGTCGAAGCCGGGCGCGACCGTCGCGGTCTCCGGCGACCGGCCGCTGCTGCTCAACGGCGTCCGCACCGTGGTCAACGACCGCCTCCTGCACCCGCGTACGGCGGTGGGCGTCGACGTCGACGGCCGCAAGCTGCTGTTCCTGGTCATCGACGGACGCTCCGAAGCCAGCCGTGGCTACACCATGGTCGAGCTGGCCAACATGATGCAGGCGCTCGGCGCCGACAGCGCCCTCAACCTCGACGGCGGCGGCTCCTCGACGCTCTTCTCCCGCAAGGCGACCGGCGAGATGGGCGTGATCAACGAGCCCTCGGACGGCCTTCGCGAGCGCAAGGTGGCCAACGGGTTGGGCATCTTCTACGCCGGGGAGCTGCCCCCGTCATCGTGACGCCGCCCGCGCCGGCTCCCACCCCGACCCCGGCACCCGCTTCCTGACCGCCCACAGCCCGCGAGTGAGCGCGGGTGACAGGCCGAGTCGGCGCACACCACAGGCCGAGTCGGCGCGGGTGACAGGCCGAGTCGGCGCGCACCACAGGCCGAGTCGGCGCGGGTGACACGTCGAGTCGGCGTATTGCGCACCAGGTGTTGGTCCGCGCCGACTCGGGGTGCGGGCCGCGCCGACTCGGGGTGCGGGCCGCGCCGACTCGGGGTGCGGGCCGCGCCGACTCGGGGTGCGGGCCGCGCCGACTCGAGGTGCAGGCCGCGCCGACTCGCGACTACTGCGCGGGTCGGGTCACTGGCCGGGCACCAGGAACAGCGCCAACGACGTCACCGGCACCAGGCACTGGACCCCCTTGACGGGCAGCTTGCCGTTGGCGGTGATGCCCTCGAAGGTCCTGGTCCAGGTGATCTGTGTCGGCTCGTCGCAGCCCACCGAGACGAGCGAGGCGAAGAGCGTGTGGTCCGACGGCACCTCGACGTCCTCGATCGCGGGGCGCACCGCCTCGGCCAGTCGCGGGTCGAGATCGGCGAGGTAGGCCTCGGCTGCTTCGTCATCGGGCAGGGCGGAGGCGTTCAGCGGCCGCTCGGTCTTGACGTTGGATGCACTGACGACATGTGCCTGTCCGGGCGTGACGCTGTCACCGACGCTGAGGGTGCCGCCGTCCGCCTCGTCGGCTCCGACCTTGGCACTGGGGTCGTCCTGCGTCTCGGTCTGGGAGGGTGTGGCCGGCGACGGGTCCGTGGCGCTCCCGGGGTCGGTCTCGGTGCCGCAGCCGGCTGCCGCGATGAGCACGAGGGTGCTGGCGGTTCCGGCCAGCAGGCGGAAGTGACGACCTCGAGCTGTGTGGGCGGGTCGTGCCGACATGGGGGCTCCTTGGATCATCTCGGTCGCGGTGGAGGAACCGCGCGCCTTCGACACGTGGGACGTGGCTGCGACGGTCGAGGTTCCCACGCCTCCTAGGCTGGCGGACATGGCCCGCTTCACCCGCGCCGAGCTGGAGTCGTTCCGCGACGCCGAGGTTCCCGACCTGATCGGTCCCGACGTCCGGCTGCTGTTCGTCGGAATCAACCCCGGTCTGTGGACCGCAGCAACCCAGACCCACTTCGCCCGGCCGGGCAACCGGTTCTACCCCGCCCTGCTCCTGGCCGGCGTCATCGATCGTCCGATCGACGCCGGCGCCGGCATGGACGAGAACGACCGCAGCTGGTTCCGCGAGCGAGGACTGGGCATCACCAACCTCGTCCCGCGCGCGACCGCCCGGGCCGACGAGCTCGACGCCGCCGAGCTGCGCGCCGGTGGCGAGCGCCTCCTCTCCCTGGTCACCGAGCTGCGCCCCCGCGTGGTGGCGATCCTCGGCGTCACCGCCTATCGCCAGGCCTTCGGCCGGCGCGACGCTGCCACTGGGCGCCAGCCGGAGCCGTTCGGACCGGCCGAGCTGTGGGTCCTTCCCAACCCGAGCGGACTCAACGCCCACCACACCGTGACGACCCTGGCCCGGGAGTATGCCGAGCCGGCGCGCGCAGCCGGGGTGCTGGTCGAGCCGCGTCAGCCCGACCAGCCCAGGCTGTCGCCGAGCTGACCCTCGAACACGTCCCCCCGCTCCACCATGAGCAGCCCCGGTCGACGCCCCGGCGTCCCGACCACGAGCACCCAGCCGCTCAACCGACCCGGCTGGGGCAGGAACTCCTCGAGGAGGAAGCGGAGCCACTGGCCCGCCACCGTGATCCCGGGTCGGGGCGCGGCCAGGACCAGGCAGCAGCCCCCCCTGCACGGAACCCAGGGGGACGGCGCGGCCGGCTGACCCGGCCAGATCCGGGCGGGTCTGCCGCCGCCCCCTCGGTCCTGCTCGTCCGGTCCGTGTCCACCGTGGCCCGGCACAGGTTCTCGGGAGAAGCCGGCCAGGAACATGACCTCGCCCTCGTCCAGCGGAGGACTGATGCTCAACCTGGTCGATGGCTCCTCGTGCTCGTTCATGAGGACCGGATCCCCCACGAGGCCACCGGCCAAACCGGCTGCGACGCCCTGTGGAGAGCGGAGAGCATGCGCGTCGGCGGCAGACACGGCAGGCTGTGCTCGTGCCGTCCCCCGACCAGACCCCCGATCAGCCGCCCACACCTCCCCTCGACCTGCCCGTGCGCGAGGCGGTGCGGGCCTATGCGGCCCTCCAGCCCGGCCTGGTCGGACCGACCGCGCGCTTCGTCGAGCTCATCACGACCCTGCTCGACGACGCCGGCATCAACTACCTCAGCGTCACGGGACGGGCCAAGAGCGTCGCATCGTTCGCGGCGAAGGCCGCCCGGACGGTCGACGGCGCCCTCGTCTATCCCGACCCGCTCACGCAGGTGACCGACCAGATCGGCATCCGCGTCATCACTTACGTGCACAGCGACGTGGCGGCGGTCGCCGACCTCCTCGACGACGAGCTCACCGTCCTCGACGACCGCGATCTCGGCCAGGAGACGGCCCGCGCCGGGCGTTTCGGCTATGCCAGCAGGCACCTGCTGCTGACCGCGAGCGACGTGGGCGAGCTCCGCGGCACCCACCGCGCGAGCGTCCAGGTGCGCACCGTCCTGCAGCACGCGTGGGCCGAGTTCGAGCACGACATCCGCTACAAGGGCACGGTCCCGCAGGAGCACGCACCCGACCTCGACCGCCGCTTCACCCTGGCCGCCGGCCTTCTCGAGCTCGCGGACCGCGAGTTCTCGGCGATCCGCGACCGGCTCCAGGCCGGGGCTCCGGTCTCGGTGGCCGACACCGATCCGAGCGACCCCCGCCTCAGCGGGCAGGAGCTGGCGTCCTTCCTCGCCGCGCAGTACTCGGACGCGGGTTGGTCCCACACCGACCACTACGGCTGGATCAGCGGCCTGCTGCTGGAGCTCGGCATCACCTCGCTCGACGAGCTGAGTGGCCTGCTCACCTCGGTCGACGCCGACGCGATCATCCGGCGCATGGGCTACCGCTATCCGGCAGGCGCCGTACGCCGCCTCGACGACGCACTGCTCGCGATCTTCGGTCAGCAGTATGTCGATCTGCGAGGCAACTCCCATCGGGTCGCCAAGCTGACGGCTCGCCTGGAGAAGCTGCACTCACCGGAGGCCTGAGGTCCCCTCGCCGACCGGCTCACTAGGGTTGGTGCATGCCGCGCCTGAGCTGGAACGTCGTCACCCCCGGCCTGGCGGCCCTGCTCCTGGGCGCCACCTGGGGCAGGGACCCGGGCTCGGCCGTGCTCGCGTTGGTGGCGGTGGTGCTGATCGGTGCCGTGCTCAGCGCGGTCCACCACGCCGAGGTGGTGGCCCACCGCGTCGGGGAGCCGCTCGGGTCCCTCGTGCTCGCAGTCGCCGTCACCGTGATCGAGGTGGCCTTGATCGTGACACTGATGATCACGGCGACCAAGGACACCTCCGCACTGGCCCGTGACACCGTCTTCGCCGCGGTGATGATCAGCCTCAACGGGATCGTCGGCCTCGTGCTGCTGGTCAGCGCGCTCAAGCACCACCTGGCCGTGTTCAACCCCGAAGGCACCGGATCCGCGCTGGCGACCGTGGTGACGCTGGCGACCGTGTGCCTGGTGCTGCCCTCGTTCACGACGTCGGCCAACGGAGCCGTCTACACCGGACCACAGCTGGCGTTCGCGGCTGTCGCCTCACTGGTCCTCTACGGCTTGTTCGTCTTCACCCAGACGATCCGACACCGCGACTTCTTCCTGCCTGTCGATCGCGCAGGTGCCAACCTCAAACCCGGCCAACCCGTCGACGCGGACGACGACGGCCACGCAGACCCCCCGGACAATCGCACGACCACGTGGAGCGCCGCTCTCCTCGTCGTCTCCCTGGTGGCCGTCGTCGGGCTCGCCAAGATCGTGTCCCCGGCCATCGAGGACGGGGTCTCCGCTGTCGGCTTCCCCCAGGCGGTCGTGGGCGTGGTGATCGCGCTGCTCGTGCTGCTGCCGGAGTCGATCGCGGCGGTGCGGGCTGCGGCGCGCGAACGCGTCCAGGTCGGGCTCAACCTGGGGTTCGGCTCGGCCATGGCCTCGATCGGCCTCACCATCCCGGTGATCGCCGTCGCGTCGATCTGGTTGAGCGGCCCGCTGACGCTCGGTCTGGACGACGTGCAGATCGTGCTGCTGGTGCTGACCGCGCTGGTCAGCATCCTCACCGTCGTGCCCGGCAGGGCCAAGCCACTGCAGGGTGGGGTCCACCTGGTGCTCTTCGCAGCCTTCGTCTTCTTGACCATCGCGCCATGAGCGCGCCCGTGACCGACCCCTGGAGCATCAGTTGAGCCAGCCCACCCCGCCGCGCCGCGCCCGCCACCTGATGGACCCCGACGCACCACGACCTCAGCGCGACCACGCCTCCGAGGCCAGGAACCTCACCCGGGTCCAGCGCTGGGTGCTGTCCGTCCTGGCGGTCACCACGATCTTTCACCTGGTGGTGGGCCTGATCGTCGCCGCGATCACCCTCGACGACCCGCGACCAGGCGCCCAGGTCGGGCTGTGCCTGATCGCGGGTGCGTTCGGGGTGATCGCGGTCGCCGCTGCTCTGGCGATCCACGGCCGCCGACCACTGTCGGCTTGGCTGCTCGTGGGCCTGATCCCGTCGGCGGTCGGGATCTATCTCGTCAGTCGCTGAGGGACTACGACGTGGACGTCGACTCCGGGAACCACTCCTTGAGGATCTCCTCGTAGCGACCGGACTCGTTGAGGTCGGCCAGGACGTTGTTGATGACGCGGAGCAGGTCGACGTCGCCGTCCTTCTTCACCGCCATGCCGTACTGCTCGCCCGTGTCGAACTCGGCGACCACCTGGAACCCCGGGTTGGCCTTGATGGCCTCCGCGACGATGTTGTTGTCGTAGATGCCCGCATCGACGGTGCTGCCGCTGACAGCCGAGTCGACGTCCTCCTTGGTGGAGAACTTGATGATCTGGGTGTTGGCCGGCGCATGGTCGGCGGCGTACACGGCACCGGTGGTGCCGTCCTGCACGGCCAGGCGGCCGCCCGCAAGGGCGGCGAGGTCAGTGGCCTGGCTGGTCTTGAGCGTCACCAGCACCTGCGTTGCGTTGAAGTAGGGGCTGGAGAAGTCGACGACCCGGGCGCGGTCACCATTGATCGACAGGGCAGCAGCTGCCACGTCGCAGCGGTCCTCGTTGAGGGCCTCCCCGGACTCGATCGACTCGAACTTCTCGTTCACGAACTTGGCCTCGAGGTCGAGCTCGGCTGCGACCTCGTTGACGAGGTCGACGTCGAAGCCGACGAGCTTGCCGTCCCGCTCGAACTCGAACGGCTCGTAGGGCAGCGACGTGCACACCGAGAGCACGCCGTCCTCGATCAAGGTCGGGTCGGGCTCACTGCTGCCCGCCGCCTGCTGGGTGCCGCAGGCGGCGAGGGCCAGCAGGGTCGCTCCGGCGACGGCTGCACGCGCCGTGGAGATGCCGCGCTTGGCCATCAGGAGGCTCCGGCGAGGTTGCGGGTGAGGTGCTCGAGGGCGTACTCGGTCACGCGGATCAGGGCGGCCTTGGCGGAGTCGCGGTCGCGGGCGTCGATCGAGATGATCGGCACCTCGGGCGGCAGCGCCAGAGCTTCCTTGACCTGGTCGAGGGTGTACTGCTCGATGCCCTCGAACTGGTTGACCGCCACGATGAAGGGCAGACCCTTGGCCTCGAAGTAGTCGAGCGGCGAGAACGAGTCGTCGAGCCTGGAGGTGTCGACGATGACGACGGCGCCGATGGCGCCGTGGCACAGGTCGTCCCACATGAACCAGAACCGCCGCTGTCCGGGAGTTCCGAACAGGTAGAGGATCAGGTCCTCACCCAGGGTGAGGCGTCCGAAGTCCATGGCCACCGTGGTGGTGTGCTTGCTGGGCACCGCGTCGAGGTTGTCGACGCCCTCGGACTCGTTGGTCACGAGTGCCTCGGTGCGCAGGGGCTGGATCTCGGAGACCGAACCGACCATGGTCGTCTTGCCGACACCAAAACCGCCGGCAATGACGATCTTGGTCGAGGCAGCCTTGCGCGACGGTGCCGAGTTCGGCTGCCGCTGTGGGCTAGTAGCTGCGGAGTCCACGGAGGGTCCTTTCGATGAGCTCTATCCGCTCGTCCTTGGACGAGTTCTCAGTGATGGTTGCTTGCACGCGGATGAACCCATGCTCAACGAGGTCGCTGAGCAAGACGCGTACGACGCCTATCGGCATTTTTACGAGGGCCGCGCACTCGGCGACAGAGCGTTTGTCGCACACTTCGAGCACCTGGAGTGCAGCAGCACTCACCTGTCCGACATCGCCGCCCTCGGTGCGCAGGGTCGCCTCCATCGGCAGGTCCACCGTTGAGTGGGTCCGCCCCGAGGTGATGGTGTACGGCCGCACGAAGCGAGGTCGGGCGACCTCGTCCTCCGAGCCGTTCGAGTCTGGTGTCACTTACGCTCCCGGAAAGACAGCTCCTAGGAGCTGACTCGCGCCTCTGCCTCGACCGTGCGACCGACACGCTCGACGAGGAGAGCCATCTCGTAGCCGACCTGACCGATGTCGGCGTCCTCCTCGGTGAGGACGGTGAGGTTGGAGCCGTCGCCCACGCTCATGAGCATGAGGTAGCCGTGCTCCATCTCCACCACGGTCTGGAGCACTGCCCCACCGTCGAAGAGGCGGGCGGCGCCGACGGCAAGGCTCGCCAGACCGGAGGAGACGGCCGCAACCTGCTCGGCGCGCTCACCGGGGATGCTCTGGCTCTCGGCCATGAGGAGGCCGTCGGCCGAGACCAGGATGGCGTGGGCTGCGTCGGTCACCTCCTCGACGAAGCGAGACACCAGCCAGTTGAGGTTGTTGTCGGTGGCCGAGAGGCCCTGGGACTGAGTCATGTTCAGATCTACTTTCTTACTGGTGGTCAGACACGGGGGTGGTGCGTCCACGGCGGACGCCCGCCTTGTGCGCTGAAAGTCGGGCACGGATGGCTTCGGGATCGCGACCGGCTGCACCGATCGGCTTGGTCACGCTTCCGGGCACGAGGCGAGCACCCGGCTGACGGACCGGCAGGCCGGCGTCGTTGGTTGGTTCATGCCGCGTCTCGAGGACATCAGCAGTCCGCTCCCACCCGGCCTCCACCTCGGTCGAGGCCCAGGTCCGGGCCTCTTCGTCGGTGGTGAGCCACGAGGAGCGGGGCAGACCGTCGTCCGCACCGGCGGACGTGACCGCCGGAGCCGGCTGCTCCGTGGTCGCAGTCGGCTCCGAGCTGATCGCAGCGTGGGCCGCGACCGGCTCGTCGACCGATGAGCCAACGGTAGCCGCAACCGGGGTCCCGTTGGGGGAACTTTCAATCATCGGGTCGGACAACGGGTCACCGGCGGTGCCGCGGTCGCGTCCACCACCGTCGAGGATCTCGGCGTGATCGACCTCGTCGTAGTCGGGGATGGGCAGGCGACCACGCTGCGGGCGGATCTTGGCCATCAGCGCCGAGATGTTGGAGGCAGCGTCCTCGACGTCGATCTGTCCGTACGTCGTCGCGTCGGGGTCGTCGGTGGTCGCGGCCGAGGCCTCGTCCTGCTCGACGGTTGCCTGGGCGGGCTCGGGCTCGGGCTCGGGCTCCGGCTCCGGCTCAGGCTCCGGCTCCGGCTCGGGCTCGGGCTCGACCGCGACTGGCTCGAAGGTCTCCGGAAGCTCCGCAGCCTGCTCCAGGTCCTGCGGCTCGGCAGGCTCCTCGGCGGGTTCGGCGGGTTCGTCAGCGGCCGTGGCGTCGGGGACGGGGGTCAGGTCGCGCTTGGACCGCAGGGAGATGCCGCTGGTGGGGCGCTTGCCCCACACGGAAGGCTTCTCCTCCTCCTCGCCATCGGCCGTCGGGATGGCGACCCCAGCGGCCGAGAGGCTCGGCAGGGTTGCCCCGCGCTGTCGGGTCGGCAGGCCACCCGGCGCCGAGATGCTCTGGACGCCGAGGCCCAACGGGTCGGACTTGTCGACTCCGGAGTCGTCGTCGCTGGCCGCCGGCTGCTCCGGCTCGGGCTCGGGCTCGGGCTCAGCTTCGGGCTCGAACTGCTCGGGCTCGAACTGCTCGGGCTCGGTCTGCTCGGGCTCGGGCTGGAACTGCTCGGCCTCGAACTGCTCGGGCTGCTCGACCTCGACCGTCTCCGGCGTGAGGTCGACGGGCGCGGCCTGGGCCGGCTCGTCGACCGGGGCGCTGAGGGGGACCTCGGGCTCGGCGTCGACCACCGGGGCGAGGTGTGCCCGCTCCGGGAGGATCGAGTTCGGCACCAGGACGTAGGCAGTCATGCCGTCGCCCCGGTTGGCCTTCAGGGTCACCTTGATGCCGTGGCGCTGCGCGAGGCGGCTGACCACGAACAGGCCCATGCGTCGGGCTGTGTCGGGCGTGACCTCGACACCGCTGCGGAGGTTCTCATTGATCTGCTCGAGCTCGGCGGGCGGGATGCCGAGACCGGAGTCGGCAACGGTGATCGTGACGCCGGCGTCGCCCTCCGATGCGCCGAGCGTGACCAGGGTGTGCGGTGAGGAATAGGCCAGTGAGTTGTCGACCAGCTCGGTGACGAGGTGGACCAGGTCGCCTGCGGCGGACTCGTCGACCTGCACGCCCAGCTGGGACTCGACGCGCACGCGCTGGTATTCGGTGACGCCCGCTGTCGCTGCCTGCAGCGTCTCGCCGACCGACACCTGCTCCCAGCCGGCCGCACGAGAGGGCGCGTCGGCGAGGATGAGGAGCGAGTCAGCGGTGCGCCGCATGCGCGAGGCGAGGTGGTCGAGCCGGAAGAGGTTCTCCAGACGCTTCGGGTCTTCCTCGTCGCGCTCCAGTGCCTCGATCAGGTTGAGCTGCTGGTTGATCAGCGTGGTGTTGCGGCGCGAGAGCGTCACGAACATCTCGCCGACCTGCGTACGCAGCTCGGCCTCTCCCGAGGCGAGCGTCACGGCCTGCTGGTGGAGGTCGTCCACTGCGCGGGCGAGCTGACCGACCTCTTCCTCGGTGGTGACGTCGATGCGGCGGATGGGCGCTGGCCTGGCACCACTGCGGATGCGGTCGACCGCGGCCGGGAGGTCGGAGTTGGCGACCCGGAGCGCGCCCTCGCGGACCCGACGGATCGGGCCGACCAGGGTGCGGGAGACCGTGACGGCGAGCAGGATGGCGGCGATCAGTGCGAGCAGCGTCAGCAGGGCGTTGAGGATCGCGCTGTTGCGAGCCTCGGACGCGGTGTCGGCGAGCTGGTCGTTGACACCCTGGATCAGCAGGCCCTGGAGCCGGTTGTAGGGGTCGAAGTCGTCGTTGCTCGCATCGATGGTCTCGCCGGTGCTGAGCGCGTCGCTTCGCTGACCGTTGTTGGAGCGCAGCTCGGCGACGGACTCGTTGCCCTTCTCGCCGACCTGTCCGGCCAGACGGTCGAGGGCGGCGCTCTCGGCGCCGATCTCGGAATAGAGGGCGAGGTCGCCGGAGCGCGAGCGGGCCTGGGCCTCGTTGGCCGTCAGGGCCTGCTGCATGGCCAGGGCGAAGCGACCACCGAGCGCCTGCGAGAGCTGCTCGAGGCGCGGCTCGGGAGTGATCTGCTCGTTGATGATCGTCGTGATCAGCTCGGTGACACCAGACTGCATCTGGCGCAGCTGGGCGATCCAGGTGCTGGCGCTGACCCGGTCGCTCGACCCCTCGCGGAGCGCACGACTCAGGTCGAGGATGACAGCGACCTGCTCGGACTGCCCGGGGGTCAGCTCGGCTTCGGAACGAGTGTCCTCGAGCTCCTCACCGGCCGCCTTGATCTCCACCAGGGCATCGTCGAGGTCGTTCTGGCTGGTGCCGGTGGACGACTGGGCCGCCACCATGCCTTCCTCGGCTGCGGTCAGGTACTTGATCGCCGGCTCGAGAATGGTGACCTGCTTGGAGCTGGCCGAAGCGTTGGCTGACTTCTCAAGGTCGTTGGTGACTCGCAGGCCACCGAACACAGCTGCCAGCAGCAGCGGGACCGCGAGCGCGAGCGCAACCTTTCGTCGCAGCGGCCATCCTTCGATGGCCAGACGGGAGTCGCGCCCCTTGGCGGACGGGCTCTGGTCGCTCATGTGAACCCCATGACTTTCTCCTCGCGCCGCCCGGGAGAGGCGGCTCGCCCAGTACTGGGCCAAACTCAAGATAGAGACTTGCGAGCCTCAAGGTGCGGGATTTGGAGAACTGGTCCCGGCGAGTTGGGGCTAGGACGGTCGGAGGAGCCCATTTGTGGGGCACTTCCCCGATCGGGGGACGTCAACCAAGCTTCCAGGTCCCGGGCGCGCCCTTGCCCATGACACCGTCGCGGATCAGGCTCTGCCGGGCCCGGCGGGCGGCATAGCGCCAGCGCAGCTCGCCCTCGGGCGTCAGCTGACGGTCGCCGTCGAGCAGGTCGTCGCCCAGTCGAGCCTCGAGGGCGTCGAAGAGGTCGGGCGCGTCGAGCTCACCCCCAGCGTGCTGGAGGACACCCACGATGTGCGGGGCGAGCTCCTCGGGCGAGGTCCACTTCCGGGGGGCTCGCCGCGTGGGAGCAGCCGGCGCAGCGGGCGTCCGGGCGACCCTGGGCTTGACCGTCCTGGGCGCCCTGGCGGCCTTGGGGGCGGCCGGCTGCGGTGGGGGCGGCGCAGGCATCCCGTGGACGCACGTCGACAGCGGCAGGTCACACAGGTCGCAGTAATCCTCAGGCATCAGCCGCAACGCTAGCCCACGACGCATCTGGCGGACATGGGGTCAGCGGATCCGGACCACGACCCACTTGCTGTATGCCGACGTCCCCGCCTCGCTCCGGGCCGCGACCCGGACCCGGTGGCGCCCACGCAACATGTGCTTGAACACCGACTTCTTGACGACGCCGACGACCCGGTCCCGGCCTCGCTTGAAGTCGATGACGTAGCCCTTGACGGCGCTGCCGTTGGACGTGGCCGGCAGCCACGTCAGGACCAGCCTGGTGCGCCGTACCTTGGCCCTCGGAGCCGCCATCCGGCTCGGCCGCGAGCCGACCTGCACCTCACCGACGAACGGCGCAGTGGTCGCGCTCGTCGTCGGGGACGGCGTCGGGGCCACCGTCGGGGTGGGGGTCGGGGAGGTCGGTTCGGTCGTGGTGGGCTCCGTGGTCGACGTGGGGTCGACGGTCGGGGGCTGCGTCGTCGGCGGGGTCAGGGACGCGGTCAGGCCGATGGCATAGCTGCCGACGGAGGCGTAGTCGCTGTAGCGGCCGGCCGTCTTCGGGTCACCGGTGCCGACACCGTCCACGACGGCGACATAGGACCCTGGGGGCAGCGTGCCGGACCAGGTGGCGGAGAGACCGGTGCGCCCGTCACTGCTGACCATCGGATCGACGGTGGCGACCGTTGCTCCGAGGGCGTCGAGGATGGTCAGCCCGACGTCGAGGTTCGGGAGCCAGGAGGTGTGGGTGACGCTGACGGTCGTCGCACCGCTGGCGGTGAAGGAGAAGCGGTCGACGTCGGTCCGCCGGGCGATCCGGCCCGCCACCGAGGTGCCCACCGCCAGGTTCGTGCCGCCGACGGCTCCGGGGTGGTCGTCGAGGATGTAGGGCGCCTTGGCGGCGATCAGGGCCAGGTCGTCCTGGGTGGCGTTGTTGGCGTCGGGATAGCTCCCGTCCGACCACTGCGAGACCCGACGGAGTGCGCCGCCGCCCATGAGCGGGATCCAGGCCTCTGCTCCTGCGTAGTAGCCGGAGCTGCTCGTGCCGTGGTGCCTGAGGTTGAAGTTGTGGCCGACCTCGTGGGACGCGGTGAGGGCGTCGTAGGTGTCGTGCCCGGAGCCGAAGACCCACGCCGGCTGCATGTATTCGCTGTCGTCGACGCGGTCGAAGGTGCCCAGCATGGCCACGCCGGCGCAGCCGCACGCGCCGGCGATGGGACCGCCCTGCGTCATCACCACCCGCGAGCCGTACTGGGTGTCGGCCAGGGTCGAACGCTTGATGCCGGCCGTCCCGGGGTCCTTGGTGGTCACGTTGACGTCGAACGGGGCGTAGTCCTCAGCGACGGCCGCCCACACGTTCTGGATGTGCCGCAGCTCCAGCTCACTGAAGTCCGTGCTCACGGTGGCGTCCAGCGAGAAGGGGGCGGCGACGATCGTGGCGCCATACTTCGGGTTCGTGTTCCAGTAGGAGTTCGTCACGGTCTGGCCGTTGAAGTCGAGATAGATCACGCGCCCGGCCGAGGGCCGCGACTCGAGGCCGAACGTCTGGTCCAGCGGCGCGAGCTGCTGGGGCGCGTCGGTCGCCTCGACCTCGGGCAGGGGCTCGACGAAGTGGATCTCGCCGCAACCGCCGACCCATGCGGTCGGGTCTGCGGCCAGCTCGACGAGGTCGACGGACCGGCCCGAGCTGCGCAGCGCCGCGTTCTCGAGCCGGGCGAGCAGGGGCGCGTCCTTGCCGACCTGCTTGACCAGGGCCGCGACCTTCGTGGGCCGCTCGAGCATCGGCGACGAGCACGCGGAGGTGCTTGGCCCAGCCGCTACGGCGTGGGTGGCGACTGCCGCTCCCGGGATCGCCAAAGCGCTCGCGATGAGTGCCGCGCTGACGGAGAAGCCTCCGAGACGCGGCCGTAGGGCAGCAGGCACGCGCCCGAACCTAGGGAGAGCAGCGTGCCGAGCGCCTCAAATTCGACAGATCTCATCCGAAGCGACTAGCCGAAGTCAAGAGCGAACCACCCGTTCGGGTCATGCGCCGCGCTCATCGGGTGTTGTAGCGCGACCGGTCGCTCAGAGCTGCTGGAGCTTGCGGTAGGGGCTGGGGATCCGAACCGTGCGGGATCCGAAGTCCACTGCCACCGCGTGGGTCTCGACACCGACCACGCGTCCGACGCCGTAGAGGTCGTGGCAGACCTTGTCGTCCACTGCATACACCTCGATCACCAGCTCGGGCTCGGGCTGGAACGGGCTGCTGGCGAGGTGCTTGCGCTTGTTGCCGGGTGAGGTAGCCATTTGACCCAGTATCCCCCCGATGGGTGAGAGGGCGAACTTACGGCGAACTTCGCACCACAAAGAGCACCTCTGTGGGTGTCTCGTGGACTTCACGGCCTGTTCCCGGGTGGCGACTACGGTCGACGGATCAGCTCGACCAGGACACCGAGGAGGAGCAGTGGAGCAGCACGAGATCCTGATCGTGGGCGGCGGCAACGCGGGGATCTCGCTCGCCGCCCGGCTCCTGCGAGACGGAGCCCACGACGTGGCCGTGGTCGAGTCGGAGCCCGTTCACCGCTACCGCCCGCTGCTGAACTACGTCGGCGTCGGCGAGGCGACGATGGGCTCGTTGGAGAAGCCGGCCGCCGACGTCGTCCCCGAGGGGTGTACGGCGATCGCGGACCGCGTCGTGGCCGTCGACGTCTCCGGTCCCCGCGTCCTCACCGCCGAGGGGCGTCGCATCCAGGCCACCACCCTGGTGCTCTGCCCGGGACTCGAGGAGGACTGGGACGACACCCCGGGACTCGTCGAGTCCCAGGCCGCAGGCTGGGGTGGCTCGACGTTCGTGGTGGAGTCAGCCCCGCGCGTGTGGCCCGCACTTCGCGACCTGCAGCAGGGACGGGTGGTGTTCACCGTGCCGCCCGAACCGGCTCCTTGTGCTGCCACCGCCCTCAAGCCGCTGTTCATGGCGTGCGACCACTGGCGTCGATCAGGCGTCCTCGAGCGCATCGAGGTCTGGTTGGCGCTCCCCACGGCGACACCGCTCGGCATACCTCGTGCCGATGAGCTGGTCGAAGAGGCGCTGAGGTCCTACGGGGTCAACGTCATCCGGGAGGCCCGGGTGGTCGGTCTCGGGGACCGGACTATCCGGCTCGCGACACCCGGAGGTGAGCGAGAGCTGGACGAGCTGTCCTTTGCCCATGTGGTCCCCCACTACCGGGCGCCGGGGTGGATCGCCGACAGCGACCTGGCAGGCGACACGCCCGGTGGCCTGGTGGACGTCGACCCGCTCACCCTGCGCCATCGCAGGTTCCCTGCGATCTGGTCGCTGGGCGACGTCGCTGACGTCGCCACCCGACCGTCCGGTGGCGCGTTGCGCAAGCAGGTCGACGTCCTCGCCCACAACCTGCGCGCCGCCGACGACGCCTCCATGCAGCACTACGACGGCTACACGGTCATGCCGATCACCCTCAGCCGCCGTCGTCTCATGCTCGTCGAGGTCGACCGCGAGGGGCGTTCGCAGCCCTCGGTCCCGTTCCCCGACCTGGTCAGGCCCAGGTGGTCGACGTGGCGGGTGGACCGCTACGTGCTGCCGTGGGTCTACTTCCGACGCATCCTGCGCGGCAAGGTCTGACCCGCTGCCGAGCCGGAGTGGCACAGTGGCAGGCATGCGAATCTCAGCCGCCGGTCCGGCGACCACGCAGCAGGTCTGGGAGCGTTTCACCAGGACCGACCTCTGGCCGACCTGGGCGCCCCAGCTGCGCCGGGTGACTTGTCCGGACAGCGTGATCACCGCGGGCAGCAGGGGGACGGCCCACGGTCCGGCGCTGCTGCGGATCCCCTTCGAGGTCCTGGTCGTGGACCGCGACGAGCTGCGCTGGGTGTGGCGCGTCGGTCGGCCGCTGGGCGTCACGATGGAGCACGGCGTCGACAAGGTCCCGGAGGGAGCGCGGGCCTGGGTCGACCTGCCGATCGCCCTCGCCCCCTATGCGCCGCTGGCCCACCTGGCCCTGCGGCGCCTGGTCCGCCGCTGAGCCGGGCGCCTCAGGAGCGAACGTGCATGCGCTCGCCCTGGGGACCGAAGATCGCCAGCACCTCGGCGGGGTTCTGCCCGCCGTTGCCGATCCAGTGGGGTGTGCGGGTGTCGAACTCCACGACCTCCCCCGGCTCCAGGACCAGGTCGCGCGTGCCCAGGACGAGCCGGACCTTGCCGCTGAGCACATAGAGCCACTCATAGCCCTCGTGCGTCTTCATGGTCGGGGTCGTCGCCACCTCGACGGGCAGCACCATCTTGAACGACTGGAGCCCGCCGGGGCGCCGGGTGAGGGAGATGAAGGTGCGGCCGTGGCGCACGACCGGCTTCGACCGCACCCTGGGGTCACCGGTCTCCGGAGCGTCGACGAGCTCGTCGAGCGCGACCCGGTGGGCGCGGGCCAGCGGCAGCAGGAGCTCGAGGGTCGGCTTGCGCTGTCCCGACTCCAGCCGCGAGAGCGTGCTGACCGAGATGCCGGTCTCCTCGGCCAGGTCGCTCAGGGTCGCCTCACGCTCCAGCCGCAGCTGGCGCAGGCGCGGCCCGACGCCGCGCAGCACGTCCTCGTCCATGGCGAAGACTTTGCCATACCAGCAAGGATGTTTGTCAATAACGCACGCTCCTGCGCAGTCTGTGGGCATGACACAGGACAAGACATTCGACGTGGTGGTGATCGGTGGCGGCGTCGCCGGCCTGAGCGGGGCGATGGCCCTGGGACGCTCCCGGCGGAGCGTGTTGGTGGTCGACGCCGGCGAGCCGCGCAACGCCCCGGCCGAGCACGCCCACAACTATCTCGGCCGCGAGGGGAACTCCCCGCTCGAGCTGCTCGAGATCGGGCAGGCCGAGGTGATGGCGTATGGCGTGGAGCTGCTCTCCGACCGCGTCGTGACCGTGGAGCGCGCCGGCTCGGGCTTCACGGTCGCGACCGAGGGCGGCAGGAAGGTCGACGCCCGCAGGGTGCTGGTCACCGGCGGGGTCGTCGACGAGCTGCCTGACATCCCGGGGCTCGCGGAGCGCTGGGGCATCGACGTGTTGCACTGCCCCTACTGCCATGGCTGGGAGGTGCGTGACCGGGCGATCGCCGTCCTCGCGACCACTCCGATGGCGGCCCACCACGGGCTGCTGTTCCGCCAGCTCTCCGACGACGTCGTGATGGTCGTGACCGACGGCACCGAGCTGCCCGAGGCCGACCTGGAGAAGCTGACGGCCATCGGCGTCCGCATCGTGCACGGCACACCGCGCGAGGTGGTGACCGACGGCGAGCATCTCGTCGGGCTGCGGCTGGCGGACGGTTCCCTCCTGGAGCGAGAGGCGATCGTGGTGGCGACCAAGCCACAGGTGCGGGCCGAGATCCTCGCTCCGCTGGGCGTCGAGCCCTCGCAGTTCGAGATGGGCGGACATGCGTATGGCTCGGTGATCCAGGTGGAGATGACAGGGGCGACGTCGGCGAGTGGGGTGTATGCCGCCGGCAACTGCACCGACATCAGCATGACGCTCATGGCCTCCGCGGCTCACGGCATGCGGGTGGGCGCCTTCATCAACGCCGAGCTGGCCGGCGAGGACGCCGCGCGTGCGGTCACCGCGCGTCGGGCTCGGCTGATCAGCGCGGGGTGATCGCGGGCGGAGTCGTCGCCGACCCCTGGGTCAGTGCAGCCGGGTCGGCGACCACCAAGGTCTGCTCGATCTCGTTGGCCCGCAACGCGTCGAACCCCCAGATGAGGATGCTGCCGGCGACGCCGACGAAGAGTGCGACCGAACTGATGACAATCATGGTGATCATGGTGAGCTCCTTGACTAGGTAAAACCTCTACAGACATGTATAACTCTATGTAGGAGTTTTTACCAGAGGTTCGACGAGAAAGGTCAACCGTGACCGACGACTTCAGCATCGGTGTCCTGGCCCAACGGACGGGCGTCACGCCCAACGTGCTGCGCACCTGGGAGCACCGATTCGGGTTCCCGGCAGGGCGGCGCACCACGTCCGGACACCGGCGCTTCACCGAGGCCGACGTGCTGCTGGTCGGCGAGGTGCAGGAGGCGCGCGACCGGGGAGTCCCGCTCCACCTCGCCGTCGACGCGGTCCTGCAGCGCTCCCGCCAGGAGCACGGCGAGGCGGTGCACGCCACGCTGATCCGCGAGTTCCCCGACCTGCGGCCACAACGGCTCGGCAAGGCGACGCTCATCGCCGCCTCCCACGCGATCGAGGAGGAGGTCCTGGCTCGCGCCGACCGGTCGGTGGTCCTCGGCACCTTCCAGGAGGGCCACAAGTTCGCCCGGTCCCGTCATCGCTGGGAGGAGCTCGCGCGTACGGCGACGTGGTCGGCCGTGCTCGCCGAGTTCGACGACGACCTGCCGGCCGACCCGCAGGCCCGACCCGCACGCTGCCAGCTCTCGGACGTCTCGCCGATGCGCCGGGAGTGGACCGTGGTCGCCCTGTCCCCCACCTTCGCCGCGGTGCTCGCCGCCTGGGAGGTCCCCGCGCAGGCTGGACGCCCGGCGACCTATGAAGCGGTGATCACGATGCGCCGCGCCGCCGCCCTGGCAGCCGCCCGTGTGATCGTCGGGGCCGCACGCTCCGCCGGGGCCACCCCTCCCCCTGAGGTCGCCGAGCTGCTGGCGGCCGCGCCCAGCCTGGAGACGACGATCCACGACGCCGACCGCGTGATGCTGCGGATGCTCGAGCACGCGGACGCGCGTCTGGGCCGCCGCGGCTGAACCCCGGTCAGAGAGCCGGCCGGGCGCAATAATCGTCACCGTGACCGGGGAGGAGCTGTCGCCGAGGGAGCGACGTCGCCGCGCCCGCGAGCTGGAGGCGGCGATGCGCACGCTCGACCGTCTCGACCGGGAGCGCGGCCTGGGGGCGATGCCCGCGACGGGCGTCGGTCGCCGGCCGCGCGCGGTCCGCCCTCGCTTCGTCGGCGCCCTGCTGACCGTCGCGCTCGTCGCGGTCGTGGTCCTGGTCGATCCGGGCGACTCGATCCAGTCCGTGCGCCGAGCCGTCGGGCTCAGCCCAGCCCGGTCGTTGCCGGCGCCGGAGGTCGTCGCCGCCGGCGGCGACTACGTCTTCGCCATGACGCAGCCCGGGTCGCAGGATCCGGTCGGCTGGGACCCCTGCTCGACGATCGAGTACGCGGTCAACCCGACCGGCGAGCCTGTCGGTGGCAGAGACCTGGTCGAGAGCGCGATCCAGCGCACCTCGGCCGTCACCGGCCTGACCTTCGAGGACGTCGGTGACAGCGACCGACGCCCGTTCACGGGCAGCTTCGTGCCCCTCGGCGGCGAAGACCCCGTCGTCATCGGCTGGGCCGACGAGCTGGAGTTCCCCGGGCTGGCCGGCAGCGTCGCCGGGCTGGGTGGCGCCTCCGCGGAGAGCGGCGTCACCGGCCGGCGCTACTACGTGACCGGCGGGGTGGTCCTCGACACCGCCCACTTCAACGACTCCACGATCCGCCCAGTCGCCGCGCGTGATGGAGGCAGTGGTGCTCCACGAGATCGCCCACGTGGTGGGGCTCGGACACGTCAACGAGCCGATGGAGCTGATGCACGCCAGCAACGGCGGGCAGGTGGATCACGGCCCCGGCGACCTCGAGGGGCTCGCGCGGCTCGGGTCCCTCCCCTGTCGCTGACGTTCCGACATGCTGTGTCCATGAGCGAGCGCAACGTCCTCGGCGGCGAGCTGGAGCCCTGCGGCACCGACCCGATGACGGGCTATCACCGCGACGGCACCTGCACGGTCGGCCCGCACGACGCCGGACTGCACGCGGTCTGCGCCGTGATGACCGAGGAGTTCCTGGCCCACCAGCGCTCCGTCGGCAACGACCTGTCGACGCCCCGACCGGAGTGGAGCTTCCCCGGTCTCGTGCCGGGCGATCGTTGGTGTGTCGTCGCCATACGCTGGCTGCAGGCGTATGACGCCGGGCTCGCCGCTCCCGTCGTCCTGGCCGCAACCTCTGAGCGCGCGCTGGACGTCGTCCCGCTCGACGTGCTGAAGGCCTACTCGGTGGACGTGCCGGCCGACCCGGGTGCGCTGGACTGAGTCATCGCCCGCCCGGTCGTCAGCTGGTCACCGAGCTGATGGACTGACCTCCACCTCGAGGGGCGCCGCGAGTGAGGCTTCACGGGTGAGGGCCGCAGCCGTGGCGCCCAGGATCAGTGCGGCTCCGCTGAGGCCGATGTGGAACCACACGAGGGCCTCGAGGCCGGGGCGGTAGTCGAGCAGGTAGTCCTGGGCGAGGATCCAGAACCCGAAGGGACACACGAGGCACGCCGCCATCACCACCGCGAGCGGCCCGACCCACTTGGCCCAGACTGCCGTGGGCAGCAGTCCGAGGAGGAGGACCGTGAGCGCCGTGGCCGGCAGATAGATGGCGAAGCCGGCGGCAAAGGACCCCCTGCCTCGAGGTCCAGCTCGGGGTCGGGCGAGACCGGGATGACGTACAGGCCCACCAGGACGACCGCCCAACCGATCAGCACCATCACGCTGGCGACGGTGCGCATGACGAAGGCAGTCCTCATGACCCGCGAGCGTAGGGGCGGAATCGCCGATCCCAGTCCTTCACCACAGAACATTCACAAAACTGCGCTGCTGGTCGCCGCGCCGTGAACCCGGACCGCCTGGTCTCAGCGCAGCGGGTCGAACGGCACGAGCTCGGTCGGAGTGATGCCACGGGCGATCTGCCCGGCGAGGAGCTGGCCGGTCAAGGGGCCGAGAGCGATCCCCCACATGCCGTGGCCCCCGGCGACGAACACCCGGGGGGAGCTCGTCGCGCCGATCAGCGGCAGACCGTCGCTCGTGCACGGCCGGGCGCCGACCCACTCGTCGTCTCGCCCGTCGAGGTCGACGCCTGACAGGAGCGGCCGGACCGCGTCGACGATCGCGTCGATGCGCCGGGGGTCGAGCGCAGCCTCGGGTGCCCTGAACTCCATCATCCCGGCGACTCGCAGCCGCGGACCCCGGGGCGTGGCGAGGGGGGTGCAGGCCACGCGCTGGGTCGGGAAGTACACCGGCCCTCGCGGCAGCCGGTCCCCACTGACGCTGAAGGAGTAGCCCCGACCTGCCTGCACCAGTCGTCGGACGCCGAACTTGCTCGCCAGCCTGCTGAGCCAGGCGCCGTTGGCGATCACGACCGAGGCGAACCGGTTGTCGCCGTCCAGGGCCCCGGCGCCGAGCACTGCCACCCCGCCGCTGTCCACCTCGATGGCGGTGACTTCTGCCCCCTCGAGGATCCGGCCACCACGATCACGGACCGCCGCGGCCAGCGCGTCGAGGAAGACGGGCGGGTCGAGGTAGCGCTGCCCGTGGAGCCGCACAGCCGACGTGATCGCCGAGGACAGGCCGGGATCCGCGGCGCTGGCCTCTTCGCCGTCGAGGACGTCGAACTTCACGTCCTGCCCCGCTGCCTGGATGTGCGCCAGCTCCTCGAGCAGAGGATCTCGCTCCGCCGCTGTCCGGAAGCACGCCAGGAACGGGTCGGCGGCTTCGGTGCGGACCTCGACCCCACCCGCGACCAGCTCGTCGAAGGCAGCCAACGCGCGCCGGTTCATCGGGGCGTAGGCGCGCATCCCCAGCCCCCAGCTCCGAGCGGTGCTGTGGCGGGCGAAGCCGATCAGGAAACGCAGCAGTCGGGGGTCCGGGCGCAAGGGCACATAGACCGGTGAGGCCGGGCTGAGCACGGCCCTGAGGCCATAGGCCAGCACGGCTGGTTCGGGGAGCGGCGCCGTCAGCGCGGGGGTCAGCCAGCCGGCGTTGCCCCACGAGGAGCCGGCCGCGACGTGCGTGCGGTCATGGACGGTCACGTCGAAGCCGTGCTCCTGGAGGAACCAGGCGGTGGACAGCCCGACTATCCCGGCCCCGACGACCGCAACTCGCTGTGACATGGCCGTCACCCCTCCGCGCACGCCGTGCAAGTGACCAGCCACGGTCGCAGCTCCAGGCGGGCTGGCTCGATCCAGGTGCCACACTTGGCGCACTCGCCATACGTCCCGGCACGAAGCCGCTGGCGAGCGGCGCGGACCTGCTCGAGGATCCGGACCACGGCCCCGCGGTGAGCCGCCGCGACGACGTCGACCGGTGACTGCGGGAGGGTCGCGAGCTGGGCCTGACGGGCTGCCTCGAGGCGGGCCAGGTGGGCGTCCACGTCCGACGGCACAGCGGCCTGGTCCGGTCGTGGTTGGGGCAGGGCCCTGAGCCTGGCGGTGGGCCCGGCGGCCCTCGGGAGATGGAGGAGCGGTCCGGCGACGGGGGTCACAGAACGCGGTCCGGCGATGGGGGAAACAGGGTTGGCAGTCATGTTCAGTCCTTGAGGAACGTCACGCAGCGGCCGTTGTCGGGGTGCGTGAAGGGGCAGGTACGCCGACGGGCGGCGCACCCAGGGATGCTCGACTCAGGACTGGCTGGGCGGGGCGCGGTCGACGCTGCGACGCAGCACGTCGAGACCACGGATGCCGTGGGCTTCCTCGCTCAGTGCCAGGGCGAGCAGCGCTGCACCCGACGGCACGTGGGAAGGCAGGTGGGAGCGCTCGGGCGTCATCGCCGGCAGCACCATCGTCCCTTCCATGACACCGACCATAGGCAACGTCTGCGGGGAAGGCCAGTCGGCTTGGGTAGCGTCACCCCATCGATCGTCGACCCGAAGGAGAGGTCGGCACGTTGACCGCTGACCAGGCTCGTGACCGTGAGACACCCGCAGCGGGGTTGCGCGGACTCGCCGGCGCCACCCACCCCGGTCCCGCCCTCGCGGTGACGGTGCTGGCCGGCCTGCTGGCGGTCACGGCCGACGTGGGCCCGGTCCGCTGGGTGCTGGTCGTCGGCGCCGTCTTCTCCGGGCAGCTGTCGATCGGCTGGAGCAACGACCTGATCGACCTGGCTCGCGACCGGCAGACCGGGCGCGCCGACAAGCCGCTCGCAGCCGGCACGGCCTCGGCCAAGCAGGCCAGGGTCGCGTGTGCGCTGGCGGTGGTGGCCTGCGTCGGCCTGTCACTGGCGTGCGGCCTCGTCGCCGGGCTGGTGCACCTGGCCTGCGTGGCTGCGGGCTGGGCCTACAACCTGGGTTTGAAGGCGACGCCCTGGTCGTGGTTGCCCTATGCCGTGGCGTTCGGTGGGCTGACGGTGTTCGTGGGCCTCGCCGGCTCAGGTCAGCCCCCGTGGTGGTGGCCCACGGCCGCGGCGTTGCTGGGCGTGGGCGCCCACCTGCTCAACGTGCTGCCCGACCTCGCCGACGACGCCGCGACGGGGGTCAGGGGCCTGCCGCACCGTCTGGGTCGCCGCTGGATCGCCCCGGTCGCGGCGCTCGTGCTGGTCACCGCGTCTGCGGTCATCCTCGTCGGCGCCTCGCCGGCCGTCCCGGTCGTCGGAACCGTGTCGGGAGTCGTGCTGACCCTCGCCGTCGTCGTCCTCGTGGCCCCGGGCCGGTGGCCGTTCGTGGCGGCGATCGTCATCGCACTGGTCGACGCGGTGCTGCTCGTGCTGGTCTCGTGATCCCTGATCAGCGCAGGTGCTGCACGATCTCACGGGTGTCCCCGTCGAACGTCACGGTCGCCAGGGCGCCGTTGACGAGCGGCAGGTGCGGTGGCACGTGCCCGATCTCGAGGTCGAAGACGATCGGGAGGTCGAGCCTGCCCAGCGCATCGAGGACCGCGTCACGCTGGGTCAGCCTCGCGTTGTCCCGGGCCTTGGTCCGGCCGATCAGGATCGCCCGCGCGTGGTCGAACCAGCCGGCGAGCCGCATGCCGTGCAGGTTGCGGCAGATGGTGGCCGCCTCGTCCTCCGCCGCCTCGAGATAGACGATCAGCCCGTCGTCGGCGTGCTCACGCCCGAAGGCTGCGACATCGCCGTACGGGGTGCCGGCGAGGTTGACCAGGGTGTCGATGCACCCACCGATCAGCCGACCGCTGACGTCCAGCGAGTCACTGCCGTGCAGGCTCCACTGCCCGGTGCTGCCGCGCTTCCACTCGGTGGCGTGTGCGTCTTCCTCGAACCGCACCCACTCCGAGATCAGTCCCGAGTCGCGCTGGCGGTGCGGGCCCGGTCCGGAGGCGAGGTCCAGCCACTTCAGGAGTCCGGCGGGCGCCTCGTAGGGCGTGTCGGCGAGGTTGTCGCCGTGGAGGGTCGCCCAGCCCAGGCGGGTCGTGATCGGGAGCAGGACGGTGGAGAGGTCGGAGTAGCCGACCAGCCAGGTCGGCTCGGCGGCCGCGAGGGCGTCCCAGTCGAGCAGGTCGACGAGGTCGATGGCGGTCTCGCCGCCCCACGGTGGGATCACGCACCGGATGGCGGGGTCGCACAGCATGTCGGTCAGCTCGGCGGCGCGCTCGGCCGCGGGACCCGAGGTGATGCCCGACCCGTCCATCATCTCGCCGACCACGACGTCGAAGCCGGCGTCGCGCAGCGTGGAGACGCAGAAGTCGATGCGCGCCTCGGCGGCACCCTCGACGCCCTGCGAGGGGGCGGTCACGCCGATGCGGTCACCGGGCTGGAGCGGGGCTGGGAACCTGACCATGGACGCATCGTCCCACCCCGCGACCGACCTGGAGATGTGGTATTGGTCCGCGACTCACTGGCTCCCGGGCAGCACGTGGGCATCGGCGCCCGGATAGACGAGCCCTTCGTGCCCGTCGTTCCACTTCACGACGTATGGCGGTGCGCCGTCCTCGCCGCGGACCTCGACGATCTCGCCCCGCTTGGCCGCCGTGCCGGTCCTGTTGCTCTCGGCGACCAGGGTGTCGCCCACCTGCGCGTGCATCTCAACACCTGCCTCTTCTCGCGGACCTCTGCTCCTCCCCACGATGCTCCCGATTGCGTCCGTGGACAAGACGGACAATGGGGCTCAGTGCGTCGCGGCCTCGCCCAGGCCCATGGTCACGAAGCCGCGACGGGTGTAGGCATGGAACATGGCCGTCCTGGAAACCGCCCAGCTGCTCGCGGAGCTCGAACCCGCGGTCGCGGAGAACCTCAACCGCCACCTGGCGACCGCCGACGAGTGGATGCCGCACGAATACGTGCCCTGGAGCCTCGGGCGGGACTTCGCCGACCTCGGCGGCGACCCATGGGAGGTGGCCCAGTCCCAGCTGTCACCGATCGCCCGGACGGCGCTCGAGGTCAACCTGCTGACCGAGGACAACCTGCCCAGCTATCACCGCGAGATCGACCGGGCCTTCGGCCGCGACAGTGCGTGGGGCACCTGGGTCAACCGATGGACCGCTGAGGAGGGACGGCACGCGTTCTGCATCCGCGACTACCTCCTCGTCACCCGGGGCGTCGATCCGGTGGAGCTGGAGCGGGCACGGATGGAGACGATGGAGATCGGCTATGACGCCATCGACAAGCCGCTGCTCAACGTCTGCGCCTACGTGTCCTTCCAGGAGCTCGCGACCCGGGTCTCGCACCGCAACACCGGGCGCTACACCGAGGAGCCCATCGCCGACAAGCTGCTCAGCCGGGTCGCCAAGGACGAGAACCTGCACATGATCTTCTATCGCAACATCGTCACCGCGGCCCTCCAGCTGGCCCCGAGCCAGACGATGCGCGCGATCACCGAGGAGGTCGTCGGCTTCCAGATGCCGGGCAACATCATCCCCGGCTTCGCCCGCAAGGCGGTCCAGATGGCGAAGGCGGGGATCTATGACCTGCGGATCCACCACGACGACATCGTCACTCCGCTGCTGCGGCAGTGGGGAGTCTGGGAGCTCGAGGGTCTCGACGCCGACGGGGAGAAGGCGCGCGACGAGCTCGCGGAAGCCGTGGCGGCGCTGGACGGCGAGGCCACGCGGTTCGTCGAGCGGCGGGACGAGGCGGCGGCCAAGAAGGCCGCGCGCATGGGCTAGCCCCGGGCGTCAGCGGGGCTTGACCGCCTTCGAGACCGCGCTCGGTGAGCTCCAGCCGACGGCGTTCCTGGCCCGGACGGGATGGGCATCGAGAGGTCTTGCGATCCGTTCTCCTCGACCTCGCCCGGGTCTCTCACCCTCTGCAGCTCAGGTCCGCCTGCTGAAGAGCACCTTCCCGTGCTTGTCGAGGGAGTGCTGGAAGGCGGGGTCGTGGATCAGCGTGTGGTGCCTGGAGCAGAGCAACCTCCCCTGCTCGACGCTCGTCCCACCGCCCTTCGACCAGGCGACGTCGTGGTGGGCGTGACACAGACCGGGCGGGGCATCACAGCCAAACGCGGTGCAGCCGCCGTCGCGCACACCCATCACGACCCGTTGGGCCTCGGAGTGGAAGCGTCGCTTGCGCCCGACGTCGAGGACCACGCTCCGCCCGCCCAGCACGACCGGGATGACCCCGGCCCTGCACGCAAGACGACGAGCCTCACCGGCACTGATCCGCCCGCCGGTGTCCAACGACGCGGCCTTGAGGCCGCCCAGCAGCGTCTCCAGCTCCATCGTCACCACCACCGTGGCCGGCACCCCGCCGGCCGACGGCACCGTGTCGGGTGGGCGGGACTCGATGTAGTCCATGAACGCGCGACCCATCCGGTGACGCGACAACACCCGCTCCCCCGGCTCGGTCGCTGGGCGGGACGTCGAGGCCAACGCCATCAGGTGCTTGCGCAACATCTCCGCGTGCAGCGTCGGCAACGTGAACCGGCCATGGCACCTCCCGTGCCCGTCGTCGCTCATCGTGAACGACGCCGCCGCCCGCGCCTCGCGCTCCTCCGCCTCCAGCCGACGCGCCTCCTCCGCATCAGCGGCCTCGGGATCGATGACCTCGAGCAGCCGCCGACCCAGGATCCGCAACGCCTTCGCGTCATGGTCACGCGCCTTGTCCAACAAGAACTCCGTCGCTGCCGGAGACACCCACTCGGCGACGTCATCGGGCAGCGCATCGACCGCGTCCACGATCACGCTCGCCTGATCGGTCAACAGACCACCCCCAGCCAACGCGTCACGGACGCAGCCGTGTCGCTCGAGAGACTCCGCCAGCCGGCGGGTGCGGTGCGCCTCGGCGCGCGTCGTCCGGGTCTCGTGGGACCACCAGCTCGTCGTCGACACGGCCCCGGTGTCGAGCCCGGTGTCGACCGTCTCGCCATGACGCAGGACCCGCATCAACAGCTCGTCCAGTTGCGCCCGCGCCCGGGTCAGGACCACCAGCGTCTCCCCCGCCTCACCCGAGCCCATCGACCACAACGGCACTTCCGCGACCGACTCGACGGCGTCGGCACACCGGCGCGCGGCGGCCGCGACCTGGTGGTCGAAGGAGTGAGGGAGCGCCGTCATGAGAGCACTCTTCCAGAGCCCACCGACAACGGCCGGGGCCCTGGCGCCCCTGTCCACAAGCACGACAGAGGGCCAGTTTCTCCGTCGTTGAGCGGCCGGCGTCGTACGTGATGGGTCACCGGAACACGGCGCCGCGTCATGCTGGCGCTGGCTCGCGTGTATGCCGCCGCCCGCCGCGCTGCCATCCGTGCGAGGTCGTGCACCTAGCCACGCGCGGGGCGATCCGTCCCATTCCCGCAGATGTCGTCGGGATCAGGTCGGCGTGAGGCTGCACTCTGGTCAGCTACGCGCGCTCGACCTCGCTGCTCAGCTTGAGGACAGTGGTGCCGTCCTCCTGCTCGATGACGTAGGCCGGGTCACCGTCGCTCCCGTTGCGGGTGACCTGATTGCCCTTGGTCGTGCGCGTCACCTTGTCGTGGTGGACCTCGACGACTGTCCCCGTCGCCCAGGACGATCCCCACTTCCACTTGACGGTCGTGCCCGTTCGGATTCCCATGCCACCAGCATGGCATCGCTGGCCGTTCGGGTCGGCGATGCCGACGGCCGCGCACCAGGCCCCGCCGATACCCTGCGATCGAGCAACAAGCGCAACCGATCATCACCGAGGGGGTCTCTGATGGCTGCTCCTCTCGAGAGACCCATGACCCACCGGACCCCGGGCCGGTTGGCCCTTCGTGAACGCCTGGGCCGAGCCAGGACGCTGCGGTATGCCGCGGTGATTGCGGCCGCTGTGTCGATCCTGGTCGTCATCGAGCGCGTCGACGACACCAGTCGTGAGGCATGGACGTCCCAGGCCGAAGACATCGAAGCAGCACTGGACGCACGCTATGAAGAGCCCATCACCTACAAGCGCGCCTACATCCCTGCGGATCGTGGGGTTCGAGTCGCGACCGAGACGGTCATCGTCGACGGCGCCTACCACTCCGACTGCACTGCCGAGCTGGTCAAGGACAACGACGTGTTGGTCGACGCGAGACTGGTCTGCGAATCGCCCATCACCTTGACCCCCGAGCCGTCCACCGGCCCTTGAGGGCGGCGTCATCGGACGCGACGACCAGCTTGCCGTTCTTCACCTTGTAGACGATGCCCTCGAAGGTCGTGGGTGGGTGTTCGAACCTGCCCCTTCTTCGGTATTCCCCTCGACCCCGCCGAGTGGCAGTGTGATCTGAATCACATCCATCTCGGAGGTTGTCATGCGTCGTTTCGTGTCCGGATGCATCACTGCGGTCGTGGTCGCCGTACTAGGCGTGGGGCTGGCGCCACCTTCGTCAACGTCCCCCGGCGCTTCGGCGGCTCCCGAGGCAGAGCAGCGCCTCGACGGCTACACCGCTCGAGGCGTCACCTCCGACCAGCTCGGCAGCCTCGCCAGCCAGGGCTACGACCTCCATGAGGCGCACCCCACCGGCGACACCACACGGGTCGACCTGGTGCTCACGGCCAAGGAGGCGCAGAAGCTTCGCGGCCAGGGCATCGACGTCCGCCTCGCCAGGGTCAAGGGCGGCAAGACGGTCCGCCAGTTCGCGGCCGCCCAGGCAGTGAACGGATACACGGTGTGGCGTTCGTACGACGAGCCCGGCGGGTTCCGTGACCAGCTCGTGGCGGCTTCCAAGACGTATCCCGGCGTCACCAAGCTGGTGAAGCTCGGCACCACCTACCAGGGGCGCGACATCCTCGCCCTCAAGGTGACCCAGGGGGCACGCGGCCGCAAGGACGGGTCCCGCCCGGCAGTCATCTTCAGCGCCACCCAGCACGCCCGTGAGTGGATTGCGCCCGAGGTCACCCGGCGCTTGATGAACACCTACCTCGAACGGTGGGCCGCCGACGACGAGGCGACGAAGAAGCTGCTCCAGGAGACCGAGCTCTGGTTCGTCCCGGTGATGAACCCCGACGGCTACGAATACACGTTCACCGACGAGCGACTGTGGCGCAAGAACCTGCGCGACAACAACGGTGACGGCGTCACGCAGGTCGGCGACGGCGTCGACCCCAACCGCAACTTCCCCTCCCACTGGGGCTACGACAACGAGGGCTCCTCGCCCATCCCGTCGAGCGAGACCTACCGCGGCCCGTCCCCGGGCTCCGAGCCGGAGTCCAAGGCGGCCATGAAGCTCTTCGAGACGGCCAAGGCAGAGTTCATGGTCAACTACCACTCCAATGGGCGCTGGCTGCTCTACAACGACGGCTGGCAGATCGGCACCCCGACGGCCGACGACCCGATCTACTACGCCCTCTCCGGCAACCTCGACCAGCCGGCGATCAAGGACTATCACCCGGGCCTGTCGTCGGACGTCCTCTACATCACCAACGGCGAGATCGACGGCTACGCACAGGAGGCCACCGGCACCCTGGCCTGGACGCCGGAGCTCTCTCCCGGCTGCCCCGGCTGCGGCTTCGTCTTCCCCGACGACGAGCAGCTCGTGCAGGAAGAGTTCGAGCGCAACCTGCCCTTCGCCGAGTCGGTCGCCGAGTCGGCGGCCGACCCCGACGACCCGAAGTCCTCGCTCGGCATCAAGACCGAGCCCTTCTACCTGAACAGCGCGGACGCCTACAAGTCGGGCATCCCCAGCGTCCAGCTGAGCTTCACCAAGTCCTTCGGTGACCAACAGCCCGTCGCCGTACTCGCGAAGCGGAGCCTGGGTGCGGTGACCGCCAAGTGGAAGATCAACGGCGGGCCGACGCAGTCGGCGCCCACCCAGGAGTGGGCCGGCGGCGACCGGTTCGGCATGACGTCGACGCACTACCGCCAGATGCGCGGCGTGGTGACCGGGACGGAGCCGGGCAACGACGTCGAGGTGTGGTTCGAGGGTGGCGGCGAGACAAGCCCGTCCTTCACCTATCGCGCCGTCTCGGACTCGGGCAGCGACGTGCTGGTGGTCGCGGCCGAGGACTACACGGGCGCTTCACCAGGTCCGTACGCCGGGCCGCGCTACCTCAACTACTACCTCGAGGCACTCCAGGCGAACGGCGTGGCCGCCGACGTCTACGACGTGGACGCCCACGGCCGGGTGGCGCCCGACGCACTCGGCGTGCTGAGCCACTACGACGCGGTCATCTGGTACACCGGCGACGACGCCGTCACCCGGACGGCCGGCCGCGGCCCGGGCAACGTCGACCGGCTGGCGCTGGACGAGATGTATGAGTTCCGCGCCTACATGAACGAGGGCGGCAAGGTGATGTACACCGGCGACCTCGCCGGCGCGCAGTACTCCGGAGCGACGGTCGGCACCCAGAGGTACGACCCCCAGGGCGAGATCGCCTGCAACCCGCTTCCCGCCGGGGTCGACGCCCGTCGGTGCCTGGCGCTGCGCGGGTCCGGGGACGGCATGAACGACGTGCTGCAGTACTGGTTCGGTGGCTACCTCCAGGTCCCGGGCGACGGCCACGACGACAACGGGGATGTCTACGACGTCACCGGGCTCGACGATCCGTTCAGCGCGATCGACTGGAGCATGAACGGCCCCGCGTCGGCCGACAACCAGGACGCCACGTCGTCGTTCATCGCGACCAGCGGCATCCTGCCGATCGCCGAGTTCCCGCAGTTCGAGAGCTGGCCGTCAGCACGATGGGACAAGCCGGGCGGACCGTTCGAGCCGCACACCGGCCAGCAGTACGTCTACAGCCAGATCGCCGACGTGTCCTACAAGCGGCTGACCAGGACGGTCAACGTCCCGGCCGGCGGCGGGACGCTCGACTTCTGGACGTCGTACGACACCGAGATCGACTGGGACTACGTCTTCGTCGAGGCCCGCACCCCTGACGGCACCGACTGGACGACGCTGCCCGACCTCAATGGCCACACCTCCCAGGCGACCGGCCTCAGCTGCTCGTCCGGCTGGCGCGAGCTCCACCCCCAGCTCGACTACTACCAGACCCTCGACGAGGCGACGGAGACCTGCACTCCCACCGGGAAGGCCGACGGCGACTGGCACGCCGCGTCCGGCAACTCCGCCGGCTGGCAGGAGTGGAGCGTGGACCTCAGTGAATGGGCCGGTGGCCCGGTCGAGGTGTCGATCAGCTACGCGAGCGACTGGGGCACCCAGAACCTGGGCGCCTTCATCGACGACGTGACCCTGCCCGACGGCACTAGCACGTCGTTCGAGGGCGGCGAGCTGGACGGCTGGACGGTGTCGGGCGCACCCCAGGGCAGCTCGGCCAACGGCAACGACTGGATCGTCACCACTGCCGGCGGTTTCCCGGTCGGCGCCGGGATCACGACGCCCGACTCGCTCCTCCTTGGTTTCGGGTTCGAAGGGATCGCGACACCGGCAGAGCGCAACCAGGTCATGGGGAGGGCGCTGACGCACCTGCTCCCCTGAGATGTCCGAGCGCACCAGTCAACCCCAGTCGCCTGGCAACCTCGTCGCCGCCCACGCGCCGGACCGTGTCGGGGTCCCCGATCACTACGAGCACGTCGGTCGCTCGCGACATCCCGACATACAACCTCTCGCGTGCCCGGTCACGAGCACCGTCCTCGTTCAGGCACAGCACGACGGCCCGACGCTCGAGGCCCTTGCAGCCGAGGACGTGGCCATAGAAGACGTCGTCGTCCCAATAGGTGCTCCAGTAGCCCTCCTGGTCGTGGAACTCGGTGTGCTCGACCTGCACCGGGTGTCGATGGCCGGTCGTGAGCAGGGCGATGTTGCGCGGCTCCCAACCGTCTTCCAGGAGCCGGTCCACCTCGTCGTCGGCAGCGCCGATCGCCTCGGCCATGGACGACTTCACGAACCGGACAGCAGGCCCATCGCCACCTCGTGAATACATCCGGCTCGGCGCGAGGGGCCGAACGACTCATGGATCTGCCTGGTGTTGCGCAGGTTCAGATCATCATCAGCTACAGCCGCTGGTGCTCCCGCAGCCCTCGCACACGTAGCACGAACCAGCAGGCCGCATCTTCGTCCCGCACGTCATGCAGAGCGGGCTGTCGACCGCCGTACCCGTGAGCTTCTCGAAGAGCTCAGCCGTGGTCTTGGCCTCGCCGACCACCGGCTGGGCCGGGACCTGGCGGGCCTCGTTGCCATGGGTGTCCTTGGTCTCGACGTCCTCGATGACCTCGGCGTGGGCCGCCGGGGCCTCGACGAGCTCGGAGGCCGAACCGGTCTCCTCGAAGCTCGGTTCATAGGAGCCGGTCTCGAGGTGGCGCTGACGCTCCGCGGCGGAGTAGATACCGAGAGCCGAGCGCTCCTCGAAGGACATGTAGTCCAGGGCCAGGCGACGCCAGACGTAGTCCATCAGCGACTGCGCCATACGGACATCCGGGTCGTCGGTCAGACCGGCGGGCTCGAAGCGCAGGTTGGTGAACTTCGAGACGTAGGTCTCGAGCGGGACGCCGTACTGCAGGCCGATCGACACGGCGATCGAGAACGCGTCCATGACGCCGGCCAGGGTCGAGCCCTGCTTGCCGAGCTTGAGGAAGACCTCGCCCAGCTCGCCGTCGTCGTGGGCACCCGAGGTCATGTAGCCCTCGGCGCCACCGACCGTGAACGAGGTCGTGCGCGAGACGCGCGACTTCGGCAGGCGCTTGCGCTTGGGGGCATAGACGACCTTCTCGACGACCTTGGTCTCGACAACCTCGTCGACGGTCTCGCCCTGGTCCTTCTTCGCCGAGTCGGAGCGACCGTCGGACAGCGGCTGGCCGACCTTGCAGTTGTCGCGATAGATCGCGGTCGCCTTGAGCCCCAGCTTCCAGGACTGCATGTAGACGTCCTCGATCTCCTCGACCGTGGCGGTCTCGGGGAGGTTGACCGTCTTGGAGATCGCGCCGGAGAGGAACGGCTGTGCCGCCGCCATCATCCGCACGTGGCCCATCGGCTTGAGCGAGCGGGCGCCCATCGCGGTGTCGAAGATCTCGTAGTGCTCCTGCTTGAGACCCGGCGCGTCGATGACGTGGCCGTGCTCGGCGATGAAGGCGACGATCGCCTCGATCTGCTCGGGCTGGTAGCCCATCTTCTTCAGCGCCCGCGGGATCGTCTGGTTGACGATCTGCATCGAGCCGCCACCGACGAGCTTCTTGAACTTCACCAGCGAGAAGTCGGGCTCGATGCCGGTGGTGTCGCAGTCCATCATGAAGCCGATGGTCCCGGTCGGCGCGAGCACCGAGGCCTGCGCGTTGCGGAAGCCGTTCTTCTCGCCGAGCTTGATGACGTCGTCCCAGGCCTTCGAGGCCAGCTTGTGCACGCGGCCGTCCTCGGTGTGCAGGACCCGCACCACGTCGTTGGCGGCCTGGTGCTTGCGCATGACCCGCTTGTGGGCGTCGGCGTTGCGCTGGTAGCCGGCGTAGGGACCGACGATCCCGGCCAGCTCGGCCGAGCGCTTGTAGGACGTGCCGGTCATCAGCGAGGTGATCGTGGCCGCCATCGAGCGCCCACCCTCGGAGTCATAGCCCAGGCCCATCGCCATCAGCAGGGCGCCGAGGTTGGCGTAGCCGATGCCGAGCTGGCGGTAGTCGCGCGTGGTGTCGCCGATCGCCTCGGTCGGGAAGTCGGCGAAGCAGATCGAGATGTCCATCGCGGTGATGATGAACTCCACGGCCTTCGCGAACAGCGCCGCGTCGAAGGTGTCGTCGTCCTTGAGGAACTTCAGCAGGTTGAGCGAGGCGAGGTTGCACGAGGAGTTGTCGAGCGACATGTATTCCGAGCACGGGTTGGACGCGGTGATCCGCCCGGTCTCGGGGTTGGTGTGCCAGTCGTTGATCGTGTCGTCGTACTGCAGGCCCGGGTCGGCGCAGGCCCAGGCAGCCTCGCTGATCTTGTGGAAGAGCTCGCGGGCGTCGACGCGCTCGATGACCTCGCCGGTGCCGCGGGCACGCAGGCCGAAGTCGGTACCGTCCTCGACCGCACGCATGAACTCGTCGGTGACGCGGACCGAGTTGTTGGCGTTCTGGTATTGCACGGACGTGATGTCCTTGCCGCCGAGGTCCATGTCGAAGCCGGCGTCGCGCAGGGCGCGGATCTTGTTCTCCTCGTTCTTCTTCGTCTCGACGAACTCCTCGATGTCGGGGTGGTCGACGTCGAGCACGACCATCTTGGCCGCACGACGCGTGGCGCCGCCCGACTTGATGGTCCCGGCGGAGGCGTCAGCACCGCGCATGAAGGAGACCGGGCCGCTCGCGGTGCCGCCGCTCGAGAGCAGCTCCTTGGACGAACGGATGCGGGAGAGGTTGAGGCCGGCGCCGGAGCCGCCCTTGAAGATGAAGCCCTCTTCCTTGTACCAGTTGAGGATCGAGTCCATCGAGTCGTCGACGGAGAGGATGAAGCACGCGGAGACCTGCTGCGGCGAGGGGGTGCCGACGTTGAACCACACGGGGCTGTTGAAGGAGAAGTACTGGTTGACCAGCAGCCAGGTCAGCTCGTGCTCGAAGACCTCGGCGTCGGCGTCGCCGGCGAAGTATCCGTGCTCGATGCCGGCCTTGGTGTAGGTCTTCACGACGCGGTCGATCAGCTGCTTGAGGCTCCACTCGCGCACGTCGGTGCCGACGGCGCCGCGGAAGTACTTCGTGGTGACGATGGTCGAGGCGTTGACCGACCAGAAGTCGGGGAACTCCACACCACGCTGCTCGAAGACGGTCTCACCGGTCTTCCAGTTGGTCTGGACGACGTCGCGCCGCTCCCAGGTGATCGCGTCGTAGGGGTGGGTGCCCGCGGTGCTGAAGACGCGTTCCATCTTCAGGCCGCCGCCCCTCTTCGCGCCCTTGCGTGCCGCGCCGGTGACAGGCGTCTCGGTCATGGGTTCTCCTTCGAATCCCTCGTGCTTGGAAACTTCATCGGGTCCTGCTGCGTTGGTACGCCCGGCACGCGGCTTCCCCACCACGTGCCGGGCAGTTCTGGGTCAGCCGGTTCCGGCTGGTACGGCGATGGGCTCGCCGTCGGCCACGTCGCCCGTGACGTCGCTGTGGGCGAGCCGGCGCTCGGTCTTGAGCATCTCGATCTCGTCCTCGAAGTCCTCGGCCGACTCGAACGCGCGATAGACGCTGGCGAAGCGGAGGTAGGCCACCTCGTCGAGCTCGCGCAGCGGGCTCAGGATCGCCAGCCCGACCTCGTTGGCGTTGATCTCGGCCTGGCCGGTCAGCCGCAGCGCGTCCTCGACCGCCTGGCCGAGGCAGGCCAGCTGGTCCTCGGTGACGGGGCGGCCCTTGCAGGCCTTGCGGACACCGGAGATGGCCTTGTCGCGGTTGAACGGCTCGCTGGCGCCGCTGCGCTTGAGCACCATCAGCTGCATCTGCTCGACCGTGGTGAAGCGCTTCTCGCAGCTCGCGCAGACCCGACGGCGGCGGATCGAGGTGCCGTCGTCGGCGACCCGGGAGTCGAGGACCCGCGTGTCGGTCTTGCGGCAATAGGGACAGTGCATCGCGGGCCTCCTTCCGGTTCTGAGTGCGGGCGCGGCGGAAACACCCTCACGTGGGTGTCAACGCTTGTGGAACAGTCGATGTTTCCTGTGGAGAACTCGTCTGCTGCTGTGCACTCCGATCCAGCTCCTGTGAACTAGATGTGGAGAACCACAACGGTGTAACTACTAGATGTAGTGGTTACCGTACGTCGCTGTCCGAGGCGTTGGCAAGTGGGGAGAACTAGCCATTTCGGGTCATCTCGGGGGTGCAGGTAAAACCGCAGGTCAGTGGCCCGCGCCACACGAAATCGAGTGGTCCGACCCGGCGTGTCGACCCCGGTCGGGTGGTGTCGCGCGGTGGGTCGACATCGGCATACGCGATCTTGGTCCGGGTCGGGGCCGCATCGGACACAATGGCGCCGTGGCCACCGGGAAGCGAGCAGCAGCGAGGCGGGGACCGCGACCGAAGGCGACCTTCAACCGCCCGGCTCTGCTGTTCGCGCTGGCGATCACGGGCTGCCTGATCGCGTGGGGCTACCTCGTCTATCTCGCGATCGACTTCGGCACCTCGGCGCGCTCCGGCGAGACGGGCGCCTGGGGACTGTTGGCGCTCGCCTCGCTGGGCGCCGTCGCCTGCCTGTTCGCGGGGTTGCTGTTCGTCGCACGCCTGCTCCGGGCGCTCGGCATCACCAAGCCCCCGAGGACGACGACGCTCCCCCGCGACCACCCGCCGCGAGCCGCCCGCCCGGTGGCCGGCGCGCCGCCCGCTGACGCTTCATCCACAGTGCGGATCCAGGGGTCGCCTCCGCGCCTCGACTCCCCTAGCGTGATCCCCGTCCGGCTCGGGGTCCGGACGCTCTCGGGGAAAGAAGATCCAGATGGTCATGTCATTCGTACGGCGCGTAGCGCTCACCAGCCTCGCGCCGCTCCTGCTGCTCGGCGCCTGCGCCGAGGACAAGCCGGATCCGCCGGCGGCTGAGCCCACCTCCTCGCCGCCGAGCGTGACGGCGTCGGCGGCGGAGCCCTCGGCGTCTGCCGAGCCGACCTTGCCGCCCGAGGCGGAGGGGACTGGGCCCGAGGCCGCTGAGGCGTTTGTGCGGCACTACTTCGCTGTGGCGAACTACGCCCAAGCTTCAGGTGATGCTCGGGGACTACGTTCACTTGGGACTGACAAGTGCATTGCCTGTCAACGCTCAGCGCAAGCGGTCGAGGACATCTACAAGCGAGGGGGCCAGGTCGTCGGCGGGGACGCCACCGTCGACGACGTTCGGGTCACAAACCCTCAGAACGGCAGCAGGCCACAGTCGACTTGGGTCGAGGCGACAGTGACGAACGCGGAACAGACCGTCTCTGGCTCCGGCAAGCTTGACGGCACCTACCCTGCGGCAACTGTTCGGATGTACTTCGAACTGATCCCGGTCGGAGATCGTTTCCGGGTAACGCAGTGGGGTCAGAAATGAGCGCCCGCCACGTCCGGAGATTGGTCGCTCTCATGGGGGCTGCGACTTACGCGGTCACCCTCGCAGCGTCCGCGCACGCTGCAGATGACGAGGTCGGCGCCAAACCCGCCGGCAACGTCATCCAAGTGCAGGGCGAACTGACAAGTCCACCGGTCATATCGGATAACTCAGCCTCCTCTCATGCAGCAGCCGCGTCGAGCGCACCCGCCGCAACACCAGCACTACCTACGGTCACGGTCCCCTGCGGAGAGGGGCCAGTGACGGTTGCAGGATCACCCGACGGCCCGATGCCCGTCGTATGCCCCCCGATGCCGGCAACGCCGACGCCCGAGGAGCCGACAGTCGACGCACCGGCCCCACAGGTCGACATCCCCAGCGAGATGCTGACGGCCTTCAAGCAGGTCACCTTGCCCAGCTCAACGATCAGGGTGCAGCCACCCGGCGGGAAGACGTTGGTCAACTTCGACACGATCTTCTCCACGAAGGCCGAGCGCCACCAGATCGACGTCCACCTCGACAAGGTCGACATCGACGTCGTCCTCGAGGTCTGGCCCAGCTCCTTCGCCTGGCACCACGGCGACGGCACCAGCCAGACGACCACGATCCCAGGCCGCGCCTGGACCGAGGGCGACGAGGTCAGCCCCGACAACGGGTTCGTGGTCCACCGCTACACACGTCTGCACAAGGCTGCCCCGGTGAGCGTCGACACGACGTGGTCGGCCCAGTTCAAGGTCGCGGGCCAACCCGCGTGGCAGCCGGTCGACGGCACCGTCACCATCGCCGGCCAGCCGATCACCCTGCGCGTCCTCGAGGCGACGCCCGCCCTGGTCGCCGGACAGGGCTGACGCTCCGGCGCACCAGACGCTCAGCCCACTAGGTGTGGATTCGGTGTCGCAGGGTGACACCAAAGCCACACCTAGTGCGTTGCCCGGCCGTCGCAAGTCCGACGAAGACGCCGAGGGGCGGGCCACGCGTGGTGGCCCGCCCCTCGTCTTCCCCTGTCCGCCAGCCGGGGTCGAATCGGCTGGCGGAGGACTGGTGGTCAGCTGTCGCTGACCGGAACGCGGAGCTTCTGCCCCGCGAAGAGCTGGGCCGACTCGAGGGCGTTGAGCCGCTCGATCTCACGCATCGTCGTGCGGATGTCGTCGCCGGTCTCGAGCTCGGCAGCGATCCCCCACAGGGTCTCGCCGGAGCCGACCATCACGATCTCGGTGGGGGCGGCCTCCCCGGGCGTCTCGGAGCCGACTGCCACCGCACCCAGGAAGAACGCGGCGACCAGGGCCAGCGCGAGGGAGGCGAGGAACACCACGGCACGGCCACGACGAGTCAGGCGCACGGTCGACTGGGGTCGGCGCGCGGCTCGAAGGGCGCTCGGGGCGGTGAAGACGGGAGAGATGCTGAGGGTGCTCATTGTGGCCTCCTGGGGAAGATCAGCCGGTCGTGGTTCGTCGAGCAATGTCTAGACGTGACCACCGACAACGGCGGGAAGTCGAAGAGACGTTCGATCGAACACATGAGCGAGACTAGATCACCTGTTCGAACGAATGCAAGCCTTTGGGCGAACGAGTGTTCGAAGTCATGCCACAGCGCCGGAGCGCGAGGGTGCATCACGCAGGATCGACACGCCGTTCGAACAGATGTTTGATCAACCGGGCTCGGGGCGCCTAACCTGTTCAACACACCCAAGGTGAGGCGAAGGAGCGGGACGTGGCCACGAGCAAGGACAACGGCAAGCAGGGCAAGGTCGTGCCGATGCCCGACGGACCCCCGGACGCCACCGGGCTGACGCCCCGACAGCAGCGGGTGCTCGCGACGATCAAGGACGCGATCGAGACTCGCGGCTATCCCCCGAGCATGCGCGAGATCGGCACCGCGGTGGGACTCACCAGCTCGTCGAGCGTGGCCCACCAGCTCAAGACGCTGGAGGAGAAGGGGTTCCTGCGCCGCGACCCCAACCGGCCGCGCGCCCTCGAGGTCTTCCTGCCCGAGGTGATGGCGGCCCGCCGCTCCATCTCCAGCGCCGAGGAGACGTCCTACGACGAGACCGACATCGGCAACACGGCCCCCAGGCGACCTACGTGCCCATGGTCGGCCGGATCGCTGCCGGCGGCCCGATCCTGGCCGAGGAGCGGATCGACGAGGTCTTCCCCCTGCCCAAGTCCCTGGTCGGCGACGGCACCCTCTTCATGCTCGAGGTGTCCGGCGACTCGATGATCGACGCCGCGATCTGCAACGGCGACTACGTCGTCATCCGCCAGGAGCAGACCGCGTCCAACGGCGAGATCGTCGCCGCGCTGATCGACGGCGAGGCCACCGTGAAGACCTTCCAGCGCAAGGACGGAAAGGTGTGGCTGCTTCCGCACAACCCGGCCTACGATCCGATCGATGGCACCCACGCAACCATCCTCGGCAAGGTCACGGCGGTCCTGCGCCGCGTGTGACCTCAGGGTCTCCCCTGAGCCGGCCGCAGCCGGTTCAGGGGTGCGCCGCGCGCATCCCCGATGCGGCCGAGCGCTCCCGGAGGGTGCACTGGCTCGGTGACCACACTCCTGCCCGCGCGCACCCGCCCACTCGAGCCGACCACCGCGGCTCCCGCCCTTCACCGGGCCTTCGTCGGCGCGCGGGAGCTCGGGTTCCTGGCCGTGGTCTATGTCGGCTATGCCGTGACCCGGGTGCTCGCTGACGACTCCTTCGCGCCCGCCCGCGAGCGCGCAGCCAGGCTGGTCGCGATCGAGCAGCCCCTCGGCCTGGGGTTCGAGCAGCCACTCAACGACTGGTTCGCCGGCCACCACCTGGTCGGGGCCGCGGGTGCCTTCCACTACGCCAGCGCCCACTACCTCGTCACCGCGGCCGTGCTGGTCTGGCTGTTCGTGCGGCGCCCATCGACATACGTCGTCGCGCGCCGCACCCTCGTCGTCGCGACCGTGGTCGCCCTCGGGGTCTACCTCCTGGCCCCCACCGCGCCGCCGCGCCTGGTCGGCGGCTTCACCGACGTCCTCGCCCAGCACTCCGGCGCCGGCTGGTGGGGCGCGGAGGCGAGTGCGCCCAAGGGGCTCGGCGAGCTCACCAACCAGCTGGCTGCGTTCCCGAGCATGCATGCCGGCTGGGCGCTCTGGGTGGCGCTCGCCGTCGCCGCCTCGACCCGGCACTGGTTGCCGCGCCTGGTCGCGTGGAGCCACGCGGTCGTCACAGCGCTTGTCGTGATCGGCACCGGCAACCACTGGACCCTCGACGTCGTCGCCGGCTGGGCGCTGATCGCGTTCGTGTGGCGGGTGGCCGAGACGGCAACACTGGATGAACAACGTCTCGACCCCGTGATCTCAGGCGCCCTGCGTCGTTGAGCAGGCGTGACCCCACCCGCATCCAGCGCCGTACGGCGGCGCACGATCCTGGCCGGCACCGCCGCCGCCGGCACCACCACCGCCCTCGCGACCACTGTCGCCAACCCGGCCGGGGCCGAGGCAGCGCGCCGCGAAGTCTTCGCACACGGTGTCGCCTCCGGCGACCCGATGCCCGACCGGGTGGTGCTGTGGACCCGCGTCACGCCGACCAGGGACGCCACCCCCGGCTCGGGCAAGGGGCCGCGGGTGAGCGTGCAGTGGGAGGTCGCGACCGACCGCCGCTTCCGCAAGGTCGTCCGCCGCGGTGAGGTCGTCACCAGCAAGAGCCGCGACCACACCGTCAAGGTCGACGCGACGCGGCTCAAGCCCGCCCGGTGGTACTACTACCGCTTCACCTGCAAGGGCCAGCACAGCCCCGTCGGCCGCACCCGCACCGCCCCGGCCGACAACGCCACCCCCGCCAACCTGCGGTTCGGTGTCGTCTCCTGCGCCAACCTGCAGGCGGGCTGGTTCAGCGCCTACCGGCACCTCGCTCGACGCGACGACCTGCACGCGGTGATCCACCTCGGCGACTACCTCTACGAATACGCGCCGGGCGAATACGGCTATGGGCAGAAGGACGTCGACGTCCGCCCTCACGTCCCCGCGCGCGAGATGGTCGCGTTGGGCGACTACCGCCAGCGGCACGCGCAGTACAAGCAGGACCCCGACCTCCAGGACCTGCACGCGAGATATCCCTTCATCGTCACCTGGGACGACCACGAGTCGACCAACGACGCCCACAAGGACGGCGCAGAGAACCACCAGCCCGACGAGGGCGACTGGGCAGCCCGCCGAGCGCGAGCCCACCGTGCCTATGACGAGTGGATGCCGGTGCGGCTCAACGACACCGCCCGGCTCGGCGACGGCACCCGGCTCTTCCGCGAGCTGAGGTTCGGCAAGCTCGCGCAGCTGAGCATGCTCGACCTGCGCACCTATCGCGACGAGCAGGTCGCGACCGCCGCCCCGACACCGGTCCCGAGCCTGGAGGCGAAGGTCAGTGATCCCGACCGGACGATCGCCGGCCGCGCGCAGCTCGACTGGCTCAACCGGTCGCTGCGTCGGGCCAAGCCACAGTGGAAGATCGTCGGCAACCCGGTGATGATCGCGCCTGTGACCTTCGCCCAGGTGCCCACCGAGCTCGTCGACCCGGTCAACGACGTCACCGGCATCCTGCCCCGCGACGGTGCGCCCTACAACGTCGACCAGTGGGACGGCTACACCGACGACCGGCGCGAGGTCTTCGCCGGGATCCGCGACCGGCGGCTGCGCGACGTCGTCTTCCTCACCGGCGACATCCACTCCGGCTGGGCGTGCGACCTGCCGCTGGATGCCGCCACCTATCCCGCCAGCGAGTCCGCCGGGGTGGAGTTCGTCTGCACCTCGGTCACGTCCAACAACCTCAAGGACATCACCGGCGCCCCCTCGCGCACCGCGTCCTTGGCAGTGGAGGCCACGATCATGGCGAACAACCGACACGTGAAATATCTGAACTTCGACGACCACGGCTTCTCGGTCTTCGACCTGACCCCGGCCCGCGCCCAGATGGACTACTTCGTCATCGGGGACCGTGCCGATCCGAAGGCCGGCGTCTCCTGGACGGCGTCCTGGGCGACCGAGTCGGGCACCAACCGCGTCGTGCCTGTCGACGCTCCGGTCGGAGGCCGCCATGTGTGAGACCCGGTCGACCGCGTTCGCCAGCGGCCTGACGGAGATCCGCACCGGTCGCCGAACGCTCCTCGCCGCTGCCGGCACCGGCATCGCCCTCTCGACCCTCGCCGACTTCGACCCGGCCGAGGCAGCCACGACCCGCAAGCGGGCCTATGTCCTGGTGCTCGACGGCTGCCGCCCGGATGAGATCACCCCGACGCTGATGCCGCGCACGAGCGCGCTCCGCGCGGTGGGTCTCAACCATCCCTACGCCTCCTCCGTGCCGATCATGGAGACGCTGCCCAACCACGTGATGATGATGACCGGCGTGCGGCCCGACCGCGGCGGCGTCCCGGCCAACGCGATCTTCGACCGCTCGCTCGGCGCGGTCCGCGAGATGGACCAGCCCTCCGACATCAGGACCCGCACCGTCATCGAGCGGCTCAACCGGGCCGGGCTGACCACCGGCACGGTGCTGTCGAAGGAATACCTGTACGGCGTCTTCGGCGGCCGCGCCACCCACCGCTGGGAGCCGGCGCCGATCGTGCCCGTCTCCGGTCACGCGCCCGACGCGTTCACGATGGACGCCACTCTCGAGATGCTGGCGCAGCACGACCCCCACCTGATGTTCGTCAACCTCGGCGACATCGACCGGGTCGGCCACACCGACCTCACCGGCCCGCTCGGTCTCAAGGCGCTGCGCCAAGCAGCGCTGGCGACGACCGACGCCCAGGTCGGCCGCTTCGTCGACGCGCTGAAGGCGACCGGCAACTGGCGCAGCTCGATCGTCGTCGTCCTGGCCGACCACTCGATGGACTGGTCACGACCCGACGCGGTGATCAGCCTGTCGCCCGCCCTGGAGGCCGACCCCCTGCTCACCGGCAAGGTCCAGATCGCCGACAACGGCGGTGCCGACCTGCTCTACTTCACCGGCCCCGCGGCCGAGCGCGACGCCGCAGTGGCGCGGATGATCGCCATCGCCAAGGCCACGCCCGGCGTCCTCGGCGCCCACGACCCCAGGCAGACGAGGTGGCTGCGCACCGGCCCCCTCGGCGGCGACGTCGTCGTGTTCTGCAAGGCGGGCTGGCGCTTCAGCGACCCCTCGGTGCAGTCCAACCCGATCCCCGGCAACCACGGCCACCCCGCCACGAAGTCGATCCCGTTCTTCATCAGCGGCGGCCACCGGCGCGTGCCCGCCGGGGCCAGCCGATCGGCGGAGGCACGCACGATCGACGTGGCGCCGACGCTCGCCGACTTCTTCGGTGTCGGTGCGCCTCGCGGCGGCTATGACGGACGGTCGCGGCTGCCGCGCCGCGCCTGAGGCGAGCGGGTCAGCCCTCGGCGAGCCTCGCGAGGGCCTTGCGCACCAGCGCCCCGTCGGTCGTCGTCCACATCGGCGGCAGCGACGACTTGAGGAATCCGCCATACCTCGCCGTCGCCAGCCGCGGATCGAGTATGGCGACGACACCCCGGTCGCTCGTGGTGCGGATCAATCGGCCGGCCCCCTGTGCCAGGAGCAGGGCGGCATGGGTGGCCGCGACCTGCATGAAGCCGTTGCCGCCGGCCCTGTCGGCGGCCCGCTGGCGCGCTGACATCAGCGGGTCGTCGGGGCGCGGGAAGGGGATCCGGTCGATCAGCACCAGCTGGCAGGTCTCCCCCGGGACGTCGAGCCCCTGCCACAGCGACAGGGTGCCGAACAGGCAGGTGTGGGGGTCCTCGACGAACTGCTTGGCCAGCTCGGGCAGCTGGGCGTCACCCTGGGCAAGGGTCGTGAGGTGGGGCAACCGCTCGCGCACCGTCTCGGCTGCGGCCTCGGCCGCCCGACGCGACGAGAACAGGCCGAGCGTGCGGCCGCCCGCGGCGTCGACGAGCTCGCAGATCTCGTCGAGCTGGGCCTTCACCAGCCCGTCGCGGCCGGGCGGCGGCAGGTGGCGGGCGACGTAGAGGATCGCCTGCTGGCCGTAGTCGAAGGGGGACCCGACGTCGAGGCCACGCCACGGCAGCACCTCGGCGGACCGGGACGAGCCGTCGCGCTCGCTGGGCTTGAGGCCGAGCGACCCGGCGACGGCGTCGAAGTCGCCGCCGAGCATCAGCGTCGCGCTGGTGAAGACCACGGTCTTGTCGGTCAGCAGCTTGTCGCGCATCGGGCCCCAGACCTGGAGCGGGGCGACGTGCAGGCGGGCGGGGATGCGGTCGCGAGCCTCGTTGAGCCACAGCACGTCGCTGTCGAGGTTGGCCGCCATCCGCTCGGCGTGGACGAACACCTCCTGGACCATCCCCTTGGCCTGGGTGCGGCCGGCGTCCGCGTCGCCGCTCGCGTCCTTGGGATAGCCCGACAGGCACTTGCGGGCCGCGTCGCGCACCAGCGCCAGCGCCTCGGCCAGCTGGTCGGAGAGCTGCTCGATCCGGCCGCCCGAGGTGGCCTCGATCGCCTCGGCCAGGGTGCCGGCGGCCTCGTCGAGGGCGTCGGCGGCGTCGTCCTCGACCCAGCGCTGGGAGCGGCGGGCTGCGCGCTCGACGTCGTTGACCGCGAGCTCGTCGGTGGCTGCCTGGGTGACCCGCGCGGTCAGCTCGTGGGCCTCGTCGATCACGACCGCGTCGTAGTCGGGAATCATCGGCACCCCCTCGATCGCGTCGATCGCGAGCAGGGAGTGGTTGGTGATGATCAGGTGGGAGCGCTGTGCCTTCTCGCGCGCCAGCTCGGCGAAGCACTCGGTCGCGAACGGGCAGCGGCTCGCGCCGAGGCACTCCCGGTGGCTGACGCTGACCTGGCGCCACTCCCGGTCGGTGTGGCGCGGGGCGTTGTCGCGCTCGCCCGAGCCACCCTTCTCGGTCTCCTTCTCCGCCCAGGCCCGCAGCTCGAGCACCTTCTCGGCCATCGACCCGACCGGGGCCTCGACCAGCGCGCCCTGGTCGTCGGGCACGCCCTCACGGATGCGGTGGAGGCAGGCGTAGTTGCTGCGGCCCTTGAGCACGGCATAGCTCGCGTCGACCTGGTCGCCGATCGCCTCGACCAGCCGCGGGATGTCGCGCTCGACCAGCTGGTGCTGGAGCGCGAGGGTCGCCGTGGCGACCACGACCCGGTCGTGGTGGAGCAGGCTCGGGACGAGGTAGGCCAGCGACTTGCCGGTGCCGGTGCCGGCCTGGACGAGGAGGTGCTTCTCCTTGGCCAGCGCGTCGGTGACGGCCTCCGCCATCTGGATCTGACCGGCGCGCTCCTGGCCGCCGAGCGCCGTGACCGCAGCAGCGAGCACCCCGGCCACGTCCGGGGCCTCGGTCACACGCTTCTCGGCGGTCTCAGGCACCCGAGCACCCTATGTGGCCGCACCGACACATCGACGTACGGCGTCAGCGGCTCGACTTCTCGTGCCGCCGCACGCGTGGAGCCAGACGTCAGATGACAGCGCCGGAGTCGTCGGGCTCGCGGACGACCCGCTCCTTCTTGACCCGGCTCATCGGCCACTTGTCCTGGAGGTAGGTCAGCAGCGGGGTCGCGGTGAAGACCGACGAATAGGTTCCGACGATCAGACCGATCAGCAGGGCGATCGCGAAGTCGCGCAGCGAGTCGCCGCCGAGGACGGCGAGCGCGGCCAGGATGAACATCGTGCCGAGGCCGGTGTTGACGGTTCGCGGCATCGTCTCGATCGACGCCCGGTTGGCCATCGCGTTGAACGCATCCTCCGGCTTGGAGCCGTGCCATCGCTCACGGATGCGGTCGAAGACGACCACCGTGTCGTTGACCGACAGACCGATGATGGTCATCGCCGCAGCCAGGAAGATGCCGTCGATCGGCTTCTGCAGCCAGGCGAACACGCCCACCACGATCACCACGTCGTGCGCCATCGCCACGACGGCGGCGACACCGAAGGTCCACTTGAAGCGGAAGGCGAGATAGAGCAGCTGTACGGCGAGCGCGATCCCGAAGGCGATCAGAGCCTTGTCCCGCAGCTCCTGGCCCAGCGAGGCGCCGATCGTCTGGTCGTCCTCCTTGGTCACCTCTCCACCGATCTCCCGGAGCGCGTCCTCGATCTGCTGCTCCTCGTCGTCGGTGATCTCGCCGGTCCGGATGGTGAAGTCGGCGGTGTCGGCCTCCTGGACGACAGCCTCGAAGCCGGCGTCGGAGACGGCGGCGCGCGCGTCGTCGATCGAGACCTCCTTGCTCACCGAGTAGTCGAGCTGACGACCGCCGCTGAACTCGACGCCCAGGTTGAGGCCCTGCGTCACGATGCCGGTCACGGCCAGCACCAGGGCAGCACCGGAGATCCCGAGCCACATGCGGCGCTTGCCCATGATGTCGAAGTCCTTGCTGTCCAACCACTGGCGCACCTTGCCGATGTTGCCCAGGCCGCTGACGGCCGGGCGCTGCTCGACAGCCTTGTTGGACACGGCGAGCTCGGAGAGCACGCGGGCGATGATCAGCGCCGAGATCATGGAGGCGATGACACCGATGGAGAGGGTGACACCGAAACCCTTGATCGGGCCGGACCCGAGCAGGAACAGCAGCGCCGCGGCGAGGAGGGTGGTGACGTTGGAGTCGATGATCGCCGACCAGGCCTTGTTGAAGCCGACCATCAGGGCGCGCCGGAGGCCGGCCGAGGGATATTCGGCATATTCCTCCCGCGCTCGTTCGAAGACGAGCACGTTGGCGTCGATCGCCATGCCGATGGCCAGCACGAAGCCGGCGAGGCCCGGCAGGGTCAGCGTCGAGTCGAGCGCGAGCAGCATGGCGTAGGCCAGGAGCGCGTAGGACGCCAGCGCCATCGTGGCCATGGCGCCGACCAGGCGATAGACCACGATGATGAACAGCCCGGTGAGGATGAGGCCGATGATGCCGGCCTCGATGGAGGCGTCGATGGCCTCCGCGCCGAGCGTCGGGCCGACCAGCCGGTCGGAGATCAGGTCGAGCTCGAGGGGCAGGGCGCCACCCTCGATCAGCGCCGCGAGCTCGGTCGCGCTGTCGAGGGTGAAGTCACCGGTGATGTCGGTGCCGCCGCCGGTGATGCCGACTTTGCATCCGACGTCGGCGACGACGCCCGGTGAGGTGATGACCTTGCCGTCGAGGACGATCGCCGAGCGCCGCTTGGCGTCACCGGGGGTGCGCACGCGGCCTCAGCGGTCAGCTTCTCCCACGCGTCGGCACCGGTGCCGTTGAACTCCAAGGAGACGGCCCAGCCGACCTCGTTCTCCCGCTGGACTGCGTCCGCGCCGGTGATCTCGTCGCCCTGCAGGACCGAGGGGCCGATCTCGATCGGGCTGCCGTCCTCGTCGGGCAGGACCTGGTTGTCCTTCTTGCTGGGCTCGGCATCCGGGCTGTCGGCCAGGGCGATGACCGGGTGCACGCTCAGCTGGGCGGTCTGGCCGATCCGCTCCTCGGCCTCGGCCGCCTCCTCGTCGTTGGTGACGCCGGGCAGCTCGACCAGGATCCGGTCGTCACCCTGCTTGATCAGCGTGGACTCGGCGACACCGAGGGCGTCGACGCGGCCGCGAAGGACCTCGACGGTCTTGTCGACGTTCTCCGACGTCGCCTCGGTCGTCTCCGTGCCCTCGGCCTGGAAGACGAACTGGGCTCCACCGCGCAGGTCGAGGCCGAGGTTGGGCTTCCGGTCCAGGGCGAGGGCCAGACAGCCGGCGAGGAGACCGAGGACGAGGAGGAACCGAACGAGCGCACCGCGTGACATGCGCGACATCCTCCACCACGGGTGGTGAGGGGCCGAATCGCCCCCGAGAGTTGGACGTCAGGGGACGGGGTAGGCCGCCAGGTCGCTGGCGAGGTCGGCGTTGGCACGGCCCCGCACCCGGGTCCCGTCGCCGGTGTGCTCGAGCGAGTCGATCTCGCCCTGCTGGTGGAGCCGGTTGAGCAGGTCGCCGCGCTCATAGGGCAGCAGCGCGTCGAAGGCGACGCTCGGGCGGGGCAGCTCGGCCTCGATCGCGGCCAGTGCCTCCTCGATGCCTTCGCCGGTCTTGGCGCTCACCACGACGCTGTGCGGCTCGCGGGCGCGCAGGCGACTGATCACGAGCGGATCGGCCGCGTCTGCCTTGTTGATCACCACCAGCTCGGGGACCTTGGAGGCGTCGATGTCGGCGAGCACCTCGCGCACCGCGGCCAGCTGGCCCTCGGGGTCGGGGTGGGAGCCGTCGACGACGTGCAGGATCAGGTCGGAGTCGGCGACCTCCTCCAGGGTCGAGCGGAACGCCTCGACGAGCTGGTGTGGCAGGTGGCGCACGAAGCCGACCGTGTCGGACATCGTGTAGATGCGGCCGTCCTTGGTCGTCGTACGCCGAGTGGTCGGGTCGAGCGTCGCGAACAGGGAGTCCTCGACGAGCACCCCGGCGTCGGTCAGCCGGTTGAGGATCGAGGACTTGCCGGCGTTGGTGTAGCCCGCGATCGAGACGCTCGGGATGTGGTTGCGACGTCGTTCCTGCCGCTTGGTCTCGCGGGTGCCCTTCATCTCCTTGAGCTCGCGACGCAGCTTGGCGATCTTGGTGTTGATCCGCCGTCGGTCGGTCTCGATCTTGGTCTCACCGGGGCCACGGCCACCGATGCCCTCACCGCCGGAGACCCGGCCGCCGGCCTGGCGCGACAGGTTGCCACCCCAGCCACGGAGCCGCTGCTTCATGTAGCTCAGCTGCGCCAGCTCGACCTGCGCCTGGCCCTCCTTGGACTTGGCGTGCTGGGCGAAGATGTCGAGGATCAGGCCGGTGCGGTCGATCGCCTTGACCTTGAGCTTGTCCTCGAGGTTGCGCAGCTGGCTGGGCGCCAGGTCGCCGTCGAGGATCACCGTGTCGGCGCCGGTGGCCTGGACTATCTCGCGCAGGCCGTCGACCTTGCCGCGACCGATGAAGGTCGCCGGGTCGGGCGTCTGGCGTCGTTGATAGATCGCGTCGAGCACCTCGGAGCCGGCCGTCTCGGCCAGCAGCGCCAGCTCGGCCATCGAGTTCTCGGCGTCCTCGACCGTGCCCTCGGTCCAGACCCCGACGAGGATGACCTTCTCCAGCCGCAGCTGGCGATATTCGACCTCGGTGATGTCCTCGAGCTCGGTGCGCAGGCCGGCGACGCGGCGCAGGGCGTGCCTCGCGGCCAGGTCCTGCTCGCCGGTGGTGAGCTCGTCGCCGACCTCCTCCGGGTCGGGACCGTCGGGCGAGACGAGCTCGTCGTCATAGCCCGACTCGAAGTCGTCGTCGAGGTCGTCGGCGTCGAGCTCGATGTCCTGGGCGTCGTCGTTCCACGCGCGGGTGGCGGCCAGCTCACGGTCGAGGTTGAAGTCTCGTGCGTTCGTCATATGCCGCCCACACTACGGCCCCGTCCTGTCACGGCGAACCCCTTTTGAGGTGACCTCGTCCTCAGGCGATCAGGGCGGCCAGCGCGGGTGCGGCCGCTTCCCGTGGGAGGTGGCCGAGCATCACCAGCTGGGCCAGTCCGTGCACCGTGGCCCAGAGTGCCGCCGCGAGTGCCTCCGGGTCACGGCCGGTGAAGCCGTCGACCTGCACCAGCGCCTCGACCTCCGTGGCGAGCAGCTCCTCGTTGGCCGCGATGAGTGGGGCCATGTCGGCCGACGGCGCGCCGGGCGGGCAGTACTCCGGGTCGAAGACCAGCGCGAACGCCTGGGGGTGGTCGGCGGCATACGCGACGTAGGCCGTGCCGAGGGCCCGCACCCGCTCGACCGGTCCCGTGGTCGTCGCCAGTGCTTTCTGCTGGGCCCCGAGCAGCTCGGCCATCGCCCTCACTCCGAGGGAGTGCAGGAGGGCTGCTCGGTCGCCGAAGTGGTGGTAGGGCGCGTTGTGGCTGACCCCGGCCCGCCTCGCGACCTCGCGCAGGCTGATCCGGCCCGCGGGCTGGGTCTCGAGCAGCTCCAGGGCGGCGTCCTCCAGCGCAGTGCGGAGGTTGCCGTGGTGATAGCCGGCCGAAGATCTTGACACGAGCAACATCCTAACCCAAAGTGGGCACTGTCCAGTTTGTTGACACTGTCCAGATAGGAACGCTCATGTCCCAGATCCTCGTCGTCGACGGCCATCCCGACCCCGACTCGCTCACCGCCGCCACGGCTCGGGCGTATGTCGCCGGCGCGGACGGCCAGGCCATCCTGCTCGCCGTCCGCGACCTCGCCTTCGACCCCGACCTGCGCGCGGGCTACCGAGCCGCGCAGCCGACCGAACCCGACCTGGCCCGCGCCCGGTCCCTGATCGAGGAGAGCGAGCACATCACGGTGCTCACGCCCGTGTGGTGGGGCTCGGTGCCGGCAGCACTCAAGGGCTTCTTCGACCGTGCCCTCGACCCGGGCTGGGCCTACCGCTACAACGAGAACGGGCGCCCGGAGGGCCTGCTCGGCGGCCGTACGGGTCGGCTGGTCGTGCTGGCCGACTCCCCTCGGTGGTATCTCCCCCTCGTCGGAGACACGACGGTCAAGCAGGTGCGCCGCACCACCCTGGAGTTCTGCGGCATCAAGCCGGTCGCCGTCACCCGCTTCACCGACGTCCGCAGCCAGAGCGAGGCTGAGCGCGTCGCCTGGTTGGGGCGGTGCGCGGCGCTCGGGGCAGCAGACGCCGATCAGCGTCGTCGCAGCCGCACCGTCCGCGACCGGACGGCCGCGCACGCACCGTCCGACGACGAGACGACCCTCGCGTAGTACCGGCCGCGGCGCGACACCCGGGGCGAGCGGAACTTCCCGACGTGGTTGGCGGTGTTGAGCACGAGCTGGCGGTCGGCGCCGCGCTTCTTGGCCCACAGTGACACCTCGGCGTACGCCGAGCAGGACCCCACGAGGGACCCCACCGTCCCCTTGAAGACCTTCTTCTTCCTCACATAACGCAGCGTGAGCGTCCGAGCGGCGGCCACGGGCGCTACGACGGTCCCGGCCCCGGTGCCAGTGCTGGGCGGCGGGGCCGTGGGGGCGCTGGGGGGCGTCGGGGCGGGCGGGGGCGGTGCCGGCGGGTAGGGGGTGCTGTCGCACGCATCGCCGACGCCGTCGCGGTCGGAGTCGGTCTGGTCGTTGGCCAGTCCCCTGCAGTTGTCGCTGCTGTCGGGTGTCGAGTCACCGTCGGCGTCGGCGTCGCAGGCGTCCCCGGCGCCGTCGTTGTCGAGGTCTGCCCAGCCCTGGTTGGCCACCGTGGGGCAGTTGTCGTCGCGGTCCTGCAGCGTGTCGCCGTCGGAGTCGCAGCTCTCGTAGGTCAGCTGGATCGACCAGTCACTGAACCCAGCTCGTTGCGAGCCGAACCGTTCCTGGAAGAAGACCTCCACCCACCCGCCGCTGGGGGACGACTGCAAGACGTACAGCAGCTCACCTGACGGATAGGTCCCCGGCCCCTGCACGCGCGGGATGCCGTAGCCGACATCGCTCGAGAAGACGTAGGTGCCGTCCCGGGGTTCGATCGTCGGCGACAGCTCCGCCACCGGGCCGGTGCGGGAGCCTGTCGAGACGAGGAGCTCGCCCTCGCGCGGATGGCTGAACCCACGCAGCTCGAGGGTCAGCACGGCTGAGCGGACGCGAGCCAGGTGGAAGGGCCGGTCGGGTCGGTCGTCGTAGCCGCCCATGATCGTCTCCGAGCACGGATAGACCGTCCCGGCTGCTGCCGGTGCAGCGGCCCCGACGACCATCAGGCCCGCTGCAGCGATGACCAGGCCCGACACGACCGCGGCCGCTCGGCGGCCGACTCCCCCGTTGAATCTCACTCCCTCAACGTCCCCGTCCGCGAGCGGTTGAAACGTCAGGGCTACTTCGGAGGCATCCGGATGCCGCCGTCGACGCGGATCGTCTCGCCGTTCATGTAGGAGTTGGTCACGCACTCGACGACCATGCTGGCCAGCTCCTCGGAGTGACCGAGCCGCTTGGGGAAGAGCACGTTCTGCCCCAGGTTGGCCTTGAAGGCGGCCGGGTCGGGGAAGGCGTCATAGATCGGGGTGTCGATCAGGCCGGGCGCCACGGTGTTGACCCGGATGCCCGACGCAGCGAGGTCGCGCGCGACCGGGAGGGTCATCCCGACCACCCCACCCTTGGACGCGGAGTAGGACGCCTGCCCGATCTGGCCGTCGAAGGCGGCGACCGAGGCGAGGTTGACGATCGCGCCCCGCTGGCCGTCGGCGTCGGGCTCGTTGCGCGACATCACGGTGGCGGCCTGGCGGGTCATGTCGAAGGTGCCGATCAGGTTGATCTCGACCACCTTGCGGAAGGCCCCGAGGTCGTGGGCCGACTCGACCTGTCCGTCGCGACCGATCGTGCGCTGTGCCCACCCGATCCCGGCGGAGTTGACGCAGGCCCGCAGTGGCGCGATCTCGGCCGCAGCCTCGACGGCCTTGGTGATCTGCTCGGTGTCGGTCACGTCGACCAGCGCGAAGACGCCGTTGATCTCCGCAGCGAGGGCCTCGCCCTTCTCGGTGTTGAGGTCGGCGATCACGACGGTCGCGCCGCGGGCGGCGAGGGCGCGGGCCACTGCGGCACCGATGCCGCTGGCGCCGCCGGTGACGATGGCAGAGGATCCAGTGATGTCCATGGGCCCGGATGCTAGTTGCCCGGGCGCGACGCTCAGAGGTCGGTCTGTCCCTCAGCCACCAGCACCGCGGGGCCGGTCATCAGGATCCGGCCCCCATCCGTCCAGACGATCCGGAGCGTCCCGCCAGGGACGTCGACGCGATAGGTCGTGCCGCGGGGAGCGTCGTCGGCCAGCGCCGCGGCCACCATCACCGCGCAGGCACCGGTGCCGCACGAGCGGGTCTCGCCCGATCCACGCTCGTGGACGCGCATCGCGACGTGGTGCTCGCCCCGGCGCTGGACGAACTCGACGTTGACGCCCTCGGGATAGAGCGCCTCGTCGTGGCCAGGCGCGGTGAGCAGGCTGCCTGCCTCGTCGAGCGAGTCGACGAACGCCACGGCGTGCGGGTTGCCCATCGAGACGTGCAGCGCCTCGTGGACCACGTCGCCGACGGTCACCTTCGTGGTGTCGAAGACTGCGGGCGTCCCCATGTCGACGGTGACAAGGTCGCCGTCGAGCGTGATCGTCTTGACGCCGTCGCGGGTGTCGATCTCGAGCGGCGCCGACGCCCCCTCGTGGTCGAGGAGATAGCGCGCGAACACCCTGACCCCGTTGCCGCACATCTCGCTGATCGAGCCGTCGGAGTTGCGGTAGTCCATGAACCACCGGTCTTCGCGCCGGATGGCGCGCAGCACCCCGTCGCCGCCGATGCCGGCCCGGCGGTCGCACAACGCGCGCACGCGCTCAGCGCTGAGGTCGCCGTGCACCGTGCCGTCGGGGTCGGGCAGCAGCACGAAGTCGTTCTCCGTGCCGTGGCCCTTGAGGAAGCGGTAGGTCACTCCTCCATTGTCGCAGGGCGGACCACGGTGTGCCGCGCGCAGACGAAGTCGCGGTTGCGCGCGACCTCCTCCAGCCGCAGCTCGACGTGCCGTGGCAGGACCGGTCTCCCGGCCCCAGCGTGACCGGGGCGAACTGGATCCACACCTCGTCGAGCAGGCCGGCGTCGTGGAACGTGCCCACGAGCTCCCCGCCACCGACCAGCCAGACGTCCTTGCCGCCTGCCCGCTCGACCGCCGCGGCGTGCACCTGCTCGACCGCCTCGGCCGTGAACGTCACGGCCTTCACCGGCTCGAAGGTGCGGTGGGTCATGACGTACGTCGCCAGGTCGCCCCACGGCTCCTCGTCGTGGTCGAGGATCCACTGCCACGTCGTGGCCCCCATGATGCTGGCGCCGATCCGATCGCGGAACCCCGCGTAGTGCATCGGCCCGTCCTCGTCGATGTCGCGCGAGAGCAGCCAGTCGAGCGAGTGCTCCGGGGTCGCGATGAAGCCGTCGAGCGAGCAACCTGTGTAGTAGATCGTGCTCATGGCCTACCTCGGGTCGATCACCCTCGCCGAGCCCCCACCGCGCCGAACCGGCTCGGAGACGGCCGTCATCAACCCGCCGGGTCCGAACTCGATCGCCGTCGCCGCGCCGATCTGGGAGGCGCTCGTGAACGCGTCGCCCGAGGGGGTCAGCTTGTGGCCGTAGGTCGTCTGCAGCACCGGACCGTAGGCGGCGATGAACTCCGGCTCGGCGGTGACGCTCGCGGTGTTGCGCTGCGCTGCACGCGGGGCCGCGATCGCCTGCTCGAGGTCCATGCCGAGGTCGATCCGGTTGATGATCATCTGCAGCACCGTGGTGATGATCGTGGACCCGCCGGGTGAGCCGAGCGCCAGGAACGGCTTGCCGTCCTTGAGCACGATCGTCGGGCTCATCGACGAGCGCGGCCGCTTGCCGGGCTGGATGCGGTTGGGGTCGGCCGCGTCATAGACCGTCGAGAAGTCGGTCAGCTCGTTGTTGAGCAGGAAGCCGTGCCGGGGCACCACCATCCCGGAGCCGCCGGTCTGCTCGATCGTCAGCGTGTATTCGACGACGTCGCCCCACTTGTCGGCGACGGTGAGGTTGGTCGTCGAGATGTTCTCGGTGTCGGCGTCCGCGGCACCGCGGGCCGCCGGGGCCCCGCACACGCCGTCGTAGGAGCTGACGTCGCCTGCCGCCGTCGGCTTCGCCATCGCCGCGTTGGGGTTGATCGCGCAGGCACGCTCCGCGGCGAACCGGTCGCTCAGCAGGTCCCGGGTGGGGACGTCGACATACGCCGGGTCGCCGACATACTTCCCCCGGTCGGCGAACGCCAGCGCGCTGGCCTCGAGGTAGTGGTGCAGGGCCCGGGGAGCGTCCATGGCACCGAGGTCGAACCGCTCGAGGATGTTGAGGGCCTCACCGACGGTCGTCCCGCCCGACGAGGACGGGGCCATCCCGAAGACGTCATAGCCGCGGTAGCCCACGCGGGTCGCCCGCTGGTTGATCACCTTGTAGCGCTTGAGGTCCTTGCGCGAGAGATGTCCCGGCGGGACGGGCAGGTCGGTGCTCGGTGTCGTGCGCGGGTCGCGGACGATCCGCACCATCAGCCGGGCGAGCTTGCCGGTGTAGAACGCGTCGGTGCCCCGGCGCGCCAGCTTGGTGTAGGTCCGCGCCAGCGCGCGGTTGCGGAACACCGAGCCGACCTGCGGGGCGTCACCGCCGGGCAGGAACAACGCGCGGCTGGCCCAGAACGCCTCGAAGCGCTTCTGGTTGTCCAACGTCTGCTGCCGGAAGGTCTCGTCGACGACGAACCCTCGACGCGCGATCTTGATGGCGGGCCGCAGCGTCCTGGCCAGGGACATGGTGCCGAAGCGCTTCAGCGCCCGCTTCCAGGTCGCCGGGGTGCCGGGGACACCGACGCTGACGCCGCTGGTCACCAGCTCGGGAGTGAAGCGGTAGGGCTTGCCGGTCGCCGGATCGATGAAGGCGTCGGTGGGCATGCGGGCAGGGGCGGTCTCGCGACCGTCGATGGTGCGGACCTTGCCGGTCTCGCCGTCGTAGTGGACGAAGTAGCCACCACCCCCGAGGCCGGCGCTGTAGGGCTCGGTCACCCCCAGGGCAGCAGCCGCGGCCACGGCTGCGTCGGCCGCGTTGCCGCCCTTCTTCAGGATCCGCAGCGCCGCCGCGCTGGCTTCGGGGTCGACCGTCGAGACAGCCCCGCCGTGGCCGACCGCGGTCGGGATCTTGGCCGTCGGACGAGCGGCGTCGCCGCCGGGCTCCTCAGCCGTGGAATGTGGGGCGACCGCCAGCATGGCGGCGACGAGGGCGGACGTGGCCAGCGGTATGGCGATGCGCATCAGAGCCTCCGAGAGTCAAGGGACTCCCACCCTGCGCTCCCCCGGCGCCGTTTGTCGATCCCCTCAGGGGTGGAGGGCAGCGACCGTCTCCAGCGCGCGATCGAGCCTGTCGGGATCGTCGTGGCGCACCCAGACGACACGGGGGTCCTTGCGGAACCACTGGTCCTGCCGGCGGGCGAACTGACGCGTCGCCACGATCGTCCGCTCGATCGCCTCGCCCCGGGTCAGGTCACCGCGCAGGTGTGCAACGGCGTCGGCGTAGCCGATCGCACGGCTCGCGGTCCGGCCCTGCGCGAGCCCGGCGTCGAGCAGTCGCTCGACCTCGTCGAGGAGCCCATCGGCATACATCTGGCGGACGCGCCGGTCGATCCGCGCGGCCAGGGTCGGGCGGTCGATGTCGACGCCGATCTGGACGGTGCGCGGGTCAAGGTGCTCGAGCGTCGGCAGCGTGGCCGAATACGGGCGACCGGTCAGTGCGATCACCTCGAGCGCCCGGACGATCCGACGACCGTTCTCGGGGAGGATCTTCGCGGCCGCGTCGGGGTCGAGGTCGGACAGCCGCTCGTGCAGCGCGCGGTGCCCCTTCGCGGCGAGCTCGGCCTCCAGCTCGCGGCGCAGCGACTCGTCGGTGCCCGGGAACTCGAAGCGGTCGATCACGGCCCGGACATAGAGCGCGCTTCCGCCAACCAGGACCGGGTTGTGGTCACGGCCGCGGATCTCGGCGATCTCCCCGCGCGCCCAGCCCTGGAAGTGCGCCACTGTCAGGGGCTCGGTCACGTCGAGGCGGTCGAGCAGGTGGTGGGCGATCCCGCGCCGCTGCTCGGGCGGCAGCTTCGCCGTACCGATGTCCATCCCGCGATAGACCTGCATCGCGTCGGTGTTGACGACCTCTCCGCCCAGTCGTTCGGCCAGGTCGAGGCTCAGGCCGGTCTTGCCCGACGCCGTCGCCCCGACGATCGCGACGATGACAGGGGCCGACGCGGACATGCAGGCCAGTCTTCCACCGACGTCCGCGCCGTCCGGACACGTTCGCCCGGCAGGGTGGGCAGGCGTTGCGCGGCCGACTCCTGCGTGACTGACTGGACACAGCGCCGGGACCGGCCCGGCCGCGACCCCGGGAGTGCAGATGAGCCAGCAGCCCACCGACCCGACCGTGGAGCCGTCGTCCCCCGACGACCCCATCCCGCCGATCCCCACCGAGCCCACCAACCCGGCGGAGCCGGTGCAGCCCGGGATCCCGACGGACCCGCAGAACCCGGCGACCGGCTGAGCTGCGGCGCCTCCCACGCCCGGCGGACGGCCGGTTAGGTTGGCGACGTGACGAGCTTCGCGGTGATCCCCGCCTCCTACATCTTCTTGATGCGTGACGGCGACGACGGCCCCGAGGTGCTGCTCCAGCTGCGCCAGGGCACGCCCTACATGGACGGCCACTGGGCAGCAGCAGCCGCCGGCCACGTGGAGCGGGGCGAGACGGCGTATGCCGCGGCGCACCGCGAGGCGGTCGAGGAGCTCGGCATCACCGACATCGACCTGAGGTTCGAGTTCACGATGCAGCGCACCGCGCACGACGCACCCATCGACGAACGGGTCGACTTCTTCTTCACCGCCCGCTCCTGGGCGGGCGAGCCCCGCATCGTCGAGCCGGAGAAGTGCGGCGAGCTGCGCTGGTGCCGGCTCGACGCCCTGCCCCACCCGATGGTCCCCCACGAGGCGCACGCGATCGCCAACCTCGGCGGCGACCAGCGCTACCTGGTCCACGGCTTCGACCACTGACACGTTCGACAAACTGACACTGGAGGGAAACATGAACGACAAGGACCTGGGCCCGCAGCCCGACCCGGTGACCGAGGATCCCGAGCTCTATCCCGGCGGCGCCGACGCCGTCGAGCCTGCGGCGGAGGACAACGGGCTGGGGCGCGACCTCGACCCCGACGCCAACCCCGCGGTCGACGACGTGCTGCCCGAGGGTGTCTCCGAGCCCGACGAGAAGTCGCAGGCTCCCGAGGGCAAGGCCGACGACGCCGAAGCAGGCACCGACGGCGACCCCGACGCGGGCCAGACGGCCGAGGACGGGTCGACCGAGCCTCCTGCCTGACGTTGCCGACCAGGACGGCGGTCCGTGGAGTCCACCCGGTGGCTCTGCCGGACCGCCGTCTTCTTGTCCACAGGCTCCGCGGTCTCGGGTGGTCCCGGACGCGCGGCCAGAGCAACATCGTCGTCATGACCGATGACGGCTTCGCCGAGCTGCTCGACCTGCAGTCGGGGGTGATCTCACGGCGTCAGGTGCTGGCGCTCGGCCTGCGCCCCCACGACCTGAAGCGGATGGAGCGGCAGCGCGAGCTCGTTCGCCTGCACCCGCGCGTCTATGTCAACCACACCGGTGAGCCGACCTGGCTGCAACGAGCGTGGGCCGGCGTCCTGTTCGCCTGGCCCGCTGCGCTGAGCCACGACTCGGCCATCCGAGCCGTCGACGGGCCGGGCCGGCGAGGACGCAGTGACAGCGTCATCCACCTCGCGATCGACCGTGACCGCTCGCTCGTCCTGCCGCCGGGCCTCCGCCTCCATCGACTGGCCGGGTTCCACGGCAAGGTGCAGTGGAACGCATCACCTCCGCGTGTCCGCCTCGAAGAGGCCACGATCGACGTCGCAGCCGAGGCACCCGACGACTTCGCCGCGATTGCTGCTCTCGCCGCCGCAGTCCAGTCTCGACGGACACGAGCCGACAGGCTGACCACCGCCCTCGCAGGCCGCTCCCGAATCGCCAGGCGCGACTTCATGGCCGGTGTGCTGGCAGACATCGCAGCCGGGACCTGCTCGGTCCTCGAACAGGGCTACCTCGACCTCGTGGAGCGTCCGCACGGCCTGCCCGTCGCCAGCCGTCAGGTCCGGGACTCGCTCAGCGGTCCGGTCTATCGCGACGTGGTCTATGACGGTCTCGACCAGGTCGTGGAACTGGACGGCCGGCTGTTCCACGACTCCGCCGACGACCGCGACGCCGACCTGGAGCGCGACCTGGACGCCGCCGTGGCGGGGCTCGCCACGCTGCGGCTGGGCTGGGGCCAGGTGTTCCGGACCGGCTGCCGAACCGGGGTCAGGATCGGGCGCCTGCTCAGGGCTCGCGGCTGGACGGGGCAGGAGCACGCGTGCCCCGGGTGCGACGACGCCTGGCCGATGACGGGCTAAGACTGCGGCCCCGTGAGTTCGCCCGGTGGCCCTCACGGACCGCTGTCTTCGCTGCGAAGGCTCAGCCGCAGGCTGGCGCTGGCGCCAGCGGAGCCGGCACGCCGATGCCGGGCATGCCCAGCCCGACCCCGACCGGGGCGGGCGGACCGGAGGTGCGTCGCTCCCACGCGTCGCCGGCTCGCGTTCGGCGTACGCCGAGGACCGGCCCGTCGGCGACGAGGTGGTGTGGCGCCGCATAGGTGATCTCGGTGGTGACCATGTCGCCGGGCCGCACGCCGTCGGCACCCTCGGGGTCGAAGTGGACCAGCCGGCTGTCCGGGGCACGCCCCGAGAGGCGCTTGGTCTCGAGGTCCTTGCGGCCCTCCCCCTCGGCGACCATCAGCTCGACGCGACGCCCGACCAGCGACTTGTTCTCCTGCCAGGCGATCTCGTTGACGAGCTCGACGAGCCGCTGATAGCGGTCCTTGACCACCTCGGGCGGCACCTGGTCGGCCATCGTGGCGGCAGGGGTGCCGGGGCGCGGCGAATATTGGAAGGTGAAGGCCCCCGAGAAGCGGGCCTGACGCACGACGTCCAGCGTCGCTGCGAAGTCCTCCTCGGTCTCGCCGGGGAAGCCGACGATGATGTCGGTCGTGATCGCGGCGTCGGGCATCGCGGCGCGGACCCGCTCGATGATCCCGAGGAACTTCGAGGCGCGGTAGGACCGGCGCATCGCCTTGAGGACCCGGTCGGAGCCGGACTGAAGCGGCATGTGCAGCGAGTGCATGACGTTGGGGGTCTGCGCCATCGCCTCGATCACGTCGTCGGTGAACTCGGCCGGGTGCGGTGAGGTGAAGCGCACCCGCTCCAGGCCCTCGACCGCCCGCACGAGCGGAGCAGCTTCGAGAACGCCTGGCGGTCGCCGAACTCCACCCCGTAGGCGTTGACGTTCTGGCCCAGCAGGGTGATCTCGGTGACGCCATCGGCGACCAGTGCCTCGATCTCGGCCAGGATCTCGCCCGGACGGCGGTCCTTCTCCTTGCCGCGCAGGGCGGGGACGATGCAGAACGTGCAGGTGTTGTTGCAGCCCACGGAGATCGAGACCCAGGCGGCATACGCCGAGTCACGCTTGGTCGGCAGCGTCGAGGGGAAGACCGACAGCGACTCGAGGATCTCGACCTGCGCCTCCTGCTGCGAGCGCGCGCGGTCGAGCAGGGCCGGCAGTGACCCGATGTTGTGGGTGCCGAAGACGACGTCGACGTATGGCGCCCGGTCGATGATCGTGTCGCGGTCCTTCTGCGCCATGCAGCCGCCGACCGCGATCTGCATGCCCGGGTTCAGCTTCTTCACCGGCGCGAGGTGGGAGAGGTTGCCGTAGAGCTTGTTGTCGGCGTTCTCCCGCACGGCGCAGGTGTTGAACACGACGACGTCGGCCTGCTGGTCACTGGGCGCGGCGACATAGCCCGCGTCCTCCAACAACCCGGTCAGGCGCTCGGAGTCGTGGACGTTCATCTGGCACCCGTAGGTCTTCACCAGGTAGGTGCGCGGTGCCGTCTCGGTCGGGATGCTCATGACCGCAGCAGTCTACGAGGGGGCACGGTGCGGAGAGGTCATCCACGAGCCGAGCGCGTGGCCGGGCGCGTCTGTACGATCCGCCGGAACACCCTCGCCCCACCCGGAGGCAATCCGTGCGTCTGCTCAGCATCTCCCTGGCCGCGGCTACCGCTCTCCTCGCCCTGTCGGCCTGCTCCGGCTCCGACAGCGGGACCGGCGACGTGGGCGAGGACGCGCAGCGGACCGCGCTGGAGAACACCTGGGACAAGTTCTCAGAAGACGACAGGCGCGGCCTGTGCGACCAGTTCTCCGCAGACCCTGTCGGGGCGGTCGCGATCTTCGAGGACAACTTCGACTACGACGTGGTGAAGCAGTGGCTCGACTCGAAGTGCTGAGCTCAGCCCCAGGGTCCTAGGGCACGAGCAGCGAGCCCACGAGATCAGCGGCCGCGCTTCTCCTTGCGCTTGGCTGCTGCCTCCTTGACGGCGAGCTTGGCGACGTCCTTGAAGAACAGTGCCGCGCCCTTGGGGTCGTCCTTGGCGCCCTTGGCCATGTCCTTGAGCATCTTGAGCTTTTCGTCCCTGCTGGTCATTGCTTCCTCCGCGGCTGATCCCAAGATGTAGGTCACCTGATGGGTGCTCCGCATCCAACCACCGGCAGCGCTCAGGCAAAATGGCGTCTCGACCGCAGGTCACGATTTGCCGACAGGGCCATGTCGTCGTAGCCCGAACGGACTAACGGACGCTACGTTGCAGCAATGACCACGTTGGAGCAGGAGCCTCGTTCGGCCGAGCGGGGCGAGCCCCTCGTCGTGCTCGAAGGGGTGCAGAAGCACTTCGGTGCGCTGCACGCCCTCAAGGACATCGACCTGACCGTCACCCGGGGCGAGGTGGTCGTGGTGATCGGCCCGTCGGGCTCCGGCAAGTCGACGCTGTGCCGGGCCATCAACCGCCTCGAGACCATCGACGCGGGGAAGATCAGCCTCGACGGCAAGGATCTCCCCCAGGAGGGCAAGGCGCTCGCAGCGCTGCGTGCCGAGGTCGGGATGGTCTTCCAGAGCTTCAACCTCTTCGCCCACAAGACGATCCTCGAGAACGTCACCCTCGGCCCGATCAAGGTCCGCGGGCTCAAGAAGGACGAGGCGGAGAAGAAGGCGCGCGAGCTGCTCGACCGGGTCGGCGTCGAGCACCAGGCGGACAAATATCCTGCCCAGCTCTCCGGCGGCCAGCAGCAGCGTGTCGCCATCGCCCGTGCGCTGGCGATGGAGCCCAAGGTCATGCTCTTCGACGAGCCGACCTCGGCGCTCGACCCGGAGATGATCAAGGAGGTCCTCGACGTCATGGTCGACCTGGCCAAGCAGGGGATGACGATGGTCGTGGTGACCCACGAGATGGGCTTCGCCCGCACCGCCGCCGACCGGGTCGTCTTCATGGCCGACGGCGCCATCGTCGAGGAAGGCACCCCGGAGCAGTTCTTCACCAACCCCAGCTCTGATCGGGCCAAGGACTTCCTCGGCAAGATCCTCAAGCACTGAGTTCCGCGCACTGATTGTCAAAGCACAACCATCAAGGGAGATGCAGATGCGATTCATCAGAACCAAGGCCGCGGTCGCGGTTGCCGGTCTGACCCTCTCGCTCGCCGCGTGCGGTGACGCGGGCAGCGACAGCGAAGGCCCCGACGTGGAGGTCAAGGAGGATGCCGCCTCGGAGTTCGACGACGGCACCCGGATGAAGGAGCTGGCCGAGGCCGGAGCCATCAAGATCGGCGTCAAGTACGACCAGCCGGGTCTTGGCTTCAAGGACGCCGCCAGCGACACGCCCGAGGGCTTTGACGTCGAGATGGCCAAGATCCTCGCCGCCGACCTCGGCATCGCCGAGGACGACGTCGAGTGGGTCGAGACGATCTCGGACAACCGCGAGCCCTTCCTGCAGGACGGGACCGTCGACCTCGTGCTCGCCTCCTACTCCATCACCGACGACCGTCGCGAGGTGGTCGGCCAGGCCGGTCCCTACATGATCACCGGCCAGCAGCTGCTGGTGAAGTCCGACAGCGACATCGAGAGCGTCGAGGACGTCAAGGGCAAGGAGGTCTGCTCGGTGACCGGCTCGACCTCGCTGGAGACCATCGAGGCCAAGGGCGCCAAGGGCGTCGGCCTGGACACCTACTCCGACTGCGCCCAGAAGGTGCTCGACGGATCGGTCGAGGCCATGACCACCGACGGCTCCATCCTGGCCGGCCTCGCCGCGCAGAACGAGGGCGAGCTGAAGGTCGTCGGTGAGGAGTTCTCCGAGGAGCGCATCGGCGTCGGCTACCCCAAGGACCGGCCGGAGATGTGCCAGTGGATCGTCGACACGCTGACCGAGGCGAACGAGGACGGCGACTGGGAGGCTGCGTTCGAGTCCACGCTCGGCCCGTCGGGTGTCGACACACCCGAGTTCCCCGAGATGGACGCTTGCGAGTCCTGATCTGACGACGAGCGGGGGCGGCCGACCGGCCGCCCCCGCTCGTCACCCCCTCGACACAAAGTGAAGGAGGCACACCGACCGTGCAGGTGATCATCGACAACTTCGACGTCGTCCTGAAGGCGTTCGCCTACACGATCGCGCTGTTCCTCAGCAGCGGACTGGTCGCCCTTGTCCTCGGCACCATCCTCGTCGCGATGAGGGTCGGGCCCGTCGCCGTCATGCGCAAGGCATCGGCTGTCTACGTCACGCTCGTGCGCAACACCCCGCTGCTGATCGTGCTCATGTTCATGGCCATCGCAGCACCCAAGATCGGCATCAACTTCAGGTGGCTCGACGTCCAGATCGGCGAGCTCAGCTTCACCTCCTTCTTCGGCGCCGCCTTCATCGGCCTTGCGCTCTACACCTCGACCTTCGTGTGTGAGGCGCTCCGCTCCGGCGTCAACGCCGTGCCGCTGGGTCAGGCCGAGGCCGCCCGCGCGATCGGCCTCCCGTTCGGCGGTGTGATGACGCAGGTGGTCCTCCCGCAGGCAGTCCGCGCCTCGGTGCCACCGCTCGCCTCCACGATGATCGCGCTGCTCAAGAACACCTCGGTCGCCGCCGTCTTCGGCGTCGCCGAAGCCGTGTCCCGGATGCGAGCCCTCACCAACAACAACGCCAGCGACAGGTGGGAGATCTTCATCGTGTTCGCCCTGGGCTACATCATCCTCGTCGAGCTCATCTCGGCCATCGCGATCTTCCTCGAGCGCCGCTGGAGGGTCGCATGAGCAACGTGAGCGTCCTCTACGACGCACCAGGGCCGCGAACCGTCACGCGACACCGCCTCTACACGGTGCTGACCTCGGTGGCGCTCCTCGCCGCCGTCGCCTTCGCCGTCTGGCGACTGTGGGAGACCGGCCAGCTCGCCGGGGAGAAGTGGGAGTTCGCCGTCACGCCCCGCTACATCGAGGCCATCCTGGTCGACGGATTGTTGAAGACGCTGCAGATGGCGGCCCTGGCCATCGTCGCGGCCGTCGTCTTCGGGCTGGTGTTCGGCATCGGCAAGCTCTCTGAGCACCGTCCGATCCGCTGGGTGTGCTGGGTGGTCGTCGAGTTCTTCCGCGCCGTACCCGTGCTGATGCTGATGATCCTGGGGTTCTTCGCGATCTTCGGGAGCATGGACAACGTCTCCAGCCGTGCCTACTGGTCCGTCGTGCTGGCGCTGATGCTCTACAACGGCTCGGTGCTGGCCGAGGTCTTCCGCGCCGGCGTGCTGGCCGTGCCGAAGGGGCAGGGCGAGGCGGCCTATGCGATCGGCATGCGCAAGACGCAGGTGATGGGGCAGGTGCTGCTTCCCCAGGGCGTGAAGATCATGATCCCGGCGATCATCAGCCAGTGCGTGGTGGCTCTCAAGGACACCAGCCTGGGCTACTACATCCTCGCGCCCGGCCTCACCTACCTGGTCAAGCCGCTCTACCAGTCCTTCAACAACCACGTCGCGGTCATCGTCGTGATCGGCGGGATCTACGTCCTGGTCAACCTGTTGCTGACGTGGCTGGCGACCTGGGTGCAGCGCAGGTTCGTCGGCGAGAAGAAGGTGCTCGAGGTCTCCAACCTCGCCGCGGTCGGTGGCGGCGCTCCGGTCTAGCGCGCCTTCGGCGTCACCCAGAGCTTGATCACGCCCTCGATCACGACGACACCGTCCTCGCGCTCGCCCCGCACGCGGACGTGGAGGTCAGGGTCGCCGGACGTCCACTGCTCGGGGTCGGTCTCGGCGATGCAGGTGATGTCACTGGTGGCCTTGGCGGTGTAGGCGATGTCCATGCCCTTGGGGATCCAGCGCTTGTCGGCCGGGATCGTGGCCTCGGCGAGCGCGCCCATCGCGGCCTCGAGCCCGTTGCAGAGCGCGATCGCGTGCACCGTCTTGATGTGGTTGTGCACGCCGCGGCGCTTGGGGATCACCAGCTCGGCACGGTTGGGCTCGATCACGGTGAAGCGCGGCCGGATCGTGGCGAAGTAGGGCGCCTTCTGGGCGAAGGCGACCGAGAACAGTCGCTTGCCGACGACGGGGATGGCGGTCGTGGTGTTCCACAGCTTCAGCACCTGGCTCATGGGGGCATGTTACCAGCGGGTAACCCAGCCGGGTGAGAGGATCGCCACATGGCGACCAAGAGACGGATGACCGCGGCCGAACGCCGGGAGCAGCTCATCGCGGTGGCCCGCACCCTCTTCGCCGAGCGCGGCTTCGAAGGCACGGCGATCGAGGAGGTCGCAGCCCGGGCGACGGTGTCCAAGCCGATCGTCTATGAGCACTTCGGCGGCAAGGAAGGCCTCTATGCCGTGGTCGTGGACCGCGAGGTCCAGTCGCTGCTCGCGATCATGCGCGCCTCGCTCACCGGTGAGACGTCGCGCATCATCCTGGAGCAGGCGGCGCTCGCGCTCTTGCAGTATGTCGAGGAGAACTCCGAGGGCTTCCAGATCCTGGTCCGCGACAGCCCGTCAGGCGCGCCGACCTTCCAGTCGATCCTCGGCGACGTGGCGTCTCGGGTCGAGGGCCTGCTCAGCGAGACGTTCAGCCGGACGGGCCTGAACACCAAGCACGCGCCGATGTATGCCCAGATGCTGGTCGGCATGGTCTCGTTCACCGGCCAGTGGTGGCTCGACACCCGCAAGCCGGCCCGCGAGGTCGTCGCTGCCCACGTGGTGAACATGGCCTGGAACGGCCTCTCCGGCCTCGACGCCGACCCGGTGCTGTTCTCCGCCGAGCCGACCGCAGCGGCCGACCCTGCGTGAGGTCCGCCGGCCAGACCTCCCGCCAGTTCTCTCGGTGTCAAGATTCTTGACGCTCTGGCACACTGACCACATGCGCGACGAAGTGGACGCCCTGGTCGACGCCTGGGCGCGCGAGCGCAGCGACCTCGACCTCGGGCCCGTCGAGGTGTTCAGCCGGATCAGCCGCCTGGCGCGTCACCTAGACCTGGCCCGTCGCGTCGCCTTCAGCGCCCACGGCATCGAGTCCTGGGAGTTCGACGTGCTGGCCGCCCTGCGGCGCGCCGGGGCGCCATACGAGCAATCGCCGGGCCGCCTGCTGCGCGAGACGCTCGTGACGAGCGGCACCATGACCAACCGGGTCGACCGCCTCGCCGGTCGCGGCTTCGTCGAACGCCTCCCCGACCCGCACGACCGGCGCGGGGTGCTCGTGCGCCTGACCCCGAGGGCAAGGAGGCGGTCGACGGGGCCTTCGGTGCCCTGCTCGCCGCCGAGGCGACCCTGGTGGAGGCGTTGCCGGTCGAGGACCAGGCCACGTTGGCGGGGCTGCTGAGGACGCTCCTCGCGCCCTTCAGCCCGCCCGAGGACTGAGCGAGGGCTGAGGGACACTCAGCCCTCGAGGACCTCCGAGGCCTCCAGCCACTCCAGCTCGAGGGTCTCCTTCTCGCCCTGCAGCACGCTGAGCTGCTTGCCGAGGTCGGCGAGGAGGTCGATGTCGGTCAGGTTGGCCGCCAGCTGCTCGTTGAGCGCCTTCTCGCGTATGTCGATGCGCGCGATCTGCTTCTCCAGGCGAGCCAGCGCCTTGCGGGCGTCGCGCTCCCCCGCCGAGCCGGCCTTGGCCTTGCCCGAGCCCGAGGTGGAAGCGGCAGGCGCGGCCGAGGCGGACGTCGCGAGCCCCGCCGCGCGACGCTCGAGGTATTCATCGACCCCGCGCGGCAGCATCGAGATCTGGCCGTCACCCAGCAGCGCCCACACCGAGTCGGTGACGCGCTCGAGGAAGTAGCGGTCGTGGGAGACCACGATCAGGGTTCCGGGCCAGCCGTCGAGGAAGTCCTCGAGCACGTTGAGGGTGTCGATGTCGAGGTCGTTGGTCGGCTCGTCGAGCAGCAGCACGTTGGGCTCGTTGAGCAGCAGCTTGAGCAGCTGGAAACGGCGCCGCTCCCCACCGGAGAGGTCGCCGAGCCGGGCGGTCAGCTTGTCGCCGGTGAAGCCGAAGCGCTCGAGCATGGAGGTCGCGGTGATGTCCGACCCGGTCGCGGTGCGGGTGACGCGCGCGATCGCCTCGATCGTCGGCAGCACCCGTCCGTTGGGATCGACGTCGTCGAGGGCCTGGGTCAGGTGCTCCATCGCGATGGTGCGACCGTGCTTGACGCGCCCCTTGGTGGGTTGGAGGGTGCCGGCGATCAGCGACAGCACCGAGGTCTTGCCCGCACCGTTGACCCCCACGATGCCGACCCGGTCGCCGGGGCCCAGGCGCCAGGTGGCGTCGTCGAGCAGCTGGCGCTCACCGCGGTGCAGGTCGACGTGCTCGACGTCGATGACGTCCTTGCCGAGCCGCTGGGCGGCGAAGCGCTGCAGCTCCATCCGGTCGCGCGGCGGCGGCACGTCCTCGATCAGCTGGTTGGCCGCCTCGATGCGGAACTTCGGCTTCGCGGTCCGTGCGGGGGCCCCGCGACGCAGCCAGGCGAGCTCCTTCTTGACGAGCTGCTGGCGTCGCTGCTCGGAGGCGCCGGCCTGGCGCTGACGCTCCGCCTTGGCCAGGACGAACGAGGCGTAGCCGCCCTCGTAGGAGTCGACGACGCCGTCGTGGACCTCCCACGTCGTCTGGCAGACCTCGTCGAGGAACCACCGGTCGTGGGTGACGACGACCAGGGCCGAGCTGCGCGTGACGAGGTGTCCGGCGAGCCAGGCGACGGCCTCGACGTCGAGGTGGTTGGTCGGCTCGTCGAGGATGATGAGGTCGTGCTCGCCCAGCAGCAGCGCGGCCAGTGAGCACCGACGACGCTCCCCGCCCGAGAGCCCCAGGACGGGACGGTCGAGCGAGACGCCCGCCAGCAGCTCGGTGACGACGCCGCGCATCGTCGAGTCGGCCAGCCACTCGTGGTCGGCGCGCCCTCCCAGCACGGCCTCGCGCACCGAGTGGGTGTCGACCAGCTCGTCGCCCTGGTGGAGATAGCCGATCTCGACACCCCGGTTCATCGAGACCCGGCCGGCGTCCGGCTCCTCGAGGCCCGTCATCACCTCCAGCAGCGTGGTCTTGCCGTCCCCGTTGCGACCGACGATCCCGATGCGCTCACCGACGCTGATCCCGAGGGACACCTCGCTCAGCAGTGGTCGGATGCCGTAGGCCTTGGAGACCTTTTCGAGGTTGATCAGGTTTGCCATCAGGGAAGCTCCAGGAGGTGTGCGCCGGCCACGGGGCCGTTCGCGATGAGTACGACGTCGTGCCCTGCGCCCTGCAGCCCGTCGACGACCGCGTTGGCCCCGTCGAGGGAGTCGCACAGGAAGATGCAGGTGGGACCGGAGCCGGAGACGAGGCCGCGCAGCGCGCCCTCACGCTCCCCCCGGTCGATGAGTGCCCCAAGCTCGGGCCGCAGGTCGATCGCGGCCGGCTGGAGGTCGTTGTGGAGTGCGCGGGCGAGGCGCAGCGGCTCACCGCTGGCCAGCGCCGAGAACAGGTCGTCGGGCTCGGCAGGCTCGGCGAGCGCGTGGGGGTGGAGGTGGTCGAAGTGGGCATAGACCTCGGGCGTCGACAGCCCGACAGCGGCGGGGACGGCGACCCACCACCAGGTGGCGAGGTCCTCGACCGGCTCCACCACCTCGCCGCGGCCGCGACCTCGCGCCGTACCGCCCACGAGCGAGAAGGGCACGTCGCTGCCCAGCTCGGCGGCCAGCTCGAGGAGTACGTCGTCGGGCAGCCCACACCCGTGCAGCCGGTCATAGGCCAACAGGGTGGCGGCGGCGTCGGCCGACCCCCCGCCATCCCTCCGGCCACGGGGATCGCCTTGGTGACCTCGATCAGCGCCGAGCCGACCCCTCCCACGCGGGCCTGGATCAGGTCGAGGGCGCGGAAGACGATGTTGCCGGGGCCGGACGGGACGTCCACCAGGTCGATGTGGTCGGCCACCTCGAGCCCGAGGCCGGGCTCCTCGGCGAGCGACAGCCTGACGTCGTCATAGAGGCCGATCGCCTGGTAGACGGTGTCGAGGGGATGGAAGCCGTCCTCGCGCAGCGCACCGACCCCGAGGTGCAGGTTGATCTTGGCGGCTGCCCTGACGGTGACCGAGCGGGCGCTCACCACTCCAGGCCCTCGGCGATGCGCGCGAAGTCGGCGACGGTGAGGACCTCGCCGCGGGCGGTCGGGTCGATGCCGGCGTGTGCGAGAGCCCGCTCGGCCGCCTCGGTGGACCCCGCGAGCGGGCGCAGCGCGGCGCGGATCTGCTTGCGGCGCGTGGCGAAGGCGGCGTCGATGACGGTGAAGACCTGCTGGCGCGTCGCCGTGGTCGACGGCGGGTCGCAGCGGGTCCAGGCCACCAGGCCCGAGTCGACGTTGGGGGCGGGCCAGAAGACGTTGCGGCCGATGGTGCCGGCCCGCCGGACGTCGGCGAACCACGCGGCCTTGACCGACGGCACGCCATAGACCTTGGAGCCCGGCCCGGCAGCGAGGCGGTCGGCGACCTCGGCCTGCACCATCACCAGCCCTCGTTCGAGGGACGGGAGCAGCGTGAGCATGTGGATCAGGACCGGCACCGAGACGTTGTAGGGCAGGTTGGCGACCAGGGCCGTCGGTGGCGGACCGGGAATCGACTCGATCCGCATCGCGTCTCCGAGGATCACCTCGAAGGCGTCGACCTGACCGGGCGCATAGGCGGCGATCGTCGCGGGCAGGCGCTCGGCCAGCAGGGGGTCGACCTCGACGGCGACGACCCTCTGGGCCACGTCGAGCAGCGCGAGCGTCAGGGAGCCGAGACCCGGCCCCACCTCGACGACCACGTCGTCGCGCCCGATGCCGGAGTCCCTGACGATCCGACGCACGGTGTTGGCGTCGATGACGAAGTTCTGCCCGCGCTGCTTGGTGGGTCGCAGGTCCAGCTCGGCCGCGAGCGCACGAACTTCCGCCGGCCCGAGAAGCCTCGGACCGGCGGAAGGGGTGCTCATGCGGTGCAGGCTATCGGTCAGCGCGGCAGGCCCAGCTTCGCGGAGCAGCTCGGCCAGGAGCCATAGCCACCGGTTGCGTCCCGCAGTCGCGTCGCGACGGCGATCTGGGTCTCCCGGGAGGCGTTGCTGGGCAGGCCGGTGCCGCCGTACGCCTGCCAGGTCCCGAGGTTGAACTGCAGGCCGCCGTAGTAGCCGTTGCCGGTGTTGATGGCCCAGTTGCCGCCCGACTCGCACTGTGCGAGGGAGTCCCACACCGTGCTGCCGCCGGCGAAGTTGGCGGCCGAGGCCACCACCTCCTCCTTGGTGCCGACCTTGACGATCGTGGCGATCGGCTTGCGCTGGACGTCCGCACTGACGACGCGGGTCGCGACGACCTTGCCGTTGCGGACGGTCAGCTTGTAGGTCACGTCGCGCACACCGTCACGGCCCGCGCGGACGACCTCGTCCTCGCCCTCGAACATCGAGGCGTCCTCGCGCTCGACGACGGCGGCCTCGATCGTCTCGTTGCGGACCCGCTTGGTGACGATCCGGACGTCGGTGAGCACGATCTTGTCGCCGTCGGCGATCTCGGCGCCCAGCCGAGGCTTCACGACGTCGTGCTCGGAGACCTTGACGCCGAGCTCCTCGAGCACCTCGCGGACCGTGAGCGCGGTGATGTTGCGCTTCTTCGGGTCCTGCTTGCCGATCCGCACCTTGACCGTCTTGGGCGTCGTCACCTCGAGGCGGGTGCCGCTTCGCGAGATCACCTCGTCACGGTCCAGCGACAGGTCCGCCGCGGAGTAGCCGCGACCGATCTCGCCCAGCGCACTGGCCACGTCGGCGGAGTTGACCCAGTAGGTGCGCTCCTCGCCGTCGACGCTCAGCTCGAGCCGACGGGCGAACTTCACCGAGATGCGGGTGCCGTCCTCGACGGACTCGTCGAGCGCGGGGGCCACGAGGTCCTTGTCGCTGATCTCGATGCCCTGGTCGTCGAGGACCTCGCCGACGGTGCCACCCGTCGCGCTGATCGTCTCCGACTCCCCGTCGAGGGTGAGGGTCACCGAGTTGCTGAGGGCGGCGAACCCGAGGGTCGAGCCGGCGACGGCGATGACGATGGCGGCGACGAGGGTCGCCAGGACGGCCTTGGACTTGCTGAGGTGTGCGATGCGGTCGCGCACGGTTCTCCGAACGTCGTACTTCCCGGGCCTCGGGGCGTCAGCGCACCCTGCAGGACGACCCGGCCACCGGTGGCTGCGGTGGGGAGGCGTGCGAGCGGGGGGTCTCGCGGAGGGAGCTCATACCAACCTCCAGGCGCTGGCGGAACGTTCCCGATCCCGGCCAACAGTCACAGGACGATAACGGTGATGCGTGGTAGTACAAAGTCGAACGGCACAATTCACCGCCGTTCGTGACCAGGCTCTCGTCCTTCCCCACCCCCTACCAGGCGCCCCCGAACGCCCGTTCGGTGTTGACGTCGATCGCGTGGCACAGCCCCTCGAGCTCGTCTCCGCGCACCTCGGCCATCGCGCGGACGGTGAGCGGCACGAGGTAGGAGGCGTTGGGCCGCCCGCGGAACGGCGTCGGCGTGAGGTATGGCGCGTCCGTCTCCACGAGGATGCGGTCGAGCGGCGTCGCGGCGAGCGCGGCGCGGATCGGATCGGCGTTCTTGAAGGTGATCGTCCCCGCGAAGCTCAGGTGGGCCCCTCGGTCCAGGCAGGCACGGGCGAAGTCACGATCCCCGGAGAAGCAGTGCATGACCCACCGCTCGGGCACGCCCTCCTCGTCCAGGACCTCGAGGACCTCGTCGTGGGCGTCGCGGTCGTGGATGACCAGGGTCTTGTCCAGGCGCTTGGCCAGGTCGATGTGACGGCGGAAGCTCTCCCGCTGCGCGGGGCGACCCTCCTCGCCCGTCCTGAAGTGGTCGAGACCCGTCTCCCCCACCGCCCGCACGCGGTCGTGCGCCCCGGCCAGGGCCTCGATCTCGGCCATGGCCGCGTCCAGGTCGTCGACCTTCGGTGCCTCGTTGGGGTGCAGGGCGACCCCGGCGATCAGCTCGGGGTGCTCTTCGGCAGCCGCCACGGCCCAGCGCGCCCCGGGCAGGTCACAACCGATCTGGACGATCCGGGTGACGTTGACCGAGACCGCCAGGTCGATCGCCTCCCGGGTCTCGAGCCACTCACCGTCCGCGATGTCGAGGTGACAGTGGTTGTCCACGACAGGATGCGGAAGCCGGTCGGGGACCGCTGGGCGCTCCCGGTCGCGGCGCACTCCCGACTGCTCCTCGGTCGAGGCCCTGGTGCGGGTCGGCTCACTTGTTGGCCTGTTTGTGGACACAGTCGTAGACCTCTCGCTTGGGGACCCCGGCGCGTCTGGCGACGTCCGCGATCGCTTCCTTCCGGGTCGCCCCGGCTGCCTCCTCCTCGGCCACGGCTGCGCGCAGCGAGTCAGGGTCGCTGTCCACGTCGGCCCGGGCGGGCGAGCCTGACACGACGATGGTCACCTCGCCCCGCACTCCCTGCGCCGCCCAGTCGACGAGGTCGGCGAGCGGCCCGCGGCGTACTTCTTCGTGCGTCTTGGTCAGCTCACGGCACACGGCCGCCGACCGGTCGCCGCCCAGCACCCCGGCCATCGCGGCCAGGGCAGCGTGCGTGCGGTGGGGTGCTTCGAAGAAGACCATCGTGCGCTCCTCCCGCGACAGCGCGGCGAGGCGCCGGCTGCGTTCACCGGGCTTGCGAGGCAGGAAGCCCTCGAAGCAGAACCGGTCGACCGGGAGCCCGCTGACGGCGAGGGCGGTCAGCACCGCGCTCGGACCGGGCACGGCGGTCACGGTGATGTCGTGCTCGACGGCCGCGACCACGAGCCGATAGCCGGGGTCGGAGACGCTGGGCATCCCGGCGTCGGTGACCAGGACCACGCGATCGCCGGCCAGCAGGGCCTCGAGCAGCACCGGCGTCCGCGACGCCTCGTTGCCCTCGAAGTAGGAGACCACTCGACCACCGAGGCTGATCCCGAGCTCGCTGGTCAGCCGCTTGAGCCGTCGGGTGTCCTCGGCCGCGACGACGTCGGCCCCGGCGAGCTCGGAGGCGAGGCGGGGAGGCGCGTCGCCGTACTGCCCGATCGGCGTGGCTGCGAGCACGAGCACGCCGGTGGTGGTGGACATGCTCCGATCATGTCAGGGCGGTCGGGGGCAGACGCTCTAGAGTCTGCGGCGTGACCGCTCCCGCCGATGTCAGCCTGTCGCGCACGGCGGCGGGCAGCGAGGTCCCGTCGGTGCAGGACCGCGCACTCCCGCGCTGGCGCACCGACGACCCGCTCGTCGGGTGGGTCCTGGCGCTGGCGATCACCGGTCTCGCCTTCTTCCTGCGCTGGTGGAAGCTCGGCACGCCCCACCAGTTCAGCTTCGACGAGACGTACTACGCCAAGGACGCCTGGTCGATGCTCGAGCACGGCTACGTGCGCACCTACGTCGAGGACGCGGACAAGAGCATCCTCAACGGCGCCCCCACCGGGATCTGGCAGGACGCCCCCTCGATGGTGGTGCACCCTGAGGTGGGGAAGTGGCTGATCGCGCTCGGCGAGAAGGCCTTCGGGATGGAGCCCTTCGGCTGGCGCATCGCTGCTGCCGTCGTCGGCTCGCTGATGGTGCTCCTGATGTGTCGCTTCGTCCGGCGCGTGACCGGCTCGACGACGCTCGGCCTGGCCGGCGGGCTTCTGCTCGCCCTGGACGGCCTGCAGCTCGTGCTGTCGCGGCTGGCGCTGCTCGACATCTTCCTCGCCTTCTTCATCCTGCTCGGCGTCCACTGTGTCGTCGCCGACCGACAGTGGTTCCGCGCGCGGCTGGCCAAGGGCGCCCACCTGGTGTTCTTCCGACCCTGGTTGCTCGGTGCAGGCGTCGCCTTCGGCCTCGCGGTCGGCACCAAGTGGACGGCACTGTTCCCCCTCGCAGCCTTCGGCCTGCTGCTGACGGCGTGGAACTACGGCGCCCGCAGGTCGCACCGGCACCGGCTGGACGTCGTCAAGGCGCTCGTCGTCGACGGGCCGGTCGCGTTCGCCAGTCTCGTCCTGGTCGCCTTCGTCGTCTATGTCGCCAGCTGGACCGGTTGGCTCCAGCACGCCGGTGAGTACGAGCAGGCGCTGAGCAACACCCAATACACGACACACGACGGCGGCGAGCCGTGGGCGACCGCCTCCGAACCGGACAAGGAGGGCTTCGGCGAGGTCACCCAGTCGCTGCGATCGCTGTGGGACTACCACCAGGACGTGTATGCCTTCCACAGCCACTTCCTCAACGACAGTGACCACGTCTACGCCTCCAAGCCCGGAGGCTGGCTGCTGATGAACCGCCCCGTCGGGGTGGACGCCCAGCTCGACATCCAGCCCGGGACCCAGGGCTGCGACGCGCCGGACGGGTCGACGTGCCTGCGTCAGGTCCTCCTGCTGGGCAACCCGCTCATCTGGTGGGGCGGCAGCCTGGCGCTGGTCTTCGCACTCGTCCGCTGGGTCGGGGCGCGCGACTGGCGCTTCGGGGTCGCGGTCGTCGGGGTGGCTTCGACCTGGCTCCCGTGGCTGCTCTATGACGACCGGCCGATCTTCGTCTTCTACGCGATCGCCTGCCTGCCGTTCGTGGTGCTGGCGCTGACCCTGGCGCTGGGCAGCCTGGTGGGCTCCTCCAACGTGCCCTCGTCCAGACGGACGGCCGGGGTCGTGGTCGCCGGGTCCTACTTCGTGCTCTGCGTCCTGGCGTTCGCGTGGTTCTGGCCGGTGTGGACCGACCAGCTGATCACCCACGACGAGTGGCTGCGGCGGATCTGGTTCACCCGCTGGATCTGAGGCCGCTGGAGGGGAAATGCCGAACGGCCCGTCCGAGGACGGGCCGTTCGTCGCTGGTGGAGGTGAGGGGACTCGAACCCCTGGCCTTCTCGATGCGAACGAGACGCGCTACCAGCTGCGCCACACCCCCGAGCGAAGGGAAAAGATAGCACCCGACTTCCACGCCGACCCAATCGAATGGGCCCTCGCGCCGAGCGACTCAGGAGCCGGACGCGCGACGCCGCTCGACGTCGCGTTCAGCACGCGCCGACTCGTCGGCGTCGCGGGCCATGGCCGAGTCGTCGTCGTTGCGCCCCGACGACCAGACGCCAGTGGAGTCGAGGTCGATCGTCTGGACCGTACGCCGCGCGGCGGCCGGCTTGGAGACGTAGGTCGGCAGGGTGGTCGGCACCATGTCCCACGCGCCTTCGGCGCGCATCGGCTCCGCGCCCTCGGCGCGCATCGGCTCCGCGGCGGGCTCGACGGCGACGGCCTCGACGTCGGCCACGAGCGGGGAGTCGGCTGTCTCGGGGAGCTCGAAGATGATCTCGAGCGAGTTGGCGTCCGGGAACGCTGCGGTGAGGTGGGACTGGACCCGTGCTGGTCGAGCAGCCGCCCGTTCGCCCTTGACCATGACGCGGCAGGCGACGAGCCAGGCGACGAGCAGCCCTGCGGGGATGGCGGTGTAGGGCCAGGCGATCACCTGGGCGGCAGCCACGCCGATGACGGCGGTGTTGACGAGCAGGATCGCTGCCAGGACTCTGCGACGCCGCTTGGTGGCCTTGCGGACGGCGGCGCGCCGCTCGGCATACGTCGGGGTCGCTCGGGTCCTGGACGGCTTGGTGGCGACGGTCGGCGCGGACGGGTGCCGGGCGGGGGTCACGACCAGACGGGCGTCGCGACGGTTGACCGGCTCGCGGCGCGCGAGCACGCGCATCGTGTGGGAGAAGCGGTCGACCGAGCGGCTGCGCACCGCCTCGTCATGGTGCTCGAGCGCCTTCGGGATGAGATAGACGGCCCAGGCAACTGCCAGGGCAACGAAGATCAGTGCGCTCGGGTCCACGCCCCTGAGATTAGGTTCGCTACCCGAGGATGGGGCGGATGTCCATAGGTGTGTCGGGAAACTACTCGTGTGACTCGTGGGATTCGGGGCGCAGGAGCCGGTCGGTCGTGTCCGGAGCACAACTGGCGGCGGACGACATCGAATGAGCGGGTTCGTATGGCGCGCGCCGCCACTTGCGACCCGATGCGCCGTGTCAGGGCCGCCCCAGGCGGTTCAGCATCGGCTCGGTGCACTCCTCCACGGTCACGGCGAAGATCCGGTGGTCGCGCCAGGCCCCGTCGATGTGGAGGAACCGCGGCGCATAGCCGACCTCGAAGAGCCCCAGCTTCTCGACCACGCGCAGGGAGTTGGAGTTCTCCGGCCGGATGCAGATCTCGACGCGGTGCAGGCCGGCGGTGGTGAAGCAGTGGTCGATCACCAGGGCCACGGCGGTCGGCATCACCCCGCGGCCGGCCGCGTCCTTGTCGAGCCAATAGCCGATGGAGGCGAACTGTGCTGAGCCGCGGACGATGTTGTTGACCGTCACCTGGCCCACGAAGCGGCCGTCGACCTCGATCGCGAACGGCAGTGCCTGGCCACGGCGGGCGAGGCGGCGCAGTCGGCGCACGACCTGCGAGTAGTCGCCGGCAGCCGCTTCGTGACCCGGTGGCATCGTGGCGTCCCACGGCTGCAGCCAGTCCCGGTTGCGAGTGCGGACCTCACGCCAGGCCGCGACGTCCGAGGTCTCGAGGGGGCGCAGCCCGACGTCGCCGTGGGCCAGCCAGGCCGGCCAACCCGGCACCGACTTCCAGACGCCCATCAGTGATCGCTTCCCGCCACCTGCTCGACGGCGTGCTGCAGCACCGGGCCGAGCACGGCCAGGGCGTCCTTCACCCCGCCACGCGAGCCGGGGAGGTTGACCACCAGGCACGAGCCGGCGATGCCTGCGACGCCGCGCGAGAGCACCGCCGTCGGCACTCCCGCTGCCACGCCGTGGGCGCGGATCGCCTCCGCGATCCCGGGGATCTCCCGGTCCAGCAGCGGCCGGGTGGCTTCGGGCGTCCGGTCGGTCGGCGTGAGACCGGTGCCGCCGGTCGTGAGGACGACCCGGGCGCCGTCGTCGATCGCGGCCGCGATCGCCTCGGCGACCGGGTCGCCGTCGGGCACGACGGCCGGCGCGCCCACCGTGAATCCCTGCGACTGCAGCCAGGCGACGATCACCGGCCCGGTCTCGTCGTCGTAGACACCGGCGGCTGCCCGGTTGGACGCCACCACGACGGCGCCCTTGAGCTCGACGCTCATGGTCGCGCCCAGTCCCCCGACTTGCCGCCGGTCTTCGTCTCGACCCGCACGTCGGTGATGACCGCGGCCTTGTCGACGGACTTGACCATGTCGATCACGGTGAGCCCGGCCACGGCGACGGCGGTGAGCGCCTCCATCTCGACGCCGGTCCGGTCGGTGGTGGCGACCGTGGCCACGATGTCGACGGAGGCGTCGGTGACGCTGAGGTCGAGGGTCACCGACGAGAGTGCGAGCGGGTGGCACAACGGGATCAGCGACGGGGTCTGCTTGGCTCCCATGATCCCGGCCAGTCGCGCCACGGCGAGGGTGTCGCCCTTCGGAACCCCGGCTCCGCGCAGCAGGGCGACCACGTCGTCCGAGACCAGGACCCGGCCGGTTGCGGACGCCGTACGCGCGGTGACTGCCTTGCCGGAGACGTCGACCATCCGGGCAGCGCCCGCGTCGTCGAGGTGGGAGAAGGACGTCATCTAAAACTCCTCGTCGAGCCTGAGCACCGGGACCATGTCGCCGGCCTGGAGGGCGGTCGTGTCGGGGGGTACGACGATGAGTGCATTGCTGTCGGCCAGGTCGCCGAGCAGGTGGGACCCGGGTCCGCCGACCGGGCTGACGAAGGCGCCTCCCCGGTCGGAGTCCCAGGCGGCGCGCACCATCTGCTGCTTGCCCGCCGGCGACGACAGCCCGTGGGTGAGGCGAGCCCGCGACAGGGGCCGGGAATAGGGCAGCTTGCCCATCATCCGGCGGATCGCGGGGAGCACGAAGGTCTCGAAGGAGACGTAGGCCGAGACCGGGTTGCCCGGCAGGGTGAAGATCGGCGTCTGGTCCTCGCCCACGGTGCCGAAGCCCTGGGGCTTGCCGGGCTGCATCGCGACCCCGCCGAACCACACCGACCCCAGGGAGGACAGCGCCTCCTTGACCACGTCGAAGTCGCCCTCGCTGACCCCACCGCTGGTGACCACGATGTCGGCGCGCACGAGCTGGTCGCTGAGTGCGTCGGTGAAGGTGCGGGGGTCGTCGGGGACGATCCCGACCCGATAGGCGATGGCACCAGCAGCCCGCGCGGCGGCGGCGAGGAGGAAGGAGTTGCCGTCGTAGATGGAGTCGGAGCCGAGCGGCGAACCAGGCTCGCGCAGCTCCGAGCCGGTCGAGATGACCACGACGCGCGGCCGCGGGCGGCAGCGGACGGTGGCCCGTCCGATCGCGGCCAGCAGACCGAGGTGGCGGGGGCCGAGGACCGTGCCGTGCTCGAGGAGCTGGTCGCCCTCCTTGACGTCGTCACCGGCGACCCTGATGTGCTGGTGCTGTCGAGGCGCGCGGGTGATCCGCACCTGGGCGACCCCCCGGTCGGTCCACTCGTAGGGCACCACCGCGTCACAGCCGGTGGGCACCCGGGCGCCCGTCATGATCTTGGCCGCGGTGCCCGGCGAGAGGGCCATCAGGCTGGGACGCCCGGCGGCGATCTCCCCGACGACGGGCAGGTGGACCGGGTGGTCCTCGGAGGCGGACGCGACGTCGGCACAGGTCACCGCATAGCCGTCCATCCCGGAGTTGTCGAAGCCGGGCAGCGAGATGGAGGCGCTGACGTCCTCGGCCAGGGCGAGGCCGAGCGCGTCCATCAGGGGCTGGGGGAAGTCGGGCAACGGGGAGACCGTCGCCAGGATGCGCTCGACGAGGTCGGGGACGGGCAGCAGGTCAGGCATCTGCCACCAGTTCGGTCGAAGGTGCGATCCGCTGCGCACTGGGGGCCTGGATCTTCACGTCACCGACGACGCTGACGCCCTTGCCGAAGGTGACGTCACCATCGACGACCAGCGACGAGGCCTTCCGCAGTGAGGGCGCGCCCTCGGGGAAGCGCTTGTCGAAGTCGCCGACCAGCTTGTAGAAGCTGCCGTCGAGGTCGATGAAGGGCACCTCGTCGCAGGCCTGGTCGAGCACGAAGTCCTGGCCGAGGTCATAGACGTCGGAGCGCAGGACGAGCAGGTCGTTGGTCGTCTTCACCGGCACGAAGCGGTCACGCCCGACCTCGATGGTGCGCGACCCCTCGAAGACCTCGATGGCGGCACCCATCGCGGTCTCGACCTGGATCACCTCGGGCGTGGACGGGTCGGCCGGGTCGAGGTGCTTGACGTTGCGGATCAGTGGCAGCCCGAGGATGCCGCCGCGGGCGTCCAGCGCCTCGGCCATCGCGTCCAGGTCGAACCACAAGTTGTTGGTCGAGGTGAAGCGGTGGCGGTCGAGGTCGGCCAGCGCCTGCTTGTCGGCGTCGAGGGTCTGCGCCGACTCCCTCAGCACGATCCGGCCGTCCTCCTTGCGCCGCGCGAAGTGGCCGCCCTTGCGGTCCGAGGGCGTCCGACGGACCGCCTCGATCGCGAACGGCGCGCCCGTGCCCGCGAACCAGCCGGCCACCCGCGCGTCCGGAACCGCACCGAGGTTGTCGGAGTTGGAGACGAACACCCGGCGGTAGCCCGCCTCGCGCAGCTGCTCGAGCAGGCCGCTGCCCCGCAGCGCGGTGTAGATGTCACCGTGGCCGGGCGGGCACCACTCGAGGTCGGGGTTCTTGGGATACGACGCCGGCATCAGGTCCTTGGCGAGCAGCTTGGGAACCTTGTTCTGCAGGAACTCCAGCGGCAGGCCCGCGACGGGCAGGTCCTCGTAGCGCGCCACGGCGGCCATCGTGTCGGCCGAGGTGCGGAACGAGTTCATGAAGATCAGCGGGAGCGGGGCGGCGTACTCGCTGCGGAGGTGGAGCACCTGACGGGCGATGATGTCGAGGAAGCTCAGCCCACGTCGGACACACAGGAGCGACTTCGCACGGTCCATGCCCATCGACGTGCCGAGGCCGCCGTTGAGCTTGATCACGGCGGTGGTGCGGATCGCCTCGGCGGCGTCCTCGTCGCTCACCTCGACGTCGGCCAGCGACTCCATGTCGAGGGGGTCGATCGTCGACTCGGGGATCATCCCGGTCTCGCCGTGCTCCAACAACCGGTAGTAGTGCGCGAAGGTGTCGATGGCGATTGGATCGACGCCCGATTCCTGCATCTTGGTGCGTGCGAGCTCAAGCCCTTTGCTACCCATGCTCCGATCGTAGGCTGATGCCGTGAACCCGCGAGTCCAGCCCCCTGCGCTGCCGGCGAAGCAGGCGCTGCGCGACCAGGTCCTGGCTGCCCGCCGGCGCCGCCCGCTGATCGAGTCGGTGGCTGTCGCGGAGGCCATCGCGGACCACGTGCTGGCCTGGGATGCCGTACGCCGAGGAGCAGTCGTCGCCGCCTACGTCTCGGTCGGCCGCGAGCCCGGTACGGGACGGCTGCTGGAGCTGCTCGTCGCGGCCGGAAAGCGGGTCCTGCTCCCCGTCCTGTGCCCCGACAACGACCTCGACTGGGTCGCCTTCACCGGAGAGCTCGCCCCCGCCAGCCGCGGCCTGCTCGAGCCGGTCGGACCACGCCTGGGCCCGGACGCCATCGCGCAGGCCGACGTGGTGATCGTGCCGGGGCTGGCGGCATCGACGGCCGGCGACCGCCTCGGTCGTGGTGGCGGGTCCTATGACCGCGCACTCGCGCGGGTGCCGGCCGGTGTGCCCATCGCCGTCGTGCTGCACGAGGACGAGGCCGGGCGCGACGTGCCCACCCAGGACCACGACCGTCGTGTCACGCACACGGTGACGCCAGCCGGGATCAGCTGAGCAGATCGCCGATCAGGCCGCCCGGCCCGCCGGACTTGCCGCCGCCGTTGGCCGTGGGCGGCACCCACTCGAAGGGCTGGACGACGACGAACCCGGGTCCGTGGAAGGAATACTGGAACGCCTCGCCGGACCCGCCGCGCAGCATCGACTTCATGTTCATGCTCGACACCACGGTGGGCACCAGGGACGAGGACCACGCGACAGCCGCCTGGACGTCGACGAACGTCGGCTGCTGCGAGCAGTCGAGGACGACCGGCTGCCCGACGGTGCACAGGGCGACGGTGCCGGCGCCGCGCACGGTGGTGTTGAACAGGCCACCGGCCATCATGCCGGCCCCCCGGACCCGGTTGATGTCCCACTCCATCGTCGCGTCGAAGGCGAGGAGGTTGCGGCCGTTGACCGAGATCCCGTCCCCCTCGAGCGTGATCAGGTGGACGTGCCCGGCCTCCTGGGCGAAGAAGACCTCGCCCTGGCCGGACACCCGCATCAGCGGGATGTCCTCGCTGGTGACGACCTTCTTGAGCAGCTTGGCCATCGACCCGGACTTCTCGTGGTCGAAGCGGACCTGGCCCTGGAAGGCCACCATCGCGCCCTTGACCGCGAGCACGTCGGGGCCGAGCGAGACCCGGAGCATCCGGCTGTTCTGGAGGGCGAACCGCTGCCCGTCGGCGATCTCGAGGTTCTCGGGGGTGAACAGCTCACTCTTCATGGCGCCAACCTAGCGACTAGTCGTCCTCGGCAGGAACGAGGACGAGGGTGTTCTCACCTGCCTCGACGACGGCGTCGCGGGAGAAGGCCCAGGGCAGGTATTCGCCGTTGACGAACAGCTCGGTCTGGTCGCCGTAGTGCGAGGACCCCGGATGTCCCGAGACCCCGGTGAGGTTGATGTAGCGCGAGTCGTCGAAGTCGGCCAGCGAGACCACCATCCGCATCGACGGCGCCGCCGTCACCTCGTAACCCTGCGCCGCGTCCCAGCTCGTCGCGTCCACGATGCTCGCGCCGCCGCCGACCTCGTGGCCGTTGCGGTTGAAGAGGCGTTCGATCGGGGCGATGCCCGACTCGCCCAGCGTCGCGTGGCGCAGGTCGAGGTGGTGGAGGTGCCCCCAGGACCACTCCTGTGGATCGAGCGCCTGCCGGGTGGTCAGCTCGTCGCGGGCGTCGAGCATCGCCTGTCGCAGGATGTCGTCGCGGGACTCGACCACGTCCTCGGTCGCCTCGTCGTCCCACCACGGCCCGACCGGGTCGTCCAGCAGGTCGGTCACCACGGCGAACCACCTGTCACCGCCGTCGGGCCAGATGCCCTCGCGCAGCTCGTCGTGGAAGGTCAGGCGCAGCAGGTTGCTCCACACGGCGTTGTAGTAGGCAGCGGCCGGGCTGTCCGCAGGCTGCGTGAAGTCCCAGTCGGCCAGGAGCTCCTGTCCGTCGCGGTAGTACTGCGAGCCCAGCTCCTCGACGTCGAGGAGATAGGGCACCAGGGTCGGAGCCATCGGGTTGGCGGTGTCGAGCTGGACCCGGGTCATCTCCGCGATCGAGAGCTCACCCTCGCGCTCGAGCAGCTCGCTGATGCGCGTGGAGCGATAGCCACGGTCCCAGTCGTCGGTCAGCTGGTAGGGATAGTCGTCGCCGATGACGGCCTGGTTGGCCGTGACGATCACTCCCTCGTCCGGGTCGAGCACGTTGGGCAGTGCGTCGAACGGGATGTGGTCGCCGGTCCAGTCGTTGGCCGAGAGCCACCCCTCGGCCGGCATCCGGCCGTCGTTGCCGGACTTGCGGATCGGCACGAGGCCCGGGGCCTGATAGCCGATGTGACCCTCGCGATCGGCATACACGAGGTTCTGCGCTGGTACGGCGAAGTCGCTCGCCGCCGCCCGGAACTCGTCCCAGTCGCCGGCCCGGTTGAGCGCCAGGATCGCGTCGGCCGTCGTCGAGGGCTCGAGCGCCGTCCACTGCAACGCCACTGCATAGCCGTTGCCGCGTTGTCCCGGCCGGTCGGTCGGGGCGTTGGCCCCGACGGTGCTGAGCTCCTGGCTGACGTCGCTGAGCAGCGGCCCGTGGGCGGTCTCGCGGATCCGCAGCTCGAAGGCGTCCCCGTCGCGCACCTCGATCGTCTCGGTGCGCTGCTCGAGGGGTCGGGGCTCGCCGTCCTGGATCCAGGTCCGGCCCTCGATCCGCTCGAGGTAGAGGTCGGTCACGTCGGGTCCGAGGTTGGTGAAGCCCCAGGCGATGTCGGCGTTGTGGCCGATGATCACGCCCGGCACGCCGGCGAAGGTGAAGCCCGTGGTCTGCAGGGTGCAGTCGGGCGTGACCTCGCGACAGTGCAGCCCCATCTGGAGCCAGATGCCGGGCTGGCTCACGCCGAGGTGCGGGTCGTTGGCCAGCAGCGGCCGGCCGGTCGAGCTGTGCTCGCCGTCGACCACCCAGGAGTTGGAGCCGATCCCTGCGCCCCGCCCGAGCAGCTGCGGCAGCCGGCGCAGGCCCGCCTGCAGGTCGGCCAGGGCACGGACGGTCTCGTCGTTGAAGGCCGCTCGCCGCGGGTTGCGCGTCGAGTTGGCCGTCGCGTTCTGCTCGAACACCTCGTCGACGACCCCGCCGCCGTCCACGATCGGCGGGTGGGCCTCGGCGTCATAGGCGGGGTAGAGCTGGGCGATCTCCTCGGGGGTGTGGTCGAGCGTGGCCATCACCCGCGCGATCTCGTCGTCCATGTTGCCGCGCAGGTCCCAGGCCATCGCCTTGAGCCAGGCGAGCGAGTCGGCCGGCTCCCAGGGCTCCGGCTCGTAGTCGAGACCGGACAGGCCCAGGATGGTGTATTCGAGGGCGAGCTCGCTGGTGCTCCGGTCGGCGATGTAGGCATTGACGCCCTCGGCGTAGGCCGTCAGGGCGTCGCGGGTCTCGGCGTCGAGCAGGGCCCACTCCTGCTCAGCGACCCGCCGCCAACCCATCGTGCGGATGTATTTGTCGGTCTCGAGGCCGTCCTCGCCGAAGAGCTCCGCAAGCCGGCCCGAGGTCACGTGCCGGCGGACGTCCATCTCGAAGAACCGGTCCTGGGCGGCCACGAACCCTTGGGCGCGCAGCAGGTCGGCGTCGGTGTCGGCATAGATCTGGGCGATTCCGTGCTCGTCGCGAAGCACCTCGACCGACGCGTCCAGTCCAGCCAGCTCGAGCTCGCCATCGATGCCGGGAAGCGGTCGGCGTACGAACGCACCGGCGGCGAGCACCAGGAGCACGAGCAGGAGCGCCAACGCGGCCGCGACATAGGCCGACCAGCGCACGCCTCTGGGCGCTCGCCGGAACGCGTCTCGCACGTTGAAGTCATCGTTGCGGGACGGGGCTGGGCTGGCGGAGGCTCGCGACTCGGTCATGTCGCGATGCATTGTGCCGTATTCTTGGCAGTCGATCGGGTGGAGTGCCAGCGAGTCGCGGACCCACCTGCTCGACCTACGCCTCCCCAGCACGCAAGGTTTCCCGATGCCGACCTACCAGTACGCCTGCACCGAGTGCAGTCACGCCTTCGAGCAGTTCCAGAGCTTCAGTGACGACTCGCTCACCGTGTGCCCCGAGTGCCAGGGCCGGCTGCGCAAGCTGTTCAACGCGGTCGGCGTCGTGTTCAAGGGGTCGGGGTTCTATCGCACCGACAGCCGCGCGTCGTCCTCGGCCAGCACCCCGTCCTCGGGCTCCGACTCGGGGTCCGCCGCGGCGTCGAAGTCGACCTCGTCGTCCGACTCCACGTCGACCTCCTCGTCCCCGGCGGCCGCCTCGAGCTCGTCGTCGGGCTCGTCGTCGTCCACAGGCGGTTCGTCCAGCTGATCCACCCCCGGGCTGTGGAAGCCCGGGCGGCTCGGGGCCAGCGTCGACCTAGCGTCGCGCCATGCCGTCCCTCACCTCGTCGCGCCTGGGCCTGCGGAGCGTACGACGCCGCGTGCTCGCCCACCGGCGGCCGCTCGCGGCGCTCCTCCTCGCCCTCTCGGTGCTGGTCGGGCTCCGCGCCACCGCTGGGCCGCCCCCTCCACAGTGCCCGTGCCCGTCGCCAGCCATGACCTCGCGAGCGGCGACCGCATCGGAGCCGACGACGTCACGCTGCGCGAGTGGCCCGCAGACCTGGCCCCGTCGGGGATCCCCGGGTCCATCGCGGGGCGGACGCTCGCCGCTCCGGTGCGGGCCGGAGAACCGGTCACCAGCGTCCGGCTCGTCGGATCAGACCTGGCGCAGGCTCATCCTGGCCTGACGGTCTTGCCCGTGCGGCTGCCCGACCCCGCCGTCGTCGACCTGCTCGAGGTGGGTGACCGCGTCGACCTGAGTGCTGTCGACCCCGAGAGCGGCACCGCCCAGGAGCTGGCAGGCGGGGTGGTCGTCCTGGCCATCCCGCCTCCGTCGGTCGCCGAGTCCTCCCTGACCGGTCGGCTGGTGGTCCTGGGGATCTCGCCCGATCGCGCCGCAGACGTCGCCGCCGCAGCACTCACGCAGTTCCTCAGCGTGGCCTACGTCCGCTAGCGTGCTGGGTTGTCAGGACATCGATCGGCTCCGACTCTCGGGGCACCGAAAGGAAAACCACATGAGCGGATTCAAGAACTTCATCCTGCGCGGCAACCTGATCGAGCTTGCCGTCGCCTTCATCATGGCGACCGCCTTCGCGGCCGTCGTCCTCGCGATGGTCGACGTGCTGATGGACCTCATCGGCAAGGCCGGCGGCCAGCCCGACTTCTCCAACTGGGAACCCGCAGGCGTCTCCATCGGCGCCTTGCTGACGGCGCTCATCTCGTTCCTGATCCTGTCCGCTGTCGTCTACTTCTTCATCGTCAAGCCCTACACCGTTGCCAAGGAGAAGTACTTCCCCGGCGAGCAGGAGGGCACCCCCGCCGACGTCGCGCTGCTCGAAGAGATCCGCGACCTGCTCCAGGCCCGCAACGTCTGAGCTTCATCGCCGACGGCCACACCACCTGCGGGTGGTGTGGTCGGGTGGCGGCTGGTGCGGGCGCATGCGCGGGTGGGAGCGACAGCCCGCCCACACCACCCGCGTGTGAACCCGCGTCAGCCGTGGTGGGGCGGGACCTGGTCGCGATACCAGTCGTCGCCCTTGCCGTCGCTCTTCACGGAGTCGGCCGGCCGGTCGTCGCTCGTCTCCTCGGGCAGCACGTCGCCGAAGACCGCGGCGAGCCGCTGGCGACGTTCCCAGTCCGACTCGGGCTGGGGGTCGAGTTCGGGCGAACCGCTCACGCGCAGATCCCCGGGATGGCCTCCGGTGTCGGGGACTCCTCCTCGGCCGGGGTCTCTTCCTCGACCGGGGCCGGGGTCTCGGTCTCGGTGGGCGTCGGCGACGGAGAGGCCGGGTCTGACTGCCCAGGATCGGCCGGCGCCGGGTCAGCCGACTCGCTGGAGGTCTTCGGTGGCTCGGCGGACAGCGAGTCCTTGAGGAACTTCCGCGGCAGCGGCTTGTCCTCGCCGATCAGCCGCCAGAGGTTCTTGACGTCCTCGGTCCAGAAGACCGCGCCGCTGTGCTCGGAGTCGACCGGGTAGTACTCCGTCGGGACAGTGACGAACTTGATGTTCTCCAGGCCGACGTTCTGCAGCTGCATGGCGATCTTGGCGATCCTGCCCACCGACGCGAGCTGCTCGTCGGTCTCGAGCGAGCTGGTGGCGGCGTCGAGGAAGCCGACGACCCGGTCGAACCGTGTCAGGGTGCCGGCCGACTTCACCCTGCGGACCAGTGCCCCGATGAACGTCTGCTGGCGCTTGATCCGGCTGATGTCGTTGCGTTGGATGAGCTCACCGACCGAGCGGGCTCGCACGTAGTCGAGGGCCTCGTCACCGGTGAGGATCGACGGGTCGCCGGCAGGGACGAAGATGCCGTGCTCCTTGTCGACGAGGTCCTCGGGGATGCACACCGGCACGCCGTCGACGGCGTCGACCATCTCGCCGAAGCCGTTGAAGTCGATCGCTGCGAAGTGGTCGACGCGCACGTTTGCCGTCTGCTCGAACTGCTCGACGGTGCACGCGGGTCCACCCGTGGCGAAGGCCGTGTTCCACCGGACATCGGTGGCGCCCGCGAGCTCGTCGTCCTCGCCGCAGTCGGGTCGGTCGACGATGGAGTCACGGGGGATGGAGACGGCATAGGCTCGGGTCCGGTCGGCCGAGAGATGCACCAGGATCGTGGTGTCCGAACCGCCTCCGCCGGACTCCTGGTCGATGCCGTTCCCCTCGCCGGCGCGAGTGTCATCGCCCATCACCAGGATGTTCAGGGGGTCGCCGTTGCCGTTGTAGCGCTTCTCCGGACGGTCCTCCCCGAGGATCCCCTCCAGGTCGGTGGAGCCGATGTTGCCGTCGAGGTGGCGAACCAGGTAGACGACCCCCAGGCCCGTGACCATGGCGAGCACCAGCGAGCTCAGCAGCATCACCCTGGCGACGGTGTGCTTGCGCTTGACCGGAGCCTTGCGCTTGGGCGCCGGAGCCTCAGCGCCCGGGCTCGACACACCTGCCACGTCTTCGTCCAACCTTCATCCGGGGAGCACACCCTTGGGGGCGACGCCCGCAACCTATGCGCATCTCCCAAATTGTCACCGTAGCCGCGCCCGGGACAAATTCCGCGCCTCCGGGTTGATGGGTCAAGATGGTGTCTGCTCCTCGTCCCCGGTCAGTCAAAGGTCCCACATGTCCAAGCCGCGTCGTCTGGTCGTGGCAGCGACCCTCGGCATCCTCGCGGTGGGATCGGCGGCCGCCGCCGGCGCCCAGGCGGTCGACTCGTGGAGCCCGTCGACCGGCGAGGCGACATACACCGCCACGAGCAGCCCGGTGCGCAGCGATGCGCCCAACGTCGTGGTGTTCCTGACCGACGACATGCGCAAGGACGATCTCGGCTATCTGCCCCATGTCCGCCGGCTGCTGGTCAAGCAGGGCATGACCTTCACCGAAGCGACGTCGCCGCACCCGTTGTGCTGCCCGGCCCGGGCGGCGCTGCTCACCGGTCAGTACGCGCAGAACAACGGCGTCCACCACAACTCCGGGCCGTATGGCGGCTGGCAGGCCCTGGACACCGCCTCGACCCTCGCGACGTGGTCAGAGGACGCCGGCTACGCCACCGCGATCCACGGCAAGCACCTCAACAAGTTCGACTCCGCAGCGGACGCCGACCCGGGCTGGACCGACTTCGACGTCCTGCTCGAGCCGGCCACCGACTACGAGGACTTCACGTTCTTCGACGGCGACTCCTTCACCGACGACAACGTCACCTCCCGGCTCGACGAGCGCGCCGTCGCCAACATCGACAGGTGGGCCGGTCGCCGCCCGTTCCTGCTCCTGGCCAACCACGTCGCGCCGCACATGTGGATGCCGCGCTCCGCCAAGGGCGACGGCGACGGTGACCGCGGCGGCCGCGTCCCCCGGCCGAGGCGGCCTATGCCAAGGCGTACGCGGGCCTGACGCCCAAGGCCTTCAAGGACCCGGCCTTCAACGAGGCCGACATGCGCGACAAGGAGTCGATCGTCCGCGGCCGGGCCCGGCTGGCCCCGCGCGCCCTCAAGCGGCTCAACCTCGCCCGCATCCGCTCCTTGCTCTCCGTGGACGAGGCGGTCGCCAACGCGGTCACCGCCCTGGAGCGTGCGGGCGAGCTCGACGAGACCTACATCGTCTTCACCTCCGACAACGGCTTGGCCCTCGGCGAGCACCGCTACCTCGGCAAGGACCGCCTCACCGACGAGGCCCTCGACATCCCGCTGGTCGTGCGCGGCCCGGGGATCCCGGCCGGCACCCGGTCGTCGCGCAGCGTCTCGCTGATCGACCTGACCCAGACCCTGGTGCAGCTGATGGGCCTCTCCCCCACCCTGGTCACCGACGGCGAGACCTTCGCGCCGACACTGCGCAACCCCGACGCCCCCGGCTTCAGGGACACGATGCTGATCCAGACCGGTGCGAAGGACCGTCGCGCCGAGTTCCCCGGATGGGCCTACCGCGGGGTGCTGACCCAGCGCTACGCCTATGGTCGACGGGTCAACAACCCCCCCGACGACGGGTTCCTCTACGACCACCACAGCGACCCGCACGAGCTCCGGAACGTCCTGACCTCACAGCGCTATCGCGGCGTACGCCGAGAGCTCGAGCGCCGTCTGAAGGTGCTCTCCGACTGCGCTGGCAGCGAGTGCAACCGCGACTTCGGACCGCTGCCCCGCCCCGGCCGCTGAGACTCCTGGACGGATCACCAATCCGCTGACGACCTGGCGACGAACCCCACCCCGGAGGCACCTTGCCCCCTCAGATCCCGGAGGTTCACATGCAGGCCAAGACCAAGAGCAACAAGCGGACAGTACTCGTCGGAACCGCGTTCGTCGCAGCCGCAGCCCTCGGCGGCGCGGGCATCCTGAGCGCCGCGAACGCCACCGACACCAGCGCGTCCAACGCGGGGGCCTCAGCCGCCAAGGGATCCACCGTCCGGGCGGACCTGAACCCGCTGAACAACTCCGGCGTCATGGGCAAGTCCGTCGTGGAGTCGAAGGGACGCCGGCTGCACGTCACCGTCAAGGCGCACAACCTCGCCCCCAACCTCCCCCACGCCCAGCACATCCACTTCGGCGCCACGGCCCGGAACGAGTGCCCCTCGGTCGCCGACGACACCAACGGTGACGTCCGCCTCACCACGGTCGAGGGCGTCCCCGCCTACGGCCCGGTCCGGGCCTCCCTGACCACCAACGGCGACACCAGCGCCAAGAGCGTGCTCGCCGTCGACCGCTACCCGACCGCCGAGAACGGCCACGTGCGCTACGAGCGCACCATCAAGACCGGCAAGAACGTCGCCCGCGCGATCCGCCAGGGCAAGGGCGTCGTCGTGATCCACGGCGTCGACTACAACAACAACGGCACCTACGACTTCGACAGCGCCGGCAAGAGCGAGCTCGACAAGAGCCTGCCCGCCGAGGCGACCGACCCGGCCGTGTGTGGAGTCCTCCGCAAGTAGTCCTCGAGCAAGTCCCTCCACCGGGGCGGTCACCTGCGAATGCAGGTGGCCGCCCGGGTGCGTTGCCAGACCCGTGGCTTCAGGAGTCCAGCAGCCGTTGCATCTCGGCGATCTCCGCGGTCTGTCCCTCGGCGATGTCGCGGGCCAGCTCGATGGCCGGCGCGTAGCGGCCCTCGTCGGTGTGGGCCTCGGCCATCTCGACGGCACCCTCATGGTGCTCGATCATCATCTCCAGCCACATGGCCTGGAAGTCGGCGTCCTCGGCCTGCTGCAGGCCGGTCATGTCCTCGGCCGACATCATGCCCGGCATGTCCGTGTCCATCCCCTCCATCGAGTCGCCGACGTCGTGACCGCCGTGGCCCGCGTTGGAGTGGTCGCGCATGGTCTCGGGGATCGGCTCGCCCCACTCGGTGAGCCAGTCGGTGAAGGTCTCGATCTCCGGCCCCTGGGCCGAGCGGACCTGCTCGGCCAGCTCCACGACCTCGGGATCGAGGGGACGGTCCAGGGTCAGGTCGACCATCGACAGGGCCTGCGCGTGGTGCTGCAGCATGTCGGAGGCGAAGGCCACGTCCGCGTCGTTGTGCTCGGTCGCCGACGGGGCGGCGGCCGTGCTCGTCGGGTCGTCGTCACTCCCGCAGCCGACTGCGCCATACGCAACGGCCAGGGTGAGGGCGGCGGCGCCGAGCGCGCGGACATCGAGGAGGTTGCGCATGAGTCAACTATGCGTCACCGCCGGAGCTCGGACGTAACCCCCTCCAGGCCCCCGCGTTGTCCTGACATGGTGCGCGAGCTCGAGTCCTTGACGCTAGGGAAGGCATTGACAGGCGCCCTTGTGCAGGGCCTCGTCCTGCCGGTCCTGTTCGTGGGTGGGTTCGCCGCCACCACGGCCGTGCTGCCGACCCACGACTCGCGCTCGACCGACTCGGCTCCGGACGCGGTCGAGATCCGGCAGCAGTCGGGTCACCCACGGAGCGCGAAGGACCTGATCGCCGCCCACGACTGCTGGAGGTCGACCGCTCCCGCCGACGTCAGGGGGACGCACCCGGGCCACGCGGTGGTCACGTGGCCCGGTCACGACGGGCCGACGTATGGCGACGGGTGGACCGTGCACGTGGCGCTGGAGCACACCTTCAACAAGCCGGTCCTCGGGTTCAAGGTCCACGCGTTCTGCCGCTGAACGTCAACACGTCGGGGGCGCATTCGCCACCGGCGCCGTCTGCTGACAAAATGACGCCCGCCGCGGGGAGCGTCTCGACACGACGCGCCCCTGGCTCGCCCCAGTAGCTCAGTGGATAGAGCAGCCGCCTCCTAAGCGAAAGGTCGCAAGTTCGACTCTTGCCTGGGGCACCAGCACGTCCTGCACACACCGCATCTCAGCGGATCTCGAACGTGAGGCCGCCCTTCTGCACCCGCTCGATCAGGTTCTCGCCCATCGCCTGGGCGGTCGTGACCTGTCCCGAGGTCGCCGGGTTGTCGTCGAGCACCAGGCACAGCGCCGACTCGGCCAGCATCATCGCGGTCTCGGTGTAGCCCGGGTCGCCGCCGCTGACGCGGGTGTGGACGGTCTGACCGGCGACCTCGCCGACGAAGTCGACCGTGAACCACGACTTCGCCCGCCGGCTCTCCGACGGACCCTGGCCGGCTGGGATCTTGCTGAGCAGGAGCTTGCGCAGCGGGCCGACCTGGGCAGCTGCAGCCAGGGCGGTGACGCCGACGGCACCGCCGGCGGCATAGCGCAGGGTCTTGGTGCCGGCGTAGTGGGAGTAGCGGAACTTCGGGCCGTACGTCGACAGCGCCGCCCCGCTCCGCGCCACGACGATCGGGTCAATCGTGGGCAGCGGGAGCAGCCAGTAGCCCCGCACCGAGTCGCGGTGCGGCTTGCCGGCGACCGACCTCGACGAGCGCCCGTCGGCGGGCTTGCCCTCGGCGCGCCGCCGGGCGGAGTAGGCCTGCTTCATCTGCCGCGCGCGGGCCATCTGGCCCAGGGCGGAGTGGAGCGTCCCGCCCGAGGCGGTGCCTCCGCTGCGAACGACGCCACGCAGCGTGATCGGCTGGTCGTCCGGCAGCTGCATGACGGTCCACAGGGCGCCGAGGTCGTGCGGGATCGAGTCGAAGCCGCAGGCGTGGACGAGCCGCGCGCCCGACTCGACCGCCGTCTGGTGGTGCTTCAGATACATCCGGTCCACGAACTCCGACTCGCCCGTCAGGTCGACGTAGTCGGTTCCGCTCTCCGCGCAGGCGCCGACCAGCGCGTCGCCGTACTGCAGGTAGGGACCGACGGTGCTGATCACGACCCGCGCCCGGCGCGCGACGTCGGACAGCGAGACGGGGTCGGTCGAGTCGGCCTGCAGCAGCTCGAGGTCGGGCAGGCCGAGCCGTTCCCGCACCGCCTCGAGCTTGGCCAGGTTGCGTCCGGCCAGCGCCCAGCGCAGGTCGGCCGGGGCGTTCCGGGCCAGGTAGGCGGCCGTGAGCTCACCGGTGAACCCGGTGGCTCCGAACAGGACGATGTCGAGATCGCGATCAGGCATGCCCCCATCCTCACAGGCGGAACCACACCAGGGCCCGCGTCGTCTCAAGGGAGTGAGGATCCGAACCGCGCTTGCGAGCGCCACCGTGGCCGTCGTCGCTGCTGGCGGCGGGGTGGCCGTCGGGGCCACCCTGGAGGACGACGATCGCCTCGCCGCCCCCGCGTCCCGGTCAGTCGCGACCGACCGCGTCGCCGTGAGCAACGCATCGTTGCGGCCGGCGCAGGACTGCGACGCCCTGCTCGGGTCGTATGTCGAGCGCGGGCTCGACCTCGTCACGGCCTACGGCTGGGGCGGCGGCCCGATCTACACCCTGGACACCACGGGCGGCGCCACGATGGCTGCCGAACGCGCCACCGGGTCTCCAGGACTCCCCAGCACCGTGCGCTCGAACAGCAGCGAGACCGGTACCAACGTCCAGGAGATCGGTGTCGACGAGCCCGACGTCGTGAAGGTGGCCGGCGACCTCCTCCTCCGGATCTCGGACGACGCCATGCGGGCCTACGACGTGGGTGGCGAAGTCCCGGCGCTGCTCTCGACCCTTGGCCTGGTCGACCTGCACGACGCCGAGGTCCTCCTCAGCGGGGACCGGGCGGTCGTGGTCGGAAACCTGGGCAGCCGGCACCGGCCCACCGGGGCACGGGTAGTGGTCGTCGACGTCGCCGACCCGGCCGCCCCGCAGGTCGTCGAGCAGGTCGACTTCTCCGGCACCCTCAGTGCCGCGCGGCTTCACGGCGGCGTCGTCCGGGTCGTCCTCGACAGCGGTCTCCCCGACCTGGACTTCCGCCATCCCCATGGCCGGCTCACCGAGAACGGCGCCCTCAGCTTCAACCAGCAGCTCGTCCGCGGCACGACGCTCGCCGACTGGCTGCCGACCTCGGGCGGGGAGCTCGCCGTCGACTGTGCCGCGGTCGCCCTGCCACAGGTGGAGACCACACTGGGCACGACCACCGTGCTGACCCTCGAGCCCGCGCTCCTCGACCGGTCCGCCAGCGCTGTCGCGACCAGCGCCGCGACGACCTATTTCTCCACCGACCGCCTCTATCTCACGACCAGCGCCTCCTCCTTCGGCTGGTGGGGCAGCCCGACGATCGACTGCATCGACGTCTGCGGCCCCGGCACCGACGACGGCAGCACCGAGCTGTTCGCCTTCGCCCTCGACGGGACCGAGACGACCTTCGTCGCAGCCGGCAGTGTCGACGGCATCGTCCGGGACCGGTGGTCGATGGACTTCGCCGACGGAGCACTGCGCCTGGCCCTCGGTCCCACGAGGAGGACCGGCAACTTCAGCTCGGTCGTGACGATGCGCGAGAGCGACGCGACCCTGACGGAGGTCGGCCGCGTCGACAAGCTCGGCGTCAACGAGGAGATCAAGTCGGTGCGCTGGTTCGACGACCTCGCGTTGGTCGTCACATTCCGCCAGGTCGACCCGCTCTATGCGGTCGACCTCTCCGACCCGGCGGCACCGGAGCTGCTGGGCGAGCTCAAGATCCCCGGCTTCAGCGAATACCTCCACCCCCTGGGCGAGCGACGACTCATCGGCGTCGGTCAGAGCACGACCGGGCGCGGCGGGGTCGTGGGCGCCCAGGCGGCGCTGTTCGACGTCACCGACCTGACGAGCCCCCAGCAGCTCGACGTCGTGAAGTTCGCGAAGGGCACCACCGCCGACGCCGGCCTCGACCCCCGCCAGTTCACCTGGCTCCCCGATCGCCGCACTGCCCTGACCGTCGTCTCGAAGGGCTGGGTCGGCCGCACCGGCTGGGTCTCGGTGCTGTCCCTGGCCGGCGGGAAGATGTCCAACCGCATGGTCGAGGTCGAGTATGGCGACGAGGTGGCCCAGGTCCGGCTGGTGCCGCTGGCCGACGGGCGGGTCGTGCTGGTGACCGGTGACGCGGTGTCCTTCTTCGACGTCTGATCCCGGCGTAATCTCGTCGGCATGTGCCGCAACATCCGCCCGCTCAACAACTTCGAGCCGCCGGCGACCGGCGACGAGGTCACGGCCGCCGCCCTGCAATACGTCCGCAAGGTCGCCGGCACCACCAAGCCGTCCCAGGCCAACGAAGAGGTCTTCTACGCCGCCGTGCGCGAGATCGCCCACGTCACCGAACACCTCCTCGCGGACCTCGTGACCACCGCGCCACCCAAGAACCGCGAGGTGGAGGCGACCAAGGCCAAGGCCAGGGCCCAGCTGCGCTACGGCACGTGAGCCTCACCGTCGAGGCGCCCGGCGCCGAGGTCGTGGCCTTCCTCGCCGACCGCGAGCTGGTCGCGCTGACCGGCGCGGGCCTGTCCACCGACTCCGGCATCCCCGACTACCGCGGCCCGGGCGCCCCCGTGCGCGCACCGATGACGTTCCAGGAGTTCGTCTCCGGGGCGCAGGCGCAGCAGCGCTACTGGGCGCGGAGCCACCTCGGCTGGGCACGGATGGGGGCGGCCGCTCCCAACGCCGGTCACCACGCGCTGGCTCGCATCGACCCCTCGCTGCTGATCACCCAGAACGTCGACGGCCTCCACGAGGCCGCCGGGTCGCCGCGCCTCGTCGCGCTGCACGGCCGGGTCGCCGACGTCGTGTGTCTGGCCTGTCGCCGTACGGCGTCGCGGGTGGCCCTGCAACGCCGTCTCGACGGGCTCAACGCCGACTGGATGGCCCGGCACGGGCACTCGGCGATGCGACCTGACGGCGACGTCGACCTCGACGCGACCCACGACTTCGTGGTCGCCGGGTGCGAGGACTGCGGCGGGTCGCTCAAGCCCGACGTCGTCTTCTTCGGGGAGAACGTCCCGGCCGAGCGCGTGCAGCAGTGCTACGACGCGGTCGACGCCCTCGGTGAGGACGGAGCACTGCTGGTGGCGGGCTCCTCACTGACGGTGATGAGCGGCCTGCGCTTCGTCAAGCGGGCGGCCAGGTCGGGCACCCCGGTCGTGATCGTCAACCGCGGCGCGACTCGCGGTGACGAGCTGGCCACCCACAAGCTCGAGACGGGGACCAGCGAGTTCCTCGACGAGCTGGCTCAGAGCCGCCGCACGAAGATGTGATCGGTCGCCTCGGCGAACACCTCGGCGGTCTCCCCGCCAGAGCCGATCAGGATCCCCTCCTCGGTGGTGGCGACCGTGATCGTCTTGTCAGGCAGCGCTCCGACCCGACGAAGGGCGCTCATCAGCTGTTCGTCCTTCTGCATCTCCTCGGAGATGCGCCGCACCAGCACGCGTGACTCGGCCGGACCTGCGACGGCGGACAGCGGCTCGACGCCGTCCATGAAGTCCTCGCCGACCTCGAACTCCCCCAGCTCGTCGAGACCCGGGATGGGGTTGCCGTAGGGCGACTCGGTGGGGTGGCCGAGCAGCTCGACCAGGCGCCGCTCGACCGTCTCGGACATGACGTGCTCCCAGCGGCACGCCTCGGCGTGCACCAGCTCCCAGTCGAGCCCGATGACGTCGGTGAGCAGTCGCTCGGCCAGCCGGTGCTTGCGCATCACCCGGGTGGCCAGGCGCTGGCCCTCGTCGGTGAGCTCGAGGTGCCGGTCGCCCTGGACGGTGAGGAGACCGTCGCGCTCCATCCGCGCCACCGTCTGCGACACCGTGGGTCCGCTCTGGTGCAGGCGCTCGGCGATCCGCGCCCGCAGCGGGACGATGTCCTCCTCCACGAGCTCATAGATCGTGCGGAGATACATCTCGGTGGTGTCGATCAGGTCGCTCACCGGGCCATTGTCGCTCATGACCCCGACACGACCCGCCCCCGGACTGGCACGGCACCCGGGTCTCAGGCACAGTGGTCACGCGTGAACGAGATCATCGTCCCCGGACGCTTCAACGGACCGACCGGCTCCGGCAACGGCGGGTGGACCTCAGGCGAGCTGGCCACCCACCTGGTCGCCGAGTGCCCCGACAACCGCATCGACGGCTGGCCGGCGATCGAGGTCACCCTCCGGCAGCCGCCGCCCCTGGACACCCCGCTCCTGCTGGAGGAGTCCGACGGGGTCACCACCGCCACCTTCGGCGGAGCGGTCATCGCCACCGGGCGGGTCGTCGAGCACACGATCAGCGACGTCGACCCGGTCGGTCCGGACGAGGCGAGGGCCGCCGAGTCGGCATACGCCGGACACGTCTCCCACCCGTTCCCCAACTGCTTCTCGTGCGGCCCCGACCGCGAGGAGGGCGACGGGTTGCGGATCTTCCCCGGGCCCGTCGGCGACGGGCGGGTCGCCGCGACCTGGCGTCCCCACCCGAGCCTGGCCGAGGACTGGCACACGTATGTCGACGCGACCGCCCACGCCTCGGTCGCCGCGACCTGGGCGGCGATCGACTGCGTCGGCGGCTGGGCCAGCGACCTGATCGGACGACCGATGGTGCTGGGACGGATCACGGCCCGCGTCGACACCCTCCCGGTGATCGGCGAGGAGCACGTCGTCGTGGGCGCCGAGATCCAGGTCGAGGGCCGCAAGACCTTCACCGCTGCCACGCTCTACGACTCCGACCACCGCGTGGTCGCCAGCGCCGAGCACGTGTGGTTCGCCATCGACCCGGCCGCGTTCGGTGCCTGAGGTGGTCTCGACGACGGACGACCACCGCTGGTGGCGCGACGCGGTCATCTACGAGGTCTACGTCCGGTCCTTCGGCGACGCCGACGGCGACGGGGTCGGCGACCTGGCGGGGATCACCGAGCGGCTCCCCCACCTGAAGTGGCTGGGGGTGGACGCGGTCTGGATCACGCCCTTCTACACCTCCCCGCAGCACGACCACGGCTACGACGTCGCCGACTACTGCGACGTCGACCCGCTCTTCGGCGACCTCGCCGACGCCGATGCGCTGCTCGCCCGTGCCCGCGAGCTCGGCCTGCGTGTGATCGTCGACCTCGTGCCCAACCACTCCTCCTCGGAGCACCCGTGGTTCCGGGCGGCCCTCGCCGCCGAGCCGGGCTCCCCCGAGCGGGCGCGCTATCTCTTCCGCACCGGCCGCCAGGGCGGTGAGCAGCCTCCGAACAACTGGGAGTCGGTGTTCGGCGGACCGGCCTGGACCCGCGTCGGGGAGACCGACCAGTGGTACCTCAACCTCTTCGACTCGACCCAGCCCGACTTCGACTGGCGCAACCCGGAGGTCGGCGACATGTTCGAGGGCGTCCTGCGCTTCTGGCTCGACCGGGGCGTCGACGGCTTCCGGGTCGACGTGGCGCACGGACTGTTCAAGGAGGAGTCGCTGCGCGACCAGGTGGTCCCCGAGCGCGCCCCTGCGGGCGAGACCCGGGCCATGGTGGAGCGCACGCTCGACGACGAGCCGATGTGGGACCAGCCCGAGGTCCACGACGTCTATCGCCGCTGGGCCAAGGTGCTCGACGAGCACGGACCGGACCGCATGGCCGTCGCCGAGGCCTGGACCCAGACGCCGGAGTCGCTGGCGCGCTTCATCCGTCCCGACGAGCTCGACCAGGCGTTCAACTTCGCCTGGCTGCTGGCCGACTGGTCGGCCGCCGCCTTCGCCCAGGTCATCACCGACACGATCGCGGCCGTCCGACCCGTCGACTCGACCCCCACTTGGGTGCTGTCCAACCACGACGTGATCCGCCACGTCACCCGCTATGGCGGGGGCACGACCGGTCTCGCCCGAGCCCGGGCCGCGACGCTGGCCATGCTCGCCCTGCCCGGCGCCTCCTACATCTACCAGGGCGAGGAGCTCGGGCTCGAGGAGGTCGAGGTGGCGCCCGAGCACCGGCAGGACCCGACGTGGCACCGCGGCGGAGGCAAGTTCCGCGACGGCTGCCGGGTGCCGATGCCCTGGGCGGGCGGTGCGCCGCCATACGACTTCGGACCGGGGAGCGGACAACCGTGGCTCCCGCAGCCGCTCGACTGGGCCGACCTGACCGTGGCCGCCCAGCGGGGCACACCCGGCTCGACCCTGGAGTTCTATCGATCAGCGCTGGCCGCGCGTCGGGCCGAGCTGGCCGGCGCCGGGGCAGACGTCGAGATGCTCGACGCCGGCCCCGACGTGCTGGCCTTCCGGCGCGGCGACGTCACCGTCGTCCTCAACGCGGGCGACACGGCCTGTGCCCTGCCCGACGGCGAGGTCGTCATCGCGAGCGGACCTGTCGACGGCGACCTGCCGCCCGACACGACCGTGTGGCTGCGCGGCTGACCCGCCTCGCTCAGTCCAGCGTCGCGTTGTAGCGACCGAGGGTCGCGACGAAGGCACCGAGCTCGTCGTCGGACCAGTCCTCGAGGAGCCGGCCCAGGCGGGCCCGCCGCGACGCCGCCACCTCGTTCAACCGGTGTCGGGCCTCCTCGGTGACAGAGACGACCCAGGCGCGCCCGTCGTCGGGATCGCGCTCCTTGGTCGCGAGCCCGTGGTCGACGAGGGTCTGGACGTGCCGGCTGACCGCCCCCTTGTCGAGGTCGAAGGCGTCGACGACGGTCGAGGGACGCATCGGTCCCTTCTCGACCAGATGGGCGAGCACCAGGTAGCCGGTGGGGGTCAGGTCCTCGTGGATCATCCGCGCACGCTCGGAGATGATCCGCTTGAGGCGACGGACCAGCACCGCGACCTCGTGCTCGAGGTCGAGGATGATGCTCTCGCGGTCGCTGCTCATGGCTTCGCCGTCGCTCCCGCTGCGGCCGCGGCGATCTCCTCGTCGCTCAGGACGCTCTCGCGCATCGGCTTCTCCTCGATGAACAGCAGCAGGACCAGGGAGAGTACGGCGAACGGCACCGAGATCAAGAAGATGTGACCCGTGGCCTCGCCGAAGGCGTGCTCGAAGACGGTCCGCACCGGAGCCGGGAGCGTGTCCAGGTCGGGGATCGAGTGCGCGTCGACGCCGAGCTCGACCAAGGTCTGCCTCGAGACCCTGCCGGCCTCGACGAGAGCAGCCAGGCCGCTGCGTGTCTGGTCGCTGACCTGGTGGCTCAGGGCGGCTCCGAGCGCCGAGACACCGACCGAGCCGCCGACGGAGCGGAAGAACGCGACGACGCTCGAGCCGGCTCCGAGGTCGGCGGCAGCGACGCTGTTCTGCACGGCCAGGACGGTGTTCTGCATCGTCGCGCCGAGACCCAGGCCGAGGATCGCCATGTAGACGCCGACCACGACGAGGGGGGTGGTGTCGTCGATCGTGGCCAGCAGCGCGAGGCCGACGATGACGAAGACCATGCCGCCGATCAGGAAGTTCTTCCACCGACCGGTCCGGGTGATGAGCCGTCCCGAGATGATGCTCGAGACCAACAGCCCGCCGACCATGCAGATCGACATCAGGCCGGCGAGCGTCGGGGACATCCCGCGCGCGAGCTGGAAGTACTGCGCGAGATAGACCGTGGCCCCGAACATCGCGAAGCCGATGAGCACCGACGCCGCCGTGGCGAGGGTGGTCGTGCGGTCGCGGAAGAGCCGGAGCGGGATGACCGGGTCCTTGGCGACCCGCGCCTCGACGTACACCGCGGCGGCGGTCACCACGACGGCGGCGAGCACCAGCACCCCACTGGTCGTCGACGTCCACTCGAACTGGTTGCCCGCGAGCGAGACCCACACCAGCAGCAGCGAGACGCCGCCCATGAGCAGGGTCGCGCCGAGGTAGTCGATGTGGACCTCGCGCTTCACGACCGGCAGGTGCAGCGTCTTCTGCAGCACGACGAAGGCGAGCACCGCGACGGGCAGGCCGGCGAAGAAGCACCAGCGCCACCCCACGGTGTCCACGAGCAGGCCACCGATGAGCGGTCCGCTGACCGTGGCGGCGGCGAAGACGGCGCCGATGTAGCCGCTGTAGCGACCGCGCTCACGCGGCGACACCATGCTGGCGATGACGACCTGGACGAGCGCCGTCAGGCCTCCGACGCCGAGGCCCTGGATCGCCCGGGCGCCGATGAGCACCTCCATCGACGGGGCGAGGCCGGCCATGACCGAGCCGATCGAGAAGATGACCAGCGCGCTCTGCACGAGCATCTTCTTGGAGAACTGGTCGGCGAGCTTGCCCCAGATCGGGGTCGTCGCGGTCATCGTGAGCAGGGTCGCCACGACCACCCACGTGTAGCCGGTCTGGCTGCCCCCGAGGTCGGGCACGATCGCCGGCAGCGCGTTGGAGACGATCGTGCTCGAGAGCATGGCGACGAACATCGCGAGCAGCAGGCCGCTGAGGGCCTCCATCACTTCGCGATGGGTCATCTGGGCGGCCTGCTCGGCCGGGGCGGGGGCGTGCGACACGTGACTCGTTCCGACGATTGGTTGCGAACGACAACCTTATCCGAGGACGGCCCACCTGTCCCGCCCGCGACGACGTGCCCTCGATCACGCAGACGACCCGCAGGCCTACCGCTCACGGGAGCGGTCCCGGGGGATGACTCCGGGGGCCTGCGGGTCGGGTGACTGCTGTGGATTCGCCGGCACTGCGTCGGCGATGCGACCGTCGAGCGACGGCCGGCCGGTTGCTGCCTAGCGGGCAGCCACCTCACTCATCCGAAAAGACTTCATTTCTCGGACCACCTCCTTTCCGTGTACGGCAACGGTACGCCGCAGCCGGAGGCGACTCAACGCCTTTTTGCGCCTCAGGGAGCGAGCCGTTGCACGAGCCAGGCGTCGCCGTCGCGGACGTAGGCCAGGCGGTCGTGCATGCGCCCGGGGCGCCCCTGCCAGAACTCCACCATCGACGGCACCACCCGATAGCCGCCCCAGTGGTCGGGCACGGGGATCTCGCGGCCCTCGAAGCGCTCGGCCATCGCGGCATAGAGCGCGGCGAGCTCGGCCCGCGAGGACACCGGCTGGGACTGCCTGCTGGCCCAGGCGCCCAGCTGGGCCCCGCGAGGTCGGGAGCGGTGATAGGCCTCGACCTCGTCGCGCTCGAGCACCTGCGCCTCGCCCTCGATGCGCACCTGACGCTCGAGCGGGTGCCAGGGGAAGAGCAGGCTGCAGCGCGGCTCGGCCAGCAGCTCTCGACCCTTGCGCGAGGTGTGGTTGGTGAAGAGGACGAAGCCGCGCGCGTCCATCCCCTTGAGCAGCACCATGCGTGAGGCCGGCCGGCCATCGAGGCCGACCGTGCTCAGGACCATGGCGTTGGGCTCGTGCACCCTGGCGGCCAGCGCATCGTGCATCCAGCGCCGGAACATCTGCTCCGGATCGGGGGCGAGGTCTGCTTCGTCGAGCCCCACATCGGCATACTCGGCGCGCAACGCCGCCAGATCGATCGGGGGGTCGACCGGCTCCTCCGCGTTGGTCATGGCCGCACCCTAGACGTCGCCGCGGAGGCAGGGGTAGGGACTCGGTGGTGATCTGTGCGTCACAGCGGTGCACAATGAGTCCGCTCGCGAGTGATTTCCCTTCGGCGGGCCACGTCGTACGCAAAGGAGCGTCTGCCGCATGACTGAGGTCCACCACGGACTCGAAGGCGTCGTCGCCTTCGAAACCGAGATCGCGGAGCCGGACAAGGAAGGCTCGGCACTGCGCTACCGCGGTGTCGACATCGAGGACATCGTCGGCCGCGTCCCGTTCGAGAACATCTGGGGCTTGCTGATCGACGGCTCCTACACCCCCGGCCTGCCCGCCGCCGAGCCCTACAACCTCCCGGTCCACACCGGCGACGTCCGCGTCGACGTCCAGGCCGCAGTCGCGATGCTCGCACCGGCCTTCGGCTTCGGCCAGTCCTATGACATCAGCGACGAGCAGGCCCGCGAGGACCTCGCCCGCGTCGCCGTCATGGTGTTGTCGTATGCCGCGCAGTCGGCCCGCGGCCTCGAGCGCCCCGTCGTCCCGCAGAAGGTCGTCGACGCCGGCGGCACCCTGGCGGAGAAGTTCCTCATCCGCTGGAAGGGCGAGGCCGACCCCAAGCACGTCCAGGCGATCGACGCCTACTGGAGCTCGGCCGCCGAGCACGGCATGAACGCCTCGACGTTCACGGCGCGGGTCATCACCTCGACCGGCGCAGACGTGGCGGCAGCGTTCTCGGGCGCCATCGGCGCGATGAGCGGACCGCTGCACGGCGGGGCTCCGGCTCGCGTGCTGACGATGATCGAAGAGGTCGAGAAGCGCGACGGCGACGCCGCGTCCTACGTCAAGGAGCTCCTCGACTCCGGCGAGCGGCTGATGGGCTTCGGCCACCGCGTCTATCGCGCCGAGGACCCCCGCGCCCGCGTGCTCCGGCGGACCGCCAAGGAGCTCAACGCGCCCCGCTACGAGGTCGCCGAGCGGCTCGAGCAGGCTGCGCTCGCCGAGCTGCGCGACCGTCGCCCCGACCGGGTGCTCGAGACCAACGTCGAGTTCTGGGCCGCGATCGTCCTCGACTTCGCCGAGGTGCCGGCCAACATGTTCACGGCGATGTTCACCTGTGCCCGCACCGGCGGCTGGTCGGCGCACATCCTCGAGCAGAAGCGCACCGGCCGGCTCATCCGACCCTCGGCCATCTACACCGGCCCGTCCGCGCGGCCGGCCAACGATGTCGAGGGCTGGAACGACGCCTGGGCCAAGTAGCCCACAGCTTCCACCGGACAGCGGTGTCAGGCGCCTCCAGCGGCGTCGGGCGCCGCTGTCCTGCGTTCAGCCGACGACGGGCGCAGGCTGCTCGACGTACCAGCTCGTCCTGGCCTTGGCGCCGGCCTTGCTGAGCGAGATGTGCATGTGGTCGCGGTGACGCAGGGTCGGTGAGCACTTGCGGCGTGTGCGGCAGCCCGAGCTGAGGTAGTTCTCCGGCTCGAAGCCGTCCCACGCGGCATACATCTTGTCGTCCCAGATGACATACATGATGCCCATGCGGCGCGCGAGGACATCGGTGTCGCCGAGCTCGTCGTCGGCGAACGCCTCGACGATGAAGGCCTGGGCCACCGCGTCGTCGTCGGGATCGGTGGCGTCGAGCATCCAGTCGAACGCGCGCCCGTCCTTGTGCTCCGACGCCCCGCCGCTGCCGCACGAGCGGACGGTCCCGCCATACGCACCACCCCGCGCCGCGAGCCACTCAGCGAGCGCGACCGTGCCCGGCTTCGCCTTCTTCGCACACTTCTTCTGGGGCTGGTACGTCGCGTAGGAGTCCACGGGCAAGACATAGCCCGCCTCCGCGGGCACCGCGAGCAGGGCGGACGTGAGCGCCGCGAGCACCACAGCCACCAGTCCCTTGCGCACGCGCAGGACACTAGAGGTGCCAGTGGGACGACGGACGAGAACGAGAAAAAAACCGCCGCAACATCGGCGTGTCGGGTGGACGCGCCGTCAGAACCACTTCGCGAAGCACCGATTGACCGGTGAGTGGCGGTAGTGCCCGAAGCCGGCGATCGGCTCGTAGCCGGAGGAGACATAGAGGGCGATGGCCTCGGGCTGGGCGCTGCCGGTCTCCAGGACCATCACCTCGACCCCGGCGTCCCTGGCGGTGGCCTCGAGGTGGGCGAGGACCGCACGGGCGACGCCACGGCGTTGCATCGACGGCACGACATACATCCGCTTGATCTCCGCCGCCGGCCTCCCCTGCGCCTCGGGGACACCGTCACGACGGCGCCAGGCTCCCGTGGCCACCGGCTGCCCGTCGACCTGGGCGAGGAAGAACGCGCCGCGGGGTTCGACGAACTCGTCGGGGTCGATCGGCGACTCGTCGCGCCCGCCGTAGCGGACGACATATTCCTCCTGCACCTGCTCGATCAGCAGCTGTGCCGACGGGTGCGTGATCGGCACCTGGCGGATCTCCAGCCGCGGACCCGATGCGACATCCGCCGCGGCTGATGAGAGGCTAGGCACGCTGACAGCGTAGTCAGGGACGTCCATGCACACTGACTCCCGGAAGGCACCACACGATGGCCGACGCAATCAAGATCCCCGCTGAGCTCCTGCCGGCCGACGGCCGCTTCGGCGCGGGCCCCTCGAAGATCCAGACCAGCCACCTCGACGCACTCGCCGCGACAGGTGCCTCGCTGATGGGCACCTCCCACCGCCAGGCGCCGGTGAAGGACACGGTCGGTCGGGTCAGGGAGGGTCTGGCTGCGCTCTTCGACCTGCCCGAGGGCTATGAGGTCGTCCTCGGCAACGGCGGGGCCACCGCCTTCTGGGACATCGCCACCTTCGGCCTGATCCGCGAGAAGAGCCAGCACCTGGCCTTCGGCGAGTTCTCGTCCAAGTTCGCCAAGGCCGCGTCCGACGCCCCGTGGCTGGCCGACCCGAGCGTGCTCAAGAGCGAGCCCGGCTCACGTCCCGAGCCGGTCGCCGAGGAGGGCGTCGACGCCTATGCGTGGGCCCACAACGAGACGTCCACCGCCGTCATGGCCCCGGTGCTGCGCCCGACCGGTGCGGCCGAGGACGCGCTCGTGCTCGTCGACGCCACCTCGGGCGCCGGTGGGCTGCCCGTCGACCTCACCCAGGTCGACGCCTACTACTTCGCGCCACAGAAGTGCTTCGCCTCCGACGGCGGCCTGTGGATCGCGCTGATGTCGCCGAAGGCCCTGGCCCGCGCCGAGGAGATCGCCGGCGCCGACCGCCACATCCCGGCCTTCTTCGACCTGCCGACCGCGATCGACAACTCGGCGAAGAACCAGACCTACAACACCCCCTCGGTCGCGACGCTCTTCCTGATGGCCGAACAGCTCGACTGGATGAACTCCCAGGGCGGGCTCGCCGGCATGGTCGAACGCACCACTGCCTCGAGCGACGCGCTCTACGGCTGGGCCGAGTCGACCGACTACACCACCCCCTACGTCGCCGACGCCGGAATGCGCTCGCTCGTGATCGGCACCATCGACTTCGACGACGCCATCGACGCCGCCGAGATCGCGAAGGTGCTGCGCGCCAACGGGATCGTCGACACCGAGCCCTACCGCAAGCTCGGCCGCAACCAGCTCCGCATCGCGATGTATCCCGCCGTCGACCCCAGCGACATCGAGACGCTCACGCGGGCCATCGACTTCGTGGTCGACAAGCTCTGAGGCCCCACCCCCGCTCGTCTCAGCCTGCTCGCAGCAGCTTGAGGGTGGCCCGCTCCAGCGCGGCCTGGCGTTCGTCGGCAGTGTCGAACGAGCGCTGGGCCGCGCGGCCGATCGTGCGACCCTTCTCATAGGCGTCGATCACGCGCGGGTCGACATAGGACGAGCGGGCCAGCGTCGGGGTGTTGCCGAGGAAGTCGGAGACGTCCTTCATCGCGCTCGCCACCGCCCGCTTCCTCGAGGCCTTGGTCTTGCCCGGCTCGTCGCTCAGCGCCAGCGCCTCCGCCGCCAGCACGGTGGCGTGCCAGGTGCGGAAGTCCTTGGCCGTGGAGTCCAGCCCGGTGGTCGCGCGGATGTAGTCGTTGACCTGGGAGGAGTCGAGCCCGCGCCACGTGCGGCCGTCCTTCCAGGCCAGCAGCCGGTCCCCGCCGCCCCGTCGGCGCCGCATGACGTCGAGCCCCTCGATCGTCGGTCCGTCGTCGATCTCGATGCTGTGCTCCACGCCCGACTTGCCCACGAAGCAGAAGCGCAGCTTGTCCTTGCGCTTGGTGACGTGCTCGCGCAACAGCGTGGTCAGCCCGAAGCTGCCGTTGGTGTCGGTGTAGACGTCGTTGCCGATCCGGAAGTAGCCGAGGTCGAGAAGGCGTACGGCGACCGCACACGCCCGCTCCAGCGACATCCCTTCGGCCTCGAGGTCGACCAGCACCCGCTCGCGGGCCTTCGACATCGCCCGGCCGAAGTCGATGATCCGCTCGAACTTCAACGCGTCGCGGCTGGTGCGCCAGTCCGGGTGGTAGAGGTACTGGCGCCGGCCGGCGTCGTCGGTGCCGACCGCCTGGAGGTGGCCGTTGGGATGGGGCGTGATCCAGACGTCCTTCCAGGCCGGTGGGATCACCAGGTCCTTGCAGCGCTGCCGGTCGTCGGGGCCCAGCGGCAGGCCCGCCTCGTCGAGATAGGCAAAGCCCTTCCCCGAGCGACGTCGGCTCCAGCCCGGCTGGTCGGGGGACGTGCGCCGCAGTCGAGCCATGTCGGAAGGCTAGCGGCGCGAGGTCCCGGCCGGACCACCCGTGCGGACTAGCGGGGCTTGAGGGCGCGGAGCAGCACCAGCACCACGAGCAGGCCGACGATGCCGCTCGCGAACCACCACCAGGCGTCGCGGTCACGGACCTCGGCGCTCAGGTCGTCGACGGCGCTGGCACCGCCGTCCTGCCCGGCGGGAGTCGGCTCGCTGGCGGCGGAGGGGGTCGGGAGCGCAGTCATCGTGGGCGCCGCCTCGGCCAGCGCCTGGCGGACCTGCCGCGGCAGTGCCGCCCGCAGGACCGGTGCTTGCTGGCCCTCGCTGCTGAGGAGCACGTGGGACTCGGAGGTGACGGCGATGCCCTCGCCCTGCTGCTGGCGGGGCAGCTCGAAGGAGCCGACGACGTCCAGCTCGGGGAAGGACAGGACCACGGCTTCGGTGTAGGTCCGCAGCACCAGGTGCTCCCCGTCGGGGAAGAAGGCCCCGTCGGTGACCATTCCCGGGATCTCGGCGATCAGCCCGAGGGTGTTGGGGGCGTCGGCGGCCAGCTCGGGCGGCGCGGCGTGGAGCTCGCCCGAGAAGACGCCCTTGGTGGCGACATACAGCCGGCCCGTCTGCGGGTGGGCGAGCAGAGCCTCGGCGTCGCGGGGACCATCGGGATAGACCAGGTCGATCGCGTCCTGCGTGACGACCCGGTCGCCGTCGCCGACCGGGACCCGGGTGACGGAGATCGAGTCGCGCGACGTCGTGTTGTCGCCGATGTCGGCCACCCAGACCTGACCGGCCCCGGCCGGAGCGAGCGCCTCGACGTCCTGCGGTCCGTCGGCCCAGTCCGTGACGCCGACGGTCTCGCCCGTTGCGGTGTCGACGGTGAAGACCCGCCCGGTGTCGCCCGAGTCGTTGACGGTGTGTGCCCGGTCGCCCTCGACGACCAGCCCGCTGGACTCGACGATCTCGGGGTCGGTGAACCGGAAGAGCTCCTCGCCGTCCCGGTCGGCCCCGGCGGCGCTGACGCCGATCACGAAGGGTGTGAGCAGGGCCAACGCCCCGAGGCCGCGCCGGAGGGGATCACGCATCGTGCAGGCCCACCAGCTCGGCGAGGCGGGGCGTCACTCCCCAGGCGGTCGTCAGCTCGTCGTAGTCGGCGCGCAGCCCCTCGTCCGTCCTGACCTCGCGCACCCCTGTGCTCGTCGCACGGAGCAGGGTGTTGCGAGGAGTGTGGGCGCTCTCGACGAACTCGACGACGTCGACGCGATAACCGACGAGCCGCAGGATCGAGGCGCGCAGGGCGTCGGTCAGGGTGTCGGCGAAGCGTTCGCGCAGGATGCCGTGCCGGGTGAGCAGGCCGTATGGCGAGGGCGTCGACGAGCGCCGGAGCTGGGCTGCGACGTCGTGGTGGCAGCAGGGAGCGGCCAGCACGAGGCCGGCGCCCCACTCGACGGCGCGGGCCAGGGCGTCGTCGGTCGCCGTGTCGCAGGCGTGCAGCGCCAGGACGACGTCAGGCGCCGCGGTGAGCTCCGCCGAGGCGATGGTGCCGACGACGAAGTCGGCCTCGATCCCCAGCGCCTGCGCCACGCCCGCGTTGTGGTCGGCCGACTGCTGCTTGACGTCGACCCCGGTGACCCGCACGGGCAGCGAGCGGGTGCTGGTCAGGAAGCGGTGGGCGGCGAAGGTGAGATAGGCGTTGCCGCAGCCGAGGTCGACGATCCGGAGCGGGTCCTGCGGCGTCGGCCGACGCAGGTGGCCCTTGTCGAGGGCATCGGTGATGGACGCGTCGAGCAGACGGAGGAACTCCTCGACCTGGCGATACTTCGCCTGCCTGGTCGGCTTGATGCGACCCTGCGCATCAGAGATCCCCAGGGCGAGCAGCACGGGGTCGTCCTCGGCAAGGAGCCGTTGCTTGTCGCGGTCGTGCCCCCGGTCGGCCGCGACGGGCTCGGCGCGGTCCTGGGTGCTGACGGCTGCCTCGAGCTTCTTGGTGACGCGGACCTGATGGGTCTGGGTGGTCGTCTCGACGTGCCAGTTGCCGAACGGCTCGTCGAGCAGCTGGTCGACTGCCGCCTCGGCCGCGGGACCGGCGAGCGCGTTGACGGTGTGGGCCTGCGTGTCGTCGTACGACGTGACCTGCAGGTGTCGCCCGGCCTTGAGATCGACGTAGCGCAGCTCCACCCGACGCACCTCGCGACCCTGCACGTGAGGGATCCGTTGGCCCTTCCGGCGCCCGGACGCGACGGCCCGGACCAGGGCCTCGGGATCGAGGAGCTGGCCGCGAGTGCGGGAGAGTGCGTCGAGCAGCGGTTCGGTCGCCATCAGCGAACCATCAGAAGAACGACGCGACGACGACGATGAGGATGAGAGCTCCCAACGCGACCGGGATGACAAGGCGGCGGTAGCGGGGATTCACCTCCTCATCGTAGGGCCGCTGCCGTCATCCACCACACTCGCGCAACCCGCGGGTGGTGGGGTCGTATGGCGCCTTCCACCCACGCAGAACACCGCACCAGCGACCACCAGACCCCACCACCCGCGGGTGACAGCGGTCGCGACCGTGCGTCACCACAGCTCGAGGGACGCGCCGAAGACGCCGGCCAGGTCCTCGGCGCTCACCTCGCGCGGCGCCGTCGCGAGCAGCCGCTGCTGCTTGAGCGCCCCCTCGACGAGGTCGTCGACGTCGCTCGCGAGATAGCCGACCTCGGCGAGGCCGTTGGGGATGTCGATGTCACGCATCAGCGCCCGGAGCACCGTCGGCAGGGCATCGGGGCCGGCGTCGGCGTCGGCACCGCTGCCGCCCAGCAACGCGGCCGCCCGCAGGTGGCGCTCAGGAGACGCCTCGAAGGTGAGCGCAAACGCCGCCGGCGCGGTGAGCGAGACCGCCATGCCGTGCGGCACGAGCGGCTCGTCCTGCGGATAGCCGGCCGGTCGGTAGTCGCGCACGCGGCCGGCGATCGGGTAGGCGCAGGCGTGCGGGATGTGCACCCCGGCGTTGCCGAAGCCGAGGCCGGCGAACGTGGCCGCCAGCGCCATCTGGCCGCGGGCGTGCTCGTCCGAGCCGTCCCGGACGGCCGTGCGGAACGACTCCCCGAGGAGGCTGAGGGACTTCTCGGCCCACATGTCCGCGATCGGGTTGGCGCCGCAGTAGGGCACCCGTTGCTCCGGGGTCTTGCGCTCGAAGTCGGCGAACCACCGCGCGGTGTAGCTCTCCAGGGCGTGGCACAGGATGTCCATCCCGCAGGCGGCCGTCACCATCGCCGGCTGGCTCATCGTCAGGTCGGGGTCGACGACCGCCAGGGTCGGCCGCAGCCGGGAGTGGCTGATCCCGGTCTTGACCTTGAGCGCCAGCACGTCGAGCACGCAGATGGTGGTCGACTCCGACCCGGTGCCGGTCGTGGTGGGCACTGCGACCATCGGCAGCAACGGGTTGGCCGGCGCCCCCCCGGCGCCCACGGGCGCGTTGATGTAGTCAAGCAGCTCGCCCTCGTTGGTGACGAGCAGGTTGACCGCCTTGGCGGTGTCGATCGCGGAGCCGCCACCGATCGCGACGATCGCGTCCCACGGCCCCCGCTCCCGGCCGAAGGCGATGGCCTCCTCGAGCGACTCGTCGGTGGGCTCCACGCGAGCACGGTCGAAGACATCGGTGTCGCACCCGCGTCGGGCGATCTGGCGCGCGATCCGCTCCGGGTGGCCGGTGGCGGCGACGCCCGGGTCGGTGACGACCAGCACCCGTGGGTGGGGGGCGGACAGCAGGGCGCGCAGGTCGTGGCCGATCTCGGCCGAGGCCCCCGAGCCGAACTTCAGGCCGGGCGCTGCATAGGTGAAGACCGACTCACTCACGGGCATCTCCGCTCTCCAGGGCAAACCTCACGACGTCGAGCACCTGCACTCGTCCGGCTTCGATGTCGGCCACCTCGACCCAGGCGACCTCGTCGGTGGTCCCGTCGACCTCGACGACCCGCGGGTCTGCGTCCGCGTCCACCCGTCCGTGGAAGACGAGGTGGACGCCGTGGAAGTCCTCCACCCGGCCGCTGGGCGCCTGCCCTGCGAAGTGGGTGTCGTGGACGCCGAGCAGCTCACCGACCTCACAGTCGACGCCACACTCCTCCTTGACCTCGCGGGCCAGTGCGTCGGCCGGCGGTTCGCCGTGGTCGATGCCGCCGCCCGGCAGCGTCCACGAGCCGACGTGGTGGGCGCGCGTCGAGAGCCGGGTCAGCAGCACGGCCGAGCCGCGACGGACCAGGGCATAGGCCGCCACCCGTTGCAGGCGGTATGGCGCGTGGTCGGCCAGCGCCTCGCCGACCATCGCCACCACGGGCACCGTCTCGTCGAGGACGGCCGAGAGCGGGTGCCAGCGGGCCTCCACGGTCGAGCCACCGACCTCGACCACACGAGGTTCGGGCGCGTCGGCCGGCACCCAGGCGTCATAGACGATCCGTAGTGCGTGGAAGTCGGTCATCACCCCGTCGCGCGACGCGCGGGGCAGGTGGGCCGAATAGATGTGTGCCGCGTCGCCGACGGTGGCCTCGAGTCCCGTCTCCTCGACGATCTCGCGCAGCAGGGCCTCACGTGGGTCCTCGCCGTGGTCGAGGCCGCCGCCGGGCAGCGTCCACAGCTCGGTGCGGCTGATGCGTGGTGCGAGCCGGCACAACAAGACCTGTGGCTCGTCCACGATGCGCATGACCACGGCGTATGCCGCCACGCGCTGTCGCTTCGGGTAGCCCATGCCCCTAACCTGCCATGACGCACAAGCACTGTCGTAGCGTGACACCCGTGGCAGCAGCACAGCGCGATCCTTGGCTCGACAACACGAAGATGGTCCTCGTCACCCTCGTCGTGATCGGTCACGCGTGGGGGCTGCTCCCCGACACCCACGCCAGCAACTGGGCCTACGACTTCCTCTACTTCTGGCACATCCCGGCGTTCGTCTTCCTCAGCGGCTATCTCTCCAAGTCCTTCGAGTGGACCCGGCGCCACTTCAAGGGACTCCTCTACGTCCTGGTGCTCCCCTACCTCGTCTTCGAGCCCGCGCTGTACTACTACCGCGTCAGCCTCGGCGAGACCGAGCCCGGAATGCTCTACCTCCAGCCGCACTGGACGATGTGGTATCTCATCGTCCTGTTCTTCTGGCGCCTGATGACCCCGATCCTCAAGCGGCACTGGCTCTTCCTGCCCGGCTCCGTGGTCGTCAGCCTGGTCGCCGGACTGCTCACCCTCGACTGGTTCATGCTGCCGCGCATCCTGGGCCTGCTGCCGTTCTTCGTGCTCGGCCTGCACCTCAAGCCGCGACACCTGCGCCGCCTCGACGATCCGTGGGTCAAGGTCTCCGCGGTCGGTGCCCTGCTGCTCATCGGCCTCGTCTCCAGCCAGACCGACGAGTGGGCCAGGACCGCCTTCCTCTGGTACGACGCCGGCTATGAGGATCTCGACCTCCAGGTCGCGACCGCGGTGCAGACCCGGCTCTCGATCATCGCCGTGGGGCTGATCGGGGCCTTCTCGGTCATGGCCCTGGTCCCGCGCCGGGCAGGGTGGTTCACCGCGATGGGCGCAGCGACGATGAACGTCTATCTCCTGCACGGCTTCGTGATCAAGACCGTCAGGGCCAACGGGTTCGCCGAGTGGAGCGTCGACCACCCGACGCTGGCGCTGGTCCTCACCACGCTCGGCTCGATCGCCCTGGCGCTGGTGCTGGCCAGCCCGTGGTCACGGCGCTATCTCTCGTGGGTGGTCAATCCGCTCGGCACGTGGGAGTCGCGTCGCACATCAGCCCGACGTCGGGAGGACCGCAGCCCTCAGGTCCCCACGACGGACGGACGGCCGAGCGCGGAACCGAGTCCAGCTCCCTTGCCTCGTGCCGGGTCGGCGCCGATCCCCCCAGGTGGGCCGGATACCACGGCGCCCACTCCCCCGCCCGCGGCCGATGGTGCGGCTGGGCCTGGATTCCCTCTAGCAGCCCCGTCAACCGAGCGCCGAGGCCCCGAGTCCACTGTGTGAGGTCCTCTCCCTCGCCGATCCACATGGGCTCGCCGAACGCCACGTCGACGCGCCGGCGACGCGTCCAGTCGGGCGGCGGCTCGGCACCCCGCTCGTCCGGGCGCCCCACGCTGTAGAGACGCTGGCTGCCCCACAGGGCGACCGGCACGACCGGAGCTCCCGTCTCCCGGGCGAGGCTGGCGACCCCTCTCATCAGCGACCGGACCGTGTAGGAGTAGGAGATCCCCGCTTCGGGGAAGGCGCACACGGCCTCGCCCTCGCGCAGCAGTCGTCGTGCTCGAAGGTATGCCGCCGCCGGAGCCTCGCGGTCGACCGGGACGTGCTGCATCCGGCTCATTGGCACCGCGGCCACGCGGTGGTGCCAGATGTCGTGGCGGCACATGAACCGCACGAAGCGGCGACGGGTGATCGCCGCATGCTCGAGGAACACGAAGTCGGGGTAGGAGACGTGGGTGGCAGCCAGCAGGACCGGTCCTCGCGTCGGCACGTGCTCGGTCCCCGTGTGCTGGACGTCGATCGCGAGCCCCTTCAACGCCACCCGGCCCAGTGCGTTGGCGAGGCGATAGCAGACCTCGGCCATGTCAGGCGAAGGGTGGCCGCGCGTCACGCGCCATCGAGCGGCGGCCGGCCCAGCGCCATACGCGCGCCGCACGGTCACGGTCGGCGTCATCGACGAGGTTGCCCATCCACCGCAGCGCCAGCGTCATCAGCCAGTCCGAGCGCATGCCGGCGGGGCCCAGGGCCGCGACGACCTGCGGGACGGTCGCGACCCCGGCCAGCCGCCTCGCGATCGAGAACGCCTCGCCGTAGTGCTCGCGCAGGATCGCGGGCCACGCGGTGCCGAGGTGCCCCTCGTCGGCGAGCAGCTGTGCGACCAGGCGGCCGGTCTCCAGGCCGTAGTCGATGCCCTCGCCGTTGAGAGGGTTGACGCACGCCGCCGCATCACCGATCAGCGCCCAGTTGTCGCCGGCGACGCCGGAGACGGCACCCCCCATGGGAAGCAGCGCTGACGTCGGCATCCGCAGGTCGCCGGAGAGACCGAACTCGGCGCGGCGCTGCTCGGCATAGAAGCTCATCAGGGGCTTGATCGCGATGTTGGCCGGCCGCTTCGACGTCGCCAGGGTGCCGACACCGACGTTCACCTCACCGGTGCCGAGCGGGAAGATCCAGCCATAGCCGCTGAGCAGCTCGCCGTCCTCGCCCCGCAGCTCGAGGTGGGAGCTGATCCACGGGTCGTCGGACATCGAGGACCCGATGTAGGCGCGACCGGCGACGCCATAGACGGTGTCGCGGTGCCACTCACGGCCCAGCAGCTTGCCCAACGGCGACCGGACGCCGTCGGCGACGACGAGGCGTCGGCACTCGATGTCGAAGATCTCGTCACCCGACTTGAACGTCACGGCCGCAACCCTCGAGCCGTCCATGCGGATGTCGACGGCACGAGCTCCGTCGAGGGCCAGCGCCCCGCTCTTGATCGCGACCGTGCGGATGTGGTCGTCCAGCTCGGTGCGGGCCACGGCCGAGCCCCAGGCGGGCAGCGAGCCGCCAGGCCAGGGCAGGTGGAGGGTCTGGCCGAAGCCGTGCGCCCGGAGCCCGTGGTTGACCGTGTGGGCGCGCAACCAGTCCTCGAGGCCCAGCCGCGACAGCTCCGCGACCGCCCGGGGGGTCAGGCCGTCGCCACACGTCTTGTCGCGGGGGAAGACCTGGGCATCGACCAGCACGGTGTCGAGACCGGCCCGAGCACTCCAGGCCGCCGCGGCCGAGCCCGCGGGACCGGCGCCGACAACGAGGACGTCGGTGGAGGTGGGTGTGGTCACGGCTGAATTCTCTCAGGCAAGTCCCAGCCCGTTGAAATCCCGGACCCCGCCTTCATCGAGCGGTGCGTGAGGCTGGTTCGAGCGCCGCAGAAGCCGCGTCACGTACCGGCGCTTCGGCGAGTAACTCCAGACACGCCGACCAGCGGTGAGCCATGCGGGTTCCGCCCCTTCAGAAGCCGCTTCACACACCGCTCCCTGGCGCTCGTACGTCGAGCAGGAGCCAACGACGAAGCCCGGCCCCACCGAGGTGGGACCGGGCTCGACGACTGCTACGCGCGTGACTCAGCTCTGGTAGGAGCCGAAGTCGAAGTCGTCCAACGCCACGGCCTGGCCACTTGCACCGAAGTCGTAGTCGTAGGAGTCATAACCGGTGACGGAGTAGGCCGCGGCGCGGGCCTCCTCGGTCGGCTCGACGCGGATGTTGCGGTAGCGCTCCAGGCCGGTGCCGGCCGGGATGAGCTTTCCGATGATCACGTTCTCCTTGAGACCGCGCAGCGAGTCCGAGCGACCGTTGATGGCCGCGTCGGTCAGCACTCGGGTGGTCTCCTGGAAGGAGGCCGCCGAGAGCCACGACTCGGTGGCGAGCGAGGCCTTGGTGATGCCCATCAGCACCGGACGACCCGAGGCGGGCTTGGTGCCCTCGGAGACCGCGCGGCGGTTCTCCTCCTCGAACTTGCCGCGGTCGACCAGGTCGGACGGCAGCAGGTTGGTGTCACCCGACTCGATGACCGTCACCCGGCGCAGCATCTGCCGGACGATGATCTCGATGTGCTTGTCGTGGATCGACACACCCTGCGACCGGTAGACGTTCTGGACCTCGTCGACCAGGTGCTCCTGTGCCTTGCGGACACCCAGGATGCGCAGCACGTCCTGCGGGTCGGGGGTTCCGGCCGTGAGGTGGTGGCCCACCTCGATGTGCTCGCCGTCCTCGACGTTGAGACGCGAACGCTTGGAGACCGGGTATTCCTGGACCTCCGAGCCGTCGTCGGGGGTGACGAGGACCTTGCGGGCCTTGTCGGTGTCGTCGATCTCGACGCGACCGGCGGCCTCGCTGATCGGCGTACGACCCTTGGGCGAGCGGGCCTCGAAGAGCTCGACCACGCGGGGCAGACCCTGCGTGATGTCGTCGGCCGAGGCCACACCACCGGTGTGGAAGGTACGCATGGTCAGCTGCGTGCCGGGCTCACCGATCGACTGGGCCGCGATGATGCCGACGGCCTCACCGATGTCGACGAGCTTGCCGGTGGCCAGCGAACGGCCGTAGCACTTCGCGCAGGTGCCGGTCTTGGCGTCACAGGTCAGCACGGAGCGGACCTTGACCTCCTCGATGCCGGCCGCGATGAGCTCACCGATCTTGACGTCCCCGAGGTCCTCACCGGCGGCGGCGAGCACGTCGCCGGTCTCCGGGTGGGTGACCTCGACAGCTGCCGAACGGGCATAGGCGGCCGTCTCGGCGTTCTCGGCCTTGTGGACCACGCCGTCCGCGCCGCGCTCGCCGATCACCTTGGGCAGACCACGCTCGGTGCCACAGTCGTCCTCACGGATGATGACGTCCTGCGACACGTCCACCAGGCGACGGGTGAGGTAGCCCGAGTCGGCGGTCCGCAGCGCGGTGTCGGCCAGTCCCTTGCGAGCACCGTGGGTGGAGATGAAGTACTCCAGCACCGAGAGGCCCTCACGGAAGTTGGCCTTGATCGGCCGCGGGATGATGTCACCCTTCGGGTTGGCCACCAGACCACGCATGGCAGCGACCTGACGGATCTGCATCATGTTTCCCGATGCGCCCGAGTCGACCATCATGTAGATCGGGTTGGTCCGGTCGAAGTTGGCCTCCATGGCCTTGGCCACGTCGTTGGAGGCCTGGGTCCAGATCTCGATGAGCTCCTGGCGACGCTCGTCGTCGGTGACCAGACCGCGCTCGAACTGCTTCTGGACCTTCTCCGCCTGCGCCTCGTAGTCGGCGAGGATCTCGGCCTTGTTGCCCGGGGTGGTGACGTCGTCGATCGAGACGGTCACGCCCGAGCGGGTGGCCCAGTGGAAGCCGGCGTCCTTGAGGGCGTCGAGCGATGCGGCGACCTCGACCTTGGTGTAGCGCTCGGCGAGGTCGTTGACGATCGCGCCGAGGGCCTTCTTGCCCACCTCGTAGTTCACGAACGGGTAGTCGGCCGGCAGCGTGTCGTTGAAGAGCACGCGGCCCAGGGTGGTCTCCAGCAGGAGGGACCGGCCCTCCTCCCAGTCGGCGCCCGCGCCGTCCTCGAGCGGCGGCACGACGTCGTTGAGACGGATCCGCACCTTGCTCTGCAGGCTGATCTCCTGGCGGTCGTAGGCCATGATCGCCTCGGACGGCGTGGAGAACACGCGCCCGACGCCCGGCTGGTCGTCACGATCCGTCGTGAGCCAGAACAGGCCGATGATCATGTCCTGCGAAGGCATCGTCACCGGACGACCGTCGGAGGGCTTGAGGATGTTGTTGGTCGAGAGCATCAGGATCCGCGCCTCGGCCTGGGCCTCGGCCGACAGCGGCAGGTGCACCGCCATCTGGTCACCGTCGAAGTCGGCGTTGAACGCGCCGCAGACGAGCGGGTGGATCTGGATGGCCTTGCCCTCGATCAGCTGGGGCTCGAAGGCCTGGATGCCGAGACGGTGCAGGGTGGGTGCACGGTTGAGCAGGACGGGGTGCTCGGTGATGACCTCTTCGAGGACGTCCCACACGACCGGGCGCGCACGCTCGACCATCCGCTTGGCGGACTTGATGTTCTGCGCGTGCGACAGGTCGACCAGGCGCTTCATCACGAAGGGCTTGAACAGCTCGAGCGCCATCTGCTTGGGCAGACCGCACTGGTGCAGCTTGAGCTGCGGGCCGGACACGATGACCGAACGACCCGAGTAGTCGACGCGCTTGCCGAGGAGGTTCTGACGGAAGCGCCCCTGCTTGCCCTTGAGCATGTCGGAGAGCGACTTCAGCGGCCGGTTGCCCGGGCCGGTGACGGGGCGTCCGCGACGGCCGTTGTCGAAGAGGCTGTCGACGGCCTCCTGCAGCATCCGCTTCTCGTTGTTGACGATGATCTCGGGAGCACCGAGGTCGAGCAGTCGCTTGAGGCGGTTGTTGCGGTTGATGACGCGGCGGTAGAGGTCGTTGAGGTCGGACGTCGCGAACCGGCCACCGTCGAGCTGGACCATCGGACGGAGGTCCGGCGGGATGACGGGGACGGCGTCGAGGACCATGCCGATCGGCTGGTTGCCGGTCTTGCGGAAGGCGTCGACGACCTTGAGGCGCTTGAGCGCCCGCACCTTCTTCTGGCCCTTGCCGTTGGCGATCGTGTCGCGCAGCGACTCGACCTCGGCCTCGACGTCGAAGTCCTGCAGGCGCTTCTGGATCGCGGTGGCGCCCATGTAGCCCTCGAAGTACTTGCCGAACCAGTTCTTCATCTCGCGGTAGAGCAGCTCGTCACCGAGCAGGTCCTGCACCTTGAGCGACTTGAACGTGTTCCAGACCTCGTCGAGGCGGTCGATCTCGCGCTGCGCACGGTCACGCAGCTGCTTCATCTCCCGCTCGGCGCCGTCCTTGACCTTGCGGCGCTGGTCGGCCTTGGCGCCCTCGGCCTCGAGTGCTGCGAGGTCCTCCTCGAGCTTCTTGGCGCGGTCGTCGATGGAGCCGTCGCGGCGCTTCTCGAGACGCTCGCGCTCCAGGCCGACCTTGTTCTCCAGGGTCGACATGTCGCTGTGACGCGCGTCCTCGTCGACCGAGGTGATCATGTAGGCCGCGAAGTAGATGACCTTCTCGAGGTCCTTGGGGGCCAGGTCGAGGAGGTAGCCCAGACGCGACGGGACGCCCTTGAAGTACCAGATGTGGGTGACCGGGGCGGCGAGCTCGATGTGGCCCATCCGCTCGCGGCGCACCTTGGAGCGGGTGACCTCGACGCCACAGCGCTCACAGATGATGCCCTTGAAGCGCACGCGCTTGTACTTGCCGCAGTAGCACTCCCAGTCCCGGGTCGGACCGAAGATCTTCTCGCAGAAGAGGCCGTCACGCTCGGGCTTGAGCGTGCGGTAGTTGATGGTCTCCGGCTTCTTGACCTCACCGTGGCTCCAGGTGCGGATGTCGTCCGCGGTGGCCAGGCCGATCTGAAGCTGGTCGAAGAAGTTAACGTCGAGCACGATGGCTGCAACCCTTCAGTTGATACGAAAAATTTTTGAGGGAACTGTTCGGTTCCTTGGGTGATCTCGCACTGGGAGCGGAGGGTCGAGGTCCGCTGACGGCTCTCGGTCCGCACCGCTCCCAGGCTTCGATCACACTTCTTCGACGGAGGACGGCTCGCGGCGGGACAGGTCGATGCCCAGCTCCTCGGCCGCCCGGAAGACGTCTTCCTCGGCGTCCTTCAACTGGATGGGGCTGCCGTCCTGCGACAGCACCTCCACGTTGAGGCACAAGGACTGCATCTCCTTGACGAGCACCTTGAACGACTCCGGGATGCCCGAGTCGGGGATGTTCTCGCCCTTGACGATCGCCTCGTAGACCTTGACGCGCCCGGGAACGTCGTCGGACTTGATGGTCAGCAGCTCCTGCAGGGCGTAGGCGGCGCCGTACGCCTCCATCGCCCAGACCTCCATCTCACCGAAGCGCTGGCCACCGAACTGGGCCTTGCCGCCGAGCGGCTGCTGGGTGATCATCGAGTAGGGGCCGGTGCTGCGCGCGTGGATCTTGTCGTCCACGAGGTGGTGCAGCTTGAGGATGTACATGTAGCCGACTGCGACCGGGGCCGGGAACGGCTCGCCGGAGCGGCCGTCGAACAGCGAGGCCTTGCCGGTCTCGTCGATCATCCGGACACCGTCGCGCGTGGGGTAGGTCGCCCCGAGCAGGCCGGTGATCTCGTCCTCGCGGGCACCGTCGAAGACAGGGGTGGCGACCTTGGTGTTGGGCTCGGCCTTGTCTGCGTGGATCGAGATCAACCGGTCCTTCCACTCCGCGCTGCCCTGGTCGTCGTGCAGGTTGAGGTCCCAACCCTGCTTGGCGAGCCAGCCGAGGTGGAGCTCGAGGATCTGCCCGATGTTCATCCGTCGCGGCACACCCAGCGGGTTGAGCACGACGTCGACGGGGGTGCCGTCCTCCATGAACGGCATGTCCTCGATCGGCAGGATCTTGGCGATGACGCCCTTGTTGCCGTGACGACCGGCGAGCTTGTCGCCCACCGAGATCTTGCGCTTCTGGGCGACGTAGACCCGCACCAGCTGGTTGACGCCGGGCGGCAGCTCGTCGCCCTCCTCGCGGTCGAAGACGCGGACGCCGATGACCGTGCCGGACTCACCGTGCGGCACCTTCATCGAGGTGTCGCGGACCTCGCGCGCCTTCTCACCGAAGATCGCGCGGAGCAGCCGCTCCTCAGGGGTGAGCTCGGTCTCGCCCTTGGGCGTGACCTTGCCGACCAGGATGTCGCCGGTGGTGACCTCGGCGCCGATGCGGATGATGCCCCGCTCGTCGAGGTCGGCCAGGCCTTCCTCGGAGACGTTCGGGATGTCGCGGGTGATCTCCTCCGGCCCGAGCTTGGTGTCGCGGGCGTCGACCTCGTGCTCCTCGATGTGGATCGAGGTGAGGACGTCCTCCTGCACCAGGCGCTGGCTGAGGATGATCGCGTCCTCGTAGTTGTGACCCTGCCACGGCATGAAGGCCACGAGGAGGTTGGTGCCCAGCGCCATCTCGGCGTTGTCGGTGCACGGGCCGTCGGCGATCGGCGTGCCGACCTCCAGCCGGTCACCCTCGAGGACCAGCGGCCGCTGGTTGATGCAGGTGCCCTGGTTGGACCGGCGGAACTTCGCCAGCTTGTAGGTCTGGTAGCTGCCGTCGTCGTTCATCGCCTCGATGAAGTCGGCCGAGACCTCCTTCACCACACCGGCCTTCTCGGCCACGACGACGTCGCCGGCGTCGACGGCGGCACGGTATTCCATGCCGGTGCCGACCAGGGGCGAGTCGCTGGTGATCAGCGGGACAGCCTGACGCTGCATGTTGGCGCCCATGAGCGCGCGGTTGGCGTCGTCGTGCTCGAGGAAGGGGATCAGGGCCGTCGCGACCGACACCATCTGGCGCGGCGAGACGTCCATGTAGTCGACCTCTTCGGCGAGGATCACGTCGACCTCGCCACGCTGCTGGCGGACCAGCACCCGCTCCTCGACGAACTTGTTGTTCGCGTCGAGAGGAGCATTGGCCTGCGCGATGACGTAGCGGTCCTCGTCGTCGGCGGTGAGGTAGTCGATCTCGTCGCTGACGACACCCTTGACCACGCGGCGGTAGGGCGTCTCGACGAACCCGAACGGGTTGATCCGTCCGTAGGACGCGAGCGAGCCGATCAGGCCGATGTTGGGGCCTTCAGGCGTCTCGATCGGGCACATGCGGCCGTAGTGCGACGGGTGCACGTCACGGACCTCCATGCCGGCGCGGTCACGAGACAGACCACCCGGGCCGAGCGCGGAGAGACGACGCTTGTGCGTCAGCCCGGCGATCGGGTTGGTCTGGTCCATGAACTGCGAGAGCTGCGAGGTTCCGAAGAACTCCTTCAGCGCCGCGACCACGGGACGGATGTTGATCAGGGACTGCGGCGTGATCGCCTCGACGTCCTGGGTCGTCATCCGCTCGCGGACGACACGCTCCATGCGCGCCAGACCGGTGCGGAGCTGGTTCTGGATGAGCTCACCGACCGTGCGCATCCGGCGGTTGCCGAAGTGGTCGATGTCGTCGGCCTGGACCTTGATCGCCTTGTCGTCGGCGCCGATGACCACGTTGCCCTGCGCGTCGACGAGGTCCGGGGCCTCGGTCGGTGCGCCGGCAGCGTGCAGCTGCACGATGTAGCGGATCGCGGCGACGATGTCGTCGACCGTCAGGGTCTGCTGGTCGAAGGCCTCGGTCAGGCCGAGCTTCTTGTTGATCTTGTAGCGACCGACCTTGGCCAGGTCGTAGCGCTTGGGGTTGAAGTAGTAGTTGTTCAGCAGCGTCTGGGCGGCCTCACGCGTGGGCGGTTCGCCCGGGCGCAGCTTGCGGTAGATGTCGAGCAGCGCCTCGTCCTGGGTCTGGGGCGTGTCCTTGTCCAGGGTCAGCATCATCGACTCGTACTGCCCGAACTCCTCGCGGATCTGCTCGGGGGTCCAGCCGAGGGCCTTGAGCAGCACGGTGACGTTCTGCTTGCGCTTGCGGTCGAGGCGGACGCCGACGAGGTCGCGCTTGTCGACCTCGAACTCCAGCCAGGCACCGCGGCTCGGGATCAGCTTGGAGGTGTAGATGTCCTTGTCGGACGTCTTGTCCGCGGCACGCTCGAAGTAGACGCCGGGCGAGCGGACGAGCTGGGAGACGACGACACGCTCGGTGCCGTTGATGATGAAGGTGCCCTTGCGGGTCATCATCGGGAAGTCACCCATGAAGACGGTCTGGCCCTTGATCTCGCCGGTCTCGTGGTTCATGAACTCGGCGGAGACGTAGAGGGGGCGGGAGTAGGTGAAGTCCTTCTCCTTGCACTCCTCCTCGGTGTACTTCGGGTCGACGAAGACCGGGTTGTCGAACGAGAGCATCATCGTCTCGGAGAAGTCTTCGATCGGAGAGATCTCCTCGAAGATCTCCTGGAGACCCGACTTCTCGGAGACGTCCTCACCCGCAGCGCGGCGCGCTGCGACCGTCTCTTCCCACTTCTCGCCGCCGACGAGCCATTCGAAGCTGTCGGTCTGGAGGGACAGGAGAGGGGGAACCTCGAGAGGTTCGGTGATCTTCGCGAAAGAGGTGCGGTTCGACTTGGGCATGGGGATACCAGCGGAGCTGCGCGCGGCCAAGAGTTTTCCTTCGAATGATCGCAAATGATCGAGTCGCTGCCAGCCGACCACCGTCGACACCCGTCCGGACAGGGTGAAGGGCATTTGAGGGCAGGCGCAAAGAAGAAGACTAGCGCACATCGAGGCGCGTCTCAACCCCGGGGTCGAACCCCGGGTGAGACCGTCGTCGGTCGTTGCCGACGATGATGGACGCCGACGACGGTCAGGTCAAGCACCTGCGTCTCACTGCGTTGCCGGCGACGTCTTCAGGTTGTCGACCAGCCAGTCCTCGCCGACCTTCTGCATGGTCACCGTGACCTGGTCCTTGTAGACGACCGGCTCCGGTGAGAGCTTGTTGGTCGTCGGCCGATCGACGAAGACCAGGACGTCGACGCGGTCCTCGCCCGAGCGGACGATCCCCGAGGCGATCACCTCCGTCACGACCTTGGTCTCGGTCGTGGGGGCATTGTCGGAGATGACTGCGAACAGCTCGTCGTAGTCCTCGCGGTAGTCGCCGGTGAGATAGGCCGTTGCGCGCTTGCGGTCGGCCTCGAGCGTCGTGTGGTCGTAGGACAGGACCGGCACGATGGCTCGCTCGGCGGCGGCCTGGGCCTGCGAGGCCGCCTCCCGGGCATCGGCCTGGGCATCGGCCGCCTGCGCGATCCAGACCGCCAGGGCGACGGACGCCGCCGCCAACACACCGAGGAGGCCCAGGAGCCAGCCCGGGACGCTGCGCGTCGCCACGGAGCCCTGGGCGGTCGCGCCACTCGTGCGTGCTGCCTTCTCCTCCCCGCGTCGTTCGCGCGCCAGCGCCTTCGAGGCCCGACGGCTCTCCCTTGCCTCGTCCTTGGAGACCTCGCGGACGACAGGGCCCTGCTCACGGTCAGGCGCACGCGGGGTCAGGGTCGGCGCGCCTGCGGCGAGCTCGGCGTCGTACGCCGATCGCCTCTGCTCGTCGAGTAGCACCTCCGCGGCCTGGTTGAGGGTCTGGAACCGGCGCGAACCGGGCTCGAGATCGGCGATGCCCGCACGCCAGGCAGCCCGGACCTCCTCGGGGGAGGCCGAGGGTTCGATGTCGAGGATGTCGTACCAGCTCGGCGTCACTGACCGCTCCCCTGATCGGTCGGTTCCGAGGGGGCCGGCAGGCCGGGTTCGGGGGCGCTGCCGTCGGAGCTCACCGGGTCGAAGTCGTCGACCAGCCACTCGCCGTCGACCTTCACCAGCTTGACCTGGAGACGGAACGGGATCGGTTCCTGCTCGATCTTCTTGCCCTTGACGGTGTAGGAGTCGCTGAAGGAGCCCGCGACCAGGGTGCTCGCCGAGTCGGCATCGATGCTGGCCACCCCGGTCGAGAAGACGTCAGGGACTCGTGCGACCCCCGCCTGAGCCACCAACTGCTCGGCGGCGCCGGCCTGCTCGTCGAAGGACGCCGCGAACTTGGGCGTGATGACTTCCTTGACGCGTTCGCGGTATTCGGGCATGGCGTTGGCCTCGTCGAGCAGGTCGGGACCGTAGGTGCCCATGCGCAGCATGAACTGCTCGGTCTGTGACATCACGTCCTCACGGGCGGCCTGTGTCTCGCCACCCTCGGTGCTCGGACGGGCGCTCCAGACATAGGCCGCCGTCGCCGTGGCCGCAAGGATCACCGCCAGCAGGACGACCGCAAGCACCAGCCGGAACAGTGGCCGCGCGGGGGTGTCGGTGGTCGGGGGCGTGGTCAGTCCCGGGTCAGCAGGGGCTGGAGGAACAACCACTTCCACGACTCCTCTCCAAGGGTGCGGGGCGCTGCCTGTCCGGGTGACTGCAGTCGCTTGCTCTCCTGCTCGCCCCAGGTGAGCTTGCCGGTGGTGGGATCGTAGGCGGCGATCGGGTCAGCGTAGGGGGCGGCCGCACGCGGTGCGTGCTGGGACCCCCGGGCGTTGGACTTCGCGGCGGGCTCGGTGCAGCCTGCCGACATGTTCATCGGCCGGTTGGACCCGTCGAGCGGGGAGCGGCGGTCGGTGCTCTCGTAGCCCCCGCTGCACACGTGCGGGTTCTCGTTGGTTATCAGGCCGAAGTGAGCGTCGAAGTTGCCGGTCGACGGTGTCTTGGCGACCACCGTGAACCCACCCTCGACGACGTGCGGATAGAGCACGAGGATCTGCTCGACGCCGTCGAGCCTGGCCACCACGACCTCGCCGGTCGTGACGAGGTTGTTGATCAGGGAGCCGAGGTCGACCTCGTTGTCCTCGAGGAAGCGTCGCAGCTGGTTGGCCGTTGCGCTGCCGTTGTCGATGACGGCCCGCAGGTCCTTGTCGGAGCGCACCATGCTGGTCGAGAACACGCTGAGGTCGCGGGCGAAGGACCGCAGGGAGCTCTCGGAGGCGATCTGGCCGCGCAGCACGACGTTGGAGTCCCGGATCAGCTTGGTGGTGATCTCGAAGTTGGCGTCGGCAGCTCCGAGGAACTCGTTGCCCGAGTCGATGATCGTCTGCAGGTCGTTGCCGGCGCCACCGAAGGCAGCGCCGAACTCGGTTGTGACCGTCTGGAGGTCGTCCACGTCCACGCTGCTCACGGTCTCGGACATGTGTGTCAGGAGCGTGTCGGTCTGGATGGGGGTGCTGGTGTTGTCGGTGTCGATCTCCGACTTGTCCTCGAGGTATGGCTTCTCGTCGCTCTGGGGCTGCAGCTCGACGTACTGCTCACCCACGGCCGACCTGTTGCCGACCACGGCGAGAGCGTCTGCCGGGATCCGGTCGTGCTCGTTGTCGATGTCGAGGTGGATGTCGACGCCCTCGTCGGTCAGGACCATCTCGGAGACCTGCCCGACCCGCACTCCCCGGTAGGACACCTCGGCACCGGCGAAGGCACCGCCGGAGTCGGCGAAGTGAGCGACCACGGTGTAGGCGTCATCGATGATCACCCGGTCCAGGCGGGCGTAGCGGGCTCCGACGAAGCTCACACCCACGAGCGTGATGATCGCGAAGATCAGGAGCTGGACCTTGGTTCGACGAGTGATCATCTAGAGCACCATCCCGGGGACGAGCAGGCTGACGAGGTGGGCGTCGTAGACGTCCATCAGCTCACCGTAGGTGGGGCCACCACGAGGGGCTGGGCGGGACCAGGCTCCTGCGCGTGGAGCCGCCTCGGGGCGTAGCAACGTCGGGAGCGTCGTCGGCACCGAGGTCGGGACGGGCACGCTCGGCAGCTGCGTGGGGACCGGCTCGTTGGGGATCTGGTTGAGCTGGCGGCAGATGTCCTTGTCCTTGTTGGCGTCGCGCTTGCACTCCTCCTTGATCTGGAGGATGCCGTTGGGCGTCTGCAGCACTCTCTGGCAGGCAGGGCTGTTGATGTCGCCGCTCCTGATGCAGGCGAGCACGTCGTTGATGATCACCGTCGGGTCGATCTGCGTCGGCAGGTTGGTCGGGAGCGTCGGCGGACGTCCACCGTCGGTGAGATCGACCTCGAGGGTGATGGACAGGTTGGTGAAGTCGCCCATGTGCAGGTTGCGAGCCACCTGTGGGTCGCGTCCGACGACCTCGTCGACGAACGGATAGGTGAGGAAGACGTGGAAGGCCTTGGTGAAGTTGTCACCCGAGGCAGCCAGCTGGGTCAGCACCGGGTTGAGCAGCTCGAGTGACTTGATGGTCGAGGCCTTGGACGCCTGGATCACCTCGACGCCGACGTTGCTCAGCTCGTCGAGTGCCTCGAGCATCTTGACCAGGTCATCGGTCTGGCGGTCGATGGAGTCGAGCGCGCTCGGCAGCTCCTCCAACGTGGCGTCGATGGTGGGCTGTTCTGCGCGGATGGAGATCGCCAGCCGGTTGAGCTTCTCGATCGCCGTGACGATCTCGGCCTTGTTCTCGTCGAGCTGGCCCATGAACGACGCGATCTGACGCAACACCGAGCGCGCTGCGCCCTCGCGCCCCTCGAGAGCGAGGTTGAGCTCGCGGGTGATCGTCTGGAGCTGGCCGACACCGCCGCCGTTGAGCAGGAGGCTGAGCGCGCCCAGCACTTCCTCGACCTCGGGGTTCCGACCGCTGCGCTCCAGGGGGATCCGGTCGCCGTCCTCCAGCAGGTTGGTGCTCGCACCCTCCTCCGGAGGCTTCAAGGAGACGAACTTCTCGCCCAGGAGGCTGGTCTGCCGGATCTCGGCCAGTGCGTTGTCCGGCAGCTCGACGTCCTCCTGCAGAAGCAGCGTCACCTCGGCGGTGTAGCCGTCGAGGGACACCGCGTCGACGGTGCCGACGCTGACGTCGTTGATCTTCACGGTCGACTTGGGGACCAGGTCGAGCACGTCGGCGAACTGCACCTTGATCGTCATCGGGTTCTCACCCGCGTCCGGGCCGCCGGGCAGCGGCAGCTTGTAGATGTCGAAGTCGCAACCGGTCAGGAACACAGCCGAGAGGACGACGGGCAGCAGGGTCTTGAACGTGCGCTTCATCGAGACACCTCCACGAGGCCACCGAGGCTCGGATCGAACTTGAGGTGCGCTGCGGACGGCATGGTGCTGGTCCCCTTGCGGTCTGACAGGGCACCACTACGGGGCAGGATCTGCTTGATCGTGTCGCAGACCTTCCCGGAGCCCTTGACCTGGTTGGTGAAGCCGCACAGGAACAGGGCCGGATCAGACTTGAGCTCGTCGCCGATCCGACCCATGTTGGACCGGGTGTCGAGGGTGCCGGCCTGGGGGTTGTAGGTCAGGGCGAGGTTGTTGAGCGCAAGCGGCCCGACCTGGAGGACCTTGTCGAGCGCTGCGCGCTGCTTGACCAGCACCTTGGAGACCCGGTTGAGGCCCGAGATGTTGCGGCCCAGGAGCTCGCGGTTCTCGGCGACGAACGACGAGACCTCGGTCATTGCCGTCGACAGGTTCTTGAGCGCGGCGGCCAGCTCCTCCTTCTCTCCCCTGAGCAGGCCCGAGACGTCAGCCATCGACTGGTTGAAGCTTCGGACGGTCTGGTCGTTCTGCGCCAGGGTCTCGATGAACTTCCCGAGCTGTTCGGTGCTGCCGAACAGCTCCTCCTTGTTGTCGGCCAACGTGTCGGTGAGCCGCGCGAAGTTCTTGATCGTGGCGTTGAAGTTGGCGCCCTGCCCGTCGAAGTTGTCGGCCGAGACCGCCAACAGGTCCGACAGCGCGCCCGACTTGTTCGCACCCCTCGGGCCGAGGGCGACGTTGAGGGTGTCGAGGCTCTCGTAGATCTGGTCGAGCTCGATCGGCACCGCCGTCTGCTGGACGTCGAGCTCGGTGTTGTCGGAGATCACCTCGTCACCGTCCCGGAACACGGGGGTGAGCTGGATGAACCGGTCACCCACGATGGAGGGCGCCACGATGACAGCCTTGGCATCGGAGGGGACCTTCACCTCTGCGTCGTAGGACATCGTCACCTCGACGTCGGTGCCGGAGGGGGTGACCTTGTCGACCGTGCCCACGGGGACCCCCAGGACGCGCACCTCGCTCCCCTCGTAGATCGAGATGGTCCGAGGGAAGTGGGCGACGAGCCGCTTCTGGTCGTCGCCACCGAGGAGGGTCAGCACTGCGGCAGCCACCAGGGCGAGCACCACGAGCGGGACCAGCATCAGTCTGTTGAGAGCCATGTCATCCCACCTGGGGTGCCGGAGGCATGTTGTAGATGTAGGTGTCGAACCACGGCCCGTTGCCCAGGGTGTTGGCGAAGACCGTGTAGAAGGGCGCCATCAGGCGCAGGCTGTTGTCGAGATTGTCCTCGTTCTTGTTCAGCACGTTGACGACGCTCTCCAGGTGGGTGAGTGCGGGCTTGAGGTCGGCGCGGCTCTGGCGGACCAGCAGCGTCAGCTCTTGTGAGAGCGTCGACGTCGAGACGAGCAGGTCATGGATCGCCTCGCGCCGGCTCACCAGCGCGCGGAAGAGGATGTCGGCGTCGCGCATCAGGGCGATGATGTCCTGGTCGCGCTCGTCGAGCACGCGTGAGACCTTCTCGAGGTTGACCAGCAGCGTGTTGATCTCGGCGTCGCGAGCCGCGACGTTGGCCGACAGTCGGGTCACGCCGTCGAGGGCTGCCCTGAACTCGTCCGGGGTGTTGCGGGTCAGGTCGGCCATGGTGGTCATGGCCTCCGCCAGCTGATCGGTGTCGATCTGCTCGGTCGTCGAGGCCAGGCCCTCGAAGGCCTCGACGACGTCGTACGGCGACGACGTCCGCTCGACAGGGATGGTCGCCTCCTCCTTCATCTGCCCGGGACCGGCCGGCTCGAGCGAGAGATACATCGCCCCGAGCAGCGTCTTGACCTTGATCGCCGCGTTGGTGTCCGGACCGAATGCCTCGCCCGAGTCGACCTTGAAGGCCACCTTCACGTGGTCTCCCTCGAGCTCGACGGAGTCCACCTTGCCGACCCGGACGCCGGCGATCCGGACCTCGTCGTCGGGCTTGAGGCCTCCTGACTCGGCGAAGGCGGCGTAGTAGGTGTCACCGCCGCCGATCAGCGGCAGGTCGTCGGCCCGGAAGGCCAGCACGAGTGACGCCGCGATCATGGCGAGGCTGATCGCGCCGATGATGACCGGGTTGCGGTCGCGGAACGAGGTGCTCATCCGAGATCACACCTGTCAGAACCGGTCTGGTAGCTCACTGGCACGTTGACTCCGCCCGGGAGCTTGACGCGTCCCTGGAACTCGCACAGATAGAAGTTGAACCAAGAGCCGTAGATCGCCGTACGACCCACCTTCTCCAGCTTGATCGGCAGCACCTGCAGCGCGCGGTCGAGCTCGGCCTTGTTCTTGTCGATGTTGCCCGCGACCGCTCGCAGCTGCTTGATGTCCTGCACGAACGGCCGGCGAATCCCCTGGAGGAGGCTCGCGGTCTCCACCGACAGGTCGGAGATGCCCTCGAGGGATCCGAGGATCGCCTGGCGGTCGTCCTTGAGGCCACCGATGAGCTGCCGGAACGAGCTGATCAGGCGCGACAGCTGCTCGTCGCGGTCGCCGATGTGCACCAGCACCTGGTTGAGGTTCTCGATCAGGTCGCCGATGAGCTGGTCGCGGTCCGCCAGGGTGTCGGTGACCGAGGCCGTGCTCGCGAGGAGTCCTTCGAGGGTGCCGCCCTCGCCCTGGAAGACCTGGATGAGCTCGTAGGAGAGCTTGTTGATGTCGGCGGGCGACAACGCCCGGAACAGCGGCTTGAACCCGTTGAACAGCACGGTCAGGTCCAGCGCCGGCTGGGTGCGGTCGACAGGGATCGTCGCGCCCTCGGGCAACCGACCGGAGTCGCCGACGTCCTGGGTGAGCGAGATGTAGCGCTGTCCGACGAGGTTGCGATACTTGATCCTCGCGAAGGTGCCGCCGTTGACCTGGGTGGCGTCAGCCACGGTGAAGCTGACCAGAGCCCGGGTCCGCTCGGTGATCTCGACGTCCTTGACGGTCCCGACCTTGACGCCGGCGACGCGGATGTCGTCGCCCTTCACGAGCCCGGTGGCCTCGGTGAAGACGGCCTTGTAGTCACGGGTCGAGGCGAAGTTGAGGTTGCCGACGAGGACGACGAGCACAGCAGTGGCCATCGAGGTGACGACGATGAAGATGAGGAGACGGACGAGGTCCGCGCTCGTCTTCTTGTCCAGTCCTGCGCGTGGCATCAGTCCTCCTCCCCGATGCTGACAGTTGCTCCGCGGGCCATGGGGGCGACGAGGAGCACGCCCAGGTCGGGCACGTCCTCCGAGGTCGTACCGATGGCCGGGCCGAGCAGCCCCTTCATGAACGCCGACTCGGCGCGACTGCCGGGGTAGCCAGCGCCCCGGTCCCAGCCCGTGGCGGCGCGGGACGTGCCCTTGCCGGTCGGCTCGTCGACGCCGTCGACGAAGTTGGGCTGGCGGGTCACCGGGTTCTCCTGGCTCCAGGGCGGGTTGGGCAGCCGACCGCAGGTCGGGCCGCTCTTGTCGCCGAAGGTCGGACGGTCCTGGGGCCCATAACCGCGCGGCTGCGTCGGCAGGGTCTCCAGGACGATGTGCAGGGTGAAGCCTCGGAATGCCTCTGCCTGCAGGGCGCCGGCGTTGACGATGCCGCCGAGCAGGCAGGGGTACTGCGGGGAGTAGCGAGCGAACACCTCGAGCTGCTGCTGGCTCACCTCGCCGAGCCTGATCATGTTGTCTCCGTTGTCGGTCAGGAAACGGTCCGCGGTCGCCGAGAAGGCGCCGACGTCGGTGTAGAGCGCGTTCAGCTTGTCCTCGCGGCCCTCGAGGGTCTGCGTAGTGGTGATGGTGTTGCGCAGGATCGTGGCGACCTCGGGCAGCACGTCGGCATAGATGTCGGAGACCTGACCGGTCAGGCGCAGGTCTTCCACCAGGGCCGGGATCTCGGGATTGAACCGCTTGAGATAGCTGTCGACGGTCTCGAGGTTGTTGCCCAGCTGGTCGCCGCGACCTTCGAGTGCGGTGGCGATCGCGTTGAGCGTCATGTTGATCTCCGCCGGCTGCACCGCCACCAGGAGCGGGTAGAGGTCATTGAGGACCTGCTCGACCTCGGTGGACACATCGGTGCGGTCGATCACGTCGTTGATCTTGATCGGGTCGGGGGACGGCTCGTCGGGCACGATCAGGGAGACGTACTTCTCGCCGAAGAGGGTCTTGGGGACGATGGAGCCCGTGACGTTGGCCGGGACCGTCTCGCGCATGTCGGGATAGAGCCCCAGCGTCACCGTGGCGCCGTCGGCCTCGGAGTCGATCTCGATCACCTCGCCGACCTGGACGCCGCGGATCTTCACGTCTGCGCGCATGGGCAGCTGGAGACCGATGTTCGAGGTCTTCAGCTCGACCTCGTCGTAGTCGGTGAACTTCTTGGTGAAGACGCCGTAGGAGACCCAGACGCTCCCCAGGAGGAGAGCGAGGAAGACGACTCCGAGCACCTTGTGGTTGGCCAGCGGATTCATTGCCTCACCCCGCCAATCGGACAGTGGCGTTGGTGCCCCAGATCGCCATCGAGAGGAACAGGTCGATCACGTTGATCGCCACGATGCTCGTCCGGACTGCGCGTCCGACCGCCACTCCCACACCTGCAGGCCCGCCGGAGGCGGTGAAGCCGTGGTAGCAGTGGATCAGGATCACCGTGACGGCGAAGACCAGCACCTTGCCGAAGGACCACAGGACGTCACCCGGTGGCAGGAACGCGTTGAAGTAGTGGTCGTAGGTGCCGGTGGACTGGCCATAGACCGTGGTCACCACGAGCCGGCTGGCGAAGTACGACGACAACAGCCCCACGACGTAGAGGGGGATGATCGCGATCAGGCCGCCGACGACCCGGGTCGCCACCAGGAACGGCATCGACGGGATCGCCATCACCTCGAGGGCGTCGATCTCCTCCGAGATCCGCATCGCTCCGAGCTGCGCGGTGAAGCCGCAACCCACGGTGGCGGCGAGGGCGATGCCGGCCACCAGCGGCGCGATCTCGCGGGTGTTGAAGTAGGCCGACACGAAGCCGGCGAACGCAGCGGTCCCGAGCTGGTTGAGGGCGGCATAGCCCGACAGGCCCACCTGCGCGCCGGTGAAGAAGGTCATCCCGAGGATGACGCCGACCGTCCCGCCGATGACCGCCAGGGCCCCGGACCCGAGGGTGACCTCGGCCAGGATCCGCAGGATCTCCTTGGGGTAGTGGGTGACCGAGCGCGGGATCGCTCGCAGGACGCCCAGGTGGAAGGCCAGCTGGCCGCCCAGCTCGTCGAGGGTGCCCAGGGGCTTCTGGTAGATGCTCTTCAGGTTGGCCATGTCCTCAACCCGTCTTCGGGGGAACTACCTGGAGGTAGATCATGCTCAGGACGAAGTTGACGACGAACAGCAGCAGGAACGTGATCACGACCGACTCGTTGACCGCGTCGCCGACGCCCTTCGGGCCGCCGTTGGCGTTCATCCCCTTGTAGGACGCCACGATGGCGGCGATCAGGCCGAAGATGATCGCCTTGAGCAGCCCGATGTAGAGGTCGGGCAGCTGGGCCAGGGCCGTGAAGCTCGCGATGTAGGCGCCCGGGGTGCCGTCCTGCAGGATCACGTTGAAGACGTATCCGCCCGCCACCCCGACGACGCTGACCATGCCGTTGAGGAAGAACGCCACGAGCATGCAGGCCAGGACACGGGGTACGACGAGTCGCTGGATCGGGTCGATGCCCAGCACCATCATCGCGTCGAGCTCTTCGCGGATCTTGCGGGCTCCGAGGTCGGCCGCGATGGCCGAGCCGCCGGCCCCCGCGATCAGCAGGGCCGTGCCGATGGGGGCTGCCTGTTGGATCACGGCCAGCACCGATGCGGAGCCGGTGAACGACTGGGCGCCGAACTGCTTGATTAGCCCACCCACCTGAAGAGCGATGACCGCTCCGAAGGGGATGGCCACCAGCGCCGTGGGGACGATCGTCACCGAGGCGATGAACCAGGCCTGCTGCAGGAACTCGCGCAGCTGGAACGGTCGTCGGAACAGCGCGCGTCCGACGTCGAGAGCGAAGGCAAAGAGCTTGCCTGCGGTCCCGATCGGGGCGAGCGCCCGGGAAGCGGTCAGGGAGGCCACGGTCGGATCAGGCTCCGATCGCGCCGGCAGTCGTGCTCTCGAAGGAGCCGGGAGGCGGCGTCACGCCGTTCTCCTTGCACCACTCCCCCGGCGGGCGCTGGTGGCGGCGGGGGATGCCGCTGGAGGGCTCGAGCTGGAGCGGGATCGGAGGAAGCGGCGGCATCTCGAGGTCCTTCTCGGCCTCGAGCTCGTCGGCGTCCTTCTCCTCGGACATGCCGATGGGGCCGACGGTCTGGGCGTTGAGGAACTGGCGCACGACCGGCTCCTCGGAGCTGAGAAGCATCTCGCGGGGACCGAACATGGCGAGGTGCTTGTGGTAGAGCAGTCCGATGTTGTCGGGCACGGTCCGGGTGCTGTTGATGTCGTGGGTGACGATGAGGAACGTCGCGTCGATCTGGGCGTTGAGGTCGATGAACAGCTGGTTGATGAAGGACGTGCGGACCGGGTCGAGGCCGGAGTCGGGCTCGTCGATCAGGAGGATCTCGGGGTCCAGCACGAGCGCACGGGCCAGGCCGGCGCGCTTGCGCATGCCGCCGGAGATCTCGCCCGGCAGCTTGTCCTCGGCTCCGACCAGGCCGACGAGGTCCATCTTCTCCATGACGATGTTGCGCACTTCGCTCTCGGACTTCTTCGTGTGCTCGCGCAGGGGGAAGGCGACGTTGTCGAAGAGGTTCATCGAGCCGAACATCGCGCCGTCCTGGAACAGCACGCCGAAGAGCTTGCGGATCTCGTAGAGCTCACGCTCGGGGCAGCTGGCGATGTCCGTGCCCTCGATCAGGATCGAACCCTGCTCCGGCTTGATCAGCCCGATCAGGCTCTTGAGGAAGACCGACTTGCCCGTGCCCGAGGGGCCGAGCATGACCGACACCTCGCCGGCCGGGATCGTGAGCGTCACGTCGCGCCAGATCACCTGTTTGCCGAAAGACTTGGTGAGGCCATCGACCTTGATCTCCACGCCCATGACGCAATCTCCCTTGTGCTCTATCGGACCCGCACGGCTCCGCCGCAACCGACGCGCTCCCCATTCGCGTTCGAGTGCCAGCGTTACTCCTCGGTATCAACTGTTCACTGGCGGTGAGGTTACGCCCGAACGTGGTCTACGTCTCGTCTGGATCGCGAAACGAAATGAACACGCTTGACCAGAAGGGAGCGAGCAGGCGCGAAATGCACGAAGGGCGACCACCCTCTCGGGTGGTCGCCCTCCGGCGAGGATCGGCGTGAGCCGATCAGGTCACTTGACGGTGACGGTGGCGCCGGCGGCCTCGAGGGCCTCCTTCGCCTTGTCAGCGGCAGCCTTGTCGACCTTCTCCAGGATCGGCTTGGGGGCGGCCTCAACGAGGTCCTTCGCCTCCTTCAGGCCGAGGCTGGTGAGGGCGCGCACCTCCTTGATGACGTTGATCTTCTTGTCGCCAGCGGCCTCGAGCACGACGTCGAACTCGTCCTGCGCAGCGGCCTCCTCGCCAGCACCGGCGCCACCGGCAGCCGGAGCGGCGGCGACGGCGACGGGAGCGGCAGCGGTGACGCCGAAGGTCTCCTCGAACTGCTTGACGAACTCGGAGAGCTCGATGAGGGTCATTTCCTTGAACGCGTCGAGCAACTCGTCGGTGGTGAGCTTCGCCATGGTGGCGTTTCCTTCCGTTGGGTGACCGGTTCGTGTTCCCCGGCCGTGTGAATAAGGGTGGGTTTCAGGTGGTGTACGTCGGCCCGGTCAGGCTTCGGTGGACTCGGTCGCCTCGTCGGTCGCCTCGACCTCGGTGGCCTCGGCAGCTGCATCCGCAGCGGCCTCGGGCTCCTCGGCGGGGGCGGCTTCCTCGGCAGCCGGGGTCTCCTCGGCAGCGGCCGGCGTGCCGGCACCACCTGCGAGGATCGAGGGGTCCTCGGTCGCCTTCGTCTCCAGGGCGCCGGCGAGCCGGGCGACCTGGGCGAGCGGGGCGTTGAGGAGGTAGACGGCCTGGGACAGCGAGGCGAGCATGCCGCCCGCGAGCTTGCCCAGCAGCACCTCACGCGACTCGAGGTCGGCCAGCTTGGCGACCTCTGCAGCGTCGAGGGACTTGCCGTCCAGGACACCGCCCTTGATGACAAGAGCGGGGTTTGCCTTGGCAAAGTCACGCAGACCCTTGGCTGCCTCGACCACGTCTCCATTGATGAAGGCGATGGCCGTGGGGCCGGTGAGCAGGTCATCGAAGCCTTCGATTCCCACCTCGGTGGCAGCAATCTTGGCAAGCGTGTTCTTGACCACGGCGTAGTTGGCGTTCTCGCCGAGTGAGCGCCGCAGGTCCTGCAGCTGCTTCACGGTGAGCCCGCGGTATTCGGTCAGCACAGCACCGGCGGCCTCGTTGAACGACTCAACGATCTCCGCAACGGCAGCAGTCTTTTCTGGCCGCGCCATGGGTCTCCTTCCGGATGTCGACCCCCGGCGTCGGCCCCGTCAGACGACGAACGCCCCGAGCACAGGCTCGGGGCGTGGACTCACATGTGTGCGAGTCTTGCTCCCACCTGCGCTGGACGTCCGCTGTGAGGCGGAACCTTCGATCTCGGGGCTGATGCCCGTCGACAACCGGCGGTCTCTGGTTTCGAGCGCAAGACTACGCAGGAGCGCTGGTGCGGACAAATCGCCGGCCTCGGCAGACCACGAGCGGTCGGCCCCTGGCGGGACCGACCGCTCGTGCGTCAGCTCTGCGGGAGCGTCAGCTCATGCCGGGCATGGTGCCGACCTCGGATGCCGGGGGCACCTCGATGTCCACGTCGACTCCGAAGTCGGAGTAGGTGCCCTCCACCCTGGTCGCAACCGGCTTGCCTCCAGGCCCGGGGATCTCGATCTCCTGGGTGAACTTGTGCGGCCGGTTGTCGGCGTCGACCCACATCAACGTGGCGATCTCGTCGGGCATCGACCCCAGCATCTCCTGGGGCATGTCCAGCGCCTTGGTGAACTCGGCGGTGTCCATCACGACGCGATACTGGTTGGTCTCGACGCCGGCGATCTCCTCCGAGCCCAGCACCTCGAGCTCCTTGGGGCTCGACATGGCCTTGAACATCGTGGTCGGGTCGAGCGTCTTGCCGAGCTGGCCGAACAGGCTGTTGGGGTCGCTGAGGTCGACCTTGATCCACTTCTTCCCGTCGGGCGAACCCACCAGGGAGCTCTCGATGTACATGACCTTGTCGCTCACGATCATGTCGAAGGCCTGCGCGCCGGTGCTCGAGGCCTTCATCTCCAGTCCGTCCTCGGCCCAGCGCATCACCCCGGACACCGCGTTCTCGGCGCCGGCGCCGGTCGTGGTGGTCGAGAAGGCGAAGGTCTCGGCGTCCTCGAGGGCCCCCATGACGGCGGGATAGAACTCTTCTGCCGACAGCTCGGGAACCTCACCGGAGGACCCCTCCGACTCCGCCGACTCCTCGGACTCCGGCTGCTCGGACTCCTCGCTGGCGCTGGAGCCCGCGTCGGTGGCCGAGCCGTCGTCGCCGCCGCAGGCAGCGACCGAGAGGGCCAACGTGGTGAACAGGGTGGCTGCGCCGAGACGGCGGGCCAAGGACGGGCGGGCCATGGTGGCTCCTTCACGTGGGGGACTGCACCTCGGCATACCCCGGGCAGCTGCGGACAAACGCATGCCCACTGTGCCACCTGGCGTGAAACCCGCCACAGGCTGACCGGGGACTGGCACACGCGCAGCAAATGGGACACGCCCGGTCACCGCGAACGGTGACCGGGCGTGGACGCGGGCTGGTTCAGCCCTGCGACTCGTCCTCGGACGCGACGTTCTTGGTGCGGTTGGGGTCGACCTGGACGCCGGGGCCCATCGTCGTGGAGACGGTGACCTTCTTGATGTAGCGGCCCTTGGAGCTGGACGGCTTGAGACGCAGCACCTCCTCGAGGGCGGCGGCGTAGTTCTCCGCGAGCTGGGTCTCGGAGAAGGAGGCCTTGCCGATGATGAAGTGCAGGTTGGAGTGCCGGTCGACGCGGAACTCGATCTTACCGCCCTTGATGTCGGCCACGGCCTTGGCCACGTCGGGCGTCACCGTGCCCGTCTTCGGGTTGGGCATGAGCGAGCGCGGGCCGAGGACGCGACCGAGCCGGCCGACCTTGCCCATCATGTCGGGGGTCGCGACGACGGCGTCGAAGTCGAGCCAGCCTCCGTTGACCTTCTCGATCAGCTCGTCGCCACCGACGAAGTCGGCGCCGGCCTCGCGGGCAGCATCGGCCTTCTCGGCGTTGGCGAACACGAGCACGCGGGCGGTCTTGCCGGTGCCGTGCGGGAGGTTGACGGTGCCACGGACCATCTGGTCGGCCTTGCGCGGGTCGACGCCGAGTCGCATGACGACGTCAACGGTCTCGTCGAACTTCTTCTTCGAGCCGCCCTTGGCGATCTTGATGGCGGTCAGCGGGGCGTAGAGCTCGTCCTGGTTGAACGTCTCGGCCGCCGCGCGGTAGGTCTTGCTGCGCTGCATGGGAAGTCCCCTTTGTGTCTGAAGAGTGTGGTCGTGAATGAGCCAGCGCGGCTCTGCCACGGGTGTTGCTCGCCGGATGCGAGACTCAGTCGGTGGTGACGCCCATGGATCGGGCGGTGCCCTCGACGATCTTCATCGCGGCGTCGATGTCGTTGGCGTTGAGGTCGGGCAGCTTGGTCGTCGCGATCTCGCGCACCTGGTCCTTGGTCAGCTTGCCGACCTTCTCCTTGTGCGGGACGCCCGAGCCCTTCTTCAGACCGGCGGCCTTCTTGATCAGCTCCGCCGCAGGCGGCGTCTTCGTGATGAAGGTGAAGGACCGGTCCTCATAGATCGTGATCTCGACGGGGATCACGTTGCCGCGCATCGACTCGGTCTGCGCGTTGTAGGCCTTGCAGAAGTCCATGATGTTGACGCCGTGGGGACCGAGGGCGGTACCGACCGGCGGAGCCGGAGTAGCTGACCCGGCCTGCAGCTGCACCTTGACGAGCGCAGCGATCTTCTTCTTGGGAGGCATTTCGTTCTCTCTCTCGTGTGGTCATGACGGGGGCGACACCCCCTGCCACTACTACCTGGTGGTGCTGTGAGCCTCAGACCTTCTGGATCTGGCTGAAGCTCAGCTCGACCGGGGTCTCCCGGCCGAAGATCTCGACGAGGGCCTTGACCCTCTGGGACTCCGCGTTGATCTCGGTGATCGTCGCGTGGAGCGTGGCGAACGGTCCGTCGACCACCATCACGGAGTCGGAGACGTCGAAGTCGGCCACCTCGACCGGCTTCTTGACGCCGGGCGCGTTGCCCGAGGTGTCCCCCGCAGCAGCAGCGGCCTCGGCCTCGGCCACCGCGACGACGGCCGGGGCGAGCATGTCCTCGACCTCGGACATGCTGAGCGGGACGGGCTCGTGGCTGTGGCCGACGAAGCCGGTCACAGAAGGCGTGTGGCGTACGGCGGACCAGGACTCGTCGGTGAGGTCCATCCGGACCAGGACGTAGCCCGGGAGAACGGTGCGCGTGACCATCTTGCGCTGACCGTTCTTGATCTCGGCGACCTCTTCGGTGGGGACCACGATCTCGTGGATGTAGTCCTCCATGTTCAACGAGATGATGCGGTTCTCGAGGTTCTGCTTGACCCGCTTCTCCATGCCGGAGTAGGTGTGCACGACGTACCACTCACCGGGCTTGGCCCACAGCTCGCGCCGGAACGCCTCCAGCGGGTCGTCGGCAGCCGGCTCCTCCGCGGTCTCGTCCTCGGCGGTCTCGTCCTCGGCGGTCACGTCCTCGGCCGTCACGGACTCGTCCTGGGTCGCCTCGGCGCCGTCGCCGGCCTCTGGGGCCAGGGGCGCTTCGGGGGACTCGGTGACCTCGAGGGCCTCGTTCTCATCCGAGGAGTCGTACTGATCCGACACGTGATGCTCCGAACTTGTCTCTGCTGGGTGCGACCGGTCTGACCGGTCGGTGGACTGGTGGTGCGCAGGTCAGGAAGGGGACCCGATCACTGGGCGGTGTCGCCGGCGAACAGGGCGAACACGAGCTTGCCGAACGCCACGTCGAGGACTGCGACGAACGCCATCATCGCGAGGACGAAGACCATCACCACCAGGAAGTAGGTGACCAGCTGCTCCTGCGTGGGCCACACGACCTTGCGGAGCTCGGCCACGACCTGGCGGTAGAAGGTGGCGGGGCCGGTGCGCTTGCCGTCGTCACGCCGCGAGTCCTCGCGTGACTCGTGGACTGCACTGGAGTCCGACACGTCGGCCACCTTCTCCTTGTTGTCTGCTGGCTGGTTGTCTGCTGGATTGCCTCAGGGGTGTTGCGGTTCTTGCAGGGCACGAGGGACTTGAACCCCCAACCTTCGGTTTTGGAGACCGATGCTCTGCCAGTTGAGCTAGTGCCCTTCGGTGACCACGCCGCGTGTGCGACCCGCGGACGGGCAGCACGAAGCAAATGGCGCGAACCACCAAACCCGAAGCATACGGGGCAGGCCCCGAGGACGTCGAACCGGCAGTCGGGCGCGGCACGGAAGACGAGGTGCCTACGATGCACGACATGGGCCACCGGGACGTGCGAACTCTGCCCAAGGCCCATCTCCACCTGCACTTCACCGGCTCGATGCGCCACGAGACCCTGCTCGAGCTGGCGGCGCGCGACGGCATCGTCCTCCCGGACGGCCTCGCGGAGGACTGGCCCCCGCAGCTCTCGGCCGCCGACGAGAAGGGCTGGTTCCGGTTCCAGCGCCTCTATGACGTGGCCCGGTCGGTGCTCCGCACCCACGACGACGTACGTCGACTGGTGCTCGAGGCCGCGCAGGACGACGTGGCCGACGGCGGCCGTTGGCTCGAGATCCAGGTCGACCCCAGTGGCTATGCGGGGCGCTTCGGTGGCATCACCGCCTTCACCGACCTCGTCCTGGACTGCGTCCGCGACGCCGCCGACCGCACCGGGCTCGGCATCGCGGTCGTCATCGCCGCCAACCGGACCCGACATCCGCTGGATGCGCGCACCCTGGCGCGACTGGCGGCGCAGTATGCCGATCGGGGGGTGATCGGCTTCGGGCTCTCCAACGACGAGCGCCGCGGTCGCACCGCCGACTTCGCCCCCGCCTTCGCGATCGCCGAACGAGCGGGCCTGCTGCTCGCCCCGCACGGCGGCGAGCTGCGCGGTCCCGAGCACGTCGCGACGTGCCTCACCCAGCTCCGTGCCGACCGGCTCGGCCACGGGGTGCGCGCGGCCGAGGACCCTGAGCTGTTGGCGCGCATCGTCGAGGCAGGTGTGGCGCTGGAGGTCTGCCCCGTCTCCAACGTCGCACTCGGCGTGTATTCCGACCTCACCTCCGTCCCGCTGCCCGAGCTCATCGAGGCCGGGGCGACCATCGCCCTCGGCGCCGACGACCCGCTGCTGTTCGGCTCCCGACTCGCCGGGCAGTACGCCACGATGAGGGCCGCGCACGACCTCGACGACGCCACGCTGGCAGGACTGGCGCGCAGCTCGTTCGTCGCCTCGCGGGCGCCCGCGGAGGTGGTCGCGCGGGCGATGGCCGACATCGACGCGTGGCTCGCCGCAGGACCTGCGATGATGCCCGCGTGACGCCACCTGCCGAGCCGCCGAGCAACCCCTACGACCCCAACTGGCCCAAGCCGGAGCAACCCCAGGACCCTCAGCAACCCCAGGGCCAGCCCGACCCGTCGCGGTCGGGCCCTGACACCCCGACCAACCCCTATGCGCAGGACCAGCCGGCCCAGCCGGGCTGGGGCCAGCCCACGGGCGAGGGCTCGCAGTCGCCATACCCGCCCTATGGCCAGGCCCCCTACGGCCAGCAGCAGCCGCCCTACGGCCAGGCCCCGTACGGCCAGCAGCAGCCGCCTTACGGCCAGGCCCCGTACGGGCAGCAGCCCTATGGCCAGGCCCCCTACGGGCAGGCGCCGTACGGCGGTCAGGTCGCACCCCCGCACCCGTCGGCGACCACGGCCATGCTCCTGGGCATCGGAGCCCTGGCCGGCATGTTCATCTGCGGCATCCCGATCCTGCTCGCGCCGTTCGCCTGGATGGTCGGCGGCCGCGCGGTCAAGGAGATCGACGCCGCTCCGGGTCGCTACTCCGGACGGGAGCAGGCGCAGGCCGGCCGGATCATGGGCATGATCGGCACCGCGCTACTGGTGCTGATCGCCCTGGGTCTCGCCGTCCTCATCACCGTGGGCCTCGCAGCCAGCAACGACATGTCGGACATGAGCTATGACCCGCAGGAGGGCTACTCGTCCTCCTCCGACCCGATGTTCTGACCCGCTAGATCGCGCAGCCGACGAGCACCGGCTCGTTCTCGAGCCGGATGCCGAAGGCCCGCTCCACGCCCTCGCGCACGACCCGGGCCAGGCCCAGCAGCTCCTCGGTGGTGGCCGAGCCACGGTTGGTGAGGGCCAGGGCGTGCTTGGTCGACAGGGACACCCTGGCCCCGGCGGGATAGCCCCGGTCGAAGCCGGCCTGCTGGATCAGCCAGGCCGCGCTGGACTTCACGGTCCCGTCGGGCTGCGGCCAGCGCGGCGCCTCCTCGGGCAGTGCTGCTGCCTGCTCGGGGGTCAGCGCCGGGTTGGTGAAGAACGATCCTGCGCTCCACGTGTCGTGGTCGGCCGGGTCGAGGACCATGCCCTTGCCTGCCCGGAGCGCCAGCACGGCAGCCCGCACCTCGTCCAGCGAGGCCCGCTGCGCGACCTCGATGCCCAGGGTGCGCGCGAGCTCGGCGTACTCGACCGGCGCCCCGAGCGTCCCCTGCTTGAGCAGGAACCTGACCTCGAGCACGACGTGTCGACCGGGGTCGGCCTTGAACCGGCTCGTGCGATAGCCGAACCCGCAGTCGGCGACGGCGAAGGTGCGCACACCCTTGAGCACCCGGTCCCAGACCCGGACCGACGCGATGGTCTGGGAGACGTCCTGGCCGTAGGCGCCGACGTTCTGGATCGGGGTCGCTCCGACACTGCCGGGGATGCCGGAGAGCGCCTCGACGCCGACCCATCCCCGCTCGACGGCGGTGGCGACCAGCTCGTCCCAGCTCTCCCCTGCCGCGGCCGTCACCGTGACCGCGCCCAGGCAGGCCAGGTCGTCCGGCGAGTCGGCGTCGGCGCTGATCCCGCGGGTGGCGATCTCGACCACGCGACCCTCGAAACCGGCGTCGGCCACCACGAGGTTGGAGCCGCCGCCCAGGACCAGCACCGGCGTGCCGGCCTCGTCGGCGCTCGCGACCGCGTCGATGACCTCGGACTCGGTCGTCGCCCGGACCCACTCGCGCGCCGGTCCACCCAGCCGCAGGGTCGTGTGGTCGGCCAGCCGCTCAGCCACTGGTGGTCACACGACGAACGGTGGCCCTGGGCATCGTCAGCACCTTCTCGCCGCCGCAGGTCACCTCGAGCGCGATCATGACCAGGTCGTCGGTCACCGACTTCACCGTGCCCGCCACGACGACGTCGACGCCTGTGTCGGCGGGCACCACGACCGGGTGGGTGAACTTGCAGCCCAGCTCGACCACCTCGGCGTCGTCGGTCCAGGTCGCCACGGCCCTGCCCGCGAGTCCCAGCGTGAGCATTCCGTGGGCGATGACGCCCGGCAGGCCGACGCTGCGGGCGATGTCCTCGTCCTGGTGGATGGGGTTGGGGTCACCGCTCGCGGCGGCATAGGCGAGCAGGTCGGCGCGGGTGAGGCGATAGGTCTGGGCCTCGAACTCGTGGCCGGGCCTCATGCCGGCCCGCCGGTGTGGACCAGGGTGGCCTTCGCCATACAGACCAGGGCGCCGGAGGCGTCATGGATGGCGCTTCTGGTGCCGATGATGTCGGCGCCACCGATCTGTCGGACGCTCGCGACGCTCAAGGTGGCACTGAGCCGGTCGCCGACGCGGATCGGGCGCTCGTAGGCGAAGCGCTGCTCCCCGTGGACGATCCGGACGAGGTCGACCTGCTCGGCGGCCAGGAACGCCTGCATCGCCTCGAAGGCGATCACGATCGGATAGGTCGGGGGCACGCGGCCCCCGTCGACGAGGCGCCGAGGGCGCGCGCGAACGCGTCCACGGCGTCGGCGGTCACCTCGACCGCAGGGGTGGGGGGGAACTCGCGTCCCACCAAGGACTGGTCGACCGGCATGGGTGCGAGCCTAAATGACGTCGACCCGGCACATGTTGTGCCGGGTCAACATCGAAAGCAGAAGGTCAGCGGGTCTCGCGGTGCGCGGTGTGGGTGCGACAGCGCGGACAGAACTTCTTCAGCTCGATGCGGTCGGGGTCGTTGCGGCGGTTCTTCTTGGTGATGTAGTTCCGCTCCTTGCAATCGACGCACGCGAGCGTGATCTTGGGGCGAACGTCAGAGCTCTTGCTGGCCACGGGAAGTCCTTCGTCGTTTGCTTGATCGTTCGAGGGTTTTGGTAGCGGGGGCGGGACTCGAACCCGCGACACCACGATTATGAGCCGTGTGCTCTAACCACCTGAGCTACCCCGCCGCCAGGCAGGGGCTCCGCCATCCTATGACGATGCTCCAACCCAGAGCCCCTTTACGGAATCGAACCGTAGACCTTCTCCTTACCATGGAGACGCTCTGCCGACTGAGCTAAAGGGGCAACGACGGAGAAGAATACACAGCGCTCAAGTGAAGGCGAAATCGCCTCGATCCTCGGCTCTCAGGCGGGATTCGAGTCCTGGATCCGCGGCCACGGCGCGGCCTGCTCGAGCTCGTACGCCAGCTCCAACAGACGCGCCTCGCGACCCTGTCCGGCGCCGAACATCATCCCCTGGGGCAGCCCCGTCGAGGTCACTGCAAGCGGCAGCGACACCGCCGGCTCGCCGGTGGCGTTCTGCAACGGCGTGAAGGCCACCCAGTCCATCAGGCGGTCCATGATCTGGTCGTAGTCGGCCATCGGATCGAGGTGCCCCACGGTGGGGGTGGCGGTGGCCAGGGTCGGGGTCAGGGTGATGTCGTACGTCGCGTGGTGCTTGGCCGCGAGCCGCTTGCTCGCGGCGATGCTGGCGATCGCCAGTGGCAGCTTGTGCAGGTTGCGCTGGCAGTGACGCGCGAGTCCGAGCGTCAGGTTGTCGAGCTGGGAGGGGTCCCAGGACTCGCCATACGTCTTCTTGCCGGTCTTGACGATGGCCATGGCCAGCATCGACCAGTAGAGGACGAACTGGTCGACGAAACGGCTCGGGACCGGCGGCTCGATCTCCTCCACCCGGTGACCCAGCGACTCGAGCAGCTCGCCGGTCCGCAAGGTCAGCTCGCGCACCTCCGGGCTGGCATCGCGGCCGACTCCCTTGACGACGAGCGCGACGCGCAGCCGCGAGCGGCCCGGGCGCGTGATGTCGCCGATCGGGGCCAGCTTGGGGTTGCGGAAGACCTTCTCGGCCTCGCGGTAGAACGCGGCGGTGTCGCGGACGCTGCGGGTCAGCACGCCGTCGGAGACGATGCGCACCGGCATGTCACGCATCAGCTTGTCCTGCGCGAGCCGGTCGCGGGTGGGCTTGAGGCCGACCAGCCCGTTGACACTGGCCGGGATCCGGATCGACCCGCCGCCGTCGTTGGCGTGAGCGATCGGCACCGCACCCGCGGCGACGAGGGCGGCAGAACCGGCGCTGGAGGCACCGGCGTAGTGCTCGGTGTGCCACGGCGTGCGGACCGGGCCGAGGCGCGGGTGGTCGACCGCGCCGCTGAAGCCGAACTCGCTGAGCCGCGTCTTGCCGAGCGGGACCAGGCCGGTCGCGAGGAACATCCGGGCGAAGTCACCGTCGCGCTGCGCGGGCCTGGCGACGAAGGCGTCACTGCCGTGCTGGGTGGGCATCCCGGCGACGTCGACGTTGTCCTTGAGGAAGGACGGGACCCCGGCGAAGAACCCCGGGCGAGGCGCAGCAGCCTCGGCACGCGCGCGGTCGAACGCTTCGTACGCCACCGCCCCGAGCTGCTCGTCGACGGCCTCGACCCGGGCGATGGCCGCCTCGATCACGTCCGGGATGGCGAGGCCCTGCTGGTAGGCCTCGACGAGCCCGACCGCGTCGAGCTCGGAGAGGGCGTCATCGGCGTAGGAGTGCACACGAGTCATGCGCGCAACCTAGCGGCACGTGGAGCAACCGGCCGGGAATCTTCACGACTTCTCCGCCTTCTGCGCCCGCTCCGCGTCCTAGGTTCGGTCCATGACGAAGTCCTCGTACTACCGCGCCGCGTTCGCCGTGGCCCTGGGCGCCGCGCTCTTCCTGCTCCTCGGCATCGGAGCCCTCGGCGTCATCGGCGACGGAGGTCGACCCGACCTGCTCTATCTCGTCGTCGTCGCGGTCGGGGTCGTCCTCGCCCTCGCCTCTCGCCTCCGTCCCGCCGGGATGGCCCTCGCACTGGCGGCGACCGCTCTGGGCACCCTGCTCGTCGGCATCGTCGCGGTCGCGACGGGACTGCACGAGGGTGGGTCGGCCCTCGACGTCATCATGCTGTCGACCATGTATGCGGCGCTCTTCGGCGCCTCGGCCTGGCTGTTCCGACGAGCCGCTGGGGGAACTAGAGCTGGCGCAGCATGACGAGCAGGACGGGCAGGAGCAGGCTGGTCGCGAGGGCAGTCAGACCCATCGAGAGGCCGGCGAACGCTCCCTCCTCCTCGCTCTCGGCCAGCGCCCGGCTCGTGCCGATTCCGTGGGACGTCGCGCCGAGCGCCAGGCCTCGCGCACGCGGGTCCCGGATCCGCGCGATCGTGAGGACGACCGGGCCGATGACGGCACCGAGGATGCCCACGGCGATGGCCAGCACCGCTGTGAGCGGCGGGATCCCGCCCGCGACCTCCGAGAGGGCGATCGACACCGGGGTGGTGGCGGCCTTCGGCGCCATCGTGGTGGCCAGCAGGTCGTCGCCCCCGAGGAGGCGAACGAGCGCGTAGGCCGTGAGGATGGACGTCGCTGCCCCCACCGGGACGGCGACCAGCATCGGCAGCAGGACGCCCCGCAGGCGTGCGAACTGCCGATGGAGCGGGATGGCGAGGGCGACGGTCGCCGGTCCCAGCCAGAAGGCGATGAGCTCGGTCCCCGGGCGATAGGTCGAGTAGTCGATGTCGGCCGCCCAGAGGACGACCCCGATCAGCACGATGGCGACCAGCACCGGCTGGGCGAGCGCATGGCCACCGCTGCGGTCTCGTGCCTCGCACCCGATGCGATAGGCGAGCAGGGTCAGGGCGACCAGCGCGACCGGCGAGGTGCGCATCCACTCGAGGGTCTCGCTCATCCGCGCCTCAACCCGGTGACCAGCCAGCCGACGACGAGCAGCCCAGCCAGCCAGGACAGGACGAGAGCGCCCGCGATCGGCAGCGCGTCGTCACGGACGACGGCGAGATAGGTGACCACGCCCACGCCCGCCGGGACGAAGAAGAGCTGGAGGTGGCGCAGCAGGGCGTCGCCGGCGCGGAACACCCCGGCCGCTGGTGCCGGCTTCCGCCACTGCAGCAGACCGAAGAGCAGCACCATGCCGACGACCGGTCCGGGGACGGGTATGCCGACGAGCCGGACGACGACCTCGCCGGCGACCTGGCACAGCAGGAGCCACATCAGGCCGTTGATCACGTCGCGGTTCCCGTCCACACGCCACTGCTGCCCCGGCGGTGGCAGTCGACGAGGTGATCGTCGACGATGCCGATCGCCTCCATCAACGCATGCATCGTGGTCGGTCCGACGTGCGCGAACCCGGCCCTCTTCAGCGCCTTGCTCATCGCGAGGCTCTCCGGGCTGCTCGTCGCCGCGTGGGACAGGCTGCGAGGGGCTGGGGTCTGGTCGGGGCGGAACGACCACAGGAGCTCGACGAGTCCACCCTGCTCCCGCAGCCGCACGGTCGCCCGGGCGTTGGTGACGGCGGCCTCGACCTTGCGCCGGTTGCGGACGATCCGGGCGTCGGTCATCAGCCGCTCGACGTCGCCCTCGCCGAACGCGGCCACCGTGTCGGCGTCGAAGCCGGCGAACACCTCTCGGAAGGCGTCGCGCTTGTTGAGGATCGTCAGCCACGACAGCCCGGACTGGAACGCCTCGAGCGTGAGGCGTTCCAGGTGTGCCGCCTCCCCTCGACAGGCATCCCCCACTCGGTGTCGTGATAGGCGCGATAGACCGGATCGCCCGCGCCCCACGGGCAGCGTGCGAGTCCGTCGTCGCCGATCACGGGTCCGTCCACGGCCGACATCCTCGCCCATCGGGCGCCTGCGCGACGTGCTCGGTCGTAGCCTGACGACATGGAGATGCCCAAGCAGCCGCCGAAGCAGAAGAGGCCGAGCTGGTGACCGAGCTGACCCAGGGCCAGTCGCTGACGTTGGCCGAGGACGGGCAGCCGTTGACGAGCGTGCGGATGGCCGTCGGCTGGGAGCACTCCTCGACAGCCGGGTTCATGGGCAGCGGCGCGGCCCCGATCGATCTCGACGCCTCGGCGGTGCAGTTCGCCGGTGAGCAGTTCTTCGACATCGCATTCTTCAACAACCTCGCGACCCGCGACGGCTCGGTCATCCACCTCGGGGACAACACCACCGGCAAGGGCGAGGGCGACGACGAGACGATCAGCGTCGACCTGGCAAGGGTCTACGCCAAGGTCGACACGATCCTGTTCCTCGTCACGAGCTATCAGGGCCACTCGCTGGAATACATCCGCAACGCTTACTGCCGACTCATCGATGACGCAGGCGTCGAGTTCGCCCGCTTCACGATCACCCTGGGCGTGCAGGAGACCGGGCTCGTGATGGCCAAGCTGTTCCGCGACGGGGACGGCTGGCGGCTCGGGGCGATCGGCGCCGGCATCGCACTCAAGACGCCGACGGACTCGATCGAGCTGTTGTCGGCATACGTCGATCGATGAGCCGCGCTGAGTGGCTGCCGGCGCTCGGGCTCGAGCCCGGCCCCGCGTCGGTGCTCAGCCGAGCGTGGCCCGCAGCGACGCGATCGCGGAGTGCCGCGGGGTCCAGCCGAGCTCGGTCCTGGCCTTGGTCGTGTCCATGATCGCGGGATGGCTCATCGCCTCCACCCACTGGGCGCCCGAAGGGAGATAGGGGAGCCTCACCGCGGCCCGGGCCGCCGTTCGGACCGGCCCAGCGGGGATCGCGATGGGCCGCAGGCCGAGCTCCCGGGCCACGTCGACACTGCTGACCACGTCGTCGGCGGCGATGTTGTAGGCACCGGGAGCACGCGCTCCGACGACACACAGTCGCAGCGCCTCGGCCACGTCGTCGTGGTGGATGAGCTGCAGCGGCAGGTCCGGGACGAGGGTCGGCATCCCCGGGAGCCGGCGCAGCGCCCCGACACCGCCCCGCAGCAGCGGCGCGAGGAACGCAGGCAGGGTGGCCTTGGCGCCGACCGCGTTGGGGCCGAGGACGATCGGGGGCCGCAAGAGGTAGAGGTCGATCTCCGGATGCGCGGCCGCCTCCTGCTGCAGGAGGTGCTCGAGCTCGGCCTTCTCCTGGGCGTAGAAGAGACGGTCGGCGGGCCGGGTCGCCCAGTCCTCGCTCATGCCCACGGGGTTGTCGCGGTGGAACCCGTAGGCCGCGACCGAGGAGGCGTAGACGAAGCGCTTCGCGCCCACCGCTGCGGCAGCACGGAAGGCGTTGAGCGTGCCCTCGACGTTGATGGCCCGCGTCGTGTCCTTGCTGCCGCTCAGGATCAGGAAAGCCAGGTGGACGACGACGTCAGCCCCGTCGAACGCCTCCGTCAGCGCATCGACGTCACGGACGTCACCGCGGCGATATCCCATCTTCGTCCAGCCGTGCTCGGCCGGGTCGAACGCCCGCCGGGCGATGCCGACGACGTGGTCGACCTCAGCGTCTTCCTCCAGCAGGGGCATCAGGGCTAGCCCGAAGGTCCCGGTGGGACCGGTCACCGCCACCTTGAGCTTGCTCTTTCGCGCTCGTGTCATCGGCGCGACCTCAGCCGGGCGTTGGGGAGGGCAGGGGCGGGGATCGGCGGCAGGTGGTCGCCCATGACGACGCCGAACCGTCCGTCCCGCACGTCCTGGCTGTCCTCGACCCCCTCGATCTGGGCCTGCCACTCCTCGCGGAACGCGACGATCTCGTCATGGGTGCGACCGACGAAGTTCCACCACATGACGATCTCCTCACCGAAGGGCGGACCGCCCAGGACGACGACCCGCACCGGCTCGTCGCCTGCTCGCAGGGTGAGCGACGAGCGACCCGGAGCGACGTAGGCGAGCTCGTCCTGCTTCACCTCGCGGTCGTGGACGCGGAGCACGCCCCGGTCGACCAGCAGGCCGAGCTCGAAGGTGGCGTCCACGTCAAGGTCGAGCTCTGCGCCCGCTTCGAGGTGGAGCTCCGCACCCAGGAGCGGCGTGGCGGTCGGCACCGGGGACGTGTCGCCCAGGAGCGAGCCCAGGAAGACCCGGCCCTGCCAGCCCGGACCGGTGCGGAGCTGCGGCGTGTGGTGGGAGAACCCCGGCTCCACGTGGCGGCCTGCGTCGGGAAGCGCGACCCACAGCTGGACGCCGTGCAGCTTCGTCGTCGTCGCGGTGGACACCTCGGAGTGGCTGATCCCGCGTCCGCCCGTCATCAGGTTGACCTCACCCGGCACGACCAGCGCGTGGACGCCGGTGCTGTCGCGGTGCTCGATCTCGCCCTCGAACAGCCAGCTCACGGTCTGCAGGCCGGTGTGCGGATGGGGGGCGACGCTCATCCCACCGGAGTCGGTCACCAGGTCGGGGCCGTAGTGGTCGACGAAGCACCACGCGCCGATGAGCGACCGCTGGCGCTGGGGCAGCGTTCGGCGTACGCGCATCGCCCTCGGCCCGCCGAGCGGGACGTCGCGCGGGGTGAGCACGTCGATGCCGCAGTCGACGTCGCCGGTGCGGAGCGACGTCTCCTGCGGGTCGCGTTCGGGGTTGGTCATGGCCCCATCCTGCCTCGGCACCGACGGCCCCGACAGGTCCCTTGGCTCGCCGGCCACCTGCCACTCCCCTGTCGTTCACCGGGCTGGGACACGGTGCCCTCATGCGCATCGCCCAGCTCGCCAACTTCATCGGGCCCGCCTCCGGCGGGATGAAGACAGCCATCGCAGCGCTGGGCGAGGGATATGTGGCGGCCGGGTGCGAACGCCTGCTGGTGATCCCCGGCCCGACCGACTCCAGGGTCGCCACCGCCGTCGGCGACGTGGTCCAGCTCCGCGCACCCAGGGTCGGCGGCGGCTACCGCCTGATCGTGGAGCCGTGGCGCGTCACCGGTGTGCTGGAGGAGTGGCAGCCGACCTCCGTGGAGCTGAGCGACAAGCTGACGTTGCTGCCGGTCGCGGGCTGGGCGCGCCGATCGGGCGTCGGCTCGGTGCTCCTCTCCCATGAACGGTTGAGCGACATGTTCGCGATGCGAACCGGCTTCGACGCCACCTCCAAGGTGTCCATCGCACTGCTCAACCGGATCCTGGTCCGCAGCTTCGACACGGTCGTGGTGACGTCGTCCTACGCCCACGACGAGTTCGCGCTCGCGGCGGCCGCGGTCGGTTGTCCCATGGTGCGGGTGCCGCTCGGGGTCGACCTCGAGACCTTCCGCCCGGGCCGGATCCACGCGGCTGCCGAGGGACCCCTGCGGCTGACCCACTTCGGTCGTCTCTCGCGCGAGAAGAGCCCACACCTGGCCGTGGCCACCGCCGCAGACCTGCACCGTCGCGGCGTGGACATCCGGATGGACGTGTATGGCGAGGGGCCGCACCTGGCCGAGCTCGTCGAGGTCGCGGGTGCCGCCCCGGTCGCCTTCCACGGCTTCGTCGAGGGCCGCGCCGACCTCAACACCCGGATCGCGGCCGCCGACATCTCGCTGTCGGTCTGTCCCACCGAGACCTTCGGGCTCGCGGTGCTCGAGGCGCTCGCGTCGGGCACCCCGGTCGTCACCGCCGACCGAGGAGGCGCTCGCGAGCTGGTCGACAGCGCCTCCGGGGCCTGGGCTGCGCCGACGCCCGCTGCGCTGGCCGATGCCGTCCTCGACCTCAGCCGGCGGGACCCGACCGAGCGACGGCGGGCCGCGCGGGCCAGGGCGGAGATGTTCCCGTGGTCGGCCACGGTCGACTCGATGCTGACGGTCCACGAGCAGGTCACCCGGCGCGCGCGGGTGGCCGTCGGCGCGTGAGAGGAATAGCCGTCCGACCCAACCGGTTGAGCCCGGACGTGCCCTCCCTCTTCGAACCCCTGGACCTCGGCGCGGTCACCCCGCGCAACCGCGTCTTCATGGCTCCGCTGACCCGCATGCGGGCCACGGCCCGCGGCGACGTGCCCAACGAGCTGATGAGGGACTACTACGTCCAGCGCGCGAGTGCCGGCCTGATCATCTCCGAGGGGACGCAGATCAGCCCGGAGGGCAAGGGCTACATGGACACCCCGGGCATCCACTCCCAGGAGCAGGTCGCCGGCTGGCGTGCCGTCACCGACGCCGTCCACGCCGAGGGCGGCCTGATCGCCGCCCAGCTGTGGCACGTGGGCCGGGTGTCGCACGAGTCGTTCCACGGCGGCGCACTGCCGGTGTCGGCCAGCGCATCGGCATACCGCAACCGCACGACCGTGCGCGGTGAGGACGGCCGCCCGACCCGGGTCAACTGCCCGACCCCGCGAGCGCTCGACCTCGACGAGATCCCCCGGGTGATCGAGGACTATCGCCGCGCCACGCTCAACGCCCGCGACGCCGGCTTCGACCTCGTGGAGATCCACGCCGCGCACGGCTACCTGCTCCACCAGTTCCTCGCCGCCGACAGCAACCAGCGTGACGACGAGTACGGCGGCGCGCTGGCCGACCGGGCCCGGCTGATGCTCGAGGTCACCGACGCCGTCGTCGACGCCTGGTCGGCCGACCGCGTGGGCGTGCGCATCTCCCCGATCGGCTCGTTCAACGGCACCGAGGACCCCGACGGCGCCGAGGCCGGACGCTACGTCGCCGCCGAGCTCGGCAGGCGCGACCTGGCCTTCCTGCACCTCTCGGAGCCCGACTGGGCCGGTGGACCGCAGCTCGACGACGACTTCCGGCGCGACCTTCGGGCTGCCCACGCCGGCCCGATCGTCGGCGCCGGCAACTATGACGCCGCGAAGGCCGAGCGCCTGCTGTCGGCCGGGCTGATCGACGCCGCCGCCTTCGGGCGCACGTTCATCGCCAACCCCGACCTGCCGCGCCGGCTCGAGGAGCAGCTTCCTCTCAACACACCGGTCACCGACACGTTCTACGGCGGCGACCACGCGGGCTACACCGACTATCCGGTGCACGCCTGACGAGTCGGCGCGGAGCAACCACCGAGTCGGCGCTTGGCAGCGACCGAGTCGGCGCTTGTGGACCACCCCTGCGCACCCGGCGCCGACTCGGCGCGCCCCCCGCGCCGACTGAGCATGCACCCGGCGCCGACTCGGCACGCGCCAAGCGCCGACTCGGTTAGGAGTTGCTGAACACCGCCGGCGAGTCGCCACCCTCGGGACCGCGTCCGGCCCAGGTCCAGGCATAGGCCGGGTCCTCGACGGCGAGCCCGCCCTCGCACAGGTCGAGGGGGCGAAGGTGTCGACCATGACGGCCGACTCGTCGAAGAAGTCCACGCCCAACGACGCCTCGACCGCCGAGGGCTGGGGACCGTGCGCGTAGCCCCGGGGTGCAGCGAGATCGAGCCGACGTTGATCCCCGAGCCCTTGCGGGCCTCGTAGTCGCCCCCGACGTAGAACATGACCTCGTCGCTGTCGACGTTGGAGTGGTAGTAGGGCACCGGCACCGCCAGCTCGTGGTAGTCGACCTTGCGCGGCAGGAAGTTGCAGATGACGAAGTTGTGGCCCTCGAAGACCTGGTGCACCGGCGGGGGCTGGTGCACCTTGCCGGTGATGGGCATGAAGTCGTCGATGTTGAACGTGTAGGGATAGAGGCAGCCGTCCCAGCCGACGACGTCGAACGGGTGGGTCGCATAGGTCATCCGGGTGCCGACGACGCCCGCGCTCGTCCGGTGCTTGACCAGGACCTCGACGTCCTCGCCCTCCACGACCAACGGCTCGGTGGGTCCGTGCAGGTCGCGCTCGCAGTAGGGCGCGTGCTCGAGGAGCTGGCCGAACCGGGAGAGATAGCGCCTGGGTGGGTGGATGTGGCTGTTGGCCTCGACCGCGAAGAGCCGACAGCTCTGGTTGGGCACCCAGCGGTGGGTCGTGGCCCGCGGGATGACGACGTAGTCGCCGCTGCGGAAGGGCACGGCGCCGAAGACCGACTCCAGGACGCCGCCACCGGACTCGACATAGACGCACTCGTCGCCGATGGCGTTGCGATAGAGCGGGCTCGGGTCGACACCCGTCACGACGTAGGAGAGCCGGACGTCGTTGTTGGCCAGCAGGAGCCGGCGGCCCTCCACCGCGTCCCCGGTCTCCCCTGCGACGAAGAGGTCGTGCAGCCGCAGGTGCCGGGACTTGAGGGGGTGGTTGGGCACGCGCCGCTGGTCGGCGAGCTCCCAGACCTGGCTGTCGACGAGTGCGGAGGGGACACCGCGGTGATAGAGCAGGGAGGAGTCGGAGGAGAAGCCCTCCTCCCCCATCAGCTCCTCGAACCGGAGCCGACCCTCGGCATCGCGGTGCTGGGTGTGCCGCGTGGGCGGGACCTCACCGACTCGGCGGTAGTACGTCATCGTGCCTCACTGTCCGATAATCGGTGCATTGCGTCCGTTATGTGCGTGGTGGCTACAGTAACGAACGTGACCACGGACCTGCCACCGATCTGGTCCGGCTTCTTCGACGACGCCGCGATCTTCCCTCCCACCGAGACCGACCTCGCCGACGCTGTCGCGACGTTCCTCGCGCGCCGGGACGAGTGGTATGCCGATCTGGTGGCCTCCTTCGTCGTCACCGACCAGCGGGTGCCTGACGTCGCCCATGCCGAGGTGCCGCTGTCGATCGTGGTCACCGGCGGGGCCGGCGCGATCGCCGGAGCCTGCAGGCTCGCGGCTCGTGCCGGCAACGAGGTGGCGGGGCTCGAGATCGCCCTGCGCGACCTCGACGACCTCCCGGGCAACGCCCGGCGCGTGGTGGCGGCCGTCGACGCGGCCCGCGGCGAGGGCCTGCTCGAGGACGCCACGCCCGTCTTCGTGGAGCTGCCCGCTGCCGACGTGACGCACTCCTGGCAGGCCGCGGCCGACGAGGTCGCAGCCGCCGAGCTGAGGCTCAAGTTCCGCACCGGCGGCGTGGATGCGCACCTCTTCCCGAGCGCCGACCAGCTGTCCTCGTGGATCGACGCCGCGCTCGACCGCGAGCTGCCGTTCAAGTGCACGGCCGGGCTGCACAGCGCCATACGTCACCGTGACGACGCGACCGGCTTCGAGCACCACGGCTTCCTCAACGTGCTCGCGGCCACGGCAGCTGCCTATGAGGGCACGTCGGGGACGGAGGTCACGCAGATGCTCTGCGCCACCGACGCGCCCCAGGTGGTCGCCCTCGCCACCGACCTCGACCTGGCCCGCGCCCGCCGCTGGTTCACCGGCGTCGGTTCGTGCTCGATCTCCGAGCCGCTCGACGACCTGCTCGCCCTCGGACTGCTGGAGCGCCCCTGATGACCTGGGTCCCTGGAGCCGCCGACTCCCTGTTCGGCCTCGACAACCTGCCCTACGGCGTCTTCTCCCGTCCCGGTGAGCCTGCGCGTGTCGGGGTACGAATCGCCGACCAGGTCCTCGACCTCGCGCCCGTCGCCGAGCTCGGCGACCCGGCTTCCGAGCTGGCGGTCGCGTGGCGCACGCCCTCGCTCAACGCGTTCATGGCGACGGGACCCGCGCAGTGGGAGGTCGCCCGACGCTGGATCACCGAGGTGCTGCGCGACGACGCGCACCAGGAGCGCACTGCGCCCCACCTGCACCCGCTGGCCGAGGTCCAGCTGCACCTGCCGATCCAGGTCGGCGACTACGTCGATTTCTATGCCTCCGAGCAGCACGCGTCCAACGTCGGCCGGATGTTCCGGCCCGACCAGGAGCCCCTGCTCCCCAACTGGAAGCACCTGCCCGTCGGCTATCACGGCCGGTCCGGGACGGTCGTGGCCAGCGGCACCGACATCGTGCGTCCCTGCGGGCAGCGGAAGGCGCCGACCGAGGACGAGCCGACCTATGGCCCCTCCCGCCGCCTCGACATCGAGGCCGAGCTCGGGTTCGTGGTCGGCGTGCCCACGGCCCTCGGCGAGCGGGTCAGCACCGCCGACTTCGCCGCGCACACCTTCGGTGTCGTCGGCCTCAACGACTGGTCTGCCCGCGACATCCAGGCCTGGGAATACGTCCCCCTCGGCCCCTTCCTCGGCAAGTCCTTCGCCACCTCGATCAGCCACTGGGTGACTCCCCTGGCCGCGCTCGAGGCGGCGTGGACCGACCTCCCGGGGCAGGATCCGCGACCTCTCGACTACCTGGCCGTGACCGAGCCCGCGGGGCTCGACATCGAGGTGGAGGTCGTCCTCAACGGCGTCGTGGTGTCGCGACCGCCATACGCCTCGATGTATTGGTCGCCCGCCCAGATGCTCGCCCACACGACCGTCAACGGCGCCAGCGTGCGCACCGGCGACCTGTGGGGATCGGGCACCATCTCCGGCTCCGAGCGCGACCAGCGGGGCTCGCTGCTCGAGCTCTCGTGGGGTGGCAAGGAGCCGTTCCTGCTCGACGGGGTCGAGCGGACCTTCCTCGAGGACGGCGACGAGGTGGCACTGCGCTACACCGCCCGCGGGCCGTCCGGAAGCAGGCTGGGCCTGGGCGAGGTCGTCGGCAGGGTCGTGCCGGCCACCTGAACCGTCACCGCGATCTTCTCGAGCCGGTCTCGGGCGGTGCGCGTCACGAGCAGCAGCACCAACCACACCACCGCGGATCTCGCGCACGAGCTGGATCTGCACCAGGGCAGCCGAATCAGGCAACGTGGAGATGGCCACCCCGCCGATGAGGACCAGGAGCCCGCCGGCGAACCCCCGTGTCGGCATGCGGGGAGGCTGGGCAGGCTTGCTGACGCGGTCACGAAGTCGGCGTGAACGCGGCTCGAACAGGCTGCCTTGTGTCTAGAGTCGAGTGCGTGAAGCAGCTCGGCCAGTACGCGCCCCCGCGGCACGTCATCGCCCACCTCTCCGACCCGCACCTGCTGGCCGACAACGCGCTGCAGTACGGCGCCGTCGACACCGAGGCTGGCCTGCGCCTGGCCCTGGAGCGGCTCGCCGCCGTCGACCCGCCCCCGCAGGCGCTGGTCTTCACCGGCGACCTCGCCGACCGCGCGGAGCCGGCCGCCTATGACCGTCTGCGCCAGATCGTCGAGCCGGTGGCAGCCGACATGGGTGCGGAGGTGATCTGGGTGATGGGCAACCACGACGAGCGCGCCGACTACTCCCTCGGCCTGTTCGGCGACGCCTCCGACGAGCCCCAGGACCGCGTCCACGTCGTGGCCGGGCTGCGCATCATCTCCTTGGACAGCACGGTGCCCGGCTATCACCACGGCGAGCTCAGTGACGCCCAGCTCACGTGGCTGGCAGAGGTGCTGTCCACCCCGGCCGAGCACGGCACGCTGCTGGCCCTGCACCACCCGCCGATCCCGCTGCCGATGCTGCGGGCCGCCGAGCTCATCGAGCTGCTCGAACAAGATCGGCTGGCGGCGGTGCTCCAGGGGTCGGACGTGCGCGGCATCCTCGCCGGCCACCTGCACTTCTCGACATACTCGCTGTTCGCGGGCATCCCGGTCTCGGTGGCCTCGGCCAGCTGCTACACCTGCGAGCCCGCCCCCGTCGACCGGTTCGTCTCAGGGGTCGACAGTGGTCAGGCGTTCACGATGGTCCACGCCTACGACGACCGGCTCGTCCACACGATCGTGCCGCTGCACACCGGCCCCGAGGTGTCCGCGATCGGCCTCGACGTCCTGGAGGCCGTCGAAGGGATGAGCGTCGAGGAGGCCCGCGAGCTGGCGTCGAGCAAGACGTCGCCGTACAACGTCAGTCCGGACCTCACCGAGGCCTGAACTTCCACGCAGGTGCGTGGAAGTTCGCCCCTCGTTCGCCCGACGCACCCGAACTTCCACGCAGGTGCGTCGAGATCCATGTCACCTGCGTCGATGGTCCACGCGTACGGCGACCGGCCGGCCGTTCCACCCGGGGATCACGATCGGTCGGAGGAGTCCCCGGTCACGACGACGTAGAAGCGCTTGCGAGCGCCGTCGGTCGTGAAGCTGCCGTCGCTGTTGCGCGGGCTCACCACGAGGTGGTTGGTGTTGTTGGTGCCGGCGGGTGCGCAGTTGACGACCCCGGGCTGGCACATGGCGACGGCTGCCTCGCCCGAGAACTCGGGGTTGGCATCGGGGCCGGGCGCCCGCCCGTTCATCACGCCGTCGGCATTCTGGTCGACGGTGTTCTGGAGTGCGATGACGGCCAGGATGCCGTTGTTGCTGAGGTTCTCGCCGGCGTTGATGTAGACGTTGCCGTTGGCCGCGGCCGGGGCTGCCGGATAGCCGGCGGCCACGGTGAACCCGCCGGACTGGGACACGATCGCCCCCGAGGCGTCGACGAGAGCCCAACGACCGACACCCGCCGGACCGGCGGGACCCTGTGCGCCGGCGGGGAGCTGGCCCTTGGCGAAGTCCCGCGACTTGAGGGAGCCGTCACGCACGTCCATCGACCCCAGCGAGCCGTTCTTGACGTCGCGGCCCTTGAGGTTCTGGTCCTTGACGTCGACCGACTTGATCGACCCGTTGCGGATGTCGTCCGAGCCGAGGAGTCCGGCCGCAGCGACCGAGGTGCCGCTGGTGGCGACCACGAGCGCGACGATGGAGACAGCCAGGGACGGGGAGGGGCGACGAATTCCAGGGATGCGCATGGTGGGTGACCTTCCGGTTCGGCGCCACCGTGCGGCAGCAGCTCACGCGGTCTTCGGAGCCGTCCGCCATCCGGATTGGCCACGGCTCAGCGGACAGTGACCCGGCGGCTCCAGGCGGTCGTGCTGGCCGCGGCGTTGCCGGCGACCACACCGCACGAGACCCTCTTGCCGTGCAGCGCCCTGGTGACCCTCAGCTTCGGTGCCGTCGCGCCCGGCTTGACCTTGTTCCCCACCTTCCACCTGTAGCTGAAGGAGGTGGGGTTGCCCGACCAGGTGCCCGGGGAGCAGGCGAGCCGGCGACCCCGGCTGACGAGACGAGGCGCGGTGAGCTTGCCGGGGGCGGACAAGGTGACCGGGGGTTCGATGATGCCGCCCTGCGAGACCGTGATCGTGTGCTGGTGCAGGACGTCGGTGTAGATCGCGTGATACGTCGATCGGTGGCTCGAGGTCTATGCGCTCCCCACCGCAGTGGTCAGCTCGTGCCCGGCGTCGGTGATGAACGCCCCGACCGTGGCATCCGGCAGCTCCCCGATCGGCGGCGAGCTGGTGGCGACGTCGGTCCACGCGGGCAATGCCCAGCCCTACTCCGTCCAGATCGTCTGGAGTCCGCGGATGGCAGGCACCTACCTCGTCTGCACCTAGTAGTCCGCCAGCACCCCGTGGCTGTGAACACCACGGGTTGGTTGACGGTCCCGGTGGCAGGTCCGGCGACGTTGAGGGTGTCCCCCTCGACGGCTGCCGACGGCGCCATGGTCGCTGCGACGACGGTGGCGGCTGCGACGAGCACGCCGACCGCCCGGCGAGAGGTGCGTGTCCTGGTCATGTCGTTCTCCCTGGGTGAGTTGGTGGTGCTGAGGGAGGTGACGTTGCCGCGGGCCGCTCAACAGACGCTCAAGAGCGGCGTCCGGGGAGACCGGGCCAGTGCGCCAAAATGCCGAACGGCCCCGACGAAATGCGGGGCCGCTGGTGGCAGATGAAGGATTCGAACCTTCGAAGGCGTAAGCCGACGGATTTACAGTCCGCTCCCATTGGCCGCTCGGGCAATCTGCCGGTGCCTGGACCCGACTTGAGTCGGTCACAGGCGAGACGAAACAATAGCGCAGGCACGACACCAGACGAAAACCGCCGGGCGACCGGCGCGGGAGGATCCATCATGGCCGACTCAAGCTTCGACATCGTCAGCAAGCTCGACCGTCAGGAGGTCGACAACGCGCTCTCGCAGGCGGCACGCGAGATCGCCACCCGCTTCGACTTCAAGGGCACCGGAGCCTCGATCGAGTGGAAGGGCGAGAAGTCGATCGAGATCACCGCCTCCGCCGACGACCGCGCCAGCGCCGTCCTCAGCGTGTTCCAGGACAAGCTGATCAAGCGCGACCAGAGCCTGAAGATCCTCGACGCCTCGGAGCCCCGCCAGTCGGGCACGACGTCCAAGATCGACATCGAGCTCAAGGAGGGGATCACCTCCGAGGACGCCAAGAAGATCTCCAAGCTGATCCGCGACGAAGGCCCCAAGGGCGTCAAGGCCCAGGTGCAGGGTGACGAGCTGCGGGTCTCGTCCAAGAAGCGCGACGACCTCCAGGCCGTGCAGCAGCTGGTGAAGTCGCAGGACTACGAGTTCGCGGTGCAGTTCACCAACTACCGCTGACTCGTCTGCTTCTCTCAGCCCACCAACGCCGGCCGCATGGCTGGTATGGCGACGGCACCGGCCGTCACCGTCAGCCACACCGTGGCGCCCTCGACGATGCCCAGGGAGCGCGCGTGGGTCCGCGTCATCACGACCGACACCACCTCACCCGCCACGGTGAGCACGGTCAGGCGCACCTCGAAGCCGACTCGCACCAGCCGCGACACGGTCCCCTCGCAGGCACCCGCCAGCTGGGGTGAGAGCGAGACGTCGAGGTCGTGCGGGCGGACGGCGACCCCGGCGAGGTGCGTGACCTCGCCGAGGAAGGACATGACGAAGTCACTCGCCGGCTCGTCATAGAGCTGGTCGGGGGTGCCGACCTGCTCGACCCTGCCGTCGTTGATGACCACGATCTCGTCGGCGACCTCGAGGGCCTCCTCCTGGTCGTGCGTGACGAAGACCGTGGTGACCGCCACCTCGTCGTGCAGGCGCCGCAACCAGTCACGCAGCTCCTTGCGGACCTTGGCGTCGAGGGCGCCGAACGGCTCGTCGAGCAGGAGGACGGTCGGCTCGACGGCCAGGGCACGCGCCAGCGCCATACGCTGACGTTGGCCTCCGGACAGCTGGGCCGGCAGGCGGTGCGAGAACTGCGAGAGGTGCACCAGCTTGAGCAGCTCGTCCACCCGGGCAGCGATCTCGGCCTTGGGCCGCTTGCGGATCTCGAGCCCGAACGCGACGTTCTTGGCGACCGTCATGTGCTTGAAGGCCGCGTAGTGCTGGAACACGAAGCCCACGTTGCGCTTCTGTGGGGGCAGCCTGGTCGCGTCCGTGCCCTCGATGGAGATCGACCCGCTGTCCGCGGTGTCGAGCCCGGCAATGATCCGGAGCAGGGTGCTCTTGCCGCCACCCGACGGCCCGAGGAGGGCCGTCAGCTGACCGGTGGGCAGGGACACGGAGACGTCGTCGAGGGCGACGAAGTCCCCGAACGTCTTGGTGACTCCTGCGATGTCGATACTCATGGTGACTACCTCAGGTTCTCGTGCTGGGGGCGGAGGACGGCGACGACGATCAGGCAGGCGATGCTGATGAAGGCGAGCAGGAAGGCGATCGAGTAGGCCGAGCCCATGGTCGAAGTTCTGATATCTCGCCTCGACGACCAAGGTGGCGGTCTGGGTGCGGCCGGTGATGTTGCCCGAGACGACCTTGACCGCTCCGAACTCGCCGAGCGAGCGAGCCAGCGACAGGACGACCCCATAGATGACCGCCCACTTGATCGAGGGCAGCGTGATCCGCAGGAAGGTCTGTCGGGGGTTGGCCCCGAGGCTGCGGGCCGCCTGCTCCTGGTCGTCCCCGATCTCGGTCAGGACGGGTACGACCTCGCGGATGATCAGCGGCAGGGCGACGAAGCAGGTGGCCATGATCATCCCCGGCGAGTCATAGATGACCCGCCAGCCGGCGGACTCGATCGAGGGACCAGCCCAGCCGGTGCGACCGCTGTAGACGAGCAGCAGGGCGAGACCGACCACGACGGGCGACACCGACATGGGCAGGTCGATCAGCGCGGAGAGTGCCCGCTTGCCGGGGAACTCGTAGCGCACCAGCAGGACCGAGATCGTCACCCCGAAGACGAGGTTGATGACGACAGCCCACAAGGCCACCATCGCGGTCAGCTGCAGGGCAGCGATCGTGTGCGGGTCGGAGAAGATGCCCAGGAAGTCGGAGGGACCGTCCTCGAAGGTCCGCACCGCGACCAGCGAGACCGGCCAGGCGACGAGGAAGAACACGTAGCCGATCGCGATGAGGCGCAGCAGCCAGCGCACCGGGACGGAGACCCTAACCACGGTCGGCCACCCTCCGCTGGACGATGTCGAGACCAACGATGACCACGAGGGCCACCGCGAGCATCACCGAGGCCAGGGCGGCCGCGGCCTGCGTGTTGCCGTTCTCGATGAAGCTCAAGACCCGGACCGACACGACCTCCGTGCGGAACGGCAGGTTGCCGGACAGCAGCACCAGCGAGCCGTACTCGCTGATCGCACGGGCGAAGGAGAGCGCCGCGCCGGCGGCGATCGCCGGCGCCAGGCTGGGCAGGATGATCCGTCTCAGGATGGTCGGACGGCTCGCGCCCAAGGAGGCCGCTGCTTCTTCCACGTCGACGTCGAGCTCCTCGAGCACCGGTTGCACGGTGCGCACGATGAACGGCAGCGTCACGAAGGCGAGGGCCAGCAGCACGGCCCGCTCGGTGTTGGCCCACTCGAGCCCGAGCGGGCTCTGCGGGCCGTACAACGACAGGAGCACCAGTCCGGCGACGATCGTCGGCAGCGCGAACGGCACGTCGATGACGACATTGAGGAGCGACTTGCCCGGGAAGCGGTCACGAACCAGCACCCAGGCGATGACGGTCCCGACGACGACGTTGACGGCCGTCACCTTGAGCGACTGCAGCACCGTCAGCTTCACCGCAGCCCAGGTCTGGTCGCTGGCCAGCACGCGGAAGTAGGCGTCCCAGCCACCCTCGCCCGCGGTGACCACGATGGCGACGAGCGGGATCAGGACGAGCAGGCTGAACCAGATCATGGCCAGGCCCAGGCCCAGCCCGGCTCCCGGAGTGAGCGTGTTGCGCGGCCCGGACCGGCGTCGCCGCCGGGGAGGTCGTATGGCGGACGCCTCCCCGGCGGGACTGCTCGACGGGCCCAGAAGGGCTGTCGTCATGTCCTACTCGCCGAGCTTCCCGGTCTCCTGCTGCACCTCGGCCACGAGGCCGAGGGGCTCCCCGTCCTCGCCGTCGGCGAAGAACTTCTCCGACGCCGCCGGCCAGCCACCGAAGTCGTCGGCGACGGTGAACAGCGTCTTCGGCGTCGGGAACGGGTCGGCCGGGTCGTTGGCACCCTCGACCTCACCGGTCACGCCGTCCACGACGGGGCGGTAGCCGTACTTGAGGAAGCTCGCCTGCGCCTCCTCGGTGTAGAGGTAGTCGAGGAAGGCCTGGGCCGCGGGCTCGGCGTCCTGCGTCACCGCCCCGGGGGTCTCGATGAGCAGGGTCTCGTCGGGGACGACGTAGTCGATCTCCTCGCCGTTCTGGCGCGCCAGGATCGCCTCGTTCTCATAGGAGATCAGCACGTCGCCGACCCCGCTGGTGAAGCTGGTGAGCGCGTCACGGGCCGAGCCGGGAAGGGCGACGGCGTTGGTGAAGAAGTCCACGAGGTAGTCGCGCGCCGCCTTCTCGTCGCCGTCGTTGACCGCCAGGGCGTGCCCGTAGGCAGCCAGCAGGTTCCAGCGGGCACCGCCGGACGAGCCCGGGTTGGGCGAGACGATCTCGACTCCCGGCTCCACGATGTCCTCCCAGCCGTTGATCCCGAGCGGGTTGCCCGGACGGGTCACGATCACCACCACCGAGTCGGCGACGATGCCCTCGTGCTCGCCGCCCTGCCAGTCGTCGGCGACGATGCCGGCGTCCACGAGGCGGGTCACGTCGCTCTCCAGGGAGAAGTTGACGTAGTCGGCCGGCTGCCCGCCCTCGACGGCCCGGCTCTGGTCGCCCGACGGGCCGTAGGACGTGCTGAACTCCACGCCCTCCCCTTCGTCGGTGGTCGAGAAGTTCTCGGTGATCTCGTCGTACGCGGTCTCGGGAGTGGAGTAGGCGACCAGGTCGATCGAGGTGCCAGTCCCCTCGCTCGCACCTTCCGAGGCGGTCGAGCAGGCGGTCAGGGCCAGCAGGCCGGTGAGCGACGCGGCAACGAGCGGCCGGGAGCCACTGCGGGGGTTGAACATGACGATCTCGCTTTCAGCAGAGCTTGACGACGGGCTTACCGCCTTATGTCTATCAGACTACATGACTTAATAGTCAATGAGGCCTTGGCGTGTCGCCCACCGCCGCCCCGGTCCATCGCTCGACGGGTGAAGGCTGCGCCCTCACGGCCCGACTACAGTGGGTTCCGGACGGGATCGACCAATAGAACGTGTTCTATTGTTGGACATACCCGCGGTACGATCCCCCCGTTTCGACAGCCCCAGACACGCACAGCACCGCAGGAAGCAGGCGCGAGGTGACCGAGTCGACCAAGCAGGTCAAACAGCTCGATCGAGTGATCATCCGGTTCGCTGGTGACTCCGGCGACGGCATGCAGCTGACCGGCGACCGCTTCACCCAGGAGTCGGCCGTCTTCGGCAACGACCTGGTGACGCTGCCCAACTTCCCGGCCGAGATTCGTGCACCTCAGGGCACCCTGCCGGGCGTCTCGTCGTTCCAGGTGCACTTCGCCGACCACGACATCCTCACCGCAGGCGACGCCCCCGACGTCCTGGTCGCGATGAACCCGGCGGCGCTGCGCGCCAACCTCGGCGACCTGCCGAAGGGCGCCACGATCATCGTGGACACCCACGACTTCACGGCTCGCAACCTCACCAAGGCCGGCTACACCGACAACCCGCTCGACGGCGACGACCTGGCTGAGTTCGCCGTCCACCCCCTCGACCTCACCGGGATGACGGTCGCGGCGGTCAAGGAGTTCGGCCTCTCCCGCAAGGACGCAGCCCGGGCCAAGAACATGTTCGCCCTGGGCCTGCTGTCGTGGATGTACGGCCGCCCCACCGAGTCGACGACCGCCTTCCTGACCAAGCGGTTCGCCAAGGTGCCCGACATCCGCGACGCCAACATCACCGCCTTCAAGGCGGGCTGGAACTTCGGCGAGACGACCGAGACGTTCATCGTCCGCTACGAGGTCAAGCCGGCACCGATGGCACCCGGGACCTATCGCAACATCACCGGCAACCTCGCCCTGGCCTATGGCCTGGTGGCGGGCGGCGTCCAGTCCGGGCTGCCGATCTTCCTGGGGACCTATCCGATCACCCCTGCCTCGGACATCCTCCACGAGCTGAGCAAGCACAAGTCCTTCGGCGTGACCACCTTCCAGGCCGAGGACGAGATCGCCGGTGTGGGGGCAGCCATCGGGGCGTCCTTCGCAGGCAGCCTGGGCGTGACCAGCACGTCAGGTCCGGGTGTGGCGTTGAAGTCGGAGGCGATCGGCCTGGCGGTGATGACCGAGCTGCCGCTGCTGGTGATCGACGTCCAACGAGGCGGACCCTCGACGGGTCTGCCGACCAAGACCGAGCAGGCAGACCTGCTGCAGGCGATGTTCGGCCGCAACGGCGAGGCGCCGGTGCCGATCGTGGCTCCCCAGTCGCCCGGTGACTGCTTCGACGCGGCCGTGGAGGCGGCCCGGATCGCCGTCACCTACCGCACGCCGGTGATGCTGCTCTCCGACGGCTATCTCGCCAACGGCTCCGAGCCCTGGCGGATCCCCGAGGTCTCCGAGCTCCCCACCATCGACCCCGGCTTCGCCACCGAGAAGAACCACGGCGACGGTGACGAGGCGGAGTTCTGGCCCTACCAGCGCGACGCCGAGACGCTGGCCCGCCCGTGGGCGATCCCCGGCACCCCCGGCCTCGAGCACCGCATCGGCGGCCTGGAGAAGGCCGACGGCCACGGCAACATCTCCTACGACCCCGCCAACCACGACTTCATGGTCCGCACCCGCCAGGCGAAGGTGGACCGGATCGCCGACTCGCTGCCGCCCCTGGAGGTCGACGACCCCTCGGGTGCGGCCAAGGTCCTCGTCCTCGGCTGGGGCTCGACCTACGGTCCGATCGGCGCCGGCGTACGCCGCGTGCGCAAGGCCGGCTACCAGGTCGCCCAGGCCCACCTGCGTCACCTCAACCCCTTCCCCAACGACCTGGGCGAGATCCTCAAGCGCTACGACAAGGTGCTGGTCCCCGAGATGAACCTCGGACAGCTCTCGCTGCTGCTCCGCGCGAAGTACCTCGTCGACGTGGTCGGCTACAACGAGGTGCGCGGCCTGCCGCTCAAGGCCGCCGTGCTCGCCGGCGTGATCGGCGGTCTCGTCGCGGAGGCCGAGGGCATCGAGGTCGATCTCAGCACCCCCGCCACTCCCATTCCCGAGGAGATCTCATGACGACCGACATCGGCCTGCCCGGCCTTCGTTCCGGCGTGGAGCTCATCCCCACGACGGACGAGAAGCAGACCGGCAAGGACTTCACCTCCGACCAGGAGGTCCGCTGGTGCCCCGGGTGTGGTGACTACGCCGTGCTCAAGGCCGTGCAGTCGTTCCTGCCCGACCTGGGGCTGCGGCGCGAGAACATCGTGTTCGTCTCCGGCATCGGCTGCTCCTCGCGCTTCCCCTACTACCTCGACACCTACGGGATGCACTCCATCCACGGTCGGGCGCCGACGATCGCCACCGGCATCGCCACGGCGCGCGAGGACCTCTCGGTGTGGGTGGTGACCGGCGACGGCGACGCACTGTCGATCGGTGGCAACCACCTCATCCACACGCTGCGCCGCAACGTCAACATGACGATCCTGCTGTTCAACAACCGGATCTACGGCCTGACCAAGGGGCAGTACTCCCCCACCTCCGAGACCGGCAAGGTCACCAAGTCGACGCCGATGGGGTCGTTGGACCACCCGTTCAACCCCGTCTCGCTCGCGCTCGGCGCCGAGGGCACGTTCGTCGCCCGCACCATCGACTCCGACCGCAAGCACCTCACCTCGGTGCTCTCGGCGGCTGCCGCCCACCGCGGCACCTCGTTCGTGGAGATCTATCAGAACTGCCCGATCTTCAACGACGGCGCCTTCGACGCGATCAAGTCCCCTGACACCAAGGCCGACGCGATCATTCCGCTGGTGCACGGCGAGCAGATCCGCTTCGGCGCCCAGGACGAGTCAGGGCGCGGCACCAAGGCCCTCGTGCGCGACAAGGCCAGCGGCGGCGTGAAGATCGTCGAGGCCGCGGAGGTCGCGGACGCCGAGATCCTGGTGCACGACGCACACAGCGCCGACCCGTCCACCGCGTTCGCCATCTCCCGGTTGACCGACTCCGGCTATCTCAACCAGTCACCGATCGGCATCTTCCGACAGGTGGAGCGAGCGGCGTACGACGACCAGGCGCGCGCCCAGGTCACGACCGCCCAGGGCGGCACCAGCGGCGACCAGTCGGAACGACTGGCCGCCCTTATCAGCGCCGGCGACACCTGGACGATCGTCTGAGGACGAACGGCTCCTACTTGAAGAAGAGCGTCCAGACCTCGCCCTTGGTGGTCTTGTAGCCGTCGGAACCCTTGACCTTGACCCGCCACTTCCACTTGCCGGTGCGGGGAGCGTAGATCCGGGTGACGTACTTGCCGGTCTTGCTGGTCTTGAACTTCTTGACGGTCTTCCACTGGCAGCCCGGCTTGGTGCAGGCCTTCTTCTGCAGCTGCACCTTCTGCTTGGCGTAGGGCAGGTAGGTGATCCCGTCGACCTGCAGCTCGGTCACCTTGCCCTTGAGCTTGAAGGTGTCGAAGGTGATCTGGTAGTCCATCGGGTCCTTCTCCTCGATGGTCCGCTCGGGCAGTGCCTGACCGGCCTGCGCCGGGGTCGCGGCGAGCGCGCTCATCCCCAACAGTGCGGCCAGCAGGCCGGCGATGACGGTGCGGATGATCCGCATGTGGTCCCCCTAGGAACGTGAATTTGGTGGTGGGTGACGTGTGCACCCACGGCATGGGCCAAGTCGTACGAATGGTAGACGCTCGATGTCGGCAGACAGTTGTCGAGGACTGCGCCATACACTCGCCCGGTGCCAGACGTGCGCAAGGGTTTGCTGTTCGGCACCGCCGCCTATGGGCTGTGGGGGCTCTTCCCGTTGTTCTGGCCACTGCTGGAGCCCGCGGGCGCCATCGAGATCCTCGGGCACAGGATCGTCTGGACGGCGCTCACTATGCTGGCGCTGGTCGCGTTGTTCCGCCGTACGACTGCCATCCGGGCCGTCGTGGTCGACCGGCGCGCGCTGAGTCTGTTGACCGTGGCCGCCGCGGTGATCTCGGTCAACTGGGCGACCTACATCTGGGGCGTGAACAACGGGCGGGTGATCGAGGCGTCGTTGGGCTACTTCATCAACCCGCTCGTGACGGTGCTGATGGGCGTCTTCATCCTCGGCGAGAGCCTGCGCCGGCTCCAGTGGCTGGCGCTCGGGGTCGCGTCGGTCGCGGTCGTGGTGCTGACCATCGACTACGGTCACCCGCCGTGGGTCGCGCTGGTGCTGGCGTTCTCGTTCGGCACCTACGGTCTGGCCAAGAAGCAGGCCGGCGTCGGTCCCGTCGAGAGCCTCACCGTCGAGGCGGTCGTCCTGGCCCCGGTGGCGGCGGCCTATCTCGCGTGGTTGGCCTTCACCGGCGCGTCGACCTTCGGTCACAGCGGCGGTGGGCATGCGCTGCTGATGGCCGCGACCGGCATCGTGACGGCGATCCCCCTGATGTTGTTCGGGGCGGCGGCGATCCGCGTCCCGCTCGTGGCGCTGGGGCTGCTGCAATACCTGGCACCGGTGATCCAGTTCGCCCTGGGCGTCCTGCTGTTCCGCGAGGACATGCCCGTCGCCCGGTGGGTCGGATTCGGCCTGGTGTGGATCGCGTTGACCATGTTCACGGTCGAAGCGATCAACCACCGTCGTCTGCAGCTGCGGCTGGTCACCGAGGCGTCGGCAGCCTGATCGACTGCCGGACCGACGTGCCGCACGGTCGGCGCTTCACGTCACGACCGTGTTGGGGTCTAGCATTCGCGCTCCCCCCGAGAGGACCTCCACATGGCTACTGACTACGACGCATCCCGCAAGACCGAGGACGAACAGAAGGAGGAGAGCCGAGAGGCCCGCCGCCTGACCTCGGGCGAGCAGGACAAGACCTCAGGAAGAATCGACGAGGACGAGACCGAGCTCGCCGAGTCGTACGAGCTTCCCGGCGCGGACCTCTCCCACGAGGAGCTCGCCGTCGAGGTCACACCGCGCCAGAACGACGAGTTCACCTGCACGTCGTGCTTCCTCGTCCAGCACGAGTCACGACGGTCCTCACCGGCCGCCGACCTGTGCAGCGACTGCGCCTGACGATCCACGGCTCCGGCCCGTCTCACGGGGTTGCCAGGACCACGGGTGGCTTCGCGTAGAACAGCGAGGACTCCGAGGGCACGGGCACGTCCCACACCTTGCTGGCGCGCTCGCAGGCGCCGGTGATGCTGCAACGGATGATGGCGGCCTTGCCTTCTCCGCTCTGGGCCAAGGTCAGGAAGTGGGCGTCGTCCTCCCAGGCCGTGTCCTTGTCGAGCCGCCCCACGAGGCTCGACTGCTGTTCTGCAGATCGTCCGTCGACCACCCACCATCGAGGCGTTCCTGCCGCGTCGAAATAGGTGTACGTCGCTGTCGCATGTCGCCCGTCCGGCGACCACTCGTGGGGATAGACCCGACAACTCCGCCACAACGTTCGCGCCGGGCGGGACAGCACCGCGACCCGGTTGCAGAACTCCCCTGCGCCGGGCTGCTCGAACACGACCCGGTCGAGTCGGAGGTCGGCGCCCACGGCGGCCTGGTCGTGGACGCGAGCCAGGGTGTCAGGCTGGTAGCTCCACCACACCGTGACGGGGCGGTGCCAGCCGGCACGTCTGCCGATCAGGGCTCGGTGGTCGGTGATGTCGACCAGGTTGGCGTGCCGCAGCTCACGCTGCGCGACGACCTCCCCGGTCCTCGGCCGGGACACGGTGATGACCGTGCGGAGGCCGTCCGGGGTGGACGGGAGCTGGACGGCGACGCTCCTGCCGCTCTCGGACACCGCGACAGGCATCAGCCCCTGCGACCGGGCGACGACGCGCTGGCCGCCGTCGCGCGTGATGTAGACCAAGCGGGTCCATCCGCGAGGGCCGACGTCGTGGTCACGGACGAGATAGCCGCCGTCGACGACCCACAGGGCCTGGTGCTGGCCACGTCTCGTCGCCGGAGTCGTCTGGTCGCCGTCCCTGATGGTGTCGCGCACCATGTGCACGATCGCCGGGTCCGCTCCGCGCGGCAGCGCGGCCGGGTCGATGTCGGACGGTGCGGCGCCCGAGAGCCCAGGGACGAGCGCGAGAGCAGTGAAGGCGATCGCGGCCACGGCGATACGCCGGGCAGCTCCCGTGTGCTTGCCGTGGTGGGTCATGTCTCCTCCTGAGAGGTGTTCACTCCCACAGCGTGCGCCCGCCGGCACAGCGCGGGGCAGTGCCCAATGGCCCCTTCCGGTGCAAGTCGGGGCCCTTCGGACTCACTCCTGCCTCGGACCCCGCGCCTCGTTCTCCGCCGCCCGCCGCTGAAGCACAGCTCTCTCGCCCTCGTTGCGGGTGCGGGCGGCCGCATCGGCGAACGCCTCGGCCGCCTGCGCGTGCAACCCGGCGCGCTCGAGCAGGTCGCCGCGCACACTCGCAACAAGAGGGGAGTCGCCCAGCGCCGCGGGGTCCAGTGCCTCGAGCACGGCAAGGCCCGCATCAGGACCGGACGCCCGCCCGTGGGCGACCGCCCGGTTGACCTCGACCACGGGTCCGGGCGCAGCACCTGACAAGACGTCGTACAAGGCCGCGATTCGATGCCAGTCGGTGTCCTCGGCCTGCTCCGCCCTGGCGTGCTGCTCGGCGATCGCGGCCTGGAGGAAGTACTTGCCGACCGGCTTCCCGCGGGCGGCAAGCACCTCGGCTCGCCGCAGGGCCGCCAGCCCTCGCCGGATCATCAGCTGGTCCCACCGGTTCCGGTCCTGCTGCTCCAGCAGGACCGCGCCGCCGCGCCCGTCGAGGCGTGCCCTCATCCGCGAGCCCTGCAGCTCCAGCAGCGCCTGGAGCCCCAGCACCTCGGGTTCGTCGGGCGCAAGCGCGGCCAGCATCCGTGCCAGCCTCGTCGCCTCGCCCGTGAGCTCGGGACGTGTCCAGCTCTCGCCGGCGGTTGCGGTGTAGCCCTCGTTGAAGATCAGGTAGATCACGGCCATCACGTCGTCGAGGCGCCTGGTCCGTTCCTCCCCCGTCGGCAGGTCGAGCTCGGCGCGCACCTCGGCCAGGGTCTTCTTGGCTCTCGAGATGCGCTGACCCATGGTCGACTCGGTGGTCAGGAACCCGCGCGCGATCTCGGCCGTGGTCAGCCCTCCCACCAGCCGCAGCGTCAGCGCCGCGCGCGACTCGGCGGTCAGGGAGGGATGGCAGGACAAGAAGATGAGCCGAAGGACGTCATCCTCGATGTGGTCGATCGCGCCGACGAAGTCGGGCACCTCGTCCTCCCCTCCACGGCTGGCGCCCTCGACCTCCGCGACCTTCCGGCGCAGGTTGTCGGCGCGGCGGAAGTGGTCGATGCCGCGCCGCTTGGCGGTCGTCATCAACCATGCGGTCGGGTTGTCCGGGACACCGGTCGTGGGCCACTGCTCGAGCGCGGCCACGAGGGCGTCCTGCGCCAGGTCGGCGGCGAGCTCGACGTCGCGGGTCATCCGGGTGAGGGCGCCGACGAGGCGGGCCGAGTCGGCCCGCCACGCGGCATGGACGGCTTCGATCGGGTCGTCCGTCCTGGTGTGTGCCGGCACGGTGCCAGCGTAGTGAGTCCTGCTCAGGCGTCGGGTGCCTCAGGGCCGTCGGAGATCTGCCGCAGCGTCGCGACCACGGTGACCTCCGGCCAGTGCTTCGCGTGCAGCTCGGCGAACTCCTGCTGGTCGGCCACAGCCGCCTCGAGGCTGTCGTACTGCAACAGGGACCATCCGCCGACGATCTCCTTGGCCTCGGCGTAGGGGCCGTCGACGCGGCTGACCTCGCCCTGGCGGACCACGAAGTTCACCGCGTCCTCGGTCCCGTAGAGGCCACCGCCGTCGATGAAGGTGCCGTTGCCGGCTCGTTCGCCGATGTAGTCGCCCATCGCGTCCATCAGGGCCTGGGGAGGCATGCCGATGCCCTCTTCCATCCTGACGAATCCCATGAAACGTGGCATCTCGATCACTCCTGCTGGTTGTCGGTTGCTGCTTCTCCCACGTATGTCGAACGGCTGCTGCGGTTCTCGACATCGCCGGTGAGAATTCTTTTCCGACAGCAGGCCAGGGCGTCGGCTCAACACCGCTCGGCCCTGGTGAAGCGCAGGGGCGCGCTCAGGCAGAGCGGGTGGCCACGATGTCGGCGAAGGCTTCGAGCGCGGCACGCACCGAGCCTGGTTGCAGGACCGCCAGCAGGGCCTTCGCCGCGTCGGACTGCGCCAGCACGTAGGAGCGCGCCTCGTCCATCGCGGAGTGCTTGCGCAGCAGCTCGAGCGCCTCGGCGTGCAGGTCGTCGTCAGTGAGGTCGCCGTCGAGCAGCTCCAGCAGGCGGGCGTCACCTGGATCGGTCGACGCGCGAGCCATGAGGACCGGCAGCGTCGGCACCCCCTCACGCAGGTCGGTGCCGGGGGTCTTGCCGGAGGTCGACGACTCCGAGGCGATGTCGAGGATGTCGTCGGAGAGCTGGAAGGCCGAGCCGACGATCTCGCCATACTGCTTGAGCGCCGCTCGCACCTCGGCTGTCGCCCCACCGAACATCGCGCCGTACTCGGCGGAGGTGGCGATCAACGAACCGGTCTTGCCGGCCACGACCTCGAGGTAGTGGGCCAGCGGGTCCTCTCCTGCAGCGGGCTCCACCGTCTCCAGGATCTGGCCCTCGACCAGCCGCTGGAAGGTGAGTGCCTGGATCCGCACGGCCTCCGGACCGAGGTCGGCGGTGAGCTCGGAGGATCGGCCGAAGAGGAAGTCGCCGGTGAGGATGGCGACGTGGTTGTCCCAGCGAGCGTTGGCCGTGTCGGCGCCGCGACGCAGGTCGGCCTCGTCCATCACGTCATCGTGGTAGAGCGAGGCGACGTGGGTGAGCTCGACGACGCACGCGGCCGTCAGCACCTCGTCCGCGTCGGGATCGGGACCCGTCTCGGCCGCCAGCAGCACCAGCAGGGGCCGGAACCTCTTGCCGCCGGCCGCCATCAGGTGAGCGGCGGCCCTGGAGACGTAGTCGGTGCGGCTGTGGCAGTAGCGCTCGAGCATCTCCTCGACCCGCTCGAGACGCTCGGAGAGGCGACGCGCCAGCTGCTCGTCGACGACTGGGAGCGCCAGCGCTGGCTGGGACGAGGTGGTCACCTGACGAATTGTCCCGCAAGACCGGCCAGATCCAGCAGCGGCCCCGGGATCACCCCGAGGACCAGCGTGGCAGCCGCGCCGACGGCGATGGTCGTCGCCGTGAGCACGGACGGATAGACGACAGTCGGCCCGTCGCCGATCGGGTCGTCGAAGTACATCGTGCGGATCACCTTGATGTAGAGGTAGGCCGCGATGGCGCTGGCCAGGACAGCCACGACGACCACCGGCCAGGCCCCGGCGGCCAGGGCCACCGAGAAGACCGCCAGCTTGCCGACGAAGCCAGAGGTCAGCGGGATGCCGGCCATCGCGAGCAGGAAGAACGCGAAGACACCAGCCACGATCGGGGACTCCTTCCCGAGCCCGGCCCAGCGGTCGAGCGAGGTCACCTCGCCGCCGGCGTCGCGGACCAGCCCCACGACCGCGAAGGCGCCCAGCGTGGCGAAGCCGTAGGTCGCGAGGTAGAACAGCACCGCCTGCAGCGCACTGATCTCACCCGCCGCGAGGTCGCTGGTGGCCTGGACACCCAGCACGCCGGTCAGGATGAACCCGGTGTGGGCCACCGACGAATAGGCGAGGAGTCGCTTGACGTCGGTCTGGGTGACGGCCAGGACCGCCCCCACCACCATGGTCAGGATCGCGACGACCCACATCATCGGCTGCCAGGACCAGCGGTCGGAGCCGAATGCGACATAGAACAGGCGCAGGATCGCGCCGAACGCGGCGACCTTGGTGCCGGCCGCCATGAACGCCGTGACCGGGGTCGGTGCGCCTTGGTAGACGTCCGGGGTCCAGGCATGGAACGGAACCGCTCCGACCTTGAACAGCAGCCCCACCGTGAGCAGGCCCATCCCGACCAGCAGCAGGCTGCGGTTGGCAGCGTCGTTGCGGACGGCTTCGCCGATGGCCACGAAGTCCATCGAGCCGGCGTAGCCGTAGACCAGCGCGACGCCGTACAGGAAGAAGCCCGAGGAGAAGGCGCCGAGGAGGAAGTACTTCAGGGCCGCCTCCTGGCTCAGGAGGCGACGGCGACGGGCGAGGCCCGAGAGGAGGTAGAGAGGGAGGGACAGCACCTCGAGGCCGACGAACATCGTCAGCAGGTCGTTGGCGGCCGGGAAGAGGAGCATCCCGAAGACCGCGAACATCATCAGCGGGTAGACCTCGGTGTGGTCCAGCCCCTGCTTGGAGGCCTCGCGCTCGGCGTCGCTGCCCGGCAGCGCCGCGGCCTGGGCGGCGAATGCCGAGACCCCGCCGTCGAGGTGTCGCTCGGCGAAGAGCAGGAGGCCGGCGATCGCCAGGAGCAGCACGAGCCCCCACAGGAACAGGGTGGGTCCGTCGACCGCGATGGTGCCGCCGAGGGCGAGGATCCCGCGGGCCGCACCCTTGCCGTGGACGGGCGCGTCCTGGGCGATCAGCACCACGAACACCAGTGCAGCGACGAGGCCGACGAGGGAGAGCACGACCTGCGCGAGGTAGCGGACGGCGCGAGGCGCGAAGGCCTCGATCATGACCCCGACGCAGGCGACGCCGAAGACGACGAGGAGCGGCGCGAGCTCGAAGTAGTCGACGACTGGCTTCACGAACTCGGTCATGGGTGGCCTCCCTGCGAGCTGACCGAACCCGTGACGGTCGGCGGGGCGTCAGTGACACCGACGTCGCTCATGACGTCGGTGACGTGTGGATTGATGACGTCGAGCAGCGGCATCGGTGCCAGCCCGAACAGGACGAGCGCGAGCAGCAGCGGCGCGAGCGTCCCGATCTCTCGGGCGTCGAGGTCACGCATCGCGACCGGGGTCGCGCCGGACGAGACAGCCGTCGGGCCGGACGGAACAGCCGTCGCGCCGGACGGGACGCCGGTCGCGGGCCCGGCCACGTCGACCTTCGGACCGGTCATCGTGCGCTGGTAGAGCCACAGCACATAGATCGCGGCCAGCACGATCGCAGTGACGGCGACGGCCCCGGCCCACCACGCGTGGTCGAAGGCGGCGATGATCACGAGCATCTCGGACACGAACGGGGAGAGCCCGGGCAGTCCCGCTGCGGCCAGTCCGGCGATCAGCAGCGTGCCGGCCAGCACCGGTGCCACGGTCTCGGCACCGCCCGCCATGGCACGGATGGAGGCGGTGCCCCGACGGCGGACGAGATAGCCGGCGACGAGGAACAGCGCGGCCGTGCCGATGCCGTGGTTGACCATGTAGAGGATCGACCCAGCGATCCCCTGGCTGGAGAAGACGAAGATCCCGAGCACGATGAACCCGAAGTGGGACAGCGACGTGAGTCCGATCAGGCGCAGGATGTCGTCCTGGCCGATGGCCACCAGGGCGCCGTAGACGATCGAGATCAGCGCGAGCACCACGACGAACGGCGTGGCCCACTGGGAGGCGTCGGGCAGGAGCCCGAGGCAGAAGCGCAGCATGCCGAACGTGCCGATCTTGTCGAGCACGCAGACCAGGAGCACGGACGTGCCGGTGGTCGCCTTCTCGGTGGTGTCGGCCAGCCAGGTGTGCACCGGGAACATCGGTGCCTTGATCGCGAAGGCGATGAAGAAGCCGAGGAACAACCAGCGCTGGGTGACCGGGTCGATGTCGAGCGCAGCCAGGTCGGAGAGCAGGAACGACGGGTTGCCCTGGTTGGCCGAGACGACATAGAGGCCGATGACCGAGGCGAGCATGACGAGCCCGCCGGCCAGCTGGTAGATCAGGAACTTGGTCGCCGCGCGGCCGCGCCCCGAGCGGCCGAAGCCGCCGATCAGGAAGTAGGCGGGGATCAGCGTCGCCTCGAAGACGACGTAGAACAAGAACACGTCGGTGGCGGTGAAGACCGCGAGCGACATCGCCTCGAGCGCGAGGACCCAAGCCACGAAGCTGCGGCTGCCGCCGTTGCCAGCCTCGTCGGCCTCGTGCCACGACGCCACCAGCACGATCGGCACCAGGACGGTCGTCAGCAGCACCATCAGCAGGCCGAGACCGTCGAGGCCCAGGGCGTAGTGGACTCCGAGCGCCTCGATCCAGGCGTGCGTCTCGGTGAGCTGCATGCCCCCGTCGAGGGTGTATGACGACAGCGCCGCCGCCGCGGCCCAGAGCAACGCGGCACCCGCGAAGCCGAGGCCCACCAGCCGGGCCATCCCTGCGGGCAGGAAGGCCGTCAGGATCGCGCCGACAAGGGGGATCGCGATCAGTACGGAGAGGACAGGGAGGTCGTTCACGTGAGATTCACCGCCAGCAGGGCCAGGACGACGAGGAGCGCGCCGCCGAGCAGGGAAAGGGCATAGGAGCGGACGAAACCGTTCTGCACCCGGCGCAGGACGCCGGACATCGCACCGACGCCCGCGGAGCCGCCCTCGACGACACCGTCGACGCCGGACCGGTCGAAGGTGGCCAGTCCCGTGGTGAGCCGTCGTCCGGGCTGCACCACCAGGCCCTCGTTGATGGCGTCGCCATACAGGTCGGCGCGAGCCGCGCGCGTCGCGAAGGAGACCTCGCGAGGCGCTTCGCGGGGGATCTCGCGCCTGCCGACCAGGAACCACGCGGCGGCGACACCCAGGGCCACGACCGCGACGATGATCATCGTGATCACGATCGCCGGCAGCGGCGGCTCGTGGTGCTCGGCCACCCCGGTGACCGGCGCGAGGAACTCCACGATCCAGTCGCCCAGCAGCAGCACGCCACCGAGCACCGACAAGGCGGCCAGCACGACCAGCGGGATGGTCATCACGCTGGGTGACTCGTGCGGGTGGACGTCCTTGGCCCAGCGCTTCTGGCCGAAGAAGGTCATCAGCATCAGCCGGGTCATGTAGAAGCCGGTGATGCCCGCGCCCAGCAGGGCGCACAGCCCGACCACGAGGTTCTCGGCCAGGGCCGTCTCGATGATCTTGTCCTTGGACCAGAAGCCGGAGAAGCCCGGGAAGCCGATGATCGCGAGGGAGCCCATCGCGAACGTCAGGAACGTGACGGGCATGTAGGTGCGCAGGCCGCCGTAGTGGCGCATGTCGACGTCGTCGTCCATGCCGTGCATGACCGAGCCGGCGCCGAGGAACATGTTGGCCTTGAAGAAGCCGTGCGTGAGCAGGTGGAAGATCGCGAAGGCGTAGCCCGCCGTCCCGAGGCCCGCCGCGAGCATCATGTAGCCGATCTGGCTCATCGTCGAGCCGGCCAGCGCCTTCTTGATGTCGTCCTTGGCGCAACCGAGGACAGCACCCCACAGCAACGTGACGGTGGCGACGATGACCACCACGGTCTGCGCGACCGGGGTGAGCTCATAGATGAAGTTGGAACGGACCACGAGGTAGACGCCCGCGGTGACCATGGTCGCGGCGTGGATCAGGGCCGAGACGGGGGTCGGGCCCTCCATGGCGTCGAGGAGCCAGGCCTGCAGCGGCACCTGCGCGGACTTGCCGCACGCACCGAGGAGCAGCAGCAGGCCGAGCGCGTTGAGCGTCGACTGCGAGGCGCCCGAGGCCTGCTCGCTGATCGCCGCGAAGTCGGTGGTGTGGAAGGTGGTGAACATCAGCGCGATCGCCAGGGAGAGGCCGATGTCACCGACCCGGTTGATGACGAACGCCTTCTTGGCCGCGGCCGCTGCCGAGTGCTTGTGCTGCCAGAACCCGATCAGCAGGTAGGACGCCAGACCGACGCCCTCCCAGCCGAGGAACACCACGAGGTAGTTGGCGCCGAGGACGAGCACCAGCATCGCGGCGACGAAGAGGTTGAGATAGCCGAAGAACCGCCGGCGCCGGGCGTCGTGCTCCATGTAGCCCACCGAGTAGACGTGGATCAGCGAGCCGACGCCGGTGATGAGCAGCAGGAAGAGCGCGGAGAGCGGGTCGTAGAGCAGGTCCATCCCGACGCTGAGGTCACCGACCTCGAACCACGTGAAGAGGTGCTGGCCGATCTGCCGCTCCTCCTCGCCGCGTCCGAGCAGGGCCACGAACAAGATCACGCTCAGCACGAAGGATCCGACAGCCGTGGCGACACCGATCCAGTGGCCGAGCCGGTCGAGGGCGCCCTTGGCCAGGGCACCTCCCAGCAGCAGGACCACGGCACCCGCCAGCGGCAGCGCGATGATCAGCCACAGCCAGGAGAAGACCCCCTCGGCCGCACCGGGGTGGATCACAGGGATCTCGGCGGCGCCCTCGCTCGAGGCGCGCACTATTGCTTGCAGAGTCACGTCAGGCCCCTCAGTACTTCAGCAGACTGGCGTCGTCGACGGAGGCGGACCGTCGGGTCCGGAAGATGGTCATGATGATGGCCAACCCGATGACGACCTCGGCAGCAGCGACCACCATCACGAAGAAGGCGGCGATCTGGCCGTCGAGGTTGCCGTGCTGCTTGGCGAACGCGACGAGCGCGAGGTTGCAGGCGTTGAGCATCAGCTCGATGCACATGAAGACCACGATGGCGTTGCGGCGGGTGAGGACCCCGACGCAGCCGATCGTGAAGAGGATCGCTGACAAGACGACGTACTGCGTCACTTCTGGTCCTCCTCGGAAGCGGCGGCACCGGACTTGCCGGAGGTCTCGGGCCGCTTGCCTGCGTCGATCCCGAGCTGGCGCTGCACGACGTCGATGTCGTCGGCGAGCGCCGGCGCGGAGCGCACGGTGCCGCGCGCAGCCAGCACCCGGTTGATCGAGGCCTCCGACGGGCTGCCGTCGGGCAGCAGGGCAGGGGTGTCGACCGCGTTGTGGCGGGCATAGACACCCGGCGCGGGCAGCGGGCCGAGGTGCTTGCCACTCTCGGCGAAGTCACGCATCCGCTGGGCTGCCATGGAGGCCTGCGTCGGCTTGGGGGTGAGCCGCTCGCGGTGTGCGAGCACCATCGCGCCCATCGCCGCGGTGATCAGCAGGGCGCTGGTCGCCTCGAAGGCGAAGACGTAGCGGGAGAACAGGATGTTGGCCAGCTGCTCGACGTTGCCACCCGTGTTGGCCTCCTCGAGCCCGACCGCAGTGCCCAGCGAGATCTGGGCGAAGCCGACCACCAGCACCGCACCGAACAACAGGCCCAGCAGCACCGCGAGCACCCGCTGGCCGCGGATGGTCTCCACCACAGAGTCGGAGGAGTCGACGCCGACGAGCATCAGCACGAACAGGAACAGCATCAAGATGGCGCCGGTGTAGACGATGATCTGGACCGCGAACAGGAACGGCGCCTCGAGGACGGCGTAGAGCACCGCGAGACTGATCATGACGACTGCCAGCAGCAGCGCCGCGTGGACGGCCTTGCGCACGAACAAGATGCCGAGCGCAGCGGCGACCATCAGGGGGGCCAGGATCCAGAAGGTCACTTCGGGCCCCTCTCGGACGGGGCCGGCGCGGAGTAGGCGCCGCGGTAGTAGTCGCCCTCGTCCGCACCCAGCCGCATCGGGTGCGGAGGCTGCTCCATGCCGGGCAGGAGCGGCGCCAGCAGGTCGGACTTCTCATAGATCAGGTCGGCCCGGGTGGTGTCGGCCAGCTCGTACTCGTTGGTCATCGTCAGCGCGCGCGTCGGGCAGGCCTCGATGCACAGGCCGCAGAGGATGCAGCGCAGGTAGTTGATCTGGTAGACGCGGCCGAAGCGCTCACCGGGGCTGAACCGCTCGTCCTCGGTGTTGTTGCCGCCCTCGACATAAATCGCGTCGGCAGGACAGGCCCAGGCGCACAGCTCGCAGCCGATGCACTTCTCGAGGCCGTCGGGCCAGCGGTTGAGCTGGTGGCGGCCGTGGAAGCGCGGAGCCGTCGGCGTCTTCTCGAAGGGGTACTGCTCGGTCACCACCTTCTTGAACATGGTGCGGAACGTGACCCCGAACCCGGCGACCGGATCCCAGAAGCGCTCCTTGCGGTTCTCTGATTCAGCCATCACTTCTCCTCGTCCGAGCGCGTGGTGGTGGAGTCGGCGGCACTGCCGGCCACCGTGCGACTGGTGCGGTCGGCAAACGTCAACGGTGCGGCCGCACCTCGCACGGCGCCCCCGGTGGGCATCGGCGGCGTCGGGAAGCCACCGGCGAAGTCGTCGGCGGCCACCCCGTCACCGGCCAGGTCGTGCTCGCCGTCGGTCGTTGCGAGACCCCGGTCGGTGTCGCTGGCGCCTTCGCCGTCGCCGATGAAGAACAGGAGCACGACCAGCGCCAGCATGATCCCTGCGGCGGCATACATGTAGGTCCTGTCCACGCCGCCCTCCAGGGTGACGAGACGGATGCTCGCGACCAGCACGATCCACACCAGCGAGCCCGGGATCAGCCACTTCCAGCCGAACGCCATGAACTGGTCGTAGCGCAGACGCGGCAGCGAGCCGCGGAGCCAGATGAAGAAGAAGATGAAGACGAACATCTTGGCGAAGAACCACAGCACCGGCCAGTAGCCGGAGTCGGCGCCCTCCCAGAAGAAGCTGATCGGCCAGGGGGCGTGCCAACCGCCGAGGAAGAGCGTCGTCGCGAGAGCGGAGACGGTCGCCATGTTGATGTATTCGGCCAGGAAGAACAGGGCGAACTTGAGGCTGGAGTATTCGGTGTGGAAGCCACCGACGAGCTCACCCTCTGCCTCGGGAAGGTCGAAGGGCGCACGGTTGGTCTCGCCCACCATGGCGATCACGTAGACGAGGAACGACGGGAACAGGATCACGGCATACCAGGTGGGGACCGGGACGACGTTGAACCAGTAGTCCTGGCCGGGGTTCTGCGCCGCCACGATCTCCGAGGTGGACATGGAGCCGGCATAGAGGAAGACCGCGACCAGGGCCAGGCCCATGGCGACCTCGTAGGAGATCATCTGGGCGCTCGAGCGCAGTCCGCCGAGCAGGCTGTAGGTCGAGCCGCTGGACCAGCCGCCCAGGACGATGCCGTAGATGCCGATCGAGGCGATCGCCATCACGAAGAGCACGGCCACCGGCATGTCGGTGAGCTGGAGCGGGGTCGTGCGGTCGGTGAACGGCAGACCCACCTCTGGTCCGAAGGGGATCACCGCGAAGGTCACGAAGGCAGGCACGACCGCCAGCACCGGGGCGATCAGGAAGACCACCTTGTCGGCGGCCTTGGGGATGAGGTCCTCCTTCAGCGCCAGCTTCACGCCGTCGGCCAGTGACTGGAGGAGCCCGAAGGGTCCGTTCACGTTGGGGCCGATGCGGTGCTGCATGCGTGCCACGACCCGGCGCTCGAGCCAGATGTTGAACAGCGTCAGCAGCACCAGGACGATGAAGATCACGACGGCCTTGATCAGGATCAGCCACCAGGGGTCCTGGCCGAAGACGGAGAGCCTCCCGTCCTCTGCCGCCACCGCGGTGGCGAGGGTCGTCAGCTGGCTCGTCATCAGTTCACACCCTTCAGCGAGACGTGGCCGCGAGGTGACGACACGTCGGCCAGCACACCCCGACCGAAGGAGTTGGCCGGGACCCACACCACGCCGTCCGGCAGGTCGGCGACCTCGACGGGGAGGGTGACCGAGCCCCGGTCACCGGTCAGGGAGACCAGCGGGGCACCGGCGTGCATCCCGAACAGCGAGTCGTATGCCGCCTGGTTGATCTTCGCGACGGCAGGGCGTGCCGTGGCCGCGAGGTGCGGCTCGCCGTCCTGCATCGACCCGAGGTCGAGCAGCTGCTTCCACGTCGACAGCGCGAACGCGCCGGCCTTGGCGCGAGCAGCCTTCGGCTCCTTGCCGAGCGTCGGCTCCGGTCGGTCGCCGTCCCAGGCGCCCATCGACTCCATCTCGGCGCGCACCTCGTGGACCGTGCGGAAGCCGAGCGGGGTGCCCAGCTCCTGCGCGATCCCAGCCAGGACCCGCAGGTCGGGCAGGGACGCGGGGTTGCTGAAGACGGCCTCGAAGGGACGCGGGCGGCCCTCCCAGGTGAGGAACGTCCCGGCCTTGTCGGCGACGGGCGCCACGGGGAACACCACGTCGGCCTGGGCAGCCACGTCGGTCATGCGCTGCTCGAGGCTGACGACGAACCGCGCCGCCGCAAGCGCGGCACGGGTGGCGGCCGGGTCGCTGGTGTCGTCGGGATCGACGCCGCCGATCACCAGTCCGGCGAGGTCACCCTTGGTCAGCGCTGCGACGATCGCGTCGCCGTCGCGGCCGGCGGCGTCGGGCAGGGACTGCGCCCCCAGGCGGCGGCCGCGTCGACGCGAGCCTGCGCGTCGGTGGCCGGGCGACCACCGGGAAGGAGGTTGGGCAGGCAGCCGGCCTCGACCGCACCCCGGTCGCCGGCCCTGCGTGGCACCCAGGCGAGTCGGGCGCCGGTGACCTTGGCCAGGTCGCGGGCCGCCGTGAGCGCGCCGTGGCTCGTGGCGAGGCGCTCGCCCACGAGGATGACGCCGCCGGTGTCGAGGGCGGTCAGTCCGTCCTCGGCGAGAGCCTTCAGCGCGTCGGCCTCGGCGCCCGGAGCAGTCGCGATGACCCGTGCGTCCAGCTTGGCCAGGCCGCGCGTGAGGAAGGGCGCGACGGCCACGACCTGGGTCTTCGCCTTGATCGCCTTGCGAAGCCGCAGGAAGATCGTCGCGGCCTCGTCCTCGGGCTCGAGTCCGGCCAGGACGACCACCGAGGCGGTCTCGAGGTCGGCATAGTCGACCTCGTTGCTGAGCGCCACGAACGAGGCGAGGAAGTCGGCCTCCTCGGCACTGTGCGGCCGCGCTCGGAAGTCGATGTCGTTGGTGCCGAGGGCCACCCGGGCGAACTTGGAGTAGGCGTAGGCGTCCTCCGCGGTGACCCGCCCGCCGGTGAGCACGGCGGCGGCGCCGGCAGCGCGCAGCCCGCGGGCCGCGACTGCGAACGCCTCGGGCCAGGAGGCCGGCCGGAGCTCTCCGGTGCCACCGTCCTCGGCACGGTCGCGGACCATCGGGTGCGTGATGCGGTCGGCCTGGCGGGCGTAGTGGAAGGCGAAGCGGTCCTTGTCGCTGATCCACTCCTCGTTGACCTCGGGGTCGTTGCCGGCGAGGCGGCGCATCACCTTGCCACGTCGGTGGTCGACGCGGATCGCGGCGCCGCACGAGTCGTGCTCAGCCACCCCGTCAGCGGAGACCAGGTCGAACGGCCGCGAGCGGAAGCGGTAGTCGGCGCTGGTCAAGGCACCCACCGGGCAGATCTGGATGGTGTTGCCGGAGAAGTAGGACAGGAAGGGGGCGTCGTCGGCGATGCCGATCTGCTGCTGGGCCCCGCGCTCCACGAGCGCGATGAACGGGTCACCGGCGATCTCGGCCGAGAAGCGGGTGCAGCGCTGGCACACGATGCAGCGCTCGCGATCGAGGAGGACCTGCGCCGAGAGGTTGATCGGCTTGGGGAAGGTCCGCTTGACGCCCTCGAAGCGGGTCTCGCCCCGGCCGTTGGACATCGCCTGGTTCTGCAGAGGACACTCGCCGCCCTTGTCGCAGACCGGGCAGTCGAGCGGGTGGTTGATGAGCAGGAACTCCATCTGGCCCTGCTGAGCCTTGTCCGCGACCTTGCTCGTCACCTGGGTCTCGACGACCATGCCCTCGGTGACCGGCAGCGTGCAGGAGGCCTGCGGCTTCGGCAGCGGCTTGCCGTTCCCGGCGTCGGGGACCTCGACGAGGCACTGGCGGCAGGCGCCGACCGGCGCGAGCAGCGGGTGGTCGCAGAAGCGTGGGATCTGCACGCCGACCTGTTCGGCGGCCCGGATGACCAGCGTGTCCTTGGGGACGGTGACCTGGACACCGTCGATGGTCACGGTGACCAGGTCTGAGGACTGGCCGACCTTCTCGGGAGAGGTCGTCATGCGGAAGCTCCCTCACTGGCGAACGTGGTCGAGGCGGTCGGGTCGAAGGGGCACCCGCCGTGCTCGAGGTGCGCGAGGTATTCGTCGCGGAAGTACTGGATCGAGCTGGAGATCGGGCTCGTGGCTCCGTCACCGAGGGCGCAGAAGGAGCGACCGAGGATGTTGTCGCACTGGTCGAGCAGCAGGTCGAGGTCCGACTCGCTGCCCTGCCCCTTCTCGAGGCTGGCCAGGGTCTGCGCCAGCCACCACGTGCCCTCGCGACACGGTGTGCACTTGCCACAGGACTCGTGCTTGTAGAACTCGGTCCAGCGCAGCACCGCCCGCACCACGCAGGTGGTCTCGTCGAAGATCTGGAGAGCGCGCGTGCCGAGCATCGAGCCTGCGGCCCCGACGCCCTCGAAGTCGAGGGGCACGTCGAGGTGCTCGGCCGTCAGCAGCGGCGTGCTCGAGCCGCCCGGGGTCCAGAACTTCAGCTGGTGGCCCTTGCGGACGCCGCCGGCGAGGTCGATCAGCTCACGCAGGGTGATGCCGAGCGGCGCTTCGTACTGCCCCGGCTTGTTGACGTGCCCGGACAGGCTGAAGATGCCGTAGCCCTTGGACTTCTCGGTGCCCATCGAGGCGAACCAGTCTGCGCCGTTGGCCACGATGCTCGGCACCGAGGCGATCGACTCGACGTTGTTGATCACCGTCGGGCTGGCGTAGAGACCAGCGACGGCGGGGAACGGCGGGCGCAGGCGCGGCTGGCCACGACGGCCTTCCAGGCCCTCGAGCAGGGCCGTCTCCTCGCCGCAGATGTAGGCGCCGGCGCCGGCGTGGACGACGACGTCGAGGTCGTAGCCGGAACCGTTGATGTCCTTGCCGAGGTGACCGGCGAGATAGGCCTCCTGCACGGCGCGCTGCAGCCGCCGGATGACGTGGAGCACCTCACCGCGGACGTAGATGAACGCGTGGTTGGCCCGGATGGCGAAGGAGCTGATGATGACGCCCTCGAGCAGCGTGTGCGGGCTGGCCATCATCAGCGGGATGTCCTTGCAGGTTCCCGGCTCGGACTCGTCGGCGTTGACGACGAGGTACTTGGGCTTGGGGTTGTCCTGGGGGATGAAGCCCCACTTCATGCCGGTGGGGAACCCGGCGCCGCCGCGACCGCGCAGGCCGGAGTCCTTGACCGCCTGGACAAGGGCGTCCGGGCCGCCGTATTCAGGCGCCAGCGCCTTCTTCATCGCGTCGTACCCGCCGCGCGCCTCGTAGGCCGCCAACGTCCAGGCCCGCTCGTCGCCCCAGTTGTCGGTCAGGACGGGGGTCAAGGTGTCAGTCACGAAGTGTCCCCTGGTCGGTGGTTGAGGAGCGAGCGAAGCGAGCGTCACGAAACTCAGTCACGGGCTTCCTCCACGACGGTCTCGGTCTCGGCGCGAGCGGTGTCGGCCTCCTCGACGGCCTCCGCCTTGCTCTCGGGGCGCTCGGTCGCACCGGAGGCCTTGGCGGGGGGCGCCGTCCAGCCCTTCTCGCGCGCGATCTCCAGGCCGACCAGAGAGGCGTGCCCGGCGGCCGGGCCCTCGTCGGCGAGGTCGTCGGAGAAGCCGGCCAGCACGCGCTCGGCCTCCCTCCAGGTGCACAGGCGAGGACCGCGGGTGGAGTGCACGTCCTTGCCGGCGCGGAGGTCGTCGACGACCTCGACGGCCGAGTCGGGCGTCTGGTTGTCCATGAACTCCCAGTTGACCATCATCACCGGCGCGTAGTCGCAGGCGGCGTTGCACTCGATGTGCTCGAGGGTGATCTTGCCGTCCTCGCTGGTCTCGTCGTTGCCGACGTCGAGGTGCTGCTTGAGACGCTCGAAGATCAGGTCGCCGCCCATGACGGCGCACAGGGTGTTGGTGCACACGCCGACGAGGTGGTCGCCGACCGGCTTGCGCTTGTACATCGTGTAGAAGGTCGCCACCCCGCTCACCTCTGCGGCGGAGATGCCCAGGATGGAGGCACAGGCCTCGATCCCCTCGGGGGTGACCCGGCCCTCGACCGACTGGACGAGGTGCAGCATCGGGAGCAGGCCCGAACGGGCCTCGGGATAGCGCGCGGCGATGGCCCGCAGCTCGGCATACGTCTCGGCGGTGATCGCCTCGTCGTTGTCGACGAAGCGGTCCGGGGCCGGCGCGGCGTAGGGGGCCGAGCTGACGGTCATGCCGGGGTCGACCGCGGGCACGTCGCTGGGGTCCGTCATGTTGGATTCGATCCCTCGGTCGCTCGCTCGTGCCTCGCTCGGCTCTGTCGGGCTCATCGGTCGACACCTCCCATCACGGGGTCGATCGAGGCGATGGCGACGATGACGTCGGCGACCATGCCGCCCTCGCTCATCACACTGGTGGCCTGGAGGTTGGTGAAGGACGGGTCGCGGAAGTGGGCGCGGAAGGGGCGGGTGCCGCCGTCGGAGACGACGTGCGCGCCGAGCTCGCCGCGCGGCGACTCGATCGGGACGTAGGCCTGCCCTGCCGGCACCCGGAAGCCCTCGGTGACCAGCTTGAAGTGGTGGATCAGGGCCTCCATGGACTCACCCATGATGTGGCGGATGTGGTCGAGGGAGTTGCCCATGCCGTCGGCACCGATGGAGAGCTGGCTGGGCCACGCGATCTTCTTGTCGGCGACCATCACCGGCGCGCCCTCGAGACCGGCCAGCCGGTCGGCGGCCTGCTCGATGATCCGCAGCGACTCGTCCATCTCGTTGAGGCGAACGCGGAAACGACCGTAGGCGTCGGCGGTGTCCCAGGTCTGGACGTCGAAGTCGTAGTCCTCGTAGCCGCAGTAGGGCTCGGTCTTGCGCAGGTCCCAGGCATAGCCGGTGGCACGCAGCGGCGGGCCGCTCAGGCCCAGGGCCAGGCAGCCGGCGATGTCGAGGTGACCGACGCCCTCCAGGCGGGCCTTGAAGATGTGGTTGGCGTTGCAGAGCGCCGCGTATTCGGGCAGTCGCTTGCGCATCAGGGCGACGAAGTCGCGGATCTCGTCGAGCGCACCCGGGGGCAGGTCCTGGGCGACGCCGCCGGGACGGATGAAGGCGTGGTTCATCCGCAGGCCGGTGATCAGCTCGAACAGGTCGAGCACCAGCTCGCGCTCGCGGAACCCGACCGTCATCACGGTCAGTGCGCCGATCTCCATGCCGCCGGTGGCGATGCAGACCAGGTGGGAGGAGATGCGGTTGAGCTCCATCAGGAGCACGCGCATGACCTGCGCCTTCTCCGGGATGTCGTCCTCGATGTCGAGCAGGCGCTCCACGCCGAGGGAGTACGTCGCCTCGTTGAAGAACGGCGAGAGGTAGTCCATCCGCGTGCAGAACGTCACCCCCTGCACCCAGGAGCGGTATTCCATGTTCTTCTCGATGCCGGTGTGGAGATAGCCGATGCCGCAGCGGGCCTCGGTGACCGTCTCCCCCTCCAGCTCGAGGATGAGGCGCAGCACGCCGTGGGTCGAGGGGTGCTGTGGGCCCATGTTGACCACGACCCGCTCCTCGGCGGAGTCGCCGAGGCCTTGGGTGATGGAGTCCCAGTCCTGGCCGGTGACGGTGAAGACCTTGCCCTGGCTGGTCTCGCTCGCAGCGCCGTACGGGTCGGGGTTAGTCGTGTCCTGCGTCATCAGCTGTATGACCTCCGCTGGTCGGGCGGCGGGATGCTGCCACCCTTGTATTCGACGGGGATGCCGCCGAGGGGGTAGTCCTTGCGCTGCGGGTGCCCCGGCCAGTCGTCCGGCATCAGGATGCGGGTCAGGGCGGGGTGGCCGTCGAACTGGATGCCGAACATGTCCCACGTCTCGCGCTCGTGCCAGTCGGCGGTGGGATAGATGCTGACGAGGCTGGGGATGTGCGGGTCGGCGTCGGGGCAGGTGACCTCGAGCCGGATCCGGCGGTTGTGGGTCATCGAGAGCAGGTGGTAGACCGCGTGCAGCTCGCGCCCGGCGTCCTCGGGGTAGTGGACCCCGCTCACGCCGGAGCAGAACTCGAAGCGGAGCGCCGCGTCGTCGCGGAGCATCTGGGCCACGAACGGGAGGTCCTCTCGGCGTACGTGGAAGGTGATCTCGCCGCGATGGATCACCACGCTCTCGACCGCCGACTCGAGGTCGGTGGCCCGCAGGCGCTCGGCCAGGGCGTCCGCGACCTCGTCGAACCAGCCGCCGTAGGGACGCTGCGCGCCGCCGGGATAGACGATCGGCGTGACCAGTCCGCCGTAGCCCGAGGTGTCGCCCGTTCCCTTGGCGCCGAACATGCCTCGACGGTTGCCGACTGCGCGCTGGATCTGCTGGTCACCGGCGACCAGGTCGTGTGACGGGTCCTGGGTGTGGGTGTGGGGGGCGTCGGTCGGCACCGCGTCCGCTCCACCCTCGTTCGGACGCCCCTTGTCCTGTCCGGTCGGACTCATCGGAGCAGTCCCTTCATGTGCGAGGTCGGCAGCGCCCGGAGCGCGTTGCTCTCGCGCTCCTCGATCTCCGCCAGGCGGTTGCTGCCGAGCTTGGTGTTCTGGACCTGGTCGTGCAGCTTGAGGATCGCGTCGATCAGCATCTCCGGACGCGGCGGGCAGCCGGGGAGGTAGATGTCGACCGGGACGATGTGGTCGACGCCCTGGACGATGGCGTAGTTGTTGAACATCCCGCCGCTGCTGGCACACACGCCCATGGCGAGCACCCACTTGGGCTCGGCCATCTGGTCATAGATCTGGCGCAGGACCGGGGCCATCTTGTTGCTGACCCGGCCCGCGACGATCATCAGGTCGGCCTGCCGCGGGCTGGCGCGGAAGACCTCCATCCCGAAACGAGCGAGGTCGTACTTCGGGCCGCCGGTGGTCATCATCTCGATGGCGCAGCAGGCCAGGCCGAAGGTGGCCGGCCAGAACGACGCCTTGCGCATGTAGCCGGCGACGCCCTCGACCGTGGTCAGCAGGACGCCGCTCGGAAGCTTCTCTTCAATACCCATGACTTAGTTCCTCAGTCCCATTCGAGGCCGCCGCGGCGCCAGACGTATGCGTAGGCGACGAAGAGGGTGGCGATGAAGATGACCATCTCGACGAGCCCGAACAGCTTCATCGCGTCGAAGTGCACGGCCCACGGATAGAGGAAGATGATCTCGATGTCGAAGACGATGAAGAGCATCGCGGTGATGTAGTACTTCACCGGGAACCGGCCGCCACCGACGGGCTGCGGCGTCGGGTCGATGCCGCACTCGTAGGAGTCGAGCCGTGCCCGGTTGTAGCGCTTGGGGCCAACGGCGGCGCTCATGATCACGGAGCCAACCGCGAACAGGGCCGCCAGGAGGGCCAACGCCAGCACCGGCGTGTAGAGCTCCATCCTGCGTTCCTTCCTCTCGCCTCACCGCAGCCACGTGACTTTGTGAACTAGTTCACGAGTGGCGCAGCGCACAGTCTATGGCGCGCCATGGTGTGCGTCACGTCCGGGGGTGGTGGACATCCGAGGACCCCTGTCAGGCCGTCGCCCGGTGCAGCGCCACGACTCCACCCGAGAGGTTGCGCCACTGCGGTGCGCTCCAGCCGGCCTCGGCGACCAAGGCTGCGAGACCCTCCTGATCGGGCCAGGCTCGGATCGACTCGGCGAGATAGACATAGGCATCCGGCGAGGAGGAGACCGTGCGCGAGATCGCCGGCAGCGCCTTCATCAGGTATTCCATGTAGACGGTGCGGAAGGGCCGCCAGGTCGGGTGGCTGAACTCGCACACCACCAGGCGGCCGCCCGGGCGCGTGACCCGTCGCATCTCTCGCAGCCCCTGGAGGGGGTCGACGATGTTGCGCAGGCCGAAGGAGATGGTCACCGCGTCGAAGGTGTCGTCGGCGAAGGGCAGCCTGGTCCCGTCGCCGGCCGTGAACGGCAGCTCGGGCCGGGCACGCTTGCCGACCGTGAGCATCCCGATGGAGAAGTCGCACGGGACGACCATCGCGCCGCGGTCGGCGAACGGCTTGCTCGACGTGCCGGTGCCGGCCGCGAGGTCGAGCACGCGATCGCCGTACGCCGGGGCGACTGCCTCGATCACGTCACGTCGCCACCGCCGGTCCTGGCCGAGGGAGAGCACGTCGTTGGTGACGTCGTAGCGCTTGGCCACGGCGTCGAACATCCGTCGGACGTCGGTCGGCTGCTTGTCGAGTTCGGCGCGGGCCACCTGAGTGAGCGTAGTGCCGTGACAACTTCGCGATGCCGGTGGGCGTCCTTAGGATTGTCAACCTCATCAACCCCGGAGTACGCATGCGCTCGCCTCGTCCCGTCTCACTGTTCATCGCCCTGCTCCTGGCCCTGCCGATGGCCGGAGGCCAGCTCTCGGCGACGAGCCCTGCGTCTGCCGCCGCTGGCGCCGCCCCAGCAGCCGTCAAGCAGGCGTCATCCACGCCCCTGCGCCTCGGCGACACCGGGTGGAAGGTTCGCGTCCTCCAGAGCCGGCTGCACCAGCTCGGCCTGCACTCGGAGATCGTCACCAGCCGCTTCGACGCCGAGACCCGCTCCGGAGTGCGCACCTTCCAGGCCCGACGCAAGCTGGACGTCACCGGCGTGGTCGACCGATCGACCTGGCGTCGGCTCGTGAAGGCCACGACCGCGCCCACCCACGAAGCCCTGCACAACGTCTATGAGCCCGGCCCCGCCATCCTCCGGGCGGGCGATCGCGGACTCGCGGTCAGGCGCCTGCAGGCCCGGCTCAAGCAGCTGAAGTGGTATTCGGGCAACGTCACCGCGGTGTTCGACGCCCGGACGGTCAAGGCGGTGTCCGGCTTCCAGGCGCGGCGACGGATCCCCGTCACCGGCGAGGCAGATCGCCGGACGCTCGATCGACTGGCGGCCATGACGCGTCGGCCCACCAAGGTCGAGCTGTTCAACATCGAGCCTGCCGGTCCGTCGCTCGACCGGCGCTGCCTCACCGGGCGGGCGATGTGCGTGGACAAGACCTCGCGCTCGCTGCGGTGGGTGGTGGACGGCCGGGTGCTGAGCGACTTCGACGTCCGCTTCGGCTCCGACGAGCTGCCGACCCGCGAGGGTGCCTTCACCGTCTTCCGCAAGTCCCGCGACCACGTCTCGAGCCTCTACAACACCCCGATGCCCTTCGCGATGTTCTTCTCCGGCGGCCAGGCCGTCCACTACTCCCCCGACTTCGCTGCCACCGGCTACAACGGCGCGTCCCACGGCTGCGTCAACGTGCGCGACTACGCCGGCATCCGGCGACTCTTCGACCGGGTGCGGCTGGGGGACAAGGTGATCGTCTACCGCTCCTGACGGGCATGGCCTCCGTTGGGGAGCGTCGGGACCGCGGGCGTAGGCTCCCGGACGTGACGAGCCCGGCTGACATCCCCGCGACGACCGCACCAGGTCCCCTCGTGGTGCGGACGACAGGGGTCGACCTCGCGGGGTCCTCGATGCTCGACCTGCTGCCCGATCCGTTGACCGGCCAGGCGCCTGTCACGTGGCTGCGGCGTGACGAGGGCCTGGTCGGCTGGGGGGTCGCCGCAGTGCTGCGCACCTCCGGCACTGCGCGGTTCCGGGACGCTGACAAGTGGTGGTCGGAGGTCAGCGCCCGCGCCGAGGTCCACGACGCCGTCAACGAGCCGGGGACCGGCCTCGTCGCCTTCGGCTCGTTCGGCTTCGCCGACGAACCGGGCTCCTCGGTCCTCGTCGTGCCCCAGGTCGTCGTCGGCCGCCGGGGCGACCGCGCCTGGGTGACGACAGTGGGGGCGGACCTGCCCGACCTGACCCCTGCGCCAGCACCCGCGGCGCCCGTCGGCGTCACGTTCGCCGACGGTTCCCTCAGCGGCGAGCACTGGATGTCGGTGGTGGCCGACGCCGTCGCTCGGATCAACGCCGGCGAGCTCGAGAAGGTGGTCCTCGCACGCAGCCTGATCGCCACTGCCACCGAGCCGGTGGACGTGCGCTGGCCGCTGCGCCAGCTCGCCCGCGACTACTCGATGTGCTGGACCTTCAACGTCGACGGGCTGTTCGGCGCCACGCCCGAGATGCTCGTGCGACGCGAACGCGGTCTGGTGACCTCGCGGGTGCTGGCAGGCACGATCCGCCGTACGGGCGACGAAGAACGCGACGCCGCGCTCGCAGGCACGCTCGCCAGGTCGTCGAAGGACCTCGAGGAGCACGAATACGCCGTCCGCTCGGTCGCCGACGCTCTTGAACCACACTGCTCGTCGATGAACGTGCCCGAGGTGCCGTTCGTGCTCCACCTGCCCAACGTGATGCACCTCGCCACCGACGTCGCGGGCGTCGTCCACGATGCCGCGACCGTCTCGTCGCTGCAGCTGGCCGAGGCCCTGCATCCGTCCGCGGCAGTCGGTGGGACGCCGACGGCGCGGGCCGTCGAGCTGATCGCCGCCATCGAGGGCATGGACCGCGGCCGCTACGCCGGCCCGGTGGGCTGGATCGACGCTGCGGGTGACGGCGAGTGGGGCATCGCGCTGCGCTCCGCGGAGATCGAGGGCAGCACGGTCCGCCTGTTCGCCGGCTGCGGGATCGTCGCAGACTCCGACCCGGAGTCGGAGCTGGCCGAGTCGCAGGCCAAGCTCGTGCCGGTCCGCGACGCGCTGAGCGACTGACCTAGACCTGGAGCTCGTCGCCGTCCGCGCGCCGGAAGAACTCCTGCTCGGCCGGAAGCAGCCGACCCATGTGGGTGTCGACGATGCCCAGCGCCACCTCGGTGTAGATCTTGTCGTGGATGCCCAGGTTGCGCGGGCTCCGACGGCCCGGACGAAGTCCACCGCCTCACTCACCTTGAGCCACGGCGCACTCACGGGCGCCAGCAGTATGTCGACGTCGGCCGGCGGCAGCGTCAGCGCGTCCCCGGGTGATAGATGCGGCGGCCGTCGACGGTCAGCAGGAATCCACTGTTGTCGAAGTGGGGCAGGTCGGGGTGGATCACCGCGTGCTTCTCGCCCACGACCTCGACCGCGACACCGACGTCGAACACCTGACCGGGGACCACGACCTGCACCCGCTCGACCAGGTCCGGGGCGTCGCGCCGGATGTGTGCGGCGACGGCCTCGATGGTGTGGATCGGGCACCGGGTCGCGCGGAGGTGGTCGACGTCGTAGTGGTCGGCGTGCTCGTGGGTGATCAGCACGGCCGTCGCCCCGTCGACCGCGTCGGCCTCGGTGAACGCCCCGGGGTCGAGGACGACGACGGCACCGGCGTGCTCGATCCGGACGCAGGCGTGTCCGTGCTTGATGAGCCTCATGGGACAAACCTAGGTCGCGACAACCAAACCGCCTGCTGGTTTGTCATAGTGGCGATCCCCTTCGTCCACGGCCGTTATGGTGTTTGAACGGCCCGGGCGGATGCCTGGGTCAGCCCTGCACCCAAGACGAAGAGAGAATTCATGTCTCATCGCGCACTGGCCGGAAGCCTCGCCGCGCTGCTCATGCCCACGTCGCTGTTGATGGTCTCGGTCACCACGTCCGCCGACGCGGCCCAGAGCCCGACCAGCAACCAGCAGCTCGCCCGGAAGGCCAAGAGCAAGGCCAAGCTCTCGGCGCTGCCGCAGATCGTGCAGCAGGGCAAGAAGCCTGCCAGCGCCAGCTCTGCCAAGGCCGCGCTGGTCGCCAAGATCAAGCCCGCCAAGGCGGGTCGCCCGGTCGTCCTGCAGGTGCAGAAGGGCAAGACGTGGAAGACCGCCGGCAAGACCAAGCTGACCAAGAAGGGTCTGGCCGAGTTCGGCGCCCCGATCTCCAAGGGCGGCAAGCCGCTCAAGTACCGCGTCACCGCGGGGAAGTTCAAGGGCGCCGCGCCCGTCAAGAGCAAGCCCGTCAGCACGTCGAAGTGGCTCGATGCCACCTGGACCGACGAGTTCTCCTCCTCGACGTTGAACCCCGCCTGGATCCACCGCAGCACCGGCTACGAGCCCACCAGCCTGCGTGAGTGCTCGCGCGGCGACGCCAAGGCCGTCTCGGTCGGTGGCGGAACCGTCAAGCTCAGCGTCATCAAGGACCCCGCGCGTCTCAACGAGAAGTGCGTGGCCAAGAAGGACGGCAAGTCGACCGGCAGCTACGCCTACCGTCTCCTCGGCCACATCGGCACCGAGGGCAGCTTCTCCTTCAAGTACGGCTTCGCGGCCGCTCGCATCAAGATGCACAAGAGCCGCGGCCAGCACGGCGGCTTCTGGATGCAGCCGACCGGCGTCACCAACAAGTCCTCGAACAACCCGAAGGACACCGGCGCCGAGATCGACATCATCGAGTACTTCGGTGACAAGCACCCCGAGGGCGGCCTGACGTCGTTCATCTATTCCCAGAACTCCTCGGGCGCGGCCGTCAAGACCGGCTCGTGGATCAAGGACTCGAAGTCGTTCCTGAAGAACCGCAGGGACGGCTGGTCGAAGAACTACCACGTGTTCTCGGTGGAGTGGACGCCCAGCGCCTACATCTTCCGCATCGACGGCCAGGAGACCTGGCGCACCAAGGTCGGCGTCTCCGGCCAGCAGCAGTTCCCGATCCTGAGCCTGCTGGCCTCGGACTACGAGATCTCGCAGGGCGGTGACTCCAAGCTGCCGCAGACCATGGCAGTGGACTGGGTCCGCGTCTGGCAGGCCTGATCAGCCTCGGCTGACCAGTCATTCGTACGGCGACGCGCCGTCCCGCTTCGGCGGGGCGGCGCGTCGCTCATTTCCCGCGGCTGGCGATGTGTCGCCCCCGGCAGAGGGATGGATAATCCCGGGGTGCGGGGACGTGGGAGGCTGACGAGGCTGGTGCGATGGGGCGCCGCTGCCCTGGCCGTCCTCGGGCTCCTGGTCATGCTGGGTGCAGCAGTCGTGGCCGGACTCGTCGGCTCTGACGACACCATCGTCACCGAGCCCGCCCGGATCGGTGGGGACGGCCGGCCCGTCCTGACCGCTCCGGAGCTCCTGGCGTACGAGGGCGTCTCGATCACGTTGCGCGCCTCGGCACCCGAGGGCGTCTTCGTCGCCACCGCCCACCCGGTCGACGTGGCGGACTTCGTGGGCGACTCCTCCCGCCTGCGCCTGGACAGCGTCACCAGCACCGGCGTCCGCTCCGAGGAGCTGGGGTCGGGCCCGCCCGTCGACCCGGCGTCGGCCGACTTCTGGACCCACTCGCTGAGCGGACCGGAGACGGCCGAGCTCACCCTCGTCCGGGATGCCGCAGCGGCCCAGTGGGTGATCGCCCCCCTCGCAGGCGAGGGACCGACGACCGTCTCGTTCGCGGTGACCCGGCCGGGCCTGTTCCGCACGGCGCTCGGCGGCCTCGCCGTCGGCGTCCTGCTCCTGCTCGTCGCCGTCGAGGTCCTCCTCCGTTCCCGTCCGACACGTCCCCGTCGCCGTCGTGGCTCGCACACCGGGTCGCACACCTCCGGGCTGCCGTCGGCCGCCGAGCGGATCGCCGCCTTCGTGCCCAACCACCAGCGCCCGGTCGGGGGCTCGCGCAAGCTGACCCGCTCCGGGATCGTGGTCACCGTCCTCGCCCTCACGCTCTCGGGCTGCACACCGGCGGACCTGCTGCCGGCGCAGCGCGCAGCAGGCGCCCTGGCGACCTCGAAGGTGGCGCTCGCCGACACCGAGGTGCCGGAGCTGTTCGCGTCCTACCGTGCGCGGCTGGCTCGCGCCGTCAAGGCCGCGAGCCCGCCTCACTATCGCGAGGGCAGGTGGCGGCTCGCCGACCAGGGACCGGCGCTGGAGAGCGACCGCTTCGGCACCCGCGTCGCCCGACTGACCGGACTGGGCCGCCAGGCCGTTCCGAACCACCGGGGACTCACGGCCTACTCCCCTCGCTTCGAGGCCTACCCCATGTGGTCGCTCGTGGCTTCGAGGGCGTCCGGCCAGACCCGCATCGACCTGTTCACCCGCGAGTCGGTCATGTCTCCTTGGCTGCGGGCGGGCGGCTCCGCGCTGACCGAGCTGCCCGACGGGGTGCTGCCGGCCGCAGGACGTCCGCGGCAGGCGGGCGACAGCGACGCAGCCGCGGCCGCGACCGTGGCGTGGCGCGACTACCTCACCTCGGGTGAGCGCGACGACCGGCTCGACCTCGACAGCGGCTCGCGGAAGTGGCGCGAGAACATCGCCGACCTCGGCGCGAGGGCCATGTTCCGCAGCGCCTCGGTCACGGTCGAGCCGGCGGGACGAACCAACGTGAGCAGAGTCGTCTCGATCGCAGACGGCGCGCTGGCCCTGGTCGTCCTCGACGTGACCACCCGGCTCGTCGGGCGGCCGGACCTGAGGGTGGGCTGGGCGCCGCCATACGCGAAGTATCGAGCCAGCCGCGGTGGGGTGCTTGCCCTGCGCAACCTCGCGGTCGGGGTCGTCCACCTGCCCGAGCAGGGGCCCCCCCAGCTCCTGGGGTCGAGCTTCAGCGAGGTCCCGGTCGGTCGCTGAGGGCCCGGATGCGGGCGTCGAGGTCACGCCGGTTGTCGCGGCGGCAGCCGACCTCGATCACCTCGATCCCACCGTTGGGCGAGGCGAGCGCCTGCTCGAGCGCCGGCAGGCTGTCGACGCGCAGGTGTGGGGTGCGAGTGGCCGCGCACAGGCTGGCCAGGTCGACCCCGTGCGGGGTGCCGAAGAGGGTGTCGTAGCGGTCGGCATAGTCCTCGGCGCCCTGCTCGAGCGAGGCGAAGATCGCCCCGCCGTCGTCGTTGACGACCACGATCGTGAGGTCCGGTCGGGCCTCGCGGGGGCCGAGGACGAGGCCGGTCAGGTCGTGCACGAACGTCACGTCGCCCATCAGGGCCAGGGCGCGGCTGCTCTGCGGTCGTCCCAGGGAAGCACCGATCGCGCTCGAGACGGTGCCGTCGATCCCCGCCAGGCCCCGGTTGGCGATGACCAGGCGGCGCATCCCCACGCGGTAGCGGGCGGCCATCAGGTCGAGGTCGCGGATCGGGCTGGAGGCACCCACCCACAGCAGGCCACCGGGTGGCACCGCCCGGCTCACTGCGCCCGCTACCTCGTGGGGCGTGAGGTCGGGCTCGGCCGCGAGCAGGGCATCCAGGCGCCGGCAGACCTCCCGGTCGTGGTCGCGCCACTCGTCCAACCAGGCGCGGTCGTCGAGACCCTGCACGTGGACGCCGTCGTGGGCACTGACCTCCACGTCGACGGGGAAGGGTCGATCGGCCCAGAAGCCGGCCGGGCGCACGCTCACCACCTCGACGTCCCCGCGAGCCAGGAGCCGCCCCACCGGCCGGGACAGCGTCGGGTGGCCCAGGACCACCACCCGCTCGACCCGGGCGCCCAGATCGCCCTCGAGCAGCAGTCGATAGCTGCGGATCGCGTGGTCACCGGTCCGCGATCCGCTGGTCGGTTCGGCCAGCAACGGCCACCCGGCTGCCTCGGCGAGGACCCGTGCACGGGGACCGGCGTCGTCGCCTGCCACCACCACGGTGCGCGGACCCGTCGACACGACGTGCGGCGCGGGGGCCGGTCGCTCCGTGCTGGCCGGCGGCGCGGTGGCCGCCACCGCCTGCCACCGGTCCGCGGGCACCAGAGGGTCGTCGAAGCAGATGTTGAGGTGCCTCGGCCCGCCACCGGCCAACCACGCTCGGAGGTCGGCACCGACCTCGTCCACGACTGTCGCCAGGTCGAGGGTCGCCACGTGCGGCTCGAAGACGCCGAGCTGGTCGGTGGTCTGGCTGGCCCCGGTCCCGCGAAGCCGGATCGGCCGGTCGGCCGTCACGACGACGAGCCCCAGGTCGGCATGGGCCGCCTCCATCACGGCCGGGTGGAGGTTGGCCACCGCCGTCCCCGACGTGCAGACCACGGCCGCCGGGCGCCGCGACACCTTGGCCAGGCCGAGGGCGAGGAAGCCGGCCGTGCGCTCGTCGATGCGGGTGTGCAGTCGGACCAGGCCCGACTGCGCCGCGTCATACAACGCAAAGGCCAGCGGCGCGTTGCGTGAGCCGGGGGCGAGGACGACCTCGGTGACGCCGGCGCCGGCGAGCGACGAGACCACCTCGCGCGCCAGGCTCGTCGCATCGTTCATGCCTGCCTCACTCCTGCCAGTCGCTGTTGCCAGTGCGCCACCCGGTACGGGTCGGCGCAGAGCCGCTCCCACGCACTCTCGTCCACCGCCGGCCTGCGCACGGGCAGCATGCCAGCCACCGGCAGCAGCGGTTCGACCGCGACGTCGTCGGCCAGGAGCTGGACGGTGGCCAGGCCGCAGGCGTGCTCGAGGCTGGGCAGCGCTGCCGCCAGGGCCACGCCTGCCGCGATGCCGATGCTCGTCTCGACGGCACTCGAGACCACCACAGGCATGCCGATGTCCTCCGCGATCCGCAGGCAGGCCCGAACCCCACCCAGCGGCTGGACCTTGAGGACGGCGATGTCGGCGGCCTCCAGGTCGCGCACGCGATAGGGGTCCGCGGCCCGCCGGATCGACTCGTCGGCGGCGATCGGCGCGTCGACCCTGCGGCGTACGGCGGCGAGGTCCTCCACGCTCGCGCACGGCTGCTCGACATATTCGAGCCCGCCTGCAGCGAGCGCGAGCAGCCGGATCGCGGCGACCGCTCCTTCGAGGTCCCAGCCGCCGTTGGCGTCGATCCGGATGAGCCCACCGGGTCCGAGCGCGTCGCGCACAGCCTCGAGCCGCGCCTCGTCCTCGGCGAGAGCCTGACCGGCTTCGGCGACCTTGACCTTGGCGGTCGTGCAACCGCCGGCCAGGACGATGGCGTGGGCCCGCTCGGGGCTGCAGGCCGGGACCGTCACGTTGACCGGGACGCTGTCGCGCACCGGGTCTGGCCAGTCGCCCGCGGCGGCCTCGAGGGCGCAGTCGAGCCAGGGCCTGGCCTCGGCGTCGGCATATTCCAGGAACGGCGACCACTCGCCCCAGCCGGCGTCACCACGGATCAACATGCCCTCGCGGTGCGTGAGCCCGCGGAACCGCGTGCGCAGCGGGATCGAGAAGACGTGGGTCACGGCCGGGCTCCCAGCAGGCCCCGCAGCGCCTCCCGGTCGACCTTGCCGTTGGCGAGCAGGGGAAGCAGATCGAGGGCCACGACCTGCTGTGGCGCCCACGTGCGGGGGTGCTCGGACCCGACCCAGTCCCGGACCTCGTCCAGGGCGACCTCACCGACCACGAACGCCACCACGCGGCTCCCCCACTCGGCATCCTCGACGCCAAGGACCTCGACCTGCTCGAGCGCCGGGTGCTGCCGCAGCCTGGCGGCGACCGCCGGCAACGGGATCTTGACCCCGCCGCTGACCACCACGTCGTCGGCGCGGCCCAGGACGTGGAGCCGGCCCTGCTCGTCGATCCGACCGATGTCGGAGGTGACGTAGGAGCCGTCGACGAGCGTCCTGGCCGTCAGCGCGGGGTCGTCGGCATAGCCGGAGAAGATCGTGGGACCGCCGATCCGGATCCGGCCGTCGGCGCCGACGTCCACCGACACTCCGTCGAGCGGCCGACCGTCATAGACGCACCCACCTGCTGTCTCGCTGGCGCCGTAGGTCGCGACGATCCGCAGACCCTGCTCCTCGGCCCGCGCCCGCAGGTCCGGGTCGATCGGGCCGCCCCCGAGCAGGATCGTGTGCAGTGCACGCAGGGCCGCCACCTGGCGGTCGTCGGCCAGCAGGCGGTGGAGCTGTGTGGGCACCAGCGAGGTGAAGAGCGTGCTCGTCGGCGCGGAGGACACCGCAGCCTCGAGGTCGAGGTCTGCGACCACCACGGGCTGATGACCTGCGACCAGCGACCGCACGACCACCTGCACGCCTGCGACGTATGACGACGGCAACGCCAGCAGCCACCGGCCCTGGGCCCCGAGCCGCTCCGCGCTCGCCTCGACCGAGGCGACGACTGCGGCCCGGGAGAGCACGACCCGCTTGGGAGCCCCGGTCGATCCCGAGGTGGTGATGAGCAGGGGGTCGGCCGGCTCGTCCTGGCCGAGCCACGCGCCCAGCTGGGCGATCGCCACCCGTGGGTCGGCGGCGGGACTCAGCAGGCTCACCCGCCGAACGCTATCGGCCGGTGGTCAGAACTCGCCGTCGGCGTCGTCCGGGACCGCCTCGTGGCCCTCGCGCCCGGGGGTGCGCCGCAGCTCCTTCATCTCGGCCTCGAAGATGTGTCGCCGCCCGCCGACCAGCTCGTCGAGCGCACGCTGCTGGATGCCCTTGGCCTCGGCATAGAAGCCGTCGTCATAGGCCTCGACCATCTGGAACGACCACATGCCCGGCAGCGGGTTGCGGCCCAGGACCCCACCGTCGAGCGCGTCGGCGATGTCGTCGTGCCCGGCGGCGCGCACCAGCTCGGTCGCCTCCTCCATCGTCGACTCCGCGCTACCCATCAGCCGGTGGAAGGCGTAGAGGTGGCCGCGCGCGTCCTCGACGTGGTCCATCGCGGCGGAGAGCTTGCCGAGGGCCTCGATCGTGGCGTCGCTGACGCCCTCGGGCCGGCGGTGCTCGGGAGAAGGTCGGTCACTCATGGGCTCGAGCATCACAGACGACGCGCGCCCCTCACCACCTCCGCACGGGCGTCCCGGCAGCGGCCGAAAACCGCGCGACAGCCCGGGAGGTCGAGCTGCACAATGACAGGCGATGCCACTGATGAAGCGCTTCGTCGCCTATGCCAAGCCGCCCACCCCCCTGGCCGGCAAGCTGGCCGCCGTGTCACTGCTCTTCGCCGTCGGCGAGGGTGCGTTCCTGACCGGCTCGGCCGTCTTCTTCACCAAGGTCGTCGGCCTGAACGGGGCGCAGATCGGACTGGGCCTGACACTGGCTCTGGTCGCGGCCTTCATCAGCGCCTATCCGATGGGCAGGCTCGTCGACCGGATCGGTCCCAAGCGGTGCTGGGCGATCAGCTCGGCCGGTCAGGCGGCGACGTTCACCGTGTGGCCGTTCATCGACGACTTCTGGGGCTTTGTCGCGATGGCGGTCACCATGGAGGTGTTCGGCAGCCTCGGCGGCGCGGCGCACGGGGCCTACACGATCGACGTGCTCCCTCCGCGCGAGCGGGTGACGTCGCGGGCCTACATGTATTCCGCACTCAACGTCGGGTTCTCGCTCGGGGCGCTGGTGAGCGTGATCGCGCTCGCCCCCGAGTCCACCACGGTGCTGTTGTTGATCCCCTTCTTCACCGCGATCAGCTTCGCCGTCAACGCCGTCGCCGTCACCCGGTTGCCCGACGCTCCCCACGACTCGATGACCATGGACGAGCGAAGGGTCAAGGTCCCCGGTCCTGGCCCCATGAAGAACGTCGGCTGGCTGGTGACCTCGTTCTTCCACGGCGTCATGTGGACCAACCAGGTGCTGCTCCACCTCGTCATCCCGCTGTGGCTGGTGGAGAGGACCGACGCGCCGTGGGTGGTGCTCTCGCTGCTGTTCGCCACCAACACCGTGATGTGCATCTTCCTGCCGCTCGCCGCCGCCCGCGGGATCAAGGACAACGCGACCGCCCTGCGCGCCGTCCGGGTCTCGACGACGTTCTTCATCGTCTGCTGTGTGATCACGCTCTCGACCCACCACTCCGTGGGCCTGCTGACGGTGGTCCTGTTCTTCCTCGGGCACGTGACGCTGACGGGTGCCGAGCTCTATCTCGCGGCCGCCGGCTGGACCTTCGAGGCCGAGCTGAGCGACCCCCGGCGCCGCGGCGAATACCAGGGCGCAGCGGAGCTCAGCGCCACGCTCGGCAAGGTGTGGGCGCCGGCGCTCTACACGTTCCTGGTGATGACCTGGGGCAGCACCGGCTGGCTGGTCATCGCCGGCATCGTCACCCTGGCCGCCGCCGGGCTGCACCCCTCGACGGGTGTGGCGCGCAGGTTCCTCGAGCGCCACGTCCCGCCCGAGGTGCTCGCCGAGGCCTCCGCCTCCGACCCCGCCGAGGACCCCGGGTCCTTGGCTCCGGTCGGCCCGCCGAGCGTCACCCAGCCCGCCGAGCCGGGCGGCGTCGGTCCCCTGACACAATCCACCGGTGGCAACCCCCTCTGACTGGCTCGCCGGAGCCCGCCCGCGCACCCTGCCCGCGGCCGTCGCTCCCGTCCTGACCGGCACCGCGGTCGCTGCGTATGTCGATGAGCCGGTGTGGTGGAAGGCGGCGCTCGCCCTCGTGGTCAGCCTCGCGCTCCAGACGGGAGTCAACTACGCCAACGACTACTCCGACGGGATCCGCGGCACGGACGCCGACCGGGTCGGCCCGATGCGACTCGTCGGGTCGGGCGCGGCGTCGCCCAGGGCGGTCAGGACGGCCGCGTTCGTCGCCTTCGGGGTTGCCGGCGCCGCCGGTCTGGTGCTGGCCGCCACGACCGCGTGGTGGCTGGCCGGCGTCGGCCTCGTGTGCGTCCTTGCCGCGTGGTTCTACACCGGCGGTTCCAACCCCTACGGCTACCTCGGTCTCGGCGAGGTGATGGTTTTCGTGTTCTTCGGGCTCGTCGCCGTCATCGGCACGACCTACGTCCAGACCGAGACCTTCGAGTGGCTCGCCCTCGCCGGAGCCGTCGGCATCGGGGCGCTGGCCTGCGCGATCCTGGTCGTCAACAACCTGCGCGACATCCCGACCGACACGGTGGCCGGCAAGCGCACTCTCGCCGTCGCGCTGGGTGACGAGCGCACCCGCTACCTCTATGCCTTCCTGGTCGCCGCCGCCGCCGTGGCGGGCGTGGCGGTCGCTGCCGGGTCCACGTGGTGGGCACTGCTCGGGCTGGTGTTCCTGCTCCCGATGGTGGCACCGCTGCGCACCGTCCTCGGTGGGGCGACCGGACCCGCCCTGGTGCCTGTGCTCCAGCAGACCGGGGTGGGCGAGCTGCTCTGGGCGGTTCTCGTCGCCACACCCCTGTTCGTCGCGGGGATCGGATAAACGGGTTGTCGCGCTGACTAGCGTGGACCGTGTGGACTACGACTTCGCGATCCTCGACCCGCACGACGAGTCCGAGGACAACGTCGCCGCGCTGACCGCGTGGGTGAAGACCGTCTCCCACGGCTTCCACGAGGGCACGCCCGGCGAGCTCCCGCTCAAGATCTGGCTCGACACGATGCGCGCCGACGACCAGCGGGTCTCGGGGGCCTGGCTGCCGGCGGGCGAGTTCGGCGCCGGACCCAACCCGGTCGCCACGTTCACCAGCTTCGACAAGACCCTCAACGCCGGGCTCGAGCTCGTCGACCTGCACATGATCACCGACGTCACGGTCAGCCCCGCGCACCGTCGCCAGGGCCTGCTCAGGCGCCTGATGGTCGACGACCTCGCCCAGTCCACGGCCCCGGTGGCCGCGCTGACCGTCTCCGAAGCCTCCATCTATGGCCGGTTCGGCTTCGGCGCCGCGACCTTCCGCCGCCACATCGAGGTCGAGACGACCCCACGCTTCGCGTGGCGGACGTATGCCGACAAGGGCCGCGTCGAGATGCTGGAACCGGCCGACATGTGGCCCGTCGTCAGCGACCTGTTCGAGCGCTTCCACGCCACGACCCGGGGCTCGGTCGCCCGACACTCCGCCTATCGTGCGTTCATGACCGGCGAGGTCGACCCCGCCACCGGCAGCCCGGCGACCAAGCTGCGGGGCGCCGTCCACCTCTCCCCCGCCGGCGAGCCCGACGGCTATGTCCAGTGGCAGGTCGAGGACTACGAGCCGGGCAAGCCCACGCCCCTCCGGGCCTCCCTGCTCGCCCTGGGCGACGAGGCCCACCTCGGCCTGTGGCAGTTCCTGGCCGGCATCGACCTCACGCAGCGCGTCGTCGACCGGGCCAGCCGGCTCGACGACGTCCTCGACTGGAGCCTCACCAACGCCGACCTGGTCTCGGTCAAGGACGTCTACAGCCACATCTGGATCCGGGTGCTCGACGTGCCGCGCGCGCTGGCTGCCCGCCCGTGGTTCGCCGACGACTCGATCGTGCTGGGCGTCGACGACCCGCTCGGCCACGCCGGTGGGGCGTTTCGGATCGACGCCCGCGACGGGCGGGCCGTGATCACGTCGACGACCGGCGAGCCCGACGTGTCGATGAGCGCCGAGACGCTCGGCTCGCTCTATCTCGGCGGAGTCGCCGTCGGCACGCTCGCCCGCGCCGGCAGGGTCACCGGGTCGAGCGGCGCCGTCGCCCGGCTCGCGGCGCTGATGGACGGCGGCGCAGCGCCATACGGCCTGACGAGCTTCTGAGCGTCGGGATATCCATGGGAGAAACGGGGGTCATTGCCGTCCCCAAACCCCCCTACCTCCCATGGATATCGGCGAGGCGGGTCAGTCCTGGTCCTCGCGTGCCTTCCGCTCCTCCAGGGCCGCCGAGGCCCGGGCGGCGCGCTCCTCGACCCGACGGGCGAACGCGTCGCGCTGCCGGTTGAGGAGGAAGTAGGACAAGATCCCGGAGACGACGAAGGCGATCACGACCGGCCAGATGGCCGGGACCTCGCCCTCGGTGAACAGTGACCAGACGAGCGCCACGGTGATCAGGCTGGCGACGAAGAGCAGGATGCGCAGCCCCGTGTAGATGGCGAATTCCTTCATGACTGCACCTCTCGAACGGATGGTTCGGTGATCGAGGCCGGAGCGGCGTAGGAGTGCTGGCTCTGGCTGCTGAAGAAGTTGATCCCGATGAAGTTGAACCACAGCGTCGCCAGGCCCACGAGCGCGACGATCGCAGCGTTGCGTCCCTTCCAGCCGGCGGTCGCGCGGGCGTGGAGATAGGCCGCATAGACGACCCAGGTGATGAACGCCCACACCTCCTTGGGGTCCCAGTTCCAGTAGGACGCCCACGCCTCGTGTGCCCAGATCGGGCCGCTGATGAGCACCGCGAACGTCCACACCGGGAAGCCGAACGCGTGCATGCGGTAGGACAGGCGGTCGAGCGAGACGAGGTCGGGGACACGCGCGAGATAGCCGCGCTCCTTGGACGAGCGCTCCTTGAGGAGATAGAGCACCGAGCAGATCCCGGCCAGGGTGAACGCGGCTGTGGCGATCACCGCGGAGACGACGTGGATGACCAGCCAAGGCGAATAGAGCGCCTCCGTCAGCGGAGCGACGGGGTCATAGAGCCAGACCACCGCCATCATCACCATCGACAAGATGAAGGCCACGACCAGCGGGCCCATCCACTCGAGCTTGTAGCGGCGCAGGAACAGCAGGTAGAGCAGCCCGACGAAGAAGGTCCCCGACAGCGTGAACTCGTACATGTTGCCCCAGGGCACCCTGTTGGGGTCGGCAGCCATGCCACGGCCGACGAGGGCGACGAGGTGCACCGCGACCGCCACGACGGTGAGCAGGACCCCGAGGCGGCCGGCCATGGCCGTGCGTCCCGTGGTGGGGTTCTCGTCTGCCGCGAGCTTGCGCAGCGCCGCCCACTGGACGAGGTGGGCCAGCAGGGCCAGGAAGTAGACGACCCCACTGGCCGCCACAGCCTGGTTGCTCAGGGCCTCCCACGATGCGTTGGTCACGCCTTGTCCTCTCTTGTGTGTTGCAGCGACGCCATGATCCCCGCGAGCTCGAGCTCGCCGCGCTCGGGGTCGCCGCCGTTGCTGCGGTCGAGCGCGCCGAGATCGACGATCGTCGAATCCGTCGCCTCGTCACGCCGGGCGCGCACCCACACGCGGCGGGGCCGGATGAACAGCGAGCCGAGCAGCCCCAGCAGGGCCAGCACGACACCGGTGAGAGCCACCAGCTTGCCGGGGGTGTGGCTGATCTGGACCTTGTTCCAGCGCGGGATCTCCTCCTCGAAGGTGACCGACCCGAGCCCGTCGGGCAGCTCGACGGTGTCACCCGGACGCAGGTCGAGGCGCAGCGGCTGCTCGTCGTCCTTCATCAGCTGCGTCGCGTCCGCCTTGTCGAGGACGTAGACCGACCCGCCCGTGCCCAGGTCGCCGGTGTACACGAACAGCGAGAGGACGGGGTTGGCGAGATCGCCGTACGTCGATCGCGGCATCCCGTCCCCGAGCGCGAACGTCGGGAAGAACTCGCCTTCCAGCGCGATCTCGTCGGGGTTGCCGAAGGGGGCGCGCGCGACGCCGAAGGACTGGAACGTCTGGTCGAGCGGCAGGAAGATCGCCGGGCCGCTGCGGGCCACGTCGCCGTTGCCGTCCCTGATGGTGATCTGTGGGGCGTAGCCGTGCCCGATCAGGAAGACCTCGGTGTCGCCGACGTCCAGCGGGTGGTTGACCCTGAGGTCGTAGTCCTTCACCGGGGAGTCGGGTGTCTCCTGGTATTCCAGCTCGCTGACGAACTTGCGCGCCATGCCGGCGCGCGGCCCCTCGGTCAGCCAGTCGACCTCGAAGTCCTTGATCGTGAAGGAGAACGGCTCGAGGTCGTCGGCGTCGAACAGGCTGCCCGGGACGAAGTCGTCGTATTGCGTCAGGTCGTTGGAGAAGCCCTTCCCCTCGACCACGATCACGCCGCCCTTGAAGCCGAACAGCCCGCCCACGGCGAAGCCGGCCAGCACGACCAGCACCGAGATGTGGAAGACGAGGTTGCCCACCTCGCGGAGATAGCCCTTCTCCGCCGACACGGCACCGTCGACCGTGACCACGCGGTAGCGGCGCCGCTTCAGCTCGCTGGCGGCCCGCTGCAGCACGTCGTCGGGAGCATCCGGTGTCGCGTACGCCGAGTGCTCGGGCAGCCTCGACAGGTTGCTCGGTGCCCTGGGTGGCTCGGCCCGCAGCGCCCGCCAGTAGACAGCCGTGCGGGGCACGATGCAGCCGACGAGCGAGACCATCAGCAGGAGATAGATCGCCGAGAACCACGGGGAGTCATAGACCGAGAACAGTCCGAGCGCGTCATAGATCGGCGTCAGCTTCGGGTGCTCCTCCTGCCAGCGGGAGACGCCGATGGAGTCGACGTCCTCCTGGGGCACCACCGAGCCCGGGATCGACGCGAGCGCCAGGAGGAGCAGGAGCATGAGTGCCGTGCGCATGGAGGTGACCTGGCGCCATACCCAGCGCGCCAGCTCGCGGGAGGTCATGTCGGCCGGCATCGGGGTGGCCTGGCGGTCACGGCCTCCGGTCTCGGTCATACGGCGACCTCGAAGTCGCTGATCAGCCTGACCTGGAGCCACTGGACGATCCAGTCCCACGCGCCGCTCACGAGCAGCACGCCCACGAGGACCAGCATCAGCCCGCCGATCCGGGTGACCCACTGCTGGTGGCGGCGGACGACCGCGAAGGCCGCCAGGGCGCGCCGGTAGGCCAGCGCCGCGAAGATGAAGGGCAGCCCGAGCCCGAGCGCATAGACGGCCGACAGGAGCGCGCCGCGCGCGGCGGTCGCCTCCTGCGCGGAGAGGCTGAAGATGACGCCGAGGGTGGGACCGACGCAGGGGGTCCAACCGAGCCCGAACAGGAAACCGAGGAACGGGGCGGCCACCAGCCCGACCGCGGGCACCTTGTGGAACCGCACCTCCCGCTGGAGCTGCGGCACGAGACCGATGAATGCCAGCCCCATCAGGATCACGAAGACACCGAGCACGACGTTGAGCTGTTGGACGTGTGCGGCCAACCAGACGCCGAACTCGCCGGTGATCGCACCGAGCGCGACGAACACGACCGCGAAGCCGAGGACGAACAGCACCGAGCCCGCGAGCATCCGGCCGCGCCCGTGGCGACCTTCGGCCAGGTCCGCGCCCGAGATGCCGGTGGCGTAGGAGAGATAGCCGGGCAGCATCGGGATCACGCAGGGTGAGAAGAAGGAGACCAGACCCGCCAGGAGGGCGAACGGCAGCGCGAGCAGGAGCGAACCCGATGCTGCAGTCTCCCTGAAGAGGTCACCCACTGGCTTCGCTCTCGACGTCCTCGATGATGTCGACGAGCGTCCCCACCGACGGCAGCGCGCCGAAGACGGCCGCGGCGATCCGCCCCTCCGCGTCGAGCACGAACGTGGTGGGGGGCGCACGCACGGGCACGACCTCGGAGAAGGCGAGCAGCGCCTTGCTCTCCGGGTCGTAGATCGAGGGATAGGGCACCTCGAAGGAGCGGACGAACGTGCGAGCGTTGTCGGTCGAGGCGTCGCGGATGTTGATGCCCAGGAAGTCGGCGATCTCCGAGGTCTCCTCGGCCGCCTCGTTGAGGTCGGGTTGCTCCGTCTCGCAGGGCCCGCACCACGAGCCCCAGACGTTGACCACGACCACCCCGCCGCGGAGGTCGGCGAGGGCGATCTTGCGGCCGTCGAGGTCCTCACCGCTGGCGTCGACCGGCTGCTCCCGGTCCTCGACGGGGATCAGCGTCACCGCCCCGTCCTGGGAGATGAAGCCCCGGTCGTCGGGCCCCTCGAACGACGAGCACCCGGAGGCCAGCGACAGGCACAGGACGACGCCCAGGATTCGCAGCTTCACGATCTCAGGGACGATCTTCGGGCTTGGCTCCGCCCGCGGAGAACGGCGCCGAGCGGTCGCCCACCGGGATCAGGTCGCCGGCGGGCTCCGAATAGGCCACCTGGCGCAGCTTGTCGCCCTCGAAGTGCAGGGACGTCACCGAGCACAGGGTGCACTGACGGTTCTTGGGGTGGTGGAGGTAGCGGCGCTTCTCCGCGAACAGCCGCGTCGTCCAGATCGGCAGCTGGTGCGAGACGACCACGGCCTCGTGACCGCGGGCGGCGTCCCGGGCGTCCTCGACGGCCGCCATCATCCGGGACACGATCTCTTCGTAGGGCTCGCCCCACGACGGGGTGAAGGGGTTGTAGAGGTGGCGCAGCAGGCTGGGTCGCTTGGCGAAGGTCAGGACACCGGCAGCGAAGTTGACCCCTTCGAAGCGGTTGCTCGACTCGATCACCCGCGGGTCGATCACCGGGGTGAGCCCCCGTGCGGCGGCCAGGGGTGCCGCGGTCTCCTGGGCACGCTCGAGCGGCGACGAGCGGATGTGGACGATGTCGCGCCCGCCCAGCATCTCCCCGATGCGCTGGGCCATCTGGTTGCCGAGGTCGGAGAGGTGGAACCCGTCGCGGCGGCCATAGAGCACGCCCTCGGGGTTGTGCACCTCGCCGTGGCGGAGGAGGTGGACGATGGTCCGGTCGCTCATGCGGTTCCTTTCGCTGCGGCAGCGCGGGCTGCACCCGGGAGGGCGTCGAGGACGGCCGTGACCGCTCTTTCGTCGTGCGCCGCCGAGACGAACCATGCCTCGAAGGCCGAGGGCGGCAGGTGCACGCCCGCGTCGAGCATGGCGTGGAAGAACGCGGCGAACGCAGCGGTGTCCTGCGCGGCGGCGTCGGCGAAGTCGGTGACGGCACCCTCGCGGAAGAACACCGAGAACATCGTCCCGGCACTCTGGACGACGTGCGGGACCCCCGCCGCCGTGAGCGCGTCACCGGCCGCCGACTTGATCGCCTCGGCCGCGGTCGACAGGTCGGCATAGACCTGGGGCGTGGCGAGCCGGAGCGTGGCCAGCCCGGCGGTGGTGGCGATCGGATTGCCCGAGAGCGTGCCCGCTTGATAGACGGCCCCTTCGGGCGCGAGGTGGCTCATGATCTCGGCGCGGCCACCGAAGGCGGCAGCCGGGAAGCCGCCACCCATGACCTTGCCGAAGGTCATCAGGTCAGGTGTCCAGCCCTCGTCGGCGCCGTCGAGCCCCCACCCGCCCTGGCGGGTGGCGCGGAAGCCGGTCATCACCTCGTCACTGACGAAGAGCGCGCCGTGGTCGGAGCAGGTCTGCGCGAGGAAGCCGTTGAAACCGTCGGCCGGGGGACGACGCCCATGTTGCCGGGGGCGGCCTCGGTGATGAGACAGGCGATGCGATCGCCATACTCCGCGAAGGCCTGCACCACCGCCTCGCGGTCGTTGTAGGGCAGGACCAGCGTCTCGCCGGCCGCGCTCGCGGGAACACCCGGCGTGCCGGGGACCGCCAGGGTGGCCAACCCGGAGCCTGCGCTGGCCAGGAGGGCGTCGACGTGACCGTGGTAGCAGCCGGAGAACTTCACGACGAGGTCGCGGCCGGTGAACCCACGCGCGAGACGGATCGCCGACATGGTCGCCTCGGTCCCGCTGGAGACGAAGCGGATGCGCTCGGCCGGGGTGCGCGAGACGATCTCCTCGGCCAGCAGGACCTCGGGCTCGGTGGGCGTGCCGTAGGACGTGCCGCGGGCGACCGCGGCGGTCACCGCCGCCATGACCTCGGGGTGTGCGTGCCCTAGCAGCATCGGCCCCCAGGAGCAGAGCAGGTCGACGTATTCGTTGCCGTCGACGTCGGTCAACCAAGCACCCTGGGCGCTCCGGATGAACCGAGGCGTGCCGCCCACCGCCGAGAACGCGCGCACCGGGGAGTTGACCCCGCCCGGGGTCACGACCTGGCCCCGCTCGAAGAGCGCGGCGGAGGTGGTCGTGGGACGCCCGGTCACCGGTTCATTCTGGCTCAGGGGCCAAGAGACGCGGAATCGGGGCTATTCTGTGGGTGACCGACCTCACACTGGGCCTGCAGCCGTAACCCCCTGTGACAACACTCGTTGACCATCCACGCGGGCTTTGAGGGAGTCAGCGCCGGAGTCCACCAGGGAGATATGCAATGCCAGCTTTCACTCGACTGCACAAGGCAACGGCCATCGTGCCGCTCGCTCTGCTCTCCGCCGCATGGTCGGTGAGCATGGCCAGCGCAGGTGCGTCCTCCGCAGCGGACGAGGAGCAGGGGCTGCTGCCCGACGGCACCGCCGTCCCCACCCAGGCCATCGAGGCTCCCGCCAGCGTCTCGGCGCCCCCCGGCAGCACTCCTGCCGCCGCGAGCGGTGACACCGGGCGGATCATCGCGACCGCTTCGACCAGCGGGATCCCCACCGCGGCGCTCGCGGCCTACCAGCGCGCCGAGGCCGTCATCAACTCCGCTGACAAGTCGTGTGAGCTCCCCTGGCAGCTGATCGCCGCGATCGGTCGCGTCGAGTCCGACCACGGCCGCTTCGCGGGCAACACCCTCGACGACGACGGGGTCGCCCAGCCCGGCATCTACGGCATCCCCCTCAACGGCAAGAACAACACCCAGCGCATCACCGACACCGACGCCGGCCAGCACGACTCGGACGTGAAGTTCGACCGCGCGGTCGGTCCCATGCAGTTCATCCCCTCCACGTGGTCCGTGGTCGGGGTCGACGGCGACAACGACGGCAAGCGCAACCCCCAGGACATCGACGACGCGGCCCTCGCCACGGCGGTCTACCTCTGTTCCGGTGACGACGACCTGTCGTCCGACAAGGGCCAGCGCGCCAGCGTCTACCGCTACAACCACTCCAACGACTACGTCGACCTCGTGCTGTCCATCATGGAGGCCTACCTCCAGGGTGACTTCACCTCCGTCCCCAACGGCACGACGTCCGCGGGAGTCTTCGCGCCCGACCCCGCAGGCCCGCGCATCAGCACCGCCCGCACCAACGCCAAGGGCGGCAAGAGCGGCTCCGGCGGCACCGCGGTCGTCCGCGGTGGTGGCGGCTCGACGACGACCAAGACGACCCAGCCGACCACCACGGCCTCGGCCACTTCGACGCCTGCGCCTGCACCCACCCAGACGGCCACTCAGGCGCCGACCAAGGTGCCGCTCAAGCTGCCCACCAAGCTTCCGTCCACGACGCTGACGCCGCTCCCGACCACGGGTGTGAGCCCGGTGGACGAGACGCTGACGTTGACCCAGGCCCTGGCGCAGTGCACCACCCAAGGTGTGGTCGACGACCTGCTGACGGCGACGAACGAGCTCACCGACTGCGCGAACGCGCTGCTCGCGCCCTGACGGAGCGCCGAGTCGGCGCCCCACACCTGCCGAGTCGGCGCTCCACACCTGCCGAGTCGGCGCCCCACACCTGCCGAGTCGGCGCCCCACACCTGCCGAGTCGGCGCCCCACACCTGCCGAGTCGGCGCCCCACACCTGCCGAGTCGGCGCCCCACACCTGCCGAGTCGGCGCCCCACACCTGCCGAGTCGGCGCTCCACACCTGCCGAGTCGGCGCTCCACACCTGCCGAGTCGGCGCTCCACACCTGCCGAGTCGGCGCTCCACACCTGCCGAGTCGGCGCTCCACACCTGCCGAGTCGGCGCTCCACACCTGCCGAGTCGGCATGGAGCTCACTGAGCCGAGCGGAACCGACGCCGACTCGCTGCGCGGTTTGCGCCGACTGGCCGTGTCACCAGCGCCGACTCGCTGCGCGGTTTGCGCCGACTCGCCGTGTCACCAGCGCCGACTCGCTGCGCGGTTTGCGCCGACTCGCCGTGTCACCAGCGCCGACTGGCCGTGTCACCAGCGCCGACTCGCGATCAGCGGGTGAGCAGCCGGGCTGCGTCAGCTGCCCAGTAGGTGAGGATCACGTCGGCTCCGGCGCGGCGGATCGAGGTCAGCGTCTCGAGCACCGCAGCGTCGCGATCGATCCAGCCGTTGGCGGCAGCCGCCTCGACCATCGCGTATTCGCCCGAGATGTTGTAGGCCGCGACCGGCACGTCGACGGCGTCGCGGACCTGGCGGACCACGTCGAGGTAGGCCAGCGCCGGCTTGACCATGACGATGTCCGCGCCCTCGGCGACGTCCAGCAGCGCCTCGCGGACGCCTTCCCGGGCGTTGCCCGGGTCCTGCTGATAGGTCAGCCGGTCACCTTCGAGCGATGAGTCGACCGCCTCGCGGAAGGGGCCGAAGAAGGCGGAAGCATATTTCGCGGAGTAGGCCAGGATCGAGACGTCCGAGTGCTCGGCCGCGTCCAGGGCCTTGCGGACTGCCGCCACCTGGCCGTCCATCATCCCGCTGGGGCCGACCATGTCGACGCCCGCCTCGGCCTGGGCGCGCGCCATCTCGGCATACGCGACGAGAGTCTTGTCGTTGTCGACCTCGCCGTCGGGCGTCAACAGTCCGCAGTGGCCGTGGTCGGTGAACTCGTCGAGGCACAGGTCGCTCATCACCGTCAGCGCGTCACCCACTTCGGCGACCACGTCGTTGATCGCGAGGTTGAGGACGCCGCCGGGGTCGCTGGCGCCGCTGCCCACGGCGTCCTTGGTGGTAGGTATGCCGAAGAGCATCACCCCACCCAGCCCGAGGGCGGCGGCTTCGGCGACCGCCTCGCGGAGCGAGTCGCGGCTGTGCTGCACCACGCCCGGCATCGAGGAGATCGGCACCGGCTCCTCGATGCCCTCGCGCACGAAGACGGGCAGGACGAGCTGGCTGGGCCGCACGGTCGTCTCGCTCACGAGGCGCCGGAGCGCAGGGGTGCGCCGCAGCCGACGCGGTCGGATCAGGGGACCGACGACCTCGGGCGACTCACCCCCCGCCGTCACTTGGCGCGCGCCTTGCGGCGTGCGGTCGGCTTGCGCTCGCTCGGCTTGGTGACCGGCTCGCCCGCGGCGATCAGGTCGAGGCGACGGCTGGCGCCGAAGTCGGCCAGGGCGTCGACCAGGACCTCGACGTCGGGCACGGGGGCCAGCACGTCCACGCGCAGTCCGTGCTCCTCGGCGGTCTTGGCCGTCGCCGGCCCGATCACCGCGATGATCGTGGACGGGTGGGGCTTGCCGGCGATGCCGACGAGGTTGCGCACCGTCGAGGAGGACGTGAAGACGACGGCGTCGAACTTGCCTGCCTTGATGGCGTCGCGCGTCTCCGCCGGCGGCGGCGTCGCCCGCACGGTGCGGTAGGCCGTCACGTCGTCGCACTCCCAGCCGAGGTCGACCAGCCCCGCCACCAGGTTCTCGGTGGCGATGTCGGCTCGCGGCAGGAAGACCCGGTTGATCGGGTCGAGCACCTCGTCGTACGGCGGCCAGTCGGCCAGCAGGCCGGCAGCCGACTGCTCGCCCGAGGGCACCAGGTCGGCCCGCAGGCCCCACGCCGCGATGGCCTCGGCGGTCTTGTCGCCGACCGCAGCGATCTTGAGGCCGGAGAACGCGCGGGCGTCGAGACCGTACTCCTCGAACTTCTCCCGCACGGCCTTGACCGCGTTGACGGAGGTGAAGGCGATCCACTCATAGCGACCCTCCACCAGCCCGCGAACGGCCTTGTCCATCTGCAGGGGGTTGCGGGGCGGCTCGACCGAGATGGTCGGGACCTCCTCGGGAACGGCGCCGTATTCGCGCACGCGACGCGAGAGCGAGCCCGCCTGCTCCTTGGTGCGGGGCACCAGCACCCGCCAGCCGAACAGCGGCTTGGTCTCGAACCACGACAGCGTCTGGCGCAGGTCGACGACCTTGCCGATGACGGTGATGGCCGGGGGCGCGATGCGGGCAGCGCGGGCGTCGGCGGCGATGTCGGCCAGGGTCGAGGTGACCGTGGACTGCTCGGTGGTGGTGCCGACCCGGGTCATCGCGACCGGGGTGTCAGCGGAGCGGCCGGCGGCGATCAGCGCAGCCGCCGTCTCGCCGATGGTGCCGACGCCAGAGAGCAGCACGAGGGTGCGGTCGTCGGCATACTGCGTCCAGTCGACCTTGCTGCCGCAGGTGACCACGGCCACCTCGCGGTGGTCCTTGGTCGTCAGGGGGATCCCGGCATACGCCGGCACGGCCGAGACCGACGAGACGCCCGGCACGATCTCGAAGCCGACGCCGGCCTTGACGCACGCCTGCGCCTCCTCGGGGCCGGAGGCATAGAGGAACGGGTCGCCCGTCATCAGCCGGACCACGCGGTTCTTCTTGCCGTGCTTGACCACGACCCGCGCGCGGGCAGCGTGGGTCAGCGGCTGGCCGTCCTCACCGAAACCACCGTCGACGAGGATCGGACCGTCCTCGGTCAGCGGGATGAGGGCACGCACGAGGGCGGCGTGCTCGGGAGCCTCGGTCACGATGACCTCGGCATCGCGCAGCAGCTCCGCTGCGCGCATCGTCATCAGCCCCGGGTCGCCGGGGCCGCTGCCGACGAACGACACCCATCCCCTGACCGGACGGGCGTCCTTGGGCTTGTCCGACTCGGACTTGGCGCTCTGTGCTCGCGTCATCGCTGCTGCTTCCTCACTGGTGCTTCCATCCCTGTGCTGTTCATCAGGCTTGCGGCGCCTTCGGCGAGCATGTCGCTCGCGAGGCGGTTGCCGGTCTCGGCGGCGTCCGTGGGCGACCCGGTCGTGCTCATCCGGACCGAGAGACCACCGTCCGCAGACATGGCCACCGCCCGGATCCAGAGCTCGTCGCCGTCGTCACCCTCGACGACCTCGGCCAGCGCTCCCAGCGGGGCAGAGCAGCCGGCTTCGAGCGTGGCCAGCACGGCCCGCTCGGCGGTCACGGCGGCCCGGGTCCGGGGGTCGTCCAGCTGCGCGAGGTCGGCCACGAGGGCCTCGTCCTCGGCGCGGCACTCGATCGCCAGCGCACCCTGCCCCGGGGCGGGGAGCATCTGCAGCGGGTCGAGCGTCTCGGTGATCTCGTCGACCCGCCCCAGCCGGGCGAGGCCCGCGCGGGCCAGGAGGACAGCGTCATAGTCACCGCTGGCGACCTTGCGGATCCGGGTGTCGACGTTGCCGCGGATGCCGACGACGTCGAGGCCGAGCCCGAGGGCCTCGAGCTGGGCGACCCGGCGCGGCGAACCGGTGCCGATCCGGCTGCCGACCGGCAGCTCGCCGAGGGTCAGGCCGTCGCGAGCGACCACGGCGTCGCGCGGGTCCTCGCGGGTCGGGATGGCGGCCAGCGCGATGCCGGCCTCGGGCTGGGTGGGAATGTCCTTGAGGGAGTGGACGGCGACGTCGACGTCACCGCGCTTGAGGGCGTCGCGCAGCGCGCTCACGAACACACCCGTCCCGCCCAGGCTGGCGAGAGGTGCGCTGCTGATGTCGCCCTCGGTGGTGATCTCCACAAGCTCCACCTCACGCCCCAACCGGGCGCGAATCAAATCGGCGACATGCCCGGACTGGGTGGTGGCGAGGGCGGAGCGCCTGGTGCCCAGGCGCAGGACCGGGGTCATGAGCGTCCCTCCTCTGCCACTGCGGCACGTGTGACGGCGTCGACGGCCTCGGGATCGAGCGCGAACAGCTCGGCGAGGGCGGCGGCATAGGAGACGGCCCCGGCCTCGTTGGCGAGCTCCTTCACGCGCACGGTCGGCTCGTGGAGCAGCTTGTCGGCCACCCGGCGAACCGTCTGCAGCACCTCGCTGCGGGTCCCCTCGTCGAGGTCGGGCAGCCGGGTCGCGAGCCGCTCCATCTCGGCGTCCACGACCGAGGTGGCCATCGACCGGAGGGCGACCACGGTCGGGGTGACGCTGGCCTGTCGTCGAGCAGCGAGGAACGCGCTGATCTCCTGCGCCACGATGTCGCGCACGCCCTCGACCCCGCGGGCGGCGTCGCTGCCACGGAGGTCCTCGGCGAGCGAGGCGAGCCCCACGAGGGTGACGCCCGGCAGCGTGGCGACATCGGGTTCGACGTCGTGGGGCAGGGCGAGGTCGATCACTGCGAGCGGCGACTCCACCCCGACCCGTGCCTGCGCGAGAGCCTCACGCGTGATCAGGACACCGGCCGCGCCGGTGCACGAGATGACGATGTCAGCCTGCCGGATCGCCTGTGCCAGGGCCGGGAGCGGAAGCGACCGCGCGGCATATTCACTCGCAAGCCGTTCCGCGTTGCCGCTCGTCCGGTTGACCACGGCGATGTCGGCAGCGCCCCGCCTCGACACGGTCGCCACGGCCAGCGAGGCCATCGCTCCGGCCCCGACGACCACGACCCGCCGGCCGCCGACGACGTCGGGGATCCGGTCGAGGGCCGCGCCCACCAGTGACGGGGCGGCGCGGTCGATGTCGGTCTCGGCGCGCGAGCGCTTCCCGACCCGCAGCGCCTGCTGGAACAAGACGTTGAGCGCCGACCCGACAGTGCCGAGCTCCTGACCCAGGCGCAGCGCCTCGCGGGTCTGGCCGAGGATCTGCCCCTCGCCCACCACCATCGAGTCGAGCCCGGAGGCGACGCTGAACAGGTGGGAGACCGCACCGTCGTCGTAGTGGACGTAGAGGTGAGGCACGAGGGCGTCCGTCGAGTCGCCGGCCCGGTCCACGAGCAGCCGGGAGACCTCCTCGACGCTGCCGTGGAAACGGTCGACGTCGGCATAGATCTCGAGCCGGTTGCAGGTCGCGATGACCGTCGCCTCGGTGACGTGGGCGCTGCTGCTCACGTCGGTGATCAGCTTGCTGACACCGTCCGGGTCCAGGGCCAGCCGCTCGAGGAGTGCCACCGGTGCCGTCTTGTGGGAGACCCCCACGACGAGGACGCTCATGCCGAGTCCTCCTCGACGTCGGCCTCGACCAGCGCGGCCGCGGCCTTGCGCTGGACGTGGTAGGCGAGGATCTGCAGCTCGATCGACAGGTCGACCTTGCGCACGTCGACACCTTCGGGCACCGAGAGCACCGTGGGTGCGAAGTTGAGGACGCTGGTGATGCCGGCAGCGACCATCCGGTCGGCGACGTCCTGGGCAGCGTTGGCGGGAGTCGCGATGACACCGATGGCCACGTCGTTCTCGGCGACGATCGACTCGAGGTCGTCGAAGGGGCGTACGTCGATGCCCGCGACCATCTCGTCGTGCCGGCCCGGATCGGCGTCGAGTAGCGCGACCACCCGGAAGCCACGGCTGCGGAATCCGGAGTAGTTGGCCAGGGCGTGGCCGAGGTTGCCGATGCCGACGATGACGACCGGCCAGTCCTGGGTCAGGCCGATCTCGCGGGCGATCTGGTAGCGCAGGTATTCCACGTCGTAGCCGACGCCTCGGGTGCCATAGCTGCCGAGGTGGGAGAGATCCTTGCGGAGCTTGGCGGAGTTGACTCCCGCCGCGCTGGCCAGCTCCTCCGACGAGCAGGTCTCGATCTCCCGCTCGGCCAGGGTCATCAGGGCCCGGAGATAGACGGGCAGCCGTGCGACGGTCGCCTCGGGGATGTCCCGGGCACTGTCGTTGGACGTCCGTGCAGTCACCGCGTCTACTTTCCGGCCAGTCTCGAGTCCGGGTCGGATAAACCCGGCTGACGTCGAGGGCGCGCGATCACTGTAGGAGTTTGTGAACGCGAGAACAAACTCAGCCGAACTGTCGACTAGCACATGTGACGTGACCCACCCCGACCGGGGTGGGAGCGCACCGGGCTGGTCAGCCGCGCAGCGCGGAGCGTAGGCGTTGTGGGTCCACGCGCCAGAAGTCGTGCTGGCGGCCGTCGACGAATGTCACCGGCACCTCGTCGCCGAAGCGGTCGCGGAGCTCGGGGTCGGCGTCGACGTCCACCTCGGTGAAGGTCTCGCCGAGCTCGAGGCACACTTCCTCGATGAGTGCGCGCGCCTCGTCGCACAGGTGACAGCCCGCGCGGCCGTACATCGTGACCCGAGCGGTCACGGGGGTGCTCATTCGAGCAGTCCCAGCGCGCGGCGCCGCTCCATGCCTCGCAGGCGTCCCTTCTGGACCTTGCCGGTCGGTGTGTGCGGGAGCTCCTCGACGACCTCGATCCGGGTCGGTCGCTTGAAGCGCGCCAGCCGGCTCGCGGCGTGAGCATCCGCTGCCTCCGCCAGGCCAGCGGTCGGCGACGAGCCCGAAGCCACGATGTAGGCGACGACTGCTTCCCCCGTCAGCTCGTCGGCAACCCCGATCACCGCGGCACTGCGAACTCCGGGGACCTCGCGAAGGACGTCCTCCACCTCGGAGGGATAGACGTTGAAGCCGCTGACGATGATCAGCTCCTTGACCCGGTCGACCAGGAAGAGGTCGCCCGTCGCATCGAGGATGCCCACGTCGCCGGTCGACCACCAGCCCTCGGCGGACGGGCCGTCCGTGCCCTCTGGCCAGTAGCCGCTGAACAGGTTGGCGCCCCTGACCTGGATCTGTCCGGGATCCTCCCCCGGCACCGGGTCTCCCGTCTCGTCGACCAGCCTCAGGTCGATCCCTGGCAGCGCCGCACCGACCGACCCGTTCTGCAGGTGCTGGCTGCACAGGGTGCTCGTCACCACCGGGGACGCCTCGGTCAGGCCGTAGCCCTGGTGCACGGGGATGCCGGTCAGGCCGGTGAACTCCTCGATCACCTCCGAGGAGAGGGGCGCCGAGCCGGAGAGCACGAGCCGTACCGGGCCCAACCTGTCGGCGAGCTCTTCGACGCCACGCCAGTGGGCGAAGACGGGAGGAGCGATCGGCAGGACGCTGCATGCCTCGTCCTCGATCAGGTCGAGCACGCCGATCGGGTCCCAGTGCTCGACCAGCAGGAGCTTCGCGCGGTGCTTGATGACCGCGCCCAGGACGGCGTTGAGGCCATAGACGTGGAAGAGCGGAAGGACCCCGAGGACGACGTCGTCGCCGTGGATCATCGGCGGCTCGACGGCGCCGACCTGCTCGAGGTTGGCCAGCAGGGCCCGGTGGGTCAGCATCGCGGCGCGGGGGCGTCCGGACGTGCCGCTGGTGTAGAGGAGCGCGGCGAGCTTCTCCGGGTCGGGCAGCGGCGGTATGGCGCGTGCCGGCCCAGCCATGAGGTCGGCGAACGCCACCTCGTCTGGGGCAGGCGTCTCGTCGACCACCACGATCCGCGGCCGGTGCGCGCGGCTGAGCAGGTCGGGGTCGAGCTCGCTCGGCTGCCCGTCCAGGGCAGCTCGGAGCTGGGCGCAGGCCTCACGCACGGCCGGGAGCGTGGCGGGGTCGCTGACGACCACGCGGGTGCCGGAGTCGGCCATCATCCGCGCGAGCTCGTCGACGCTGGAGCGCGGGTTGACCGGGACGGCCACCACCTGCGCTCGCAGCACACCGAGATAGGTGGTCACGAACTCGAGCCTGTTGCCCACGGCGATCATGACCCGGTGACCGGCGACGATGCCGAGCCCGCTGAGCCCGCTGGCGAGCAGGGCGACCTCGTCCTCGAGCTCGGCCCAGGTGCGGCCCCGCCCCCGGACTCGACCAGGGCGAGCCTGTCGGCGGACTCGTCGGCGGCGATCCTCACCAGGTCGGCGAGATCCGTGAGCTGCATGGGCCGATACTTCCACACACACTCCCCCATCCACCGGGCTTCTGGGGACTACGCTGGCCGACGTGACGCCGCCGGACCGCCATCGCCGCCTCGACCTGCAGCAACGATCGACGATGGCCGGAGAGGCCGCCGCGGCCGCCGCGGAGGTCGAGACCGCGCTCAACATGCCCGTCGACTCGCGGACGGCTGCCTTCTTCGACGTCGACAACACGATCATGCAGGGCGCCAGCATCTTCCACCTGGCTCGAGGTCTGCACCGCCGTCACTTCTTCAGCACCCGCGAGCTGCTGGGGGCTGCGTGGAAGCAGACCTACTTCCGCATCGTCGGCGTCGAGGACCCCGAGCACGTCGCCGACGCCCGCAACTCGGCGCTCAGCTTCATCGCGGGTCACACGGTGACCGAGCTCGAGGAGATCGTCGAGGAGATCTTCGACGAGGCCATGGCCCACCGCATCTGGCCGGGCACCCGGGCCCTGGCGCAGCTGCACCTCGACCAGGGACAACGCGTCTGGCTGGTCACGGCCGCGCCGATCGAGGTCGCCTCCATCATCGCCCGGCGTCTGGGTCTCACCGGCGCGATGGGCACCGTCGCCGAGCACGAGGACGGCGTCTACACCGGACGATTGGTCGGAGAGCTGCTCCATGGGCCGGCCAAGGCCGAGGCGGTCAAGGCACTGGCCGCTCGCGAAGGGCTCGACCTGGGCGGCTGCTCGGCATACTCCGACTCCGCCAACGACCTGCCGATGCTCTCGATGGTCGGCGACCCGGTCGCGATCAATCCTGACGCGACCCTGAGGGCGCACGCCAAGGCCCAGGGCTGGCGGATCCGCGACTACCGCACAGGTCGCAAGGCCGCGCGGGCGGGACTCGCCGCAGCCGCTGCAGCCGGCGCCATCAGTGGCGCGGTCGCCGCCGGCGCCGCCGTACGACGCCGTCACTGACCCCCTCCTGGGGGTGATGGATCCTGTCCATTTGGTTCTCAACTCCACCGCATCGGCCTACTCTGGGGAACCGGTCGATTGCTGGCCGCTGGGAGGGGCTGGTCGAAAAATGTGGGTTGGACCCGCGTCAGCTGGGCTCGACGCGCTGCGGCGCGCCGTGGCGTGTGCGCTGGTGCCCGACTGGGCACCGCTCTTCGCCCTGGCCAACCCCGGCTCCTCGAGCCACGTCGGCCTCGGGTCCACCGCCACCTCCGCACCGACCGACGCGGGCGAGACCGGGTCCGGCAGCGGCGACTACGGCGACGCCGACCAAGCCACGTCCTCGGAGGAGGACGAAGCGGAGCGGTCCCGGCTGATCGCGCTGGTCGAGCTCGCCCGTGCCGGCGACAAGGAGGCCTTCGGGCTGCTCTACGACCACTACCAGCCCGCGGTCTACCGCTTCCTCTACTACCGCACCAGGTCGGCGACGCTGGCCGAGGACCTCACCTCTGACACGTTCTTCCGCGCGCTGCGCAGCATGAACAACTTCCGCTGGCAGGGCCGCGACTTCGGGGCCTGGTTGATGACGATCGCCCGCAACCTCACCACCGACCACTTCAAGGCGGGCCGCACCCGCCTGGAGATGACGACCGAGGACATGAGCCTCCACGACGACGCGACCGAGGGACCGGAGGCGGAGGTCCTCGCGGGACTGACCAACGAGGTCCTGCTGTCCGCGCTGACCAAGCTGCCCAACGAGCAGCGCGAGTGCCTGATCATGCGGTTCCTGCAGGGCCTGAGCATCGCCGAGACGGCGTTGGCCCTGGGCCGCTCCGACGGGGCCGTCAAGCAGCTCCAGCTCCGCGGGGTCCGCAACCTGGCCAAGCTCATGCCCGAGGGGTTGCGCGAATGAGCCGGCCCGTCTGCCGAGGGCGTGACCCACGTCGCCAAGTCGAGGGTTGCAGCGCCGTAACTTCCCTCGCCTGCGAGTCGTTTGGCTCAGTGGAGGGGCACCCACAGGCCGTCCCCACTGGCCAGCAGATGCAAGGAAGAATGCGATGACAGGGCCCTTGACCGCACGCCGTGCAGCGGAGTTCGACGCGATGATCTCGCGCGATCCCGCTGCGCTCACCGACCGCGACGCCGAGCGCTTCGCCGACCTGCTCGCCGTGGTGCGCGACCTGCGGTCGATCCCCGAGATATCTCCGCGGCCAGAGTTCGTCTCGTCCCTGCGCACCCGGCTGATGATCGAGGCCGATACCGCCCTGCTCCCCCAGGCGACCCGACCGCTGACCTCCGAGGAGCAGCGCCTGCTGCTGCCGGTCCGCGCCAACAAGCGCGACCGCCGCCTCGCCGCCGTCCTCGGTGGCGCCGCACTGGTGGGTGCGACGAGCTCGATGGCGCTCGCCGCCCAGACAGCACTGCCGGGCGAGTCCCTGTATCCCGTCAAGCGAGCACTCGAGGAGATCGAGACCGGCTTCGCCCAGGGCGACTCGGCCAAGGGGCGCGCGATGCTGGCCAACGCCGAAGGGCGTCTGGCCGAGCTGGACGACCTCGCCCGCCGCAGCGACCCCGCCAGTGTCAGCGCCGTCGCGCCGACCCTCGACACCTTCACCCAGCAGGCACAGGACGCGTCGGCGTCGATCTTCGCGGCCTACGAGGAGTCCGGTGATGCCGACCTCGTCACCGAGCTCCGCACCTTCGTCAGTGGCAGCATCGAGAGCCTCGCCGAGCTCGAGTCGACCCTGCCAGTCAGCGCCCACGACGACCTCGTGGCAGCCGCTCAGGTCCTCGCCGGCATCTACCAGCGGGCTCAGGAGGTGTGTGCCACCTGTGGCGAGGGTTCTGTCTCGGTGCCCAGCAGCCTGCTGACCAGCGCTGGCCCGATCGCCGGGGTGGAGAGCGTCCTCATCGCCGCCAGCCAGGACCGTCGACTGACGCAGGGCGCGCGCGGTGACGGCACCCAGGGCTCAGGTTCGTCCCCCGAGCCGATCTCCGGCATCGACGTCGAAGGCATCGTGGTCCCCGACCTGACCGTTCCCAACGCGACCGGCGGACAGCCCTCCGACCAGGCCCCGACCGGTTCCCAGGGCCCCTCGGGCACGCCCGGGTCCGGCCAGAAGCTGGATGTCCGGACTCCCGTCAACAGCGTGACCAAGCTGCTGACCGGCGACCTCGACAGCGCCACGTCCGTGGTGCCCGGGGCGGAACAGCCCGTGGGCGAGCTGGTCGGTCCCGGTGGCATCGTCGACGACACCGTCGACGGGGTGCAGGACACCCTGGACGACACGACCGAAGCGCTTCCGACGACACCCTGACGCCCCTGCGGCGCCCGTGCGGGAGTCACCGCTCAGAACGTGAGCTCGACCGGCGCCAGGGCGTCTCAGCCGAAGACGCTGTCGCGCTCCCGGAGCAGGCTGAACAGCGTCTGCTGGATCGTCTCGCGGACCTGGTCGGTGACATCGAAGACCAGCATCGGGTCCTCGGCCTCGTGGGCGTCGTAGGCATCGGTGCGGATCGGCTCACCGAACTCCAGCAGCCACTTGGACGGCAGGGGAACGAGACCGAGCGGACCGAGCAGCGGGAAGAACGGCGTGATCGGGATGTATGGCATCCCCAGCAGGCGCGCCAGCGACGGGATGTTGCCGACGAGGGGATAGATCTCCTCCGCGCCCACCACCGACAGCGGGATGATCGGGACACCGGTGCGCAGCGCGGCTGAGACGAATCCTCCTCGGCCGAAGCGCTGAAGCTTGTAGCGCTCGCTGAACGGCTTGCCGATGCCCTTGAAGCCCTCCGGCCACACCCCGACCAGCTCACCTCCGCTCAGCATCCGCTCGGCGTCCTCGCTGCACGCCAGCGTGGCGCCGCTCTTGCGGGCGAGCGCGCTCACCACCGGCATCTTGAAGACGAGGTCAGCACCCAGGGGGCGCAGGAAGCGACCCGTCTCGTCGTGGATGCTCACCATCGACATCAGGCCGTCGACGGGGATGGTGCCCGAGTGGTTGGAGACCACCAGCGCACCGCCGGTCGCCGGAATGTTCTCGGCCCCACGCACCTCCACCCGGAACCACTTCTGGGCGATCGGGCGCAGCGCGGCCATCAGGAAGCGCTGGGTCAGCTCGGTGTCGAAGCCGTATTCGTCCACGACGTATTCGCCGCTCAGGCGACGGCGCATGAAGGCCAACATCTCGGCCAGCCGCCGCTCCCACTGCTCGCCGAAGACCTCGACGGCGGCGGTCTGGAACGCCGAGAGCAGGTCTGCAACGGGCACCCCGCCCAACGGGTGACGCTCCTGGGTGGTCGCCGCTGGCCGCGCGGACGCGAAGGAGGCCGCCTGGGACTGGTCGACCGACGGCGGCTGAGCGGTGGGGGGCGACTGCTTGGCCGATGTCTTCTTCGCCGTGGGCTTCTTCGCGACGGTGGTCTTCGCGGCGGGCCGCTTCACGACGGGAGCCTTCACGGGGGATGCCTTGGCGGTGGGGGCCTTCGCGCCACGAGCCCTGGGGCTCGAACTGGGCGTGGGGCCGCCGGCGAGCCCACGCGCGGCAGCCGACGGCCGCTCGCGACCGCTCCCGCGACCCGGGCGACCACTGGTGCCGATGGGGATGATCTCGGCGTCAGACATGCAGCTGTCCCCTCGTCGCGGCCGGGCGGGAGGCGGTCTGCACCGGCACCGGCACCCCCAGGGAGACCCCGAAGTCTGCGAAGGCCTCGGCGGTGGTGAAACGCGGCTCGAAGCCGAGCTCGGTGCGCATTCGCGTGGTGTCGACGCCGCGCCCGAAGGTCAGGAAGCTGAGCTGTTCGGGAGAGAAGTCGGCGACCCGCGCCTGGCGCAGGGTCGACCCGAGCCGACCGACGGCGAAGGCGGGCATGGAGACGGCTGGCTTGTTGAGCCGTCGGATGGCCTGCGAGAGCATCAGGATCCCGTCACCGGCGACGTTGAAGGTGCCTGCGACGTCGGCCAGCACTGCGTGCTTGAGCCCGTCGAGGAGGTCGTCCTCGTGGAGGAACTGCAGTCGCGGATCGAACCCGAACACACGCGGGATGACCGGCAGGCGGAAGTAGCTGGTGATCGGGCTCTCGACGTGCGGGCCGATCACGTTGGCAGCCCGGATCGTGGTCACGACGACGTCGGGGCGCCGGCGCGCGAAGCCGCGGACGTAGCCCTCGATCTCGAAGACGTCCTTGGCATAGCCCGCGCTGGGCAGCCGCTTGGGTCCCATGTCCTCGGTGAACATGGCGGGATCGCGCGAGCTGGCGCCATACATCGTGGTCGTCGACTTCACCACGAGCTGCCTGATCGTCGGCGACTTCTGGCAGGCCGCGAGCAGCTGGAGGGTGCCCATGACGTTGAGCTCCTTCATCGTGTTCCGACCCCCGGCCGAGCCGGGGGTCGCGATGACGCTCATGTGGACGACGGTGTCGACGTCCTCCTTGGCCAGGACCTTCGCGATGACTGGGGTCCGGATGTCGGCCCGGACGAACGAGACGTCGCCGATGTCACCACGGGGCGGCACCACGTCCACGCCGATGACGCGGTCGATGGCCGGGTCGCTCGCGGCCAGGCGCGCGAAGCGGCGCCCGATGCCCGGGAGACCCCGGTGACCAGCACGACCCGTCCCATCGAAGTGCCCCCTGGGAACGCTACTTGCCGAGCTTGCGACGCTGGACGCGCGTCTTCTTGAGCAACTTGCGGTGCTTCTTCTTGGCCATGCGCTTGCGCCGCTTCTTGATGACTGAACCCACGAAGGAAACCTTTCATGAACCTGCGCGCACGCACCTGGTGCGCGCACGGCGCACGGGCAGGTGCCCGCGCGACCCGCACAGCCTACTGGGCAGCAGAGAGCGACGAGAATCGGTGTCCGCGCCGGTCGAGGAGCGGGCAGGTCTCAGCCTGCGTTGTAGAAGCTCTTGCGCAGGTAGTCGTTGACCTCGTCCTCGGTCACCCGGAAGGAACGGCCCACGCGCACCGCAGCGAGGTCGCCGCCGTGGACAAGCCGATAGACGGTCATCTTCGACACGCGCATCTTGGCTGCCACCTCGGCGATGGTCAGGAAGGTGACGTCGGACATGTCACCGGGGTTGCTGGGGGTCATGGCTGGACCAACCTTTCGCGCAACGGCACCGGCTTCCCCACCGATGACACGAATTCGTTGGCGCTCTTCGGTGGAGAATAGGGCCAATGTGACCCTTGGGGAAGAGTGTTACTAGAGAAACTTGTGAGACATCGGCGTGTCGGGTTGCATCTCGGTCGTCACGGCTGCGGATCGAGGCCGTGGAACGGGAAGACCTCGGTGCGCGTGGCCATGATCGCGCGGTCCAGCCAGGTCGCCGGGTCGTAGCCCGCGGACCAGTCACGAAACGCCGGGTTGCGACCGTCACTGAGGCGGTACGGCGCTGTCTGACCCATGGCCTCGAGCACGTGGGCGCGCCAGGCGGCGGGGGTCTCTGTGGTGGCCGCCAGGGGCTGGCCGCCGACGATGGCCAGCAGGTGGGTCCACGCGCGCGGCACGACGTCGACGACTGCATAGCCGCCTCCCCGGTGACCACCCACTTGCCGTCGCAGACCTCGTGCGCCAGCTCGTGGAGAGCGAGGTAGGCCGCGCGCTGACCGTCGACGCTGAGCATCAGGTGGGCGAGCGGGTCCTCCATGTGGGAGTCGCAGCCGTGCTGCGTCACCAGGATCTCCGGTTCGAAGGCACGGAGCAGGGGCGGCACCACGGCGTGGAAGGCGCGCAGCCAACCGCCGTCGGCGGTGCCGGGAGGCAGTGCCACGTTGACCGCCGACCCTTGCGCGTCGGGCCCGCCGACATCGTGGGGAAAGCCTGTGCCGGGGAAGAGCATCTGGCCGGTCTCGTGCAACGAGATGGTCAGCACGCGTGGGTCGTCGTAGAAGATCTTCTCCACGCCGTCGCCGTGGTGGACGTCGATGTCGACATAGGCGACCCGTTCGACGCCCTGGTCGAGCAGGCTCTGGATGCCGACGGCGATGTCGTTGTAGATGCAGAAGCCGCTCGAACGGTCGGCCATCGCATGGTGCAGCCCGCCCGTGATGTTGGCGCTGTGCAACGACTCGCCACTCAGGACCTGCCTGAACGCCTCGACGCTGGCGCCGACGACGTGGGCCGCGGCGTGGTGCATGCCGGGGAAGACCGGGTTGTCGTCGCTGCCCAGGCCGTGGGCCGGGTCCTCTCCGCCCTCCTCGCCCATCCGGGTCACGGCCGCGATCAGCTCGCGGGTGTGCACGGTGGCGATCGTGTCGTCGTCGGCGACGGGCGCGGGGACGACCTTCAGCCGGTCCAGGACCCCGAGCTGCTCGGCCAGGCGCATCGTCAGGTCGACCCGGATCGGGGACATGGGGTGGGACGGGCCGAAGTTGTATTCGGTCAGAGAGGGGTCGAAGACGACTGAGGACGGTCCGGAGCACTCCATGTCAGGAACCCTCGGCCAGCTCCCGCGAGCGGTCGCGCGCGGCTTCCATCGCAGCGAGGAACGCGGCACGCACCTTGTGGACCTCCAGCTCGCGCAGGGCAGATGCGGTCGTGCCACCGGGTGAGGTGACCTGCTCACGCAGGACGACCGGGTGGGTGCCGGTCTCGCGCAGCATCTTGGCCGAGCCGACCAGGGTCTGGATGACCAGCTCGCTTGCGGTGGCACGGGGCAGCCCGAGATGGACTCCGGCCTCGATCATCGACTCGACGACGAAGAAGATGTAGGCAGGACCCGACCCGCTGATCGCGGTGACCGCGTCCTGCTGCTTCTCCGGCACCCGCACCACCCGGCCGGTGGAGGCGAGCAACGCCTCGGCCTCGGCGAGGTGCTCCTCGTCGCAGTGTGATCCGGGCGAGATCGCTGCCATCCCCTCGTCGACGAGGGCCGGGGTGTTGGGCATGACCCGGACGACCGCGACGCCCTCGGGCACCCGGTCCTCGATGAAGGCGGTCGTGATGCCGGCGGCCAGGCTCACCAGGAGCTGGCCGGGGCGCAGCACCGGCGAGATCTCGGCGAGCACCGCGGCCATGTCCTGGGGCTTGACCACGAGCGCGACGGTGTCGGCCTGCTCCGCTGCCTCGAGGTTGGAGACGACCGCGACGCCGTAGCGCTCCTCGAGCTCGTGCGCCCGCTCCGGTCGCTTCTCACCGACGAGCAGCAGGTCGACCCGGCGACCAGCGCGGACCAGGCCGGACAACAACATCTCCCCCATCACCCCGGCGCCGATGATGGCGGTCCGGGGCGTGGTTGCGGACCCACCAGCAGTCATGGGCACCTACTTCTTGGAGACGAGCGAGCGCAGGAAGAATGTCAGGTTCTGCGGGCGCTCGGCCAGACGTCTCATGAGGTAGCCGTACCACTCCTGGCCGTAGGGGATGTAGACGCGCACCGTCTCGCCGGCCTCGGCGAGGCGCCGCTGCTCCTCGGGCCGGATGCCGTAGAGCATCTGGAACTCGTAGGTGCCGTGGTTGCGGCCGTGACGACTGGCGAGGGCCGAGGCGATCTGGATCATCCGCGGGTCGTGGCTGGCGATCATCGGATAGCCCTGGCCCGCGAGCAGCACCTTGAGGCAGCGGACATAGGACTTGTCGATGTCGACCTTGTCCTGGAAGGCGACCGACTCGGGCTCGTGGTAGGCGCCCTTGCACAGGCGCACCCGCGAGCCCTCGTAGGCCAGTGAACGACAGTCGGCCTCGGTGCGGTGAAGCATCGCCTGGAGGACCGCCCCCGTCTCGGGGAAGTCCTTGCGCAGGTTGCGGAGGATCTCGAGCGTGGAGTCTGTGGTCGTGTGGTCCTCCATGTCGAGGGTGACCGTGGTGCCCGCGTTGCGTGCTGCGCGGCAGATCTCGCGGGCGTTCTCCAGCGCCACCTTCTCCCCCTCGTCGGGCAGGGCCTGCCCGACTGCGGAGAGCTTGACGCTGACCTCGGCACGGCCCGAGAGACCCCGGCGCGCGAGCTCGGCCAGGAGCTCCTTGTAGGCAGCCACGGTGGCGTCGGCCTGCGCCCGGTCGAGGGTGTCCTCGCCGAGGAAGTCGAGGGTGACGTGCAGCCCGTCGTCGATCAGGCCCGCCGAGGCGTCGACAGCCGACCCGGTGGTCTCACCCGGGACATAGCTGGTGACGATCCCCGACGAGACGGGCATGGTGCTGACGAGGTTCTTGACCTTGTCGCTCTTGGCAAGCAGCAGGATCGGCTGGCGCAGCAGTGACATGGCGCACACGTTACGCCGACGCTCGTGGCGTGGATTCAGGGTGTACGCCGACGCAGGGTCGCCGCTCCCAGCGCCAGGCCGGCGACCGCGAACCCGACGACGACTCCGACGTCGGCCCACACGGCCGCTTGGTCCGCCGCCCCCACCAGCTCCTGCATGCCGTCGACGGCGTAGGACAGGGGCAGCACCGAGCTGATCGCCTCGAGCACGTCGGGCATCAGCTCGCGGTCGACGAACAGCCCGCACAGCAGCAGCTGCGGGAGCACGACGAGCGGCATGAACTGGACGGCCTGGAACTCGGTGACCGCGAACGCGCTGACGAACAGCCCCAGCGCCGTACCGAGAACTGCGTCGGCGACCGCGACCACGCCCAGCAGCCAGACGGGGCCGTTGACGTCGAGCCCGAGGAGCCCGACGCTCACCCCGACGGCAAGGACCGACTGCACCGCCGCGAGGGCGCCGAAGGCCAGCGCATAGCCCAGCAGGAAGTCGAGTCGGCCCATCGGCATCGACAGCAGCCGCTCGAGGGTGCCACTGCTCCGCTCGCGCAGGGTGGTGACGCTGGTGACGAGGAACATCACGATGAACGGGAAGAGGGCCAGCAGGCCTGGTCCGAAGCGGTCGAAGAGGTCGCCGGGGAGGTCGGTGAACATCCACCACAGCAGGCTCATCAACAGGCAGGGCACCAGGAGCAGCATCACCAGGGTGCGGTGGTCGCGGCGGACCTGGGTCAGCACCCGGCCCGCGACCGCGAGGACGATGCGAAGGCTCATCGGGGACCCCCCTCGACGATCCGGAGGAACGCGGCCTCGATGTCGTGGGCGTCGCCCCTGATCTCCTCGGGCGTGCCGCTGGCGATGATCCGGCCCTCCCGCATCAGCAGCAGCCGGTCGCAGCGCTCGGCCTCGTCCATCACGTGGCTGGAGACCAGGACGACGCGCCCCTCGTCGGCCAACCGGTGGAACAACGCCCAGAGGTCGCGGCGCAGGACCGGGTCGAGGCCGACAGTGGGCTCGTCGAGCACCAGGACGTCGGGACGCGCGAGCAGGGCCACCGCGAGACTGACCCGCGACCGCTGCCCGCCACTGAGGTTGCCCACCACCAGGTCGCTCTGGTCGACGAGGTCCACCGCCTCGATCACCTCGACGACGGCGCCCGGGTCGACGTCGAGCACCCGGGCGAAGAACCGCAGGTTCTCGGTGACCGACAGGTCGTCATAGACGCTGGCGGCCTGGGTGACGTAGCCGACCCGGTGGCGCAGAGGTCTGGAGCCGGCCGGCCGGTCGAGGACCGTGACGCCGCCGGACCGGATCTTCTGCACCCCCACGATCGAGCGCATCAACGTCGACTTGCCGCACCCGCTCGGACCGAGGAGCCCGGTCACCCCCGCATCGATCCCGAAGCTGAGGGCCTCCAGCACCGGGCGTCCCCCACGGACGACCGTGAGGTCCTGCACCTCGACCACGTTATTCACCATGTGTTGAATTGTGCTCCCGTCCCGTGCCGGGGTCAAGGGCCCTCAGTGGTCAGGCGGCAGGTCGCCCGTGAGGTAGCGCTGGAGGGTGGGCGCGAACGTGGCGACCACCATCTCGCCGGGCATCGAGGCGAGCGGCTCGACCCGGAGGACGTAGCGCATCAGGATCAGGCCCATCACCTGGCTGGCGACGAGGTTCATCCGGTGCGTTGGCCGGTCGAGGCCCAGCAGCTCACCGACGGGCTCCACCACCACCGGCAGGAAGCCCTGCGAGAGCAGCCGGTCGCCGCCCGGCTCGAGGACGCTCCGGGCCACCGTCAGGAGCGCGGGTTGCACCGCGGGGTCGTCCCAGACCGAGAGGAACGCGCCCAGGAAGCGCTCGGCCGCCGACTCGACCGGTCCGTCGGCCACGGCGCCGATCACCCTCCGCGGGTCGACCGGCAGCTCCATCGCCGCCAGGAAGAGGTCGCTCTTGGTGCCGAAGTAGTGGTGGACCAGCGCTGGGTCGACGCCCGCCGTCGTGGCCACTCCGCGGATCGTCGTGGCGCGGAAGCCCTTGGCCGCGAAGGCCGAGCGAGCCGCGGAGAGCACGGCGGCACGGGTGTCGGGGGCGCCCGGACGACGACCCCGCGAACCAGCCATCAGGCCGTGCGTACGGCGAAGTGCTCGCGCGCGAAGGCGAGCGACTCGGTCAGGTCGCCGACCCTCTCCTCGCGGGTGGAGCAGCGGCGGGTGTTGATCTCGAGGACGATGTGCCCCTCGAAGTCCTGCTCGGCGAGGTGGGCCAGGAAGGCGCCGGCCCCCATGCCGCCCCGACCGGGGACGAGGTGCTCGTCCTTGGCGGAGCCGCTGCCGTCGGTGAGGTGGACGTGGCGCAACCGGCTGCCGAGCCGGTCGGCCATCTCGATCACGTCCGATCGGGCGATGGCGGCGTGGGAGAGGTCGATGGTGGTGTTGGCGTAGGGGTGCTCGCTGGGGTCCCAGCTGGGGAGATACATCTCCATGCCGCGACGGGAGGACGCCCGCCAGGGATACATGTTCTCCACGGCGAAGGCGATGCCGGTCGACTCCTCGAGGGCAGCGATCCCGTCGACGAAGCCGGCGGCGTATTCCTTCTGCCACCGGAACGGCGGGTGGACCACGACGACGTCGGCGCCCACCGCGAGGGCCAGATCGGCGGACCGCTCGAGCTTGACCCACGGGTCCGACCCCCACACGCGCTGGGTCCACAGCAGGCAGGGCGCGTGGATCGCGCACACCGGCATGTCGTGGTGGTCGCTCAGCTGCTTGATCGCCGACGTCTGCTGCGACAGCGAGTCGATCCCGACCATCACCTCCACGGCGTCATAGCCGACCGACGCCGCATAGCCGAAGGCGTGCGCGGTCGACTCCGGATAGGTCGAAGCGGTCGAGAGGGCGATCAGGGTCACTGGCTCACCTCGTCGCCCAGCACGGAGAGCTGGTCGATGCGCTCGAGGATGACTCCCTCGCGCAGCGCCCAGGGGCAGATCTCCAGCGCCGGCAGGTCGAAGATGTCCATGCAGGCCTCCGCGACGAGCGCCCCCGGGACGATCTGGTGGGTGCGGCTGGGCGAGACGCCGGGCAGGGCGGCGAGCTCCTCGGGAGACAGCGAGGCCAGCTTGGGGATCCAGGTGCTCAACGCTGCGCGCTCGAGCGTGCGCGGGACGAGCGCGCCCTCGCCGCTGGGGGCGGCACCGCAGATGCGGGCCAGCGAACGGAACGTCTTGGAGGTGGCGGCCGCGCGGTCGGGCGAGCCCGGCCGGAGCAGGTTGCCCGCGTTGCGGGCGATGTCGGTGCGGATCTGTCGGCGCATCGCCCGGATCGCCTCGTCGTCGGCCCGACCGTTCGCGAACCAGGTGCGGGCGAGCCGCGCGGCGCCGAGGGGCAGCGACCAGGCGACGTCCGGCGCCTCGTCTCGTCCGCCGGCGATCTCGAGCGAACCGCCACCGATGTCGAAGACGACCAGCCGGCCGGCGGACCAGCCGAACCATCGGCGTACGGCGAGGAACGTCAGCCGCGCCTCGTCCTCACCCGAGAGCACCTCGAGGTCGACGCCCGAGACCCGGCTGACGTGGGCGAGGACCTCGTGGGAGTTGACCGCGTCCCGCACGGCCGAGGTGGCGAAGCCGATCATCTCCTCGCAGCCCTTGTCCTCGGCCACCTGGACCGCGGAGGAGCAGAAGCCGGCCAGGGCGTCGATGCCAGCCTGTGTCACCGCGCCGCCGGGGTCGAGGTGCTCGGCGAGCCGGAGCGGCTGCTTGTGCGAGAAGGCGGGCAGGGGCGCGGCACCACCGTGGGCATCCACCACGAGCAGATGACCGGTGTTCGAGCCGATGTCCAGGACGCCCAGGCGCATGGACCCAAACTACAAGCACGTGCCTGTCGCCGGCGCCCGGCCGTAGGATCAGCCAGTGCCCGAAGTCGACCTGGTGTTCCCCCGTGCGTTCGTGGAGTTCGCCGACCCGGCCGACGCCGACCAGATCTTCCGCTGCGACCTGACGTGGCTGACGTCGAGCTACACCTGCATCTTCGGCCAGGGCTGCCAGGGCATCTATGCCGACGCCCCCGACACCGGCTGCTGCACCCTCGGTGCCCACTTCGCGGACAAGGACGACGAGTCCCGGGTTGCGACGTTCGTCGCCCAGCTCACGCCCGACACCTGGCAGTTCCACCCACGCAGGGCGAAGGTGAAGAAGGCCGACTGGATCGAGACCGACGACGACGGGGATCGCAAGACCCGCACCCTGGAGCACGACGGGCAGTCGGCGTGCGTGTTCCACAACCGGGCCGACTTCGCTCCCCCGGACGGTCGGGGCGAGCAGATCGGGGCCGGCTGCGCCCTGCACCTCCTCGCCCTGCAGCAGGGCCGCAACCCGCTGGAGACCAAGCCCGACGTCTGCTGGCAGCTCCCGATCCGGCGCACTTTCCGCACCGTCGAGCGCACGGACGCGACTTCCTACACCGAGGTCGGGATCGGCGAGTACGACAGGCGTGGCTGGGGCTCGGGCGGCCACGACCTCGACTGGTACTGCTCGGGCAACACCGAGGCGCACGTCGCCCTCGAGCCGGTGTTCGTGACGCATTCAGCGGAGCTGACCGAGCTGATGGGACCGGCCGGCTATGCCGAGCTCGTCCGCCACTGCGAGGCACACGTGCGGTCGCGCTCGGCCCTGGCGCTCCATCCCGCCGACCCACGCTGACAATTCTTTTCTCGACGTCAAGAGAACTCGACCCCCTGTGCGGGGTGCTCGGACAGCGGGTTCAGAATGCCTGCATGCGCCTGGACCACCTCTCGTTCGCCGCCGGACCCGACGGTCTCGCCAGCACCGCCGAGCGCCTCGGCAGCCTGCTCGGCAAGCAGTTCAGCGACGGAGGTGTGCATCCCCGCTTCGGCACCCGCAACATGATCCTGCCGCTCGACGGTGGCAACTACCTCGAGATCGTCGAGTGCCTCGACCACCCCGCCAGCGACAAGGCGCCGTTCGGCCAGGCCGTGCGCGCGCGCTCGGCTGCCGGTGGCGGCTGGCTCGGCTGGGTCGTGGCCGTCGACGACCTCGCCGAGCTCGAGGTGCGTCTGGGCCGTGAGTCGGTCAAGGGCAACCGACACCTGCCCAACGGCGAGGAGCTGCTCTGGCGCCAGATCGGTGTCAACAGCCTGATGGACGACCCGCAGCTGCCGTTCTTCATCAAGTGGGAGTCACCCGCCGAGATGCACCCGAGCAACGGCGCCGACAGCGACTTCTCCCTCGCCACCCTCGAGATCGCCGGCGACCCACAGCGGGTGAGCGAGTGGCTCGGCGAGACCGTCGAGGCGCCGCTCGAGGACGTCAAGGTCGAGTGGGTCGCCCCCAACGGCACCCCGGGATCCTGGCCGCGCAGTTCCAGACGCCGTCGGGTCTCGTCCGGCTCTGATCCCCGGGTGACCCCGCGCACCGACCCGCCCCGGCGCGCGGGCGCGACGCCGTCACCCAACATCTGGCACAACCCGGCGACCTACGAGATCGAGAACCGCGCCGCCGACCCGCACGGGCGGATCGAGGGGGCCATGGCATCGGTCGCCGCCTGGGACGGTGCGCGCTTCCTCGACATCGGCTGCGGCAACGGGTTCCACCTCCCGCGCTGGGCGGCCACGGCTGCGACAGTCGTCGGCGTCGAGCCCCACCCCGACCTCGCGGCGCTGGCTCGTCGCCGTACGCGCAGGTCGCACAACGTCACCGTCGAAGTCGCTACGGCGCAGTCCCTCCCCGTCGCGGACGCGTCGATCGACGTCGCGCACGCCCGCTGGGCCTACTTCTTCGGACCGGGCTGCGAGCCCGGGCTCGCCGAGCTGGATCGCGTGATGGCGCGCGGCGGGACGGCCTTCGTGATCGACAACGACGGGTCGCGCTCGACCTTCGGCGCGTGGTTCCGGCGCGGCTACCCCACCATCGACCCGGACGCGATCGAGCGGTTCTGGTCGCTGCGGGGCTGGAGCAGGATCGGGGTCGACATGGGCTGGTCGTTCGAGACGCGGGCCGACCTCGAGGCGGTGGTGCGGATCGAGTTCGCGCCCGCCGTCGCCGATGAGATCCTCGCCTCGCACACCGGGACCGACGTCGACTATGCCGTCAACGTGTGGTGGCGCGCCTTCTGACGATCACCCCAGGCCGAGCGGCCAGTCGGGTCCCAACATCGTCTCCTCACCGGCCCTTTCGCAGTCGCCGGTCGACATCGTGCAGCGGACCAACTGGACAGCCGAGTCTGTGCCGTCCCGGTCATCTCCGCTCGCCGGCGGGTCCGTCACGGGGATCAGGAAGGTGTCCGTGGACTCCCAGCTCGAGAAGGCGAACACGGGGTAGCCCCAACGCTCCTCCGTGGCACGCGGCACGGCGACCTCGCTGAACCTGCCCTCCTCCAGGGCCCACACCTCGGGCAGGTCGTCGGTGAGCACCCAACGACCATCGGGCGACACATCGGACGGCCGCCCTGGCGCGCGTTCCCTGCACCCGGGCGACCGCTCCACCCAGTGCAAGTCGACCAGCTCCCAGGACACCACGCACTCGTCCACTGACTCTGGGTAGGACAGGGCCACGTCCGCGGGCCAACGCGGGGAGACGTACGCGCCGGCGGGCAGGGCGACGTCCACGGCCCTCCCATCAGGGGACAGCAGCCTGGTCGTCGTCCGCGTCGGACCGGTCAGTTGGTAGACCAGGCCCTCCTCGCTGAACCCGATCAGGCGAATCTCCTCGCCCGGCTGCCTCGGTATCGAGGTCCTGTCACGCGTCCCCAGGTCGAGGACGCGATCTCCGTAAGCCACCTGGGTGCCATCAGCCGACGCCACCACGGTGGCATCGTTGGAGTGCTCGGGGTACTGCCAGGGAGGCAGCTCACGCAGCGATCCGTCGGGCGACAGCACTGCGGGTGCCAGTTCCTGGGCGATGCCCACCAGCACCAACCACCCTCCGGACACTCGATACGGAGCGATGGACCCGCTGCGGATCACCCTGTCAGGCACGGGGACGACCTCGTCACCGTCGTGCAACCCGCCCTCCCCGAAGAAGGGGACGTCGGCGGGAGGCCCCTCGGGCAGGGAACGGGCCCACGCCCATGCCGTCTGCTGGTTGCCTGCCACCTCGGCACTCCGCGTCCCCGTCGCTTCAGATAGCTTCACCGCGGCACTGGTCGCGCCGACGATGACTGCGCCTGCGAGCCCAGCGATGGCGTACCTCCGAGCCCGTCGACGCCGCCCACGACGCACGACGAGCTCGGCGAGCCCTGGTGGAGCAGTGTCTTGGTCGACGGCGGCGTGGATGCGATCGCGGATCTCGGGGTCGATGGTCATCGGGTCGTTCCCGTCGGGTCGAGAGGCGTGTCCGCGCAGAGCTCGCGCATGAGCGCGACCCCGCGGGAGGCATGGGCCTTGACAGTGCCCGGGCTGCAGCCGAGCGTCTCGGCGATCTGCGCCTCGGTGAGGTCTTCGTAGTAGCGCAGCACCAGCACCGCGCGCTGGCGTGGCGACAGGGCGGCGAGCAGGCGCCACACGGCATCGCGGTCCTCGGGCCCCGCGGGGATGTCGACCGACTCGGGGAGCTCGTCGGTGAGGACCTCACCGCGGCGCTGCTTGCGGCGCGTCCGATCGATGGCCGCCCGCGTCATGATCGAGCGGACGTAGGACTCCTGGGCCTCCTGCCGCTTGATCCGCGGCCAGGCGACATAGGCCCGCTCCAGCGCCGTCTGCACCAGGTCCTCGGCGGCGTGCCGGTCGCCGGCCGACAGCAGCCGGGCCGTCCTCAGCAGGGCAGCAGAGCGTGCGTCGACGAAGGCGACGAAGTCCTCATCGCGTCGGGCCACGGCATCTCCTGTGTCAGGCGGGTCTTGCGAGAGAAGACGCTGGGCGGTCCCGGCCGGTTGACGTGGGGGTCAGCTGGATTCGCGGATGGCGAGCGTCGGGGTCAGGAGCACGCCCGGGGCCGGCGCATGCACGTGGCCGAGCAGGCCTTCCAGGGCCAGGACGATCTCGCTCGCGACGTCCTCCAGCGGCTGTCGCACCGACGTCAGCCCGACCGGGAAGACCTGGGCGACCTGGGAGTCGTCGAAGCCGATCACGGCGACGTCGCGACCGGGGGCGAGCTGGCGGATCCAGAGCGTGTGGAGCACGCCCATCGCCAGGGTGTCCGACGCACAGACGAAGGCTGTCGGCGCTGACTCGTCGAGGAGCACGGCGGCCGCCTCGGCCCCGCTCTGGACGGTGTCCTCCACCCGGGATGCGAGCCCGGTCGTGGGCAGGCCGGCGGCGTGCATGGCGCCCAGCCAGCCCGAGCGGCGGTCCTCGCCGATCGCTGAGTCCTTGCGCCAGCCGATCCAGGCGATCCGGGTGTGGCCCCTGTCGAGGAGGTGCTCGGTGGCGAGGCGGGTGCCGGCTGCGCCGTCGACGTCGACCCAGGGGTGGGTCGCCTCGGGCTGGTCCCAGGGACGACCGAAGGCCACGAACGGCGCACGGTGGGCACTGAGCCAGGTCGCCTGCGGGTTGCCGAGATAGGTGTCGGTGACGACGAAGGCATCGACAGCGGTGGCGCGCAGCAGGCGCTCGTAGCCGGTCACCGGGTCGTCGTCGTCGCCGGCGAAGAGAAGCACGTGATAGCCGGCGGCTGCGGAGTTGTCGACGAGCGTGTGCACGAACCGGTCCATCATCGCGTTCGCGGTGCCCTCCTGCACGGGCGAGACCCGCAGCCCGATCAGCTGGCTCGTCCGGGTGCGCAGGTTGCGGGCGGCGCGGTTGGGGGAATAGCCCATCTCCGCGATGGCCGCGCGGACCCGCTCGAGGGTGCCCGGCCGGAGGAGGTCGGGGTTGTTGACGGCGTTGGAGACGGTCTGGCGCGAGACCCCGGCCCGCTCGGCGACGTCGGCGAGCGTCGGTGGCGACACCGGGATGTGTCCGGTGAGCCAGGGCTCCGTGCGCGACATCAGGTCTCCTTGATCGTTCCAATCCCACGAAGCATATCCGCGGCGCCGGGCGTGGACGGCCGCGCTCCCGACTGGTGGTGTGACACCTCGGACGACCATCCCCCTCGCAAGCGGCGGCGCGCGACACGTCGTACGGCGACCCCTTTCGCAAATGGCGGCGCACGACACGTCGTACGGCGATCCCGCCGTCGGCCGCCGCCAGTTGCTCGCCCAGCCCCGGGCTCGCCCAGCCTTGGGCTCGCCCCGCGCGTCAGTCGCTGTCGGAGGGCTCGCCTAGGTTCCTCCCATGAGCAAAACCGCCAGGTCCCGTCCGGCCCACCGATGCTCGGAGTGCGGGTGGGAGACGTCGAAGTGGGTCGGGCGCTGCGGCGAGTGCCAGGCCTGGGGCTCGGTCGTCGAGGCCGCCGCGCCGACACTGCGGGCCACCGCATCGCCCGTGACCAGCCCCGCCGTGCCGATCGGCCAGGTCTCGGTGGAGGACTCGAAGTTCCGCAGCAGCGGCGTGCCCGAGCTCGATCGGGTCCTCGGCGGGGGGCTCGTGCCCGGTGCGGCGATCCTGCTCGCCGGCGAGCCGGGGGTCGGCAAGAGCACGCTGCTCCTCGAGGTGGCAGCACAGACCGCCCGGGTCCGCACCCGCACGCTCTATGTCACTGGTGAGGAGTCGGCCTCCCAGGTCCGTCTGCGCGCCGACCGCACCGGCGGGGTCCACGACGAGCTGTTCCTCGCCGCGGAGACCGACCTCGGCGCCGTGCTGAGCCACATCGAGCAGGTGCGGCCGACACTCCTGGTGATCGACTCGGTGCAGACCATCGGTGCGAGCGGCGTCGAGGGGGTGCCCGGCGGCGTCACCCAGGTCAAGGAGGTGGCGGCCGCGCTGATCCGGGTCGCCAAGACGCGCAACATCACCACGGTCCTCGTCGGCCACGTCACCAAGGACGGCTCGATCGCCGGGCCGCGCGTCCTCGAGCACCTCGTCGACGTCGTCCTCCACTTCGAGGGCGACCGCAACTCGCGGTTCCGGATGGTGCGGGCGATGAAGAACCGGTTCGGCCCGATCGACGAGGTCGGGTGCTTCGACCTGTCCTCGGAGGGCATCCGCGCCGTCACCGACCCGACCGGCCTCTTCGTCGAGCACCACTCCTCCCAGGTCCCCGGCACCTGCGTGGCAGTCACGATGGAGGGGCGGCGGCCGATGCTCGCGGAGGTGCAGGCGCTGGTGACGCCCTCGCCGCTGGAGCGTCCGCGCCGTACGACGTCCGGCATCGACGGCTCCCGGGTGGCGATGATCCTCGCCGTCCTCCAGCAGCACGCCGGCATCAGGCTCCACCAGCACGACGTCTTCGCCTCCACCGTCGGTGGCGCGCGGATCACCGAGCCTGCCGCCGACCTGGCGATCGCGATCGCCATCGCCAGCTCCACCAGCGGCATCGCACCGCCCAAGGGCGTCGTCGCGATGGGAGAGATCGGACTCGCCGGTGAGCTGCGCCGCGTCCGCGACCTGCCGCAGCGGCTGGCCGAGGCTGCCCGGCTGGGGTTCCGGGTCGCGGTCGTTCCCAGTGAGCCGAGCCCGGCAGGCGGGGAAGCTGCGCCGAGGCGGGGCGCCGTGGACGGCATGCAGGTGCTCGACGTGACGTCGGTCAGGTCCGCCCTGCGCACCGTCGGCGTCAGCACGCCCTAGACTCAAGGCCGCGCGACTCGCGCAGACACGGGGAGGACAACGGTGGCCGAGCGAACTCCGGACCAACTGCGCCTGCGGGCCACGCTGGCCGAGATCGCGCCGGGCACCGCCCTGCGCGACGGCCTCGAGCGAATCCTGCGCGGGCGCACCGGCGCGCTGATCGTCCTGGGCATCGACAAGACCGTGGACTCGATCGCCACCGGGGGCTTCACCCTCGACGTGCCCTTCACCGCCACCGGCCTGCGCGAGCTGGCCAAGATGGATGGCGCGATCATCATCGACAAGGACATCACCCGGATCCATCGAGCGGCCGTGCACCTCATGCCCGACCACACCATCCCCTCCGAGGAGACCGGCACCCGCCACCGCACCGCCGAGCGCGTTGCCAAGCAGACCGGCTTCCCCGTCGTCTCGGTGTCCCAGTCGATGCAGATCATCGCCGCCTATGTCGGCCAGATCCGCCACGTGCTGGAGGACTCCGGCCAGATCCTCTCCCGCGCCAACCAGGCCCTCGCCACCCTCGAGCGCTACAAGATGCGCCTCGACGAGGTGTCCGCGACCCTGTCCGCCCTCGAGATCGAGGACCTGGTGACCGTCCGCGACGTCGCCGTGGTCGCCCAACGGCTCGAGATGGTGACCCGGATCGCGCGTGAGATCGACGACTACGTCCTCGAGCTCGGCACCGACGGTCGTCTGCTGTCACTCCAGCTCGAGGAGCTGATCACCGGCGTCGACGCCGAGCGCGAGCTGGTCGTGCGCGACTACCTGCCGACGGGCAAGCGCCGCAAGACCACGCCCGAGTCGATGCTTGCCGACCTGGCCGGCCTGTCCCCCACAGACCTCGTCGATCCGGGGTCCGTCGCGGCTGTGCTGGGGCTCGGCACCGGTGAGCACCTCGACGGCGCGGTGGCCCCCCGCGGTCACCGGCTGCTGGCCAAGGTCCCGCGCCTGCCCAGCCCCGTCGTCGAACGGCTCGTCGAACACTTCGGCGGGCTCCAGCCGCTGCTCTCGGCCACCATCGACGACCTCCAGGCGGTCGAGGGCGTTGGCGAGCTCCGCGCCCGCAGCGTCCGCGAGGGACTCTCCCGGCTCGCGGAGTCCAGCATCACCGAGCGCTACATCTGAGACGAGCTCAGCCCTCGGAGTTGCCGCCGCCCTGCTCACCGGGCGTGTGGGCGGTGTCGCTCTCCCCCGGCGCGGGCGTCGTGTCCCGAGCGGACTTCTTGCTCTGGGGGCGCGGCTTGGGCGTGACGGTCTTGGTGATGACCTCGCTGGGACGGACGACCAGCTCGAACTGGACGTCGGTGGGTTCGCCGCCCAGGGCGGCTGCTTCGACGTGGTAGAAGCCCGGCAGGGCCCAGTCGGTGTTCGTGGAGCAGTCCTCGTCGGAGCGTCGTGCGCCCGGCCAGACGACCTGGACCGGCGCGTCGACTGCCTGCCGAACGACGACGTCCTGGACCGGGATGCTCGTCGGGCAGTGGCGGCTGCCCCAGATGAAGTCGTCGCCCGAGGTGATGGACACGGTCAGCGTCTCGGCGGAGACGGTCCAGGTGCAGGCGGGTGTCTCCAAAGCGCGGAGGTTGAGCGTGATCGCGACGTCCGTGTCGCCATACGCCTCGGCCACGACCGGCGTCGCCACGATGTCACTGTTGGCGCACGGCCCGGTCGGCTCGGCGAGCGGCGGTTCGGTGGGGGTCTGCTTCTTCCGCTTCTTCTTCACCCGCGGTGCGGCAGTCTGCGTCGCAGGGCTGGTCGTCGAAGCGCCGGCGGTGACGGCCTTCTCCTCCGAGGACGGGTCGGAGGCGTCGCTCGAGCTGCCCAGCAGCTTGGCCACACCGATCACCAGCACCAGCGCCATCGCCAGCAGCACGAGCCGGCGGGTCCAGTAGACGCGCGGAGGCAGCGGGCCGCGGGGCTTCAGCGGCGGGGAAGGCATGTCGACACCGTAGGCAGAGCCGGCGCTCCGGTGGGGCTCCCACACCGTGCAGGGCGGCAATCGACATACGATCTGCGTCGATGAGCGACCTCCACGCCCCCGTCCTCGGGTGGTACGACGACAACGCCCGCGACCTCGCGTGGCGCTCCCCGTCGGCATCGGCCTGGTCGGTCATGGTCTCGGAGTTCATGCTCCAGCAGACACCCGTGGCCCGGGTGCTGCCCGTGCACGAGCGCTGGCTGGAGCGCTGGCCGACGCCGGCCGACCTGGCCGTGGAACCGGCCGGGGAGGCGGTGCGCGCCTGGGGCCGACTCGGCTATCCGCGCCGTGCCCTGCGACTCCACGCAGCCGCGAGAGCGATCGTCGACGACCACGGCGGGGAGGTGCCGAGGACGTATGCCGAGCTGCTGGCCCTGCCCGGGATCGGCGACTACACCGCGTCCGCGATCGCCAGCTTCGCCTTCGGACAGCGCCACGTCGTCCTCGACACCAACGTCCGTCGTGTCTTCGCCCGGGCGGTGGGCGGGACCGAGCTCCCGCCGCCTTCGGTCACCAGGGCCGAGCGAGAGCTGGGCGCCGAGCTGCTCCCGGACGCTCCTGCGCTCGCCGCGACCTGGGCGGTCGCGGTGATGGAGCTCGGCGCCCTCGTCTGCACAGCGCGTGACCCCCGCTGCGACTCCTGCCCGATCGCCGACCGGTGCGCCTGGCTGGCCGCCGGGCGACCGGCGCACGACGGCCCGCCACGCCGTGGCCAGGCCTGGGACGGCACCGACCGGCAGTGCCGCGGCCGGATCATGGCGCTGCTGCGCGACCACGACGGGCCCGTCCACTCCTCGCGGATCGACGCAGCGTGGCCCGACGCGACCCAGCGAGAGCGTTGCCTGGCCAGCCTGGTCGCCGACGGGCTGATAACGCCGGCTGGCCCCTCGGCATACGCCCTGCCCTGATCAGGGGCCGGACCCACCCCCGACCAGTCGCCACTCCCCGTCGCGCTTCGCCAACGAGTAGAACCACGTCAGCCTTCCTGGGCCGATCGTCTCGTCACCGCCACGGACCGTGAGCACCGTCGAATAGGTGACCTCGGCGTCAGGGCTCGCTGGCTCGCCGATCGGCTCGAACGCCTTCACGTCCACCTCGCCGCAGAGCTCACCGTTGCCGACCGTGAACGTGTCGTCACCCAGCCCTGTGGCCGTGCCGCAGTCCTCGGCCACGAGCGCTGCCAGATAGGTCTCCAGCACGACGGCGTGCGAGGCACCGGCCGGTGGCAGCCGTACGTCGACTGCGGTTGGCCGTGTCTGCTGCCAGACCACGAGGAGTGCCGCGCACGCCACGCCCATCAGGCCCACCACGACCCACGACCGCCCCGACAGCATGACCCGATGATGGCAGGACCGGCGCGCGGACCGGCTTGGGGGGATATCCATGGGAGAAACGGGGGTGAAACCGGCCGATCGACCCCCGTTTCTCCCATGGATATCCCAAGAACGACGCAGCCCCCGGCCGAGGAAGGCCGGGGGCTGCGTCAGGTCGTGCGGGGTCCTGCTCTGTCAGTCGTCGCTCTTCGGCACGTCGACCGGACCCGTCGAGTCATCAGGTCCTTCGAGCGGAGGCTCAGCCTCGCCGATCACGTCGGCGGTCTCGAACGGCGGCAGGTCGGGCAGCGCGCTGACCTTCTGACCGTGGAAGGTGAACGTCGCGCTCGGCCCCTCGCCCTCGACGTCGACCAGCACGATCTGACCGGGGCCGATCTCGCCGAACAGCATCTTCTCGGCCATCACGTCCTCGATCTCGCGCTGGATCGTGCGTCGCAGGGGACGCGCGCCCAGCACCGGGTCGAAGCCCCGCTCGGCCAGCAGGTTCTTGGCCGGCTGGGTCAGCTCTAGCTGCATGTCGCGGTCCTTGAGCCGCAGCTCGACGCCCGCGATCATGTTGTCGACCATGGAGACGATCTGCGCCTGCGACAGCGGCGGGAAGACGATGATCTCGTCGACGCGGTTGAGGAACTCGGGCCGGAAGTGCTGCTTGAGCTCCTCGGAGACCTTGTTCTTCATCCGCTCGTAGGAGTTGTCGTCGCCCGACTGCTGGAAGCCGAGGTTCTGGCCCTTGGCGATGTCGCGGGTGCCGAGGTTGGTGGTCATGATGATGACGGTGTTCTTGAAGTCGACCACCCGGCCCTGCGAGTCGGTCAGGCGACCTTCCTCGAGGATCTGGAGGAGGCTGTTGAAGATGTCGGGGTGGGCCTTCTCGACCTCGTCGAAGAGCACCACCGAGAACGGCTTGCGCCGCACCTTCTCGGTCAGCTGACCGCCCTCCTCGTAGCCGACATAGCCGGGGGGCGAGCCGAAGAGGCGCGAGATCGTGTGCTTCTCGCCGAACTCGCTCATGTCGAGCTGGATCAGCGAGTCCTCGTCACCGAACAGGAAGTCGGCCAGCGTCTTGGACAACCAGGTCTTCCCGACTCCCGAGGGGCCGGCGAAGATGAACGAGCCACCGGGGCGCTTGGGGTCCTTGAGCCCGGCGCGCGTGCGCCGGATGGCGCGGGAGAGGGCCTTGACGGCCTCTTCCTGGCCGATGACGCGCTTGTGGAGCTCGTCCTCCATCTTGAGCAGTCGGGTCGACTCCTCCTCGGAGAGCTTGACGATCGGGATGCCGGTCGCCACGGCCAGGACCTCGGCGATCAGCTCCTCGTCGACCTCGGCGACCTCGTCCATGTCACCGGAGCGCCACTGCGTCTCCCGCTCGGACTTGCGGGCGATGAGCTGCTTCTCCTCGTCGCGCAGGCGCGCCGCGGCCTCGAAGTCCTGGCCGTCGATGGCGGCTTCCTTGCGCTGGCGGACGTCGGCGATCTTGTCGTCGAACTCGCGCAGGTCGGCCGGCGCCGTCATCCGACGGATGCGCAGCCGCGAGCCGGCCTCGTCGATCAGGTCGATGGCCTTGTCGGGCAGGAAGCGGTCGGAGATGTAGCGGTCGGCCAGGGTGGCGGCCGAGACGAGCGCCTCGTCGGTGATCGTCACGCGGTGGTGGGCCTCGTAGCGGTCGCGGAGCCCCTTGAGCATCTCGATCGTGTGCGCGATCGAGGGCTCCTGGACCTGGATGGGCTGGAAGCGACGCTCGAGCGCTGCGTCCTTCTCCAGGTACTTGCGGTATTCGTCCAGGGTGGTCGCACCGATCGTCTGCAGCTCGCCCCGGGCCAGCATCGGCTTGAGGATCGAGGCCGCGTCGATCGCGCCCTCGGCCGCGCCCGCACCGACGAGGGTGTGGATCTCGTCGATGAACAGCACGATGTCGCCGCGCGTGCGGATCTCCTTGAGCACCTTCTTGAGGCGCTCCTCGAAGTCCCCGCGATAGCGCGAGCCGGCCACCAGGGCGCCGAGGTCGAGGGTGTAGATGTGCTTGTCCTTGAGCGTCTCGGGCACGTTGCCCTTGACGATGTCCTGGGCCAGCCCCTCGACGATGGTGGTCTTGCCGACGCCGGGCTCGCCGATCAGGACGGGGTTGTTCTTCGTCCGTCGCGAGAGGATCTGCATGACCCGCTCGATCTCCTGGCCACGACCGATGACCGGGTCGAGCTTGCCCTCACGGGCAGCCTGGGTCAGGTTGCGTCCGAACTGGTCGAGGACCAGCGAGCTGGACGGCGTCTCGGATCCCGAGCCGCTCGCGGCAGCACCACTGGCGGCCGATTCCTTGCCCTGGAAGCCCGAGAGCAGCTGGATGACCTGCTGGCGCACCCGGTTGAGGTCGGCGCCGAGCTTCTGCAGCACTTGGGCGGCGACGCCTTCACCCTCGCGGATCAGGCCGAGCAGGATGTGCTCGGTGCCGATGTAGGAGTGGCCCAGCTGGAGCGCCTCGCGCAGCGAGAGCTCGAGCACCTTCTTGGCGCGGGGCGTGAACGGGATGTGTCCCGACGGCGCTTGCTGGCCCTGGCCGATGATCTCCTCGACCTGGGCGCGGACGGCCTCCAGCGAGATGTCGAGCGACTCCAGCGCCTTCGCGGCGACGCCCTCGCCCTCGTGGATGAGCCCGAGCAGGATGTGCTCGGTCCCGATGTAGTTGTGGGAGAGCATGCGGGCCTCTTCCTGGGCCAGCACGACAACTCGTCGGGCTCGGTCGGTGAACCGCTCGAACATGTGCGCTCCTTCACGTCTGTGGTCTGCGGCAGACCTCACGACGTGGACGCTGGGAGGTCAGGCAGACAATGGGCTCAACGCCCGACTCCACCCTACGTGTTCCCAACGACGCAGCCGAGGCGTCCGCTGACAGCGAACAGCCCCGGCTGCGTGACGACGGCTCAGTGAGCGGCGTCGTAGGCCTTCTGGATGTCCGCGGAGATGCGGCCGCGCTCGGAGACGTCCATGCCCTGGCTCCTGGCCCACTCACGCACGTCCTTGGTGTTGGAGCCGCCCGCCGACGACGTGGCCTTGCGACCACGACGGCTCGAGCCGCTGACCTTGCGGGCGTGACCCACATAGCCGCTCAGTGCCTCGCGCAACGCCGCGGCGTTGGCGTCGTTGAGGTCGATCTCGTAGGTCGTGCCGTCCAGACCGAAGGTGAGGGTCTCGTCCGCCTCGCTGCCGTCGATGTCATCGACCAGAGTGATGTTGACCTTTTGCGCCATTCGAATTCCTCATTCCATCAAAGACCCCGTGCGGTGGACGTGCAGACAATACGCCCCTTTCAAGTTGGGGAGCAATTGGCGAATTCACGTCTATCGACTGATCGAGTTGCGCTCGAACACCAGCCGCAAGCCCTGAAGGGTCAGCCACGGGGAATCGGCGGTGAAACAATCGCATTCATCGCGCACGAGTCCCGACAGGTGCCCGGTCGATATGACGTTGACGCTCGTCCTCGGCACACCCAGCTCGTCGATCATCCGCGCCACCATTCCCTCGACCTGGGCAGCGACACCGAACAACATCCCGCTCTGCAAGGCCTCGACGGTGTTCTTCGCGATGACCGAGCGCGGACGCATCAGCTCGACCTTGCGCAGCTGTGCCCCCCGCCGCCCGAGCGCCTCGAGGGAGATCTCGATCCCGGGAGCAATAGCGCCACCGACATACTGACCGGAGGCACTCACGACGTCGAACGTCGTCGCGGTTCCGCCGAAATCGACGACGATGGCCGGACCCCCGAATTCGTTCGCCGCGGCCAAGGCATTGATGATGCGATCGGCGCCCACTTCGCGCGGATTGTCCATCAGGACCGACACCCCGGTGCGCACACCGGGTTCGACGACGACACACTCAATGTCCTTGAAATGGCGAGCGAGCATGTCACGCCATTCGTGCAGCACGGCCGGCACCGTCGCACACACGGCGATGCCGTCCACGGCTCTGCCCGACTCCGCGAGCAACCCGCGCACGAGCACCGCCCACTCGTCGGACGTGCGCCGCTCGTCGGTCGAGACCCGCCAGTGGGCCACGACGTCGGCGCCGTCGAGGAGCCCCAGCACGGTGTCGGAGTTGCCGATGTCGGCGGCGAGCAGGCTCATCCCTCGTCCACGGGCTGTCTGGTGGACTCGCACGAGCCGCGCACGGTCACGTCAGTGCCCCGTCCTGCTCAGCGACGCGCGGGTCGGCTTCGTCCACGAGGTCCATGCCCAGGTCGAAGACCTTCACCGAGTGGGTCAGGGCTCCCACCGAGATGTAGTCGACACCGGTCTCGCCGACCTCACGCGCCCGCTCGAGCGTGAGACCACCCGAGGCCTCCAGCACCGCGCGGCCGGCATTGATCCGCACTGCCTCGGCCATCGTCTCGGTCGACATGTTGTCGAGCAGGATCCGCTGGCAGCCTGCGTCGAGCAGCTCGCGCAGCTGGTCGAGGTCGGTGACCTCGACCTCGACGGGCAGACCGGGGAAGGCCGAGCGCAGGGCCTCGAGAGCCGGCACGACCCCACCGGCTGCGATGACGTGGTTGTCCTTGACCATCGCCATGTCGGACAGCGAGAAGCGGTGGTTGACCCCACCGCCGCACCGGACGGCGTATTTCTGCAACGCTCGCCAGCCGGGCAGGGTCTTGCGGGTGTCGAGGACCTTCGCCGTCGTGCCCTCGAGCGCGTCGACCCAGTGCGCGGTGCCGGTCGCCACTCCCGAGAGGTGGCTGGCGTAGTTGAGGGCCGTCCGCTCTGCTGTCAGCAGCCCGCGGGTGGGACCTGCGACGCGCATGACCACGTCGCCGGGGCCGACGCGAGTCCCGTCGGGGACCCGGTCGGTGATCTGGACCGACTCCCCCATGACCTGGGCGAACACCATGGCCGCGACCCCGAGCCCGGCCACGACGCCAGGCTCGCGCGCGGCGAAGTCAGCCCGGCCGCGGGCGTCCGCGGAGATGGTCGCGGCACTCGTGGCGTCGACGGCACCGCCGGGGAGGTCCTCGGCGAGCGCTCGCTCGATGTCGGCATACAGCGCCTCCGGGTCGAGCCCCGCGTCGGTGATCTCGCGCAGGAGCTCGGGCGGCAGGTCGGCGTACGGCGTCATGCGACTGCTCCAGTGGTCGGGTCGGTCGAGGGTGCGGGACAGAACTCCTGGCCCAGCCGCCCGTCGACCAGCCGGGTGTCGATGTGACCGGCCTGGGTCACGTCGTCTCGTTCGGGGAAGTCCTCGCGCCAGTGCGATCCCCGGGTCTCCTCGCGCCCGAGCGCCGCCTGCGCCAGCGCACTGCTCAGGGTCAGCAGGTTGGTCGTCTCCCAGCCGTCGACGCCGGGGACCGCACCCGCGTCGGTGTCGCACGCCTGCAGCCACTCGACGGCCTGCGTCATGCCCTCCGCGGTCCGCAGGACGCCCACCTTGGTCGTCATCGTCGCCTGGAGATCGGCGCGCAGCCGGCCGTCGACCAGTCCGGGACGACGCGGGTCGTCGCCGCTCGGTGCCTGCCACTCACGCAGCTCCTGCGGCAGCACCTGGGCGATCCGCCGCGAGAAGACGAGGCCTTCGAGCAGCGAGTTGGAGGCGAGGCGATTGGCGCCGTGCACCCCGCTGCAGGCGACCTCGCCCGTGGCATAGAGGCCGGCCACGTCCGAACGACCGTCGAGGTCGGTGGCCACTCCGCCCGAGGCGTAGTGCTGCGCCGGAGCGACGGGGATCAGCTCGGTGACCGGGTCGACGCCGTGCTCGCGACAGACCGCGAGGATCGTGGGGAAGCGTCGCTCCCAGAACTCCGCCCCGAGGTGACGGGCGTCGAGCCACATGTGGGGCTTGTCGGCCTCGAGCATGCGGCGCGTGATGGCCTTGGCGACGACGTCGCGCGGGGCCAGGTCGGCGAGCTCGTGCTCCCCCTGCATGAAGCGGTCACCACCGAAGTCGACGAGGAAGGCACCCTCGCCACGCACCGCCTCGGAGATCAGCGGCTGCTGGCCCTGGGAGTCGGGACCGAGATACATCACCGTCGGGTGGAACTGGACGAACTCGAGGTCGCGCAGGGTCGCCCCCGCGCGAGCGGCGATCGCCAGACCGTCTCCGGTGGAGACGCTCGGGTTGGTCGACTGCGAGAACACCTGGCCGAAGCCGCCGCTGGCGAGCACGACCGCCCGGCAGTGAGCTGCCCCGACACCGTCGCGCTGTCCCTCGCCGAGGACGTGCAGGGTCACCCCGGCCACCCCGGCGTCGCCGGCCAGCAGCAGGTCGACCGCCAGCGCGTGCTGGATCACCTCGATCTCGGGGGCCAGCTCGACGGCGGCGATGAGCGCCCGCTGGATCTCCGCCCCCGTCGCGTCGCCGCCCGCGTGGGCGATCCGGTCGCGGTGGTGGCCGCCCTCGCGGGTCAGCGACAGCTCCCCCTCGTGGTGGTCGAACCTGGTGCCCAGCGCGATCAGCTCTCGCACCGCGTCCGGGCCCTCGGTCACCAGGGCTCGCACGGCCTCGACGTCGCAGGCGCCCGCGCCGGCGACGAGGGTGTCGTGGAGGTGCTGGTCAGGGGTGTCCTCGGGTCCGAGAGCGGCCGCGATCCCGCCCTGGGCCCACTGCGTCGACCCGGCGTTGAGGACGTCCTTGGTGACGACCAGGAGCTTGAGGCTGCGGTCGGCGGCGTGGATGCGGAGCGCGGCGGTCAGCCCGGCGATCCCGGAACCGATGACCACCACGTCGGCGCGGGTGGTCCACCCCGGCTCCGGGGCTCGCAGGCGCTGCGGAAGTCTCGGGGAGGACTGCATCCCGGCAGGCTAGCGGGCGAGGAAGTCGCCGCGCGTCAGCGACGGGTCGCCGAAGGTCTCCGCCGGGTCGTAGCCGGTGGCCATCACCCGGTTGTCGGCGTCGACGAAGACGACCGCGGGCTTGTAGTCCTTGGCCTCCGCGGTCTCCATCTGACCGTAGGCGATCAGGATCACCGTGTCGCCGGGGTGCACCAGGCGGGCGGCCGCGCCGTTGATCCCGATGACGCCCGAGCCCCGCTCGCCGGCGATCGTGTAGGTCTCGAGGCGGGCGCCGTTGGTGACGTCGACGATGTGCACCAGCTCGCCGCTGAGCAGGTCGGCCGCGTCGAGGAGGTCCTCGTCGACGGTCACGGAGCCGACGTAGTGGAGGTCGGCCTGGGTGACGGTCGCCCGGTGGATCTTGGACTTCATCATCGTGCGCAGCATCAGCTGCTCCTTTCGTGGGTGGTCGAGCCCGCGACTGCGGTGCCCGCCGGTGGGAGTCGGTCGAAGAAGATCTGCATGTTGTCGATCAGGCGGGTGTCGCCGACCCGGGCCGCGACCAGGACCCGACCCTCGCCGACCTCCGGCGCCTCGGCCAGGTCGGGGGCGGTCAGGGCGAGGTAGTCGAGCACGACGGCGGGCTCGGTCGCGAGCACGCCCAGCGCTGCTTCACGGGCCGCCTCCTCGCCGTACGCCGCCTGCTGCTGCGCTGCCCGCAGTGCTCGGCTCAGGACGGTCGCGGCCTGCCGCTGGCCGGGATCGAGATAGCGGTTGCGGCTCGACATCGCGAGGCCGTCGGGCTCACGCATGGTCTCTGCCCCGACGATCCGGATCGGCATGCACAGGTCGCGGACCATGGCGCGGATCAACGCGAGCTGCTGGTAGTCCTTCTCGCCGAAGACGGCGACGTCGGGCTGGACGAGGCCGAAGAGCTTGGCGACGACCGTCAGGACCCCGTCGAAGTGCCCCGGACGGGAGGCGCCGTCGAGGATGGTGGCGAGGCGTCCTGGGGCGACGGTGACCCCGTCGCGGACCGTCTCGTGACCGAAGCCCCCGGGATAGATCTCGTCGGTGGCCGGCGCGAAGACGGCGGTGACCCCGTTGGCGGCGCACACCTCGAGGTCGGCGGGCAACGTGCGCGGGTAGCGCTCGAGGTCCTCGGTGGGGGCGAACTGCATGGGGTTGACGAAGACGCTCACCACCACCAGGTCAGCATGCTCGGCGGCCACGCGCATCAGGCTGGCGTGCCCCTCGTGCAGGGCGCCCATCGTGGGCACGAAGCCGACGCGCTGCCCGTCGCGGCGGGCGGCCGCGAGCAGGTCGGCGAGCTCCTCGCGGGTGTGCGCGAGGGCAAGGGTGGAGGCGGTCATCGACGGATGGTGCGTCCGAGCCGAGTGAGGGGCCGCACCGATGATGGAGCCACGTCGTCACTCGACGCGGCGTCGAGCACCTGCGCCAGCTTGGCGCCACGGATCGGGAGCAGGCGCCCGTCGGTGACCACCCGGCTGAGGGTCGCGCGGGCCAGGGCGAGGTAGGACGGGACCGTCTGCGGCGCTGAGGCCCTCATCTCCACCAGGTGGGCCCGGACCGTCTCGACGTCACCGCGCACGATCGGCCCGGTGAGCGCGGCGTCGCCCTGATCGAGCGCGTTGTCGAGCGCTGCGTTGAGGAGGGGGCGGAGCGTGTCGGCGGGGTTGTCGCCACCAGCCGCGGCGAGCATCTCCATCGCCTCGGTCACCAACGTGACGAGGTGGTTGGCGCCGTGGGCCAGGCCAGCGTGATAGAGCGTGCGCTTGTCCTCGTCGACCCACATCGGGCGACCGCCGAGGTCGGCGACGAGCTGCTCGGTGACGGGCCGTTCGGCAGCGTCGGCCGTCACCCCGAAGATCGCCTCGCGCAGCCGCGGCAGGTCGACCTCGGTGCCGGTGAAGGTCATGGCGGGGTGCAGGGCGATGGGTCGTGCACCCACGGCTGCGGCATCGGCGAGGACGGCCAGGCCGTGCCGGCCGCTGGTGTGGACGACGAACTGGCCCTCGTGGATCGCGCCGCTGGCACTGAGCATCGCGACCACGTTGGGCAGCATGTCGTCGGGCACCGTCAGCAGGAGCAGATCAGCGGCGCGGGCCACGTCACTGGGCTTGGCGCCGGGGGTGCCGGGCAACATGGCCTCGATCCGGCCCCGGGAGGCGTCCGACTCGCCGGCGGCGGCGACGATCTCGTGGCCGGCGGCGCGCAGCGCGGCGGCCAGGACGGCACCGACGCGGCCAGCGCCGATGACACCCACACGGAAGTGCCTCATGGTCCGAACCCTTTCGTTCCAGTCCCTCCGACCACCCCAGGTGGGGCCGGTGTGGGTACCAGACTCGGTGCTCGTGGTTGTTGAAACCTGAGCGTACGCCGATGGGTCGGTCCGCGGGAACAGGACTCGAGCGTGACGACCGCCACCGAAATCGCTACCCGTGAGTAGGTCCGCCGGGTGGGGCGTCAGGCGCGCAGGTGCAGCTTGGCGTGGTCCGGGTCGTCGACCACGAAGGGGCGTGGGGCGCGCGGGAGCCACGTGTGGGTCACGAAGTCGACGACGTGCTCGCCGGCCGGGGCCACGATCTCGGTGACCCCCTCCGGGACCTCGCCCGCCCTGAGCGCGTTGAAGACCAGCCACTCGCGCCGCTTGCGGCGGTTGCGGACGCTGGTGGCGAAGGACTCGGGGTTGGTCCAGTGGGCGAACTCGTCGCCGTCGAGATACTTCAGCTCCACGACCAGCCCCTGCGGGAGCGCGAACTGCCGGATGGTGTCGGGCGTGGTCCGGATCTCCCACTCGGGGGCCTTGGAATAGACGAAGTCGGGCGTCATCGGGAAGCCCCACTCCTCGATGTTGCGCAGGCCCAGGTCGAGGAAGGCGCGACTCTCGGACTCGATGTAGAGGCCGTGGCGTGGGATCCGGATCACCACGTCCGCGCGGCCCACCTGCCACGACAGGTCGGCCAGCGACACCTCGCCCTCGGTCGTGAGCACCATGTCGCCGTCCCACTTCCACGAGTAGCGGGTGCGGACGTGGGAGAAGCACCAGTTGTAGAAGTAGGCCAGCGAGTGGACGCTGCGCTCGGGGACCGCGAGGTGCTCGGCGCCGGCGCGGGCGACGTCGAACGGGTAGTGCTTCAGCGTGAACTTCTCGCCCAGCCCGTGCTCTGCGGCGACGGCCAGCGCCGCCTCGCCGGTGCCGTCGGTGGAGTTGTTGTCGACCAGCAGCACGTGGTCGCAGGCGCGCAGCAGGGGCGGCAGCACGAAACGCATCGAGTCGGCCTCGTTCTTGACCCGGAGCACCGCGGTCGCACCCCGGCGCAGCGGACCGGCCTGCCACGGCCAGACGATGTCGAACTCGGTGTGCCCCTCGATGTTGCTCAGTCCGGGACCGCCACCGATCGGGACGCTCACGACGGCTCCGGCTGCCCCGGGGGCTGCTCCGCCGTGCGCTCGCGACCCAGGGCCTTGCGCACACCTCGGCGCAGGGACGGCGGGATCTTGGCGCGGACGTCGTGCGGGATCCGCTCCGCCAGTCCTGGCGCAGGGGCGTCGGAGGCAGCCGCCGTACGGGCACCGTCGATCCGCGCGGCGACGACCGAGCTCTTGCTGATCGCCTCCGCCTCCTCGTAGAGGTCGGTGTAGGCGTCGCGCAGCTGGTCGAGCGTGGCGTGGACCTGCGAGACGTCCCCGTCGGGGTCGGCGAGCTTGTTGAGCTCCACCCACGTCTGGGCGGTGAGGTCGTGCAGCCGCGGCGGCAGTCCGAGGTCCTCGAGGCTGGCCGAGACCCGCCGCAGGTCGGGGTCGATGAAGCGGTGCACCTCACGGATCAGGTCGCTGCGCGTGTGGATGATCGACTGCAGCTCGAGGGTGTGGCCGACGTGCATCGTCGTCTTCACCCAGTCGGTCAGCAGGTCCTCGTAGCGCACGAACACCCGCGACGTGCCGGCTTCGTCGCGCGTCGCGCGCTCGGTGTGGAGCAGCATGTTGAGCCAGCTGGCGGCGAGGTGGGCGGAACCGAGCTTGTTGGCGTAGTACTTCTGCTTGCTGCCGACGACCTCGGCCGGGGGGCGCAGCATGGTCACGAAGACCGGCTTGGCGCCCGTCCGGATCGCGGCGACCCGCCACAGCCCGAGGAACCAGCTGAGCCGGGGGTCCTTGACGACCAGCTCGGGGTGGACCTCGAAGTGTGGCTCGAGCCAGTCGGCGACCCTGATCCGGGCCGGCTCGCGGGTGGAGATGCGGCCGGTCTCGAACCACGCGCTGGGGCGGGAGTCACTGACCTGGACGCCGGCCTCCTTGAGCAGGCGGTCGTGCAGGTCGACGACCCACTGGGGCTCGGAGAAGCCACGCGGGTTGGACGAGTCGGGTGGCACCTCGGGCAGCGGCACGTGCATCCCGAGCCTGCTGGCGATGCCGGCCATCGTCGAGGTCCCGCTGCGTCCGGCCCCCGCCACGAAGAGCACCTTGCGCGGGACGCCGTCGGGGTTCATCTCGTCGATCGCGCGCGCCTGTGCAGTCACGGCGGGGAGCCTACTAGGGTCTCGTGCCATGGGGTTCCTGCGGCAGCGGCGCGGACCCCTGGTCTCGGTGGTCGTCCCCGCCTACGGCGTCGAGGACTACCTCCCGCCTGCCTCGACTCGCTGCTCGCCCAGACCTGGCAGCGCTGGCAGGCGGTCGTCGTCGACGACGGGTCGCCCGACCGGTCGGGCGAGATCGCCGAGGCGTATGCCGACAAGGACCGCCGCTTCCGGGTCGTGCACGTCGCCAACGGCGGGCTGGGTTCGGCGCGCAACATCGGAGCGACGCAGGCCGAGGGTGAGTTCCTCGCCTTCCTCGACTCCGACGACGTCCTGCCGCGCGATGCGCTGTCCTCGCTGATGGCGCCGCTGCTCGAGTCGGGGTCGGACTTCGTGACCGGCTCGATCGCGCGCTGGGAGAAGGGCGACCTCCTGGAGCCCCGGTGGATGCGGCGGCTGCATGCGCCGGGCCGGGGGCTGAGGATCGCCGACCGCCCCGAGCTGCTCGGCGACGTCTTCGCCTGGAACAAGGTCTTCCGCCGGACGTTCTGGGACAGCGTCGGGCTGTCGTGGCCCGAGGGCGTCCGCTACGAGGACCAACCGGCGACCACCCGGGCGTTCATGGCCGGGACCTTCGACGTGGTGCCGTCGATCGTCTATCACTGGCGCATCCGCGACGACGGCTCCTCCATCACCCAGCAGCGGGCGTCCGTCGCCGACCTCGCGGACCGCTGGGCGACCAAGCGCCTGTCGCTCGAGGAGGTCCGCTCGGGCGGGGACGCCGAGGTCGAGGCAGTCTTCGTCGACCGGGTCCTCGCGGGCGACATGTGGCGCTACTTCCTCGAGATCCCCGGCGCCCCCGACGAGTGGTGGGAGCTGCTCCGCTGCGGGGTCCGGGAGTTCTGGGGACAGCGCTCGCTCATCCACTCCGGGCTCCCTCCGGTCCACCGGATCGGCGGGTGGCTGGTCGAGCAGGACCGCCGCGAGGACGCGTCAGCCCTGATGACGTGGGTCGCCTCGCTCGGCTCCCCGGCGCCACAGGTGGGCAGCGGCCAGGGCCGACACATCGACATACCGAGCTCCGTGCTCGACCTGTCGACGGTCGACCCTGCCGCGCTGCGCCTGCGCCCCCACGAGGTGCGCTGAAGAGATCAGCGGGGTCAGAGCAGGCCCTCGGCCTCCAAGAACTCGGTCGCGATGTCCTCGGGCTTCTGCCGATCGACCGAGATCTTGCCGTTGAGCTCGGTGAGGTTCTCCGTCGTGAGGGCGGCCATCAGGTCGTTGAGGATGGTCTCGACGTTGGGGTTGTCGGCGAGCCACTCGGTGGAGGCGGCCGGGATGAGGTTCTGGGCCGGCTGGATCTGCTTGTCGTCCTCCAGCAGCACCATGCCCTGCGACTCCAGCGTCCCGTCGGTCGTCGACGTCAGGCCGAGCTGCGCCTCACCGTCCTTCACGGACTTGAAGACGGCCGGCGAGGCGAAGCCCAGCGGCAGGAACTCGGTGACGTCGATGCCGTAGTCCTTGGTCAGCCCGGCGCCACAGTCGGTGCGGTCGGCGCAGTCCTCGGCGGCGGCCACGACGACCTGCTGGCCCTCGAGGTCGGAGAGCTTGGTGACGCCCTCGTCTTGCGAGAACTCCTGGGTGACGAAGAACGCGTTGGTGTCGATCGCCGCGGACGGCTCAAGAAGCGTGATGCCCTTGTCCTCCAGCAGCGACGACGCGGCCTCGATCGACTCCTCGGCGTCCGGCGTCGTGAGCGGCTCGGCGTCCGCACCGTTGACCGTGGTGTTGAGGAAGTCGACGATGCCACCGACGTATTCGGGCACCAGCTGGATCGAACCGGGGAACTGGCCGTCCTTCATGTAGACGTCGCGCGTGCCGACGAGCTGGACCGTCGCGTCGTAGCCCTCGGCGTCGAGGAGCTGCTCATACATCGCCGCGACGATCTGCACCTCCCCGAAGTCCTGCCCGGAGATCTTGACCGACCCCTTGTCGCCACCGCCGGTGCTCTCCGCGCCGTCTCCGCCGTCCTTGGCGAGGTCGTCACCGGCGCACGAGGCGCCGAGCATCACGGTGCTGATCGCCAGCGCGCTGGCGGCCCATCGTCCTAGCTTCATGTCTTCCACCTTCTGTGTCCCGTGGTCTCGATGACCACGCGTGTCCGGTCCCGGCTCATGTCGTCATGGGCAGGAGGTCTGGCTGCTGCTGATCAGTCTGACGAGGGATCGGGTCGGCCGCACGCTGGGCCCACGCTGCGAGCACCTCAAGCACCATCGCCACCGCCGCGACGATCACGGCGCCCGCCAGTCCCTTGCCGTACTGGCTGGTCGCGAATCCGTCGGTGATGATCCGTCCCAGGCCCGGGCCGGCCACCAGCGCGGCGATGGTGGCGGTCGCCCACACCTGCACGAGTGCCAGCCGGATGCCGGCCGCGACCAACGGCATGGCCAGGGGCAGCTCGACGAGACGGAACTGCTGCCACGACGTCATCCCCATGCCCCGGGCCGACTCCTTGAGGTCGCCCTCGACCTCGCGCACGGCGACATAGGAGTTGGTGATGATCGGCGGCAGCGCGAACAGGGTGAGCGCCAGCAGGGTGGCGATGCCCGCACGCCCGAACGGGCCGAACGTCGAGACGCCCGGCCACTCGGCGGTGACGAGGAGGGCGAGGAGGGCGAAGGTCGGGATCGCGCGGCCGATGTTGGAGATGTTGATGGCCAGGAAGCCGCCGCGGCCCAGGTGGCCGAGCCACAGCGCGACGGGCAGCCCGATCACGATCGCCAGCGCCAGCGCGGCGCCGGTGAGGAGCAGCTGCTGCACGAGCAGGTCGAGGATCCCACCTCGCCCCGTCCAGCTGGCCGGGTCGGCGAGATAGGCCCACATGTCAGCGAAGATCCTCATGCCGCGACCCCCGTCCTGGTCCAGGGAGTCGTCAGGCGTTGGAGCCCCACGATGGCCAGGTCGAGGAGCACCGCGATCGCGACGCACAGCAGGCAGGCCGCGAGCAGCTCGGCCTTGAAGTCGGTCCGGACCCCGTCGGCGATGAGGTTGCCCAGGCCACCGTTGGCGACCAGCGCCCCCACCGTGGTGAGCGCGACCGTCGAGACCGTGGCGACCCTCAGGCCGGCCAGCATCACCGGCAGGGCGAGCGGGAGCTCGATCCGCAGCAGCTGACCCGCCGGGGCATATCCCAGGCCGCGGGCGGACTCGCGGACCTCGTCCGGGACCGAGCGCAGGCCGTCGAGGATGCTGCGGACCAGGATCGTCAGCGCGTACAGCGCCAACCCGATCACGACCGTGGTGGCCGAGATGCCCGTGAACGGCACGAGCAGCGGGAAGAGCGCCAGCGACGGCACGGTGTAGAGCGCCGTGGAGACGCCGAGGATGGCCGACTCCAACCGCCGTACCCTGCGGGCGAGCAGCGCCAGCGGGAACGCGATCACGATGCTCAGGCCGATCGCGGCGACGGTGATGAGCAGGTGCTGGGTCGTCGCGTCGACGAGCTCTTGGCGGTAGTCGCTGACGTAGGCCTCACACCACCACTCGTTGACCGTGCGGCTGTAACAGCTCGGGTCCGCTGCGGGGACAGCGCTCGCGAGTAGGGTCACCGCATGGACGCTACCGCCTCGGGCGACGGATCCACCGCACCCTCTTCACCTGGTCAGGACCAGCCGATGATCAGGCTGCACGGGGTCGGCAAGACCTACGACGACGGCACGGTCGCCGTCCATGAGCTCGACCTCGACGTCCGCCGCGGCGAGATCGTCTGCCTGGTGGGGCCGTCGGGCTGCGGCAAGTCCACCACCTTGAAGATGATCAACCGGCTGATCGAGCCGACCACTGGCCGGATCATCCTCGACGGCACCGACGTCACCGAGGCCGATCCCCATGAGCTGCGGCGCGGCATCGGCTACGTCATCCAGCAGGTGGGGCTGTTCCCCCACCAGAAGGTCATCAACAACGTGATGACGGTCCCGCTGCTGTACGGCGAGTCCAAGACCACCGCGCGGTCCCGCGCCCGCGAGCTGCTCGAGACCGTCGGGCTCGATCCCGACCTGTATGCCGACCGCTACCCCCACCAGCTCTCCGGTGGGCAGCGCCAGCGCGTGGGAGTTGCCCGGGCGCTGGCGGCCGACCCGCCGGTCCTGCTGATGGACGAGCCGTTCGGGGCCGTCGACCCGGTCGTGCGCACCCGCCTGCAGGACGAGTTCCTGCGGCTGCAGCGCGACCTGGGCAAGACGGTCGTGCTCGTCACCCACGACATCGACGAGGCCGTGCGGATGGGCGAGCGGGTGGCGGTCTTCGCGACCGGTGGCCGGCTGGCGCAGTTCGCCACCCCGATGGAGCTGCTCGCCCACCCGGCCGACGACTTCGTGGCCGACTTCGTGGGATCGACGCGCGGGTTGCGCCGGCTCACCGTGACCCCGCTGCGCGAGGAGCACCTCGAACCCCTCGACGGCGTCAGCGGGGGTCAGCTCGGGGCCGCCATCGACCTCGACTCCTCCTTGGAGGAGGCACTCGCGACCATGCTGCGCGAGGACAAGCCGATGATCGGCGTGAAGCAGGGCGCCCGGTTCGTGGGCGTCCTCACGCCCAACGGGATCCACCGGGCGCTGCGGGAGTCGCTGCGCTGAGGAGGACCGTCGGAGTCACCGCCCGCCGGATCACCCGCTGACAGGCACGTCCTTGTGCCAGGACTCGGTCACATATTTCGTGCCCCAGCCCATCGCGACGTACAACCCGTCTGCGCCCGTCGGGGAGTCGGCGTCGACCTCGAGGCCGACGCGGTCACGCCCGCTGACGGCCGCGTCGGCGATGATCGTGTTGAGCAGTCCCTTGGCGACGCCGCGGCCACGCGCGGACTCCAGGACGCCGAGGTAGGCGACGTAGGAACCGTCGGGGCCCTTGGTCGACTCGCTGACGGTGCCGACCAGCGCACCCGCTGCCTCGCCGTCGACCTCGGCCAGCCACCAGTGGTCCCAGCGGTGGCCAGGGTCCTCCCGCAACCGGTGGAGGAACTCGTGGAACGTCTCCTCGGCGTGGTTGAAGTGATCTGTGAACGCCCCCTCCAGGACGTCGTGGACGGCTCGCAGGTCGCCCTCGTCGGGCATGCCGTCGCCCTGGCGCTCGACGAGGCGGAAGACGACGCCGTCCTGTTCCCAGCGAGCGGGGTCGGGGACGAGCTCTGCCTCCTCGGCGGTCACCGATCGGCTCATCTGCCACCAGGTGCGCACGCGTTCGAATCCTGCCGCCTCCAGCCAGACGTGCTGGCGCTCGTCGTCGCGGAAGGCACCCGTGTCGATCTGCTGCACACTCAGCCGGCGTTCGGCGCCCACCCGCTCAGCCTGGGCGTGAGCCCACTCGAACAGGACGTCGGAGCACGCGGTCGCGACGTCGGTCGGCAGCTCGCGGTCGACGATGTGGACGAGGAGCATCCGGCCCTCGGCACGGTCGTGCACGCTCGCCCACGCACGGATGGCGTCGCTCTCGTCCCGGACGACGATGTTCTCGCGCATCTCGAGGCCCTGGACCTCGACGAGGATGTCCTCCTCGGAGCCGGTGGCCCAGCCCCGCCCGGCGCGCTCGTGCCGGCGGAGCAGATCGGTCAGGCGCGCGACGGTCGGCCCGTCCCCGCCGTCGGGCGCCTGTGCCGACCAGCCCTCGGGCAATCCGGGATCCTCGGGCAAGGCCTCGGCTGGATCGCTCTCGAACCGGTTCTCCTCGGGGATCACACCGAGTGATTGTGCCGTACGAGGGTGGGGCGACCGCTCAGGCGGTGTTGCGCTTGGACGCAGTCACCTGCCACAGCGCCAGCTCTGCCTTGAGGACGTCGAGCTCTGCCTCGAGCTCGGCCACGCGCACGATGGCCTCCGCGGCGCGCTCCTCCGACTGGCCGAGTGATGCCTCCAGACGGGCGGCGGCGTCGGCTGCCTCGCGCGAGTTGTCCTCGGCCAGGTCGGCGCGGCGGGCCTCGAGGTTGAACTTGCGGGTCTGTTCGCTGAGCTGACGCTGAGCCGTGTTCAGCGCGAGCTCGAAGCCGGCGATGATCTCCTCGCGCTCCGCGATCTTGCGCTGCATGTCGAGGGCGAAGCGCATGTTCTCGCTCGTCCGGCGCTCGGTGATCGTGGCATAGGCAGCCGCCTGGACGGCGCGGTCCCGTCCGGCTTCCACCCGGGCGGCAGCGAGCTCGGAGTGGGTGATCCTGGTAGCAGCCGCACCGAGCAGCACCGCCCCGACGCCGGCGAGGGTGAGCATCAGCACGGTGCCGGCGACCGCGGCTGCGCCGATGAGCAGCGCAGCCAGGACGAGCAGTGCGACAGCGACGCTCAGGCGCGTGCTCCGCTGGCGACGACGCGCCGCCGAACGGGGCGCGTGTGACTGCTGGGGCTCAGGAGAAGACATGGGGTCAGGCTAGGGGTCCGACCCCGATGACGGGACGCGACACGCGCGCTCGAGCAGCAGGGAGATGCTCATGACAGCGATCCCGGCCACCGCGGCGACGGCGCAGCGGACCAGCCGCTCGTCGGCCAGCTCGGAGGCCGACCCGAGCCAGCTGATGCCGTGGCCGACATATCCGCCGGCGACCAGCGCACCCACCAGCGCGCAGGCGCGGGCCAGGACGAGCCGGTTGACGGCCCGGTCTCCCTCGAGCCTGCGTCGGTGGACCTGGATCGTCTGCCAGGTGTGCCACGCGACATACGCCAGGAAGGCGGCGACGAAGACAAGGACCAGCACCTGGGTCCAGGAGACCAACGGAACAGTCGCGCCGAGGCGCACCATCACCGGCCGCACCAACCAGCCGCCGAGGAGCCCGACCACGCCCGCGATCGCGAGCGACGCACCCGAGGTGGGGCGCAGGCGCCCCTGCGGCTCGGGTGGGCCTTGCGTCACTGGGTCTCGAGCACCAGGTCGTCGCGCTTGGTGACGCCGGACGCGTCGAGCGCGGCCAGCAGGTCGGCGATCGGGCCGCGGTCGGGGATGACGGCGTCGGGCTCGAGGTCGTGCCAGGGCGCGAGCACGAAGGCGCGCTCGTGGGCGCGCGGGTGGGGCAGCTGCAGGAACTCCTCGTTCGCCCGGCGATCGCCGACGACGATCAGGTCGACGTCGAGAGTGCGGGGCGCGTTTCGGACGTCGCTGCGCTCACGGTCGAAGGCGTCCTCGACCGCCAGCGCCCGCTCCATCAGGCGCGCGGCCGGCAGCGTCGTGTCGGCCAGCACGACCGCGTTGAGGAACTTGCGCGCGCCGTCGACGGGCGAGTCGACGGGCTCGGTCTCATAGACCGGCGAGATGCCGGTGACGAAGAAGTCGGGGGTGTCCGCGAGCGCGTCGACCGCCCCCTGCAACGCAGTCATCCGCTCCCCGAGGTTGGACCCGAGAGCGACGACGACGCGCCGGATGGGATGCATCTCGCCGGTCAGGGAGTCCGCATCCACGATGTTGGGGTTGGGGGTCTCAGTCATGGGGCTGGCCTCGCGTTCCTGGTGATCGTCAGCGCGACATCCCGAAATGTCGCGTCAATCGGTGCATCGGGCTTGTGGATGGTGACGCGGACCCATTGAACACGACGCTCGCCCAGGCACACATCTGCGATCCGTTGGGCGACGGTCTCGATCAGGTCCACCGGGTCGGACTCGACGGCGGCCTTGACCTGTGCGACGAGGCTGCCGTAGTCCACCGTGTCTGCGAGATCGTCCGAGGCGGCTGCCGGGGCGGTGTCGAGCCCGAGCACGAGGTCGACCACGAAGGTCTGGCCCTCGCGGCGCTCGAAGTCGAAGACACCGTGGTGGGCGAAGCACTCCACGCCCAGGATGCTGAGCTCGTCGATGGGCAGGCCGGTCACGGTCGACCAGCCTGTCCTATCCCGCTGCCCGCACCGTCAGCGACCCCCTCCGATCCGGCACCGCGCCCCTCCGCCCGGGGCGAGTCGGCCGCCGCCAGCGCATCGACCACGGCCAGCGCGTCGCGGGTCGCCCGCACGTCGTGGACCCGGAGGCAGGCCACCCCCGGTCGGCGAGCAGCGCCACGAGGGCAGCGTGGGCGAACTCCCGCTCCCCCACGGGACGAGGGCCCCGGTCATCCTCGAGCACCCGCCCGAGGAACGACTTGCGGCTCGCGCCCACGAGCAGAGGGCGCCCGAGCGCGTCCAGCGTCGAGAGCCCGGCGAGCAGCTGCCAGTTCTGCTCGGCAGTCTTGGCGAAGCCCAGCCCCGGGTCGAGGTAGACCCGGTCGAGGTCGACCCCAGCGGCGGCGAGCGCGTCGAGCCGTTGGGTCAGCTCACGGCACACGCCCTCGACGACGCCGTATGGCGCGTAGTCGGTGAACGCCGTCATCGACTCTGCGTGCGCACGCCAGTGCATCGCGACGTACGTCGCTGCGCTGGCCGCGACCACGTCGAGGATCTCCGGGTCGGCCAGCCCGCCGGAGACGTCGTTGACGATCGTCGCCCCCGCGTCGAGCGCCGCCGCGGCCACCGCGGCCCGCATGGTGTCGACCGAGACGACCGCCCCCTCGGACGCGAGCCGGGAGATCACCGGCACGACCCGGTCGAGCTCCTCGCTGACCAGCGGCCTGGTCGCACCAGGCCGGGTCGACTCGCCACCGATGTCGAGGATGTCCGCACCGTCGGCGAGCAGCTGCCGCGCGTGCGCCAGCGCGCGCTCGGTGTCGGCGAACAACCCGCCGTCGGAGAAGGAGTCGGGGGTGACGTTGACGATCCCCATCACGAGGGGACGAGTCATCGTCTCGAGTTGATCAGCGCCATCGCCTCGGCGCGGGTGGCCTGGTCGGTCAGCATGGTGCCGCGGACCGCCGAGGTGATCGTGCGTGCTCCGGCCTTCTTCACCCCACGCATGGTCATGCAGAGGTGCTCTGCCTCGATCACCACGATCACGCCGCGCGCCTCGAGGATCCCCATCAGCGCGTCGGCGACCTGCGTGGTGAGCCGCTCCTGCACCTGCGGCCGCTTGGCATAGACGTCCACGAGCCGAGCGAGCTTGGACAGGCCGGTGATCTTGCCGGTGTCAGCGGGGATGTAGCCGACGTGGGCCACGCCCGTGAACGGCACCAGGTGGTGCTCGCACATCGACCACAGCTCTATGTCGCGCACCAGGACCATCTCGTCGTGACCGATGTCGAAGGTCGTGGTGAGGACGTCGTCGGGCCGCTGCCGCAGGCCGGAGGTGAGCTCTTCGTAGGCGCGGGCCACCCGGGCCGGGGTGTCCCGCAGCCCCTCCCGGTCGGGGTCCTCCCCGATGGCGGCCAGCAGCTCGCGCACCGCCGCCTGCGCCCGCTCGTGGTCGAAGACGGGGATGGTGCGCTCCGGCAGGCTGATCGGGTCGGTCATGTGCGCCTCAGCCCGACGGCGTCGGCGCGTCGGGGGCCCCGACCGTGTCGCCGTGGGTGTCGCCCCCGGCGCCTGGCGGGGTGAGGATGACGCCGCCCTCCGAGCCTTGGGTGAGCGCGCCTGCGGCGGCCCGGTCGCGGATCTCCTGGGGGATCTCGACCGGGGGGATCGAGCTGGGCGTGCGTGCGTCGGAGCCGGTCCAGGCGGGTCGGTCGGGGTGCAGCCGCAGCGGCTTGAAGATCTCGGCGATCTCGGCCTTGTCCAGCGTCTCCTTGTCGAGCAGCTCGAGGACCAGCGCGTCGAGGACGTCGCGGTTGTTCTCGAGGAGGTCGAAGGCCTCCTGGTGGGCGGTGGAGAGCAGCTTCTTGACCTCCTCGTCGATGATCGCGGCCACTTCCTCGGAGTAGTTGCGCTGGTGGCCCATGTCGCGGCCCAGGAACGGCTCGGAGTTGTTGTCGCCGAGCTTGATCGCGCCGAGGCGGTCGCTCATGCCGTACTGCGTGACCATCGCGCGGGCGAGGTTGGTCGCCTTCTCGATGTCGTTGCCGGCACCGCTGGTCACGTCGTGGAAGATCAGCGCCTCGGCCGCCATCCCGCCGAGCATGTAGGCGAGCTTGTCGAGCATCTCGCTGCGGGTCTGGCTGTATCTGTCCTCGTCGGGCAGCACCATCGTGTAGCCCAGGGCGCGCCCTCGCGGGAGGATCGTGACCTTGTGCACCGGGTCGGTCCCCGGGAGCGCCGCCGCGACGAGGGCGTGGCCGCCCTCGTGATAGGCGGTGATCAGCTTCTCCTTCTCGTTCATCAGGCGGGTTCGCCGCTGCGGACCCGCGATCACACGGTCGATCGCCTCGTCGAGGTTCTCGTCGGTGATGAGCTTGGCGTTCTGGCGCGCAGTCAGGAGAGCTGCCTCGTTGAGGACGTTGGCGAGGTCGGCCCCGGTGAAGCCGGGGGTCCGCCGCGCGACGCTCAGCAGGTCGATGTCGGCCGCGATCGGCTTGCCCCGGGAGTGGACCTTGAGGATCTGGTGGCGACCGTTGAGGTCGGGGGCGTCGACCTGGATCTGGCGGTCGAAGCGGCCCGGGCGCAGCAGCGCCGGGTCGAGGACGTCGGGTCGGTTGGTGGCCGCGATCAGGATGACGCCACCTCGCACGTCGAAGCCGTCCATCTCGACGAGCAGCTGGTTGAGCGTCTGCTCGCGCTCGTCGTGGCCGCCGCCCATCCCGGCGCCGCGGTGGCGACCGACAGCGTCGATCTCGTCGATGAAGACGATGGCGGGGGCGTTCTCCTTCGCCTGCTCGAACAGGTCGCGGACGCGGCTGGCGCCGACACCGACGAACATCTCGACGAAGTCGGAGCCGGAGATCGAGTAGAAGGGCACCCCGGCCTCGCCGGCGACGGCGCGGGCCAGGAGGGTCTTGCCGGTGCCGGGCTGGCCGTAGAGCAGGACGCCCTTGGGGATCTTGGCCCCGACCGCCTGGAAGCGAGCGGGCTCGGAGAGGAACTCCTTGATCTCGCCGAGCTCCTCGATCGCCTCTTCACAGCCCGCGACGTCGGCGAACGTCGTCTTCGGCATGTCCTTGGTGATGAGCTTGGCCTTGCTCTTGGCGAACTGCATGACCCCGCGGCCGCCGCCCTGGGCCTGGTTCATCAAGAAGATGAACAGCAGCACGATCAGGGCGAAGGGCAGCAGGGTGATCAGCAGCGAGCTGAGGATCCCGGGCTGGGGGTTCTCGGAGTTGGCCTCCTCGATCGTGCCCTCGTCGAGCTGCTCCTGCACGGCGTTGAGCAGGGCGACCTGCTGACCCTTGATGTAGTGGGTGGTGACCTTGTCGCTGCCTTCGCGGGTGCCCTCGTCCAGGGTCGCCTGGATCTCCTGCTCACCGTCGATGAAGGTGATCTCCTTGACCTTGCCCTCGTCGACCCACTCGCTCAGCTCAGAGGTCTTGACCTCGTCGAAGCCGCCGTTGGGCGCGAGGTACTGGATAGCCAGGAGGACGCCGATCATGGCCAGCACCATCCACAGCCATGGTCCCTTGAATATGCGCTTCACTTGCAACTTTCGCCGGAGGTGATCAGGAGTTGTCGAGACGCTATCTCGTCGCGACGGTGCCCGTTGTCACCACCATTGTTTCAGGCGGGGTGAAGCGTCGCCCCATTCAGGAGTAGACGTGGGGGGCGAGGGTGCCGATGTCCCTCAGGTTGCGGTACTTCTCGTGGTAGTCGAGGCCGTAGCCGACCACGAACTCGTTGGGGATGTCCCAGCCGACATATTTCGGCTCGACCGGCATGCTCAGCGCCTCCGGCTTGCGCAGCAGGGTCGCGATCTCGACGCTGGCCGGGCCCCGGCTGCCGAGGCTGTTGACCAGCCAGCTCAGGGTCAGCCCGGTGTCGATGATCTCGTCGACGATCAGGACGTGCCGCCCGGTGATGTCGGTGTCGAGGTCCTTGAGGATGCGCACCACGCCGCTCGACTTGGTGCCGGAGCCGTAGGAGCTGATCGCCATCCAGTCCATCTCGCAGTGCCGGGGCAGCGCCCGGGACAGGTCGGCCATCACCATCACCGCGCCGCGGAGGACGCCGACCATCAGCAGGTCCTTGCCCTCGTAGTCGGCGGCGATCTGCTGGGCCATCTCGCCCAGGCGTTCCTGGATCTGCTCCTGGGTGAACAGCACGTTGACGAGGTCGTTCTCCAGGTGGGCTGAATCCATGGCGAGCAGCCTAGGCGCAGACCCGGGTGCGGTGGTCAGGAACCCGGTGCGAGTACGCCGATGAAGATCCACGCACGTGGGTGGAAATGCGGGGCGGAGCAACCTGTCGGTGGCGAAGTTCCACGCAGGTGCGTGGAGGTTCACAGGTAGTCGGCCTGTCCGGGGAAGTGGGCTCGCCAGTCCTCGCGAGGGCGGAGCGGCAAGCCCGGCAGGCCACGCGCGCGCAGCACGGAGTGCACACGACCCACCGTGCGAGCCGGATCCTTGTAGACGCCCGAAGCCACGACGACCAGGATCCGCCAGCCGGTGTCGTCGATCGCGTCACGGCGGGTCAGGTCGGCCTCCCACTGCTCGACCCTCTCGACGTGGTGTCGGCCGTCGTACTCGACGATCACCCTCGCGCCGGGCCAGGACAGGTCGAAACGGCGCACTGGCTGGCCGTCGACGTCGCGGATGGTGAGGTTGACCGTCGGCTCCGGAATGCCGGCGAGGACCAGCAGCATGCGCAGGCGCGACTCCATGGGCGAGTCCACGTCCTTGCGGACATGGGCCGCGGCCTGACGCGCCAACCGGCCGGCGACCCCTGGGGCTCCGCTCGCTGCCCGGACGAGGCGGGCGGGCGTCACCCCCTTGCGTCGCACCATCCAGTCGCCGACGACCACCAGCTCGACCAGCGGCAGGAGCTCTGCCAGCTCGACGAACAGGTCGGGCAGCGATGAGACCAGCACGCCGTCGATGCTCACCGGCACGGCCCCGGGACGGACGTGCACCGTGACGCCTTGCCGGCGCAGCCGCTCGCCCACCGTCGGCACCGTGACGTGCTCCCCGGGAAGCGGTGGAACCGGGACGCCCCACATGCGTGCCACGCTGGAGTGGCTCGCGAACGCGTGGGCGAAGAAGCACACCAGCGCGGCCTGTGCGCGGATCGTCGGGGTCACGGCGACGTCGCTGTCCACCAGCACTCCGTGCAGCAGCCGCCGGTAGCCGGGGCCGTCCAAGGTGGCCCGAGGGATGCCTGCGCGCAGTCCGCGCCACCGCGGGAAGGGTCGTCGAGTGTCCAGATCCATGCCTCGAGGTTGCCCGCTCCAGCGCGGTCCGGACGTTCCTCCACAGGCCTTCTCCCCCGCGGGCGATGAAGGTCCACGCCGGTGCGTGGAAGTGCGGGCCCAGTGGCGGGTCAAGGGACGAACTTCGACGCGTCTGCGTGGAAGTTCAGGCGTCAGGCGTCTGGCGCTCGAAGACCAGCAGCGCATCTCGGCGTACGGCGCGAAGGTGCCCGGGCAGGTGGATCCACTTCTGTCCGCGCCAGTCGGTCAGGAGGCCGTCGACGGCCAGCACGTGCTCGTGGAACAGCTCGCCGGCCGGCGCACCGGCCGCCAGCGCGGCGAGGCGCACGACGCGGCGACGCAGGGCCGGGTGCTGCGCGGCCAGCAGGGGCACCGACAGCCCGTGCGGCGTGGCCACCCGGGCGAGCACCTCGTCGGCCAGCTCGTCGAGCAGCCCCATGTCGTCGCGGAGCTGGTCGGCGGTCCGCGCCAGGGTCTGGGCCACCCCGGGACCGAGCTCGTCCTCGAGCATGGGCAGGACGGTGCTGCGGACCCGGACGCGGGTGAACCCCGGATCGGCGTTGTGCGGGTCGTCCCACACCTGGAGGCCCTCGACCTGGCAGGCGGTCAGCGTGTCGTCACGGCGTACGTCGAGGAGCGGGCGTGCGAAGCCGTCGAACTCGCGCCGCATCCCGGCCAGCGAGCGGCCTCCCGAGCCCCGGGCCAGGCCCAGCAGGACCGTCTCCGCCTGGTCGTCGAGGGTGTGTCCCAGGAGCACCAGGGCGGACAGCCGCTCGGAGACCTCCTCGAGCACCGCATAGCGGGCCTGCCGGGCCGCCGCCTCGGGTCCGAGCCCGGCGGCGGACACGCTGACCGTCGCCGTGAACGTCTCGTCGGCGCCCATCGCGGCCATCTGCTCGACGACCCGCGCGGCGTGGGCGGCCGACCCCTCCTGCAGCCCGTGGTCCACGGTCACGCCGACCACGTGCAACGCACGCTTGTGCCCCTCGAAGATCGTGGCCGACAACAACGCCAGCGAGTCAGCCCCACCGCTGCACGCGACCGCGACGACCGCCCCGGGGTCGAGCGGGTCGAGCACGCGTCGCACCCCTCGGCGCACGACCGCGAGCGAGGGATGCAGGCTCATCGCCGGCCGCTCACAGGACGCGTGTGATCCAGGAGTCGGGGTCGCCGATCTCGGCCTTGGAGGGGAGGTTGTCCGGCGAGGCCCAGACGGCGTTGAACTCCTCCATGCCCGCCTTGTCGACGACATGGTTCACGAAGGCAGCCCCGTCGCGGTATTGCGCCATCTTGGCGTCGAGGCCGAGCAGCCGGCGCAGGATGCGGTCGAGGGTGCCGATGCCCTTGCGGCGCTCGTTGAAGGAGGTGCGGATCTGCGCCACCGACCCGATCACGCTGGGCCCGACCCCGTCCATGACGACGTCGGCATGTCCTTCGAGCAGGGACATCACGCCCGTGACCCGGTCGAGCACCTCGCGCTGCTCGGGGGTGCTCATCGCCTCGAGCAGGTTGGCACCGTCGCCGCGCACGGCCTCGGCGATGCGCCGCACCGCGTCCTCGGCCAGCCGGGTGGGCTCGATGGTCTCGGTCAGGGCGAGCATCTCGGACTGGAGGTGGTCGCGCATCCACGGCACCGCGGTGAACTGCACGCGGTGGGTCTCCTCGTGCAGACACACCCACAGGCGGAAGTCGGACGGGTCGGCGCCGAGCTCGCGCTCGACCTGGACGATGTTGGGGGCGACCAGGAGCAGGCGGCCGGACGGGTCGTGGAAGGGGTCGAACTGGCCCAGCACCTTGGTGCCGAGGAAGCCGAGGAGCAGCCCGACCTCGGCTCCCGTCACGCGCGAGCCGACGAGCTGGGTGAGCGCGCCGCCCGGGCCCTTCTTGGCCATCAGCTTCTCGATGAGCGGTTCCAGGATCTTGGCGAAGCCGTCGGCGTTGGCCTGGACCCAGCCCCGGCGGTCGACGACCAGCACCGGCGCGGTGTCGTCGGGGCGTCGAGGCCGGTGAAGTCACGGACCAGCCCGGTCGACCGGGCAGCGCCGGCGCGCAGCTCCGCGACCGCGGCTGCAGCGGTGGCCGCAGGGACTGCGGGACCGTCGCCAGCCATCTTGGCGGCGATGTTGACCGCGAGGTCCCAATCGACCATTCCACTCATGCAGCGACCCTAGGCCACGGCTCCACAGACGCAGGCTGCGAGATCGGCGGCCAGGTCGTCGAGGGCGGCCTCGACGTCGACCTCGCGTGCCTTGCCGGTCTTGTCGACCGCCAGCACGAAGACCATCTCGGTCCCGTCGCGTCCCGCGACGACACCGGCCAGCGAGCTCACACCACTGAGGGTGCCCGTCTTGGCTCGTACGTCGCCGAGTGCTGTGGCGTCGGACTCGGCGAACCGGCCCGCGAGCGATCCGGTGAAGCCGGCCACCGGCAGACCGGTGAGCACCGTCCTCAGGTCCGGATGATCGGGGCGCGCCGCGACCTGCAGCACCTGGATCAGGGTCGCCGGGGAGAGCCGGTTGGACCGCGAGAGGCCCGAGCCGTCGTGGACGACGTCGGCCCCCGTCTCGACCCCCAGGGACTGCAGCGCCGACAGCACGCCGGTCGAGCCGCCCGCGAACGACCCGTCGCCGCTGACCGCGAGTCCGACGTGGTGGGCCAGCACCTCGGCGGTCTCGTTGTCGCTGACGTCCAGGAGCCGCTCGACGATCTGGGCGAGGGGGGCGCTCTCCACGCTCGCGAGGTCGACGGCGCCGGCTCCGGCCGTGCCCCTGACCGGCTCGCCCCTGACCCTCACGCCCGCCTGCTCCAGCGCGGCGGCAAAGGTCGCGGCAGCCGTGAGAGAGGGGTCGTCGCTGCGTCCGTAGCCCGTCGGCGACGCGCCCCGGTCGACCCAGAGCGCGGTGATCGGGGAGACGATGTCGTCGCGGACGTAGTCGACCCGCCACTTCGGGTTGTCGGTCGGTCCGGTGAACAGCGAGTCGTCATAGACGACCCGCACGGGCTTGCGCCCCGGCAGCCGGGCCGCCGCCTGACGGGCCAGCGTGACGACGTCGGCGCGGTCGGGATAGACGGTGGCCTGCTCCTCGGGCGTCGCGGGCCTGCTCGCGAGATAGGGGTCCCCGCCCCCCACCAGCACCACCTCGCGCGGTCGGTCGCCCTGGACGACGCTGGTGGTGAACCGCGTCTCGGGCCCGAGAGCCGCGAGGGCGGCAGCGGCGGTCACCAGCTTCGTGGTCGAGGCGGGCAGGAACTGACCGTCGTCGTGGGTCCACACGGGTCCGTCGCCGGACAGGTCACCGACCCCGGCCACGACGTGCTTGCCGAGCGTCTTGTTGCGCAGGCCCTGCTCCAGCGCGGTCTGGATGGCCGTGGCGTCGACAAGCGGCGGGTCGGTCACGGGGGTCGCAGCCGCCGGCGGGGACCAGGCAGGCAGCTCCAGGCCGGCAGGAGGAGCGACCGCGGCCGGGTCGGTGGTGATGTCGTCGCCATACCAACCGAGGTAGCGCGGACCCCAGTCGTAGCGGTGGGCCGCGACGCCCGAGCCGAGGAGGGCCAGGACCAGCAGCACGGGCAGCCATCGCGTCGCCCACGCCGCGCCGACGGGGTGGCGTCGATCACGTCCCACTCGAAATCCCCTCGCTGCTTTGGCTCTGGGGGCCATTGTGCGCGACACTGACGGCGAACATCCGGCAGACCCCAGGAGAGAACAGTGCCCGACGAGCAGGTAGCCGACGACGTCCGCGACGAGATCAGCGACGAGGACGTCCGTCCCACCGAGCACACGATGCTCTTCGACGTGCTCATCGAGATCCCCAAGGGGTCCCGCAACAAGTACGAGGTCGACCACGAGACCGGCCGGCTGCGACTCGACCGGATGCTCTTCACCTCGACGGCCTACCCCGAGGACTACGGATACATCGAGAACACCCTCGGCCAGGACGGCGACCCCCTCGACGCCCTCGTGCTCCTGCAGGCCCCGACCTTCCCGGGCTGCCTGATCGAGTGCCGCGCCATCGGCATGTTCCGGATGACCGACGAGGCCGGCGGTGACGACAAGGTGCTGTGCGTCCCGTCCCACGACCCGCGCCTGGCCCACCTGCAGGACATCAACGACGTCTCGAAGTTCGACCGTCTCGAGATCCAGCACTTCTTCGAGGTCTACAAGGACCTCGAGCCCGGCAAGTCCGTCGAGGGCGCCAACTGGGTCGGCCGCGCCGAGGCCGAGGCCGAGGTCAAGGCCTCCTTCGAGCGTGCGAAGAACGGTCACCACTGATCGTGGCCTGACCTGCTCGGTCAGTCCGTGCTGGCGCCCACGGCCCGGAAGTAGCCCACGCCACCGCTGAGGGTCAGCTGGACGTCGACAGCGCCGGCAGCGGTGAGCCAGTCGCGACACTGCGCCGTGGTCGACATCGGTCCGAGGATCCCGGCAGCGCGGCCGACCACCTGCACGGGCACGTAGCGCGGACCGGTGTCGGTGAAGAGGGAGCTGCCGCTCAGGACACCACCCGGCCTGAGGACCCGCACCATCTCCTCGACCGCCCGCCGCGGGTCGGGGAAGCAGTGCAGGCCGGTCAGCGAGATGACGAGGTCGAAGGAGTCGTCCGCCCACGGCAGCGCGCCGACGTCCGCCACGACCGGCGTGACCTGGTCGGCGACGCCCAGCTCGCGGGCCGTCGCCATCGTCCGCTCGAGCATGGTCGCGGAGATGTCGGCAGCGAACAACGCGATGCCCTGGCCGGGGCGCAGGCCGCGAAGCGCGACGCCGGACCCGGACGGGATGTCGAGGACGCGCGACCCGGCCGGCAGGGTCCCGATCTCGGCGGCTGTCTCGTGAAGCAGACCCAGGTCGCTGCCGAGTCCCGCTCGCCACGCGAGCCCGCCCACGCGGTCGTGACCCACGAGCCAGGGATAGACGTAGGACCACAGCGGGTCCTCGCTCCACCCACCCAGGCCCGGGACCCTCACCCGATCAGCTCCTCCGAGCGCAGCATCTCGACCGGGACGCCCCAGGCATCGACGAAGTCGCCTGCGAGCGGGCGGATCTTGCGGCACAGGTCGTTGATCTCGCGGCTGATGGCCTTCGAGCGGGCGCTGCTCAGGCGGCCGTGCTCCATGAACCACGCCCGGTCGGCCTCGATGGTGGACAGCGCGTGGAGGTCGCACAGCAGGTTGAGTGCCACCTTCAGGTCGCCGTCGGGCAACGCACTGACCTTATCGATGAAGGAGTCGAGCACCATCCGCTCGACGTGGGCGCGAGCGGCGCCGATGACGTGGTCCTGCACCCGCGAGAACACCTCGCCCGGGTTCATCCCGCTGTCGATCCCGCGCTTGAGGCGACGCGCGACCCCGGCCAGCATGTGCTCCTCACGGAAGCGCAGCATCGCCTGCTGGTAGGCGGGATCGAGGAGCCCGGCCTCCTGGTCCCACTGGTCCCCACCCGGCAGGACGTCCTTGATCGCCTGGAACAGCTTGTGGGCGCTGGTCCTCTCGAGCACGGTCCCGACCGCCAGGCCGGCGACGAACTTGACCATGCCGAACTGGTCCATGTCCTCGAACTCGCTGGAGTAGTCGGTCAGCAACCCCTTGGCCACGAGCTGCAGCAGGACGTGGTTGTCGCCCTCGAAGGTGGTGAACACGTCCGTGTCGGCCTTCAGCGCGGCGAACCGGTTGGCGCTGAGATAGCCCGCACCGCCACAGGCCTCCCGGCACTCCTGGATGGTGTCGGTGGCGTGCCAGGTGCCGAGCACCTTGGTGCCGGCTGCGCGCGCCTCGAGCTGGCGACGGTCCTGCTCGTCGGTCGTCAGGCCGCTGAAGACGTCGTGGAGCGCCGCAGCGACGTGTTCCTGGGCGAAGTGCAGGGCGTAGGTGCGCGCGATCCGCGGCAGGAGGCGGCGCTGGTGCATGCCGTAGTCGAGGAGCAGCTCCTCCTGGTCCTCGCTCGTCGCCTCGAACTGCCGTCGCACGTTCGCATATCTCGTCGCGATGACCAGCGCGACCTTGGCTGCGTTGATCCCGGCGCCGCCCACGCAGACCCGGCCCTGGACGAGCGTCCCGAGCATCGTGAAGAAGCGGCGGTTGGCGTTGTCGATGGTGCTCTCGTAGGCCCCGTCCTCGGTGACGTCGGCGAACTGGTTGAGCAGGTTGGCGCGCGGGATCCGCACGCCGTCGAACCAGATGCGGCCGTTGTCGACGCCGTTGAGCCCCATCTTGGGTCCGCAGTCCTCGATCCGGACCCCCGGCAGCACCTCGCCGTCCGCGCGCAGCGGGACCACGAAGGCGTGCACGCCACGCCCCTCCCCGTCGATGTCGAGCTGGGCGAAGACGACGGCGACGTCGGCGTGTGCGGCGGCGTTGCCGATGTAGTCCTTGCGGCTCGCGTCGTCCGGGGTCGTGATCACGAACTCCCCGGTCGCTGCGTCGTACGTCGCCGTGGTGCCCAACGCCTGGACGTTGGACCCGTGACCCGTCTCGGTCATGGCGAAGCAACCCATCAGCTTCCCGGTGATCAGGTCGTGCAGGTAGGCGTCATGGTGGGCCTTGGTGCCGAGCTGGAGGATCGCCCCGCCGAAGAGGCCGAACTGCACGCCGACCTTGACGAGGACACTGAGGTCTCCGTAGGCGAGGGTCTCGAAGGCGGCGACCGAACCGCCGATGTCGCCGCCACCGCCGTACTCGGTCGGGAACCCCATGCCCGTCTGTCCGGTGCTCGCCATCTTGACCACCACGTCGCGCACCCGGTCGCGGAAGTCGTCGGTGCTCATCGTCTCCTCGTCGAGGAGGATCTGCTTCTCCTCGACCATGTTCTGGCGCACCAGATTCCGCACCTCGGCATATTTGCCGTCGAGCAGCTCGGTCAGGGCCGTGACGTCGATCGCAGGCTGGACGTAGCCGGGCTTGGCGGGGGTCGGCTCGGCCTGCGGTGGCTCGGCCGGCTGCTCGGCTCCGGCGTCGGTCACCTGGTCGTCGGGGCGCTTGTCGACAGCGTCACTGGTGGTCATGCCAGACAAGGTAGCGTCGCGCGCGTGAATCGTCCCGAGCCCGAGAGCGATCTCGGACGGATGCCCTACAACTTCTCGATCGTCGGAGTCCAGAAGAGCGGCACCTCGACGCTGTCCGGGACGCTGAGCCAGCACCGCCTCGTGTGTCGGCCGCCCCGCAAGGAAGCCCACTTCTTCAACAACGAGGAATACGACTGGGCGCATCCCGACTACGAGCGCGACTACACCGCTCCCCGGCGCGCCCGCGTGCACACGATGGTCGGCGACTCGACGCCCGTCTATCTCTTCTGGCCCAACGCCCTGGAGCGGATGCGGGCCTACCAGCCCGACCTCCCGCTGATCGCCGTCTTCCGTGACCCGCTCGAGCGGCTCTTCTCGCACTGGACGATGCTGCGCACCCGACACCCGGACTGGCCGGACTGGCCGGGGTTCATCACCGAGTTCCGGCCGACCTCGCTGCCGACGTCGGTGCCGAGCGACGTGAAGCCCATGCGCTACAAGCACATGTCCGGCATCGCCCGCGGCTACTACGGCGCCCAGCTCGAGCGCGGGTTCGCGGTGTTCCCGCGCGAGCAGTGGCTGCTGCTGGAGTTCCGGGCGATGCTGGCCTCGTTCAACCCCTCGGTCGACCGGGCCACCGACCACCTCGGCCTGCCCCGCTTCGACCGGCACCCTCCGCTGCGCAACCGCTATGCAGGGGCCGAGCTGGTGACCGGCACCGCACCCACGGGCGCCGACCTCGCTTCGCTCGCGGCGCTGTATGCCGACGACCTGGCCGTCTTCGACCGGCTCTCGGGCCTCGACACCTCCCAGTGGCCGACGACTCGCATCCTCGACGGCACCCTGGACCCCGACGAGCTGGCCGCGAAGATGGCCCAGAAGGTCACCCCGCTCTGACCTCCGGACCGTGCGTGGACGCCCCACTTCAAGTGGCGGCGGACGACGGATCAAGCGGCGATCTGCCTGTCGTGCGCCGCCAGCTCGTCGGCGCTCGGCAAGACCGACCGAGGGAAGGACTGACCCGGCAGATGATGTGCCGGGTCGACCTCAGGGACGGGCGTAGAAGTTCGGAGCGATCCAGGAGTACATCGACTCCTGCACGACCGGTCGACCGGTGCGGGGGGCATGGATGATCTGGCCCCCGCCGATGTAGAGCGCGACGTGGTAGATCGAGGTCGCCTTCGAGCTGGAGCCCCAGAAGACGAGGTCCCCTGGCGCCAGGGCCGCGGCGGCGATCGCGGTCGAGCCGGTGTACTGCGCGACCGAGTAGTGCGGCAGCGACTTGCCGCCGGCCGCCCACGCGCCCGCGGTCAGCCCGGAACAGTCCCAGGCGTTCGGGCCCGCGGCGCCCCACTTGTAGGGGTCGCCGATCTGGGCCCGCGCGAAGGCCACGACCGCGCTGGTGTCACCCGTGACCGCAGGAGCCGTGGTGGGAGGCGGGGGCGGGGCGACGGTCGGGGTCGAAGTCGGCGTCGGCGTCGGTGTCGGAGTCGCAGTGGGCTTGGGGCTGGCGGTACCGGTCGGCGTCGGCGTCGCGACGGGTGTCGGCGTGACCGGGGTCGGCGTCGCGGTCGCGACCGGTGCCGGGGCGGGCGTGGGGGTCGGCTTGGCCGTCTTCGTCTTCGTCGGCGCGGGCGTCGGCGCCTGGGTCACAGGTGCAGCAGCCTCCGCCGCAGCAGCCGCGGCGGCCGCAACCTCCGCCGCAGCAGCCTCCGCGGCCGCAGCCTCGGCCGCCGCGGCGTCCGCGGCCTCCTTGGCCGCCGCCTCAGCGGCAGCCTGCGCCGCCCTCTGCTCCAGCGCGCTCTGGCGCTTCTCGGCGAGCTCATAGCTGATGCCCTGCAGCTGCGCCAGCTCCTCGATCAGGGTGGTCTTGGTCGCTGCGATCGCTGCCGCCTCGCTGCCGGCCGAGGCCTCCGCTGCTGCCGCGGTGTTGCGGGCGGCGGCGGCGTTCGCCTCGAGCTCCTCCGCACGCGCCAGGGCGTCCTCCGCACGCTGGTCCGCCGAGGCGGCCAGCAAGGAGGAGGCGCTGAAGGCGTCCTGCTTGCTGTCCATGACCTCCTCGGTGACCTGCATGGTCGCCGTCGTGGTCAGGACCCGCTCGATGCCGTCAGCCTCGACGACTGCCGCGAACCCTTGGAGCTCGGGGCTGAGCTGATAGCTCTCGATCAGGGTCTCGGCGTATGCCGATCGGCTGGTCTCCAGGTCGCGACGCGCTGCTCGCGCGGCGTCGCCGGCGGCCAGGGCAGCCGCGCGCGCCTCGTCGGCAGCCCACCGGGCGCCGTTGAAGGCCTCGGCCGCCTGGGCGGCCGAGACAGCCGAGGACCGCAGCCGCTCGTTGGCCAGCAGGAGCTCGGCTTGCACGCTGGCCACGCTGCGGCGCGCGCCCTGCGCGGCGGCCTCGGCGTTGGCGACGTCCTCGGCGGAGGGGAGCCCCCGGGCCGCGTCGTCGTCGGCAGCGGCAGCGGAGACCGCTCCGGCCACGAGGGTCAGGCTCAACGTGGTGGCCGCGAGCCAGCGCATCGGCGTACGACGAAGGTGGAGCGCGGACGGTGCGAGCACGGTGTTTCCCCTTGGCAGTAGACAGCCACGGGTGACTTCCCTTTCACCCGTGACTCATCAGGCACGTTAGTGCTCAGGAGTCACAAAGGGAACAAAATTCACAAGAAACTCGTGATCGCTCGGCGTGTCGACTTGCGAACTACAACAATGTAGTTCTCGAAATCGCCGTGACCGGGCGGGTCAGTCCGCGTCGACGGGCACCCGCGACGTGGTCGAGGTCGGGTGGGAGGCCAGCCCCCCGCGGTCGAACTTCTGGCCGCTGGCCAGGCCACCCAGCCAGAAGGAGACGAGCGCGATCGCCACCCCGGCGATGTCGTCGGCCACGTAGTGCCAGCCGAAGTAGAGGGTCGCGATCACCGTGATCACGAAGTTGATCCAGAAGATCCAGTGCACGATCCGGTTGCGCAGCGTGTATTGCACCATCAGTGCCACGAGCAGGGTGATCGCCACGTGGAGGCTCGCGAACCCGGCCACCGACTGCACCGCGCCCTCCACGCCGTCACGCAGGACGCCCTTGCGGGCGTAGTAGAGCGAGTCCATCAACGCACCGGACCCCGTGGTCGGGAGGTCGCCGTAGAGGTGGGCGTAGGCGAAGCCGGGACCCAGGGTCGGGAGCGCGTAGTAGGACGCCGTGCCCAGCGACCACGCCAGGCACTGGGACGTCGCGAACCAGTAGCCGAAGGTGATGTTGCGCGACCACACCAGCCAGGCCGCCAGCGCCAGCGGCACCAGAGGCAGGAACCAGAGATAGATGGACGAGAGCGCGTGCGCGCTCCAGCCGGTGCCGAAGACGGTGTGCAGCACGGTCGCGGGATCGTTGCCGAGGAAGAGCACCCGGTCCATGAGGTGCAGCTCGCGGTCGTACTTCTCCTCCCCCAGCACGAACGGCAGGAAGGACTTGAGGTTCCGATAGCTGACATAGGTGATGTAGAAGCACACGAGCCCGGACACCACGAGGACCAACCGCTCCCGGGTCCAGTGGTCGCGCACCCGGTCGCGGACGATGCCGGGCATGAGCTTGGGGTTGAGGCGCGAGACCCACAGCGTTCGCGGCAGCATGTCGAGCAGGAAGGCACCCAGCACCAGGAGCGGGAGCCTCAGCCAGGACGGGCCCAGGAATCCTTCGGGGTCGACGAGCCTCCGGTCCAGCACGAGGGCGGCGACGACCGCGAGCAGACCGGTGAGTGCGGCGACTCCGATGAGGAGCGCGTAGGCCGGGCGATACACGCGGGTCAGTGTAGGCAGCCGCCGAGCGACGGTCAGATTCGTGGAAGCACGGCGACACGACTCGGATCGACCCGCAGGCGCACCCGCTCCCCCGGTCCCCAGTGGCTGTCGCGATCCGCCACGGCGTCGACGAGACCGATCTCACCCGCGTCGACCACCAGCCGCAGCAGCTCCGGAGTGGCCCGCGCCGACTCGACGATACCCACCAACGGACCGTCCTCGGCCACGACGAGCGCGGATCGGCGTACGGCGACGGCCTCGACCACCTCGTCGACGACGATCGCCGGCGGGGCTGCTGCCAGCAGCGCGCGGGCCGGAGGGCCGATGAGCACCCTGGCGTAGCCGAGCCCCAGCGCGGTCTCCGCGTCGCGCGGCGCGGCCCACACCTCGCTGATCGGACCCGACTGGACGACCCTGCCCGCCCGCATCACGGCGAGCCGATCGGCGACGGCAAAGGCCTCCTCGTGGTCGTGGGTGACCATCAGGGCGGTGGTGCCGGCGGCATGCAGGACGTCGCGCAGGTCGGCCGCCAGCCGCTCGCGCAGGCCGGTGTCGAGCGCGGACAACGGTTCGTCGAGGAGCATCAGTCGGGGCTCGACCGCGAGCGCGCGGGCCAGGGCGACCCGCTGACGCTCCCCGCCGCTCAGGGTCGTCGGCGAGCGCTCGGCGAATCCTTCGAGGCCGACGAGGGTGAGCAGCTCCTCGATCCGTCCCGCGCTGGGGCGCCGGCGCAGCCGCAACGCATAGCCCACGTTGCGCCCGACGCTCATGTGGTCGAAGAGCTGGCCGTCCTGGAACATCAGCGCGAAGCCCCGCTTGTGCGTCGGGACCCGCTCCAGGGATTGGCCGTCGAAGGCGATCGTGCCGCTGCGCACCGGTTCGAGGCCGGCGACCGCGCGCAGGAGCGTGGACTTGCCGCAGCCGGACGGCCCGAGGACGGCCAGGACCGAGCCGTCGGGGACCGTCAGGGAGACGTCGACCACCGCTGGGGTGCCGTCGTAGTCGACGGAGACGTCGGTGAGGGTCAGCATGTGCTCACAGTGCTCCTGCGCTCGGGACACGAAGGCGCTCGACCGCCATCATCACCAGCGCCGTCGTGGTGGCAAGGATGACCGAGGCAGCGAGCGCCATCCCGTAGTTCAGGTCTCCCGGGTGACCCAGCAACCGGAAGATCACCACCGGGACTGTGGGGTTGTCGTCGCGCGCGAGGAACGAGGTGGCGCCGAACTCGCCGAGGGAGGCCGCGAACGCGAAGCCGCTCGCGGCGAGGAGCGGCTTCCACACCACCAACAGGTCGATGCTCAGCAGGGTCCGCCACGGAGAGGCCCCGAGCGAGGCCGCGGCCTGGCGCTGACGGTCGTCGATCGCGGCCAGGACCGGCACCAGGGTGCGTACGACGAGTGGCAGCGCCACCAGCGCCTGGGCGATCGGCACCAGGAGCGCCGAGTCGCGCAGGTCGACGGGCGGACGGTCCAGGGTGATGAGGAACCCGAAGCCGAGGGTCACGGCGCTCACCCCGAGAGGCAGCATGAAGATGCCGTCGAGCACCGACCGGACGCGGCGTTCGCCGCGGCTGTGGGACCTGCGGGTGACGAGCAGCGCGACGGCCAGCCCCATGGCGAGCGCCATCCAGGTGGCGTCGACGGCGGTCCGCACCGAGGTCACGAGCGCCCCGGTGACAGGGACGGGGAGGACGTCGGTGCCGCCGACGCCGAGCGCGCGGTAGTTGGCCAGCGACCAGCCCTCGTCGGTGCGCATCGACCCGACCACCAGCGTGACGATCGGCACCGCCACGAGGGTGATCACCACCCCCGTGGCGACCAGCGCCGGGGCGTCGCTCACCCGGGGCCGCCGCGGCCGGGCGGCGGAGCGCTGGGACGCCGCGTCAGGTGTCGAGCGGAGCCGGGCAGCGACACCGAGCAGGACCACCACGACGACCATCTGCAGGACCGAGAGGGCTGCTGCGGCCTGCAGGTCGAACAGGGTCGTGGTCAGGAGGTAGATCTCGGTCTCGATCGTGGCATGGCGCACGCCGCCGAGGATCAGCACGACACCGAAGGCGGTCGAGCAGAACAGGAACACCACGCTCGCAGCCGACACGATCGCCGGGCGCAGGGTCGGGAGCGTGACCGTCCACCAGACCTGGCTCGGGCTCGCCCCGAGGGCTGCGGCAGCCTCCGCCGGCCGGGGATCGAGCGACTCCCACGCAGCCCCGACCGCACGGATCACCACCGCCACGTTGAAGAACACGAGCCCCGCCACGATGGCCGCCGGGGTGCCGTCGAGGTCGAGGAAGCCCAAGGGCCCGCCCTCCCCGAGCAGCAGCCGGAACGCGACACCCACGACGACCGTCGGCAGCACGAAGGGGACCAGCATCGCGGCCCGGAGCACGCGCCGACCGGGCACCGCCAGCCGGTGCAGGACGAAGGCGGCGGGCAGACCGAGGATCACGGCGACCGCCGTACCGACGGCCGAGGACCACACGGTGAACCACGCCACGCGCGCGACGCGGGGACGGGTGAGCACCTCCAGGACCCCGCCGGGGTCGAAGGTGCCGCCCGGCCAGAAGCCACGGGCGACCATGCCGGACACGGGCAGCACGAAGAACACGCAGACCACGGCGACCGGCCCTGCCGCCACCAGGGCGAGGGTCAGCCAGCGCCTCACAGCGAGGTCCTCATGAGCCAGGTCACCTGCTGATGATGTCGGTCCAGTCGGTCAGCCACTGCTCACGGTTGGCGGCGATGTCGGACGGCGACACCGTCAGGGGTGCCGTCGGCTGGACGGCGAAGCGCGACCAGTCCTCGGGCACGTCCACCGAGTCGCTGACCGGGAAGACATACATCGCCGTCGGCAGGGCCCCCTGCACCTCGTCGGTCAGCAACCAGTCGACGACTGCCTTCGCACCCTCCGGGTTGTCGGCGCCCTCGAGGACACCGGCGTATTCGACCTGACGGAAGCAGGTGTCGAGGAGCGCAGCCGTCGTCGACTCGTCGCCGCCCTTCGCGACGGTGAACGCGGGCGAGGAGTCGTAGGAGACGACGATCGGCCGCTCGCCCTTGCCGCCGCCCTGGGTGAAGTCGCCGTAGTAGGCGTCGGTCCAGCCGTCGACCACCTTGAGGCCGTTGTCGAGCAGGCTCTTCCAGTAGTAGCGCCAGTCGACCCCGTCGGTGGCTTCCGCGTCGTCGCCGAACTCCGCGACGGTGCTCAGCAAGAAGGCCATGCCGGGCGAGCTCGTGGAGGCGCCGGGCACGACCATCAGGTCCTTGTACCTCGACTCGGCGAGGTCGGCGAGCCGGGCCGGCGGCTCGATGCCCGCCTCGGCGAACCAGGTGGTGTCGACGTTGACGCACACGTGACCGACGTCGATGGGGGTGAGCCGGTCCGAGCCCTCGTCGAGCGCGAACTCGTCGGCGCCCTCGGGCAGGGCGGGCTGATAGGCGGCGAAGACGCCCTCGTCCAGGGTCCGCGAGGCGAAGGTGTTGTCGACACCGAAGGCGAGGTCACCGGTCGGGTTGCCCTTCGTCAGCGACAGCTTGGCTGCGAGGGTGCCGCCGTCACCAGCGGCCCGCGTGACGAGGTCGATCCCCGACTCGGCCTCGAAGGCGGTGACGAGCTTCTTGGGCAGGTTGAACGACGAGTGGGTGACCAGGACGACCTTGCCACCGACCTCACCCGAGGTGGCGCCGGCCGACGGCTCGGTGGCCGAGTCGTCCCCACCGTCGCCCAGCGTGCTGCATCCGGTGACGACGAGAAGGGCAGTGAGGAGCGCGGACGCGCGCAGAGGCAGACGGAACATCGGTGTGACTCCCTATCGCCGGTGCTAGCCGGATCAGGTTCGGAGGGTCTGCGGACGGACCGCACTCTCAGCACTTGCGTGCTCCCCTGTCTTGTGGTGCCAAGACTACGCCGGAGGCGGGTGGTGCCGGCGCGCGGATAGGTTGCAGCCGTGCCCAGTCGACGTCACGCCCTTGTCGCCACCGCCCTGCCACGGCTCCGCGGAGCCAGCGAGCTCGATTCAGCGGACCTCGAGCGAGCCAGGGTCGAGGCATGGCACCGCCGCATGCCGCGCACGCTTCCCATCCGGGCAGTCCCGCTGTTCTCCCGCCGCTTCAGCGTCGTCGTCGAGGACATCGGCTTCCCGTCCTATGTCCTCACGCGTCGCCACCGCCGTCCGACCCGGACGATCTACTACACCCACGGCGGCGGCTACATGGCGGGCATCGACCCGTTCCACGTCCGCTACGTCGCCCGGCTGGCAGACCGGCTGAACGCCCGGGTCGTCCTCCCCGACTATCCCCTGGCCCCCGAGCACACCTGGCGCCACAGTCACGACGCACTCGTCGACCAGGCCGCGCGGTTGTCCGACGAACCCGGCGGGGTCGTGCTGGCCGGCGACTCTGCCGGTGGCGGGCTGGCGTTGGCGCTGGCGATCTCGATGCGCGAGCGCGGCTGCACTCCGGCCACCCACCTGGTGATGCACGCGCCCTGGGTGGACCTGACGACCAGCACCCCCGAGACCGCGCAGTTCGACGCGGTCGACCCGTGGCTGTTCCTCTCCAAGACGTCGGTGTATGCCGAGTGGTGGGCCGGCTCCTCGGACGACCTCGGCCGCCCGGAGGTCTCGCCGGGGCTCGCCGACCTGCACGACCTCCCCAAGGCCCTCCAGCTCTACGGCACGCGGGACCTGCTGGCGCCCGGTTGCCGGTTGCTCGCGCGCCGGGCGAGCGAGGCCGGGTGGGACCTGACCAGCATCGAGGAGCCGGACCTGCTCCACGTCTATGGCCTCCTCCCCTTCGTGCCGGAGGCGGGTCGGGCGATGCGGCAGGTGGAGGCGTTCCTCCGGTCCTAGGTGGAATAGACCTCGACGCCGTCGATCGCAGCCCGGCTCACGTCGCCGCGGGCCACGAGCAGCTCGAGGTGAGCGCGCGTCTCGAGGGTGGCGAGCGCGGCGTTGAACACGTCAAGGTCCTTCAAGGCGTGTTCGTGCCGGGTCCACGGCAGCTCGCTCGCGACCTCGTGCGCCGATCGGGACCCGCCTCCGAGGGCTGCGGCGCAGAGCCCGAGCCGCACCTCGTGGTGCGCCAGGAGCTCGTCCACCCGGGCGTGCGAGGACGGCGCGACCGGACCGTGCGCGGGCAGCAGCGTCAGGTCGGGCAGGCCCCGCACCTTGGTGAGCGAGGCCATGAAGTCACCGAGGGGTTGGTCGGCGAGCGCCGGCTCGAACCCGATCGACGGAGTGATCGTCGGCAGGACGTGGTCGCCTGCGAAGAGCAGCCCGCCCGGGCGGTCGGCGAAGACGTAGTGGCCCTGCGTGTGGCCGGGAGTGTGGACGGCGTCGATCGTGCGGCTGCCGACGGTCAGGGCCAGGTCGGACTCCAGCCAGGTGTCCGGGTAGTCCCACAGCGTGAGGTCGGGCGTCGAGTTCCTCGTGAACTCCCCCCACTCCCGGGCGATGTCGGGCGCACCGGCGGCGACGAACACCGCGACGTGGGGGTCCTCGCCGATCCGGTCGGCGGCGTGGATGAGGTCGAGGGTGGGCTTGTCGCCGAGACCGAGCGACACGTGGGAGCCGAACTCGCGACGCACGGTCACCGCCTGCGTGTAGTGGTCGCGGTGCACGTGGGTGACCAGGAAGCGACGGATGTCGCGGACGTCGAAGCCGATGTCGCACAACGACTTCTCGAGCAGGGTGCGGCTGGCCTCGATCGCCCAGCCCCCGTCGATCAGCGTGAGCCCGTCGTCGGCCTCGATGGCATAGACGTTGACGGCCCGCAGCCCGTCCATCGGCAGTGGCAGCGGGATCCGGTGCACGCCCGGGGCGACCGGCCAGGCGCCGGGGTCGGTCCAGTGGGTCCCGGAGTCGGGCGAGATGGCCGTTGCGGTCGAGGTCACACCGTGGAGCCTAGGTCGGGGAAGCCGAGGTCGAGGTTTGGCTGCTGGATCCCGCCGTCGACCTCGAGCATCTTGCCGGTGAGATAGGCCCCGGCGGGCGAGGCGAGATAGAGGACGGCCGCGGCGATGTCGTCGGGCTCGCCGATGCGTCCCAGCGGGGTCTGGCTCTCCAGCTGCTCGCGCAGCTCTGGCAGCTCGGCGACCACGTCGAGCGCGCTGGTCATGATCGAGCCGACGAAGATCCCGTTGACCCGGATGCGCGGCGCGAGGTCGGCGGCGGTCAGCCGCGTCCAGTGGGCCAGCGCTGCCTTGGCGGTGCCGTAGGCGACATATCCGCGACCTGCGGATCTTCCGAGCATCGAGGAGATCGTCACGACCGACTTCTGGCCGTCGCCGGTCAGCAGGTGCGGCAGCGCGGCCCGGGTCAGCGCGTGGGCGGTGCTGACGTTGAACCGGAAGGCATCCTCGAGCGCCGCCACGTTGGTCTTGAGGAACTCCTTGGGCATCGCGCCGCCGACGTTGTTGACCACCGTGTCGAGACGGCCGAACTCGTCCACGGCCGCCTGGGCCAGGGCCGCTGCGGCGTCGGTGTCGGACAGGTCAGCAGGTATGGCTAGCGCCCGCCGCCCGGCGTCGCGCACCCGCCCGGCGACCTCCTCCAGCTGGTCGGCGCTGCGGGCCGAGATCACCACGTCGGCGCCGGCCTGTGCGAGGGCCACTGCGGTCGCCGCCCCGAGGCCGCGACCGGCGCCGGTGACGATGGCGACGTGGTCGGTGAGGGTGAAGCGGTCCAGGATGCTCACGCGAGGCTCACCAGCCCGCGGCCGGTCACCAGCGGCAGGTCCAGCGCCGTCACGAGGCCGGGCTCGGCGTCGACGACCGCGGTGACGGCGTTGACCAGCCGCTGCGCGGTCACGATCATGCCGCTCACGTTGTGGTCGCCGTGCTCTCCGTGGTGGGTGAAGTCGACCTGCATCATCGGCTCGCCGCTCACCACCACCCGGTAGCAGCCGTCACCCTGGGTCGGCCTGGGCCACTCGGGGACCTGGTCTGGATGGGTGCGGGTGACGTGCTCGAGCACGATCCTCGGCACCCCGTCGACGGTCCCGATGACCTCGAACCGCACCGCCGCCGTGGTGCCGGCCGCGATGTCGACACTCACCGTCTCGATGTCGGACTCGGCCGGGCGGCGATCGACCTTCTCGACGAGCGGCTCGTCGAGGGTCACACCGAGACCGGCGGCGAGCTGGTGCACCACCGGCCCCCAGGCCATCGAGAGCACGCCCGGCTGCCACAGCATGACCTCCGCGTCGAGCGGCTGGCCGAAGCCGAAGATGTCGCGCATGACGACGGGCTGGTAGTAGGTGGAGTAGTCGGCGATCTCCATCACCCGCACCTCGTCGATGCGCTGGCTCAGGCTGGTCAGCTGCAGCGCGAGCACGTCGTTGGCCCAGCCCGGGTCGATGCCGTTGACGTGGAGGCTCGCTCCACCCTTGGCGCCGGCCGCCTCGATGCGCTCCCAGAACTCGGTCGGCAGGGCGGGGCTGGGGTGCAGCAGGATGACCGGCCCGCTGCTGACGACGTTGACCCCCGCCTCGAGGAAGGCGATCAGGTCCTCGATGGCCTCGAAGACCCGGTCGTCGGTCATCGCGCAGTGCACGATGCAGTCGGGCTCGAGGGCCAGCAGGGCGTCGCGATCGGTGGTGGCCAGCACGCCCAGGTCGCGATCGAGCCCCGCCAGCCGACCCACGTCCTGCCCGTCCTTGTCGGCGCTGGAGACCCACACGCCGACGAGCTCGAGGCCGGGGTGGCGATCGATCCCGGCGATGGCGTGGCGACCCACGGTTCCGGTGGACCAGACGACGACGCGAGCAGCTGAGTTCATCCCCGCAGACTAGAACACGTTTCAGTTTTGAGAAAGTAACAGGAGGTCACCTAGTGCCCCAACGAGCGGGAACAGATGAGGGCCTGGGGTTACCCAAACGGGTGTAGTAACTCTAGTTTACGACTGGCGTTCGCCATCCGAGCCGGGAGGGAAACGGCACTGCACTAGCAGTGACGACCGGGCTCACTTCACATGATCTTGAGGGAGATTCCATGGTTCAGCACGTCCCCACACGACGCACAGTGGTTCGTACGGCGGCCTGGTCCGTGCCGGCCATCTCGGTCATCTCGGCGGCCCCTGCCTTCGCCAGCTCGCCGGGCGGAAGCCAGCCCACCTACCAGGACATCACCAAGTCCTTCATCTACACGGCCCTCGGGACGATCGACATCCTCGTCGAGGTGACGGCCATCGACGTGCCCCTGACGGCACCCGTCGGTGCCACCCTCAAGCCGATCCAGACCAACTCCAAGGTCACCATCCCCGCCAACCTCGCGCCGACCCTGCGGTCGCTGTTCCTCGGCAACGCCGACCAGGTCAGTGGAACGTCGACGTCGGTCTCCGAGCTCACGGGTGCGATCACCATCTCGTCGCCGTCCAACCTCACGATCCCGCTCACCCCGTTCCCGCGGCTGGCCTGCCCCTGGTCACCTCGGCCAGCGGCGCCGGCGGCGCGCTCTCGGTCCCGGCCAACAACGCACTGGGACCCGTGGTCATCACGATGGGCGCACCCAGCTCCACCCTGCTCGGGCACAACGCGGACGGGAGCCCCAACGGCTCCACCTACACCTCCACGCTCGCCAAGAAGGCGGGCGTCGACTACACGCTCGCGAACTTCAACGTCGTCGCCTGATCGGACGACCCAGCCCCTGCGGCACCACCAGTCGAGCCCCGGCCAACGCCGGGGCTCGGCTGCGTTCGGGGTCCGTCAGCGCGCCCAGTCCTGATAGCGGCGTATGGACGGCGTCACGACACCGTCGACCTCCAGACGGGCAAGGGTCTGCCACTGCCCGGCCGAGTCGGCCTGCCCGCCGACGACCACGATCCCCTTGCGCTGCAGGCGCCGCACCCTGTTCCTGGTCAGGCTGGAAGCAGGCACGTTGTAGCCCTCCACCTTCCCGAGGCTGGCGCGCACCTTGTGCCAGCCGCTGACGATCAGCTGCGTGTCGAGCCTGGGTGCGAGACGGTTGACCCGCTCGAGCACACCGAGGCGCAGGGACGAGATGGCGACCTGGTCGAAGACGTCCGACTCCTTGACCAGGTCCACCGCGGCCCTGATCTGACCGATCGACCAGTTGCTGCCCTTGAGCTCCAGCATCAAGGAGGCCCCCGACCTCTCCGCCCAGCCCAGCAGCTCCTTGGCAGTCAGGACAGGCTGGCGGGTGGTGTGCTCACGACACTTGCGCGACAGCTCGCGCAGGGTCCACGAACCGATGGGCCCGCTGCAGTTGGTGGTGCGCCCGACGCCGCTGTCGTGCAGGACGACGAGCTTGTCGTCCTTGGTGCGACGAAGGTCGGTCTCGATCGCCGTGGCACCGTCGGCGAGAGCGCGCCCGAAGGCGGGCAGCGTGTTCTCACCGAGCTGCTTGCTCGGCGCGCCCCGGTGGGCGGTGAGGGTGAAGTCGGGGGAGGCGACGGCCGGCGCCGCCGCCAGGGTCAGGGTCAGCAGCAACGTCAGGGCCAGCACTCGGCGTACGAACACGGGCGCCATCATGCCTGCTGGGAGAGCTCAGGGGCGAAGGCCCACCGTCACCAGGTGCCGTAGGTCCAGACGAGTGAGAGGTCCTGGCCCGCGAGTCGGGAGCGCACGCGCCCGATCACCTGGGTTGCGGCCAGGCTGTCGAACTTGTCGGCGAAGGCGAAGATGACGAGCCCGTCGCAGTCGAAGATGAGCAGCGAGCCCTGCCGGAAGTCGAGCATGACAGCGGTCTCGCGATAGGACTCGTGCAGGGCGCCGACGATGGCCAGGGCGCGCACCCCGACCTGGGTCAGGACCGTGGTCGCGTCATCGAAGGTCTTGCCGTGCTCGGGGAGGTGGGCACCGATCACCCGCTGGTCCTCGGTGATAGCGGCGCACCAGTCGGCGACCAGCCCACCGTGCACCAGCCGGAGGCTGCTGTTGAGCGCCCGCTGCGCGCTCATGTCCTGCTTCGCCTGCGGGACGGGGTGGATGGGTGAGCTGCGGCGCTCGACCTCGGCGGTCACCGTGACCAACCCCTCGAGGCTCTGGCCGACGCGGGCCCGGACCGAGGTGCTGCTGAGCGTCGTCAGCCACTCCAACCGCCCGACCCCGATGACCTCGTCCAGCTGGGCGGCCATCCGGCACGCATAGCGAAGGGACGCGCCGAGCTTCCCCCAGGACTCCTCGCAACCGCTGACCGTTCCGTCGGCAGCGATGGCGAACCGTCGTCGCGCGGCCTCTGCGGGCGACCCGGTGCTTGCCTCGGTCACGTGACTCCCCTCCCACTGGTCCGCTGCACCACGACGTCCGAGTCGGCCGTGGGCGCAGTCAGGACTCCAGTCTGCCTGAAGTCAGCGCACGCGGACGCTTTGTTGGCTAGCCGTAGCAGCCCTGTGGAAGGCCGCCCACGCCTGGAAACCTCCACGCAGGTCGGTCGCGTTGGAGCGACCGAGACGCTGCAACAGGTGCGCAGCGAGGCTGGAGCTGTAGCCCTCGTGACACACGACCACGATGCGCCGCTGGGGGTCGTCGGCCGCTCGCAGGCGATCAGGAGACGACGAATCGAGGCGCCACTCGAGGACGTTGCGGTCGATCACCACCGCGCCAGGCAGCTCGCCGTCACGGTCTCGCTGCTCGGTCGGTCGGATGTCGACGACCAGGGCACCCGCAGCTCGTGCGGAAGCCAGTTCATGCGGGTCGACCCGGACGAGGTCGCAACGGACCTCCGCCAGGAGACGGCTGATCGCGGACCCGTCCTGCGTCGTCATGGTTCGAACGTACCCACCCTCGCCGGCTCTACGCGGCGGTTGGAAGCCGGCGCATGCCGGATCGCAGGGGTGGGTACGGGCTCCGCATGAACACATCAGCAACCTCCGGCAAGACGACCTCCACCATGCAGAAGGCCGCGCTCGCTGTTGCGGCCGCCTTCGCGCTGGTCGGCGTCCTCGGCTTCATCCCCGGGATCACGACCAACTACGACCAGATGGAGTTCGCCGGACACGAGTCGGGCGCACAGCTCCTCGGCCTCTTCGCCGTCTCCATCCTGCACAACATCGTGCACCTCCTGTTCGCCGTCGCCGGCTTCGTGATGGCCAAGACGTGGGGCGGCGCTCGCAACTACCTCATCGGTGGCGGCGTCATCTATCTCCTCCTCTTCGTCTACGGCCTGCTGGTCGACCGCCACGACCAGGCCAACTTCGTCCCCCTCGACCAGGCGGACAACTGGCTGCACCTCGTGCTCGGCGTGGCCATGCTCGCGCTCGGCCTGACCCTCGACCGCGACCGCAACCACGACGACGCGCACACGACGGGTCACCGCCACACCGTGTGACGACTCCCGCACCTCGACGAGGGCCCCTCACCTGCAGCGGTGAGGGGCTCTCGTTCGTCTGCGCCGGGCCCGCACTGGCAGCATGGCCCGATGAACAGCGCACGAGAGCGCCTCGCGGCCGAGCGGCGGCGAGTGCTGGTGCAGCTGGCCTCGCTGACCGGTGACTACGACGCGGTCGTCGCGGCCTCGCTCGACACCAACGCCGACGACGAGCACGACCCGGAGGGGGCCACCATCGCCTTCGAGCGCTCCCAGATCGGGGCGCTGGTGCGGCAGGCGCGTCTCCACCTCGCCGAGATCGACCAGGCACAGGCGCGCGTCGATGCCGGGACGTATGGCGTGTGCGAGCGCTGCGGAGGACAGATCCCGGAGGAGCGCCTGCTGGCCCGGCCCATCGCCACGTCGTGCGTGCGGTGCCCCGTCAGCGGTTCGTGAGCAGCACGTCGAGCGGCTCGGGCGCTGTTCGCAGGGGCGACCAGCCTCACTCGGGGACGCGGACCACCAGCAGCGCGATGTCGTCGCGGGGCACCTGGCGCTGGAAGTCCAGGACCTGCTCGAGCAGGCCGACGATCAGGCTGGCGGGCGTGCCGGGCGCGGCGAGTGCCTGGAGGAGTCGCTCGTCGCCGAAGAACTCACCGTCACGGCGGGCCTCGGTCACCCCGTCCGTGTGCAGGAACAACGAGTCTCCCGGCGTCAGCAGGACCGTGGTGTCGGCGAACCACGCCTCCTCGAAGGCACCGACGAACGTGCCCGACCGACCGACCGACTCAGGGGGCGACCGGGACGCAGGAGCAGCGGCAGCGGGTGTCCACCGGCACTGACGGTCACCTCCCACGACGAGCCGCGCTGGCGCAGCCGGATCACCACGGCGGTGCAGAACCTGTCGGGCTCACTCGCGAGCAGGATGGCGTTGAGCCGGAAGAGGAGCGCCTGCGGGGACGGCTCGGCCACGGCGAGAGCGCGGATCGAGTGCCGGACCAACGCCGTGACGACTGCTGCCTCGACGCCCTTGCCGGCCACGTCGCCCAGGGCGACCACCCAGTCGCCCTCGCCGACCTGGAAGACGTCATAGAAGTCGCCGCCGACCTCGTCCCCCACGCCGGCGGGCCGATAGGCGCTCGCGACCTCGAGGTCGGGGATGTATGGCGACGTGGGCGGGATCAAGGTCTGCTGAAGGGTCTTGGCGAGCCGCACCGCGTGGCGCTCGGACTCCTCCGCGCGTTGCTTGGCCTTCAGCAGCTCCTGCTCGTAGCGGCGCCGCTCGGTGGCGTCGAAGAGTGCATATCGAACGATCCTGGGGTCTCCGGCGGCAGTGCGGTCGAGGACGGCGTTGACCAGCACCGGCATCCGGCCGCCGTCGGCCCGCACCATCTCCAGCGCGATCTCCTTGGCCTGGGACGTGCCGTGCAGGATCGGCGAGAGGTGCGTCTCGTGATAGATCCGGCCGCCCGGCGTCAACAGGTCGACGAGTCGCCGCTTCCCGACCAGGTCGGCAATGGTGTAGCCGGTCCAGGTCAGGAACGTGGTGTTGACCTTGGAGATGGTCCCGTCCGGAGCGGTGGACAGATAGCCGCACGGTGCCTTGTCATAGAGCGCAGCGGGGTCGTCGTCCAGCAGCGCGGCCTGGAACGCCTCCGCCGCCGCGAGCGTCGCCACTATCGCACCTGCGGCAGGAAGGCCTCGAGCGCCTTGATGACCTGGTCGGGATCACTCAGGTTGGGACAGTGACCGCTGGTCTCGAGCACGACCAGCGTGCTGTCGGGGATCTGGTCGGCGACGAACTCGCCGACCACCATCGGCGCGATCACGTCGTCGCGCGACTGCATCACCAAGGTGGGAGCGGTCACCCGGGGCAGGTCGGCACGGTTGTCGGACAAGAAGGTGGTCCGGGCGAAACGCTCGGCGATGTCGGGGTCGGCGCGGCAGAAGCTCTCGGTCAGCTCGTCGCCCAGCTCGGGCCGGTCGGGGTTGCCCACGATGACGGGCGCCATCGCGCTGGACCAGCCGAGGTAGTTGCTCGCCAGCGCGGACAGCATGTCGTCGATGTCCTCGCGGGTGAAGCCACCGGTGTAGCCGTCGTCGTCGATGTAGCGCGGGGAGGGCCCCACCAGGGCCAGGGCCGAGAGGCGCTCCGGCACGCGGACCTGTGCCAGGACGCCGATCATCGCCGACACGGAGTGCCCCACGAAGACCGCGTCGCGCAGGTCGAGCTCGGTGCAGATGCGGACGACGTCGTCGGCATAGCCTGACAACGAGGCATGGCGGTCGGGGTCGTACGGCGCCTGCGCACCCCCGGCACCGACGTGGTCGAACCGGATCACGCGGTGCGTGTCCTCGAAGTGGGGAGCGACGTGGCGCCACATGTTCTGGTCGCAGCCGAACCCGTGGGCGAACAGCAGGACCGGCCCGTCTGCCACGCCCGTGGTCACCACGTTGTGCGCACTGATGACGTCCACGCAGGTCACCGGCCGACAGCTGGCAGGGCGGGCTGGGAGCTCGCGGAGTCGGTGATCGAGAAGACCCTCTCCAGGCCGGTCACCTTGAACAACCGGAGGATCCGGTCGTTGGAGCAGACGATGCCGAACGAACCGCGCAGGGCGTGCGCCTTGCGCCGCGCGCCCACCAGGGCACCGAAACCGAGGGAGTCGATGAACGTCGTGGCGTCGAGGTCGACCAGCACGTGCACCCGCCCCTGGATGATGAGCTCGTTGAGGACCTCGCGGAACTCCTCGACGGTGCTGAGGTCGATCTCGCCGTGCGGCTTGACGAGCGTGTAGCCGTGCTCGACCCGGGTCTCGATGTCAAGCTCCACGGCATGCCAGCCTTCGCTCGGGACTCGGGGCGCCGCCGATCGGGCGGGTCAAGCGGGAGGGCACGTCGGAAGCGTACGGGCACAAGCCCCGCGTGGGGCGATCTCGGCTCATGGCTCTACCCCTTCGGGGTGGAGCCCACCACCCGCAGGTGTGCGGCGAAGAAGGCCGGGCCCGTCCCGTGACGACCGGACTCCACCCGCATGTCCACCGAGATCTCGACGCCGTCCGAGCGGACCATCGGCACCCTGACCTCCTGGCCGAGCAGCGCGTCACGACCGTTGGTGGCGTGCAGCGTGGTGCCGGCGATGTGGGCCTGGTGGTAGCGCTCGGGAATCAGGACGAGGACCCGGCGGCCGACGAGGTCGGTGGGCTCGCCATATCCCATCAGCTCGAGGGCCGGGCCGCTGACAGCGACGATGATGCCGGAGTCGTCGGTCGCCACGACGGCAAGCGGTGAGTCGCGCAGCTCGCGCTGGAGCCCCTGCCAACCGGCAGGCACCTTGCCGGGGACGTGCAGGTCGGTGCCGGCGACCCACGAGACCGGCTCGAGTCGGCGCGCCTGCCTGGCGACTTCCCCGCACAGCCATCCGCGCATCTCGACGATCTCTGGCTGGGTCGGCGCACCCAGCAGTCGTCCTTCGCGAGCGGCGGCGACGGCGCGGCTCAAGAGATCGTCGAGGACCTCGAAGTGCCCGACGGAGGAGGCCGGGATCTGCAGGCACACCTCCGGGGCCGTGACGTCGGGCTCGATCAGGCTGGCCATCAGGACGTCGGGCGCGGTCGGGAGGTATGGCACCGGGAGCTGCTCGTGCAGCAGGCTGAGGGCGGCGCTGGCAGCTGCGTGCTGGGCGAGAGCGCTGGCGTCGTCCTCGAGGGCGTAGAGGAGGAACTCGCGCAGGAGCGACGACGCGTGCTCCTGCCAGGCCCACTGCATCAGCAGCGGCACCGCGAGGAGCCTGACGGGGACGACGACCTCGTCATCGGTCGGCGAGGGCAGGGTCGGGTCGGCCCGGTCGGGGAGGTGGCCGATCTCGAACCACACCACCTTGCCCGCCAGGGTCGGCGTCGAGCCCCAGCGGTCGCAGTAGTCCTCGACGATCAGCAGCCCACGTCCGGTGCCTGCCGTGTCCGCCCACCTGCGACGCACCGGCAGGTGCGAGCTGCCGTCGTGCACCTCGACGCGGAGGGCCGTCGGCTCTGCGACGATCCGCAGGCTCACCGGTGTCCCGGCGTGGACGAGCGCGTTGGTGACCAGCTCGGACACGACGAGCTCTGCGGCATCGAGCAGCTGCATGCCGCCCGCCTCCTGCAACGCCTCACGCACCGCACGACGAGCGCGACCCACGGCGACAGGAGCGGGAGGCAGGGAACACTCGGCGCTCGCGATTCCGGTCACGCTCACCTGCCGTCCGTCTGGCTTCCGCTGGCCTGCGGAACGCGATGGCCGTCACGCTATCTCGATCACCGCCCGGAGCGAAGCACCCTCAGGTCCACACATCTGCCACGCGGCGGGCCCGACGCCCGACCGGATCTAGGAACCCACCCGGTCCCAACCGCGTCGCGCACGGGCACTGCCGAGCGCCTGGTCGTCTCGTGAGCGATAGACGATGTAGGGCCGGGTGAGATAGCCGACGGGCGCCGAGAAGACGTGGACCAGCCGGGTGAACGGCCAGAGCGCGAAGAGTCCGAAGGCGACCAGCGCGTGCAGCTGGAAGCCGATCGGCGACTCCGCCATCATCTCGGGCTGGGGCTGGAAGGCGAGGAAGGATCGATACCAGACCGAGACGCCCTCGCGGTAGTTGTAGTGCTCGAGCCCGGTCGCGCCGAGCACCGTGTTCCACATGCCCAGCACGATCGCCAGGCCCAGGAAGACATACATCACCTTGTCCATCGGGGTGGTCGCGGAGAACACCGGGCCGACGGTGCGTCGCCGATAGATCAGGATCACCATGCCCACCAGAGCCATCAGCCCAGCGATCAGGCCGCCGACCATCGCGACGAGGTGATACATCTCGTCGGTGATGCCCACCGCCTCGGTCCACGACTCCGGCACGAGGAGGCCGATGACGTGGCCACCCACCACTCCCAGCATGCCGAAGTGGAAGAGCGGGGAGCCCAGGCGCAGCATCCGGTCCTCGTAGAGCTGCGAGGAGCGCGTCGTCCAGCCGAACTTGTCGTAGCGGTAGCGCCACACGTGTCCGACGACGAAGGTCGCCAGGCACAGATAGGGGACGATGACCCACAGAAAGACATTCATCTTGGGGCTCCTACGGGGATGGTTGCGGGCGCGATGATGGCCGGTTGTCCTGGCGCGAGGGCGGGGTCGGTGCCATAGCCGTCGAGCCCGACCTCTTCGGCCGCCGGTCCCTGTTCGACGAGACGGCGTACGGCGTCAACCTCCTCGCCCTTGAGCTCGGGCAGGGTCTCGCAGAGGGCCAGCATCGCGCCTGCCCACGGCGATCCCGTGGTCCCGTCGTCGTTGCGCCATCCCGACAGGGCCAGGCGCAGCATCTCGACTCCCGCCCGGTGGTCGGTCAGCAGCTTCCAGGCGATGTCGGCATCGACGGTCGCACCGAACTGCAGGACGGCGCACAGGTGGTCGGGCAGCTCGCCCTCGGTCTCGTCCCACTCCACCCCGCCCTCGCGGTAGGCCTGCTTGAACTGGACCAGCGCGACGCCTCGCCGGCGCGTGTCACCGAAGGCGAAGTAGGTGAGGTAGAGGGCGCACTTGCGGGTGTGGTCGAACGTCGCGACGTATTCCTGCTGGAGGGTCTGCACGTCGTGGCTGCGGAAGTGCGCGAACACCGAGGCGAGGTGCTTGTTGTCGGCCACCAGCGCCTCGAGGTCGTCGAGGGAGTCGACCAGCTCGGGGGTCGGGTAGTCGAGGAGCGCCGAGCACACAGCCCAGATCCGCTGTCGCTGCGAGACGTCGATGCGGTGGCCCGCAGAGGCCCTCTCCCGCTCGCTGCGCCGCCAGCGCGCCACCTCAGTCGTCCTTCCGCGACGGGAACAGGCCCTCGGGCGTGCCCTTGCCGTCCCAGTTGAGGAGGTTGACGCGCGACGTCTTGTCCTCGGGAGTGGCGAGGGTGTCCGACGTCTGGCGGTCCTGCAGCATCCGGAAGTTCTCCACCGCCACCGGGGTGGGATAGCCGGAGCCCTCGCCGAAGAGGTCCTGCTGCCCCCCGCCGTAGTCGCCGACCGCGCATTCGGTGGCCAGCTCCTCCAACGAGTGTGCCTGCTCGGCGTGGGCAGAAGGGATGACGTAGCGGTCCTCGTACTTGGCGATGGCGAGGAGCCGGAACATCTCGTAGATCTCCTCCCCCGTCATCCCCACCGCCTCGGCGATGGACTCGTCGGGGTCGCGGCCGAGGTTGATGTCGCGCATGTAGGAGCGCATGGCGGCGAGCTTCTTGAGCACCATGTCGACCGGGACGGGGTCGCCGGCGGTGAAGAGGTTGGCCAGGTACTCCACCGGGATCCGGAGGGTGTCGATGGCGGCGAAGAGGTTGCGCTGGTCCTCGGCGTCCTCTCCGGTCTCCTTGACGACGTCGACCACGGGCGACAGCGGCGGGATGTACCAGACCATCGGCATGGTGCGGTATTCCGGGTGGAGCGGCAGCGCGACCTTGTAGTCGGTGATGAGCTTCAGCACCGGCGACTTCTTGGCCGCCTCGATCCAGTCGGGCGCGATACCGGCGTCGAGAGCGGCCCGCTCGATCTCCGGGTCGCGAGGGTCGAGGAAGACCGAACGCTGGGCCTCGTAGAGGTCGTGGTCGTTCTCGACCGACGCCGCCTCGAGCACCTTGTCCGCGTCATAGAGCATCAGGCCGATGTAGCGCAGCCGTCCGACGCAGGTCTCCGCGCATACGGTCGGGATGCCGACCTCGATGCGCGGATAGCAGAACGTGCACTTCTCGGCCTTGCCGGTCTTGTGGTTGAAGTAGACCTTCTTGTAGGGGCAGCCCGAGACGCACATGCGCCAGCCGCGGCAGCGGTCCTGGTCGACCAGGACGATGCCGTCCTCCTCGCGCTTGTAGATCGCGCCCGAGGGGCACGAGGCGGCGCACGACGGGTTGAGGCAGTGCTCGCAGATCCGCGGGAGGTAGAACATGAAGGTCTGCTCGAACTCGAACTTGACCTTGTCCTCGATGCCCTTGAGCATCACGTCGCGCGACGCGTGCTCCATCGAGCCACCGAGGTCGTCGTCCCAGTTGGCCGACCACTCGACGTTCATGTCCTTGCCCGAGATCAGGCTCTTGGGACGCGCCACCGGGAAGGTGTCGGTCTGGGGCGAGTTGGTCAACGTCTCGTAGTCGTAGGTCCACGGCTCGTAGTAGTCGTTGATCGAGGGCAGCTTGGGGTTGGAGAAGATGCTCAGCAGCTTCTTGATCCGCCCACCGGCCTTGAGCTCGAGCCGGCCGTTGGCCTTGCGGACCCAGCCCCCCTCCCACTTGTCCTGGTCCTCGTAGGTCCGCGGATAGCCCAGCCCGGGGCGGGTCTCGACGTTGTTGAACCAGACGTACTCGGTGCCGGCCCGATTGGTCCACGCCTGCTTGCAGGTGACCGAGCAGGTGTGACACCCGATGCACTTGTCCAGGTTCATGACCATGGCCATCTGTGCCATCACTCGCATGTCAGTACTCCACCTTCGCAGTCCGCTTGCGGATCATCGTCACTTCGTCACGGTTGTTGCCGATCGGCCCGATGTAGTTGAAGAAGTAGGCCAGCTGGGCATAGCCGCCGACGATGTGGTTGGGCTTCATCAGGATCCGCGTCAGGCTGTTGTGGATCCCGCCACGCTTGCGGTCACGCTCGGTCAGGGGTACGTCGATGAGCCGGTCCTGTGCGTGGTGCATGTAGACCGTGCCCTCCGGCATCCGGTGGCTGACGATCGCCCTGGCAGCGACCACGCCGTTGCGGTTGACCATCTCGATCCAGTCGTTGTCCTTGATGCCGACCTTGGCCGCGTCGCGGTCCGAGACCCACACCGACTGCCCGCCGCGCGAGAGCGAGAGCATGAACAGGTTGTCCTGGTATTCGGAGTGGATGGACCACTTGTTGTGCGGGGTGAGGTAGCGCACGGACACGCCCAGCTCGTTCTCCTCACCGATCGGCGCCTCACCGAAGAGCTCGGTCATGTTCAGCGGTGGTCGGTAGACAGGCAGCATCTCGCCCATCCCGAGGAACCAGTCGTGGTCGACATAGAAGTGCTGGCGCCCGGTGAGGGTGTGGAAGGGCTTGTGGCGTTCGATGTTGATGGTGAACGGGGAGTAGCGCCGGCCACCCGACTCCGAGCCCGACCACTCCGGCGAAGTGATCACCGGCACCGGCGCGACCTGGGTGTCGGCGAAGGTGATCTGCTTGCCCTCGTGCTCGGCGGCCAGGTCGGCCAGCTTGGTGCCGGTGCGCTTCTCCAGGAACCGGAAGCCCTGCGTGGCCAGGTGGCCGTTGGAGACGCCGGCGAGGTGCAGCATCGCGTCGGCCATCTGCACGTCGGTCTCGATCTTGGGCTGGCCGTCGCCCGCCCCGCCGTGCTGGACGCCGTTGCGCTGGCGCAGGATCTCGACCTCACGCTTGACGTCGTAGGAGACGCCCTTGGTGAGCATGCCGACCTTCTCCAGCAGCGGGCCGATCGTCGTCATCTTCTCGTAGATCGCGGCGTAGTCCCGCTCCGCGACCGCGATCACCGGCATCGTCTTGCCGGGGATCGGGTCGCAGCCGTCCGGGTGGTCGGCACCGAGCCGCCAGTCCTTGACCACGCCGTGCTCGGTGGCCATCGCCTCGGGGGTGTCGTGCCACAGGGGCTTGGCGATGACGTCCTTGCGGGTCCCGAGGTGCTCGGCGGCGAGCTCGCTGAACCGCTTCGCGATCACCTTCCACGCGTCCCAGTCCGACTTGGTCTGCCACGGCGGGGCGATGGCGGGGTTGAAAGAGTGGATGAAGGGGTGCATGTCGGTGGTCGAGAGGTCGTGCTTCTCGTACCACGTCGCGGCCGGGAGCACGACGTCGCTGAAGATCGTGCTGCTCGTCATCCGGAAGTCGATCGTCATCAACAGGTCGAGGCGACCCTCGGCGGCCTTGTCGGCCCACACGACCGACTGCGGCCGCTGGTCCTCGGGGCCTCCTTGGCCGTGGCGGCGCTGTCGGTGCCGAGCAGGTGGCGAAGGAAGTATTCGTTGCCCTTCGCGCTGGAGCCCAGCAGGTTGGAGCGCCACAACGACAGCACCCGCGGATGGTTCTCCTCCGCCTCGGGGTTCTCGACCGCGAACTTGAGCGAGCCCTCCTTGAGCTGCTGGGCGACGTAGGCCGGGGCCTCCATGCCTGCTGCGTCGGCCTCGTCGGCCAGGACCAGGCTGCTGCGGTCGAAGGTCGGGTAGGACGGCGACCACCCCAGGCGCACCGACTGGGAGAGCAGGTCCATGACGCTCTTGCCCTTGAAGATGCCGGTGCCGGCGTCGAGGTCGTCGGCACTGAAGGTGTCGTAGCGGTACTGGGAGGTGTTGACGTACCAGTAGGCCGTCTGGTTCATGTGCCGCGGTGGACGCTGCCAGTCCAGGGCGAAGGCCATGTGCTGGAAGCCCATGATCGGACGGATCTTCTCCTGCCCGACGTAGTGGGCCCAGCCCCCGCCGTTGCGGCCCTGCGTCCCGCAGATCGTGGTCAGCAGGAGGATCGCGCGATAGATCTGGTCGGAGTGGAACCAGTGGTTGATCCCTGCCCCCATCAGGATCATCCCGCGACCTTCGGTGTCGATGGCGTTCTGCGCCCACTCCCGCGCCAGGCGCGTCACCTGGGCGGCCGGGACGCCGGTGTGCTGCTCCTGCCACGCCGGGGTCGCGGGCAGCGACGGGTCGTCGTAGTCCTTCGGCCACTCGCCGGGCAGGCCGTCGCGGGCGACGCCGTACTGCGCGAGGAGCAGGTCGAGGACGGTGGTGACCAGGCGGTCGCCGACGCGAGCCACCGGCACGCCCCGACGCTGGAACCGCACCTTGCCGTCGGGCTCGTCGAAGCGCGGAAGCTCGACCTCCACCGACTCGCGGACGCCGTCATACATCGTCAGGGCCGGGTCGATGTCACCCATCTCGAGGTTCCACTGGCCCAGGCCCTCGTCGCCGAAGCGGTGGCCGATGGCGCCCTTGGGGATGCGGACCTCACCGGTGCCGGCGTCGATGACGGCCGGCTTCCACATGGCGTTCTCGCTGCCACCCTCGGTGTGGTCGATGTCGCCGGCCACGAGGAACTTGCCCGGCCGGAAGACCGTCGCGCCGTCAGCGTCCTGGGCCTCGTCGAGGCAGATGAGGTAGGGCAGGTCGGTGTACTGCTTGTTGTAGTCGGCGAAGAACGGTGTCTGCTGGTCGGCGAAGTGCTCCTTGAGGATCACGTGCCCCATCGCCATCGCGAGAGCGCCGTCGGTGCCCGGTGCGGTCGTGACCCACTCGTCGGCGAACTTCACGCTCTCCGCATAGTCCGGTGCCACGGCGATCACCTTCTGGCCGCGGTAGCGGGCCTCGGTCATCCAGTGCGCGTCCGGGGTGCGCGTCATCGGGACGTTGGAGCCCCACATGATGAGGTAGCCGGCGTCCCACCAGTCGCCCGACTCGGGGACGTCGGTCTGGTCGCCGAACATCTGCGGCGACGCGTTGGGCAGGTCGGCATACCAGTCGTAGAACGACAGCATGGGTGCGCCGATGAGCTCGAGGAAGCGCGCACCCGAGGCATACGAGACCGGCGACATGGCCGGGATCGGCGAGAAGCCGGCGATCCGGTCCGGCCCCCAGCGCTTGACGGTGTAGACGTGGGCGGCGGCGACGATCTCGGAGACCTCGTCCCACGACGCGCGGACGAGGCCGCCCTTGCCGCGGGCCTTCTTGTAGGCGAGCGCCTGCTCCTCGTCCTGGACGATGGAGCCCCACGCGACGACCGGGTCGCCGTACTTCTGCTTGGCGGCGCGGAACATCTCCAGCAGCACGCCGCGGACGTAGGGGTAGCGGACGCGGGTGGGGCTGTAGGTGTACCAGGAGAAGGCGGCCCCGCGCGGGCAGCCGCGCGGCTCGTACTCGGGACGGTCGGCACCGGCGCTGGGATAGTCGGTCTGTTGCGCCTCCCAGGTGATGATCCCGTCCTTGACGTAGACCTTCCACGAGCACGAGCCGGTGCAGTTGACACCGTGGGTGCTGCGGACGACCTTGTCGTGGGCCCAGCGGTCGCGATAGAAGACGTCGCCCTCGCGGCCGCCCTCCTTGTGGAGGGTGCGGAGGTCATCGCTGACCTCGGCCTTGGTGAAGAACCTGCGCGTGCCGATCAGTGCGGTCGACAGCGGGTTTTCCAGACTCATACGTGGCCTCCGGGTCGCGGGTGGGGACGACGTGGACTTGAGTCCCCAACGCCGACAGTAGGGGAGCATCGCGCCACGATCCACTGTGCCTCCACTCTTGCAGGACAAGGTCCCGACCCTTCGGGACTTTGGTCCCTCCGATGCTGTGAAGGGTGTCGGCGGGTCGTAATTTTCGCGAGGATCCGGCAAGGACCGCAGGCGTCCCACGACCCAGGAGCGAGAACCAGATGAACCAGTCGACCGACGGCCGCAACCGCGTGCTGTGGCTCTCCACGATCGCCTTCACACTGTTGTTCGCGGTGTGGCTGATGTTCGGCATCCTGGGCAAGCCGATCCAGGAGGAGTTCGGTCTCACCGAGGTCCAGCTGTCGTGGGTGATCGCAGCGGCCGCGCTCAACGGGTCGTTGTGGCGCCTGCCCACCGGCATGATCACCGACCGGATCGGTGGCCGGAAGGTGATGACCTTCCTGCTGGTGGCGACGGCCATCCCGGCCTACCTTGTCTCCCGCGTCGACTCCTACGCGATGCTCATCGTGCTGGCCTTCCTCGTCGGCTTCGCCGGCAACTCCTTCTCCTCCGGCATCGCGTGGAACTCGACGTGGCAGCCGCGTGAGCGCCAGGGGTTCGCGCTGGGCCTCTTCGGTGCGGGCAACGTCGGCGCCTCGGTCACCAAGTTCATCGGCCCGCCGCTGATCGCCGGCACCGCCGGTGTCACCTACTTCGGCTTCGTCGAGGGCGGCTGGCGTCTCGTCCCGGTCGTCTACGCGGTCCTGCTGCTCGTGATGGCCGCCCTGGTGTGGTTCGGCACTCCCAGCCAGGACCAGGCCCCCGGCACGGGGCAGCCGCTCCGGGAACAGGTCAAGCCGCTGCGCCAGGTCCGCGTATGGCGCTTCAGCCTCTACTACGTCGCCGTCTTCGGTGCCTACGTCGCACTCGCGGCGTGGTTGCCGACCTACTACATCGACAACTTCCAGGTGTCGCTGCAGACCGCGGCGCTGCTCACGGCGACCTACATCTTCCCCGCGTCGCTGCTGCGGCCCTTCGGTGGTCACCTCTCCGACCGCTTCGGGGCGCGCCGGGTGATGTATTGGACGTTCGCGGCGATGCTGCTCACGACCGGCCTGCTGATGATGCCCAACGGCCACATCGTCATCAGCCACGCCGACGGCAGCGAGACCCAGCACCTGGCCTACAACCTGGGCCTGGTCCCGTTCGCCGTCGTCGTCTTCGCCCTCGGGTGTGCGATGGGCGTCGGCAAGGCCGCGGTCTTCAAGCACATCCCGGAGTACTTCCCGAAGAACGTCGGCGCCGTCGGTGGCCTCGTCGGGATGCTCGGTGGCCTCGGCGGATTCTTCCTGCCGCCGTTGTTCGCCTACACCAAGGCTTGGTCGGGCTTCCCGTCCAGCACCTTCTTCGTGCTGTTCATCCTGACCGCGACCTGCGCAGCATGGATGCACTGGACGGTCGTGCAGATGCTGCACGACGAGTCCCCCGACCTGGCCAGGCACATGGAGAGCCCGACCCGACCCGAGCCTGAGGAGGCCCTTGCATGAAGACCGAGAGCAAGCCACGCACCGGTGGCGAATGGCTGGAGTCCTGGGATCCCGAGAACGCCGAGACCTGGGACAAGCCGCTGGCGTGGAGGACCTTGTGGGTCACGACGTTCGCGCTGTTCCTGGCCTTCGTGGCCTGGTTCCTCCCGAGCGCACTGATCCCCAAGCTCAACCCGCTCGGCTATTCCTTCAGCAACAACCAGCTCTACTGGATGGCCGCGATGCCGGGCCTGTCCGCGGGTCTGTTCCGGCTCGTCTGGATGGTCCTGCCACCCATCATGGGCACCCGCAAGATGGTCACCGTCACCTCGCTGCTGCTGATCTTCTCGACGCTCGGCTGGGGTGTGCGGGTCCAGGAGCCCACCGCGCCCTACTGGGAGCTGATGGTGCTGGCGTTCCTGGCCGGCATCGGTGGTGGCGCGTTCTCGGGATTCATGCCGAGCACGTCCTACTTCTTCCCCAAGTCCAAGCAGGGCACGGCGCTCGGACTGCAGGCTGGCCTGGGCAACTTCGGTGTCTCCGCGGTGCAGCTGCTGACGCCATACTTCATCGGCTTCTCGGCGCTCGCGTTCTTCGGCAGCACCCAGACGATCTCGATGCCGGGCAAGCCGGCGCAGGACGTCTGGTACCAGAACGCCGCGTTCATCTGGATCCCGCTGATGGTGCTCGCGTCGGTGCTCGCCTGGACGATGCTCAAGTCGGTGCCGGTCACGGCGAACATCCGCCAGCAGTTCGACATCTTCGCCAACAGGGACACCTGGCTGATGACGCTGCTCTACATCATGACCTTCGGCACCTTCGCAGGGCTGGCCGCGCAGTTCGGCCTGCTGATGGCCAACTTGTACGGCGTCGGCAACGCCGACATCGTCTCCGGCACCGGCGCGGAGGCGCAGGTCCTCGTGGACGACTATGCGGTGCCTGACGTGGTCAAGTTCGTCTTCCTCGGTCCGCTGGTGGGAGCGGGGGCTCGCGTGCTGTTCGCTCCGATCACCGACCGCACCGGTGGCGCGATCTGGACGCTCGTCTCCGGTCTCGGCCTGATCGTCTCCATCGCCGTCACGATCCCGGCCCTCACCCCGGACACCAGCTCGGCGGCCTCCCTCGACCGCGGGTTCGACCAGTTCCTGTGGGGGATGCTCGCGATCTTCCTCTTCGCCGGGATCGGCAACGCGTCGACGTTCAAGCAGATGCCGATGATCTTCGAGCGGCGACAGGCCGGCGGGGTGATCGGCTGGACCGCGGCGATCGCCGCCTTCGGGCCGTTCTTCTTCGGCGTCGGCGTGACCACCCTGGGGCCGACACTGTTCTTCTCCATCGGCATCGTCTGGGCCGTGATGTGCGTGGTCATCACGTGGATGCGCTATGCGCGCAAGGGGGCGCCGAAGCCCAGCTGACGTGGGGCCCGCCGGGCGTTTAGGGAATTGAACGCAAGATTCCAGCCCTCTCCGTCCGGCGGCGCCTAGAGTCGTTCCATCAGCTTCGGACACTCGGGTCCGGGCCTCCCCGGCGTCGGGGCCGGGGGTCGCTGCAGCACCGGCGGAGATGCGGAGGTCGTCACGTGACCCGGTTCGCGTCCTGGGAGGACTCGCACGACGTCTCGCCCGCATGCCCGGCCTGGTGCGTCGTCGAGCACGGCGTGCGCCTGGGCGAGGAGGACTGGCTCCACACCGGCGAACCCGTCGTGGTCGCCGACGGGATGATGGCCCGGTTGTGCATGTCCGTGCAGCCCGACACCGGCATCGAGGACGGCCCCTATGTCCTCATCGGTGGCTGTGAGCTCACCCTGGCCGAGACCGGGGCTCTTGCGACCTCGTTGCTCGCGATGGCTGGCAGCGATGGTGGCCTCAGTCGCCGTCGCCCCGCAGCAACTTGAACGCGCTCTCACGATCACGGACCCGCAGCTTTCGCAGGACTGCAGAGACGTGGACCCGCACGGTCGTCGGCGAGACGAACAGGTGACGGGCGACCTCCTCGGTCGACTTGCCCTGGCCCAGGAGCTCCATCACCTCGAACTCCCGCTCGCTGAGCTTGGTCGCAGCCGACGACCGTCTCAGGACGAACCGGCTCCTCGGCCCCTGGAACTCGCGAAGGACCCTGGTGACGAGGCTCGGCGACATCGCGGCCTCCCCGGCCAGCACACCGCGCAGGGCACCGGGAAGGGACGCGGGGTCGGCGTCCTTCAGCAGATATCCGGACGCCCCGGCTCGCAGCGAGTCGAACAGGTCCTCGTCGTCGCCTGACTGGGTCAGCATCACGACCGCTGTCTGTGGCAGGTCACGACTGATCACCTTCGCCGCGTGGATCCCACTGCCCGGCATGTGGATGTCGAGCAGGGCCACGTCCGGGCGGTGCTGCGTCGCCAGCTCGATCGCCTCGTCCGCTGTCGCACCCTCACCACAGACCTCGCAGCCGTCGGCCTCGAGGGCCGCCCGGATGCGCGCCCGCATGCGTGCGTGGTCGTCAGCCATGACGACCCGGACGCAGTTCTCGAGGCCTACCATGTGACTTCAACGATGCTTCCGGCACCGGGTGACGACTCGACCCTGACCTCGCCGGGGAGACCCCGGGCGCGGTCACGCATGCTGATCAGGCCGTAGCCCGTGGCGCCTCCCACAGCGGCCTCGACGTCGAAGCCCTGCCCGTCGTCGGTGATGACCAGGCGTCGTCGCCCGTCTCGTTGTGCGAGCTGCAGCGTGATGCACGCGGCCCTGCCATGACGCGCCGCGTTGGACACCGCCTCCCGTGCGATGCGCAGCAAGGCGTGCCTCTGCTCGAAGTCGGCCGTCACCGAGTCGTCGAGCTCGACCTCCATCCTCACCTGATAGCGGTCCGCCACCTGCCGGGCCCCGCGGTGCAGCGTCAGGCTCAACGGGTCGTCGCCCGCATGAGCGAGTGCCTGGACGGCAGACCTCGCCTCGTCGAGGGCGCGGTCGCACGCGTCGACGATCAAGGTCCCCTGAGGGATGTCCGCGGGGATCGCCCGGCCCTCCCCGCGGATGAAGGTGAGCTCCTGGATGACCCCGTCATGGAGCTCACGGGCGAGCCGGTGGCGGTCGGCGAGCACCGCCACCTGGGCGTGGCTCGACCAGTACTGCCGCATCTCCCGGAGTGCTCCGACCAGCAGGAGGAGGTAGGAGCTGGTGCGGAGCACGTCGCCGGTGTAGAGCCAATCGGTGTAGATCGAGGGGAACAAGACGTAGTTGACCCTCGCGAAGCCCGCCAGGGCACACGCGGGCCCGAGCCACATGAGCAGCTCGTCGTGGTGGCGCGCCGCCTGGGCGGTGAAGGCGATGGATGCGGCCAGGAAGCAGAGCGCCGTGCAGGCCTGAGCGGTGAGCAGCAGGACGTGACCCTCGAGGAGCGGGCGATGCGCGGAGGACGGCAGCTGGGTGATGTCGAGGGCGACCGGAAGCCGATCCCCCAGCCCCGTCACGACGACCGTCACCAGCCCGACCGCCACGACGGCAGGGATCGCCGGCCATCTCTGCAGCAGGGGCACTCGGTGGATCCGTCCGCCCGTGAACGCACTCGCGACCACCAGCACGGCGCCGACGACGCGGACGGCCAGCGGCAACCACACGTCCAAGGTGCCGGGCGACGAGTCGCCGACGAGGTCCGCGACATAGCTGAGCCCCAGCCCGGCGATCGCCAGCAGCACCAGGGCCTGGGAGAGAAGGAGGTCCTGCAACCGGCCCCTCCGCACGTATCGGCCGTGAAGGAGGTAGGCCACCAGCAGCGCCACGCAGGCGTCGACCGTGTCCAGGACCAGGTGCAGCGAGGGGCTGCGGAACCCGAACACGAAGGAGGGAATCGCCACGATGGCGAGGGTGACGGCCAGCCCCACGGCCCACCCAGCCAGCGTCACGCGCCATACCGGGGGCTCCCCCGGGCGCGGAGTCACCTCGGAACGTCTCAGGCCCGACTCGGGCGTCATTGCCGCAGTCTAGGTACGGATAGTTGAAACTGCACGGGTCGAGGTCGTAACGGCGTTTAGGGGTTTGAACGCAGCGTTTAGGTGGCTGAACGCCCACACCACTACCGCTGCGCGACGACGGGACCAACCCTGTTGGTAGGGCCGGCCCACGGGGGTCGGCCGACATTGGGGCTGAGGGGCACGTCATGGGGTTGTTGAGGAACTGTTCGAGCACGACGATCGGTCCGGTCGCAGTGTCCCGGACCTGGAGGCAGTCACGGCGGGCGCTTGCGCTCGGCACGGCAGGCGCACTCGCGGTCCTGGCGATGCCGACCGCCGCGCACGCCGACATCGTGTCCAACACGGTGGTTGCGGGCGGTAGCCCGACGGTCATCGCCGGGGAGACCACGACGACGATCGGCTACAGCATCCAGAACGAGAACAGCAACAAGGACGGGGACACGCAGAACAGCTGCAACCCCGGTGACGACACACCCGCGACCCTGACGGTGATCAAGCCAGCAGTAGTGACGGTATCTCCCGCTACCCGGCAGTTCACGGGATGCGGGACGACCCAGTCCTTCGCCTTCTCCTCCAGCACGCCCGGCTCCTACACGATCTCGGTGTCGGTGACCGACGCCGGTGGCGGCACGTACACCACGAGCGGCGCGACCTTCACGCTGACGGTGACCAAGCCTGCGGTGGTCAACACTGCTCCGGCGGTGTCCGTCACGCGAGTCACGGGCGGCTCGCCCTACGAGTTCGGCAACGTCCCGGTCGCCGGGTGCTCGGTGACCGACAAGGAGGACGGCAACAGCGCCTTCGACGCAAGCCTGGGCGCCATCACCGGCCCACGGGCCGCTGAGGGGCTCGGGAGCCAGACTGCGAGCTGCACCTACAGCGACGCCCAGGGTCTCACCGCCACCGCGTCGGCCACCTACAGCATCGTGGACACCACCCGGCCGCTGGTCACTGCGGACGCTCCCTCCCCCACGGAGGCCAGCGGCAGGCTGACGAACGTCACCTTCGCCACCAGCGCCTACGACGCGGTGGACGGAACCCGCCCCGTCACCTGTCGCAGCGCGGACGGCACCGTCCACGCCCCAGGCGACGGCTTCCCGGTCGGCACCACCACGCTGACCTGCTCGGCGACCGACAAGGCGGGCAACACCGGCGTGAGCGCCCCGATCGACGTGGTGGTCACCGACACCCTCGGCCCCGTGGTCACGCCACCCGCCAACATCACGGTCGGCAACGACGCTGCGACCGTCAGCTATGAAGAGGCGACGGCGATCGACCTGGTCGACGGCACCGTCCCGGCGACCTGCACGCCGGCGTCCGGAACCAGGTTCTCCCTGGGCAGCACGCCCGTGACCTGCACGGCGACCGACCGGGCCGGCAACACCGGCACAGCCACCTTCAGCGTCGAGGTCCAGGACGTCACGAAGCCGATCGTCACGGTTCCCGCCAACGTGACGGTCGAGGCGACCGGGCCCGATGGCGCCCTCGTGACCTATGACGCCGCGACTGGGCACGACGACGTCGACGGACCTGTCGACGCGACCTGCGACAAGGCGTCCGGGACGGCGTTCCCCCTCGGCGAGACCGAGGTGACCTGCTCGGCCGAGGATGCGGCCGGCAACGTCGGCGACAGCTCCTTCACCGTCACCGTCGAGGACACGACGGCCCCGACGATCACGGTGCCCGAGCCCATCACCGAGGAAGCCACCTCAGCAGCGGGAGCACGCGTCTCGTTCAGCGCCTCCGCCGAGGATGCCGTCGACGGTCCGGTGAGCACCACCTGCGAGCCGGTCTCCGGGTCCACCTTCGCCCTCGGCACCACGACGGTGATCTGTTCAGCGACCGACGCGGCCGACAACACCCGCACCAACAGCTTCACCGTGACGGTGCGCGACACCACGGCTCCGACCGTCCGGGTCCCCGACGACACGGGCGCCGAGGCGACCGGTCCCACCGGCGCGCGTGTCGCGTATGGCGACGTCAGCGCCGAGGACATCGTCGACGGCCCGCTGAACCCGACCTGCTCCCAGGCCTCGGACACGGTCTTCGGCCTGGGCTCCACGACGGTGACCTGCACGGCGACCGATGCCGCCGGCAACAGGGGAACCAACTCGTTCACGGTCAGGGTCGTCGACACCACACCTCCTGAGGTGCAGGCTCCTGCCAACCTGGTCGTCGGGAACACGTCGTCCACCGGGGCGAGCAACGTCGTCTACACCGGAGGGAGCGCCAGCGACAGCGTCAGCGGGAGTCTCCCCGTGACCTGCACGCCCGCCTCGGGCAGCACCTTCCGCCTCGGCAGCACGAACGTCACCTGCACTGCAACGGACGGAGCCGGCAACCAAGGCGCAGCAACCTTCACGATCGAGGTGCAGGACCAGACCAAGCCGACCGTCGTCGTCCCGGCCGACATCACAGCCGAGGCGACCGGTCCGGGGGGCGCGCGCGTCAGCTACATCGGCGTCACGGCGTCCGATGACGTGGACGGGCCGTTGACCGCGACCTGCGACCGGCCCTCCGAGGCACTCTTCCCCTCGGGACCACCGAGGTGACGTGCTCGGTCAGGGACAGCGCCGGCAACCTGGGGGACAACACCTTCGCCGTCACGGTGGAGGACACCACGGCGCCGAGCCTGACCGTGTCGAGCTCCAGGACGGCGACCGCCACGTCGGCCAACGGCGCAGCGGTGACCTACACCCCACCCACGGCCACCGACACGGTGAGCGGCACCGTTGCGGCCGGCTGTGACAGGGCCTCGGGGAGCACGTTCCCGCTCGGCCCGACCACGGTCACCTGCACGGCCGAGGACGAGGCCGGCAACATCGGCACCGAGAGCTTCACCGTCACGGTCACGGCAGCCTGGTCGAACGTCCTCCAGCCGGTCAACGCCGACGGCAGCTCGCTGTTCAAGCTCGGCAGCACCGTCCCGACGAAGTTCCAGCTGACCGGCGCGAGTGCAGGGATCAGCCACCTCTCCGCCCATCTCTACCTGCAGCGGATCGGATCGGGCGCCACCGGGACCGTCCTCGAGGCCATCTCGACCTCGAGCGCCACCACCGGCAACCTGTTCCGCTACGACGCCACGAGCGGGCAGTACGTCTTCAACCTCAGCACGAAGACACTGAGCGGCGGGACCTACCAGCTCCGGGTCGACCTGGGCGACGGCGCGAACCGCACGGTGAACATCTCGCTGAAATAGCCGCAGTCACGACGGCTGTTGCGTGAGAGTGGCCCCCGACGCAGGTCGGGGGCCACTTCTCTGCCTCCCCGGCTCTCTGGTGTCGCCGTGGCTAGGAGCCGGTCTCCCAGACCCGGATCCAGTCGACATACATGTGTTGCGGCAGCTGCCTGTCGCGCATGTGCGGGATCTCGTAGTCGGACGCCAGCAGGCTGAGGATCGGATATTGGGCGACGCTGGAGATGCCGCCCCGGATCCGGCCGGTCTCCCGGCCGTCGATGCGGAAGACCAGCAGCCGGGGCGTCCACTCCACCGAGAAGACGTGGAAGTTCTTCGACCAGCCGTCACGCCTGCCGGCCAGGAACGAGCCGAAGTTGGCAACGCGAGCTCCGCGCCGTACCTCGACGCCGTCCTCGTAGCGGTGGATGAAGCTGGTCAGGCCGCCACGGGGGTGGTGGTCGCCGAAGTACTCGATGATGTCGATCTCGTGGCCGGGGCTGCCGGGGTAGTTGCCACTGACCGGCTGCATCCAGAACGCGCCGTGCTGACCACGCGAGCGGTGGAACTTGATGCGGGCGGCAGCGACGCCATACGTGAAGTCGAAGCCGCCCTGGGTGCCGATGTGGCCGTTGAGGCGGTAGGCGTACTTCCCGACGACCTTGCCGTCCTTGCGCGCCTTGCACTTCGTGGTCCGGGCGGGGTCCTTGACGACGCTGAGGCGTACGGCGCCTCGTGCGACCCGGACGGCCTCGACGCCGGCCTTCGAGCACCGGCGGAGGCTGTCCTCCTCGTAGTCGAGGCCGCGGAAGCTCCAGTCGGGAGAAAGGGCTGTGCCGGAGAACTCGTCGGTCCAGGTCGGCGTCGTCCACCGCGACGTGCTGACCGTGCCGCTCTCGACCGCCGCGAGGCCGCCGATCTTCGCGGCCTTGACCCGGTAGGTCAGGGGCTGTCCCCGGCGTGCCGCGGGGGCAGCGAACTCGACCCGGCCCCGGGCGTCCTGCCGTTCGATCGCCACGGACGTCCACGCGGTGCCGACCTGCACCTGGAGCCTGATCCGGCGCCCGACACGGACCGGCTCGACCGTGGCGGTGAGGGCCGCCCTGGCCGTGTCGGGGTCGGCGACCCGCGGACCCTGCTGCACGACCTGGGGCAGCACCTGCAACCTGACCTGCTGGCCGCCGTCGGTGACCAGCGAGGTGCTGGCGGGGAGCTCTGGGGCTGCGTCGTCGCCGGCTGCTCCGGGGTTCGCCCCGCCCAGCAGCGCCGCGGACAGCACCAGCGCCGAGGTGCCGCCGAGGAGACTGCGTCGCAGGGGCATGTCCGGGCTCGTTTCGAACGTGGGGTGTTCGGCTGTCGCCGTGTCCTAGTACGACGCCGCCACCGCCCGCCTGGTTGCCGGCTCTCCGCACCGAGGGCGCCCCTGACTAGTACGCGGGGCAGTACTCCTCGTAGACGAACGAGTTCCAGTCGACAGCGACCGACTCCGGCGCACCGACCGAGATGTCGTCGGCGACTGCTTCCTCGTAGTCCCACCCGTCCGCGGCACGACTGCAGGTGGTCTGGGCCAGACCCGCTCCCGTCCCGGGTGGGTCGGAGGCCAGGGTGTAGCCGTAGATGGCAGCCAGCCTGTCTGCCTTCTCGTCGAGCGAGGTGTTGCTGGCGGGCGCCGGCGGAGGCGCCTCGGCCGTCGGCGTCCGCGACGGACGCCTCCGCGGTCGGGTGGGCGTGCTGGCCGAGGGGGTCGGGGTCGCAGTCTCGGCGGTGGTCGGGCGCTCGGTCCCGGTGTCGTCGTCAGGTTGGCTGAGCTGGAGGAACACGACGAGCCCCAGGACGCAGCTCGCGACCGCGGCCACCCACAGCCACGTGCGTCGTGACGACGCCGACGCGTCCGACCGGCTGGCACCCGACCCGGAGGTCGGCGCCGGCGGCGGCATGACTCGTGGAGAGGACTGGGTGGTCGCGGACGCGGCGGGAAGCGCCATCCCAGCCTTCGCCACCTTGGCCTCCACCTGCTCTCGCAGCGCCTCGGAGAGGGTGACCGCCTGCAGGTAGGTGCCCTGCTGGCCGGCATCCGGCGACTGCCGGACGAGAGGGAACCTGCCGAGGGTGCGCAGATGCGCCCTGACCGAGGACTCGGCGAGACCGGACTCCGCCGCCAGCTCGGTGACGGTGCGGGGACTGTCGAGCGCGACATACATCCACCAGACCCGTGGACCCAGGTCCTGGGCCTGGATGTCCGCAGGGTCAGGCAGTGAAGTTTCCGGAGGCACCCGCCAAGCATCGGTGGCCACGGCTCGGCCTGTCCGCGGTTCGGTGGGATTGCCGCCGGACGCCGGTGCTCAGCCCTGCGCCGTGCCAGCCACGGCGACGTCCGCGACACTTCGCGCGTCAGCGGCGAATCCATCGGCACCGACCGCTCGCCACAGCAGCGGGTCCTCCCTGAACGGTGCACCGCCGACGATGACCCGGGGCGGGGTCGGACCGATGTCGCGAACGCGGTCGATCAGCTCACGAGCAGCGTCCACGCACTCGGGCCTGGTGACCGAGACCGCCAGGAGGTCTGCCTGCGTGCTGCTGACCGCCCCCACGATGTCGTCGATCGGAAGGTTGGTCCCGACGTATCGCACGTCCCACCCGTCGGCATCGAGGACGTTGGCGACGATGTTGGCACCCACGACGTGCTGGTCGCCGAACACCCCGGTGACGACCGCAGTTCCCCGGCGCCCGGCCGTCCGTGGCCGCTCCTGGTGGAGCACGCTGAGGATGAACTGGGTCGTCGCCGTGGCCATGTGCTCCTCCGCCACCGTGAGTCCCGCCGTCTGCCAGCGACGACCCACCTCATAGAGGGCGCTCTGGAAGATCTCGACATACATCTCCACCGGCGACTCGGCGTCCCCGACCGATTCGCGCACGATCGCGAGCGCCGCCTCGCGGCGTCCGCTGACCGCCGCCGCGACATAGAGATGGCAGGCAAGCGAGTGCGGGGCGTCCTTGGCACAGGGTGAGGCCTCCCCTGCGGAGAGCGCGTCGATGCCTGCGCACACGGCCTCGTGGGCTGCCTCCGCGGCCGGAGGAGACAGACGACCCGTCAGCTCTGCGCGGATCGTCTCGAGGGACCCGATCAAGGTCACCGCGTCCACCCCACGCGAACCGGGCAGGTCGCGGCACCACAGGGCGTAGTCGCGGAACAGGTGGGGGTCGTCCTGCTCGACCGCGGTCTGCACGAAATCGATGTGGAGGCGGAGGTCGTCGCCCGCGACGGCGTCACGAGCGCGGCCGATCTCTGCGGCAAGCTCTCTCTTCATCGGGTGCTCAGTCGGCCAGGACGGGGAGCGTCAGGGTGAAGGTGGAGCCGGACCCCGGCTCGCTCGAGCACGTGAGCCGACCCCCGTGGGCCTCGCTGAAGGCGCGCGCGTTGGCGAGCCCGTGTCCCGTCCCGTCCATCCCCCCACCGACCGCGGTCGAGGCTCGGAAGAACCGCTCGAAGATCCGGGGCTGCTCCTCGACGGGGATCCCGATGCCGGTGTCGGTGACGGTGACCGTCAGGGACTCCCCTGCGAGCGCGCAGTCGACGCTCACGTGTCCACCGTCGGGCGAATACTTCACGGCGTTCGAGAGCAGGTTGTCGAGGATCTGGAGCACACGGCCGCAGTCGACCTCTGCCTCCGCGGACTCGATGCCGCTCTGCGTGACGGTCACCGAGCCGGCCTGGGCAGCGGGATGGATGCCCTCCACCGCCGTCCGGACCAGGGCCACCACGTCGACCCGACTCCGCTGGAGCTCCAGCGCACCGGTCATGACCCAGGCGGCACCCACGAGGTCGTTGATCATCGACGTCACGCGCCGCGCGTTCTTCTCGATGATCTGCGCCATCCGTCGGGTCTGTGCCGGTTGGTCGTCCTCGTCGAGGAGCTCTGTATAGCCGAGGATCGCCATCAGCGGCTGCTTGAGGTCGTGGCTCGACGCGTGGAGGAACTTGTTCTTCAGCTCGTCGAGCTCGCGCAGTCGCCTGTTCCCGTCGGCGAGCTCGCGGCGGGCCTTGAGCAGGTCGTCGTTGAGGTCGAGCAGGAGCGTGTTCAGCTTCTCGGCCGGCGTTCGCAGCGGCTCGGCAAGGACGAGGATGCGCTCGTGGTGGCTGACGGCCCAGATCTTGCAGTCGACCACGTCACCGTCCGGGCGGACGAGACCCGCCTGGGCCGAGTGCCATCGCGGCCCCGCCCCGGCGACGAGCTCGGTGAGGATCCCGCGCTGGGCAGGCACGACCGTGTCGTGGATCGACGACGCGGGTCCCGTCAGGCGGGCGAGTGCGCCGTTCGCCTCGACGATCACGCCGTCGCGACCCACCAGCGCCGCAGCGACCGACTCGCTACCGACGAGGAACCCGTCCAGCGTCGCCACCGTCTCCGGGTCGGGCGGGAGGATCGAGGTTGTCGGCATACACCATTGTGCGCTTCGCGCGGGCGTTCGGTGGCATTTTCGATCAGGTCGGGCGGACGACGGGCGGCCGATCGGTGTCACCATGGCGGCATGGATGTCGAGCTCGCCGAGGTCCGGGACTTCCTGGCCCAGCACGCGCCGTTCGACGCGCTCCCGGCCGTGGCGCTGGACCGGCTGCCGCGGAGGTGCACGCTGCGCTATGCACGACGGGGGCACGTGGTGCTCGACGTCGGGGATCGCGGCGACGGGCTCTATGTCGTCCGGTCCGGCGCCGTCGAGGTCTGCGACGAGACCGGCGACCTGATCGACCGGGTCGGCACGGGTGAGGCGTTCGGGATGAGCTCGCTGCTGGAGCATCGACCCACCCGCTACCGCGTCACCGCTGTCGAGGACACCCTGCTGCTGGTGCTCGAGCAGGAGGCCTTCGACGAGCTCGCCCGCGACCACCCGGACTTCGCGACCTTCTATGCCGCCACTCACCACGCGCGACTGTCCCGCGCGATCAACAACCTGCAGCGGGCGACGTCCGGCAGCACCGTGCTGGGGACGAGGGTCGGCGACCTGGTGACCCGGGAGCCGGTGACCACCGGCCTCACGACCACCGTCGCGGAGGCCGCACGGACCATGTCGGGGGCGGGCGTGTCCAGCATCCTCGTCACCGACGACGACACCCTCCGCGGCATCGTGACCGACCGCGACCTGCGCACCCGGGTGCTCGCCGCCGGCCTCCCCCCTGACAGCGGGGTCCGGTCGGTGATGACACCCGAACCCGTCACCGTGCCCGTCGACGCCCTGGCCTTCGAGGCGCTGCTGGAGATGGTCAGCCGCAACATCCACCACCTGCCCGTCGTCGACGAGTCCGGACGACCGCTCGGCCTCGTCACCACCACGGACCTCGTCCGGCTGGAGAACGCCAACCCGGTCTATCTCGCCGCCTCGATCGGCGGCCAGGAGACGTTGTCGGGACTGGTGACCGAGGCGCACGGCATCCGTGCCGTCCTCGGGCAGCTCGTGGAGCGTGACGTGACGGCCGCCGACATCGCTCGGGTGGCGACGGCCCTGGGCGACGCCGTACGCCGACGTGTGGTGACCCTCGTCGAGGCCGACCTCGGCCCGCCGCCGGTGCCCTACAGCTGGGTCGTGCTGGGCTCGGCGGCCCGCGAGGAGGAGGGGTTCACCGCCGACCAGGACCACGCCATCGTGCTGGGTGCCGAGACCGACGACGCTGGTGACGCGTGGTTCGCCGAGCTGGCGGAGCGGGTCACCTCGACGCTCGAGCGGTGCGGCTGGCCGCGCTGCCCCGGCGACGTCATGGCCACCAATGCGCAGTGGCGCCTGTCCGTTCAGCAGTGGCGCCACCAGTTCGCCGCGTGGTCGCGCGAGCCCCAGCCCGACGCGGTCCTGCACGCGGCGATCTTCCACGACATGCGCCACCTCGTCGGCGATCGCCGTCTGGCCGAGGAGGTGCACCTCGCCTCTGTCTCCATGGCCTCCCCGCGGTTGCTGGGCCACCTGTCGCGGCAGGCCCTCGGCATGCGGCCGCCGCTGGGCTTCTTCCGGGGCCTCGTGCTCGAGCGGCACGGGGAGCACCGCGACACCTTCGACATCAAGCGTCCGATCGCTGCGGTGGTCCAGCTCGCCCGGATCCACGCCCTGCGGGCCGGGTCGCCGGCGCTCTCGACGCGGCGCCGCCTGACGGCCGCGGCGGCGGCCGGGGTGCTCGACCACGAGATGGCCACCGAGCTCGGCGACGCACTGGAGCTGATGTCCTACCTGAGGCTCCACCACCAGGCGGCCCAGGCCCGTGCGGGCCAGCAGCCGGACAACAACGTGGCGCCCGCCGACCTCACCCAGCGCCAGCGTCGCCACCTGCGCGACTCCTTCGAGATCGTGCTGTCCGCCCAGCAGAGCCTGTCCGGCCGCCTGGCCCCGGGGTTCGAATGAGGGTGCGCCTGCCCTTCCTCCGTCACCGCCGGAGCGACCCGGGGCACTATCCCGCCGGGCCGCTGCGCGAGCTGGCCGCCGCGCCGCCACCGCGCGAGACGACCCCGGTGTCGCAGGTCGGCTTCCTCGCGCTCGACATCGAGACGACCGGCCTGGACCCGCGCGCCGACCACCTGCTGTCGGTGGGGTGGGTGCCGGTGGTCGACGGACGGGTGCTGCTCTCCGAGGCCCGCGAGCTGCGGGTCCGGCCTCCCGGCGACGTGGACGTCGGCTCCTCGGCCACCCTGCACCGCCTCACCGACGACGTGGTCTCCGACGCAGCCCCGCTGGCCGACGTGCTCCCCCGCCTGTTCGCCGCGATGCACGGCCGGGTGCTGCTCGCGCACCACGCCCCGATCGAGGTGGAGTTCCTCGGCGATGCCACCCTGTCGACGTATGGCGCCCGCCCCCGTTGACGGTCGTCGACACCCTGGCGCTGCAGCACCGTCTCGTGGCCGACGTGCACGGGGAGGTCAACGGTTCACTGCGGCTGGATGCCGCACGCAAGAGGTTCGGGCTGCCTCGCTATTCGGCCCACCACGCGCTCACCGACGCCATCGCCGCCGCCGAGCTGCTGCTGGCCCAGGTGGCCGAGCTGGAGCAGAAGCTCGGCCGGGACCTCCTGCTGCGCGACCTCTCGCCCAAGCGCTCGGGCTAGCCGGGGTCGGGCCCGGCGGTGATGCCGAAGCGGTGGGCCAGCAGGACGGCCTGCACCCGGTCCCGGGCGTCGAGCTTGGCCAGGATGCTGCGCACGTGGGTCTTCACGGTGGCCAGGGACAGCACGAGGTGGGCGGCGATCTCGCCGTTGGTCAGGCCGGACGCCATCAGGGCCAGCACCTCGCGCTCGCGCGGGCTCAGCGAGTCCAGCTGCACCGGCTCGGGCTCGGCGACCGGGGCCCGCTCCAGGAAGAGCTCGACCATCCGGGCCAGCACCGCCGGCGCAAGAGGCGCCTCTCCTGCCGCAGTCCGTTCGACCGCGGCCACCAGCTGCTGGGCGGAGGCGTCCTTGAGCATGAACCCGGCGGCGCCCGCACGCAGTGCGTCATAGACGTGCTGATCGAGGTCGAACGTCGTCAGGACGAGAACCCGGGTCGGGAGCGCCGCAGCCACGATCCGGCGGGTCCCCTCGATCCCGTCGGTGCCCGGCATCCGCACGTCCATCAGGACCACGTCGGGCCGCAGCTCGGCCGCCAGCGACGCCGCCTCGGCGCCGTCGCCCGCCTCGCCCACCACGTCGACCCCCGCCAGCTCGAGGATCAGCCTCAACCCGCTGCGCACCATGGGCTGGTCGTCGGCCAGCAGCACTCGCGTCATCGCGCCCGCCCCCCGCCCGCCGGCAGCTGCGCGACCACCTCGAAGCGACCCTCGACCCGCTCGGCCGTCAGGGTCCCGCCGAGGAGGCGGGCACGCTCCGCCATACCGAGGACGCCCCTCCCCGGCCCGGTGTCGTCCTGCGCCGAGGCGGCGTTGTCGACGCGGATGACGACGCCCTCCGGTGACCAGTCCACCCGGACGTCGACCCTCTCGCCGGGCGCGTGCTTGCCGGCATTGGTGAGGCACTCCTGGACGATGCGGTTGACCGCCAGCCAGTGGCGCGGGGCGTCCTCCCACGGCGTGCCGGTGACCTCGAGGCGGTTGGCGATGCCCAGTCGCTGCGCGCGCTCGACGAGCTCCTCGAGGCCACGACCGTCGGGGACGACGGCCAGCTCGCCGCCGCCGAGCAGGTCGAGGATCGCGCGCAGCTCGCGGCCGGCGCGCTGGGCGGTCTCGCGCACGGCGGCGATGGGTTCGGCGGCACGATCGGGGGCGAGCTCGAGGGCCTGCGCCGCCGCCTCGGAGTGGATCGACATGAGCGTCACCTCGTGGCCGACGACGTCGTGGAGCTCGCGGACGATGCGCGCCCGCTCCGAGCTCGCGGCCTCGCGTCCGGCTGCCTCGCGCTCCTCGGCGACCCGACGGTCCGACGCGCGATCCTGGTGGGCCAGCCATCGTCCGACGGTGAAGGAGCCGAGCAGGAGCAGCCAGAAGCCCAGCACCCCGAGCAGCGTCGGGGCGCCGGGCAGCTCCTCCCCGATCCGTCGCGCATCGCCACCGAGCAGCAGGTCGGCGAGCCCGATCTCCTGCTCGATCGCGAGGATTCCCAGCGTCCCGCTGGTCAGGGCCCACCCGCAGGCCAGCAGCCCCCGGCGCAGGCTCCGGCACCAGCGTCCGAGGGAGTAGAAGAGGATGATCGCGGCGACATAGCCCAGCAGCAGGAAGGCGTCAGTCGGCACCCACCACAGCGAGCTGCCGAGGATCGCAGCAACCGCCGGGCGACTGCGCCGCCAGGCCAGCGGGAGCATCGACACGACCGCGAGCACCGGGCCGAACCAGTCGTTCGACGGCGACGACAGGGGCCGGACCGGCTGCAGCCACACCACCTGGGCGAGGCTCCCAAGGACGAAGACGGCAGCGAGCAGCGCGTCGGGTCGACCCGCGACGCCTCGCCATCCGTTGGCCATGGGGCCGAGACTAGGACGATCCGGGCCTCGGCGGACTCAACCCGTGGGATGAGCTCGGACCAGCCCGTGACCCGATGTGGTGGGCGGTCCCGCCGACCTAGCGTCGCGCCATGACCATGACCTCTGACACCACCAGGACCGATGTCCGCCCCCGCAACCACACCCTCACGGCCGCCCGTGTCGTCGCCGGCCTGCTCGGCATCAACGGGCTGGCAGGCGCCACCTACTTCATCCTGATCGCCCCCGAGGAGGCCGTGTGGATCGGCCCCTGGGTCGACGTGCCGGTCGTCGCGCTGATGCTGGCCGGCTTCGTGCTCAAGCTCGCCGTCGCCTTCGCCCCCGGCCTCCCGGCCGACCGCCGGATCCGCCTGGGCTTCCTCGCCGTCGCCCTCGGAGTGGCTGTCACGCTGGTGAAGATCCCCGTCTATGACGAGCCCGAGGGCGTTCTCTTCCTTGCCTTCGACGCCGTGCTGCTCGGGGTGCTGCTGCTGGCCTGGCGCTCGACGAGGGTCGTGGTGCGGGGCTGAGTCGGCGGCGGGCGTCCCGCGGGTCGCCGGCTGACATGCTCCAGCGCCCACGGATCGCGGCGATCACTCCCTAGAGTGCTGACATGTCGCCATCCGTCCGTGACCAGCTTCGCGCGTTCGTCGACGAACGCGACTGGTCGCAGTTTCACAGCCCTGAAAACCTGGCCAAGAGCATCGCGATCGAAGCAGGTGAGCTGCTCGAGTGCTTTCAGTGGTCCGACAGCGGAGACGTAGCGCGAGTCAAGGAAGAGCTGGCCGACATAGCCACCTACTGCCACTTGCTAGCGGCAGGTCTGGGGGTCGATCTGGATCAGGTGGTGCTCGACAAGCTCGAGGTCACGCGAGCCAAGTATCCCGTCGAGAAGGCGCGTGGACGGAGCGAGAAGTATGACCGGCTTCCGGATTGAGGAAGTCCGGTTCAACGCAGACCAGCTCGCAGCCTGGGCGCCGCTGGAGCCCCGGTTCCGGAACTGGCCCGTGGTCTACACCCTCGACGGTGCCGGGAAGATCTATGTCGGGGAGTCCCTCAACGTCGCAGCAAGGTTTCGCCAGCATCTGGCATCTCCACAACGCAGCAACCTGACAAGCGCGCGAGTCGTCGTCGACGACAGCTTCAACAAGTCCGTCTGCCTGGACCTGGAGTCGTTCCTCATTCGCTTGTTCGCAGGCGACGGTCAGTTCGACGTGCTCAACGGCAACCACGGGATCACCGACTCCGACTACTACCGGCGCGAGGACTATCGCCACACTTTTCGCGACATCTTCGACGAACTGCGCGAGCGCGGTGCCTTCAGCCGACCGATCCATGAGATCGAGAACACCGACCTTTTCAAGCTTTCACCGTTCAAGGCCCTGACCCAGGACCAAGCGATCGCAGTCGACGACATCCTGAGCGGTTTGTTCCAAGACCTGCAGACGAATGCATCGAGCCGCATCGTCATCCAAGGCGCCCCCGGGACCGGCAAGACGGTCGTCGGCATCTTCCTCGCCAAACTGCTGATGGACATCAAGCACGCCGACGTGACGAGCCCACCCGACAGCGATTCACTGCTGTCGGAGTTCTTCGTCCCCGGCTACCCGGAGCTTCTCGTCGACTTCAATGTCGCGATGGTCGTGCCGCAGCAGTCGCTCCGACGATCCATCAGGAGGGTCTTTCGCAAGACGCCGGGGTTGTCACCGCAGCAGGTCCTCAGCCCCTTCGAGGTCGGTGGGGCCACACAGCGGTTCGACCTGCTCATCGTCGATGAGGCTCACCGCCTCAACCAGCGCGCGGCCCAAGCGGCCGGCCCGCTCAACAAGTTGTTCGCCGACATCAACATCAAGCTGTTCGGCGAGGACGATTCCTCCATCACTCAGCTGGACTGGATCGACCACCAGAGTCGGCACCAGATCTATCTGCTCGACGGCGCGCAGGCCGTCCGGCCGGCAGACCTACCCATCGAGACTACCCGCGAGCTCGTTGAGGTCGTGAGACGAAGCGGGCGCCATTATCCCCTCACGTCCCAGATGCGGGTCCGAGCTGGCGACGACTACGTCGGCTACGTGCGAGGGGTGCTGGAAGGCACGACACAGGTGCGCCGCAACTTCGTCGGCTACGACCTGCGCTTCTTCGACGATCCGGAGCAGCTCCGCGAAGCCATCATCGCGCGGGAGGAGGAGACGGGACTGGCTCGACTTCTCGCCGGCTTCGCGTGGCCATGGAAGGGCAAGCACGACGCCAACGCTCTGGACATCCACGTTGGTGGGCTGCAGCTTCGTTGGAACGCCACCGACGTCGACTGGGTCAACTCGCCGACGTCGATCGACGAGGTTGGGTCCATCCACACGATCCAGGGCTACGACCTCAACTACGCGGGCGTGATCATCGGCAAAGACCTGCGCTACGACGTCGACACCAACCGCATCTATTTCGACCGCGAGAACTATCACGACCCGAGAGGCACCACTAACAACAGGATGCGCGGCATCTCCTACTCCGACGACGACATCCTGCAGTTCGTGCGCAACATCTACGCCGTGCTGCTGACGCGGGGCATGCTCGGGACATACCTGTACGTGTGCGACGGGCCGCTCCGCGAACACTTGCGGAAATTCTTCTGAGTTGGAACTCAACCTTGACTCGAACACCTGTTCGATAGATAATGAGTCATGGCCCAGCCCCCATCCCCCCAGGACACCGCTCAGACGGTGCTGCCGGGTGCGGGCACGGCGGGTGATGAGTCGTCCGACCGGGCGTTCCTCGAGGCTGCAGCAGCCGAGCTGGGCGTACGCCGCCGCGCTGAAGTTGCCGAGCTGGTGCGAGCAGCGCAGTGGGCGCTGCGCAACGGCCACCCTCGTCGTGAGCGCGACCCAATGAGCACACCGGGCGGAGACGGCACACCGTCGGTGCGCGACCACGCGATCCCCGAGCTTGCGATGGTGCGGGAGACCCACCCCGCCTCCACCCGCGCGTTGATGGCTGACGCGCTGGACCTAATGCACCGCCTCCCCCGAACCTGGGCGGTCGTGGTCGCCGGTGATTGTGAGCCGTGGGTCGCGCGCAAGGTCGCCGTCATCTCCCGAGGCGTGCTGCTCGACGCTATCGACATCGTGGACCGGGCGGTCGCCCGAGTGATCGCCGGTCACGCACCGGCGACCGTGCTTGAGCTCGCCCGGGCCAAGGTGATCGAGGCCGACCCCGAGACCCACGCCGGAGAGCAGGAGATCTCGCGACACAAGCGCTACGTCGCGATCTCACGCGCTGACGAGTTCGGCTATCGCCACGTCATCGCCCGCGTCACCGCCGGCGACGGCGCGTGGATCGACGCGATGGTCGACCGCGTCGCCGACATCCTCACGTTGACCCATGGCCACGACCACAACCGCGACGAGCTCCGGTCACTCGCGATGGGCTGGCTGGCCCGCCCCGTCGACCTGCTCAAGCTGCTGATCGACCACACCGACCCGAACCCGGGCGAGCAGCCGGCCTGGGCCCCCGACCACCTGGCCGACACCGTCGACCGGCTCTGCGCGTTGCCCGCCAGACGGCTTGCTGCACTGCGCGGTCGCGGACAGCTCTTCGTACACCTCACCGACACCGCGCTCCGTTCGGGTCGCGGGGTCGCGCGGATCGAGGGCGTCGGCCCGATCGACGTGGCCCAGCTCGCCCAGGTTCTCGGACACTGCGACCTCACCGTCACCCCGGTCCTTGACCTCGCCGACCGGCCCAGGGTCGACGCCTACGAGCACCCCGAGAGGCTCAAGGACCACGTCTGGGCCCTCACAGGCGGCGACGTCTTCCCGTTCTCACCCCGAACTGCGACCCGCGACCGCGTCGACTTCGATCACAGCACCCCCTACGACGTCCAAGGCCCGCCCGGCCAGACCGGCCCCCACAACTCCGGGCCGCTACGAAGACGCCATCACCGCTGGAAGACCCACGGCGGCTACCGCTGCCGTGTCGTCGGCCCCGGCCGCCACCTGTGGCAGACCCCCAACCACCTCACCTACCTCATCGACCAGCACGGGACCCACCGACTGGAGGACGACGACGCCGACATCATGCTCAGCGCACCAGACGGTGTCGAGATCTATCTCAGCAAGCTCACACTGTCCGCCGAGCACTACGCGTCCTGAAGCAGCCTCAGACGAGGGCCGCGCGCTTGAGCTCGGGCCCCAGGACGACCAGCGCCAGCACTGGCAGGAGCGCCAGCACGGCGAAGCTGATCGGGATGCCGACCAGCGCGCCCAGACCGGCGATCACGGCCGAGCCGACGCTGCCGCCGACCAGGAACATCAGCGTGGCGACACCGATGGCGACTCCGCGGACGTGGGCCTCGACCGCGTCCCCGACCGTCGCCATCAGCGCGGGCTGGCCCATGCCGAACGACACCGCGCACAGCATCACCGAGACCATCAGGATCACCGACGCCACGACCGTGATCCAGGACTGGTCGGTGAGGGTCACCAGAGCGGTGGCGAGCGCTGCGGTCAGCAGCGAGGCGGCCGACAGGACGCCTGCGACAGCGAGCGTCCAGGCACCGCCTCGACGGTCGAGCAGGGGGCCGGCGCGCGAGGGGACCTGCATGGCCACCACAGCCGTCGGGAGGAGTAGCAGTCCGACCTGCCACGGCTGCCAGCCGGCGTCCACCATCACCGCAGGCACCCCGATCAGCAGGGCGAACCACGATGCCGGCATCGACGCTGCGGCGAGAGCCGAGCGGACCACGGTTCCGTTGGTGATCACCTCGTGCGGCAGGAAGCCGTGCGGGTTGCGACGCACCCAGTGGGCGACGAGCGGAGCCCCGAGCACCATCAGCAGCACTCCGGTCACGGCGACCGCGAGCCCGGTCGAGGGTGACTGCACGAGCAGGATCAGGCCGCCGGCCGTCAGGGCCACGAGCACGGCGCCGAGGATGTCGAGGCGGGCGCCGCTGCCCTCCTTGGTCAGGGTGTGCCACACGGCCGGGAGGACGAGCGCTCCGAGCAGTGGCAGCGCCATCACCGCGCGCCAGCCGAAGGCGAGCTCGACGACGCCACCGATCAGCGGGCCGACTGCGCTCACCGCTGCGGCCACGGCTGCCAGCCGACCCAGGGCCAGCCCGCGCACCGAGCCGTCATAGCGGGAGCTCAGCACCGCGACGCCGAGGGTCGAGACCGCTGCCGCGCCGGCGCCCTGGAAGAGCCGCGCGGTGAGCAGCACGGAGAACGTCGGGGCGATCGCCGCGACCAGCGCGCCGGTCGTCATCAGGCCGATGCCGAAGAGCAGCGGACCGCGGACTCCGACCAGGTCGGCGACCCGGCCATAGACGGCGGTCGACACGGCGAGCAGCAGGACATAGCCGCTGATCGTCCAGGCGGCCACCCCGACGGTGGTGTCGAACTCGGCCGCCACCTGGGGCAAGACCAGCGCCGCCGACGAGGAGCCCATGCCGGCCAGGCCGAAGAGGAGCCCGAGGAGCATGGAGACGCGTCGGGAGTCCTCGGCCTGGGTCACGTCAGGCTGCAACCCCGCAGCATGGCTGGGGATTCCCGCGCGGCCCGCGCTCGCTCACAGGACGTCGGGGTCAAGGTCGAGGGTGGTGCGGTCACCGGCGGCGAGCAGGTCGAGCAGGGGGCCGGTCTTCGGCAGCTCGCGGGCGAAGAAGTAGCGCGTGGCCGCCCGTTTGCCGTCATGGAACGTCGAGTCCTTGCCGGCCGCCACCAGCCACTGCTCGAGCCAGAGCCAGGCGACCACGAGGTGGCCGGTGGCCTCGAGATAGGCGGTGGCGTCGGCCAGCATCGACCGCTGGTCGCCGAGTCCCCCGATCGCGCCCGTCACCTCGACGAGTCGATCGGCGTATGCCGACAGCTGCTCGGCATACGCAACGCCGGCGGGATCGCCGGTGGCCTCTGCCCGTCGCGCCGTGGCGTGCATCCGGCCCACCAGCACGGCCAGGCCGGCGCCGGCGTCCATCAGCACCTTGCGGCCGAGGAGGTCCATCCCCTGGATGCCGTGGGTGCCCTCGTGGATCGGGTTGAGCCGGTTGTCGCGGTAGTGCTGCTCGACGTCGTGGTCGCGGGTGTAGCCGGCCCCGCCCAGCACCTGGATGGCCAGGTCGTTGGCTGCCAGGCACCACTGCGAGGGCCAGCTCTTGGCGACCGGCGTGAGGATCCCGAGCAGCTTCTCGGCCTCGGCCACCGCGGTCGGGTCGTCGAGCGACGCGATGTCGTCGACGAGCCGCGAGCAATAGAGGTTGAGGGCCAGCGCGCCCTCGGCATAGGACTTCTGGGCCAGCAGCATCCGGCGCACGTCCGGGTGCTCGACGAGCGGCACCTGTGGTGAGTCCGGCGACGCGCCCACTGGCCGGCCCTGCAGCCGTTCGCGGGCATAGGCCAGCGACTTCAGGTAGCCGGTGTAGCCCAGCGCCGTGGCGACGAGACCGACGCCGATGCGGGCCTCGTTCATCATCGTGAACATCGCCGGCAGCCCGCGGTTCTCGGTGCCGACGAGGTGGCCGACGGCCCCGGGCCGTCCGCCGGGCGTGAAGGCGCCGTCCCCGAAGACCGGGGCGGTGTTGACCGTCCCGCGGAAGCCCATCTTGTGGTTGATCCCGGCCAGCACCACGTCGTTGCGCTCCCCCACCGAGCCGTCCTCGGCGACCAGATACTTCGGCACCAGGAACAGCGAGATGCCCCTGGTGCCGAGCGGGGCGTCGGGGGTGCGGGCCAGCACGAGGTGGACGATGTTCTCGCCCATCTCGTGGTCGCCGGCGGAGATCCACATCTTGCGTCCGAACAGCCGGTAGGTGCCGTCGGCCTGCGGCTCGGCACGGGTGGTGATGTCCGCCAGGTTGGAGCCGGCGTCGGGCTCGGAGAGCGCCATGGTGCCGAAGAACCGGCCCGTGGTCATCGGCTCGACGAACCGCTCGACCAGCTCCGGGCTCGCGTGCACGGTGAGCAGGTTGGCGTTGGCGAGGGTGAGCAGCGCATAGCCCGAGGTCCCGACGTTGGCGGCCTGGAACCACGCCATACAGGCACCGAAGACCGATGAGGGCAGCTGCAGCCCACCGGCCTCGTGGCTCAGCGGGGCGGCCAGGAAGCCCGCGTCGGCGAAGGCCCGCAGCGCCGGCTCCACCTCGGGGATCAGCTCGACCAACGTCCCGTCGAAGCGTGGCTCGGCCAGGTCCGCCGCCCGGTTGTGAGGGGCGAAGTGGTCGGTCGCGACCCGCTCGGCGAGGCGCAGCAGGTCTTCCACGACGTCACGCGAGTGCTCGGCGAAGTGCTTCCGCTCGAAGAGGGCCTCGGTGTCGAGCCACTCGAACAGCAGGAACTCCAGGTCGCGGCGCGACATGATCTGGCTCATCAGGACTCCCTCGGTCGGCCGTGCACGCAAGCCCCCATTCAACATCGAGGGTCGTGCGTGGAGCCGGCCGGGCGACCTGGTGGTCGAGCCGTGCTTGCCCGCGGGGCCGCGCGGTATGACGATGGGTGCGCCACCAGGAGGCGACACGACATGGACGAGCGCCAGACCCCGCAGCAGGAGCACGACGAGCGCTACACGAGCAAGGGCAGGCTGCGGACGTCGGTCTATGACGCCGAGATGGAGCGGCTGCAGGAGCAGCTGGTGCTCCTGCAGTACTGGATCCAGTCGCAGGGCCTGAAGGTCCTGGTGATCTTCGAGGGCCGCGGATCGGCCGGCAAGGGCGGAGTGATCAAGCGGATCACCGAGCGAACCAGCCCTCGCACCGTACGGATCGTCGCCCTGCCCAAGCCCACCGACCGCGAACGCACGCAGTGGTACTTCCAGCGCTACGTCGAGCACCTGCCGGCCGCAGGAGAGATGGTCCTGTTCGACCGCAGCTGGTACAACCGGTCCAACGTCGAGTGGGTGATGGGCTTCTGCACCGAGGAGGAGCACCAGGAGTTCCTGCGCAGCTGCCCGGAGTTCGAGCGGATGCTGGTCCGGTCCGGGATCGTGGTCCTGAAGTACTGGTTCTCGGTGAGCGCGGAGGAGCAGCAGCGACGGTTCGAGGCGCGCAACGCCGAGCCCCTCAAGCGCTGGAAGCTCTCCGACATGGACCTCGCCGAGCGTGAGCTCTATGTCCGCTACTCGATGGCCAAGGACACCACCTTCCAGCACACCGACATCAAGCAGGCGCCCTGGTGGGTCGTGCCGTCCGACGACAAGAAGGCAGCCCGGCTCAACTGCATCAGCCACCTGCTCGCCCAGTTCGACTACGAGGACGTGGCTCCCGATCCCGTCGTGCTGCCCGAGGTCAAGGACATCCCCTATGTCCGGACGCCCATGCACGAGCAGTCCTTCGTGCCGCGACTGTTCTGAGCCAAGGGCTCGAAATATGGCCAAGATGTGGCCCACGACCCTGCTGGTCCCGGCTACCGTTGCACATGCGCGCAGGCATGACTCCCGACCCCCGGGCTCCCCTGCGCCGACGTCGCCGGCGATCGTCATGGAGGGCCTCCCCCTCGATGAGCGCTATCGCGCCCTCGTCGAGCGCTATCCCCACGCGGTGTTCGGGCTCAACCTCGCGGGCCAGTTCGTCGAGGTCAATCCCGCGGCGACGAAGATCAGCGGCTACGACACCAGCCAGCTCGTCGGGATGCACTTCTCAGAGCTGATCGACGTCCCCGACCGGGCGCGCGCGACAGACGCGTTCAACCAGACGGTCGAAGGCCGACCGCAGCTGCTCAAGCTGACTGTCCGTCGTGCCGACGGCTAGGTCGTCGACCTCTCCGTCACCGCCATTCCCTGGATCGTGGCCGACGTCGTGCAGGGCGTCTACAGCGTGGCCGAGGACAACCGCGTGGCCGGTGACCTCGAGGTCACGCGTCGTCTCGCCGTCGCCGCACTCAAGGCGAAGTCTGACTTCGTCGCCCGGATGAGCCACGAGATGCGCAGCCCCCTGACCAGCATCCTCGCCACGGCAGAGCTGCTGGCCGAGACCAGCAGTGACGCAGACCAGGAGCTCGTCACCACGTTGCAGCGATCCAGCCAACGGCTGCTGAGCATGATCGACGACGTCCTCGACTTCACCGCCATCGGCGACCACACGATGCCGCTCAAGGAGTTCGACCTCCTGCAGGTCATCCGCAACGTGGTCGCCCAGCTCGAGCCGGACGCGCAGGCCAAGGGGCTGAGCCTTCGCGTCCACATCGACGACGACGTCCCGCAGCGCGTCAGGGGCCATCCCAAGTGGACCGCCCAGATCCTCCTCGAGGTGCTCGGCAACGCGGTGAAGTACACCGATGCCGGCCAGGTGGAGCTCACCGTCACCACGACGACCTCTGCGAACGCCGACACCAATCTCCTCTATCGGATCAGCGACACCGGGATGGGGATCGATCCCGCCTCCCGCAACCTCGTCTTCGAGTCCTTCACAGCCGGCACCGGCACCTCGGAGGAGGCCGGCCGAGCCGCGGGCCTCAGCATCGTCAAGCAGCTCGTCACCATCAGCGGGGGTGGCATCGCCCTCGACAGTGCCCCGGGGCGCGGGACCACCTTCTGGATCACGATGCCGGCGGAGGTCGTCGCGCCGCCCGAGCCATCCGGGTGATCCGTGCCCTGACCAGCCTTCGATGCACCTGAGGGCCCGGCGCCACACCTGACGCCGGGCCCTGGTGCTTGCTGCGATGCGTGTGGCTCAGCCGTGGATCACGATCGATCCCTGGGTGATCGCGTTGGCGGCGGCGTCACCGTCGGCACCGCCCATCTGGTTGTCGAACACGACGGTCCCCGAGGCGGTGTCCCAGATCTTGATCCGGAACCTGTCGGGGCCTGTCTTGGCGCCGTCGACGGCCGAGACGAGGAACGAGTAGCCGCCCTCGCCGTTGACGGTGCCGGTGCCCTTGTACATCGCCTTCGAGCCGGCCACGACGAGCCACTGGTAGGACGACGAGTGGAAGTTCAGGTCACCGGCGTGGAACTGGAACTCGGTGCTGCCGTCCGGGACGCTGGCGCCCTTCTTGTACTTCGAGACGAACCCGAACCGTCCCGGGCCACTGGCCGAGGGGTCGGCCGGGAAGGACCCGGGAGCGGCGCTGATCCAGCCGCCGCCGGTGACGAACCCGGCGCTCGGGTCATAGACCACGACGTAGTTCTCGGCGCACTCGGTGTCCGAGCCCCCGTCGTCGTCGGTCACGGTCACACAGATCGTGTAGATCCCCGCGGCGGCATACGTGTGAATGGCCGACAAGGAGCCCCCGGACGCGGCAGGCGTCGAGGTCGTCGAGTCGCCCCAGTCGACGACAGCGGTGTGGGTGTCGTTGCTGCCGGCGTCGGAGTATGTCGCGGTCACCTCGACGGGGGTCGTGATCGCCACCGGCGCGACCGGAGCAGTGATCGAGTCGATCTCCGGGGCGACGTTGCCGATCACGAGGTTGACCGTGTCGGTGACGGCGGGGTTGACGCCGTCGGAGGTGGTCAGGGTCAGCTCGTAGGTCCCGTCGTCGGTGCAGGTGACCGTCGTGGTCAGGTCGGCCGGGTCGGCGATGGCGCAGGTCGCGCCGGCGTCGACACCCGAGACCGGGGCGTAGCTCCACGTGTTGGTGAGGCTGTCACCCGCGTTGACGTCGTTGGCGGTCCCCGTCAGCGCGACGGCCGAGCCCTCGTCGCCGGAGTAGGGGCCCCCGGCGTCGTTGGTCGGCGGCGCGTTGGTCCACGTGGCCTGGGCGGAGGCGAACGGTTCGCCTGCGTCGCAGGTCCCCGACCCGTCGATGTCGTAGCAGGCACTGATCGAGTCGTTGCCGACGTTGTTGCCCGTGTAGGAGAACGTCGCCTCACCGGCTGCGTCGGTCGTGTCCGTCCCGGTCCCCGGGTTGGCACCGGTGACCTCGAACAGCACGTCGGCACCAGCCAGCTCGGGCGGCGTCGCGTTCAGGTCCTGCAGGGTCGCTGTCACGGTGTGCTGCTGGCCGGTGTCGAGGGTGGCGTTGGCGGGGGCGAGGTCGAGCTGGAACTGCTTGACCTGGGCTCCCGGCACGCACTGGGTCGCCGGATCCGGGACGAAGCCCACGCGCAGGTTGTCGATGAACGCGGCGGAGTCGAGGATCTGGTCGCCCTGGTCGAAGATCGACAGATAGAGCGAGTGGGCTCCGGGCGTCAGCTGCTTGGCAGCCGAGAGCAACGGCGTCGCCCCGTCATAGGTCGTCCCTGTGGCGTTGGCACGGCTGAAGCCGCCGAGGCCGACGGCGTTGACACTGACGACGGCACCGCCGGGTGCGAACGCGAAGTTGTCGGGCGCGGTGATCGCGCTCCCGCTCGTGTCCCAGGTGCTGCTGTCGAGCTCGGCGATGAAGGCGTCGTTGAACGCGCCTCCGACGAAGTCTGCGTATTCCTCGGTGTAGAACTGGAAGTCGAAGCTGAGGCAGTTGGCGGACGCGGGGACGTCGAGGTCGACCTTCAGCACCGAGACGTCGAAGTCGGTGTTGCCGCGGACGTTGCCGCCGTTCAGGTCACCGGTCTTGTCGTCGAACTCACTGGCGCTGTCGGGGTCGTTGGCGTTGGGGTCGTCGGCCGACGCGGCGAACCCGGAGGTCATGACCGCGAACGTGGGCCGTTGCGCGGGAAGTTGGAGAGCGTCGAGTCCCCCACCCCGTTCTGGCCGGCGTTGGCGACGGTGACATAGCTGGCGCCGGTGATGTTGGTGCCCGGTCCGTCCATCGCGGCGGCCAGGGCCGCGGCGCCGCCGGGAAGGATCGCGGCCGAGGCGGGCGAGGCGAGCCCGACCACCCCTCCGCCTGTCATCAGCAGTGCGGCTGTCGCCGCCATACATCGGCGTCCTCGCCGGTTTTGGGGCGCGCTTGTGTTCCGAGAATGTGACACGGTTCCTCCCGAGATCGGGCCGGCCGAGAGCGGCGCGGCAGACATTTCACAGTGGCACTTCCCGCACTCCCTGGCCACGTTGTCTAGTTGTCTAGACCTCGGACGAATGACGTCGTGCGCGCCCGGTCCTCGGCTACCTTGACGTATGCCCAACGCCAGCTCCGGGGACCGCTCGGGTTCCTCCAGAGTGACGCCGCCGACCCCGGTGGGCGAGGAGTCCGACGTCGCGACGCGCTATCAGGCACTGATCGAGCAACACCCGAACGCGGTGTTCGGCCTCGACGTCGAGGGGCGGTTCGTCGAGGTCAACCCCGCGGCCGGCGAGGTCAGTGGCTATGAGCCCGAGCAGCTGGTCGGGATGCACTTCGCCGACCTGCTCGAGCCCGACGACATGCCGATGGCCCTCGAGGCCTTCACCCAGGCACTCGCCGGGACCCCCCAGCGGATCGAGCTGCCGATCCGCCGCCAGGACGGCGGGTCCGTCCACCTGGGCGTCACCACGATCCCGTGGATCGTGGCCGGCGAGATCCGCGGCGTCTATGGGATGGCCGAGGACAACCGCACCGCCCAGGACCTCGAGGTCGTCCGCCACCTCGCCGTCGCCGCGAGCCAGGCCAAGTCCGACTTCGTCGCGCGGATGAGCCACGAGATGCGCACCCCGCTCACGAGCATCCTCGCCACGGTCGACCTGCTCTCCGAGACCACCACCGGCCCCGAGCGCGAGCTCGTCGCCACCTTGCAACGCTCCAGCACACGGCTGCTCACCCTGGTCGACGACGTCCTCGACTTCGCAGCGGCAGGGCAGGCCAAGCAGCTGGCGGAGTTCGACCTCCACCAGCTCATCCACGACACGGTCGCCCAGGTCGAGCCGACAGCACGCGCCAAGGGCCTGACGCTGCGGGTCGACATCTGCGACGACGTGCCACGACGCATCAAGGACCACCCGATCTGGCTCGGTCAGGTCCTGGGGAACGTCCTCGGCAACGCGGTCGACTACACCGAGCGCGGGAGCGTCGACTTCACCATCACCACGACACCCTCGGCCAGCGCCGACCTCAGCCTGGTCTATCGAGTCCGCGACACGGGTGTGGGCATCGACCCGGCCTTCCACGAGCTCGTCTTCGAGCCGTTCACGCGAGCCCCCAATGCCGCCTCGACCAAGGCGGCACACACCGGCCTGGGGCTCAGCATCGTCAAGCAGCTGGTCACCATCGCCGGCGGCAGTATCGCCCTCGACAGTGCCCCGGGGCGCGGCAGCACGTTCCTGATCGTGATGCCGGCCGCTCCGGTGGGCGAAGAGCCACGCGAAGGGTTGCCTCCCCGGTAGCCCTGAGTCGCGAGGCCCACCTCCTCGGTCATGACGAACCGCCTTCAATGTTGCGGCCGAGGGCGGCGGTGTTCTGGACTGGATCGGGGCTGACATCGAGTACGCCGATGAAGTTCCACGCACGTGGGTGGAAGTTCGGGGCGGGACGCCCCCTCCCGGGCGAACTTCCACGCAGATGCGTGGAAGTTCACAGGAGGACAACCGGATGGGGCCGGGCTCAGCCGCGGCAGACCCGCCGGGCAACTGTGTGTCCGATCAGGTATGCGTCTTCCATGGCGTCACGGAAGTGGATGCCGCCCCAGATGCGGGACATCATGGCGTCGTGCTCCAGCGCCGTCAGGCTGGCGTAGGTGCGCGGGGTGCCGGCGCCACTGATCGTCAGGGGGATGTCGCCCAAGTGGCAGCGCACCGTCTCGGCGAACGCGGCCGTGAGCGTGCCGTGGCCGCTTGGCCATTCCGGGTAGGGCGGCACGGGCAGCACCGAGGTCCATCCGGGCACGGGCTCCGTCAGCGGATCGCCGTCCTCCGAGGTGATCGCCGCGGTAGGACGCCAGAAGCCCTCAGTGAACTTGAGTCGCCATGTCTGACGCATGGCCTCGGCTGTCGAGCGATCCAGGTCCGCGAACAGGTCTGTGGTCGCAGCCAGGCTCAACGGGTGCGCGCGGAGGTGGGCGATCAGCGGGTTGCGGTAGAGCGCGAAGCCCGCGACGTTGAAGAACGTGGCGGTCGCTGCCTTCCCGGAGTCCGCACCGACGCGACCATCGTCTCGGACCTCGGCCAGGTCGGCCCGGTAGGCGGCGCTGCCGACCGGGTCCGGTCCGTCGACATCGACTGGACGACCCCCGCTGATCCGGTCGACGAATCCGTACCAGGGCAGGGCCATGGGGCGCGAATCCACCCACACGCCGATACCCGGCTGCGCGGAGTAGACGATCGAGGGATCGTCTCGGCCGTCGTCGAGTCGTGAGGCAATGACCGCATCGGCTGCCTCGGCCCCGATGACTTTCCCTCGGGTCTCAGCGGGACCGTCGGGAACCCCGGTCAAGCTGTCGGCGAGCTTGGCGTCCAGGGTGTCGGAGGCGGCCGGGAAGTATTCGACAAGCACGTCGTGGGCTGCTTGGGCGACCGCGGCGGTCTCCGACGAGCTCGCCCGTTGCAGGGACCTGCGGACAGCCCGGTCGACGGCTGTGCTGGTGAACGACAGGTAGAGCGCCTGCGCCGGCGAGAACGGCACCGTTGTCAGGGCGGCCCTCTGCCATGACAGCGCGATCTCTGCGGATTCGGGTTCCTCAGCAACGACTGCCGGGGTGCCCAGTGCCGTCACCGCGGCGAGTGCCGCGGCGAGGGCTGTGGTGGTGATGCCTGCACGGTGGCGGCGGATTGTCATCATGGCCTTGCGCTCCTCTTCAGGAGGTATCTGGGTGTTGACGGGGACCCTCGGGGGTCGTCGCACTGGCGCGTGAGGCACCCGCGCCCTGTGTCTCGATGCGGATGGAGTCGAGGACTTCCTGCAGCTCCGCACGGGCCGCAGGGGAATCGGGGGAGCGATTCTGGGTCACGAAGACCTGACGCTCGCCGCCCACGTCGAGGATGTAGACACTCGCGACGGCGCGGGGGAAGAGGACGAAGTAGTTGTCAGCCGACTCGCTGTACCAGACCTGGAGCGCGAGCCCGCCGTCCAGCGCCAATCTGCAGGATCGCAGGTCCAGACCGCTGGGGACTCTCAGGTCGACCCGGGTCGCCGGATAGCCGCCCAGGGTGGTCCTCACCGGACGCTTGACCGCCGGACCCGGTTGCGTGCGCAGCGCCGTGACCAGGTCCTTGACCCGGGGGCCCACCGCCTGGGCGACGCCGTCTCCGCGGCATGCGTCGGTGAAGATCTCATCGACCACGGCGGCCTCAAGAGTGAGGTCCAGCCCATCGGTCTCGGACTCGTGGTGGAAGATGTTGCCGTACTGAACGGTCCAGCCCTCAGGGAACGTGATCGTGAAGTCCAAGGCCGACCATGAAGAACTGGGGATCCGATACGTACCGGGCTCGATCGCCCGCTCCTTCGCACCCTCACCTGAGGGCATCGAGCCAGATGTGTTGGACGTGGGCCCCGGCGACACCGGCTGCGGAGAGGTGCTCGGCTCCCCCACGACGAGCGAGCTCCCGACCGCGACGAGGGTGATCACGACGGTCGCAACAGCTGCCATCAGCAGGCGATGGGTCCGGCGACGTTGCGCCCCGCGGTGCGCGATCGGAGCGAAGTCGGGCGGCTCGACCGCATCTGCCGCGGCGTAGGAGATGTCGGCAGTCAGGAGCCGGTCGAGGTCAGCCATGACGGGCCCCTTCGCTGGAGTCTGGCTGGTCAGCGAGGAGTATGGCGAGCGCAGCGCGTCCCCGGGAAAGTCGGGCCTTGACGGTGCCGACAGGTACGCCGGTGGCCGCGGCGACCTCGTGGATCGGGAGGTCGGCCAGATAGTGCAACGCGATCGCCTCGCGCTGGGCGGCCGGCAGCTTTCGGAGCGTTGCCACCAGGAGCAGCCGGTTGTCGTCCAGTGCCGGGTGGCGGGGCGCGTCCTGCGACAGCACGGCAGCCATCCGGCGCCTGCGGGCGCGGGTTCGACTCACGTTGACAGCTACGGTGCGCAGCCACGCCTCGGGGTTGTCGAGGTGCACGAAGGTGCGGTGGTGCTGCACAGCACGAGCGAACGCCTCCGCGACAACCTCTTCCGCCTCGTTCAGGTCGCCGCACACGCCGTACAGCTGTCCGACCAGCCGGCGGTACGACGTCTCGAACACGGCGCGCAGCACGTCGGTCTCATTCATGCCCTCAAGATCGGTGTAGGGAGGGGACGGTTGCACGCGCATGGGCTTGTCTATCCGATGCGGATCGAGTCGAGAACGGTCTGCACCTCAGCACGGTCCTCCGGCGTCGGTGAAAGCTGCTGTGTCAGGAATACCTGACGGTCACCGTCCACGTCGAGGATGTAGATGCTCGCCGTGCCCCGGGGCAGGAGCACGAAGTACTTGTCTGCTGGCGCGTTGTACCAGAGCTGGAGTCCGAGAACGCCGTCTTCGGCCAAGCGGCAGTCCGCCAGGTCGAGACGCTTCGGGATCGTGAGGTCGATGCGAGTCGCCGGGTAGCCCCCAGCGTCGTCTCCACCGGTCCGGTTGCCACGGGACCCTTCTGCTCGAGGAGCGCGGTGACGAGGTCACTCACGCCGGGTTCGAGCGCTCGGGGCTGCCCCGCACCGTGACAGGAGTCGGTGTAGATCTCGTCGACGTCGACGGCGTACAGCTCAGCTGTCTCTCCCCCCTCGCGGTTCTGGTGGTAAACGTGTCCGTGCTGGACGGTCCAGCCCTCCGGGAACGTGATCGTGAAGTCTGCGCCGGACCACTCGGAGGCGGGGATCCTGTACCTACCCGGCTCTATCTCCAGATCGACAGCGCCGCTGCCTGCCGGCATCGAACGAAGTGCGGCCAAGGGGGTTGCCGGCGGCTCAGGGAACCGAGACCCAGCGGACGAGCCGCCCCCGCAACTGGCCGATCCCAGGAGCAAGAACAGCCCGACCACCAACGCCGGACCGCTCAGCGCGGCTCCGCGTGCCCTGGTCTCCTTCATACACTCACGACCCGAGAGCGACTCGAAAGGTTGCACGCCACGAAGATCCCGTCCCGCCGGCACAGTGGGCAGTCGGGATGCAGTCCGGTGCCCAGCCGGAGGCCCACGGGACCCACCCGCAGACCCCCGAAATGACAACTCCCGGACCCACAGTCGTAGGTCCGGGAGTTTCCGATGTCCGGAGACATCACGTGGGCCGCCTGTCGGAATCGAACCGACGACCTAATCATTACGAGTGATTCGCTCTACCGACTGAGCTAAGGCGGCGTGCTGCCCGGCGCAGTCAGGACCAGCCGGGCAACTGGAGAAGGATAGCGCCAGCCCCGACGGGGGCGGAAATCAGGCCGCTGCGTCAGCAGCTGGTCTGGTCGGCCGGGACGTCGCCGTCGAGGAGGTAGGACTCGATGGCGGTGTCGATGCACTCGTTGCCGGCGTTGTAGGCGGTGTGACCGTCACCGTCGCGGCGGAGCAGGACGCCCGGCTTCAGCTGGGCGGCCAGCGCCTCGGCCCACTTCATCGGGGTGGCAGGGTCGCGGGTCGTGCCGACGACGAGGATCGGCGCGGCGCCCCTGGCGTCGATCGTGAGCGGCTCCTCGGTCGTCCTGCCCTGCGAGGTGCTGCAGCCGGTCAGCGACCAGGCGAAGACCGAGCCGAAGGTCGGCGAGGCCTCCTCGAACGCCGGGATCTCCTCGTCGACCTGCTCGACCGTGACGGCCGAGGGGTCGTCGAGGCAGTTGATGGCGAAGATCGCCTCGGCACTGTTGTCGGCATAGCCCTCGGAGGACCGGGAGGCATAGATGTCGGCCAGCTGCATCAGGCCCTGCCCCTGCCCGTCGAGGGCCGAGCGGAGGGCGGTGCTGAGCAGCGGCCAGTATTCGCGGACGTAGAGGGGCATGACCAGGCCATAGAAGGCGTTGCCGACCTGGAGCATCCGGTCGTCGCTGGTCGGCAGCGGATCGGCGTCGATGTCGTCGAGGAGGGCGCTGATCGTCGCGAGGCCCTCGTCGACCGAGTCGCCGAGGAAGCAGTCCGCAGCGGTGTCGACGCAGTCCTGGACATAGGCACGCAGCGCGGTCTCGAACCCGGCCGCCTGCTCGAGGCTGAGCTGGCGGTTGTCGAGCGAGACGTCGACGGCACCGTCGAGGACGAACCGGCCCACGCGGTCGGGGAACAGCTCGGCATACGTCGCTCCGAGCTTGGTGCCGTAGGACGCGCCGAAGTAGGTCAGCTGGTCGTCGCCGAGCGCGGCCCGCAGGACGTCCATGTCGCGCGCTGCTTCGATCGTGGAGACGTGGTTGATCAGGTCGCCGCTGAGCCGCGCGCAGCCGTCGCCGAACTCCTTGGAGAGAGCCACGAACTCCGACGTCTCCGCCGCGTCGTCCGGGTCGGGGTCGAAGGCGCGCACGGCGTCGAGCCGCTCGTCGGTGAGGCAGTCGATGGGCGCGGACTCGCCCGTGCCGCGCGGGTCGAAGCCGACGACGTCGAAGGCCCGCAGCAGCGGAGCGCGGAAGACCCGGTCGGCAGCAGCGGCATAGTCGTTGCCGGGCGCTCCCGGTCCTCCGGGGTTGACCACCATCGAGCCCTCGCGGTCGCCGGTCGCGGGGACCCGCAGGAGGGCCAGCTCGATCGTCTCCCCGTCGGGCTGGGCATAGTCGAGCGGCACCGTGAGCTGCGCACACTCGTGAGACCCCTCGCACGACTCCCACTCGAGGGACTGGGAGTAGAAGGGCTCGAGCTCCGGAGTGGGCGGATCGGTGGCTCCCGACTCGGGACTTTGCGACTGAGACGGGGTCTCGTCGGCCCCAGGGTCGCTCGGCGCCCGGCCCGAGTCCCGGAAGCTGGCGACCACCGCGAACAGGGTCCCGACCGAGGCCAGCACCAGGGCGGCGACCAGCAGTCCAACCAACAGCTTCTTCATCGGTGCGGCCCGCTCTCCAGTCTCAGGGACACCATCATGGCCTCCAGCGCCAAGAGCGGCGGGACGTTGAACTCGAGCATCTGCTCGCGCGCGGTGAAGATCGCATCGATCATCTTCAGCAGCTCCTCGGACGTGGTCACCCGCGCGAGCTGCTCGATCTCGACGCGCATCTCCTCGTTGACCAGCGCCCCCGGGGCATCGAACGACAGCGCGATCGCGTCGCGATAGACCGAGGTCAGGTCCATCAGGCACCGGTCGACCACGTCGAGCACGCGCCGCTTGGCGCGCGTCGACTGGCCCTTCTCCAACACCTTGAGCGCCGGGCCGTATTCGCGGGGCCGGCGACCCCGCTCGACCACGCCGTATGCCGAGTCGAGCTCCTTCTTCTCCCGCGCATCGAGCCCCGAGGTGATCGCCTCGGCCTCGTCCTTGGCGATCTCGCTGACGTTGGTCGCGGCCTGCATGCACGCACCGACCGAGGTCAGCCGGGACGGGATCTGCACGACCTGGCGGCGGCGCAGGCGCGTCTGCTCGTCGGTCGCCAGCGCGCGAGCGCGGCCGATGTGGCCCTGGCTGGCGCGGGCGGCGTTGGCTGCGAGCTCGGGGCTCATCCCGTCGATCGTGCGGACCAGGAAGTCGGCGACCTCGGCGGCCGCGGGCGTGGTGAGCGCGACCAGCCGGCAGCGCGAGCGGATGGTCGTCAGGACGTCCTCGACGGTCGGCGCGCAGAGCAGCCACACGGTGCGCGGAGTCGGCTCCTCGATCGCCTTGAGCAGCGCGTTGCACGCCTGGTCGGTCAGCCGGTCGGAGTCCTCGACGATCATGATCTGCCACCGGTCGCCGGCCGGGGCGAGGGCTGCGCGACGGACGAGGTCGCGCACCTCGTCGACCCCGATGGAGAGCTTCTCGGTGCGGACGAGGTGGACGTCGGCGTGGCTGCCGGTCGAGACGGTGTGGCACGACTTGCACGTCCCGCAGCCGGTCCCCGACTCACACTGCAGCGCGGCCGCGAACGCGACCGCGGCGTTGGAGCGACCCGATCCCGGAGGCCCGACGAACAGCCAGGCGTGGGTCATCCCGTCGCCCCCCGCGGCCCGGCGCAGGGCCGTGATGACCGGTCGCTGGCCGACGAGGTCTGCCCACACCGAGGGCGCCTGGAGCGCGCTCACGGCAGCATCCCCGCCACCCGCTCGCGGATCGCGGCGGCGATGTCGTCGACCGCGGCGCGGGCGTCGAGCACGAGGTAGTGGTCGGGGTCGGCGGCCGCGAGGTCGAGGAAGCCCTGTCGCACCCGCTGGTGGAACTCCAGCGACTGTCCCTCGATCCGGTCGCGGCCCTCGAACCGGCCGAGCCCGGCGGACGGCTCGACGTCGAGGACGACCGTCAGGTGGGGTCGCAGGTCGGCGGTCGCCCAGCGGTTGACGTGCTCGACCTCGGCCAGCGCCAGGTCGCGCCCCGCGCCTTGATAGGCCAGCGCCGAGTCGACATAGCGGTCGGTGATGACCACCTCGCCGCGGGCCAGCGCCGGCAGCACGACCGTGTCGACGTGCTCGGCCTTGTCGGCGGCATACAGCAACACCTCGGTGCGGTGGGACAGGTCGCCGGTCGCGGGGTCGAGGACGATCTGGCGCAGGGAGCGGCCGACGGCGGTGTCACCGGGCTCGAAGGTGAGGACGACGGTGTGTCCGGCGTCGACGAGCCAGCGCTCGAGCAGGCGCGACTGGGTGGACTTGCCCGCGCCCTCGCCACCCTCGAAGCAGACGAAGAGGCCGCGCTCGCTGAAGACCCCTGGACTCACGCGCACACCCTACGGGCGGGGTCCGACGACGATGCCGTGGCGCCTAGCCGGGCGAGGGCGGCTGGCCCGGCAGCTGTCCGGTCTCGACCAGGGTCGACGCCAGGTCGCGCAGCTTGATGTTGTGGACCGACGAGGTGCGACGGAGCAGGTCGAAGCTGCGCTGCTGGTCGAGCCGGTAGCGCTCCATCAGGATCCCCTGTGCGAGGCCGATCGTGTGGCGAGAGGTCAGAGCGGTCTGCAGCCCGGCCGCCGTGCAGGCCGCGGACAGGGCGTTGGCGGCGTGCACCGCATAGACCTGGGCCACGTCCACGATCTCCGACTCGGAGAAGGCACCGGACTGGGTGCTGAAGAAGTTGAGGGCACCGTTGGAGCTCTTGTCGACGGTGTCGAGGCGTACGGCGAGCACCGAGCGCACCCCGTGCTCCCCCGCGGCGGGGCCCCACCGGGGCCAGCGGGGATCCGACGTCACGTCACCGCTGCAGAACCAGCTCGCTCCGTCGGCCACCTGGATGCAGGGCCCCTCGTCCAGCTCGTACTGCAGCATGTCGACCTTCTCGGCCAGCTCGCTCGTCGCGGCCAGAGTGGTGTGGCCGCCACCGGCGAGGGCGATGGTCAGGCTGACGTGCTCTGCCTGGGCGACGATGTCGACGCCGTGCTCGACGATGTTCCGGGCAGTGACGTCCGCGTCAGGCTCGGCGTGGAGATCGGCAGCGATCGCGGCGAACTCGCCGACGTCGGGACTGGGCAACGCGACACTCCTGGAACGAGGCCCGAGAAGCGGGTGATGGTGTGGGGGACGCCAGAATATCCGCCCCCCACACCAGTGGTGCAAGATTCAGGGAGTAAAGACGACCTTCACCATGCCGCGCTCCTTGTCCCGGAAGCTGCGGTAGGCCTCGGGAGCCTCCTCGAGCGGGAGGTGGTGGGTCGCGAACGTCTCCACCCCGAGGACGTCCTCGTCCTCCTGGAGCAGCGCCAGGATGTCGTCGCTCCAGCGGCGGACGTTGGCCTGGCCCATGCGCAGCTGGATCTGCTTGTCGAACAGCTGGAACATCGGCATCGGGTCGGTGGCACCGCCGTACACCCCGGAGATGCTGATCGTGCCGCCACGGCGGACCGCGTCGATCGCGGTGTAGACGGCAGCGAGGCGGTCGGAGCCGGCGTTGAGCATGACCTTCTCCGCGACCTTCTTGGGCAGCAGCGCCAACGCCTTCTGGGCCGCTTCGGCGATCGGCGATCCGTGCGCCTCCATGCCGACGGCGTCGATGACGGCGTCCGCTCCACGCCCGTCGGTCATCTCGCGCACCCGGTCGCCGATGCCGTCGACCTGTGACATGTCGATGGTCTCGGCGCCATAGGCGCTCAGCCGGCCGAGCCGCTCGGGCACGGAGTCGACGCCGATGACCCGCAGACCCCGGTGCTTGGCGATCCGGCACGCCATGTCACCGATCGGGCCGGCTCCCAGCACGAGCAGGGTGCCGTCCTCGTCGGTGTCGGCATATTCGACCGCCTGCCAGGCCGTGGGCAGCACGTCGGAGAGGAAGAGGAACCGGTCGTCGGTCGGGCCGTGCGGGATCTTGATCGGCAGGGTGTCGCCGAACGGCACGCGCAGCGCCTCGGCCTGGCCGCCCGGCACGGCGCCATAGAGCTTGCTGTAGCCGAACAGGCTGGCGCCGGTGCCCTGGTCGCGGTTCTGGGTCGTCTCACACTGGCTGAAGAGCCCGCGGCTGCACATCCAGCACGTCCCGCAGCTGATGTTGAACGGCACGACGACCCGGTCGCCGACGGCGAGCGTCTCGACCGCCGAGCCGACCTCGCGGACCACGCCCATGGGCTCGTGGCCGACGACGTCGCCGGACTGCATGAACGGCGTCAGCGGGTCGTAGAGATGCAGGTCGGAGCCGCAGAGGCCGGTCGAGGTGATGTCGATGACCACGTCGGTCGGGTCCTGGATCTCCGGGTCGGGAACCTCCACCACCTGCATGTCACGTCGTCCCTGCCAAGTCACTGCCTTCATCGGGGTTCCTCTCGGTGTCGCCGGGTGTCGTCGGGGTCTGCAGACCCGGTTCCCGGTCGGGTGACATCCATGCGACGTATGCCGAGGGGCCGGCGCGAGGGGACGAATGCCTCCCGTGCTGCTGGGTACTCCTCGACATGACCATCACGCAGCGCCCCAGGCTGCGGGACCGGGCACGACCGCTCACGATCGCCTCCGTCCCCTCGGGCCACGTCTATGTCCGTCACCTCGCGCCCCTGACCGGCGCCGGCTCGCGCCGCCTGGCCGACCCGGACCCGCTCGATCCCGGCCGACCAGCGGGGGCCACGTGGTGGCCTCCCGTGATGCTGGCGCCCGGCTGGGTCGAGGACGCGCGGATGGACGTGTTCCATCTCCACTTCGGCTTCGACGCCGTCGACCCCGGCGACCTGGCCGCACTCACCGAGGCTCTGCGTGCCCGTTCGACGCCGTTCGTGTTCACGGTCCACGACCTGCGCAACCCGCACCACGAGGACCGGCGGCTGCACGACGAGCAGCTCGACGTCCTGGTGCCGGCCGCCGACGCGCTGGTGACCCTCACCCCCGGCGCAGCCCGGGAGATCCGCGAGCGCTGGGGGCGCGACGCCCACGTCATCCCCCACCCCCACGTCGTCGACGTCCAGCACATGGCCCACGCCCTGGCGGTCCGGCCGAGGTGGCGGCGGCGCCCGTTCCGGGTCGGGCTGCACCTCAAGAGCCTGCGCGCCAGCATGGACCCGATGCGGATCCTTCCGACCCTGATCGAGACGGTCGAGCGGCTCGACGACGCGGTGCTCCAGGTCAACGGTCACCGCGACGTCCTCGAGCCCGGCGGCGACCGACACCACGCCGAGCTGTCGCGCTTCCTGCGGCGCGAGGCCGACCGGGGCCGGATCGAGCTGCAGGTCCACGACTTCTTCTCCGACGCCCAGCTGTGGGCCTATCTGGCCTCGCTCGACGTGTCCGTCCTCCCCTACCGGTTCGGCACCCACTCCGGCTGGCTCGAGGCCTGCCGGGACCTGCAGACGACGGTCATCGCGCCGAGCTGCGGCTACTTCAGCGAGCAGGGTCCTGCGTTGTCATACGTCCACGACGAGAACGCCTTCGACCCCGAGTCGCTGCGCGAGGCCGTCCGTCACGCGCATGCCGAGCGACCCCGCCTCGGCGCGTCCATCGACGAGCGGACCACCCAGCGCAGGGAGGTCGCCGCCGCCCACGAGGCGCTCTATCGCGACCTCGCCGGATGAGTGCCCGGGGAGGGGCACTGCGGATCTGCCTGGTCGCCAACAGCCGGTTCCCGATCAGCGAGCCGTTCACGGGCGGGCTGGAGTCGATGACGTGGCACCTCGCGCACGAGCTCGTCCGCCGCGGTCACGAGGTCGCCGTCTTCGCAGCGCCCGGGTCGGACCCGGCCCTCGGCGTGATCGAGCTGGCCGTCGACGCACTGCCCGACCACACCGGCCGCCTCGACGTCGACGCCCCCCAGTCGGTGCAGGTCGCCGAGCACCACGCCTACCTGGCGCTGATGCTCGAGCTGGCTCGCGACCAGGGCTCACGCTTCGACGTGCTCCACAACAACAGCCTCCACTACCTGCCGGTGGCCATGGCCTCCGCGCTGCCGATGCCGATGGTGACCACGCTCCACACGCCTCCCCTGTGGTGGCTGGAGTCGGCCGTGCGCCTCGACCGCGGCGCAAGCACCTTCGCGGCCGTTTCTCGTTTCACGGCCGCCTCCTGGGCAGCGATCACCGACTGCAGCTGTGTCCCCAACGGCGTGGACGTGACGCGGTGGCCGGTCGGGCCCGGCGGCGACGCCGCCGTCTGGTCGGGCCGCCTGGTCGCCGAGAAGGCACCGCACGAGGCGATCGCCGCCGCGCGCCTCGCCGGCATCCCGATCGTGCTCGCCGGCCCCGTGCTCGACGAGCACTACTTCCGCACGTGCGTGGAGCCGTTGCTCGGCGCCGACGCCACCTATGCCGGCCACCTGGACCACGCAGACCTGGCCGCCCTCGTCGGGAGCTCGGCCGTCGCTGTGGTCACGCCCGCCTGGGACGAACCCTACGGCCTGGTCGCGGCCGAGGCACTCGCCTGCGGGACCCCGGTCGCGGCCTTTGCGCGCGGCGGCCTGCCCGAGGTGCTGACCGATCAGTGCGGACGACTGGCCGGCCCCGGTGACGTCGCGGGGCTCGCTGCCGCGATCGGGGAAGCCGCTCGCCTCGACCGCGCTCGCTGCCGTGAGCACGCAGTGACCGAGCTGTCGCTGACCCGCATGGTCGACCGCTACGAGGCGCTCTACCGCTCCCTCGCCCATCAGCGGGAAGCCGCATGAGCCCGATCGGCTACTACATCCACCACCACGGCAGCGGTCACCTCCACCGCGCACTGACCCTGGCGCCCCACCTGCCCGGCCCCGTCACCGGCTTCTCCTCGCTCGCCCGTCCGGCCGGTTGGGAGGGACCGTGGGTGGAGCTGCCGAGGGACGACTCCCTCGCGTCGTATGCCGATGCGCACGACGTCAGCGTCGGCGACCGCCTGCACTGGGCCCCGCTCGGCGACCCCGGCCTGCGCGAGCGGATGTCGCTGCTGGCGGGCTGGATCGGGCGGGAGGCGCCGGCCGCGATGGTGGTGGACCAGTCCGTCGAGGTGTGCCTGCTGGCGCGGCTGCACGGGGTCCCGGTCGTCGCGCTGACGGCTCCCGGTCGGCGTACGGACCCTGCACACCGGCTCGGCTTCGACGCGGCGACCGCGCTGGTCGGCGCGTGGCCGCCCGGCGCGACGTCATGGATGCTGCCCGGCCTGGACCCGGCGGTGGCGGCCCGCTTCCAGCCGGTCGGGGCCGTCTCGCGCTTCCCTGTCACCGCGCGTCCGCACCCGTCCCGCAGGCGGCGCCACGCAGTGCTGATCGCCGGCACCGGCGGTGACGGGTTCACCGCTGCGACCATCGCCGCGGCGCAGGAGCAGACCCCTGACTGGGACTGGACGATCCTCAGCCGCACCCTCGGCTCCTGGCACCACGACCCGTCGGCCGTCCTCACCACTGCCGACGTCGCGGTCCTGCACCCCGGACAGAACTCGCTGGCCGAGGTCGCCGCACTGCGGCTGCCGGCGGTCGTGGTCCCTGCGCAGCGCCCCTTCGACGAGCAGCACGTCACGGCCGAGGTGCTGCGCGACGAATGGCCGGCCGTCGTGGCCGACGAGCTCGAGACTGCCGACTGGGGCCATCTCCTGCACCAGGCGGCCGACCTCGACGGCGACGGCTGGGCCGCCTGGTGTGACGGCGGCGCCCCGGCGCGCGTGGCAGCGGTGGTGAGCCGGGTGCTCGACCGGGCGCGGGCCGCATGAGGACGGCCGTCGTCACCGTCGCCCACGGGCGGCACGACCACCTGGCCTGCCAGCGCGAGTCCCTGGCTGCCGCCACCGTGCCACCGGACCACCACGTGGTGGTCGCCATCGACGACCCCGTGCTCGCCGGCAGCGGTCGGTGCAGCGCGAGCCTGCCGGCCACGCCGCTCGGCCTGCCGCTGGCCGCGGCGCGCAACCTCGGCGCACGGATCGCGCTCGGCCTGGGCGCAGGAGTCCTGGTCTTCCTCGACGTCGACTGCCTCGCCGGCCCCGGCCTGGTCGAGGCCTATGCCGACGCGGTGGAGTCCGACCCGTCGACGGTGTGGTCGGGCCCGGTCACCTACCTCGACCCCCCGCCGGGGACCGGCTACGACCTGGCCGCCCTGCCCGGTCTGGACTCACCCCACCCCGCGAGGCCGGCCCCAGCCCCGGGCGAACGGCTGCACGACGCCGATCCCGACCTGTTCTGGTCGCTGTCCTTCGCCTGCTCCGCAGCGGCCTGGCGCCGCTCCGGCGGCTTCTGCGAGGACTACGTCGGCTATGGCGGCGAGGACACCGACTTCGGACGCGTGCTCGTCGAGGACGGGCTCGAGCTCGGCTGGCTCGGTGCTGCCCGCGCCTACCACCAGTTCCACCCCGTCTCCCGGCCCCCGGTCGAGCACGTCGACGACATCGTGCGCAACGCCGCGATCTTCCGCCGCCGGTGGGGACACACCCCCATGCTGGGCTGGCTGCGCGAGTTCGAGCGGCTCGGCCTCGTCAAGGTGGACGAGGACGGGCGGTGGCACACCCTGGGGTGAGCCACCCCCGCGAACCTCCCCGGTTCACAGCGTGGGTGCGAACCTCTCCCAGGCGCGGTGCGACGCCATCAGGTCGAGCAGCTCGGGCACCAGGGTCGAGGCGTCGTCGGCGACCGCCACCCCCGGTCCGGCCACCCCGAGGCCGTCGAGGACGGACTGCCCGTCACCGAGCGCACTGACGGCCTTGCACTGGCGGAAGCACTCCTCGACCATCAGCACGACCCGCGGGTCGCTCCCTGCTGGGGAGCGCTCGGCGGCCTTGCCGTCGCGCTGGGGGATCGCGTCGGCCGCCGGCGGTGCTGCACCCGCGACGAGCAGGGCGTCGAACTCGACCGACCGCGCGGTGGCATAGGTCCGCTGCGCGACCAGCCCGGCGCCGAGGTCTCCCCCGTGCGGCGCCACGAGCAGCGGCAGCACGCCGGCAGCCAGCAGCGCGCTGCGCGCCTCGGCGACCGCGCCGAGGTCGCTGTCCGCGTCGACCACGATGCCGACGAGGCGACCGTCGACCGGCCAGGTCTCACCGAGCTGCGACAACGCCGGGCTGGGGTCGGGCTCGTCATAGGTGACCGTCGCCTCGGGCGCGGGCAGGCCCAGGGCGGCCGCGACCTGCGCGCACAGCTCGGCGTCGATGTTGGCGAGCGCGAAGAGCTGCCGCTCCTTGATCGCCTGCTCGTAGCACTTCGCCAGCTCGAAGGAGTAGGCGTTGACGATGTGCTCCTGCTCGACCGGCGTCATGCTCGTCCAGAACAGTCGCGCCTGGCTGAAGTGGTCGTCGAACGACGCCGGGCTCGCGCGCACCTTCGTCGTGGCGGGGATGGCGACCGGGACGTCGACGAACCCGCCATCGGCCGTGAAGGGACAGCCGCCGTCGAGCGAGCTCGGCTCGTACGGCGCCACGCCACCGTGCACCGCCTGCTGGTGGGCTCCGTCGCGCAGCATGTCGTTGACCGGGGCGTGCGGCCGGTTGACCGGGATCTGGTTGAAGTTGGGGCCGCCTAGCCGACTCAGCTGCGTGTCGAGGTAGGAGAAGTTGCGCGCCTGCAGCAGCGGGTCGTCGGAGGCGTCGATGCCGGGCACCAGGTGGCCGGTGTGGAAGGCGACCTGCTCGGTCTCGGCGAAGAAGTTGGTCGGGTTGCCGTTGAGCGTCATCGTGCCGATCAGCTGGACCGGTGCGAGCTCCTCGGGGACGAGCTTCGTCGGGTCGAGCAGGTCGATGCCCTCGAAGAACTGCTCGGGCGTGTCCGGGAAGACCTGGATCCCCAGGTCCCAGGCCGGGAAGGCACCCGACTCGATGGCGTCGTAGAGGTCGCGGCGGTGGAAGTCGGGGTCGACCCCGCCCGCGAGCTGCGCCTCCTCCCAGGTCAGCGAGTGGACGCCGAGGCGGGGCTTCCAGTGCAGCTTGCACAGCGTCGTGCCACCGTCGGCGGCGACGAGGCGGAAGGTGTGCACCCCGAAGCCCTCCATCGTCCGGTAGGACCGGGGGATCCCGCGGTCCGACATGTTCCACAGGGTGTGGTGCTGGGCCTCGGTGTGGAGCGAGACGAAGTCCCAGAAGGTGTCGTGGGCGCTCTGCGCCTGCGGGATCTCCCGGTCGGGGTGCGGCTTGGCCGCGTGCACGATGTCGGGGAACTTGATGCCGTCCTGGATGAAGAAGACGGGCATGTTGTTGCCGACGAGGTCGAAGTTGCCCTCGGAGGTGTAGAACTTCGTCGCGAACCCGCGGGTGTCGCGCACCGTGTCGGCCGAGCCGCGCGAGCCCAGCACGGTGGAGAACCGGACGAAGACCGGGGTCTCGGCGTCCTTGGCCAGGAACGCTGCTCGGGTGACGTCGGCGGCCGCACCGTTGGACACGAAGACGCCGTGCGCACCAGCGCCGCGGGCGTGGACCACGCGCTCCGGGATGCGTTCGTGGTCGAAGTGCATGAGCTTCTCGCGCAGGTGGTGGTCCTGCAGCAGGGTGGGTCCGCGTGGGCCTGCCTTGAGCGAGTGGTCGGTGTCGCGCAGCGGGACGCCGGTGGCAGTGGTGAGGAAGGCGCCCTGCTGGGCCGCGGCGGACGCCGGGTCGGCCGAGGGGGCGCCGGTCGGCGAGTGCGGGTCGGGCGTGGCCTGGTCAGGCTTGGGCGGCGGGGTCTCCCGCGGCTCGGTCGGCTCTGCCAACGACGGCGGCTCGCTGCCGGGCGCGCCGGGCACCTGGTCCCGAGCAGGGCGGCAGCCTTGTCGGCGACGGCACCGGCAGCCTTGCCGGCCTTCTTCTTCGCGGCCTTGACGGGCTTCTTCGGGTCCATGCCGGGCTCCTACGGGTGGGGTGCGGAAGGCACCCGGTTCCCACGTTCGGAGAGTGACATGCGCCATACCTGCCGGACCGTCTGCGCGAGACGGCCGGCAGGCCCCATCGACGTCAGGCGGCGGGTTGCGGCTCGACGCCGGCGCCGGGCGCCGCCGTCAGGTAGTGGTGCAGGTCGGCCAGGATGCGGTCGAGGATCCTCGACACCTGCGTCTGCGTGACGCCGATCGCCAACCCGATCTCTCGCTGGCCCATGTCCTCGAAGAAGCGCAGGTGGACGACCTGACGGTCGCGCTCGGAGAGCTTGCGGATGACGGGAGCCAGGGCCATCCGCGCCTCGCTGGCGCTCAGCTCGTGCCCCTCGGCCGGGAGCAGGTCACCCAGGCTGGTGCCGTCGCCCTCGACGGAGACGGGCTGGTCGAGCGAGGTGGGGCGGAAGCAGCCGTTGGCCGACGACGCCTCGGCGTATTCCTCGTAGGACATGTCGAGCTCGGTGCGGACCTCTTCGGCGCTCGGCACGTGGCCCAGGCTCTGGGTCAGCTCGGCCTCGACCTTGGCGATGCGCCAGCGCGCCTCCTGGATCCGGCGGGTGGGTCGCACGACCCAGCCAGCGTCGCGGAAGTGGCGCTGCAGCTCACCGCGGATCGTCGGCACGGCGAAGGACAGGAAGTCCTTGCCCATGGCGGGCTCGAAGCGCTCGGCCGCCTTGACCAGGCCGATCGAGGCGACCTGGACGAGGTCGTCGGCGTCGACGCCCCGGTTGGAGAACCGCTGGGCCAGCGCCTTGGCGACGCGCATGTTGAGGACCACGACCTCGTTGAGGAGATCCTGGCGGCGAGCCGCGTCGCGCTCGGAGACGATGGACTCGAAGAGCTCCGCCGTGCGCTGCGACCGCTCGGGCCGGGTGAGGATGGCGGGCTGGAAAGATTCGGAGACGGAGGCAGTCATGGTGACTTCACTCTCGGGAAAACATTCACTCGCTTGCCCGGTGCTGGAGCAAGACTGGAGCTGGAGTGCGACTGCCTTGGAGGCGTCTGAGCCGGTTCACAACTGGTTTACAACGTAGCCGTCTAGACCACCCGTTGGATAGTCCTCTCACCCCAAGGGGTGAGGGTTCACAGGTAAAGCCTGTGACTACGTGAGCTGAGACCGCACGAACCGAGCAGTCTCCTCGGCCACCTCACGCGGGTGCGTCGACGGCGCCCAGTGCCCGACGGGGAGCTCCGTGCGCTCCAGCTGCTCGGTCCACCGCTCGCTCTCGGTCAGCGAGGCCGGCCGGATCGCAGGGTCCCTGGTCAGCACCAGCTGGAGCACCGGCACGCGGGTGCGACGCTGCCGCGGACGGTGCCCGCCCAGGACGTTGGCCCGGTAGTAGCGCAGCCCACTGACCATGTCCCGCGACCGGCGACCGCCCAGGGCGGCCATGACCGGCGGCGCCAGCGGGGAGACGAAGAACGGCACGTATGCCGACGAGATCCCCTGCGCCACGACATGGGTGATGCTGCGGGGCGTCGGCCGCAGCACGCTGCGCCGCAGCCACGACGCGACGTGGTCGAGGTTGGGCCCGCTGATGGAGGTGAACGAGGCGATCCGTTCCTCAGCGCCCGGTCGGCACACCGCCTCCCACGACTGCACGGAGCCCCAGTCGTGGCCGAGGACGTGGACGGGGGCATCCGGGCTGACCTCGTCGAGCACCGCGAACAGGTCGTCGGCGAGGTCGATGAGCGCGAACGCGGCGTCGGGCATGTCGGTCGGCGACTCCCCCTGGCCACGGGTGTCGTACGAGACCACCCGGAAGTCGTCGGCCAGCACCTCGGCGACGCCGCGCCACAGCTCGTGGGTGTCGGGCCAGCCGTGGACCATCACGATCGTGGGGCCATCGGGGTTGCCGCCCTCGAACACGGCCAGGTCGACGCCCGGTCGCGAGACGGTGCGTCGGGTGAGGAGCTGGTCGGTGGTCGAGGTCATGTGTGCGGTGTACCCATCGACGCAGGGTTCAGCGGCGACCGGGCAGCAGCCCGCGGACCCGGTCGTGCGCCAGGGCGGCGCGCGCGGCGTTGTCACCGCAGGCGCCGTGGACCCCGCCACCGGGGTGGGCCGAGGCCGAGCCGAGGTAGAGGCCCCGGACGGGCGTCTCGGCCCGGCCCAGGCCGGGGACCGGCCGGAAGACGAGCTGCTGGTGGAGCTGGGCGGTGCCGCCGTTGAGGGCGCCGCCGACGAGGTTGGCGTTGCGCGCCTCCATCTCCCGCGGCCCCAGGACCCGGCGGGCGACCACGCGGTCGGCGAAGCCGGGGGCCAGCCGTTCGAGTCGCGCCTGCATGCGGTCGGCAAACCGCTCGCAGTCGTCGTGGTCCCACACGCCGCGGATGCCGCCGTCTCCGGCGTCGCCGCTGCGGGTGCGTTGGGGCACGTGGGTGTAGGCCCAGAACGACTCGGTGCCGGCCAGCGAGCGGGTGGGGTCGGAGGCCGTCATCTGCCCGGTCAGCATGAAGGGCGAGGCAGGGATCGCGCCCGCGTGCACCTGCGACATCGCCCTGGTCATGTCGTCGACGGAGTCGGCGACGTGGACCGTGCCGCACGCGAGGTCGGGCGCCCCGGTCCACGGGATCGGGCCGTCGAGGGCCCAGTCGACCTTGACGGTGCCCGGGTCGAGCTGGAACCTGCGCAGGGAGGCGAGGAACCGGTCGGGCAGGTCGCCGGCGTCGAGTAGCCGGAGGTAGAGGGCGGGGGCCAGCACGTCGGCGACCACGGCGCGGCGAGCAGCGTGGCGCTCGCCGTCGGCGGTCCGCACGGCCACGGCCCGCTTGTCGGCGACCTCGACGTGCACGACCTCGGCGTCGGTGCGGATCTCGCCGCCGCCGGCCCGGAAGCGCCGGGCCAGGGCCTGGGTGAGCTCGCCGGCGCCACCCTCGGGGACGGGGAAGCCGACGGTCTGGCCCAGCATCGCCAGCAGGAGGCCCATCAGCCCCGACCCGGGCGCATCTAGCGGGATGTCGGCGTGTGCGGCGTTGCCGGCCACGAGCAACCGCGCCGCCTCTCCGCCGAAGCGGTCGCGGACCATCTCGCCCGCCGGCGTGAGCAGCGTCTTGACGAAGTCCAGGCCGCCGACGTGACGAAGGGCGGCCAGCATCCCGACGCCGTGCCGCACCGGCGGGAAGGGCTTGAGCAGGGCGCCGACCAGGTGCGGGCCGACCCGGTCCCACTGCGCGCAGAGGTCGAGCCAGGCCTGCCCGTCGCCCGGGCACAGGGCCTCGAGCCCGCTCGCCGTCGCCTCCCGGTCGCGGTGCAGCACGGCCCAGGAGCCGTCGGGGAGCGGGTGGCCGAGGACGGCGGGTGCATGTCGCCATACGAGACCATGGTCCTCGAGCCCGAAGGAGGCGATCGTCGGCGAGGTCGCGGCCAGCGGATAGAAGGCGCTGAAGGTGTCGTGGACGAAGTCGGGGTGGACGTCGCGGTCGCTGCGCACGGCCCCACCCACGTCCGGCTGCGCCTCGAGCACGAGCACCGACCAGCCGGCGTCGAGCAGCCGGTTGGCGGCGACGAGCCCGTTGGGGCCGGCCCCGACCACCACCGCGTCCCAGCTCATCGGCCTGCTGCTCCTCCGCGACCGAGCGCCGCGACGTTGCGCAGGATGGCCAGCGCGGCGTTGGGGTGGTGTCCGTGGACCTCGTTGAGCTCCTCGCGCGGCTCCAGGACGTTGCCCGGACCCTGGTCGACGGTCGCGAGCTGGTCTTGCGCGATCAGCCGGAACATCGGGCCGACCAACCGGTCATAGGCCCAGGGCAGCGTGCTGAACCCGAAGCGGATGACGTCGTTGGCCAGGCCGAGCTGGCCGCTCCGCGACGACTGGTCGGCGACGGCGAGCACCCGCGCAGCCGCCCGCTCGGGCGACGAGACCGGGAACGGCGGACGACCGTTGGCGTCGTTGTAGTTCGCGGCCTGGCGATAGATGGGGGTGTCGACGCCACCGGGCGCGACGTAGCCGAAGCTGATCCCGGGCCGGTCGCGGTTGTCGACGCGCAGCTGGCGCACCAGACCGCGCACCCCCCACTTGCTCAGGACGTATGCCGCCATGTCGGGCGTCGCGACGTGACCCAGCACCGAGCCGACGAAGACCAGGCTCCCGCTGTCCTGGTCCCGCAGCACCGGCAGGACGTGGCGGGTGAGGTTGACCGCCCCACCGAGGTTGGTCGCCAGCACCTGGTCGAACACCTCCACGGGGACGGCCTCGAGACGCCCGTAGGCGACCACGCCTGCACAGGACACGACCTCGTCGAGCCGACCGTGCTCCGCGACGGCTGCCGCCACCGCCGCGCGCACGCTGTCGTCGTCCGACACGTCACAGGGCACGACCATCGTGGAGGCCGCGCCCAGCTCGTCGCACTCGGCTGCCGCCCGCGCGAGCGCCTCGGGCCCTCGTGCCAGCAGCACCAGGTGGTCACCGCGCTCCGCGGCCTGATGGGCAGTGGCCTCGCCGATCCCGCTGGAGGCACCGGTGATCAGGACGACGCGCGGTGAGTGACTCATCCGCGGCGTTCGGCGATGTAGGCCAGGCGACGCAGTGCCTCGCTGTTGCGCCACTTCAGGCTCAACCCCCGCACGGGCGGCGGGATGAGCGCTCCCGGTCCGGCGACCGGCTCCTCCCGCATGCGCACCAAGGTCCCTGCGCCTTGGGGCTCGAGGATGAGCTCGACGGTGGCCTCGCCGATCGGCCAGCCGCGGGCGCGCAGCTTGAGGCGCTTGCCCGCCTCCACCTCGAGGACCTCGGTGTTGTCGTCGATGAGCCCCGGCCAGACACCGACAGAGTGGTGCAGCTTGCTGCCGACCGCGGGCCAGTCGTCCTCCACCTCACGCATCCGCGAGGCGCCGACCACCCACACCGGATAGAGCCATCCGTCACACAGCACGTCCCACACCTTCTCGGGGGTGGCGTGCAGGAGTCGCGTTTGCTCGGCCATCGCAGATCCTCTCGTTGCGCAGACCTCCACGCTAGCCACGTGGTCGGCCCACACCACCACCCGAAGGGACATTCCGGGCCGACGGCATGTGGACCCCCGCGCATGCGGGACGCGACATCGGGTATCAAACGGTCATGGTCACCACGGTGGTTGAGCCCCCCACGCACACCGATCCCCACCGGTCCGGCAGCGACCTCAGCGACGCGGAGGTCGAAGCCCTGGGCCGCAGCCTGGACACCCTGCGACAGCAGGTGGTCGAGAGCCGAGGCGCCGACGACGCGGCCTACATCCGCCGCGTCATCGCCGTCCAGCGATCACTCGAGGTGGCCGGCCGCCTGGTGCTGCTGGGGAGCCGCAGCCGCAAGGCCTGGTGGATCGGCACGAGCGCGCTCGCGCTGTCCAAGATCCTCGACAACATGGAGATCGGGCACAACGTGCTCCACGGCCAGTGGGACTGGATGCGCGACCCCAAGATCCACTCCTCGACCTGGGACTGGGACCACGCGTCCGTGCCGGACCAGTGGCAGCGCGCCCACAACGACCGCCACCACGTGAACACCAACGTGCTCGGCAAGGACAACGACCTCGGCTACGGCATCATGCGCGTCGACGAGGCACAGGACTGGCAGCCGCGCTTCCTCCTCCAGCCTCTGGTCAACTTGGTCAACGCCTGCATCTTCGAGTGGGGCATCGCGATGTATGACCTCGACCTCGGCGCCGAGCTGCGCCAGGGCGAGGGCCTCTCCCCCGGGTCCGGTCCGACCTGAGGCTGATGCTGCGCCGGGTCGCTCGCCTTGCGGGGCGCGACTACGTCGTCCACCCACTGCTCTCGCTGCCGACCGGTTCTGCCCGGACGACACTGACCGCCAACCTCACGGCCAACCTCGTCCGCAACGTGTGGAGCCACTCGGTGATCATGTGCGGTCACTTCCCCGAGGGCGTGTCGACCTTCGAGGTGTCCGAGATCGAGCCCTCGGAGTCACGCGGCCAGTGGTATGTCCGCCAGATGCTCGGCTCGGCCAACATCTCCGGCCCCGGGTGGCTGCACGTGCTGTGCGGCAACCTGTCCCACCAGATCGAGCACCACCTGTTCCCCGACCTGCCGAGCAACCGCTATGCCGAGCTGTCCTCGCCGGTGCGCGCGCTCTTCGCCGCCTACGGCCTGCGCTACCACTCCGCCCCCCTGCCGGTGCAGGTCGCGAGCGCCTGGCACAAGGTGTTCCGGCTCTCGCTGCCCAACGGGTCCTGGGACCGCGTCGGTCGAGCGAGGGCCGCCGCTCAGTCCGTGTCGGGACCGCAGGTGCCGTGGAAGAGGGTCAGGACGGCACGCGCCATCCTCTCCTCGCTGATCCCGGCACGCTCGGCCGCCTGACTCAGCCGCTCCTCGGCCTGGTCGGGGTCGATGTCGGAGCGTGACATCAACGCGCCCACGGCCTGGTCGCGGACGTGTCCGGCGCGGATCCGCTCCGGCGCCTTCGCGGCCTCGAAACGGGAGAGGAAGTCCATGTCGGTGTTGGTGACCGCGCCGGCGGCGTCGGCCCCGCACGCGAGCGCCAGCTCGTCGTGGTGGCCGTCGAAGGCGTCCTTGCTCGCGGCATAGAGGTTGACGTCGGCCGTGACCACCCCGTTGTGGAGGATGGGCAGCGACAGGGTCGATGCCACCCCGGACGAGGAGGCGGCCCGCGCCTCGTGCTGCCAGCGGTCCTCGTCGTCGCGCTGCCCGTCGTGGGCGACGAGCGCGAGCCGGGGCCTGCTCCTGTCCACGCGGGCGTCGTCGTGGTGGACCAGGGCGGGGAAGCCCCGGAAGGTCGCGCCGGCCGCGGTCATCGTGAAGGTCAGCTGCTCGTGGGTGAGGGTCAGGCTGAGGCCCAGGATGTCGGGCACGATCCGCTTCACTGCCTGACTCATCGTCTTCAGGGCGTGCGCGGTGTTGACGTCGCCTAGGAGGGTGAGTTCACGCAGGGCCTCGACCGTCTCGGACATCGGCTGCATGCAGGACCTCCGATCAGTGAGCGTGGACCTTCGGGTACCCAACAGAGCGACCCGGATGCTTCACCGTACGCGGCCTGGCCACGTTCAGTGACCAAACCCCATCCGGGCCACCACGTGCTCCGCGATCGCGAGGCTGGAGGTGGCCGCCGGCGACGGCGCGTTGCGGACCGTGGTGATGCCGTCCTCGTGGCCGATGCGGAAGTCGTCGACCAGGGAGCCGTCGCGGTCGAGCGCCTGAGCCCGGACCCCGGCGGGCCCGCGCACGACGTCTGCGGGACCGATCTCGGGGACGTAGCGACTGGCCCGGTCCATGTAGGCGGACGTCGACACGCTGCTGCGCAGCTCGCCCAGTCCGGTGCGCCAGTGTCGACCGGCCATCCGCCAGGTGCCCGGCCACGTCGCCATACCGACGACGTCGGCCCAACGGACGTCACTGCGCCGATAGCCCTCGCGGGCCAGGGCGAGCACGGCGTTGGGTCCGACCTCGAGACCTCCACCCACCCGGCGGGTGAAGTGCACTCCCAGGAAGGGGTAGCGCGGGTCGGGAACCGGATAGACCATCCCGCGGACCAGGCCGGCCTTGGCCGGACGCACCCGCATGTATTCGCCGCGGAACGGCACGATGCGCGGTCCGTCGATGCCGTCCGCCCAGCGCGCGACCCGGTCGGCCTGCAGGCCGGCGCAGACGACGAGCCGGTCGAAGCGCTGCGGCCCGCGGCTGGTGGCGACCTCGATGCCGCCGACACCGCGCTCGATCCCGGTGACCTCGGTGGAGAGCAGCACCTCACCACCGGCCTGCTCCACGTCGGCGGCGTATGCCGATGCGATCCCCACGAAGTCGGTGATCGCGGTCTCGGGCGAGTGGAGCGCCGCGAGCCCGGCCGCCGCCGGCTCGACGTCGCGGATCCCGGCCGCGCCGAGCCTCGTGAGACCCGGGACCCCGTTTCGCCGCGCCGTCGACTCGAGTCGGTCCAGCCGCTCGACCTCGTCGGGGTCGACTGCGACGACGAGCTTGCCGCACTCCTCGAACGGCAGGCCGCGCTCGCGGCAGAACTCCCGGAGCAGCAGCCGGCCCCGCGTGCACAGCTGCGCCTTCAGGCTGCCCGGCTGGTAGTAGATCCCGGCGTGCACGACGCCCGAGTTGTGGCCGGTCTGGTGGGCGGCGAGCCGTTCCTCCTTCTCCATGACCACGACCTGCGCGTCGGGTCGACGACGCGTCAGCTCGCGCGCGATGGCCAGCCCGACGATGCCGCCCCCGACGACTCCGACGCGCTCGGCCGTCGGGGTGCTCACGGGGTCAGTCCACCACGTCGCCGCGGGCCGCGCCTGCTGTAACGCGCTGTCCCGCACACTGGCGCGCCGTTGCGACGGCGCGAGAGTGCACTGGACAGCGCGTTACAGGGTCGTACGGCGCCGCTGCCGGACGGCGGCTGCTGGCTCAGGACTTCTTGGCCGCGGCCTTCTTGGCGGCCGGCGCCTTCTTGACCGTGGCCTTCTTGGCCGTGGTCTTCTTCGCAGCCGTCTTCTTCGCAGCGGACTTCTTGGCCGGCGACTTCTTGGCGCCCTTCTTGGCCGCCTTCTTCGCCGGACCCTTGTCGCGACGCTCCTGGAGCAGCTCGGCCGCGCGCTCGAGGGTGATCGACTCGACCGTGTCGTCCTTGCGGAGCGTGGCGTTGTACTCGCCGTCGGTGACGTATTCGCCGAAGCGACCCGCCTTGACGATGACCGGCTGACCCGAGACGGGGTCGTTGCCGAGCTCCTTGAGCGGAGGCGTCGCCGCACCCCGACCGCGCTGCTTGGGCTGGGCATAGATCGCCAGCGCCTGGTCGAGGGTGATGTCGAAGATCTGGTCCTCGCTGGTCAGCGAGCGGGAGTCGCTGCCGCGCTTGAGATAGGGCCCGTAGCGACCGTTCTGGGCGGTGATCTCCTCGCCGTCCTCACCGGCGCCCACGACGCGGGGCAGCTCGAGCAGCTTGACCGCCTCCTCGAGGGAGACCGTGTCGAGCGACATCGACTTGAAGAGCGAGCCGGTGCGGGGCTTGGCCGACTTGGGCGCGTCCTCGGGCAGCACCTCGGTGACATAGGGACCGAAGCGGCCGTTCTTGGCCACGATCTCCAGACCGGTCTCCGGGTGCACCCCCAGCACGGCCTCCTCGCCTGCGGGGTTGGCCAGCAGCTCGCGCGCCTTGGCGACGGTCAGCTCGTCAGGCGGCAGGTCGTCGGGCACGTTGGCACGGACCATCGCCCCGTCCTCGCCGTCGCCCGGCCCCTCGACGTACGGACCGTAGCGGCCCACGCGCAGGTCGATGCCCTCACCGATCGGGAAGGTGGCGAGCTCCTTGGCGTCGATGTCGCCGAGCTCGTTGACCAGGGTGTGGAGGCCCTCGATCTCGCCGCTGCCGAAGTAGAACTCGCCCAGCTCGGTCTTGCGGTCGCGGCGACCGCCGGCGATGTCGTCGAGGACGTCTTCCATCCGGGCGGTGAACTCGTAGGAGATCTGCCGCGGGAAGTGTTCCTCGAGCAGCCGCACCACCGAGAACGCGAGCCAGGCCGGCACCAGGGCCGAGCCCTTCTTGTAGACGTAGCCGCGGTTGACGATGGTGCCCATGATCGAGGCGTATGTCGACGGGCGCCCGATCTCGCGCTCCTCGAGCTCCTTGATCAGGGTCGGCTCGGTGTAGCGCGCCGGTGGCTTGGTCTCGTGGCCTGCGGCCTGGATCGACGCGGCCGAGACGGGCTCGCCCTGGGTCAGGTCGGGGAGGCGGGTCTCCTGGTCGTCGCGCGCCGACGAGTCGTCGGTGCCTTCGACATAGGCCTTGAGGAAGCCGTGGAAGGTGATGACCCGGCCGCTGGCGGCGAAGACGGCGTCCTCGCCGGTCGACGAGGCGCCACCGACGCGGATGGAGACCGACTGGCCGGTCGCGTCCTTCATCTGCGAGGCGACGGTGCGCATCCAGATCAGCTCGTAGAGCCGGAACTGGTCGCCGGTGAGGCCGCTCTGGGCGGGCGTGCGGAACGAGTCGCCCGCCGGCCGGATCGCCTCGTGGGCCTCCTGGGCGTTCTTGACCTTGGAGGCGTAGGTACGGGGCGAGTCGGGGAGGTACTCGGCGCCGTACAGCTCACGGACCTGGTCGCGGGCGGCGTTGACCGCCGTGCCCGAGAGTGTCGTGGAGTCGGTTCGCATGTAGGTGATGTAGCCGCCCTCATAGAGGCGCTGCGCGACCGACATCGTGACGCTCGAGCTCATGCCGAGCTTGCGGCCGGCCTCCTGCTGGAGGGTGGTGGTGCGGAACGGCGCATAGGGCGAACGGCGGTAGGGCTTGGCCTCCACCGAGCGGACGTCGAACGTCGTCTCGCTCAGGGCCGCGGCCAGCGCCTCGGCACGGGTGCGGTCGAGGTGGACGATGTCCTGCTTCTTCAGGACACCGTCCTGGCCGAAGTCGCTGCCGCGTGCCACGCGGGCACCGTCGAGGGAGTGCAGCTTGGCCGGGAACATGCGCTGCTCGTGCTTGCTGCCCGCGTCGAAGGTCCCCTCGAGGTCCCAGTAGGAGGCGAGCTTGAACTTCATCCGCTCGCGCTCGCGGTCGACGACCAACCGGGTCGCGACGCTCTGGACACGGCCGGCCGAGAGGCCCGACATCACCTTGCGCCACAGCACCGGCGAGACCTCGTAGCCGTAGAGGCGGTCGAGGATGCGCCGCGTCTCCTGGGCCTCGACGAGGTCCATGTCGAGCTCGCGGGGGCTGTCGGCGGCGGCGAGGATCGCCGACTTGGTGATCTCGTGGAAGACCATCCGCTTGACCGGGATGCCCTTGGGGCGAGCTCGTCGAGGAGGTGCCAGGCGATCGCCTCTCCCTCGCGGTCCTCATCGGTGGCGAGATAGAGCTCGTCGGCGTCCTTGAGCAGCTTCTTGAGCTTGGCGATGTGGCTCTTCTTGTCGCGCGGGACGACGTAGTGGGGCTCGAAGCCGTTGTCGACGTCGACGGCGAGCCGGCCCCAGGGCTTGTCCTTGATCTTGGCGGGGGTGTCCGCAGCGTTGTTGGGCAGGTCGCGGATGTGACCGATGGACGACTCGACGACATAACCGCTGCCGAGGTAGCCGCCGATCATCTGCGCCTTCTTGGGCGACTCGACGATGACGAGCTTGTGTGCCACTGCTTCTCCTGCTCCCGACGGAGGTCCGTCGCGCTGATTTCGCCGCAACGGTAGCGCTAGGACGCCACTACGCCACCACGACGCCGTTCGGCGGTCGTCCCGGGCGCTGCTCTAGACGATCCCTGCCGCCGCCTCCAGCTCCTCGAGGGCGGGCTCCACGAGCTGCGCCATCCGGTCGATGTCGGGTGCCACTTCCGGGGTGCTGATGAACCCGAAGTCGAGGTGGTCCAGATAGCTGAAGGCGGTGATGTTGAGGGCCACGTCCATGACCAGGGGGCCCATCGGGAGCAGGCTGACCAGGGGGGCGCCGGCCATGTAGAGGGGGAAGCCGGGGCCGGGCACGTTGGAGACCACCAGGTTGATGGGTGCGACGTTGCCGGAGAGGCCGCTGGCGGTGTAGGTGCGGGCTGCCAGCTGCACGAGTCCGGGCGGGGTGGTGTCGGTCAGCGCCATGATCTGGCGAGCCGACAGGGCCCTGGCCATCTCCTTGGCGCTCTGCGACGACTCATGGATGGCCAGCAGCCGCTCGCCGGCGTCCTCGATGTCGGTCGCGAGGTTGACCGTCATCGAGCTGACCTGGTTGCCGACGTCCCCGCTCGATCCCTCGGTCCGGGTGGAGACCGGGATCTGGGTGATCAGCGGCTTGGACGGCAGCTCGTCGTGCTCGATCAGGTAGGTCCGCACGGCGCCCGCCACCAGTGCCAGCACGACGTCGTTGAGCTTGACGTCGAAGGCCTCCTTGACCGCCTTGACGCGGGCGAGCTCCAGGCGCGTCCCGCCGATGACGCGGTGCGACGAGATGCGGGTGTTGAACCTCGTCCTCGGGGCTTCGAAATAGCGCGGTGGCCGCGAGTGCAGGCGGGCGACGGCGAGCTGTTGGCGGGCCGTCTGGGCCACCAGCTCCCCGATCCGCACGGGCGTCTTCAGCCCGAGGTTGAGCATCCCGCCCGCGAGCTGCTTGACCAGGGCGGGGGCGCGCGTGCCGATGGCCGTCACGACCTCGGTCGACGGCGGACGCATCTGGGGCGTGATGTCGAGCAGGATCTCGCCGAGACCGGCGCCGGAGACGCCGTCGACGATCGAGTGGTGCATCTTGGTCAGCGTCGCCACCGCCGCGCCGCCGTTGATGCCCTCGATCACCCACAGCTCCCACAGCGGCCGGGTGCGGTCGATCTTGTAGGACATCAGGCGTCCGACCAGCTCGCGCAGCTGTTCGATGCTGCCGGGCGAGGGAAGCGCGATCCGCCGGATGTGGAAGTCGGGGTCGAGCCTGGGGTCCTCGATGAACCACGGTCGGTCGAGCCCCAGCGGGGGCGCCACCACCCGCCATCGCAGCTGCGGCATCTGCGGCAGCCGCTCGACCACGAGGTCGCGCACGGTCTCGAACGAGAAGTCGGGCACCTCGGTGAGGTCGTGGATCCCGACGGCTCCGATGTTCATGTGCCAGGCCCGCGTCTCGCCATACCAAAATGCGGCGTCGATGCCGGCCATGCGCTTCATGGTGCGCAGATTAGGGCATCGAGTGATCTGGATCACCCGCATGCGCACAGGGCGGACGCCCCGCGGCCACCTCAGCCCTCGGTCGTCAAGAACCCCTCCTCGACGAGCTCCTCGACCTTCGAGACGTATGTCGACCGCAGCTGCTCGGCGTCCTCGCCCATGATCTGCGCGATCGCGTCCAGCAGCTGTCCGAGGGTGAGGTCCCCGTCGCTCGCGCCGATCAGCGCCGCCTCGACCGTGTCGACCTGGCGGGCCCGCCGGAACCCCCGTTGCTGGCGCATCACGATCGTCGCGGGGTCCTCGGCGCCCGGTGGACCCTGGGTCTCCTGCACCACGTCCGGGCGCGTGACGAGTCGCGACGAGGCCGTGACCTCGGCACGAGCCACGGGGAGGTGGGCCGCGATCGCCGGACCGATCGGCTGCTCGACGTCATAGCGCCACTCCTCGATCCGGTGGTGGCCCGACCCTCCCGCACGCAGGTTGATCCAGCCGAAGCCGACCGCCTCGATGCCCTGCTCGTCGAACCACGACAACCAGGTGTCATAGCGCTGGAGATAGGCCGGCGTGCCGTGGACACCCTCGTCCTTGAGCCACATCTCGACATATTCGCTCGGGTCGATGGCCTCCCGCTGGACCACGAGGGCGTCGCAGTCGTCCCGCAGCCAGGTGGCGAGGCGCTCGTCCCAGGCGGTGCCGCGCAGGATCGACCAGTTGGCCAGGACCTGGCACAGGCCGCCGTCGTCGAGGTGCGCGGGCGCGGTGCGGACGATGTCCTCCACGACCTGGTCGCCCGGCAGCCCGGAGTCGCGGTAGACGAGGCGCTCGCCGGTCGCGGGGCTGATCACGAACGGCGGGTTGGTGGCGATCAGGTCGAAGCGGTCGGTGGCGACCGGCTCGAAGAACGAGCCCTCGCGTACGTCGACCGGGATCTCGTTCAGGGCGGCGTTGAGACGGGTCATCCACAGCGCCCGCCGGTTGACGTCGGTGGCGACGACCTCGCCCGCGTGCGTGGCCAGGTGGAGGGCCTGCACGCCGCAGCCCGTCCCGAGGTCGAGCGCCCGTCCGACGTCGTCGCGGACGGTCTGCTGGGCCAGGCTCGTCGAGGCACTGGAGATGCCCAGGACGTGGTCGGCGCCGACCCGCATCGGGGCCCCGTCGAGCCCGGGGGTGAGGTCGGAGACCACCCACAGGTCGACGTCGTCGGTGGAGTAGGGCCGACAATCCATCCGGGCAGCGACCTCGCCCACGCTCTGCTCCAGCAGCCCGACGTTGCACAAGCGGTCGACCAGGCCGGGCAGCGCACGCTCTGCCGCGGCGCTCGGCACCGGCGCCTGGAGGAGGAACAGCCGGATCAGCGTGCTCAGTGGGGAGCCGTCCGCCGTACGCCGAAGGCCCGGCGTGGTCTCGTTGCGGCTCAGCGCTCGGTGTGCCTGTGTCCCGAGCGCCTCGGCGACGCGGTCATAGGTGAAGTCCGCTGCCTGGAGTGCACCGCGCAGGGGTTGGGCGAAGTCGGTGGTCATGCGCTCACTCCCAGCGGTCGCGTCTGGAGCACCTCGACCGGGTCACCCACCGTGATGCGCGACGTCCCAGCGTCCTTCTCGAACTCGGGGATCAACCGCACGCCGAACCAGGTGTAGCCGTCCCACTTGCGATGACGCGCCAGGGTGCGGATCGGCTCGTGGGTCGTCTCGAGGGTGTCGAGGTCGATGGTGGTGATCACGCAGCGGTCGCAGAGCTCGCCGCGACGGAAGGTCACGTCCCCGATCCGGACCCGGAACCAGTCGTCCTCGGCGAACGGCTCCCCACCGTCGACGACGACGTTGGGACGGAACCGTCGCGCCGCCTCGCCGGGGTCGAGCCACTCCTGCTGCTGGGTCTCCGCGACCCAGTCGCCCAGCCGGGCGAGGCTGGCCTCGGTGACGAGGAGGATCGGCCCCGCGTCGGCCAGCCGCATGCGTTCGCCGGGGCGACCCCCGTGGGACTCCCCGATCTCGCGCACGTCCCCGTCGCCCTGGTAGGCCAGCACGACCGGGCGGCCGAGCCGCTCGCTCAACCACGCGGAGGCGTCGTCGTCGGCAGCGCTGAGCTGGTCGACGCGCGACATGCCGGTCGAGATGCGACGGGCGTCGGAGCCGGGCGTCTCGACCCGCACCGTCGCGCCGTCGCGGGCGCTGATCTGCAGGCCCGCGGGATAGTGGGTGGCCAGGAAGCCCAGCAGCTGGTGGCAGTGCGTCGCAGACACCCGGTTGCCGTCAGGGTCGAGCACCACCCACCGTCGATCGCCCACCAGGCCCTCGGGAGCCACCTGTGCCGACGGCACGTCCTCCGAGCCCATGGACTTGACCGGGTAGGTGGTCAGCCGCGTCACCTGCATGGGGGAAGCGTAGGTGCGCGCACCCGGCCCGCCCGCGGCTCGCCGGCTCCCAGCGCGCCGCTCCCCCGCCCGACACGGAACTGGCGGCGGACGACACGCAAGTCGATGACTTCGAGGTCGTCCGCCGCCAGTTGATGACCCGGGCGAGCGGGATCAGGCCGTGGGCGTCGGTGTGCCCGTCAGTTGGTGGCGTGCGGTGCGAACGACGACGAGCCGGTGTTGTCGCCGTCGTCGCTGATCGTCACCTCGCGCCGCTTCGAGACCATCACCGCGGCGACGATGATCGCGACCGCGACAAGTGCGATGACGATGCGCAGGACGTCGTTCTGGTCCTGGCCGACGCTCAGGGACACGACGGCACTGGCGATGAGCAGCGAGACCAGGTTCATCACCTTGATCAGCGGGTTGATGGCCGGGCCGGCGGTGTCCTTGAACGGGTCGCCGACCGTGTCGCCGATGACGGTCGCCTCGTGGGCGGGCGAGCCCTTGCCGCCGTGGTGGCCGTCCTCGACGAGCTTCTTGGCGTTGTCCCAGGCGCCACCGGCGTTGGCCAGGAAGACGGCCATCAGCGTGCCGGCGCCGATCGCACCGGCCAGGAAGCCCGCCAGTGCGGTGACCCCGAGGCCGAACCCGACCGCGATGGGCGCCAGCACGGCCAGGATCCCCGGTGTGATCAGCTCGCGCAGCGAGTCCTTGGTGACGATGTCGACGACCTTGCCGTACTCCGGGCGGCCGGTCCCCTCCATGATCCCGGGGATCTCGCGGAACTGCCGGCGGACCTCATAGACCACGGCACCCGCGGCTCGCGCGACGGCGTTGATCGCCAGGCCGGAGAACAGGAACACCACGGCCGCACCGAGCAGGACGCCGACGATGACGGCCGGGTTGAAGACACTGAAGTCGAGCAGGTATTCCTCGCCCTGACCGACCTCGGCCTCCTGCAGGGCCTCGAACACCGAGGTGGCGTAGGAACCGAACAGGGCGGTCGCGGCGAGCACTGCGGTGGCGATCGCGATGCCCTTGGTGATCGCCTTGGTGGTGTTGCCGACCGCGTCGAGCTCGGTGAGGATCTGCGCGCCCGCCGGGCTCACGTCACCCGACATCTCCGCGATGCCCTGGGCGTTGTCGGAGACCGGCCCGAAGGTGTCCATCGCGACGATCACCCCGACCGTGGTCAACAAGCCACAGCCGGCCAGCGCGACGGCGAACAGCGAGACGGTCAGCGCCGCGCCTCCGAGGAGATAGGCGCCGAAGACGGCCGCCCCGATCACCAGCGTGGTGTAGACCGCCGACTCGAACCCGACCGAGAGGCCGGACAGGATCACGGTGGCGGCTCCGGTCAGCGAGGTCTTGCCGACGTCCTTGACCGGCTTGTGCTCCGTGCCGGTGTAGTAGCCCGTCAGCGCAAGGATGCCGGCCGACATCACGATGCCGATGACCACGGCAGCCGAGGCGATGAACCGCGGGTCGCCATCGGCGTCCGCCAGGCCCTCGGCGATGTTGCTGAACTCAGAGAAGCTGCTCGGCAGGTAGACGTAGGCGAGCACGACGCTCGCGACGGCCGCAATGCCGGAGGAGAGGTAGAAGGACCGGTTGATGGTCGTGAGGCCGTTCTCCCCGGCCTTGGGCTTGGTGAGGTAGACGCCGGCAACGGCCGTGAGGGCACCGATCGCCGGGATGAGCAGTGGGAAGACGAGGCCCTTGTCGCCGAAGGCCTGCGAACCGAGGATCAGCGCGGCGACCAGGGTCACGGCATAGGACTCGAAGAGGTCGGCCGCCATGCCGGCGCAGTCGCCGACGTTGTCACCGACGTTGTCGGCGATCGTCGCCGCGTTGCGCGGGTCGTCCTCGGGGATTCCCTGCTCGACCTTGCCGACCAGGTCGGCGCCGACGTCGGCGGCCTTGGTGAAGATGCCGCCGCCGACTCGCATGAACATCGCCAGCAGCGCCGCACCGAAGCCGAAGCCCTCGAGCACGTGGGCCGCCTCGTCCTGGAAGAACAGGACCACGAGGCTGGCGCCGAGCAGCCCGAGCCCGACGGTCAACATCCCCACCATGGCTCCGGTCCGGAGCCCGATCGTCATCGCCGGCTCGCGGCCGGTGGTCTCCGCAGCAGCCGCCACGCGCAGGTTGGCGCGCACGGCGAGGTTCATGCCGAGGAACCCGACGGCCGCCGAGAACCCGGCCCCGACGAGGAAGAACACGGAGCGGAAGATCCGCACAGTCATGTCGTCGGCGGGCAGCACCAGCAGTGCGAAGAACGCGATCGCGGCGAAGATCGCCAAGGTGCGGAACTGCCGCGTGAGATAGGCGTTGGCGCCCTCCTGCACGGCTCGCGCGATCGTCTTCATGTTCTCGGTGCCCTCACCTGCAGCCAGGACCTGTCGACGGAAGACCATCGCCATCGCGAGGGCTCCGAGGGAGATCAGCAGGACCGCGACGACCAGCGCCTGGTTGCTACCAGTGAGCTCGGTCTCTGCGGCAGCCAGAGGGATTCGGGTCATGTGCGTCCTCCTGCAGGTGGAGCGTCAGTTGCGAACGCGCCGGAGTCTACGCAGGTGTGAGCGTGATCACGTGCCGACATGTGGCACAGATCACATGTTCGCGCCTCGGCGGGATCAGACGACCGAGGGGTCGGCGGAGTCGTGGATCACGAACACCTTCGCCAGACCGGTGATGCGGAAGATCTTGAGCAGTCGCTCCTGGGAGCAGATCAGCTCGAGCGACCCGTCGTGGGCGCGGACCTTCTTGAGCCCACCGACCAGGACACCGAGACCGGTGGAGTCGAGGAACTCAACGGCCTCGAGGTCGATCACAATGTTGTAGGACCCGTTGCTGACGAGCTCGGTGATCTGGTCGCGCAGCTTGGGAGCGGTGTAGACGTCGATCTCACCACCAACCGCGACGACGGCACGTCCGTCCTCCTCGCGAGTCGCAAGGGTCAGGTCCACGACGGCTCCCGTTCGAAGTCAGTTCACCCGAAGCCGGTCGCCCCGAATGCTGCCGGGCCTATCAAACCATGAGAGCGCTCCCCCCGCATGACAACCCACAGGCGGGGCCCACCACCGGTCCAGACAAAGCAACGTTGTCGGTGCCCTTTGCCAGACTCACCCGGTGACCGACCGCGACTCCCTTCCCCGTCATCGGGTGCCGGAGATCGTCGCGCGCCTGACAGCACCCGGCGGGCGCGTCGACCGCCTGCGTCACCTGGAGGTCGTGCCGCCTCGTCCTGCGCTCCATGCGGACTGGCCGGAGTGGGTCGACCCGGACGTGCGCTCAGCCTTCGAGCGCTCGGGCGTGTCGTCGCCGTGGCAGCACCAGGCGGCCGCGGCTGACGTCGCCCATGCCGGCCAGCACGTCGTCCTTGCCACCGGCACGGCCTCGGGCAAGTCCCTGGCCTACCAGCTGCCGGCGCTCACCGCGATCCGCGAGGCTCGGGGTCCGCGCGGCGAGCGCGGGGCGGGGGTGCTCTATCTCGCCCCCACCAAGGCACTCGCCAACGACCAGCTGAACAACATCTCGGCGCTCGGCCTCGACGTGCGGGCCGCCACCCACGACGGGGACAGCCCGCGCGAACAACGCGACTGGACCCGCGACTTCGGCGAATACGTCCTGACCAACCCCGACATGCTCCACCACTCCCTGCTGCCGGGGCACGCGCGCTGGGCCGCCTTCTTCGCCTCGTTGCGCTATGTCGTGGTCGACGAGTGCCACCACTACCGCGGGGTCTTCGGCGCCCACGTCGCCCACATCCTGCGCCGGCTGCGCCGGGTGTGTGCGTCGTACGGCGCCAGCCCGACGTTCTTCCTGGCGTCGGCAACGGTGGCCGACCCCGAGGTCGCCGCCGGCCGGCTGACAGGTCTCGACGTGCAGGCGCTCACTGCCGACCACTCGCCGCGCGGCGAGGTCTCCCTCCTCCTCTGGGAGCCCCCGCTCACCTCCTACGCCGGCGAGAACGGCGCTCCCGTGCGTCGGGCCGCGACCTCGGAGGTCGCCGACCTGCTTGCCGACCTCGTCGTCGAGGACGTCCGGACCCTGGCGTTCGTCCGCTCGCGCCGGGGGGCCGAACAGGTGGCCGCCACCGCCGCCGAGCTCCTCGCGGAGGTCGACCCCTCGCTCCGGGCCCGGGTCGCCTCCTATCGCGGGGGCTATCTGCCCGAGGAGCGGCGTGCGCTCGAAGACGCGCTGCGCCGGGGCGACCTGACGGGCCTGGCGGCGACCAACGCGCTCGAGCTCGGCATCGACATCAGCGGCTTGGACGCGGTCCTGATGGCGGGCTTCCCCGGCACCCGCGCAGCGATGTGGCAACAGGTCGGACGAGCCGGGCGCGGAGCCCAGGACGCGCTCGGCGTGCTGGTCGCCCGCGACGACCCGCTCGACACCTTCCTCGTCCACCATCCCGAGGCGTTGCTCGGCCGCCCGGTCGAGGCGACCGTCTTCGACCCGGGCAACCCCTACGTCCTCGGTCCACACCTGTGCGCGGCGGCGCAGGAGCGAGCGCTGACCGAGGCCGACCTGCCGATGTTCGGCGAGAACGCCCGGGAGGTCGTCGACCAGCTGGTCGCCGCCGGCCTGCTCCGCAAACGGCCCCACGGATGGTTCTGGACCGACCGGCGCCGCGCCAGCGACCTGGCGGACATCCGCTCCAGCGGGGGCGCACAGGTCCAGCTGGTCGAGGAGGGGACCGGCCGGGTCGTCGGCACCGTCGACGCCGCCCGCTCCCACGGCACCGCCCATCCCGGCGCCGTCTATCTCCACCAGGGCGACACCTGGCTCGTCGAGTCGCTCGACCTCGACGAGCACGTCGCCGTCATGCATCCGACCGACGTGCCCTATTCCACGACTGCGCGCGAGGTCACCGACATCGCGATCGTCACCGAGCACCACCACCGGTCCTGGCAGGGATGTCGCCTGTCCTTGGGCGAGGTCGACCTCTCCCACCAGGTGGTCTCGTTCCTCAAGCGCCGCCAGCCCAGCGGGGAGGTCATGAGCGAGGAGCCGCTCGACCTGCCGGTCCGGTCGTTGCGCACGACCGCGGTCTGGTGGACGGTCCCCGCCGACGTGCTGGCGGAGGCGGGCCTCGCTGCCGCCGACCTCCCCGGTGCGGCTCATGCGGCCGAGCACTGCTCGATCGGGCTGCTGCCCCTGTTCGCGACGTGCGACCGGTGGGACATCGGTGGCGTCTCCACGGCGCTGCACCCCGACACCGGGCACCTCACGGTCTTCGTCCACGACGGACACCCGGGGGTGCCGGGTTTGCCGAGCGCGGCTTCCACGCCGCTGTGCAGTGGTTGACCGCCACCCGTGACGCCATCGTCAGCTGCGACTGCGAGGTAGGCTGCCCGTCCTGCATCCAGTCACCCAAGTGCGGCAACCAGAACCACCCGCTCGACAAGTCGGGAGCCGTCACCCTCCTCGACGCGCTGCTGGCCGGAGCGCCTCCCGAGTAGCGTGGCACCCATGGTCATCCTCGGCATGCTGCTCATCATGGTCGGCGTCATCGCGATCCTCGCTGCGCTCTTCGTCAGCGAGCCGGGGACGGGTGGTGAGCTGCTGGGGTTCGACGTCACCACGTTCGAGTCGTTCCTGGTCGGCGTCGCGGCCGGTGCGGCCATCCTCTGGGGCGTCTCGATCCTCAAGTGGGGCACCAAGCGCGGGTTGGCCCACCGCAAGGAGCGCAAGGAGCTCAAGAAGCTCAGCACGCGGCTCGACCAGGTCGAGTCCGAGCGCCACGACCAGCACCCCGCCACGGGCAGCACCGATACGCGCACCGAGGGCCCGGGCAGCACCGACACGGGCAGGCACGACGGTCCGGCTGCCGGAGGGACCCGCCCCAGCTGAGGCCTCACCCGGCCCCGGTCGCAGGGCCGGCGCGCGCCCACGCGGTGACGTCATGATGGCGACCCAGCAGCCGCGGGCCCGGCACCAGGACCGCGACCCTCACCTCCCGGTCCATCGGCTCGCAGTGCTCGAGCACCGCACCGTTGGCCACGGCCAGCTGCTGGGCCGCCGCACAACCGTCGCCCCCGAGACCGCCGCCCCGGCGCCGGCCAGTGCCGCCAGGTCGGCAGCGGCTTGGGCGCGGCGCTGCGTGACCACGAGCGAGGCTGCGCCCGCCAGGGCCAGCCCGACGAACATCAAGATGCCCGCGACCACCAGCACGAGCACGGTCGCCGCTCCGCGCTCTGCTGTCGACGAGGTCACCGCCGATGTCATGCCTGCTCCATGACCGCCACTGCGCTGGACCGGACCTCGACGCCCGGCAGGAAGGAGAAGAGACCACCCGGCCCCTTCACGTCCGCACTCGACGTCACCGTGACCCGACCGCCCTCGACCGCGACCTCGACACTGGCCCCTTCGGGGCGATCCGCAGCGCGACTTCCCGGGCGGCCCCTTCGTCGTCCCCCCGGGCGATCGAACGCGCCGACTCGCGCGCGGCGTCGACGACCGCGATCTGGGCGGCCGCCAGGGCCAGGAGCCACACCAGCCCGACCGTGAGCGCGAGCACCAGCGGCAGCCCGAGGGCGAGCTCGGCTGTCACGGCTCCGCGCTCGTCCCCGGACCCCCGCCGGCGCTGCCTCACTTGATCCCCAGCAGACCCATGACGTGGTCGAAGAGCGACTTGAGCAGCTGGTCGCCGAAACCGCCGCTCAGCAGCTTGTAGAGCAGGCCGGCGAAGCCCGCCCCGGCAGCCGTGCCCACGGCGTATTCGGCCGTCGTGATCCCTCGCTCGTCGCCTCGCTCGCGCGTGGGGTGAGTGGTTGAAGCCATGGTGACCCTCTCGTCGTGGCTCGCCGTGCGCGAACCGGTGGGTCGACTCTGCGTCGCCACGGCGACACCGCGGCGGCCCCGACGATCCCGGCTGTGGAAAGGGGCATGCCGACGTCGGCTGTGCGTCGATGGCGGCCCGCTGCGGTCGGTCATGGGGCCAGCGACGAGAGCAGTCCGGCCACGACGGGGACGATGCCGAGCACGAGGAACGAGGGCAGCAGGCACAGCCCGAGCGGCACTGCGGCCTTGACTCCGACCGCACGGGCCCGGTCCTCGACCGCTGCCAGGCTCGCCGACTCGAGGTCGTCGGCCAGTGCCTCGACCGCGTCGGCCACCGACGTCCCGCGGCTCTCCGCGCGCTCCAGCACCCGCCCCAGGGGCGCCAGGATGTCGTCGTCGGCCAGGCCTCCCCACACGACCGCCGGGTCCACACCCATCCGGAGGCGGGCCAGCACCCCCTCCACCCTGGTCGCCGTCGGTCCCGGGCACGCCGAGGCGACCGCAGCCAGCGCGCCGATCGGCGAGGCGCCGGAGCGCAGCGCGCAGGCGAACAGGTCGACGACGTGGGGCAGCTCCCGCTGGGCCGCCAGCCGCTCTCGTCGTATGGCGCCTGGAACCGATCGGGCCAGCGCGACCCAGGCGGCGAGAGCCGCGGCAGGCGCAGCCACGACCCCGAGCACCCCGCCCAGGAAGACGGCCGCGCCGGCACCACACAGCAGGCACAGCACGGGCCGGACCGGGAGCCGCGCCGGCGCCGACCCGACCGGTGCCGACGCGACCGATGCCGGAGACCGCACCCGCGGACGGGGACCCCCTGCCAGCAGCGCGGCCATCGCGGCCAGGACGGCGGCGAGCAGGATCACTGCGCCTCCACCTGGTCGGCGATGACCTCGATCCACCACAGGCCACCGACCGCGAAGGCGAGTCCGACCGCAAGACAGCCCCACCCGACCGGGGTCTCGAGCAGGAACCGCCACGGGTCGCCACCGGCTCCGGAGCCCATCCCGAGCGCCACCACGGGGAGGGCCGCGACAAGACGAGCGGTGGCCCGGGCGGAGGCCAGCTCGGAGGCCACGACTCGTTGGGTCTGCTGCTGGGCCTGGATGCGGCCGGCGATCCGGGTGACGGCGTGGGCGAGACCCTGGCCCGAGTGGTGGGCGACCTGCCAGGCAGCGGCGACGATCCGCAGGTCACCGGCTCCCGGCCGGTCCGCGGCCCGGCGCAGCGCACTCGGCACGTCCGAGCCCAGCCGCGAGGCGTCGAGCACCGGCAGGAGGCCCGGCCAGCGGCGCGCTGCCTCGGTCAGGGCATCGTCCGGAGGCCGGCCGGCCCGCAGCTCCGCGGCCATCACCTGGCACGCCTCGCGAACCCCCTGCCCCGTCAGGTCGCGGCCTCGGCGGAGCACCCGGCGTCGCCATACGAACCAAGCGCCGGCGGCTGCCAGGCCGACGATCGCGGCGACGGCGCCGACCCTGACCGGGAGCCACCCGGCGGCCAGCGCCCACCCGGCCAGGCCCGCTGCGACCATGACTCCCGGTCGAGTCATCGACGGTGCCCGAGACAGTCGAGTCGAGGGCACCAGCAACCAGCCGGCCGCCCCCGCGAGCAGCACCGCGACCAGCGTCACGTCCCGAGCCGCTCGGCGAGCGCTGCGGCCGCAGGCCCGCGGACCAGCTGACCCTCGGGGGCGACCTCGAGCGCGGAGGCGATGGTCACCGTCCCGTCGTCACGGCGCACGAGCATCCCGATCTGGGCGAGGTGACGGCGACCGTCGCTGGCCCTGGCCAGGTGGACCACCACGTCGAGGGCCGCCGCGAGCTGGCTGTGGGCGGCCTCGCGCGGCAGCCCTGCGGTTGCTGCGAGAGCCTCGATCCGCGCCGGCACGTCGGCGGCGGAGTTGGCGTGGATGGTCCCGCAGCCCCCGGCATGGCCGGTGTTCATCGCGGCCAGCATGTCGACCACCTCTGCGCCACGCACCTCCCCCACGATCAGCCGGTCGGGTCGCATCCGCAGGGCCTGGCGGACCAGCGTGCGCAGGGTCAGCTCGCCCGCCCCTTCGATGTTGGGCGGGCGGGCCTCCAGGCCGAGGACGTGGGGGTGGTCTGGCCGCAGCTCGCTGGCGTCCTCGACCAGCACGAGCCGCTCGGCGGGGTCGACCAGCGAGAGCAGGGCGGCCAGCATGGTCGTCTTGCCCGTGCCGGTCCCGCCGCTGACCAGGAACGCCAACCGGGCGCCGACGATCGCACCCAGCACCTCGGCGCCCTCGGCGGTGACCGACCCGGCGGCGATGAGCTCGTCGAGGGTGAAGGTCCTCGCCGACGGGACCCGCAGCGAGATCGTCGTCCCCGGCCGCGACGTGGGCGCGAGCACCGCGTGCAGCCTCGTGCCGTCAGGGAGCCGGACGTCGGCGTAGGGCGTCGCATCGTCGAGCCGCCGACCCGCCGTCGCGGCGAGGCGCTGGGCGAGACGGCGCACGGCCGCGTCGTCGGGGAAGCACACCGGGGTCAGTCGCAGCCCGTCGCCGTCGTCGACCCAGACCTGGTCGGCACCGTTGACGAGGACGTCGGTGACGCCGGGAAGTCGCAGCAGCGGCTCCAGCGGGCCCGCCCCGAGGACATCTCGTCGAAGAGCGTCGTGGACGGCCAGGACGGTGGCGTCGCCGACGGGCCGCCCCGCCGCCCGCATCGCCTCCGCGACCCGGTGGGGCGACAGCTCCCCGCGGACGCGGCGAGCCGCTCGCGCACCTCGTCGAGCAGGCCACGCTCGGAGAGGCTGCCACCGAGGATGGCCATCACGCGACCTGGGCCAGGAACGCGGCCGCCGCCCGACCGAGGGGTGTGCGCCGATGGCGGACCGGGCCGAGTCCGAGGTCGACGGCCTCCGTCAGGGCTCGCTGCTCCGGCACCTCCATCGCCACCGGGAGCCCCGTCGCGTCGGCGACGTCGCGAGCCGACACCCCACCGCGCCGAACGGCCAGGCGCAGGTGGGTCGTGTCGGCGAACGGCGTCAGCAGCCGGATGGTGGAGGACACCCCGCTGATCGTCGCCGGCGTGACCGCCAGCACCTGGTCGCACCTGGCGACGAGCTCGGCCGTGACCTCGCCCTGCTGCCGGGCGAGGTCGAGGACGACGACCTCGTGGCCTCGGCGCGCAGCCGCGAGGACGTCGCGCAGCGCGCCCAGGGGCGGTGGCTGCGCCACCCCGGGCAACCACGTCAGCACGCCCACGCCGTCGCGCTCGGGCACTGCCTCCCGCAGCGCCCGAGCGCCCAACCTCCCCGACGAGGCGGCCAGGTCGGCCCACCTCACGCCGTCGACGCCCTCCACGCCGAGCAGCCGGTCGAGGCCGGGGCCGACGGGATCGGTGTCGATCAGGAGGGTCGGGCCGGCCCGGCCGCCGACCTGCGCGAGGGCGCACGCCACCGTGGACGCCCCTGCGCCCCCTGCCCCGCCGATGACGCCGACGACGAGCCCGTCCCTGGCCCCCTCGTCGACGTCGGCCAGCAGCGCGCCGAGGTGGTGCTCGGCGGCCGGGAGCTCTGCCACGGTGGCCGCACCCAGCTCGAGGGCGAGCCGGAAGGTCGACGACTGCGGCGCCCGGCACACGACGACCACCCCACTGCGACGGGGCGGGGCGATCGCCACGAGGTCGCCCAGGAGGTCTTCACCGACCAGGACCAGCGGGGCCGAGCCCCACGACGCCAGCGCGGCCACGGGGTCGACGCGGACGTCGCACTCCACGCCGGCTCCCGCAGCCAGTCGGGCGAGGTCGTCGAGCAGGGCCGGATCGCGAGAGAGGACGAGTGGGTGCATGCCCTCGACCCTGACCGAGCCGGCCGACGGTGGGTGGCCCATCGCCGTACCCGCTGTGGAAGACCGGGGACGACACCGCCTGTGCGCGACTTGCGACCCGGATCCGGCAGGTCCCGCGCCTACGATGGGCGCATGTCCCGCCCCACCGCGGCCTTCTTCGACCTCGACAAGACGATCATCGCCAAGTCGAGCACGTTGGCCTTCAGCAAGGAGTTCCAGGCGGGCGGGCTGATCAACAGGCGGGCGATGCTCCGCAGCACCTATGCCCAGTTCGTCTATCTGGTCGGTGGCGCCGACCACGACCAAATGGAGAAGATGCGGCAGTTCATGTCGACGCTGTGCGCCGGCTGGGACGTCGCCACCGTCCGCGAGATCGTGGCCGACACGCTGCACAACATCGTCGACCCGATCGTCTATGACGAGGCCGTCAGCCTGATCGAGGAACACCAGCTCGCCGGCCGCGACGTCGTCATCGTCTCCACGAGCGGCTCCGAGGTCGTCGAGCCCATCGGGCAGCTGCTCGGCGCCGACCGGGTGGTGGCGACGCGGATGGAGATCGTCGACGGGAAGTACTCCGGCGAGATCGAGTACTACGCCTATGCCGAGGAGAAGGCGCGCGCCATCGAGGAGCTCGCGCGGGTCGCCGACTACGACCTCGCCAACAGCTACGCCTACAGCGACTCGGTCACCGACGTCCACATGCTCGAGACCGTCGGCCACCCCTACGCCGTCAACCCCGACAAGGACCTGCGCCGGATCGCCACCGAGCGGGGCTGGCCGATCCTGCTCTTCGACAAGCCCGTCGAGCTGCGGTCGCGGGTGACGATGCCGCCCGCCAGACCGACTCTCGCGGCGCTGGCCGTCGGCGGTGCAGTCGTCGGGAGCGTGCTGTGGTCCAACGCCCGCAAGCGCCGCTTCGACGCCTGATCCCGCCCCTCGAAGGGCCCAGAAGTCAACCCTTGCAGCCCTTGAAGGTCACGCGCCAAGGGCGTACAAACGAAGACAACAACTCCATGGTTTGCACGTGAAGCCGGGTACCCACGCGGCGATCTACCCTCTCGAAGAGGGCGCGAGTCACCGGAGAGATCTCCGGGACAGCACTTAGAATTTGCACGCTTGGTAACCATCGACGATCACGTGTCAGCGACGGCACCCGACCCACGCGGACGGGTGCCGTTCGCATGCCCGCACCGCTCATCGGCGTGGCAGCTTCACCGCCAGCACCGAGCAGCCCGCCTCGAGCAGGATCGACTGCGCCGTGGAGCCCATGATCAGCTTGCCCACCGGGGTGCGGTGGCGCAGACCGATCACGATCACCTGGGCGTCGACCTCCTCCGCGACGCCCAGCAGGTCGTCGGCAGCCAGCTCGCTCGAGGTGAACCGGCGCACGCCGTACGACACCCCGGACGCCTCGAGGGCTGACTCCAGCGACGCCAGCTGCGCGTCCTGGGCGTAGCGCGGGTCGACCAGCCGGTCGGCCCGGGTGGTGTTCACGACGACCAGGTCGGTGTCCCGCCGCTGCGCCTCCTCGATGGCGGCGGCCAGCGTGGCCTCCCCCAGCTTGTTGGGGACATAGCCCACGACCACGGTCATGACCGCTCGCTCCTTGCGTCGGTGGGGACAGACCTCTCGTCGTCCTCCAGGTGTTCGAGCTCGTCCCCGGTCTGCCGCTCCCTGCCCTTGAGCCACAGCGAGACCACGAAGATCACTGCCAGCGAGAGATAGACGAACACCGCGAACGGAGACTGCACCAGCGTCATCGGGTCACCCTGGGAGATCGACAGGGCCCGTCGCAGCTGGGCCTCGAACATCGGTCCCAGGATCATCGCCACGACCATCGGTGCGACCGGATAGCCGAAGCGGCGCATGAAGAACCCGATCACCCCGATCACCAGCAGGATCATCACGTCAGCGGGGATGAAGTTCACCGCGAACGCGCCCATCGCCGCGAAGGTCAGGATGCCGGCGTAGAGGTAGTGGCGCGGGATCTGCAGCACACGCACCCACATCCCCACCAGGGGGAGGTTCAGCACCAGCAGCATCACGTTGCCGATGTAGAGGCTGGCGATCAGCGCCCACACCAACGGCGCGTTGCCCTCGAAGAGCTGCGAGCCCGGCTGGATGTTGTAGCGCTGGAACGCCGCCAGCATGATCGCCGCGGTCGCGGTGGTGGGCAGGCCGAGCGTCAGCAGCGGGACGAGCACACCGGCCGCTGCCGCGTTGTTGGCCGACTCCGGACCGGCCACGCCCTCGATCGCGCCGTGGCCGAACTGGTCCTTGCGTTCGCCCTTCGCCAGCTTCTTCTCCGCCGCGTAGGACACGAACGTCGCCACGTCTGCGCCACCCGCCGGGATCGTGCCGATCGGGAAGCCGATGGCGGTCCCGCGCAACCACGGTTTCCACGAGTGCCGCAGCTCGTCCCGGGTCATCCAGTTGCGCCAGCCCTTGGTGATGGGGACGACCTCGACCGGTCCCCTCCTCAGCCGCGAGCCGACATAGAGCGCCTCACCGACGGCGAAGAGGCCCACCGCGACGAGGACCACGTCGATCCCGTCACCGAGCACGGGCAGCCCGAAGGTGAACCGCTGCTGGCCGGAGATCAGGTCGACGCCGACCAACCCGATGAACAGTCCCATCGACAACGAGGCCAGGCCCCGGGAGATGGAGCTGCCGAGCAGGGCGCCCACCGTCAGGAACGCGAGGATCATCAGCGCGACGTAGTCGACCGGACCCAGCTGCACGGCCCACTTCGCGGCGAGCGGAGCGATGAAGGTCAGCGCCGCGGTGGCCGCGGTGCCGGCGACGAAGGAGCCGATGGCGGCGGTCGCCAGAGCCGCGGTCCCCCGCCCAGTCTTGGCCATCCGGTTGCCCTCGAGGGCGGTGATGATGGACGCGGACTCACCCGGCGTGTTCAGGAGGATCGACGTCGTCGACCCGCCATACATGCCGCCGTAGTAGATGCCGGCGAACAGGATGAAGGCGCCGGTCGGTTCGAGGCTGTAGGTCAGCGGCAGCAGCAGCGCGACGGTCATCGCCGGGCCGATGCCGGGGAGCACCCCGACCGCGGTGCCGACGAAGACCCCCAACAGCGCCATGAGCAGGTATTGCGGCTGCAGTGCCGTGCCGAAGCCCTCCATGAGGGCGAAGAAGCTATCCATCGAGGAACCGCACCCCCTCCAGCAGCGGGCCCGCCGGCAGCGAGACGCCCAGGCCACCGGCGAAGACCACCTGCAGCACCAGGGCCAGCAGCAGGCCGATCGCGACGGCCCGCCACCACGGCTTCGCGCCCAGCACGATCGCGGAGCCGGCGAACAGCACCGTGGCGGCGATCGGCCAGCCGGCAGGGACGATCAGGAAGACGTGGGCGAGGAGCAGGGCGATGAGCATCCCCACGACGACCCAGTCGGTGTGCTCGTCGGCGGCGACGTCCTCGCCGATCTCTGCCTCGCCACGGTGACCCCGCAGCACGGCGGCCACGACGGCCAGCCCGGACAGCACCAGCGCACCGCCGACGAGGTAGGGCAGCACCCGAGGGCCCATCGAACCGGCGGAGATCGGCTCGTTGATCGAGCCCGCCCGGAGCAGGGCGAACAGGCCCAGGGCCACCACCCCGCCGGCGAACACGAGCTCGCCGACGGGGAAGGTGCGCTCACCGGAGAGCTCCTGGTGTGTGGTGGACACGGTCACTCGACCAGCCCGATGTCACGCAGCACCTGCTGGACGCGGACGATCTCCTCGTCGAGGAAGGCGTCGAAGTCGTCACCCGTGATGAGGGCGTCGGCCCAGGCGTTCTCCTCGAGGACGGCTGACCAGTCCTCGGTCCCGTGCATGTCGGTGACCAGCTCGACAAGCTCGTCGGTCTTGGCCTCGTCGATCCCACCGGGGGCCACGACGCCGCGCCAGTTGGTCAGCGTCACGTCGATGCCCTGCTCGGAGAGGGTGGGCACGTTGGGCAGCAGGTCGGACCGTTCCTCGCCGGAGACTCCGAGTGCCTTGAGCTTGCCGTCCTCGACCTGGGAGGCGTATTCGGCGACACCCGAGATGCCCGCATCCACCTTGCCGCCGAGCAGCGCGGCGAGCGACTCGCCGCCGCCGGCGTAGGGGATGTAGTTGAGGCTGTCGGGGGCGATCTCGGCCTCCTGCAGGAGCAAGCCGCCCAGGATGTGGTCGGCCCCGCCCGCCGAGCCGCCCGCGACCGAGACTCCCTGGCCACGCTCGGCCTGGTCCTCGATCAGGTCGTTGACGTCCTCGTACGGCGAGTCCGCCGGCGCCACGATGATCAGCGCCTCCTCGGTGAGCCCGGCGATCGGGGTGACGTCCTCCAGGGTGGCCTCGGACTGGTTGGTCTCGACGGCGCCGACCATGACCAGGCCCATCACCATGAGGGTGTCGTCCTCGGTCTCGTTGGCGAGCTGGGCGAGGCCGATGGTCCCGCCGGCGGCGCCGACGTTCTCCACCTGGGCGTTGCCGACGAGGTCGTTGTCCTGGAGCACGGCCTGCATCGCGCGGCCGGTCGCGTCCCACCCGCCGCCGGGGTCGGCCGGGACGATGATCTGCAGGTCGTCGATGCCGGCCTCGCCCGATGCGTCGTCGGCGCTCTCACCGAGGGAGCCGCAGCTGGCGAGCGCGAGCGCTCCGACGAGGGCGACCGCGGAGGCGGAGAGTCGGCGGCGGTGCTTCGGGGTGCTGATCATGGGGTCCACTCCTTCAGGGGACGCCGTGACGAGCGTCACAGCGGTCCCGGAAAGGTAGGAGCGGACGCGGCCCCGATGGAACGTTGCGGAGGTATAGGTCGTATTGGAACTTCTGGTCGAGCGCTGCGACCCCTCAGCCGATCCTGTGACCTGCGGCACAATGGCGTGATGGTCCGGAAGGTGTCGCTGCGCACCCAGCTGCTGGCGCTGCAGCTGCTGATCGTGCTGACGACCGTGTGCCTGGTCGGCGTCGTGGCGTCGCTGATGCAGGCCGCACAGATCCGGGAGTCCTACCAGCAGCAGATGGTCGGTGTGGCCCAGAGCGTCGCGACGCTGCCCTCGGTCGTCGACGCGTTCTCCACCGAGGACCCGTCGGCGACCATCCAGCCGATCGCCGAGCTGATCCGGCAGGCGTCGGGCGTCACCTATGTCGTGGTGACCGACGAGGAGGGCATCCGCTTCTCCCACCCCAACCCCGACCGGATCGGCGAGCGGGTCTCCACCGACCCGTCCGTCCCGCTCTCGGGAGAGACGTATGTCGGCACGCAGACGGGCACGCTCGGTGAGTCGTGGCGGGTGAAGCTGCCCATCAAGGCCGAGGACGGCACCGTGATCGGCACCGCCTCGGTCGGCATCCTCGAGTCGGAGCTGCGCGCCGACCTCTACGACAACCTGCCCTGGTTGGCGCTGTGGCTGGTCGGCGCCGTGCTGGTCGGCACGCTCGGCGCCGTGTGGGTCTCCCGGCTGGTGTGGCGTCGGATCTATCGCCTCGAGCCGGAGGAGATCGCGTCGCTGCTGGAGACGCGGGAGGCGATGCTGCACGGCATCGGCGAAGGTCTCGTGGCCGTCGACGACCACGAGCGGATCGTGCTGGTCAACGACCAGGCCATGCGGCTGCTCGACCTCGGGCCGGAGGTCGTCGGGCAGCGGGCCGACGACGTCCTCGAGCCCAGCCTGCTGGCGTTGCTGGGCGCCGACGGCGAGAGCAGCGAGCGGATGCTGCTGGCCGGCGAGCGGATCCTGCTCGGCCACCGCAGCGACGCAGAGGTCGACGGCCGGCCGGTGGGCGCGGTGCTGATCCTTCGCGACCGGACCGAGCTCCTCGGCACGCTCCGAGAGCTCGACGGCGCCCGTGACCTCACCGAGTCGCTGCGTGCGCAGGCCCACGAGTTCTCCAACCGGATGCACGTCGTCTCCGGGCTGATCGAGATGGGGCGCACCCAGGAGGCCGTCGACTTCATCGCCCGGGCCGGCCAGGGCGGGTCGCTGACCGATGCCCCGGTCGCTCCCGGGATCGCCAACCCCGACGTCGTCGCCCTGCTGCTGGCCAAGACCACGACGAGCGAGGAGCGCGGGGTGCGCCTCGTGGTCGACCCCGGCTCCGAGGTCGGCGCGGACGAGAGCACCGACCTGGTCACGGTGCTCGGCAACCTGGTCGACAACGCGGTCGACGCCTGCGCCCCGGGCGACACGGTGGAGGTGTCGCTCCGTCGCGACGACAGCGCCACGGTCGTCACCGTGCAGGACGACGGCGTCGGCATCCCCGAGGCCGACCGCGACCGGATCTTCGAGTCCGGCTGGAGCACCAAGGGGTCCTCCGGCACCCGTGGCATCGGTCTTGCGCTGGTGCGGCGCGTCGCCCGTCGCCGCGGTGGCGACGTGGTCGTCTCCGCTTCCGCCGCGGGTGGTGCGCGCTTCGACGTACGCCTCCCGCATCGAGACGACCTCCCACACTCCCCGCTGGAGGCTTCGCGACCCCAACCGCGGCAGCCGACACCCGCAGGAGGCAGCGGCTGATGGAGAAGCCCCGCGTCCTCGTCGTCGACGACGACTTCGCCGTCGCCGCGCTGCACCGGGGGTTCGTCGAGCTCCACGGCGGGTTCACCGTGGTCGGCGTGGCCCACGACGGCGTCGAGGCGCTGCGCCTGGCCGACGAGACCGACCCCGACCTGGTGCTGCTCGACATCCACCTGCCCGACATGTCCGGGCTGGAGGTGCTGCGACAGCTGCGCGCCCGCCCCGGCCGGCCGTTCGACGTCATCGCGATCACCGCTGCCCGCGAGCTCGAGACCGTGCGGACCGCCATGGCAGGTGGGGTGCTCCACTACCTCGTCAAGCCGTTCACCGCCCAGGTGCTGCGCGAGCGGCTCGACGACTATCTCCGCCGCCGGGCCGAGATCCGGCGCACCGAGGCACGCGAGACCGAGCTCGACCAGGACCAGGTCGACCGGCTGCTCGCCACGTCCCGACGCGGACAGGCTGCGGCCACGCCGCCCAAGGGCCTCTCCCGCGCCACCATGGAAGCTGTCCGCGCAGCGCTCTCGGCGAGTGCCGGCTCCGCCTCCGCCCAGGAGATCGGCGACCGCGTGGGCGTCTCGCGGGTCAGCGCCCGCCGCTATCTCGAGCACCTCGTCGCCGAGGGCCACGCCCGGGTCGCTCCGAAGTACGGCGCCAGCGGCCGCCCCGAGAACCGCTATCTCTGGCTCCCCTGAGCCCGCCCGACGCGGCGGTCGGGGCTATTCCGCGTCGCGCCGCAGCGGCGACGCCTCGGCCCCGGCGGCGAAGGCCTCGGCGGCATACAGCGCCCAGGCGTGCACCCCGCGGGCCTCGCCGGCGCCATAGGCGCGCAGGTTGGACTCATATTCCGCGCGCAGCGCCAGGTGGCCGGCCTCCGGCACCATGAGCGACTTGGCGTCGACGCCCCGCGAGACCAGCACCAGCCGCTCGAGCGACCGGGCGACGATCCCGTTGTGGGAGGCGAAAGGGGCCGCGGTCGCGACGTCGGCGTGCGCGATCGCCGCCACGAGCAGGGCCGGAGCCGTCGTGCCCGAAAGAAGGAGCTCGGCGACGCCACGCAGCCGGTCGGCCGACGCAGCGTCGCGCGGTCGGCCCAGCTCGTCGTCGGGCACGGCCCCGGCGGCGACCAGCGAGTGCAGCCGCGCGATCGCCTGCAGCGGAGCGGTCTTGAGCAGCGGCGCGAGACCCAGCTGGGACGCCGAGAGGCGCACCGCGGCCTCCGCGATCGCGTCGCCAGACCCCCGCGGACCTGCTTCAGCGTCGACGTCGATCCTTCGAGCACGGCCGACGCGTGCGCACCCCGCAGCAGCGACTCCCCGGTCATCTCGGGTGAGGTCCGGCGCAGTCCCCGGTCTCGCAGCATCACGTCGATGCCGTCGCGCACAGCGGCGTATGCCGACGGCACGCCCTCGAGGTCGACGAGCCAGGCGAGGGGGTCGGTGAGGGGGGCAGCCACGAGCACGACGCTAGTAGCCTGCTCCGGGTGAGTGACGAGCAGCCCGACGCCAAGCGCCTCGCCGACTCCTTCGGCGCCGTGGCGCAGTCCTATGACCGCGGTCGCCCGGCCTATCCCGCTGAGGCAGCAGCGTGGCTCCTGGCCGGTGAGGCGAGGATCGTGCTCGAGCTCGGCGCCGGGACGGGCAAGCTGACGCGCGAGCTGGTCGACCAGGGTCACGCAGTCTTCGCCACCGACAAGGACCCGGCGATGCTCGAGGTCCTCAAGCAGCGCGTGCCCGAGGTCAGCGCGAAGGTCGCGGCCGCCGAGGAGATCCCCGCCAACGACCGCAGTGTCGACGTCGTGGTCGCAGCGCAGTCCTTCCACTGGTTCGACCGCGACCGGGCGCTGCCCGAGATCGCGCGCGTGCTGCGGCCCGGCGGCCACGTCGCCCTGGTGTGGAACCTCTTCGACCAGCGCATCCCCTGGGTGCGCAAGCTCGTGCAGGCGATGGGCGAGGACAACGTCACCACCAGCTCCCACGAGGCCCTCGCCGACAGCGACCTCTTCGGCGAGGTCGAGTCGAAGACGTTCGCCTTCTGGCAGGACATCACCCGAGACACCCTCGTCGACATCGCCGCCTCCCACTCCCACGTCGCCGCCCTGCCCGAGGACGAGCGCGAGGCCCGGCTGGATGCCGTGCGTGCGCTGTACGACGACTACGGCCGCGGCCACGACGGCATGCAGCTGCCCTATGTCGTCGAGTGCTTCCGCGCCCAGGTCGTCGACCAGCGCGACACGGGCGTGGAGGTCGCGAGCGAGACGACAACCGAAGAGGGCTCTGGCGCGTCACAGGAGCGTCCGATCATCTCGGACGGCACCGACACCGACATGCTGCTCATCGACTTCCGCTAGGCAGCCGATCCACGGGGGATCCCATGCGCCGTACGACCTCAATCATCGCTGCGACGCTCTTGGGCGCCGCACTCCTCACCACGCCACTTGCCGGTGCCGCCGAGGAGACCTGTCGCGGTGTGGCCGCGACCATCGTCGGGACCGGGCAGCGGCTCGTGGGCACCGAAGGTCGCGACGTCATGGTGACTGACAGGGCCGAGATCATCGAGTCGCTCGGTGGTGACGACCTGATCTGCGTACGAGGGCCGGGCTGGAACTCCAATCTTGTCGATGTCGATGCCGGCGCCGGCAACGACGTCGTGGACAGCACCGCGATGGCCAGGCACTACTACCTCACCGCGATTCTCGGGGACGGTGCCGACACCTTCGTGGGTGGTGCCGGGGACGAGACTGTCCTGGCAGGGGCCGCGGCTGGTCCCGACGGCGAGGTGCCCAGCGAGGTCGAGCGCGACGTGATTGAGACCGGCGCCGGTGGGGACGATGTCACGTCCGGAGGACCGGGTCTGCCCAACGACGACTCGATCCTGACGGGCAGTGGTGATGACTACGTGACGTGGTCCGGCACGATGGGAGCGCAAGGCATGCTCGACGGCGGTGACGGCACGGACATGCTGCGGCCGTTGGCCTCGGGACAGACCTTCACCATCGACCTCAGCGCACAAACCATCACCCGGGACGGAGTGCCGACAGCGGCGTTCAGCTCGTTCCAGGCATTGAGCGTGAAGCCCGAGCCGGGCCTCGGAACGGTGGAGATCATCGGCACCGACGGTGTCGACCCGGTCGATGTCAGCGGGGCCGCGATCGTGCACGCAGATCTGCGCGGGGGCGACGATCACCTCCGGCTGTTCGAGACCGTGCCAGGCAGCCGCCTCGACCTGGGGGCGGGAACCGACTGGGTGGCCGTCAGCTCCCGCGACGGCTCCGTCGACCTGGATCTGTCCCTGGGCGATCTCGTCGTGGACGGCGTCTTCGCGGCGCCGCTCGCCGGGATCGAAGAGGCCTACGTCTCCGCCCGTGAGGTCACCTTGACCGGCAACGACCAGGCCAACAGCCTCTCCGCGTCCGGCTGCGTGGCGCACGTCGACGGCCGCGGAGGCAAGGACTATCTCGATCATGGCAACTACGACTTCAGCACCGACACGGGCTATTCCTGCGACCGGGGTCGGGTCACGCTGCGTGGAGGCTCGGGCAACGACAGGGTCGACGGGAGCAAGCACGCCGACCTCATCTCCGGCGGCCCTGGCAACGACCAGGTCGATGCCGGCCCCGCCCTCCAGGGCAAGAACCGGGTCTGGGGCGGGCGCGGCAACGACCAGCTCGTCGGCGGGGGCGACCGCGACGTGCTCATCGGCGGAGCAGGCAGCGACCGGCTCGACGCCTCCAGGAAGGCCGACGTGCTGCGTGGCGGCAAGGGCAAGGACGGCGCCAACGGTGGCCCGGGTCGCGACCTGTGCCGCAGTGAGATCCGGAAGTCCTGCGAGCGCTGACCTGACGGAGCGCGGAGCGGGGCTAGGTTGGCCGACATGATCAGTCGGCTGCGCCCCTGGCGGCGCACCCACCTGGGCACCGAGGCCGACCGTGCCACCTTCCGCACCCTCCACACGGCGTCCCTGGCCGCCCCCGCCCTCCGCGAGGGCCTGACCGAGGCCAGCGCCGAGCGCAGCCTGCGGCACCTCCGGACGCTGCTCGGGACACCGTCGGCGGCGCTGACCGACACCGACCGGGTGCTCGCCTGGGCCGGCCTCGGCCACCACCACGCCGCGGAGGTCGAGCGGGCGATCGCCGACCTGACCGACGATGCGTCGACCCGGATGGTGCGGGCGGACGCCTGCGAGGACGGCGGCTGCCCCGTCGGCGAGCTGGTCATCAGCCCGCTCGTCGTCGAGGAGGTGCTCGTCGGCTCCCTGGTGGTGGGCGCGCCCACCGCGACCGGCAGCCTGGTCCGCGCCGCCAACGAAGTCGCCGCCTGGGTCTCGGGCCAGCTCGAGCTCGCCAGCCTCGACGACTCGAGGACCGCGCTGATGGAGGCCGAGGTGCGGGCGCTCAGGGCCCAGATCAGCCCCCACTTCATCTACAACTCCCTGGGCGCCATCGCCAGCTTCGTGCGCACCGACCCCGACCGGGCCCGCGAGCTGCTGCTCGAGTTCGCCGACTTCACCCGCTACTCCTTCCGCAGCCACGGCGCCTACACGACGCTGGCCGAGGAGCTTCGCTCGGTCGAGCGCTATCTCCTGCTCGAGCAGGCGCGCTTCGGCGACCGGCTCAAGGTGGTGCTCAAGATCGCGCCGGAGGTGCTGCCCGTCGCCATACCGTTCCTGTGCATCCAGCCGCTGGTCGAGAACGCGGTGCGTCATGGCCTGGAGGCCAGCGTCGACAAGGCCGACGGCGTCGGGCAGATCTCGATCACGGCGCGCGACCTCGGCCAGGAGTGCGTGATCGAGGTCGAGGACGACGGCGCGGGCGAGGACCCCGAGCGCGTACGCCGAGCGCTGGCCGGCGACGCGACGATGGACTCCGTCGGCCTCGGCAACGTCGACGCACGCCTGCGCAACGCCTATGGCGACGACCACGGCCTGGTCGTCGAGACGGCCCCGGGCGCCGGCACCAAGGTGGTCGTGCGGGTGCCGAAGTTCGCGCCGGGGGTGCACGCATGAGCCTTCGTGTCCTCGTCATCGACGACGAGCTGCCGGCCCTCGACGAGCTGCGGTTCCTGCTCGAGCGCGACCCCCGGGTGGCCAGCGTGCAGGGCTGCGACTCCGCCGCCGAGGCGCTGCGCATCCTGCAGGGAGCCGAGGTCGACGCGGTCTTCCTCGACATCCAGATGCCCGGCCTCACCGGCCTCGACCTCGCCCAGGTGTTGTCGCGCTTCAAGGCCCCGCCGGCCATCGTCTTCGTGACCGCCCACGAGGAGCACGCGGTGGAGGCGTTCGACCTCCACGCCGTGGACTACGTCCTCAAGCCGGTGCGGGAGGAGCGGCTCGCCGAGGCCGTCCGCCGGGTGGTCGCGGGTGCCGGCACCACCGAGAGCGGCGACACCCAGATCCCGGTCGAGCGCGGCGGCGTCACCCGCTTCATCGCGCGCAGCGAGGTGACGCACGTGGAGGCACAGGGTGACTACGCCAGGCTCCACACCGCACAGGGCTCCCACCTCGTTCGTACGCCGCTGTCGACCCTGGCCGAGGACTGGGCCGGCGCCGGGTTCGTCCGCATCCACCGCTCGCTGCTCGTCGCGCTGGCCCACGTCTCCGAGCTGCGCGTCGACGCCGGCCGGGCGAGCGTGGTGGTGGCCGGCCAGGAGCTCCCGGTCAGTCGCCGACACACCCGCGAGCTGCGCGAGCTCCTGACCCGACAGCCCCGGTGACGCGGTCGTGAACGACGTCCCCCGGGTCCGGGTGACCGGCCCGCCACGCAAGAGGGCGGCCACCACACGGCGGTCGGGGCGGCGCGAGATCGAGGCCGACACCGAGCTCGGCCGGGTCTTCATGCAGTCGCTGCTGCGCGAGCAGAGACGGCTCGCCCTGGGCATCCTGACCGTCCTCGGCCTCACCGTCGGCGCGCTCCCCCTGGCCTTTCACCTGGTTCCCGGCCTGGCCCAGGTCCGGGTCGGGCCGGTGCCGCTGTCGTGGCTGCTGCTCGGCTTCCTGGTCTATCCCTGGCTGCTGCTCCTGGGCTGGATCTACGTCCGCCGCTCGGAGGCCAACGAGCGGGACTTCGCATCCCTCGTCGAGGAGGTCGACCGGTGACCGTGCCCCTCGTGGTCGACGCCAGCATCGTCCCGGGGGTCGTCGCCGTCGTGACGGTGACGGTGGCGACGCTCGCGATCGGCACCTGGGGCCTGCGATTCTCGCGCACCACCAGCGACTTCTTCGTCGCCTCGCGGACGGTCCGGCCGGGTCTCAACGCCAGCGCGATCGGCGGCGAATATCTTTCGGCCGCCTCCTTCCTCGGCGTCGCCGGCCTCGTGCTGACCTTCGGCGCCGACATGCTCTGGTACCCCGTCGGCTGGACGGCGGGCTACCTCGTCCTGATGGTGCTCGTCGCTGCCCCCCTCCGCCGCAGCGGCGCCTACACGCTGCCCGACTTCGCGGAGGCCAGGCTCGCGTCGCGAGGTGTCCGGTCTGTGAGCTCGGTGCTGGTGGTCGGCATCGGCTGGCTCTATCTCCTGCCGCAGTTCCAGGGCGCGGGGCTGACGCTGCAGGCGGCGATCGACGCGCCGCAGTGGGTGGGGCCGCTGGTCGTGGGCATCGTCGTGCTGGTCAACGTCGGCTCCGGCGGCATGCGGAGCATCACCTTCGTGCAGGCTTTCCAGTACTGGCTCAAGCTCACCGCGCTGCTCCTCCCTGCCTGCGTGCTGCTCGCCGTCTGGGCGGGTGACGGAGCGCCCAACCCGACCACCGTCGGGCCCGGCGCGGGTGCCGACTTCTGGTCGCTGCCGCTCGGGGAGGGCGGCGCGCAGGGCCTCTACGTCACCTACTCGCTGATCGTCGCGACCTTCCTCGGCACCATGGGCCTGCCCCATGTTGTCGTGCGCTTCTACACCAACCCAGACGGCCGCGCCGCGCGACGGACCACCCTCATCGTCCTGGCGCTGCTCGGTCTCTTCTACCTGCTCCCCCCGGTGTATGCCGCCCTCGGCCGCATCTACGCCGCCGACCTGGCCGTCAGCGGCTCCGACGTGCTGGTGCTCGAGCTGCCGCGCTTGATGGTCGGCGGGCTGCTCGGCGAGCTCCTGACCGCGCTCGTCACCGCCGGCGCCTTCGCCGCCTTCCTGTCGACCTCGTCTGGCCTGTCGATCGCCGTCGCGGGAGTGCTCTCCCAGGACGTGACCGGACGCCGCTTCGGTCGCCACCGGCTCCCCGGCGTCACCGCCTTCCGCGTCGCGGCAGTCATATCGGTGGTGGTCCCCGCCCTCGTCTCGGTCGCGGCCGCCGACGTGGGCGTCGCGCGGACGGTCGGGCTCGCCTTCGCCGTCGCCGCCTCCACGTTCTGCCCGCTGCTGCTCCTCGGCATCTGGTGGCGTGGCCTCACCGCACCCGGTGCGATCGCCGGCCTCGTCGTCGGCGGTTTGGGATCCGGTATGGCGGTGGGCTGGACCCTCGCCAGCTCGTCGACGACCGGGTGGGTGGCCGTGCTGCTGGGTCAGCCGGCTGCCTGGAGTGTCCCGTCCGCCATGCTCACGATGGTGGTCGTGAGTCGGTTGACGCGTGATCAGGTTCCGGCGCATGCCGGGCGCTTCATGGTCCGGCTGCACACGCCCGAGTCTGTTGATCTCGACCGTGGGCTGGGGCGGTGAGGGTGCCTCAGCCGGGCAACATTCGAGACGCCCCTTTCGTCGCCTGTCGGCGACCGAACATCCGGATCTGCCGATGTCCGTAGCTGAATGGAGCGTGCTTGCGACCGGCATGTCAGCGGTTCCGCCCCGAAGGACCCAACCAATAGCCCTCAGGCGCGGTCGACCCATTCGGAGGAGGGCTCGCGGGGGCGCAGGTCGTTCTTCATCGTGGCGATGCGCCGGTCGGCCCGGTCGATTCGGTACGCGTCCAGGTTGCCGTGCCGTACGCCCAAGCGGATGATCCAGTACGCGGCGAATCCAGCGACACCCCACATCGGCAGCACTAAGAACAGCAGCCCCGCCAACCCCACGTCCATCATCGTCGGAGGCTATCGCACCTCACCGGAGTGGCTCGACGCTATTCCGGGCCCCGACATGTCTCCTTGGCGATCTGCCGTCTGACGCTCTGCACAACCGCCGGAATCTGCCCGCTTGACGGGGCTATGCCCGCCCGGATCTGGCTCCCCTCTGTGTCAAGAAGCTGTCGGTAGTGGGGTCCTAGGATCTGTGGTGGCGGGTCCGGGAAGTGGCTTGTCCGAAGAGTTGGTCTGGGGCTGTGAGCCGGCCGCGCTGGAGTCAGAGTCGTTGCCCCGTTGCCCTCCCGGGCCCGTCCTCGAACCAGTAGCGGTGTGGGCGACCGTGTCGTCGAGCATGGTCTTGTAGACGATGTTCGACAGTCGCCGTTTCAGCGCACGCATCGCTTCCATCGACGTCTTGCCCTCGGCTTTGCGGCGGTCGTAGTAGGCCCGGCCCTCGGTTGCGTTGCGTAGTTGGACAGTCGCCATGATGTGCACGACCCGGTTGATCTGCCGGTTCCCGGCACGCGACAGCCGATGGCGGACCTGGTCGCCCGAGGACGCGTCGATCGGTGCGGTGCCGTTCCATGAGGCGAAGTGGTCACGGTCAGGGAAGCGGGTGATGTCGCCGACCTCGACCAGCAACTGGGCTGCCCCAGAGGGTCCGATGCCGTGCAGGTCCAGCAAGGTGGTGCCGGTGGCCTTGACCAACTCAGTCAGTTCTTTGTTCGCCGCCTTCTTCCGCGCGTAGATCCGTTCCAGGTCTGCGACCAGCTCGGCGGCGACCCGGCGACGGGTCTTGCCCACGACGTCTCGTGGGCGAGCCTTGGCCAGCAGCGCCTTGGCCTGGGCGGCGGACAAGTCTTTCTTCGCACCTCCCGGGACCAGCTCGAGCAGCAGCTGGTGCAGCTGGGAAGTCTTACGGGTGTGCTCGTCGCCCAGCGAGCGGCGGCGATCTACCAGGAGTCGTAGGACCGCGAGCTGCTCGTCGTCCACCACGGGTCGTAGCCCGGCCATTCGGGTCCCGACCAGCGCAACCGAGTGGGCGTCAGTGGCGTCGGTCTTGCGTCCTTGGCCGGTGGCGAAGACTCGCGTGCGTGCTGCCAGCTTCGGTGGGACGTCGACGACTTCCTCGCCCGCGGCGAGGAGTCGGACCGCCACGTGGTGACCGATCCCATTGCAGCCCTCGATCGCCCAGATGTGGTCCGGGAACTGGCTGACATAGCGCCTCATCTCGGCGAAACCGCCCTGATCGGTGGCGTACCGGCCGCCGCCGAGGACGGTCTCGTCGGCAGCCATCACCTCGATCGTGACCGACCTCTTGTGCGGGTCCATCCCGATCACCACGCGGGTAGTAGATGTGTTCTTCACTTGCTCCTCCGATGCTCGTCCCATCACTGGATGTCGAGTCGGGAGGGCAACGCTACTTCGAGCCGAGCAAACCCCTCTTGAGCCTCTCCGGACCCTGGCGACGCCCGGTCCGCGCAGGCCAAATGAGAGCCACACGACTCAGCGTGGGCAGCCGCAATGAGAGCGACGGACCGGGCGCCTGGACCGAGCCTTGCCAGACGTCGGTCCTGCGTCAATGAAACAAGTAGCCGCGATGAGTGCCTCTCAGCGCCGCGTTCACACCTATGGACGAGGAGTGGCCCTGACGGGCCTGTCACCGCCTGCCGTGACCGACACCCGCCTTCGTGACGTTGTCATGATGTGCCGATGAAGGACGCTGATCCCGGATCCGGTGCTCCGGCCCCCGTCGCCCTGCTCGGACCCCGGGCAGCGTCGGCCCTGGTCTTCGGCTCCTCCGCTGCCGTCCTCGTGGTCGAGCTGGTGGCGCTGCGGTTGCTGGCGCCATACCTCGGCCTGACCCTCGAGACCAGCACGCTGGTGATCGGGCTGGCCCTGACGGCGATCGCGATGGGTTCCTGGTGGGGTGGCTGGCTCGCGGACGTGCGGCCGGCGCAACGCCTCATCGGACCGCTATTGATGGTGTCGGGCGTGGCCGTGGCGCTCACCCCGTTCGTGGTGCGGGCTTCGGCCGAGGCCGCGGACGGCTCGTTGCTGGTGCTGGCCCTCGGCCTGTCGCTCTTCGTCCCCGGCGCGCTGCTCGCCGCTGTCACGCCGGCGGTGACCAAGTTGCGCCTCTCCAGCCTTGCCGAGACCGGTACGGTCGTCGGTCGCCTGTCGGGGATCGGCACGGCGGGCGCGGTGTTCGGCACCGTCGTCACGGGGTTCGTGCTGATCTCGCGGGTGCCGGTCACCGCGATCATGGTCGGACTCGGGTTGGGTCTCGTGCTGGCTGCGCTGGCGGTCGAGGCTCGGCTGCGGGTGGTGCGCGTTGCCACCGGTCTCGCGCTGGCGCTCGTCGCAGCCGGAGCGGTCGGCGGCACGGTTGGACCAGGTGGCTGCGACGCCGAGACGACCTATCACTGCGTCGAGGTCGAGACGGACCCGGACCGGTCGTCCGGACGCACGCTGGTGCTGGACGGTCTACGGCACTCCTACGTCGACCTCGACGACCCGACCTACCTCGACTTCGTCTACGTCCAGGCGATTGCGTCAGCACTCGACACGGCCTTCGCGCCGAGCGAGGTCCTGGAGGCCTACCACCTCGGTGCCGGTGCCCTCACCGTGCCGCGCTATCTGGAGGCCGTCCGACCAGGCACCCGCAGCCTCGTCTCGGAGATCGACGGCGGGGTCGTGCGGGCTGGTGCTGAGTGGCTCGGCGCCACGGGCGGCGACAGGATCGACGTCCGGGTCGAGGACGGACGCGTCGGTCTGTCACGACTGCCCGGAGCCAGTCGCGACCTCGTGGTGGGCGACGCGTTCGGCGGCGTGAGCGCGCCGTGGCACCTGGCGACGCATGAAGCCGTGAGCGAGGTCGACCGCGTGCTGCGCGATGACGGGGTGTACGCCGCCAACCTCATCGACCACGGTGCGCTGGCGTTCGCGCGCGCCGAGGTCGCGACCTTGGGAGCGGTCTTCGACCATGTGGCGCTCGCGGCCGATGTCGGCACGATTGAGCGAACCGCAGACGCGGGCGGCAACCTGGTGGCGCTTGCCTCCGACCAGGCGCTCGACACCGCGGCCTGGCAGGCGAGCCTGGACGAGCGAGGGACCGGCTGGCGCGTCATCACGGGGGCTGACCTGGTCGAGTGGGTCGACGGTGCGCGTGTGCTCACCGACGACTACGCGCCAGTCGACCAGCTGTTGACGCCCTATCCGACCCAGTCTCAGGCCGCTCCCCTGGAGGACGAGGGAGACGATGGTGGCAGCCTGCTTGCGCAGCTCGCCCGGCACGATCGTGGTCGGCCTTGATCAGCGGCCGTGATGAAATCGAACGTCGCACAATGCCGATCACCGGTTCTCGCTCATCTGATGGGCGCGAGCCACGTGCCGCGACCCAGGGTGTCCCGCCTGGCGTCATCCGAGCCAAGGAGCCGACCACGTGACTTCTGACGACTCCGTCGGGCGCCAGCAGGGGGTCCTGGCGGATTGGAACGACGACCGGGGCTTCGGCTTCATCTCGCCCGCTTCTGGAGGCCCGCGTGTGTTCGTGCACGTGAGCGCGTTCCCTCGTTCTCGGCGACCCGTCACCGGGTGCGAGGTCTCCTACGCCGAGCTTCGAGACGAGCGCAACCGAGCGCGTGCCTCGGATGTGAAGTACCTGGGCGCTGTCTCCAGCAGGCATGCAGGCGCAAGCGGGCTGCCCCTCGCGCTCTTGGCCTCGACGCTGTTCTTCGCCATCCTGGTGGGTCTCCTCGTCCTGGACGAGCTGCCGCTCACGCTGTTGGCTGCATACGGCCTGTTCAGCGCAGTCGCGTTCCTGGTCTACGGGGCCGACAAGGCCGCAGCGGAACAGGGCAGGTGGCGAACCTCGGAGTCCACCCTCCACACGATCGCCCTCATGGGGGGTTGGCCAGGTGCGCTGGTCGCGCGCAGGGTCTTCCGGCACAAGACGACCAAGCAACCCTTCCGCACCATCTTCTGGCTCACGGTCATCGCGAACTGCGTGGCGCTCGCATGGTTTGTGCACGACGCGCCTTTGGCGCTGCCCTGACAAGGTGCAGTCCTGCCGCCTGAAGGCGTCGTCCTAGTCGTTGCTCATGCACGAGCCGATCTTCGTCCCGCCAGTGGCGGATCCGCACGTCGGCTGCATGGGGGCAGGTCGGGGTGGCGCAAGAGGGGGCCCGACCGAAGCTTGCGATCTAGCAGGCGGATCGCGGCGCTCCAGGGGTAGAACGGGTTTCTCCCTTGTTCGGGCGATGTGCGCTGCAACTGCCAGCCGTAACTTGGCCAACGGAGGGAATCCCGCGCGTCGCGGGAAACGGGGGCTACCCGAACACGAGGAGTTCCCATGCGACACCATCGAATCCTGACGCCCGCGGCAGTCCTCACGCTCGCCCTCGTCGTCGCCCTCCCGACCGTCTGGGCGACGCCCGGCAGCGGCGTGCTGGCGGAGCCACTCGTCACCTCCAACGTCCCCGACGGTCTCGACGCCAAGTCGAGGACCGACGGCTGGAAGGCCCGCCTCGACATCAAGGGCAGCACCGACGTGCGGACCGTGAAGTACACGGTCGCTCCGGGCGGCACGTTCGGCTGGCACTCCCACCCCGGCCCGACGATCGTCGTCATCAAGCAGGGCACCCTGACATACCTGGACAGCGAGACGTGCGAGTCGACGCACTACCCGCCCGGCACGGCCTTTGTCGACGATGGCAACCACACGCACAACGCGTTCAACCACGGCGCCGTCGAGCTGGTCTTCTACGCCACCCACCTGATGCCGGCGGGCATGCCGACCCGCATCGACGAGCCAGCCGCCGACTGTTGACGGGTCAGGGCCGTACGAGGCGGCTCCAGAGTTCCTTGGTCGGCACGGGGAATGGGAAGCGTTCCGACGAGGCGTGAGCTCGGCGGGTCGGTCCGTTGGCAGGCACTTCCGCCTGATGGGGCGCACGACTCCTGGGCCTCGGTCGATGTCGAGAACGAGCACGTGGTTGGCGGTTCCTGGTCCGGCTGGCGGAGCCGCCCTCAGGTCCGCCGACTGAAGAGCACCTTCCCGTGCTTGTCGAGGGAGTGCTGGAAGGCGGGGTCGTGGATCAGCGTGTGGTGCCTGGAGCAGAGCAACCTCCCCTGCTCGACACTCGTCCCACCGCCCTTCGACCAGGCGACGTCGTGGTGGGCGTGACACAGACCCGGCGGGGCATCACAGCCAAACGCGGTGCAGCCGCCGTCGCGCACACCCATCGCGACACGCTGGGCCTCGGAGTGGAAGCGTCGCTTGCGCCCGACGTCGAGGACCACGCTCCGCCCACCCAGCACGACCGGGATGACCCCGGCCTTGCAGGCGAGCCGGCGGGCCTCACCGGCGCTGATCCGCGCACCGGTGTCCAACGACGCGGCCTTGAGGCCGCCCAGCAGCGTCTCCAGCTCCATCGTCACCACGACCGTGGCGGGCACCCCGCCGGCCGAGGGCACCGTGTCGGCCTGCCGGGACTCGATGTAGTCCATGAACGCGCGACCCATCCGGTGACGCGACAACGCGCGCTCCCCCGGCTGCGTCGGCGCAGTTATCCCTGCCCGGGCCGGTGAGGCCAACGCCATCAGGTGCTTGCGCAACATCTCCGCGTGCAAGGTCGGCAGCGTGAACCGGCCATGGCACCTGCCCGCCCCGTCGTCGCTCATCGTGAACGACGCCGCAGCCCGCGCCTCGCGCTCCTCCGCCTCCAGCCGACGCGCCTCCTCCGCATCAGCGGCCTCGGGATCGATGACCTCGAGGAGCCGCCTGCCCAGGATCCGCAACGCCTTCGCGTCATGGTCACGCGCCTTGTCCAACAAGAAGTCCGTCGCTGCCGGAGGCACCCACTCGGCGACGTCGTCGGGCAGCGCATCGACCGCCTCCACGATGACCCGCGCCTGATCAGTCAGCAGCCCACCCGCAGCCAACGCCTCACGCACCGAGCCGTGTCGCTCGAGAGACTCCGCCAACCGACGCGTCCGGTGCGCCTCCGCCCTCGTCGTCCGGGTCTCGTGGGACCACCAGCTCGTCGTCGACACCGCGCCAGTCTCCAGGCCCGTCTCGACCGTCTCACCATGACGCAGGACCCGCATCAACAGCTCGTCGAGCTGGGCCCGCGCCCGGGTCAGAACCACCAGCGTCTCCCCCGCCTCACCCGACGACATCGACCACAACGGCGTCGCGGCAACCGACTCGACCGCGTCGACACACCGCCGCGCGGCAGCTGCGACCTGGTGGTCGAAGGAGTGAGGGAGCGCCGTCATGAGTGCACTCTTCCAGAGCCCACCGACAACGGATCGGGTCGAGAAACACCTGTCCACAGGCGGCTTTCGACCCCGGACGACTTCGCGAAGATGAGCACCGGGGCCGATGTCCCACGACCGTTCAGCCACGCAGTGTGCAGAGGTGAAACCTCAGAGATCGACCGTGACGACCTGGCTCAAGCGCCTGCTGCTGGGCCTTCTCGGGATCTACCTCGCAGTCGGCCTCGCCGGCACCGCGGGCGTGCTGATCGCAGCCGCGTCCGCCAGGCATGACGCGTCAGACGGGCTGCCGGCCGCCGAGCGTGAAGCAGACCAGGCACGAGCACAGACCCGAGGCGCCATGCAGTCGCCAACGAAAGGTGGGCCGGCGGCGCCATACGATCCGCGACCTGCGGATGCACCGTCCTACTCGTGGCGCGAGCTGCGCTGTGAGATCCGTTCGATCGACTCGGGCTGGATCGCCGTCGACTTCGAGCAGGCGTGCGACCTGGTCGACGTGGACCTCTATCCCACGTCACTGGAGCACACCGAAAGGTCGCAGGGTCACTGCCAGAGCATCCCCACCGGACCCCTCTTCGCCGACGTCGATCGATGGCCGAACGACCCGGGCACCACCCTGCAACAGCCTCCCGCCAGCATCAGCGTCGACCTGGCGACCGGTCAGCAGCTGCAAGCAGGCCCCCGCAGCGTCCGGGCCTGCACGACAGGGATCAGGACGTCACCGAGCAGCGTGCAGCTCGAAGGACACCGCCCCCAGAGCCTGCCCCGCGGCTCCTCCTGGGTCGTCGTCCGCCGTAAGGACGAGGTGTCGCGCAGCCGCCTGGGCTGCAACCCGTGGCTCGTCGTCTTCTGCGCCAGCCCGCTCCACGCACCCTGGCTCCCCGACCCGTGACCGACCCGTGACCGCCCGGCACGCGACCGTTCGTCGCGCCGGACCGACCGTTCACCGACGCGGCGTCGCCACCCGGCGACGTACTCACCCGTCCATCTCCCGCGACGACGCACCAGCGTGCCAGCGTGACGGCGATCACATCCTGTGCAAAGGAGACAGCCGTGCCCGACACACCGCATGACCAGGCTGCGCGCCACGATCCGGTCTATGACCGGCTCGCCGCGACGCCCGAGTTCGAACAGCTGCGCAGTCGCTACCGCGGCTTCGTCATCCCTGCGACCGCCGCCTTCCTCGCCTGGTATCTCCTCTACGTCATCTTGTCGAACTGGGCGCCGGGGTTCATGAACACCAAGGTGATCGGCAACATCAACGTCGCGCTCATCTTCGGCCTGCTCCAGTTCGTGACCACCTTCGGTCTCGCCTGGGTCTACAGCCGCTTCTCCAACGCCAAGCTCGACCCGCTCGCGCGTGAGCTCGAGCAGTCCTACATCGACCAGGCCGGCCACGGCGGACAGCGAGGCCAGCGATGAGCGACCAGGTCCTGACCACAGTCCTCTTCCTCAGCGTCGTCGCGCTGACGGTCGGCATCACCTTCTGGGCGAGCCGGCAGACCAAGACCGCCACGGACTTCTATTCCGGCGGCCGGTCCTTCTCCGGCTTCCAGAACGGTCTCGCCATCGGTGGCGACTACATGTCGGCCGCGTCGTTCCTCGGCATCTCGGGCGCGATCGCGCTCTATGGCTACGACGGCTTCCTCTACTCCATCGGCTTCCTCGTCGCCTGGCTGGTGGCGCTGCTGCTCGTCGCCGAGATGCTGCGCAACGCCGGCCGCTACACGATGGCCGACCAGCTCGCCTTCCGGATGAGGCAGCGCCCCGTGCGTACGGCGGCATCCATCTCCACGGTCGTCGTGTCGATCTTCTACCTGCTGGCCCAGATGGTCGGAGCCGGCACGCTGGTCGCGCTTCTCCTCGGTGTCGACAGCGAGGCGATCAAGAACATCACCATCGTCGGCGTCGGCGTGCTGATGATCTTCTACGTCGTCGTCGGCGGCATGAAGGGCACGACCTACGTCCAGATCGTCAAGGCCGTCCTGCTGATGGTCGGCTCGGCGCTGATCGTGCTGCTGGTGCTGGCGGAGTTCAACTTCAACCTCTCCGAGCTCCTCGGAGCGGCGGCTGACAACTCCGGCAAGGGCGAGGCGTTCCTCCAGCCCGGTCTGCAGTACGGCAGCACCCTCACCTCGCAGATCGACTTCCTGTCCCTCGGCCTCGCACTGGTCCTGGGCACCGCCGGCCTGCCGCACATCCTGATCCGCTTCTACACCGTCCCGACGGCCCGCGACGCGCGGAAGTCGGTGCTGTGGGCGATCGGCCTGATCGGCGCCTTCTACCTGATGACGCTGGTCCTCGGCTTCGGTGCCGCGGCCATGCTCGACCGTGACCAGGTCGACCCGGTGGAGGGCGGCAACCAGAACCTCGCCTCCCCCTGCTCGCCGAGGCCGTCGGTGGCGGCGAAGGGTCGACCGGTGGCGCCATCCTGCTCGCGCTGATCGCGGCGGTCGCCTTCGCGACCATCCTCGCCGTGGTGGCCGGGCTGACACTGGCCAGCTCCTCGTCGGTGGCGCACGACCTCTACAAGGGCGTCATCAAGAAGGACCAGCCGGTCTCCGAGAAGGACGAGGTCCGGGTCGCCCGGATCGCGGCCTTCGCGATCGGTGCCGTGGCGATCGCGCTGTCGATCCCCGCACAGCGGCTCAACATCGCCTTCCTGGTGGCCCTGGCCTTCGCCGTCGCGGCATCGGCCAACCTGCCCGCGATCCTCTACAACATGTTCTGGCGGCGCTTCAACACCCGCGGCGCCACGTGGAGCATCTATGGCGGCCTGATCTCGGCCGTCGGGCTGGTGCTGCTGTCCCCGGTGATGTCGGGAGCTCCGACGTCGATGTTCCCCGACTCGGACTGGGCGATCTTCCCGCTCAACAACCCGGGCATCGTGTCCATCCCACTGGGCTTCCTGCTCGGCTTCATCGGGACGATCTCCAGCCGCGAGCCGGAGGCCGAGGACCGCTTCACCGAGCTCGAGGTGCGTGCCCTGACCGGGGCCGGTGCGGAGAGCGCCGTACACCACTGAAAACCCTCGCCGAGTCGAGTGATGAGTCCTGTGGCGATTGCAGCCACCTCATCACTCGACTCGGCACCTTGTCGTTGAGAGAGTGAGAGACATGTCCGAAACCCTGTCCAACCTGTCCCGTGAAGAGCGCCGATTCGAGCCGCCCGCCGACCTGGCTGCCGCCGCCAACGTCAAGGAGGACGCCTATGAACGCGCCGCCTCCGACCGCGAGGCGTTCTGGGCCGAGGCAGCCGAGCGTCTCGACTGGGGCACCAAGTGGGACCAGGTCCTCGACTGGTCGAACGCCCCCTTCGCCAAGTGGTTCGTCGGCGGCACCCTCAACGCGGCCGTCAACTGCGTCGACCGTCACGTCGACGCCGGCAACGGCGACAAGGTCGCCATCCACTGGGTCGGTGAGCCCGAGGGCGACGCCCGCGACATCACCTATGCCGACCTCCAGGCGGAGGTGTCCCGCGCCGCCAACGCGCTGACCGACCTCGGCGTCGCCAAGGGTGACCGGGTCGCGATCTACATGCCGATGATCCCCGAGGTGGTCGTGTCGATGCTGGCGTGCGCCCGCCTCGGCGCACCCCACACGGTCGTGTTCGGCGGCTTCTCCGCCGACGCGCTCGCCTCGCGGGTCACCGACTGCGGCGCCAAGGTGATCATCACCGCCGACGGCGGCTATCGCCGGGGATCCGCCAGCGCGCTCAAGCCCGCGGTGGACGAGGCCGTCGCCAAGGTCGGCGACCTGGTGGAGAAGGTCGTCGTCGTACGCCGAACGGGCCAGGACGTCGAGTGGGACGACTCCCGCGACGTCTGGTGGCACGACGTGGTCGGCGCCGCCTCCCCCGAGCACGAGGCCGAGATGCACGACTCCGAGCACCCGCTCTACGTCATGTACACCTCCGGCACGACCGGGCAGCCCAAGGGCATCCTGCACACCACCGGCGGCTATCTCACCGGCACGTCCTACACCCACTGGTCGGTCTTCGACCTCAAGGACGACGACGTCTACTGGTGCACCGCCGACGTCGGCTGGGTCACCGGGCACAGCTACATGGTCTACGGCCCGCTCGCCAACGGAGCCACGCAGGTGATGTACGAAGGCACGCCCGACTCACCGCACCGGGGCCGCTGGTGGGAGATCTGCGAGAAGTACGGCGTCACGATCTTCTACACCGCGCCGACCGCGATCCGGACGTTCATGAAGTGGGGCGACGACATCCCCGCGAAGTTCGACCTGTCAAAGATCCGGGTCCTCGGCTCGGTCGGTGAGTCGATCAACCCCGAGGCCTATGTCTGGTATCGAAAGACCATTGGCGGCGCCGGCTCGGGTGGTCGTGAGGTGCCGGTCGTCGACACGTGGTGGCAGACCGAGACCGGCCAGATCATGATCAGCCCGCTGCCCGGCGTGACCGCGGGCAAGCCCGGCTCGGCGATGAAGGCGCTGCCCGGCATCGAGGTCGACGTGGTCAACGACGAGGCGGAGTCGGTCGGCAACGGCAACGGTGGCTATCTCGTCATCCGCGAGCCGTGGCCCGCGATGCTCCGCACGATCTGGGGCGACGACCAGCGGTTCAAGGACACCTACTGGTCACGCTGGGAGGGCCTCTACTTCGCCGGCGACGGCGCCAAGCTCGACGAGGACGGCGACATCTGGCTGCTTGGTCGCGTCGACGACGTCATGAACGTCTCGGGCCACCGGCTCTCCACCACCGAGATCGAGTCGGCGCTCGTGTCGCACCCCAAGGTCGCCGAGGCGGCCGTGGTCGGCGCGTCCGACGACACGACCGGCCAGGCCGTCTGCGCGTTCGTCATCCTGCGCGAGACCGCCGGCGACGGTGGCGCCGACATCGTCGAGGAGCTGCGCAAGCACGTCCAGAAGGAGATCGGGGCGATCGCCAAGCCCCGGCAGATCATGGTCGTCCCAGAGCTGCCCAAGACGCGCTCGGGCAAGATCATGCGCCGTCTCCTCAAGGACATCGCCGAGCACCGCGAGGTCGGCGACGTCACCACGCTGGCCGACTCCACCGTGATGGACCTGATCAAGGGCAAGGAGGGCGCCGGCGCCTCCTCCGACGAGGGCTGAACGCCTGTTCCGCGGTGGTTGCTGCTCCCTCCGGGCGATATCCATGGGCGATTGCGGGGTCCTCCGCCTGATTTCGCCCCGTTTCCTCCCATGGATATCGCGGAGGGGTCGGTCAGTCGTCCGCGTCGGCCTCCGCCGTACGGCGAGAGGTTGCCGCGAGGAGTGTCACCACCCCGACGACGGCGGCGAGCAGCGACGCGACCAGGATCCCGACCTTCGCCTCGCTCGTCAGGACCTCGGAGTCGAACGAGAGCCCGGCGATGAACAGGGAGACGGTGAAGCCGATGCCGGCGACCGCGCCGAGCCCACCCACCATCGACCAGGTGGTGTCGGTGGGCAGCCGCCCCAGGCCCACCTTGACCGCAAGGAACGACGCCAGCAGGATGCCGACCGGCTTGCCGAGCACGAGCCCGGCCATGATCCCCAGGCTCACCGGTGACGTCAGGGCCTCGCCGAAGCCGTCGAGCGACACACCCGCGTTGGCCAGGGCGAAGACGGGCAGCACGACGTAGGCCGAGAACGGGTGGAGGGCGCTCTGCAGGCGCTCGACCCGCCCCACGGACTCCCCGAGCAGGAACCGCATGCGGCTGAGCTCGTCTGGATCAAGACGGCGGTCCCGCAGCGCCTGGCGAGCGAAGTCGCGCGCGACGTCCTGCTTGAGCAGGGGCGTGGCGGGGGCGATGAGCCCGATCGCGACACCGGCCAGCGTCGCGTGGACGCCCGACTCGAGCAGGGTGAACCACACAGCCACGCCGACCACCGCATAGACCCAGGTGGTCCAGACCCGCAGGAGCCGCAGGCCGACCATCAGGGCGAGCAGGCCCAGCGCGCCGGCGAGCCACCACAGGTGCAGGTCGGAGGTGTAGAAGACGGCGATGACCAGGATGGCGCCGATGTCGTCGACGATCGCCAGCGTCAGCAGGAAAAGCCGCGCCGCCGACGGGATCCGCCGACCGAGCAGGCCGAGGACACCCACCGCGAAGGCGATGTCGGTGGCCATCGGGATCCCCCACCCCTTGCCGGCCTCACCGCCGCCGGTGACCAGCACATAGAGGGCAGCCGGCACCAGCATCCCGCCCACCGCGGCGACGATCGGGAGCGCCGCCGTCCTGGGGTCTCGCAGGTCGCCGTGGACGATCTCGTACTTGATCTCCAGGCCCACCACGAAGAAGAAGATCACCATCAGCGCGTCGTTGACCCAGTGCTGCAGCGTCTCCTCGATCCGCCAACCGCCGATCTCGACGCCGATGGAGGTGTGCCAGAAGGTGTCGTAGGACGACGCCCACGGGCTGTTGGCCCACAGCAGCGCCACCACGGCAGCGGCGAGGAGCAGGATCGACCCCGACGTCTCGACCCGGAGGAACTCGCGGAGCGGACGGGCGACCCGTCGCGCCAGCGGCTTGTCGCTGGCCAGGTAGGACGGTCCGCTGACCCAGAGGTCGTCCTCGGACAGGTCGTTGTGGCCGTGCGGGTTGATGGGCAAGGCAATTGCCTTTCGGGTCGCGAGCGTCGTCTCCGCGACAGCTCCTGTCGCGAGCCGACCAGACTTCCCGGCACACCAGACGTCCACCCTATCGGGCGGAGGGAGGCAGCCCTGCCTTGTGTAGGGTCGCTGCCGGAAGCAAGCGTCGATCACCTGCGAAGGACAACTCATGGCCCACATCCCGGTGAAGGACACGGAGCCGACCATCGGTGGGCTCGTCATGGACGCCAGTCGTGACATCTCGACGCTGATCTCCAAGGAGATCGAGCTGGCCAAGTCCGAGCTCAAGGTCAGCATCAAGCACGGCGGGACCGGCATCGGCCTCTTCGCCGGGGCTGCCTTCCTCGGCGTGCTGGCGATCATCATGCTGTCGGTCGCCATCGCCTACTTCCTCTCGATGACCGGCCTCCACCTCGCATGGTGCTTCCTGATCGTCTTCGCCCTCTATCTCCTGATCGCTGCGGGGCTCGCGTTCGTCGGGCTCAAGCAGGTCAAGCAGGTCAAGGCCCCCGAGCGGGCCATCAACCAGGGCAAGGAGATCCCGGCCGCGTTCAAGGGACGCGCCTGATCGCTGGGCCCCCGCCGGCCGGGCTTCAGCCCGTGCAGGTCTGGGTGTCGACCTGGTCCGACGACGTCACGCCGATCGCTGCGCTCTGCGCAACCTGGCTGGCGGTGAGGGCATAGCCGGTGTCGGGGTCGGTGACCGACGCGGCGAAGACCACTCCGACGACGTCGCCGGCGGAGTTGACGATCGGCCCGCCGGAGTTGCCCTGCCGGATCAGCGAGCGCAGCGAATAGACGTCGCGCAGCACCGTCCCGTTGCCATAGATGTCGGGCGACCGGAGCCGCTGCTCCGAGCGGATCCGCCCGGTCTGGACGTCATAGGGACCATCCTGCGGATAGCCGAGGGTCGCGATCGCGTCGCGCGGTTGCGCCTGCTTGTCGAACACCAGGTGGGGCAGGTCTCCGCTGTCGAGCGCGAGCACGGCGATGTCGATCTCGGGGTCGTAGACGACCACGGTGGCCGACACGCTCGACCCGTTGATCTCGACCTCGGGCTCGTCCACGCCGGAGACGACGTGGGCGTTGGTCATCAACCGGTCGGGCGAATAGAGGAAGCCGGTCCCCTCCACCCCGCTGCCGCAGTTGTTGCTGCCGCGCACCTTGAGGACGCTCGGCGCAGCGGCGAGCACGTCGGGATCCTTCAGCATCCGGGCCGGCCCGGGCCCGACCCGCACGATCCGCTCGGGGGCGAACGGCTCGAGATAGCGCGGGAAGAAGGAGGTGCCGACGACGTCGTTGAACGCGCCCAGGACCTGGTCGGAGCGATCCGGGAGGGTGGCGTCGACCTTCGCCAGGATCGTTGACTCGCGGACGATGGTGGTGATCGTGCCGATCCGGGTGCCCGAGACGGCGACGCCGAGCGCCCACGAGACCAGCAGCACGGCCACGGCGCTCAGGGCGGCCCCGCCCACCGCGTCCACCGCCCTGACCGGCTGCCACTTGATCCGCGCCCGCAGCCGGGCCCCGACGAACTGCAGCAGCGCCTGGCCGAGCGACGCGGACACGATGACGACGAAGAGCGCGCCCAGCGAGACCCACAGCGAGGGCGCCGCGTCACCCAGCGCGACGGGCGCGACCCAGACGCCGAACAGGCCCCCCAGCAACAACCCCGCGGTCGCAAAGGCGCCGGTGACGAAGCCCTGCCAATATCCCGACAGCGAATAGACGCCGACCAGGGCGACCAGGCACCAGTCGAGGATGTTCATGCGCGGCTACTCCTCGAAGCGGGTGTTGGGCTTGAAGTCAGCCGTGGTGGTGGCATCACCCTGCAGCATGTATGGCGGCAGGTCACGCACCCGGTCCGTGTCCCACTCGTGAGACCAGCCGACGAAGTCGAAGAGCCTCGCGATGATGCCGGCCGTGAAGCCCCACAGGATGACGTCGCGGTCGGGGCCGATCAGGAACCCCGGTCCGAGCCAGCCCGAGGGGTGGCGGACGTTGATCCGGTTCTCGGCCGCCAGCAGGTCGTCGATCTCGACGTGGTGGATCTCGTGGACCTCGTCGGGGCTGACCACGCTCACCTCGCCCCGGTGTCGCCAGTAGCCCAGGATCGGCGTCACCGCGAAGTTGGACGGCGGCAGCCACAGCTCGGGGAGCTCGGCGAAGACCTCGATCTCGGCGGGGTCGAGCCCGATCTCCTCCTCGGCCTCGCGCACCGCTGCCTCGACCGGCGACTCGCCCTCGTCGATCATGCCGCCGGGGAACGACACCTGGCCGGGGTGAGAGCGCATGTGGTGCGCCCGCTCGGTCAACAACAGCTCACCGCGCCCGTCACCGTCGGTGTCGGCGAACAGCATCAGCACCGCTCCCCGCCGCGCGGTGTTGCCCTCCGGCGGCATGAAGCGCGTGAGCTCGTGGACGGTGATGTCGTTGGCGCCGCGTGCCACCGGCGCCAGCCAGTCGGGCAGGCTCACAGCCGCACCTCGAGGTGCTTCTCGACCATGTCGACCAGCTCGTCGACCGACTCGATCACCACCGCCTCGACGTGGGTCACTGTCTTGTCCTCGTCCACGAACGCGAGATAGGGCAGGCCGCGCAGCGACGGGATCGCGGCCTGTCCGTTGATGTCGCCGCCCGGGTCCTGGACCAACCGATAGGTGACGCCCGTGTCGCGGACGAGCTGGCGCGCCTCGTCGGTGTTGGCGTCCTGGTAGTCGATGCCGAGGAGGGGCACGCGATCGCCGTACGACTCGTGGAAGTCCTGCAGGACCGGCATCTCCCCGCGGCAGGGACCGCACCACGACGCCCAGATCGAGATGACCGTCGGGCCGGACAGCTCGCCGAGGTCGACCTCGTCGCCGCCGTCGAAGCCGGCCAGGGTGACGTCGGGCAGCCGGGCAACCCCGGGCTCGTCAGCCGGAGCACTGCAACCGGTCGCCAGGAGGGCACCCAGCACGACGATCGCGGCCAGCCGGATCATGCCGGACCCTGGGTGCGGACGAGCTTCTCGGCCTCGACCGGGTCGGTGGGGCCAGCGCCGAAGGACGGGCACAGGCGCGCCACGGGGCAGGCACCACAGGCCGGCTTCTTGGCGTGGCAGCGTCGCCGGCCGTGCCAGATCAGGTGGTGGCTGAGCATCGTCCAGTCGCGCTTGGGGAACAGCGCCGCGATCGCGTGCTCGACCTTGACCGGGTCGGTCTCCTCGGTCCAGCCGAGGCGGCGCACGAGCCGGCCGAAGTGGGTGTCGACGGTGATGCCGGGGACGTCGAAGGCGTTGCCGAGCACGACGTTGGCGGTCTTGCGGCCCACGCCCGGCAGCGTGACGAGGTCCTCGAGCCGGCCCGGCACGCGGGCGTCGTAACGCTCCACCAGCGCCTGGCTGAGCTTGAGCAGGGCGTCGGTCTTGGCCCGGAAGAAGCCGAGCGGTCCGACGATCTGCTCGAGGTGCTCGCGAGGGGCGCCGGCCATGCTCGTGGGGTCGGGATAGGCCGCGAACAGGGTCGGGCGCACGGCGTTGACCCGGCGATCGGTCGTCTGGGCGCTGAGGACCGTCACGACCAGGAGCTGGAACGGGTCGTCGAAGTCGAGCTCGCAGCGTGCGTCGGGATAGGTCTGCGCAAGCACCCTGTTCACCTTGCGGGCACGGCGAACCAGCGAGGTGTCGGGGGGCGGAACAGCCACCGTGGCAGGGCGAGCGGGCACGCGCGAAGCCTACGACCCGGCACCCACACACCCCTCGCGGTGGGCCCAGGGGCCCCCGCGGGGTGAGACATGGCACCAATTGGCGGTGTGTGACCCACACCACGGCTAGGATGCACAAACCTGTGCCGAAAGTGACTCGGGACGTTTGTGAATCAGGCCCAGAGGGCCGCCAAGAAGGTTGGAGGACCCGGTGGACAACGACGTTTTGCGTCAGGCGCCGCTGTTCAGCGCGCTCGACGACGAGGCAGCCACCGCGCTGCGCAACTCCATGACCGAGTCCACGCTGCGCCGCGGTGACGTGCTCTTCCACGAGGGAGACTCCGGCGACAAGCTCTACGTCGTCCTCGAGGGCAAGGTGAAGCTCGGACGCTCGTCCTCCGACGGTCGCGAGAACCTGCTGGCGATCATGGGCCCCGGCCAGATGTTCGGCGAGCTGTCCCTCTTCGACCCGGGTCCGCGCTCGGCCACGGTCACGGCCGTCACCGACGCCGCCTTCGCCTCGCTCTCCCACGAAGACCTGCTGAAGTGGCTCGACGGCCGCCCGATCGTCGCCCGTGGCCTGCTCTCCCAGCTCGCTGCCCGCCTGCGCAAGTCCAACGACGTCGTGGCCGACCTGGTCTTCTCCGACGTGCCCGGCCGCGTCGCCAAGGCGCTGCTCGACCTTGCCGACCGCTTCGGACGCACCGCCGACGACGGCGTCCACGTCCACCACGACCTGACCCAGGAAGAGCTGGCCCAGCTGGTCGGCGCCTCCCGCGAGACGGTCAACAAGGCGCTCGCCGACTTCGCCTCCCGCGGCTGGCTCCGCCTCGAGCCCCGCTCGGTCGTGATCTTGGACGTCGAGCGGCTCTCCAAGCGCGCGCGCTGAGATCACTTCCGCCTGACTGACCCCCGAACGGACGCCCAGCTGCGTCTGTGTCCTTGAAGGGGGTGCCCATGACCGACCGGTCCGCGTTCGACGAGTTCGTCCACGCGCGCAGCGGCGCCCTCGCGCGCACGGCCTATCTCCTCACCGGCAACCACCACACCGCCGAGGACCTCGTCCAGCACGCCCTGCTCCAGACAGCGCGGCACTGGGAACGGATCGCCACCTCGCCCGAGGCCTACGCCCGCCGGATCATGTATCACCAGAACATCTCCTGGTGGCGCAAGCGTCGCTTCACCGAGACCACCCTGGGTGCGTATGACGACGCCATCCCGGCCGCCGACAACGACCTCCGGCTCTCCCTGGAGGCCGCGCTCGCCCGGCTGACGACCAAGCAGCGCACCATCCTCGTGCTGCGCTTCTTCGAGGACCTCACCGAGGTCCAGACCGCCCACGCCGTCGGCGTCTCCGTCGGCACCGTGAAGTCCACGACGCGCCACGCCCTCGCCCGGCTCCGCACCCTCGCCCCCGACCTCGCCGACCTCGTAGGGGTTGACTCATGAGCCTGCACGACGAGCTCCAGCGGATCGCCGACGACGCGCCCCGACCCGACATCGACCACTCCCTGTGGGACCGCGGCCGCTCGCTGCGGCGCCGCGACCGGCTCATGACGTCCGCCGTCGTGCTGGTGATGGTGCTGACCATCGGTGGACTGGTTGCGCTGGTCACCGGACCGCAGCCCTCTGTCGGGCCGGCCGACGACACCGTGCCCGGGGGAGCGATCCCGAGCCGGATCGAGGACTTCCCGGCGCGCTTCGTCAGTGGCCCGGAGGCCGAGCACGGCACGGTGTCGTGGTCTGCAGACGTGGTGGAGCGCAACTTGGCTGTCGGACGCGTTGCCGCGGCGTTCTCGACCGGGGAGATCGGGTCGCTCCCCGTTGCGATCACGGCCGACGACGGCGCCTACCACCCACTGTCGCTGCCCGGCTGGATGGGAGCGGGGACCATCAACGACTCGAGCGGCCCGTCCGGCCTGGCTGTCTCTCCCGACGGCGGCCACCTCGCGTATGCGTGGTGGGACCCAGCCGCTCCCCTCGACGAACCCATGCCCTCCGGCATCCGGGTCGTGGATCTTGCCACTGGCGCTGTCCAGACCATCGCCCTCACGGGCGGGAACGGGGTGCGCGTCCGCACGATCACCTGGTCGCCTGACTCCAGGTGGCTGGCGTGGTCGGGGGACCAGCTGGCGTCGTGGACGCCACACAGCAGCGGAGGTGGGATCACCGTCGCCGGGCGCGTGGAGCCCTGGGGGAACACCCAGGAGAACGTGCCTGTCTCCAGCTCGCGCCGATCGGTCGGCACCGTCGCGGTCGCCAACGACGGCAGCCTGGCGCTCGGTCTGCAGTCCGGAGCGCTCCTCCTCGGCGCCGAGACGCGCGCTCCTCGCAGGCTGCCCCGCGCTGACGGAACACCCGGCGCTTTCTCCCCGACGGCGAGGTGCTCGCGCTCGAGACCCGGATCCCTGGCCCGCTCTCGTCGTCGGTGCAGGTCGACCCGGTCAAGTCGCTGCGTCATCTCTTCCCGGACGACACGATCGGGCCAGCCACCGTCAGACCCATGGGCTGGCTCGACGACCGGCTGCAGCTGCTCCTCGTCCAGGAGTCCTTCGACGACGACGCAGAGTTCGTCGTCACCACGCCCACCGAGACCCAGACCAGCACCTGGCGCCGCAGCGTCGGCACAGTGGCTCCCGGCGCCGCCCAGTCGCTGAGCGTCGCCGTCGACCTCATCCCCGACCTCGACGGAAGGTCGGCGCAGCGGCTCACGCACGACTTCGGCGAGCCGAAGTGGGCGGGGCGCGACATCTCGTGGCTGATCGGCCTCGGCGTGGCCGGCGCCCTGAGCGTGCTCTACGGCCTGCGGTGGGTGTGGCGTCGCCGGACGGGGTGAGCCCTCAGTGGGAGGCCAGATAGGCCAGCTGCGCGCGCACCGACAGCTCGGCGGCGCCCCACAGGACCGGGTCGACGTCGGAATAGACCATCTCGACCACCCGTCGCGGGAGCTCGTCGGTCGCGATGCCCTCGGGGTGCGGCTGGGCGGCGAGCGTCGACATGGCGTCGCGGACCTGGTCGAGGCGCGACTGCCGGTGGGCGATGTAGTAGTCGAGCGCACCCAGCGCGTCGTCGATCACCGGCCCGTGCCCCGGCCAGACCGAGGTGATCCCGCGGGACGAGCACAGCGCGTGGAGGCGGTCCAACGACGAGAGATAGGCCCCCAGCTCACCGTCGGGGTGGGCGACGACGGTGGTGCCGCGGCCGAGCACCGTGTCGCCGGTCAGCACCGCCGACTCCGACGGCACCACGAAGCACAACGAGTCGGCCGTGTGGCCGGGGGTGGCGACGACGTGGACCTCGAGGTCTCCGACGGGAACGACGTCGCCGCCGGCAAGTCCTTCCGAGCCCAGGCGATAGGCAGGGTCGAGCGCGCGGACCCCGCAGCCGTGCCGCTCGGCGAAGTCGCGCGCCGCCTCGGCGTGGTCGGCGTGGTGGTGGGTCAGCAGGACCCCGACGACGTCCTGCCCGACGGCGGAGACGGCGTCGAGGTGGGAATCGATCGTCGGTCCCGGGTCGATCACGAGCGACTTCTCACCCGACGAGAGCACCCACGTGTTGGTGCCGTCGAGGGTCATGACGTCGGCGTTGGGGGCCAGCACGCAGGTCGCCGAGGCGCCGAACGTCCCGCCGGCCCAGCTCACCGAGACTCCAGCAGCGCTTCATAGAGCGGGGGCGTGGAGAGGGTGAAGTCCTCGCCGGTGGAGACCACCTCGGGGGTGAACATCTCGACCGTCCGCTGCCCGGCCTCGACCAGCACCTCGGCGACGCTGGCGTGCTGGCCGACGTCGAGGCAGGTGAGGTATGTCGGCGGCAGCATCAGCATCTCGCCGTCCTCGACGGCAGCGACCGCGTCCATGGCCGGCAGCCAGGTCACCGACGACGACTCGCTGGACACGTCGCGCGCGTGCTGGCCCTCGGGCAGCAGCGCCGCGAAGAACCAGGTGCGATAGCGCCTCGGCTCGAAGACGGGCGTGAGCCAGCCCGACCAGGCACCGAGCAGGTCGGTGCGCAGCACCAGCCCGCGACGGTCCAGGAAGTCGGACATCGACAGCTCGCGCGACTCGAGCGCCACCCGGTCGGCCTCCCAGTCGTCGCCCGTCGTGTCGCTGACGACCGTGTCGGCCGTGGGACCGGCCAGCAGCACCCCCGACTCCTCGAAGGTCTCGCGGACCGCCGCGCACACCAGCGCCCGGGCGAGGTGCGGCTCGCAGCCCAGGGTCGTCGCCCAGTCCGCGACCGACGGCCCCGACCACGTGGGGTCGTCGTCGAGGTCCTCGGAGAAGTCGCGCGGGTCGACTCCGCCGCCGGGAAAGACACACATGCCGCCGGCGAAGGCCATCGACGTCTGGCGCCTGAGGAGATAGACCTCGGGCCCGCTGTCGCCGTCGCGCAGCAGCACGACGGTGGCGGCGTTGCGCGGCTCGGCCGGCGTCGCCATACCGGAATCGAAGGCGCGCGCCTGGTCGATCAGCGCCTGTGGGAGCGGCGCACGTCGAAGCCGCACGTCAGCCTGCGACCTCGACGACGAGCTCGACCTCGACGGGTACGTCGAGGGGCAGCACGGCGACGCCGACGGCCGAGCGGGCGTGGACCCCGCGGTCGCCGAACACCTCACCGAGCAGCTCCGAGGCCCCGTTGGCGACCTTGGCCTGGTTGGTGAAGTCGGTCGTGGACGCCACGAAGACGACTGCCTTGACGATCCGGGTGATGTCGTCGAGCGAGCCGATCTCGGCCTTGATCGCGGCGAGTGCGTTGAGGGCGCTCTGCCGGGCACAGTCGTAGGCCTGCTCCTCCGTCACCGCACCCCCGACCTTGCCGACGGCGATCATCTCGCCGTCACGCGCCGGCAGCTGGCCGGCGGTGAAGACGAGGTTGCCGCTGCGAGCGGTCGGCTGGTAGGCCGCGAGCGGGGGGACGACCTCCGGTACGGTGATCCCGAGCTCCGCGAGCCGCGCCTCCGCACCCATCAGGCGGCCTTCGGCCGCTTGAGGAACGCGACGAGGCCACCCTGGGCGTTGGTGTGGATCGCCACCAGCTCCCAGCCGTCCTCGCCGAAGTTGTTGAGCATCAGTGCTTCGTTGTGGAGCGGAATCGGCGCCACCTGGTAGTCCCACTTGGTCATGTTCCGCACCCTACTCGGACGTGGTCGGGAGCCTCCGTCAGGCCACCAGCAGGCGCAGCGTCTCCTCGCGGGCGGGCCCGGAGCCGGCAGGCGTGCCGGTGAAGGCGCCGGCGACGGGGTGCACCATCACCTCGTCGACCTCGAACTCGGACGCGAGCTCCTCGATCCGGCGCCGGGCCGCGACGGGCTCGTCCACGATCCAGCGGCGCAGCATGGCCGCCGCCAGTCCCTCGTGGGCCGGCGCCACCGGCGCCGCCTCCGCCTCCTCGACGAGGCGCTGCGACGCGAGCCGACCGCCCGTTCGCAGCGCGACCATCGCCTGGACCTGCGGCAGCGCCAGGCGCCTTGCCGACTCGGCGGTCTCGGCGACGGCTGCGTTGACGGTGAGGAACGTCCGGGGTTCGGGGTGAGCCTCGGAGGGCTGGTAGGAGGACCTGTAGAGCGCGAGCGCCTCCGCCGTGCCCTGGCCGGCGAAGTGGTGGGCGAAGACGTAGGGCAGGCCGCGCGCCGCCGCGAGCCGGGCGGAGTAGTCGGACGAGCCGAGCAGCCAGATCGTCGGCACGCTCGCTGCCTGCGGGGTCGCCCGCAGCGGCTCGCGGCGCCCGCCGACCGACATCTCGACGCCGTCGGGGTGCATCAGGGTGGCCACGTCCTCGACGTATTGCGGGAACTTCGCGACCGCGTCGTCGGCGGCCGCCGTCGCTCCGCCCCGGAGCACGTAGCGGGTGAGCATGTCGGTGCCGGGGGCGCGGCCGATGCCTAGGTCGATCCTGCCCGGGAAGGCCGCCTCCAGCAGCGCGAACTGCTCGGCGATGACGAGCGGCTCGTGGTTGGGCAGCATCACCCCGCCCGACCCGACGCGGATCTGGGTGGTCGCAGCAGCCAGCAGCGCGATCAGCACCGGCGGGTTCGTCGCTGCCACGGCCGGCATGTTGTGGTGCTCGGCGACCCAGTAGCGGCGATAGCCGAGCTCGTCGGCCGTCACCGCCAGGGACCGCGAGGCTGCCACCGCGTCGGCGGTCGTCTGGTCGGTGCGCACGGGCACGAGGTCGAGGACGGAGAGGGCAAGAGTCACACTGAGGCCAACCACGTGGAGCGGCCACTATTCCGATTGCTCTCGGTGCCGCGCCCGGGCTTAGCGTCAGCACGTGAGCACGATGTCCGAGACCACCCCACCGGCGCGCTTGCTGAGCCCGACGTATGCCGCCATCACGATCGGCATGTGCTCGCTGATCGGCTTCGTGGCGTTCGAGGCGCTGGCAGTCACCACCGTGATGCCGACCGTCGCCCGCGAGCTCGACGGGACAGACCTCTATGCGCTGAGCTTCGCCGCACCGCTCGCCAGCGGCGTGATCGGCATGGTCGCGGCCGGGATGTGGAGCGACCGGCGCGGGCCGGTGGCCCCGCTGCTCTGGTCCATGGCGCTGTTCTCCCTCGGGCTGGTCGTCTGCGGCCTCTCGCCGTCGATGGAGGTCCTCGTGGCCGGCCGGCTGGTCCAGGGGCTGGGCGGTGGTGCGCTCGTGGTCGGCCTCTACGTCCTGGTCGGGCAGGTGGTCCCGACAACTCTGCAGCCGGCGATGTTCGCCGGCTTCGCCGCGGCCTGGGTGCTGCCGTCGCTCTTCGGACCTGCCCTGGCAGCCTTCGTGGCCGACGCCATCGGGTGGCGGTGGGTCTTCCTCGGCGCGGTCGCCCTGGTCGCCGCAGCCGCCGTCCTGGTCGCGCCCGCGCTGCGTGGGCGTTCCTCGGGCTCTGACGAACCGGCCGACTCCGGGGCCGGCGCAGGTCGGCTGTCCTGGGCGATCGTCGGCGCCGGCGCCGTACTCGTCCTGGAGCTGTTCGGCTCGGCCCGCGGCATCGCCGGTCTCGGCGGGGTGGTCGCCCTGCTCGTCGTCGTGCTCGTCCTCGTCCGGCTGCTGCCGGCCGGCTCGCTCGTGGGTCGCCGGGGACTGCCCGCCGTGATCGCCACGCGCGGCCTGTTGAGCTCCGGCTTCTTCTGCGTCGAGGCCTACATCGTCTATGTCCTCCAGGAGGACTGGCAGCTCTCGCCGGCTCGCGCGGGGATCGTGCTCAGCGTGGTCGGCGTGACCTGGGCGGTCGCCAGCCAGGTGCAGGCACGGCTCGGGGTCCGCATCTCCCACCGTCGGGCGATGATGATCGGCGCCGGCCTCGTCCTGGCCGGCACCCTCGCGCTGGTCGTGTCGGTGTGGCTGCACGCACCGGCCGTGGTGGTGGGCGCGTCCTACGTCATCGCCGGTGCCGGGATGGGGCTGGGCTATCCGCGCACCAGCGTGGCGATGCTCGACGTCTCCACCGACCGCGACCGCGGCTCCAACTCCGCAGCCCTGACCATCGCCGACTCCCTGGGCGCAGCGCTGGCGCTCTCGATCTCCGGGGTCGTGTTCGCGGTGGCCAAGCGCAGCGACGCCGACCCGTTCCTCGCGGTCTTCGTCCTGGCCGCCACGATCGGCGTGCTCGGGGTGCTGACTGCTCGGCGTACGGCGCCGGCAACCCTCACTGCAGCGGCGGCTGCGTCTTCTCCCGCACCTCGTCCTCGGTGACTCCGGGCGCGAGCTCGACCAGGCGCAGCGCCCGCTCACCCAGCGTCCCGGACGCGGCGACCTCGCCCGTGGTCGGGTCGATCACGTCGATCACGCACAGGTCGGTGATGATCCGCTGCACGACCCGCTTGCCGGTGTAGGGCAGGTCGCACTCGTCGAGGATCTTCAGCGAGCCGTCCTTGGCGGTGTGCTCCATCAGCACGATCACCCGCTTGGCGCCGTGGACGAGGTCCATCGCCCCGCCCATGCCCTTGACCATCTTGCCGGGGATCATCCAGTTGGCGATGTCACCGACCGCCGAGACCTGCATCGCGCCGAGGATCGCGGCGTCGATCTTGCCGCCGCGGATCATCCCGAAGGACGTCGCGGAGTCGAAGAACGACGCGCCTCGACGGACCGTGACGGTCTCCTTGCCGGCGTTGATCAGGTCGGGGTCGACCGCGTCCTCGGTCGGATAGGCGCCCACGCCGAGGATGCCGTTCTCCGACTGGAGCACCAGCTCGACGTCGTCGGCGACATAGTTGGGGACCAGCGTCGGCAGGCCGATCCCGAGGTTGACGTAGGAGCCGTCCTTCAGCTCGGAGGCCGCGCGGGCCGCCATCTCTTCACGCGTCCAGCTCATCGAACGGTCCTCTTCTCGATCCGCTTGTCGGCCGCCTGCTCGGGGGTCAGCGCCACCACGCGCTGCACGTAGACACCTGGGGTGTGGACGTCGTTGGGGTCGAGCTCACCCGGCTCGACCAGCTCCTCGACCTCGGCGATGCTCACCCGGGCGCACATCGCGGCCAGCGGGTTGAAGTTGCGTGCGGAGTCGCGGAAGACGAGGTTGCCGTGGCGATCTCCCTTCCAGGCCCGCACCAGCCCGAAGTCGGAGACGATCGCCCGCTCCAGGACGAACTCGCGCTCCCCCTCGGGGGTCTCGAAGGTCTGGGTCTGCTTGGGCGGTGACGCGACCTCGATGTTGCCGGCGTCGTCGTACTTCCACGGCAGGCCGCCCTCGGCGACCTGGGTGCCGACGCCGGTGGCGGTGAAGAACGCGGGGATGCCCGAACCGCCGGCGCGCATGCGCTCGGCCAAGGTGCCCTGCGGGGTCAGCTCGACCTCCAGCTCGCCGGAGAGATATTGCCGGGCGAACTCCTTGTTCTCACCGACGTAGGACGACACCATGCGCCGCAGCCGCTTGGCCATCAGGAGGCGGCCAAGGCCCCAGTCGTCGACCCCACAGTTGTTGGACACGACCTCGAGGTCGGCGGTCCCGGCCTCCAGCACGGCCTCGATCAGCACCGACGGGATGCCACACAACCCGAACCCGCCGACCGACAGCGTCGCCCCGTCGGGGATGTCCGCGACCGCAGCAGCGGCGCTCTCGACGACCTTGTCCACGCGCGTCCTCCTCGATGACCGACGGGCCCCTCGACCCGGCTCCGCCACCCTAGTCAGCACACGCCGCGGACCGCCATGGCGCCCGGCCACACACTAGGCTCCACGACGTGTCCGCCGACTCCATCAAGAGCCGTCCTGCCGACTGGTCGAAGGTGCAGCTGCACGTCATCACCGGCAAGGGCGGCACGGGCAAGTCCACGGTCGCCGCCGCGCTGGCGCTGGCCCTGGCCTCCACGGGCAAGGAGGTCCTGCTGTGCGAGGTCGAGGGCCGTCAGGGCATCGCCCGGATGTTCGACGTGGAGCCGCTGCCCTATGAGGAACGGCGGATCGCCCGGGGGCTCCCGACCCACGGTGTCTCACCCGGCGCCGTACACGCCCTGCACATCGACGCGGAGTCGGCGCTGCTCGAATATCTCGCGATGTACTACAAGCTCGGGCGGGCCGGGAAGGCGCTGGACCGCTTCGGGGTGATCGACTTCGCCACCACGATCGCCCCGGGCGTGCGTGACGTCCTGCTGACCGGCAAGGTCTATGAGGCAGCGCATCGCAACGCGCGCAACAAGAACGCCCGCAAGTACGACGCGATCGTGCTCGACGCTCCGCCGACGGGCCGCATCACCCAGTTCCTCAACGTCAACGGCGAGCTCGCCGGGCTGGCCAAGGTGGGCCCGATCAAGGGTCAGGCCGACACCGTGATGACGTTGTTCCGCTCCCCGCGGACGGCCGTGCACCTGGTCACCGTGCTCGAGGAGATGCCGGTCCAGGAGACCGTGGACGGCATCTCCGAGCTGCGCGGAGCCGATCTCCCGGTCGGCGCGGTGATCGTCAACCTGGTCAGGCCGCGTGACCTGGGCGTGGCCGACCTGGAGGCGGTGCGGTCCGGCGACCTCGACCGCGAGCTGGTCACCGCCGACCTGCAGGCCGCCAAGATCGACGTCACGCACGAGCTGGTCGACTCACTGCTGGCCGAGGCGTCCGACCACGCCGAGCGCAGGGCCCTCGAGGACGCACAACGCCGGATCGTCCAGAGCCTCGACGTGCCGTCCTACGAGCTCCCTCGGCTTGCCAGCGGGATCGACCTCGGCGGCCTCTACGAGCTGGCCGCCTCGCTGAAGGAGCAGGGCCTGTCATGACCTCGTCGAAGCGCACCCGTCCCCGTGTCGGCCCCCTGACGGCGACCGCCGACCGCGCGCCACGGCTCGACGTCGACGCGCTGCTCGCGGACCGGAGCACGGGGATCATCGTCTGCTGCGGCTCGGGTGGGGTCGGCAAGACGACGACGGCGGCCGCCCTGGCACTGCGCGCCGCGGAGATGGGGCGCTGTGTCGTGGTGCTCACCATCGACCCGGCACGACGCCTCGCCCAGTCCATGGGGATCGAGGCCCTGGACAACACCCCCCGGCCGGTCGCGTCCGTCGACCCCGCCAACGGCGGGTCCCTCGACGCGATGATGCTCGACATGAAGCGCACCTTCGACGAGGTGGTGCTCAGCCAGGCGAGCGAGGAGAAGGCGCGCGCGATCCTGGAGAACCCTTTCTACATCGCCCTGTCCAGCTCGTTCTCGGGCACGCAGGAATACATGGCGATGGAGAAGCTGGGCCAGATCCACGCCCAGGCGCAGCGCGACGGAGGCTACGACCTGATCGTCGTCGACACCCCGCCGAGCCGTTCGGCCCTCGACTTCCTCGACGCTCCGGAGCGGCTGAGCAGCTTCCTCGACGGCAGGTTCATCAAGCTGCTGCTCGCGCCCGCCAAGGGTCCGGCGCGACTGATGAGCGCAGGGCTGGGACTGATCACCAACGCGTTGACCAAGATCCTCGGCGCCCAGGTGCTGCGGGACATGCAGACGTTCGTGGCGGCCTTCGACACCCTCTTCGGCGGCTTCCGGCAGCGAGCGCAGAAGACGTTCTCGCTGCTGCAGGCCGACGGCACGGCCTTCCTCGTGATCGCCGCCCCCGAGCCGGACGCCATGCGCGAGGCGTCCTACTTCGTGGAGCGGCTGACCGAGGACGCCATGCCGCTGGCCGGGTTGGTGATCAACCGGGCCAGCCCGGCGCCGAGCGCCCACCTCTCCGCGGAGGAGGCGACAGCGGCAGCCGACCGGCTCGAGGCGCTCGCGCCCGGCTCGACGACGGCCGGGCTGCTGCGGCTGCATGCCGACCGGGCCAGGATCGTCGCCCGCGAGGCGCACCTGCGACGACGGTGGGCCACCGAGCACCCCGAGGTCCCGAGCGTGGTCGTGCCGGCGCTGGCCAGCGACGTGCACGACCTCGACGGCCTGCGACGGATCGGTGAGCTGCTCGCCGAGGGGTGAACCCCGTCGGCGGTGACTCTCAGGGAGCCGGACGGCTCAGACGGTCACGTTGTTCTCGTTGTGCTGCACGCGGGCGTTCTCGAGCACGGAGCGCCAGGAGGCGGCCGGCTTGCGACGGATCAGCGCGCGGCGCTCACGCTCGGTCATGCCACCCCAGACACCCCACTCGATCTGGTTGTCGAGGGCCTCGGCCAGGCATTCGGTGCGCACGGGGCAGGAGGAACAGACCTGCTTGGCCTTGTTCTGCTCGGCGCCGCGCACGAAGAGCGCGTCCGGAGTGTCCTGTCGGCACGCTGCTCGCGGTGCCCAGTCCTCAACCCACATGATGTCCGCCATTTCGCCGGTGAGATCGATGGTCGCCCCCATAGCGCCCATTCTTTTTCCGACACCTGAACCGTAGATCTCGCAAAGTGATTGATGAAGGCACTAACCGACTAACTTCGATGGTCCATTGTGACTAGACCACCTCTGGTTATCACCCCTGAGGGTGCGCTGTCTGGGAAATCGGCCACTCTGGTGCGCTCCCGTAGTCTGGGCCCATGTCGACTGCTCGTCCCTCCGTGCTCTCGCACCTTGCCGTCATGGCCGGGGTGGCCGCGATCCTGGGCATGCTGGTGGCCGGTCTGGCCATCCCGTTCGCAGGCGTCATGGGCGTCGCCGCCAAGGACGTCAGTGAGGGCGTGGTCAAGCTCCCCGATGAGCTGGAGGCCGAGGAGCTGGCCCAGAAGACCCGCATCTATGACGTGGACGGCGACCTGATCGCCTCGCTCTACGACCAGAACCGGATCAACGTCGGCCTCAAGCAGATCTCGCGCAAGATGGTCGAGGCGATCGTCTCGATCGAGGACGACCGCTTCTACCAGCACGGCGCCCTCGACATCCGCGGCACGCTCCGCGCCTTCGTGACCAACCAGGCCAGCGGCTCTGTGCAGGGTGGCTCCTCGATCACCCAGCAGATGGTCAAGCAGACCCTGCTCAACCAGGCGGACACCAAGGCCGAGGCGGCCGCCGCCACCGACGACACCTACGCCCGCAAGATCCGCGAGCTGCGCTATGCCATCGCGTTCGAGAAGAACTACTCCAAGGACTGGATCCTGGAGCGCTACCTCAACATCGCCTACTTCGGCGACGGTGCCTACGGCGTGCAGTCGGCTGCTCGTCACTACTTCTCCAAGAACGCCAAGAACCTCAACTACCAGCAGTCCGCGACGTTGGCCGGACTGGTCAAGAACCCGACCGGCTACGACCCGACCAACTCCCCCGAGCGCGCCCTGGCCCGCCGCAACGTGGTGCTCGACCGGATGGCCAAGCTCAACGTCATCCCGACCGAGCAGGCCGAGAAGATGAAGGAGCGGCCGTTGGGGCTCAAGATCGAGAAGTCGCCCAACGGCTGCCAGCAGTCCCGCGCTCCCTTCTTCTGCGACTACGTCGTCAACTACCTGATGAAGGACCCGTCCCTCGGCGAGACGACCAAGGACCGACGACGGCTGCTCCAGTCGGGTGGCCTGACCATCCACACCACGCTCGACATGGGCCACCAGGAGGGGGCAGACGCAGCTGTCGCCGCACACGTCTTCCCGCAGGACCAGGCGATCGGCGGCCTCGCGATGGTCGAGCCCGGCACAGGCCACGTCCGCGCGCTCGCCCAGTCGCGCCCGATGGGCAAGGACAAGGCGGCCGGCCAGACCTACCTCAACTACGTCGTCCCGCGGAAGTATGGCGACGCCAACGGCTTCCAGGCCGGCTCGACGTTCAAGGTGTTCGTCCTGGCTGCGGCCATCAACCAGGGCATCCCGCTCAGCACCTACATCAGCTCGCCCGAGAGCATGAACATCCCCGACGCCAACTTCGAGACCTGCGACGGGCCCTACGCCGGCGACGGCGAGGGGTGGACAGTCGGCAACTCCACCGGGTCGGGCAGCTACAACCTCTACACCGGCACCCAGGAGTCGGTGAACACCTTCTTCGCCCAGCTCGAGGAACAGACCGGGATGTGCGAGCCGCTGCAGCTCGCCAAGGACATGGGGGTCAAGGTTCCCAAGGCCCAGCAGGTCCCCTCGTGGGTGCTCGGGGTCTCCGACACCGACCCGCTGACGATGGCACAGGCCTACGCCACGTTCGCGGCCCGCGGCCTGCACTGCGACGCACTCCCGGTCACCCAGATCCGCGCCGCCGACACCAGCGTCGTCAAGGACTACGCCCCGGACTGCGAGCAGGTCATGCCCGGTCCCACGGCAGACGCGGTCAACGACATCCTGCGCGGAGTGATGGAGCCCGGTGGCTTCGGGCAGAACATCGCCCCTCCTCAGGTCTCCGCGGGCAAGACCGGGACCAACCAGCAGAACATGTCGGTGTGGTTCGTCGGCTACACGCCCCAGATCGCCACGGCCGCGATGGTGGCCGGGGCCAACTCGCTGGGCCACTGGGTGAGCCTCAACGGCCAGTCCGTCGGTGGCTCCTACATCGGCGAGGCGTTCGGTTCCACCGTCGCCGGCCCGATCTGGGGTGAGGCGATGGCCGCCATCTCCTCAGAGCTCGACTACGAGGACTTCCAGGAGCCTGCCGGCGACGCAGTCGCAGGAGTGCTCAACCCGGTCCCGGACGTCATCGGGATGACGCTGGAGGAGGCGGAGGCGGCCCTGACCGCTGCCGGCTTCACACCCTCGGTCGGTGGCTACACCACCTCCGAGCTCGACCAGGACCTCGTGGCCGCGACCGCCCCCGATGCCGGGACCGCGCTCGGGAGCGGGGACACGGTGACGATCCTCCAGTCGACCGGCGTCACGCCGCCGAAGCCCAAGGGCAACCGTGGTCGTGGTCGCGGCAACGGCAACGGCAACGGCAACGGCAACGACGACTGATCAGCCGAGCTGGCGGCGCACCTCTGCCGACACTGCACCACCGTCGGCACGACCCCTGACCTGCGGGGTCAGGACGCCCATCACCTTGCCCATCGCGCGCATGCCCTCGCCGGCTGCCCCGGTCTGCGCGATCGCGGCGGTGACGAGCTCGGCGATCTCCGACTCGTCGAGCGGAGCCGGGAGGTAGCCCGCGATGACCTCGCCCTCCGCCGCCTCCTTGGCTGCCATCTCGGCGCGGCCGCCGTCGGCGAACGCGGTGGCCGCCTCGCGGCGCCGCTTGGCCTCGGAGGAGAGCACCCCGATGATGTCGTCGTCGCTCAGCTCGCGCTGCTCCTTGCCGGCCACCTCGGCGTTGGTGATCGCGGTCAGCACCATCCTCAGCGTCGACGAGGTGATCTCGTCGCGCGACTTGATGGCGGCGGTGAGGTCGGCGCGCAGACGGTCCTTGAGAGCACTCATGGGAGCCATTGTGGCAGCCCCGGGACTCCCCGACATCTCAGTTCCCGGTGGCCCCCACCACGATGAGCCCCGCGGTCGGCAGCAGCGTGGTCAGGACCGCGACGGTCCAGGTCCGTGCTCGTCGCGCACGGCGGGCCTGCACGTTCAACGTCCACCACAGCACCACATAGACCGAGAGCACCGGGACGATCACCAGCACCAGCGGCAACCACCCGTCGTTCTCGGTCGGGTTGTGCTCGACCCACTCCATGTCGGCGAGCAGGCTGTGCCGGACGAGGTAGTGGAGCAACCAGATGGGTACGACGCCCAGGACTCCCAGGGCGAGGTTGGTCAGGACGAGCAGAGACCACTGCCTGGCGACCCGAGCCTTCACGGTCGCCACCCTAGGAGGTCCCGGCGTCAGCGCTCCAGGATCTCTGCTGTGGCAGCCTTGAGGGGTGTCCCCGCCTCCGCTGCTCAGCCGCCCCGTCACGATCGGCCTCGGGGCGTGCGCCGGCGCCGGCGGGCTGCTGGCGACGTACGCCGCGTGGGAGGCCCGGCAATACACCCTGCGCGAGGTCACCGTCCCGCTCCTGCCGTCGGGCCACCGGCCGCTGCGGGTGCTCCACCTCAGCGACATCCACCTGACGCCCGACCAGAAGGCCAAGCAGGCGTGGCTGCGCAGGCTGGCGGACCTCGAGCCCGACCTGGTGATCGACACCGGCGACAACCTGGCCCATCGGCACTCGGTGCCGGTCCTGCTCGACTCGCTCGGTCCGCTGCTCGACCGGCCGGGGATCTCGGTCTTCGGCTCCAACGACTACTTCTCGCCCGGGTTCCGCAACCCGCTGCGCTACCTCTTCCCGACAGCGGCAAGCGCCACGTCGACACCCCCGAGCTGCCGTGGCGCGAGCTCAAGCAGCGCTTCGCCGACCGGGGTTGGCTCCACCTCGGCAACGAGCGCGGCACGCTCACCGTGGGCGCGACCACATTCGCGCTGGCCGGCGTCGACGACCCACATCTCGGCCATGACGACCTCGCCGCCGTGGCAGGGCCGGCCGACCCCAGCGCCGACGTCCGGCTGGGGCTCACGCACGCGCCATACCTGCGGGTGCTCGACCAGTACGCCGCTGACGGCTACGACGCCGTCATCGCGGGTCACACGCACGGCGGCCAGGTCTGCCTTCCCGGTGGCCGGGCACTGACCACCAACTGCGACCTCGAGCCGGCTCGGGCCCGTGGCCTGCACCGACACCCCGCCGACTCCTCTCCCGGCGATCCCGGCTCCGCCTGGCTCCACGTGTCCGCCGGCTTGGGCACCAACCCCTACGTCCGCTTCCGCGTGGCCTGCCGCCCGGAGGCGACCCTGTTGACGCTGACACCCCCTGCCGGAGTCACCGTCTGAGCGGACACGCTCACCCAGCTGGCTCCTGCGCCCAGCAGGGCGAGGCGATTTCAAGGGCCCGTCAGCGCTCGGGTATGCTCGCCGTGCTTCGCGGCCGCTCGTCGGCTGCGGGTGGATCGGGCTGTGGCGCAGCTTGGTAGCGCGCCTCGTTCGGGACGAGGAGGCCGCAGGTTCAAATCCTGTCAGCCCGACCATGTGATGTCGTGATGGCATCGGCAAGATCCGGACCCACGAGTGTGGGTCCGGATCTTTGTCATTTCGGAGTCGGCCGTCGCGGGTGGCTCCGATGGCGGCCTGGCGGAGAGTGCGCCGCGATGAAGTTCCACGCGTGTGAGTGGATCTGCGCGTGCCCGCGTCCACCATCGGCGGCATTTCCACGCGTGTGCGTGGAAGTGCAGGCCCTGCCGATCTGGCACACTCGCCGCATGGCTGAGAAAGACACCGGGGACGACGGTCCTTCGCTCGAGCTCCCCTCGTTCGGGCTCGGCCGCAAGAAGAAGCAGAAGGCCAAGGAGAGCGACCCGGTCGCCGAACCGGTCGCCGAGCCCGCGGACGAGACCGCAGCCGAGCCGTCTCCGACGCCGTATGCCGACGCGCAACCCGAGCCAACGCCTGAGACGACCCCGCCGCCTGCGCCGCCTGCGCGGGTCGCGGCCCCCGAGCCGGCTGCCACATCGAAGCCAGCCGCCGCCCCCGAGCCGGCCGCCGCTCCCGAGCCCGAGCCCACCCCCGCACCGACACCCGCACCCGTATCCGTATCCGTATCCGTATCGGCAGCTGAGCCGGCGCCGGAGCCGGTCAGGGAACCGAAGCCCCAGAAGGCACCCAAGCCGAAGCGCGAGCCCCGGCCCAGGCGCGACGTCAGCTTCCCGACCGTGCCGGGGCTCTGGGCTGCGCTCGGCGTGGGTGCACTCATCGGCATGCTCGCCGTGCTGCTGACGTTCTCCTCGCTCAAGCTCTGCGAGGTCGTGGGCGGCACCGACTCGTGCGGTGGCTCCGGACTGCTCCTGCTGGTGGCGATCCTGGTGCTGCTGACCTACCTCGGCGGCTGGCTGCTGCGGGGGTTCAGGATCGAGGACCCGCTGAGCACCAGCTTCCTGGCCGTCGGCCTGCTGGCCGTGATGGGGATGCTGTTCTTCCTCGACGTGATCTACAGCCGGTGGATGATCGTGGTGATCCCGCTGGTGTCGATGGCGTCCTACGCCCTGTCGTGGTGGGTCACGACACGCATCGTCGACACCGAGGAGTCGGGCGCGTCCTAGGACTGCGAGCGAGCGGCCGCGACGAGCTCCGCGATCTGCACCGTGTTGAGCGCAGCACCCTTGCGGAGGTTGTCGTTGCTGATGAACAGCGCGAGCCCGCGGTCGTCGTCGACTCCCGGGTCCTGGCGGATCCGGCCGACGTAGGACGGGTCCTTGCCGGCGGCATGCAGCGGCGTGGGGACCTCGCGCAGCTCCACCCCGGGAGCACCGGCGAGCAGCTCGCGGGCGCGGTCGGGGTCATCGAGGAGCCGAACTCCGCGTTGATCGCCAGGGAGTGTCCGGTGAACACCGGCACCCGCACGCAGATGCCCGAGACCCGCAGGTCGGGCAGGTCGAGGATCTTGCGCGACTCGTTGCGGAGCTTCTGCTCCTCGTCGGTCTCGTTGAGTCCGTCGTCCACGATCGAACCGGCCAGCGGCAGGACGTTGTAGGCGATGGTCTCGACATATTTGTGGGGCTCCGGGAAGGCCACGGCCGATCCGTCATAGGCCAGCTCGCGCGCCTTCTCCCCTGCGGCGACCACGCCGCCGAGCAGCTCCTCGACGCCGGCGACGCCGGAGCCGGAGACGGCTTGGTAGGAGGAGACGATGAGGCGCTGGAGCCCGGCCGCGTCGTGCAGCGGCTTGAGCACCGGCATCGCGGCCATCGTGGTGCAGTTGGGGTTGGCGATGATGCCCTGACCGGCTGCGACGACCGAGTCGATGGCGGCCGGGTTGACCTCCGAGACCACCAACGGGATCTCGGGATCGCGGCGGAACGCCGAGCTGTTGTCGATCACGATCACGCCTGCCTCGGCCCACGCCGGGGCCAGCGCCCGCGAGGTGGTCGCGCCGGCGGAGAAGATCGCGATGTCGAGACCGGCCGGGTCGGCCGTGGCGGCGTCCTCGACGGTGACCTCACGGTCCCCGAACGGCAGCACGGTGCCGGCAGAGCGGGCCGAGGCGAAGAACCGGACCTGCTCGATCGGGAAGCCTCGCTCGAGCAGGATCTCGCGTACGGCGACGCCGACCTGACCGGTCGCGCCGACGATGCCGAGGTTCACCCCGTTCATCGGGGCCCCCGCGGAAGTGCGAGTGCAGCGAGCAATTTCGTGGGGTGATTCATCGACCGCTCCCGCCATACACGACGGCCTCGATCTCTTCTGCGTCGAGGTCGAAGGCGCTGTGGGTGGCGCGGACCGCCTGGTCGACCTCGTCCTCGGTGACGACCACGGAGATGCGGATCTCGGAAGTGGAGATCATCCCGATGTTGACGCCCGCGGACGCAAGGGCGGCGAAGAACTTCGCGGTGATCCCCGGGTGGGAGCGCATGCCCGCACCGATGAGCGAGACCTTGCCGATCTTGTCGTCATAGAGGAGCTTGTCGTAGCCGACCTCGGCCTGGATCTTGGCGAGCGCGTTCATCGCCGCCTGGCCGTCGGTGCGCGGCAGCGTGAACGAGATGTCGGTCAGGCTGGTCGTCGCGGCCGAGACGTTCTGGACGATCATGTCGAGGTTGACCTGGGCCTCGGAGAGCGCCTCGAAGATCCGGGCGGCCTCACCGACCTTGTCCGGGACGCCGACGACGGTGATCTTGGCTTCGCTCCGGTCGTGTGCGACGCCGGAGATGATGGCCTGTTCCATGGTGCCTCCATCGGTGGGGTCCTGGACGACCCAGGTGCCTTCGAGCTGGCTGAACGAGGAGCGGACGTGGATCGGGATGCCGTAGCGGCGGCCGTATTCCACGCACCGCAGATGCAGGATCTTGGCGCCGCACGCGGCGAGCTCGAGCATCTCCTCATAGGAGACCGAGGCGAGCTTGCGGGCGGCCGGGACGATGCGCGGGTCGGCGGTGAAGACGCCGTCGACGTCGGTGTAGATCTCGCACACGTCTGCTTCGAGGGCAGCAGCGAGCGCGACAGCGGTCGTGTCGGTGCCGCCGCGGCCCAGGGTGGTGATCTCCTTGGTGTCGGCGCTGACGCCCTGGAAGCCGGCCACGATCACGATGTGGCCGTCGGCCAGAGCGCTGGTGATCCGGCCCGGCGTGATGTCGATGATCTTGGCCTTGCCGTGCACCGAGTCGGTGATGACGCCGGCCTGGGAGCCGGTGAACGAGCGGGCGGTGAAGCCGAGGTCGGAGATGGCCATCGCGACCAGCGCCATCGAGATCCGCTCACCGGCGGTGAGCAGCATGTCCATCTCGCGAGCCGGCGGCAGCGGGCTGACGGCGCCGGCGAGGTCGAGCAGCTCGTCGGTGGAGTCGCCCATCGCGGAGACGGCGACGACGACGTCGTGGCCGGCCTTCTTGTTCTCCACGATCCGGCGGGCGACCCGCTTGATGGCGTCGGCGTCGGCGAGCGAGGAGCCGCCGTACTTCTGCACGACAATGCCCACGGGAGACGCCTCCAGATCGGATGGGGCCGGCTGGCCGGCGGATGTATGGCGGGTGCGACCCGGGCGCGAACGCTGGGCCAGACGTCATTCTACGCAAGGCCGGGGGCCGCCCCTGCCGTCATCTCATGCCCGGGAGGACCGGTCAGGTCGACGGCTCACCGAGGATCTCGCTGGTGACCGCAGCCGCCTCGACCGTCTCCTCGATGTCGGTGTCGAAGCGGTCGTGCGCCACGACGGTGAGCAGCGCGTTGAGCGCCGCGCCGGCCAGGTTGCCCCAGTTGTTGACGTAGGAGAACTGCCACCACCACAGCGCCTCGGCGACGTCACCGCGCTTGTAGTGGCGCAGCCCGTTGTCGAGGTCGGTGGCGATCGAGGTCAGGTCGTCGGAGAGCTGGCTCTGCACGACCTCGGGGAGATAGGGGTCGAAGACGAAGCTGTAGGTGTCGACGCTGTCGAGCATCCGGGCGAGCCGGAGCCGCATCTCGTCGATGTCCGCCTCGGGGCCGACGTCGGGCTGGAAGACCTCGCGCGGCACGAAGTCGAGCTGGGCGCCCATCCGGGCACCGGCGAGCAGCACCTGGCTGATCTCGAGCAGCAACAAGGAGACGGCTTGCGCCCCGTTGCCCTCGCGGGCGATGGCCCGCAACGACAGCAGGAAGCTCTCGATCTGGTCGGCGATGTGGGCCGCGAACTCCTCCTGCTCCGGCCCGTCGCGTCCCTGCGTGTGTTCAGTCATCTGCTGATCGCCTTCCTAGGAACGCCCGGCCGAGGGTGACTTCGTCGGCATATTCCAGGTCGCCACCCACCGGCAGTCCACTCGCCAGGCGGGTCACGCGCAAGCCCATCGGGCGAAGCATCCGCGTGAGATAGGTCGCCGTCGCCTCGCCCTCGAGGTTGGGATCGGTCGCCAGGATGACCTCGGTGACCACGCCGTCGGCCAGGCGCACCATCAGCTCACGGATCCGAAGCTGCTCGGGGCCGATGCCGTCGATGGGCGAGATCGCCCCGCCCAGCACGTGGTAGCGGCCGCGGAACTCACGGGTCCGCTCGATCGCCACGACGTCCTTGTATTCCTCGACGACGCACAGGACGGCGTCCTCGCGCCGGGGGTCGCGACAGATCCGGCACTGCTCGTCCTGGGAGACGTTGAAGCAGATCGAGCAGAACTTGACCTTCTCCTTGACCTCGATCAGGACGTCCGCGAGGCGGCGTACGTCGACGGGCTCGGCCTGCAGCAGGTGAAACGCGATCCGCTGGGCGCTCTTGGGACCGACCCCGGGCAGCCGACCGAGCTCGTCGATCAGGTCCTGGACTATGCCTTCGTACAACGAGGGCGCCTAGAACCCGAGCTGGCCGCTGGGCGGGCCGCCGGGGGCACCAGAGCCGCCCGGTCCGCCAAGGCCACCCAGGCCCTCGAGCCCACCTGCGAGCGGACCCATCGCCTCGCTCGCCATCGCCTCGGACTGGCTCTTGGCGTCGCGATAGGCCGCCACGATCAGGTCGCCGAGGTCGCTGAGGTCGTCGGAGTCGGTGCCGTCGAACTGACCGGCCGTGATCGCGACCGCCTGCAGCTCACCGACGCCGTTGACGGTGACGGTGACCGCTCCACCGGCGACGGTGCCGGTCACGGTCCGCTGGGTGAGCTCGTGCTGGGCGGCTGCGAGCTGCTCCTGCATCTGTTGGGCCTGCTGGAGCAACGCGTTCATGTCGAAGCCGCCGCCACCGAGGGCGTCGAAGGGGTTCTGGCTCATGGGTTCTCCTGGCTCAGGTGTGGCGTTGGGTGGGGCGTTCAGGTGTGCTTGATCTCGTCGACGACCTTGGCGCCGAGTGCCTGCTGGAGGAGCTGGGTGCTGTCGAGCCCCTGGGTGTCGGGCGCAGGGTCGTCGGGGTCGGCCGCCTCATCAGCCAACGCCCGGTGGTCGACGCGGGTTCCCGGATCCGATCCCTCGGTGCGCGAGCGGACGAGCGCCTCACGGGCGGCACTGAGCCCGGACGAGCCTGTCTGTTCTGACGCCCAGTCCGGGGGCGGCGACTCCGCGGGCGGCTCGGCGGGAGGCTCCGGCGCAGCAGACCCGCCGGCAGTGGCTGGCTTGCGGACGACCGGTCGGTCACCCTCGGGCTGCGCGCCGGGGTCGAGGATCGCGTTGATCCGCCAGTCCACGCCGGCGACATTGATCGCAGCCTGGCGCAGGATCTCCTCCGACCCGCCTGCGGTGAAGGAGCTGAAGGCGCCCGGGTTGTTGATCCCCACCGTGAGGCTGCCGGCCTCCACGCCGACGACCTGGGCGTGGTCGCGCAGCGTCATCCAGGTCACCCGGCGCAGGTTCATCGTCGCCGCGACGATGTCGGGCCACAGGCGGCGTACGTCGACGAGGGTCAACGTGCTGCCGGCCGGCGTCTCCCCGGCCGGGGCCGGGGCCGGGGCGGTCGGGGCCTCGACGGGCACCGCACTCCCTGTCGAGGCTGCTGGTGCGGGCTGCGCCGCCGGGCCACCTGCATCGTCGTCGTCGTCGTCGAACCTGGCGGGGGCGAACATCGGCTCGTGCTCGTCGCGACGGGGCTGCGGACCCCCATCGGGCTCCGGCTGGCCCGAGGGCGCACCCTGGGCCGGGGGTGGTGAGTCTGCCCGGGCGGCGGGCTGGGCGGCGGGCTGGGCGGGGGGCTGCACCGGGGGCTCGGCCGGTGCTGCCGGCTCGGCAGGAGCCGGGGCCGGGGCCTGGACCGGTGCCGGGCGCTCGGCCGCTCGCGGCGGACGACCGGTGGTGACCTCACCCGCGACGTCGAGGCGGCGCTCGATCCGGTCGAGCCGCGCCATGACGCCCTGACTCGTGTCGTCGGCGCCCGGCAGCAGCACGCGGGCGCAGATCAGCTCGAGGAGGAGCCTGGGAGCGGTCGCACCTCGCATCTCGGTGAGGCCTGCGGCCACGATGTCGGCGGCCCTGCTCAGCTCGACCGCACCGAACCGACCCGCCTGCGCGACGAGCCGCTCCGCCGCGTCCTGCGGCAGGTCGAGCAGTCCCGTCGCCGGGGCGTCGGGAACGGCACTGACGATCACCAGGTCCCGCAGGCGCCGCAGCAGGTCCTCGGTGAAGCGCCGGGGGTCGCGTCCGGTCTCGACCACCTTGTCCACGACACCGAAGACGGCGGCACCGTCGACGGCGGCGAAGGCGTCGACGACCTCGTCGAGCAGTGTCTCTGGGGTGAAGCCCAGCAGCGCGGCGGCCAGGTCATAGGTGACGCCGTCGGGCCCGGCCCCGCCCATCAGCTGGTCGAGGACCGACAGCGAGTCGCGGGCCGAGCCGCCCCCGGCGCGCACCACCAGCGGCAGCGCGGCCGGCTCGATCGTGACGCCCTCGGCGTCGCAGAGCTGGCTGAGGTAGGTCGAGAGCTGGCGCGGCGGGATCAGCCGGAACGGGTAGTGGTGGGTGCGCGAACGGATCGTCGGCAGCACCTTCTCCGGCTCGGTGGTGGCGAAGATGAACCGCAGGTGGGGCGGAGGCTCCTCGACCAGCTTGAGCAGCGCGTTGAAGCCCTGGGTCGAGACCATGTGGGCCTCGTCGATGATGTAGATCTTGAACCGGTCGCGCACGGGGGCGAAGAACGCCTTCTCGCGCAGGTCTCGCGCGTCGTCGACGCCACCGTGGGAGGCGGCGTCGATCTCGATCACGTCGATCGACCCCCCACCGCCACGCGCGAGGTCGCGACACGAGTCGCACGAGCCGCACGGGTCGGCGGCCGGGGCCTGCTGGCAGTTGAGCGCTCGCGCGAGGATGCGGGCACTCGTGGTCTTGCCGCAGCCGCGGGGGCCGGAGAAGAGGTAGGCGTGGTTGACCCGATCACCTGCGAGCGCGTTGCGCAGCGGCTCGGTGACGTGGTCCTGGCCGATGACCTCGGCGAACGTCTCGGGCCGGTAGCGGCGATACAACGCCAACGGTGACTGGGGTGACTCCACGTCCCGAACAGTACGCACCGGGACCGACACCGACCACAGCCCGGCCACGCCCTGTCCACAGCGACCGGGTCGGGAGCGCAAAAGGCCCCCCACGTACCCGACAGAGCTCGCCTACCCTTGCTGCCTTCCGGCCCTGGGGGAGTTCGGTGAGATGCCGCCACGTGGGGGTTGCGCAGAGTCTAGGGGAGGCACGCGGACCGACCCAACACGGCACCCGACGCAGCCGCCCCTCGCCGTACGTCGCCTGCTCCGACTCGATTTCACCGGCCGGACGGCGACCGGTACGCTCCTGCGCGGAGGTATCGCCTAGTGGCCTATGGCGCTCGCTTGGAAAGCGGGTTGGGTTAACGCCCTCGGGGGTTCGAATCCCCCTACCTCCGCCAGTCACGTCGAGGACGGCGGTGCCTGGAGGTCACACGGTGGCCCTCAGACACCGCCGTCCTTCGCGTTCGGGCGCCTGGCTGCGTTCAGGGGCCGCAGCAGCAGCGCGAGCGCCAGGAGCGCGCCGCCGCCGAGCCCGGCCCACAGCAGCAAGGTCCTCGACGGCCCCAGCAGGTCAGGCCGCTGCTGCGGCAGCGGCGGTGTCGCGTCCACCCGATCCTGCGCGACCGAGGGCACGATCTCTCCGCTCCGGCCCGGCGCCAGGGACCGCGTGAGCGCGTCATGGGCCTGGACGACGCCAGCGCCCGTCCAGGGGCTGCGGACCCGTTCCGACCCCTCCGCGGAGGCCACCAGGCGCGCGACCACCTGCTCGGCCGACTCTCCCCGGAAGTGCGAGCGCAACAGGGCGACGACGCCGCTGACCTCCGCGGCCGCCCACGACGCCGCGACCTGCTCGATGTCGCAGCGCTGCCCGTTGGCGTTGACCGAGATCGCCCCCACGGTCGGAGCGGCGACGTCGGTGTCGCGGTTGGGCACCACCGAACCGATCACCGAACCCCCCGGCGGCGCGACAGCGCTCACCGCGAGCACTCCCGGATAGTCGGCCGGATAGACCGGCGCGTCGCTGTCGGGTGTCCCCTCGAAGGATGCGCCCTCGTCGGCGGAGGGGCCCTCGGCCGATGCGTCGTCGTCCGACGCGTCGCCGGCCGAGGCCACGACGACCACGTCGTGGACCAGGAGGTCCCTGATCGCGCGACGCAGCACCGGGTCGTCCGTGCTGACGGACAGGGCGATGGTGACGACGTGGACCGGGTGGGCCCGGTGCAGCGCGATCGCCTGCCGGATCCCGTCGGCGATGCCCCGGGCTGTGACGTCGCGGTGCCCCTGCACGACGTCTGCCTCGGCGGTGTCGAAGACCCGCACGTCGAGGATCTCGGCGCCCGGAGCGACTCCCTCCTCGCCGGCGATGAGACCGGAGACCAGGGTGCCGTGTCCCGACAGGCGAACCGGGTCGAGGCCCGGGAGACTCGTCGCGCTGGCAGGTGCCACGCCGGGCGCGGGCTGTGGTTCGATCCCGCTGTCGATGACGACGACCCGCACGCCGGTGCCGTCGGCGATCTCCCGCGCAGCCGGCACGTGCATCCGCTCGAGGGGTGGGTTGTCGACCGCCCGGCTGGGAGCGAGATCCCCGGTGTCACGCAGGACGGTCTCCGAGCACGGTGCCTCGCTCTCCGCATGCGCCGCAGGACCCATCACCCAACCGGGCGCGAGCGCCAGCCCGAGCAGCGGGACGGCGCCGTACAGCAGCCAACCGGCCCGCCGGATCATGACTCCCCGGCCGAGGTCCCCGCCGCGGCGTCCTCCGGCACCCGTCGCGCGGAGTTGACCGAGAGAGCGACCTTGTCGTCGAAGAAGTCCATCCATGCGTTCGGCACGACCGGGGCGGCGACGTCGGCATAGCCGATGTAGTCGGGCACGTCGGGGCCGACGAGCTCGTACTTGTAGCCCGCCGAGTCGATCACGTAGGGCGTTCCCTCGCTCGCCTGTGCGTCTGCCCCGGACTGGACGTAGGCGCCACCGGACGGTTGCACCTCCACGGCGTGACGCCCCACTCCCAGGCCCTCCGGCGAGGCCTCACCCGTCGCCGCAGTGGCAAGGGTGACCCTGGCGGCCTCACTGCTGCGCGGGTGGAGCACCGCACACATGTCGGCGCCGAGGTGGGCGGCCGGGACAGTGGTGGGCCATGCCTCGGGGAAGTCCGGGGACTGCGGGCTGGAGCGCAGGTCGCCCTCCATCAGCCGCTCTCCCGGCCCGACGGCGTCATAGACCGTCGCCGCGAAGTCCGTGAGCTGCTGGGGTCCGTCGTCGGCGAGCAGGTAGCTGCCGTCGTCGGTCGTCACCATGTCGCCGATGCGATAGCCCGAGAGGTCGGTGTCCACGACGTCGGTTGCGTAGTCCACCGGCTGGCCCGACTGCTGCACCTCGAAGGCCTGCTCGGTCAGCGGCTCCCCGCGGCTGAAGAGGTTGAGCCAGTCCCGGCCGACCGCGGGCGCCTGCTCCACGGCACCGAACCCCAGCAGGTCGGCCAGGAACCCGGCCTCGGTCGGGTTGCTCGGCAGCTCGAAGCGCTGGACCCGGCCCTCGTCGCCGCCCGTGTCAGGTGCGATCAGGTGCAGGCCACCGGCACTGCGGACGAGGAAGGCAGTGTCCGTGAGCTCGTCCACGGACGGTCGACGCTCGAGCGCCAGCTGGATCCCGGTGTAGGCCGAGGTGCACGCCGTCCAACCGTCCTGGATCAGGCCTCGAGGATCGGGCAGCCCGGCCGGCGCATCGTCGATGCCGAGGTCCTCGCCGAGCGTGACCTCGCGGATGTATCGGTCGCGCACCTGGTAGGGGGTCAGCTCGGACTCGCCGAGGAGGAGCTGCGCCGAGATGTAGTTGGGCACGCGCCGGATCACCGGGTCCGCGCCGCCCCCCAGGACGACGTACTGCTCGCCCGTGTCCTTGCTGGTCACGAAGCTTCCCGCCTCGAGCCACTGCGAGTTGGGGCGGCCGACCAGGAACCCCGCGATCGCTGCGCCGGCGAGGAGCAGGACGGAGAGCAGGACCCCCCCGGCCAGCACACGCCCCGGACGCACCGGTTCGACCTCACGCCCGCCGGGCGCACCACTGACGAAGGCTGTGACAAGGCGTCGTCTGCTGAACGAGTAGGCCTCGACGAGATCCTTCTTGGTCGCCACCTCTCAGCCCTTGACCATGTCGAAGAAGCCCGCTGCGACCACGGTCAGCGGCAGCAGGGACAACAGGGTCGCCGTCTCGACGACGTCGCCCAGGCGACCTCTCCGCACCGAGGTGGGGGCCGGGACGAGCGTGGCCAGGAGGAGTACGGCGCCGACGACCGCCAGCACGACGGCCGCACCGGCACGCCACTCGTCGTGGATCAGCAACATGGACACCGCGACCGAGACGAGCCCGAGAATCCCCGAGACCAGGCCCGCCAGGACCTCGGTGCCGGCGCGATATTGGCGGGTGCGGAACATGACGGCCAGGCAGCAGAGCGTGGCCAGCACCGTGCCGAAGGCCCCGCGGCTCACCGCGAGCGGCGCCACCAGGACCAGCAGGACGCCGACCGTGGCAGACACCGCCAGCAGGATCTCGTGGGCGACCCGTGCGTCCGCGCCCACCTGGTCGAGGTCGATGTCGTCGGGGTCGGCCGTGATGTCGCCCAACGAATAGATCTGGTCGACCTGCGTCCCCGTCACTCCCAGGGCCAACCAGGGAAAGACACTGCCGGCGAGGACCACCAGGGTCAGCAGGACGGTCAGGACCACCGCCGGATCGACATCGACGGCCTGGAGCAACGAGCCGGTGGCGGCCAGCAGGGCGCCCACCACGATCGCCGGGATCACCAGTGCTCGACCCTCGCGCAGCCCGACCACCGAGACGATCCCGACGGCCAGCATCGCCGCCCCGGCAGCCGCCACCGGCGCCCCGAAGAACTCGTCGCGCAGCGGCCAGGTCCACTCGCCGATGTCGCCCGGTGCCAGCAGGAGCCCGGCGACGCCGCCGTAGAGGACAGCGAGCAGACAGATGGCCACCCCTGCGTCGGCTTCGTCCTGGCTGCGTGCGACCACGATCCCGCCGACCACGAGCAGGCCGGCGATGGTCGCGGCGACGGCAGCGCCCAGCGTGCTCTCGCCCCGCAGGAGCAGGGCGAAGGCCCCCAGGCCCAGCAGCAGACCGCCGGCGCCCAGCGCTGTGCGGCGCCCGACGGCCGGTTGCCATGGCTCGAGCTCCTGCTCGACGACGTCGGCCATCGCCTCGACGACGTCGTCATAGACGCGCGGGACCGGCTCGTGGATGCCGGCGGTCACGGTGATCAGCCCACCGTCCTCGACCCCCTGGATCAACAGCCCCGCGTCGTGCGCGAGCCGTCGACCATCCTGGGTCAGCAGGTGGTAGCCGCCGTAGACCGTGCTGGCGTCGAGGATGCCGACACTGCGGGCAAGCTCCGGGATGAGCTCGGCCACCGAGATCGCACCCGGCAGCACGAGATCGACGCGACGGGTGCCGGACGCGACGGTCACGCGGACCAGTCCCGAGCCGATCGGCGTCGTCTGACTCATCCTGGTCTCCCCCCGTGTCCGGTGCGCCTCGACGGGCCTGCCCGTCCGGTCCCCCGATCGGGCTGCAGCCTATATGTGCTCGGACTGGTCGCCCCGGGACGCGACCGAGGTCGGCCGCCCTTGGGCAACCGGCCTCGAGTCGCGCCCGCGGAGACGTCAGAACCGATCGGCGCCGCGCGCGTCCGCAGCCCTGTACTCGTCATTGGACGTGGCGACGTTGCTGCTGGCCGCCCGCAAGAGCTGGACCATGTCGTCGATCGCCCTGTCCCAGGTGGTCTTGGCCTGCTCGTAGGACTGCTTCGCGGCACCGGTCCAGTCGCAGGCCAGTGGCTTGAGCTCGTCCTCGAGGACGTCGAGCCGAGCCCTGATGTCGTTGGCGGCGGTCAGGACGTCGGCCGAGCCGGCCTCGAGCTTGCCGTGCTGGACGTTGATTCCGTCGATCGTCATGTGTGAGTTCTCCTGTGTCGTGGGGTCGGTCGGCGTCAGCCGAGGCGGTTCTGGAGGGTGAGGTGCAGGTCGGACTGCGACTCGTCGGTCGCGACGTTGTCGGCCTCGGTCTGCTCCATCGAGAGCGCCAGCTGGTCGAGGGCCTGGAGGATGGAGTCCTGCTTCTGCTGCCAGGCGACCATCAGGTTGCCGAAGGCAGAGGCGCCCTGGCCGCCCCAGCCGCTCATCATGTCGGTGACCCGATCACTGAGGGTGTTGCACTTGTGCTTGACGTCGCCACGCGCGGTCCTGACCGCTGAGGCGCCCGTGGTGAGCGCCTTCTCTGTCTGGCTGAGGTTGGTCATCTCGATCCTTCTCCCTCTGACGGGTGCACCGTCAGGGCTCATGAGTGTGTCGGCTCGGTGCGGTGCTGCGACCGGTCGAACCCGGTCCCCGGAGGAGACCTGAGCGGGGAGACGTCCCGACACCCCGCGCTGGATTCGGCCTACCCGGGGGGTTTGCCGCTAAACGTCAGGACGTGGTTTCCCACAGGGCCCGGAAGAGACCCGACGCAACCACCGTCGAGGCGAGGGCGAACGCACCCGCCAGGCCCTCCGCCAGGTCCGCCTTGCGGGCCCACCAGACGGATCGCCAACCGCGGCCCGACGCCACCGCGACAGCGACGGCGACGAGTCCCAGGCCCAGGACTCCGACCAGGCCGGCGAGCAGCCAGGTGGAGGGCAGGGCGCCGATCCCGAACGCGACCAGCCAGGCCCAGCAGGCCAGCCCAGCGCCTCGCAGCATCCGGCGGGCGGCCGGGTGGCGGTATTGGCGCGCGACCAACAAGATGACACTGCCGGAGAGGAAGGCCAAGCAGGACGCTCCGATCCGGTCCAGGTCGATCGTCGCGCTCGCCAGCAGCAGCGGAGTCGAGATCACAGCCGTCAGGAGGATCGCTGCGCAGGCAGCCGTCACCGTGCGGGAGGAGTCGTCGACCAACCGATGCATGGCCGCTTCCGGAGTCACGATCCGGCTCCGCCCACCTGGTGAGGGGTCGCGTGCCGACCACGCCGAGACGGCGAGGCGGTCGAGGTCGAGCAGCGCGTCGTCCGGCACCTCGACGGCCAGCTGCGGCACGAGCCTGGCGCCGAACGTCGCGACCAGGAGCAGCAGCCCCCAGGAGACGCGGTCGTCCCAGCCCAGCAACGGACTCACCGCGCCGAGGACGAAGACCAGCACACCAGCGACGATCCACACCGTGAGGACCTGGTCGCGCTGGACGCTCCAGATCCGCGAGACAGCCGCGGTGACGGCCGCCGCGAGGCCGCTGACGGCCACGACCGCGGCGGTGAGGTGCACGTCGGGCGCGAAGGCGGCGGCGAAGGCAGCGGCCGCAGCGAAGACGGGGGCGGTCGCGACGCGCTGGGCAGCGTGTCGCCCCTTGGGTATGGCGCAGGCGACCGCGCACCCGAGAAGGAGTCCGACGACCAAGGCGCGCATCCAGTCCGTGGCCGACAGCGCGGCATACCACCCCGACAAGCACGCAGCGAGCGACGCGAGCCCCAGGAGCAGGGCAGCCACCCCCGGTGAGTCGTCGACGCGCGCGGTCGTCGCGTCTGCGGCACCGGCCGCCCTGGCCCGGCGGACACCCGTGGTCGCGACCAGGACGTCACCCGACTCGATGCCGACGTCGCGCAACGCCTGGTCGGCGCGGAGGTGCTGGCCGACGAGGGTCTGCAGCAGCGGGAGCGCCGGCAGGCCCGCCTGGTCGGCATAGGCCCGCGCGACGTCGAGTGGTGTGGCACCCCTCGGCACCACGAGGTCGAGGACACCACCAGGGCCGTGGACACTGAGGGACAAGGTGTCGGCGAGGCCCGAGGAGGCTCTCACCCCCACCTCCGCACCTGCCACGACTCCCCCTGTCGACATTCCCGCCCGGCCCCCTGACCCGTGCCGCCCGCGCCCGGATGTGCAGGCTAGTCGCTCGCTCCGCGAGCCACCTATCATCATCGCGACTCAGCGTCGATGGCCAGGGGGAACGGTGAGCACTGCACTGCGAGGCGGGCACAGGCTGGACGAGCCTGAGATGCCCAGCGGGCAGATCGTCCTCCAGGCCCCGCCGAAGATCCAGGCGAGCGAGGCCGCCAGCGGTGTCTTGATGAACGCGTTCCCGATGCTCGGCAGCATGGGATCGATCGTGCTCGTGGCGACCATGGGCGGCGACGGCAACCGGACGCGAAGCCTCCTGGCTGCGGGCATGGTCCTGTTCACGACGCTCGGCTTCATCATCGTCCAGGTCGACCGGCAGCGAAAGCAGCGGGCGCAGCAGGTCACTGGTTCACGGACCGAATACCTCCGCTATCTCGCCAACGTCCGCGAGGTCGCGAGGGGCGCGGCCGCCAGGCAGCGCAGGGCCCTGACCTGGCACCACCCCGAACCGTCCGCGCTGCCGGCCCTGGCCGAGGAGCGGACGCGGTTGTGGGAGCACGGGCCCGCCGACGACAACTACCTCCACGTCCGCTACGGGTTGAGCGCACAACCCCTGTCACTGGAGCTGGTCCCGCCCGAGGGCCCGCCGGTGGACCAGGTGGATCCGGCCGCCGCCTCGGCGCTGCACCGACTGCTCGTCGTGCACCGGTCGCAACCCGACCTCCCCGCCTCCATCGACCTGCGGGCCTTCGACCGGGTCGAGCTGTGTGGTCGCGACGCAGACGCCCGGGCGGCGGCGCGCTCGATGATCTGCTCGGCCACCGCCTTCCACAACCCGGACCAGCTGGTCGTCGCGGTGCTGAGCTCCGAGGCCAACCTGACCCACTGGGACTGGGTGAAGTGGCTCCCCCATGCGCACAGCAACCGCGAGACGGACGCCGTCGGCCCGCGTCGGCTCGTGGCGACCTCGATCGACGACCTCGGCGCCCTGCTCCCGCCAGACCTGGGCGATCGTCCGCGCTTCGGTGTCGACGAGCGACCGCCGACGCCCCACATCCTGCTGGTGATCGACGGCGGCCACCTTCCTCCCGACAACCACGTCGTGCCACCCGACGGCCTCCACGGCGTGACGCTCCTCGACCTGCCGTCACGGTGGGACCAGCTCGAGGACCCGACCCGTCTCCGCTTCCAGTTCACCCAAGGTCGCCCCGAGCTCGACAAGCTGCCCGTGCTGGCGCTGCGGGTCCGCGAGGAGCCGGTCGAGGCGCTCATCGACCAGTGCGACCTGGCGACCGCCGAAGCGTTCGCCCGTCGGATCGCGCCCCTGAAGACCATCAGTGCCGACGCCTCGTCGGGCGCAGCGGTCGACATCACCTCCGCCAGTCCCGACCACATGGAGCTGCTCGGTCTCGGAGACATCCACACCTTCGACCCGGCCGCGTCCTGGCGACCCCGTCCGGCCCGCGACCGGCTCCGAGTGCCGATCGGGATCGGCGACTCCGGTGGCCTCGTCCACCTCGACCTCAAGGAGTCGGCCCAGCAGGGCATGGGGCCGCACGGCCTGTGCATCGGCGCCACCGGGTCGGGCAAGTCGGAGTTCCTGCGGACCCTCGTCCTGGGCCTGACCATGACCCACTCGCCCGAGCAGCTCAACCTCGTCCTGGTGGACTTCAAGGGTGGCGCCACCTTCGCCGGTATGGCGGACATGCCCCACGTCTCGGCCGTCATCACCAACCTGGCCGACGAGCTGACCCTGGTCGACCGCATGCAGGACGCCCTGTCGGGCGAGATGGTGCGACGACAGGAGCTGCTCCGCGACGCCGGCAACTACGCCTCCGTCCGCGACTACGAGAAGGCGCGGGCCAACGGTGAGGACCTCATCCCCATGCCGTCGCTTCTCATCGTCGTCGACGAGTTCTCCGAGATGCTCTCGGCCAAGCCGGAGTTCATCGACCTCTTCGTCGCCATCGGCCGCCTCGGGCGTTCCCTGGGGCTCCACCTGCTCCTCGCCTCCCAGCGCCTGGAGGAGGGTCGGCTGCGGGGCCTGGAGTCACACCTGTCCTACCGCGTCGGGCTGCGCACCTTCTCGGCCCCGAGTCCCGCGCGGTCCTCGGGGTGTCGGACGCCTACGAGCTGCCGGCCGTGCCCGGCCTGGGCTATCTGAAGCCGGACCAGTCGACGCTGGTGCGGTTCAAGGCGGCATACGTCTCCGGACCGCCCAGCGGCCGCGCACGGGTCGCGCGCGACGAGGGCGGCTACGTCCGCGGGATCTTGCCGTTCACCATCTCCGAGGTCCTGTCCTTGGAGCCGCTCGACACCGAGGACGACGTGGTGCCGGCCGTGGCGCCCGCTCTCGGCGAGCAGCCCTCGCTGCTCGACATCGCCGTCGGACGGATGGTCGGTGTCGGCACTCCCGCCCACCAGGTCTGGCTGCCGCCGCTCGACGTCCCCGACACCCTCGACGAGCTGATGCCCGACCTCGACGAGGACCCCGACCTGGGCCTGGTCTCGCACCAGTGGCGCAACCTCCCCGGTCTGGTGATCCCGCTCGGGACGGTCGACCGGCCTCGCGAGCAGCGGCGCGACACGATGACCGTCAACCTCGCGGGTGCGTCAGGTCACGTCGCGGTGGTGGGAGGCCCACGCAGCGGCAAGAGCACGCTGCTGCGCACCGTCGTGACCAGCATCGGCCTGGTGACGACCCCCGCCGAGTCACAGTTCTTCGTGCTCGACTTCGGTGGCGGCACGTTCGCGCCGCTGGCCCGCCTCCCGCACGTGTCCGGTGTCGCCTCGCGGTCCGAACCCGATGTCGTACGCCGCGTGGTCGCCGAGATCCAGGGCATCGTCGATCGGCGTGAGGCCTATTTCCGGGAGCAGGGCATCGACTCGATCGAGACCTATCGCAGCCGCCGCTCGGCCGGGCACGCCGACGACGGGTGGGGCGACGTCTTCTTGGTGGTCGACGGCTGGAGTACCCTGCGCGCCGAGTTCGACGACCTTGAGCTCGAGCTGCAGCAGCTGGCCGGGCGCGGCCTCACCTTCGGTCTCCACATCGTCGCCGCGGCGACGCGGTGGGCGGACTTCCGGGCTGCCATGCGCGACGTGTTCGGCTCGAAGCTCGAGCTGCGCCTCGGCGACACGGTCGACTCCGAGATCGACCGCAAGATCGCTGCTCTGGTGCCCACTGGCCGGCCCGGTCGCGGACTCGTCCCGAGCAAGCTCCACTTCCTCAGCGCGCTGCCGCGGATCGACGGCACCGGGGACGCAACGACGCTCGGAGCCGGGGTCGACCACCTGGTCACCCGGGTCGCTGCGGCGTGGAAGGGCGCCCCCGGACCGAAGCTGCGCCTGCTGCCCGACCTGGTTGCCCTCGACGCGATCCGCGAGGACGCAGTCCGCCGCAAGATCGACGCGAAGCGCATCCTGATCGGCATCAACGAGCGTGAGCTGGCGCCGGTCGGCATCGACGTCACCGCGGAGCCACACCTCCTCATCTATGGCGACGGCCAGTCCGGCAAGAGCACCCTGCTCCGCACCTACCTGCAGGAGGTGATGCGCACCCGGACTCCCCAGGAGGCACAGATCGTCGTCGTCGACTATCGGCGCTCGCTGCTGGGCGAGGTGCCGGAGGAATACCTGCTCAACTACCTGACCTCCGCCACCCAGGCCGCCCCGACGCTCAAGGACATCGCGACCTACCTGGAGGGCAGGGTGCCCGGGCCCGACGTGACTCCCGAACAGCTGCGCAACCGGTCGTGGTGGACCGGCGCCGAGGTGTTCGTCGTCGTCGACGACTACGACCTGGTCGCGACCCAGCAGTCATCGCCGGTCCAGTCACTGCAGCCCCTGATGGCGCAGGCCCGGGACACCGGGCTCCACCTGGTGGTCGCGCGCCGGGTGGGTGGCGCGTCACGGGCGTCCTACGAGCCGGTCCTGCAGACGATGCGCGACCTGGCGATGCCGGGGGTGCTGCTGTCGGGTCCGCGTGACGAGGGCGCCCTCATCGGCAACCTCCGGCCCCAGCCGGCAGCCCCGGGCCGAGCGCGGGTCGTCACCCGTGACAAGGGCGTCGAGGTGGCCCAGCTGGCCTGGACCGACCCGATCATGTGAGAGGGCTCCGTCGACGGCGAAGGGCGACGGCGGACGTCGACGGGCACAAGGAGAGGATCACCCCATGACTGCTCCCGCTGACCGTGTCGACGACGCACTGGAGAGAGCCAAGGCGGTCATGGCCGACAAGATGGCGGAGATCAAGCCCCGGCTCCGCGGCTGGATGCACGCCGGCTCGTTGCCGCCGATGGTCGTGGCCTTCGCCGTACTCATCGCGATGTCGCCCACGACGCCCCTGCGTGTGGGCTCATCGATCTATGCGGCGAGCGCGCTGCTGCTGTTCGGCGTCTCCGCCGCCTATCACCTCGGCACCTGGGAACCGCGGGTCTGGGCTGCCCTGCGGCGGTTCGACCACGCCAACATCTATGTCCTGATCGCCGGCACCTACACCCCGTTCGCCATCCTCTACCTCCGCGACGAGGCCCGGCTGTGGCTGCTCGCCACCGTCTGGGGGCTCGCCGTGGCCGGCCTGGTCTTCAGGGTGGCGTGGATCAACGCCCCCCGCTGGCTGTTCACGCCGCTCTACATCGGACTGGGCTGGGTGATCGTCTTCTTCATCCCGCAGCTCCTCGACGGCGCAGACCGGTTCCCGTCGTGGGTCAACGTGAGCGTGCTCAGCCTCGTCGCCGCGGGCGGGCTCATCTACACGATCGGTGGCGTCGTCTACGCCGCCAAGAGGCCCAACCCCTCACCGGCATGGTTCGGCTTCCACGAGGTGTTCCACCTCTGCACCGTGCTGGCGTTCGTCGCGCAGTACGCCGCCGTGTCGCTGGCGACCTGTTCGCTGCGCTGACCGACCGCGTCAGAACCGTCGCAACAGGTCGCGCATGCGAGCGATCTCGCTGTTCTGGACGACCGACACGTCAGCTGCGACGCCGCTCACGGTCAGGTCCGAACCGTCCGCTGCAACCACACCGGCCATCTGGACCGCTCCGGCGTGGTGCCGGATCATCCGGCGCAGGAACATCTCGTCGAACTGCCTGCCGCGTGCCTTGCTGAGCTGGGCCATCTCGGCGGGGCTCAGCATGCCGACCATCTCGTCGTGACCGTGCGCGGAGTGGTCGAAGTCCATCGGATCGTCGGCCGCCGCAGGAACGTCGAGGCCGCGTTCGTCCAACCACGCTGCCATGAACATGATCTCCGGGCCCTGGGCCGCCTTCACCCGGCCGGCGAGTCGCCGGACGGCGGGATCGACGGCGTGCTTGTGTGCGAGCTTCGCCATGGCCACCGCCTGCGCGTGGTGCGGGATCATCATCTGCATGAAGGCGATGTCGGAGTGGTTCTCCTCCGTCTCCGGCACCGCCGCCGCCGACCCGGTCGTCGCCGCCTCGCCCGGCAGTCCCGGCTGCACCGTGACGACCCCATCGGGCCGCTCCTCGGCCGGCTGGTCCGACCCCGACGACTCCTGCGAACAGCCGGCGAGAGCCGTCACGAGGGCGACGACAACAGCAGCGCTGGCCGCGCCGCGCGTCCTGCGACGAGTCGGCAGGAAATCCTTTACGTATGGCACCCGCGCACGGTACGAAGAGAACACACCGCCCGCAAGGGGGCGGCTTTTTCTCGGGAAGGTCGCGGAACATGACGCTGCAACGACGCCGCACGACGGCGCACACCCAACGCCCACCACGGCACCGCCGACAGGCCACCGCCGTCGCCGTGATGCTGGGGGCCAGTCTTCTCCTCGCCGCCCCAGTGGCGGCGTCCGACGAGGGCCACGCGCACGAGGAGGCGGCGGCGAGCACCGTCGACCCGAGATGCACGGACAAGGAGCGAGCCGCGCTCCGCGCGGCCGGCGACAACTTCGCCCTGGCGTGTCAGCCCGGCCGCGACCTGACCGACATGGGCCCGAACTCCACGAGCCTCAGCAAGGACGAGGTGGCCAGCAGCCCCAACATGCGCTTGCGGGCCAACATCCCCAAGCAGGGTGAGTTCGCCGGCACCGGCGGCGACCGCTACAACAGCGACCTCGCCTTCCAGGGCAAGTACGCCTACGCCGGCAACTACAACGGGTTCATGGTCTACGACATCAGCGAGCCCACGACGCCCGTGCCAGTCACCCAGGTGGTGTGTCCCGGCCCCCAGAACGACATCTCCGTCTGGGGCGACATCCTCGTGATGAGCGTCGACTCGAGCCGCAACGACGCCTCGTGCAACAGCACGGCCCAGAGCGCGACCATCGAGAGCTCCTGGGAGGGCATCCGGGTCTTCGACATCAGTGACCCGCTCGCGCCGGAATATGTCGCGGGGGTCGAGACCGACTGCGGTTCCCACACCCACACGCTCGCGCCGAGCAAGGACGGCGAGGACCTCTTCGTCTACGTGTCCTCCTACTTCCCGAGCGCCAGCTTCCCCGACTGCCAGCCGCCCCACGACAAGATCAGCGTGGTCAAGATCCCGACCGACGACATGGCGTCAGCCGCGCTGGCGGGAACGCCGGTCCTCTTCCCCGACGGCGGCAACCCGACCGGCAACTACTCGCGCGAGACCACCGGCTGCCACGACATCACGGCCTACCCCGAGAAGGACATCGCTGCCGGCGCGTGCATGGGTGACGGCGTCCTGCTGGACATCTCCGACCGGGCCAACCCGGTGGTCACCGAGCGGGTCCAGGACCGCGAGAACTTCGCGTTCTGGCACTCGGCGACCTTCAACAACACCGGCACCAAGGTGGTCTTCACCGACGAGCTCGGCGGTGGCGGTGGCGCCACGTGCAACCCCGACATCGGCCCCGAGCGCGGTGCGAACGGGATCTACGACATCGTCGCGGGCGAGCTCGTCTTCAAGAGCTACTACAAGATCTCGCGGACCCAGTCCAACACCGAGAACTGCGTGGCCCACAACGGCTCGCTCATCCCCGTGAAGGGCAAGGACATCATGGTCCAGGCCTGGTACCAGGGTGGCGTCTCGGTCTACGACTTCACCGACTCCGCGAACCCGAAGGAGATCGGCTGGTGGGACCGCGGTCCCGTCGACGAGACCAAGCTGGTCCTCGGCGGCTCGTGGTCGGCGTACTACTACAACGGCTACATCTACTCCAACGAGATCCAGCGCGGCTTCGACGTGCTGGAGATCAACGACCGGCGCACCGCGCCGGCCAAGGGAGTGCGGATGGACATCTTCAACCCGCAGTCCCAGCCGTCCTACAACGGCTGAGTCCAGCTGCACGCAGGCACCCCGTCGCAGGCCGCGGCGGGGTGCTCGTGCGTGCGGTGGGCGGTCGCGTCATGCGGGGACGGCAGTGACCACCACATTGCTGCGGTAGCCATGGCCGTCCCAGTCCTCACACGTCACCAGCACCAGGCGCCCCGCGACCTCCTGGCTGAACAGCTGCTGCGCCTGCCGGGCGAGGGTGTCCTTGTCCAGGACCTGCACCGATTCCGCCCGGTAGCGGATCGTCCCTTGCGCAGTCGTCACGCGGATCTCGGCGCCCACGCGGACGAGCTCGAGGTCGTCCATCGCTCCGCCACCCGCGTTCACGGTGTGCCCGGTGACCAGCGCCGTGCCCTGCTCAGCGCCGGTCTGCGCTCCCCCGGACCACCAGCCGAGGACCTGGGGGTCGTCAGGCGGGTCCAGCGACGTGCCATCTGTCGCGATGGGCACGACAGGCGCCTCGATCCCCAGGGAGTCGATCACCACGCCACGCGGCGGACCGGCCTCGTCGAGCGCCTTCGCCGGCTGGGCGGGCGTGACGGATCGGGGGGCTGCTGGGGCCGTCTCGGCTGGAGCTGTCTCGGCTGGGGCCGACAGGGTCCTCGTCGCCGGCTTCGGCGCCTCGGGCGTGTCGACCTGGAGCCAGAGGACGGTCGCGGCGACGAACGCCACCACCGCCAGCAGGGCGGGGAGCAGCCAGCTTGGACCGCCCCCCGACCGCTGGTTCTTCATCAGCCCTTGCCACCGCCGACGTGGACGAGGCTTCGGCGCATGCCGATCGCGAACAGCCCCATCAGGGCGCCGACCAGGACGAGGCCGGCCGGGGACCCCAGGGTGCTGCCCTGCGACACGGCCCCACCAGCGAGGCCGGCGTTGACCGACGTGGGCACCTGCTGAGCGGCCGTGTCAGCGGCAGCGGCAGCGGCCGGTTGGTTGGCCGGGGCGGGTGCGTTGCCGGCGGCGGTCTGCTCGCCGAGGACCTCGACGTTCCCGCCGTCGTTCCCGTTGTCGTCGGCCTTGTTGTTGCCGTCGTTCCCGTCGTTGCCGGCGGACTCACCGAGCACCACCGGCGGGGCAACCGGCGGCGCAACCGGCGGCGCAACCGGCGGCGCAACCGGCGGGGCCACCGGCGGGGCCACCGGCGGGGCCACCGGCGGCGCGACCGGCGGCTCGACCGGCGGGGCCACCGGGGGCTCGATCGGAGGCTCGACCGGCGGCACGTCGGGTCCATCAGGTGCTGGGCAGTCGGTGATGGTGGGCTCGTCGCCCTGGCCGCCACCGGGGCCGCCCGAGACGGAGATGACGATGGAGCGGCCCTGCGCGTCTGCGAACGCGGTGCCGATCAGGGCGCTCGCATCCTGCCCGGTGTAGCCGGGGATCGCGTTGACGCTCACCTCGATGGGGTTGTTGCCGGTCTGCAGACGCTCGTCCACGTCGGGCGTGCCGACGTACTTGCAGACGAAGACCTTCTGGGGCGTGCCCTGGTCGAGGGAGAAAGCCGGGACTGCGAGAGCGCTGAGGCCGACGAACATCGTCGCGCCGACTGCCGTGGAGATCTTATTCATCTGTGGGGTTCCTGTCAGTGTGGGCGGTCTCCGCAACCAGATGGCTGGAGATGTGCACACTGAGCGTTCGGAACCACCGAGCTGTCAGATTGGATCGTGCGGAAGTCAATGCCTCGAAAGGGTGGTTCGCAGCCTCGAAGGAGTCATCTCGGCGTGCGTCGGGACAGCCGCGCAGCGGACACCCCAACTCACGCGGAGTGGGTCATTCGCCGCGCGAGCGCTTGCCCTGCTCGATCTTGACGCCGCTGTCGATCGTCGAGGTCGACTCGAAGATCCGTGCATAGCCCGTGTGCTCCATCCGCCAGCCGTCGACGGTGCGGACATACCGATCGGCATACAGCCCGGCGCCCTCCAGCGCGAACTCGAAGGCGGGGGCAAGGACCCGGTCATGGAGATACCAGGTGCCGGTGGCCCGATCGTTGTCGATCTCGATCTCGGGGTGGTGTCCGTGGTGCATCGTGATCAGGTCGGGGACCATCGCCGTGGACAGGAAGTCGATGATCGCGACGCGACTCTCGCACTCGTGATGGGGATAGGTGGCGGTCGCCTCGGGCACGAAGCACGCGGCGACGCCCTCCCAGTCCTTGGTGTCCAGGCACCGGAAGTAGGCGTACTTCAGCTGGCGGATGGCTTCGAGGTCGAGCAGGCGACGCAGATCGGTCTCGGCGCTCATCGGGTCATCATCGCCGACCGGACTTGAACATCCCGCGCGCGACCTCGCGCGCAGCCGTACGCATGAAGTCCTTGAAGGCCGCCGACTTCACGACCTGCGTGACGACGCCCTCCTCCTCCTTCTTCGCCCGCGTGGTGACCCGCTCGTTCTTCTGCTCGCGCGCCATCTCCTTGACCCGAGCGTCCTCCTCGGCCTTGCGGGCACCCTCCTCGAGCTTGGCCGCCAGCTTCTCCCTGGCCGACTCGCGGTCGATGGCCTCGGCATACTTGGCATGCAGCGGCGAGGCCCGGACGGCTGCCTCCATCTCCGTCGCGGGCGCGGGGTCCATCAACGACTCGGGGGCCTGCAGCCGGGTCCAGGCCACCGGGGTGGGCGCTCCGCGCTCGTTCATCACCGTCACCACGGCCTCGCCGATGCCGAGACTGGTGATCACCTCGCCGAGGTCGTCATAGGCACTGTTGGGATAGGTGTTGACCGTCGCCCTGAGTGCCTTGGCGTCGTTGGGGGTGTGGGCGCGGAGCTGGTGCTGGATGCGCGACCCGAGCTGTCCGAGCACCTCGTCCGGGACGTCGGTGGGCGACTGCGTCACGAAGAAGACGCCGACCCCCTTCGACCGGATCAGCCGGACCGTCTGCGCGATCTGGTCGAGGAACGCCTCGGAGGCGTCGTTGAAGAGGAGGTGTGCCTCGTCGAAGAAGAAGACCAGCTTGGGCTTGTCGAGGTCACCCTCCTCGGGGAGGTCGTGGAAGAGGTCGGCGAGCAGCCACATCAAGAAGGTGGAGAACAGCGCTGGCCGGTCCTGCAGGTTGGGCAGCTCGAGCAGGCTGACGATGCCGCGCCCGTCCTCGCCCACCCGGAGGAAGTCGCTGGTCTCGAACTCAGGCTCGCCGAAGAACACGCCGGCGCCCTGCGCCTCGAAGGCCACGAGCTCGCGCAGGATCACCCCCGCGGTCTGGGACGACAGTCCGCCGATCTTCTTCAGCTCCGCCTTCCCCTGCTCGTCGCCGGTGAGGAACGACAGCACAGCGCGCAGGTCTGCCAGGTCGAGCAGCGGCAGCCCGTTCTGGTCGCAGTAGTAGAAGACCAGGCCGAGGGACGACTCCTGGGTGTCGTTGAGGTCGAGGACCTTGGCGAGCAGCGTCGGTCCGAACGCCGACATCGTCACCCGCACAGGTATGCCGATGCCCTCGCCGCCGATGGCATAGAACTCGACGGGGAAGCCGGTGGGCTGCCAGTCCTGACCCACGCTGGCGGTGCGCTCGGCGAGCTTGTCACTCGACTCGCCGGGGACGCTGATCCCGGACAGGTCGCCCTTGATGTCGGCGGCGAAGACCGGCACGCCGTTGGCCGAGAGCTGCTCGGCCAGCAGCTGGAGGGTCTTGGTCTTCCCGGTGCCGGTGGCGCCGGCGACGAGACCGTGGCGGTTGAGCATCCCCAACGGGATCTTGATGCGCACGTCCGAGAGGTCGGTGGCGTTGAGCATCAACCCACCCAGCTCGAGCGCCGGCCCTTCGAACTGGTAGCCGGGCGCCACGGCTGCCGAGATCGGGTCGGCCGGAGCCGGGTCGGCGGCGTCAGGGGTCTGCGTCATGCACCCGAGCCTAGTCAGCGTCCCGGTCCCGCAACGCTCGATCCGGCCCCCTGCACGCGCTCTATATAGTCGCGACGTGATCTTCAAGCGTGTGGGCGAGGGACGTCCCTACCCCGCCCACGGCCTGGAACCGCGCGACTGGGCGCGGGTCCCGCCCCGGCAGGTGCGCCTCGACGAGCTGATCACCACCAAGGACACGCTGCAGCTGGCTGCCCTGCTCGACGAGGACTCCACCTTCTATGGCGACCTCTTCGCCCACGTGGTGTCGTGGAAAGGGGACCTCTATCTCGAGGACGGGCTCCACCGCGCGCTGCGAGCGGCGCTCCACCAGCGAAACGTGCTGCACGCCCGGGTCCACGAGGTGAGCACCCCATGAGCGACTCCGTCCGGTCGGCTCTCACCTTGCTGACCCTGTCCGCCATCTGCCTGCTCGCGGTCATGTGGGGATGGCAGGCCGCCACCGAGCCGCTGCCGAGCGAGGACCCGCCGCCGCTGTGCACGGAGAGGACGATCCCCGCCGGCGAGAAGGTGTTCACCGACCAGGTCGCGGTCAGCGTCTTCAACGGCAGCACCCGCAACGGACTGGCCGGCACCACCCTGGAGAAGCTGGTGGCGCGAGGTTTCGTCGCCGCAGACTCAGACAACGCGCCCAAGCAGGTCAAGACTGTGGAGATCTGGTCCGACGAGCCACGCAACGCCGCCGTACGCCTCGTGGCACGACAGTTCAAGGGGGCCAAGATCGTCTCCGGCCCGGAGCTCGGGCGTGGCGTGAACGTCGTCGTGGGTGCGGCCTTCAAGGACCTGAGGAAGAAGGACGTCGAGTCGGTGACGGCCGTCGCCGACTCGACCTTCTGCAGCCCCGGCGGCAGCTGATCAGCGGGGCTTGCGCGAATCCGACCGCCACTGCGCGAGCCGGCCACCTGCTGACACCTGGCGCAGCCGCTCCTCCGTCTCGACCCGGACCTTGCGTGGCGTGACCACCAGGACGTCGTCGCCCCTGCGCAGCACCGTGCGTCGCTCGGGGACGAGCGTCTCGCCCTGCCTGATCACCAGGGAGACCGACGCTCCGGGCGGCAGCCGCAGCTCACCGACCTCGACGCCGTGCATGCGTGAGGTCTCCGCGATCGAGACCTGCAGCATGTCGGCCGCCACGCGCTCGAGCGGGGCAGCCTCCACGTCCAGCCCACGTGGCTCGGAGCGTCGCGCGACCCGCAGGATCCGCGCCACCAGCGGCAGCGTGGGTCCGGTGAGGAGGGTGTAGATCACCACCATGACGAAGACGATGTCGAAGAGCCGGTCGGCTCCCTCGACTCCTTCGGCCAGCGGGATCGTCGTCAGCACGATCGGGACGGCGCCGCGCAGCCCGGCCCATGAGATGAAGGTCAGCTCACGCCAGGGCATCGGCTGGGCGAGCGAGCTCAGCAGCACCGAGACCGGTCGCGCGACGAAGGTGAGGATCAGTCCGGTGACGATGGCCAGGACGACCACGTCGAGGTTGATCCTGGCCGGCGAGAGCAGCAGCCCGAGCATGACGAAGAGGCCGATCTGGGCCAGGGAGGCCAGGCCCTCGGCGAAGGAGCGCGTCGCCGCCCGGTGCGGAAGCTCCTGGTTGCCGAGGATCAGGGCCGCGACATAGACCGCCGCGAAGCCGGAGGCGTGGACGGCCGTCGCAGCGCCATACCCGAGGAAGGCGAGGCACAGAACGGACAGCGGATAGAGCCCCGAGGACGGCAGTGCTATCCGCCGCAGCATCCACGCCCCACCCATCCCGGCGAGGACACCGATGGTGGCACCGACGGCGAGCTCGAAGACGATCGTGCCGGCGACGCTCAGCACCCCGCTCTCCAACGCCACCCCGGTGGAGATGATCGAGACGAGCACGACGGTGGGCGCATCGTTGAGACCCGACTCGGCCTCCAGCACGCCGGTCAGTCGTTTGGGCAGCGGAACGATACGCAGCACCGAGAACACCGCTGCCGCATCGGTGGGCGAGCAGACCGCCCCGAGGAGGATGGCCAGCTCCCACGGGAGACCGAGGAGATAGTGGGCACCCACGGCGACGACGGCGACCGAGACCGCCACCCCGAGGGTGGCCAGCGAGACCCCCAGCCGGATCGAGGGACGCATGTCGCGCCAGCTCGTGGTCAGTCCACCCTCGGCGAGGATCAGCGCCAGCGCACCGAACCCCAGCGCGTGCGCCATCTGGGCGTCCTCGAACTGGATCCCCAGGCCTGCCTCGCCGAGCAGCACCCCCATGAAGAGGTAGAACAACAGGCTGGGCAGTCCGACCGTGGCCGAGAGCCGCACGGCGAGGATCGCGACAAGGGTGACCAGCGAGCCCACGAGCACGAACGAGTCGAGCTGGTGGACATCAAAGGTCACGGCCACCTCGCTCTTCGTCTCGGCTGGGGGCTGATCCTATCCGGGGCCGGGACCACCACAGGGCTCGCAGCAAACTGAAACGTGTTCTAGTCTGGCCGCATGGCCGACGAGACCAAGGGCACCGCCCTGCCCGACCTGCTCCACGACACCGTGCTCGACGGCGCCGAAGGCTTCGATGTCGTGGTCGTCGGCTTCGGGATGGCGGGCGCCTGCGCAGCGCTCGAGGCGAGCAGGGCCGGCGCGCGGGTGCTGCTGCTCGAACGCGCGGCCGTGCACGGCGGCACCTCGTCCATGGCCGGGGGCCACTTCTATCTCGGTGGCGGCACCGCCGTACAACGCGCGACGGGTCAGGCCGACACCCCCGACGCGATGTTCGACTACCTGATGGCCGTCACCCCCCAGCCCGACGTGGCGAAGATCCGCGCGTATGCCGACGACGCGGCCTCGCACCTCGACTGGCTCGAGGACCTCGGCTTCGAGTTCGAGCGGTCCTTCTATCCCCACAAGGCAGTCATCCAGCCGGGCACCGAGGGCCTGATGTTCACCGGCAACGAGAAGGTCTGGCCGTTCCGCGACCAGGTCCCACCAGCGCCTCGTGGACACAAGGTGCCCAAGCCCGGTGACACAGGTGGCGCCAGCATCGTGCTCGACCTGCTGGCCGAGCGCATCGCCGAGACCGACACCGAGGTGCGGTTCGAGACGGGAGTGACCAACCTGGTCGCCAACGCCTCGGGGGCGGTGGTCGGCGTCGCCTGGAAGAGCTTCGACACGTCGGGCTTCGTCCGCGCCCGGTCGGTCGTGATCGCCGCTGGTGGGTTCGTGATGAACCCCGACATGGTCGCCGAGCACACTCCGTCCCTCGGCTCGAAGCTGTTCACCCTCGGCTCGACCTTTGACGACGGGCTGGGCCTGCGTCTGGGCAAGTCGGCCGGTGCCGCGTGGCATCACATGGACGAAGCCTTCATCACCGCCCCGTTCTATCCACCGTCCGACTTCGTCAAGGGGATCGTGGTCAACAAGGAGGGCAAGCGCTTCGTCGCCGAGGACTCCTACCATTCCCGCACGAGCTATCACGTGATGAAGCAGACCGACTCGGCCGCCTACCTGATCCTCGACAGCGCCCACATGGACGAGCCGTCGATGCCGTTGTGCCCGCTGATCGACGGCTGGGAGACGCCTGAGGACATGGAGGCCGGGCTCGGGTTGCCCGAGGGGGCACTGGTCGAAACGCTCACGGCCTACAACAAGCACGCGGCGGCCGGCGAGGATCCCGACTTCCACAAGCACCCCGACTACCTTGCTCCCCAGGACCAGGGCCCATGGGGTGCCTTCGACCTGACGCTCGGCACGGCGCTCTATGCCGGCTTCACCCTGGGCGGCATGGCGTGCGACCTCGACGGTCGGGTGCTTTCCGAGGGGGGTGCCGTCATCGAGGGGCTCTTCGCCGCCGGCGCCTGTGCTGCCAACATCGCCCAGGACGGTGCCGGCTACTCCTCCGGCACCCAGCTCGGAGAGGGCTCCTACTTCGGCCGTCGGGTGGGACGACGGGCGGCGCGCGCCTAGATTCGTCACGTGCCCAACGAGACCGCCGCCCCCGAGACCCCGCTGCTCGCTACTCGGTGGCCCAGCGGGCCAACGTGCCGCCGTTCCACGTCATGGACCTGCTGGCGGCTTCGGCGGAGCGTCAGCGCACGCACGGCGACCTGGTCAACCTCGTCGCGGGCCAGCCCAGCACCGGCGCCCCCGCCCCGGTTCGGGAGGAGGCGATCCGTCTGCTGCAGGGCACCGATCCGTTGGGCTACACGGTCGCGGCGGGCGTCCCGGAGCTGCGCACTGCGATCGCCACCCACCACCGGCGCCAGCACGGCATCGAGGTCACGGCCGACGACGTCATCGTGACCACCGGATCGAGCGGCGGCTTCCTGCTCGCCTTCCTCGCAGCCTTCGAGCCCGGCGACCGCGTCGCCATGGCCCGACCGGGATATCCCTGCTACCGCAACGTGCTCACCGCACTCGGCTGTGAGGTCGTGGAGATCCCCTGCGGCCCCGAGAACCGCTTCCAGCCGACCATCGACCAGCTCGAGGAGCTCGGCGACGTCAAGGGCCTGGTCATCGCCAGCCCTGCCAACCCGACCGGCACCATGCTCCTGCCCGCCGAGCTTGCAGCAATCGCCGACTGGTGCGAGGTCCGCGGCGTCCAGCTCGTCTCCGACGAGATCTATCACGGCATCGAGTACGCCTCCCCCACCCTGGCCCGCAGCGCCTGGGAGACGTCGCGAGAGGCCATCGTCTTCAGCTCGTTCTCGAAGTACTTCTCCATGACCGGGTGGCGGATCGGCTGGATGCTGGTCCCCGAGCGGTTGCGGCGAGCGGTCGACGTGCTCACGGGCAACTTCACGATCTGTCCACCCGTCATCGCCCAGTGGGCCTGCGTCGCGGCGTTCACCGATGCGTCGTACGCCGAGCTCGACTCACACGTCGCGCGCTACGCCACCAACCGTCAGCTGCTCCTCGACGGGCTGGCAGCCATCGGCATCGACCGCCTCGCGCCGGCCGACGGCGCGTTCTACGCCTATGCCGACGTCGGGCACCTCACCCAGGACTCGATGGCGTTCACCCGACGGCTGCTCGCGGAGACCGGCGTGGCCCTGGCCCCCGGCATCGACTTCGACACCGAGGCCGGCCAGCACCACGTGCGGCTGAGCTTCGCCGGGCCGCAGGCCGACATCGAGCTCGGGCTGCAGCGCCTGGGCGACTGGTTGGCGTGACCAGGCCTCAGCCGGGCGGGGGCGTGTGGTCCGGCAGCCCGGCGACCAGGTCGCGCCGGACGAAGCCGTTGCGGATGCGCTGGGGGTGGTAGCCCACCGGGACGGTCTTGTCGAGCTTGCGGGTGCGGTAGGAGATCCGTGAGACCGTGTCCGACCCGCTCCAGGAGATGTAGCAGTAGCGACCGTCATAGCTGGGCGTCACCCAGTAGGGCTTCTTCCCGCCCTTGATCAGCCGACCTCGCTTGAAGTTGTCGCGCCGCACGACCGTGGCGTAGTCCGACATGGTCCCGGCGACGCAGAGCTTCGTGCCGTCCGGGTTGATCGCGATCCCGTGGTGGGCGGAGTCGAGGAGATAGGCCTCCCGCGGCGTGTCCGGGACGAGGTTGGGCAGCTCCCTGACCCGGGTGATGCGGCCGCTGCGGCGCTCCATCTCCACGAAGCCGTGGAAGAAGGAGAGCTGGAAGTAGAGCGACTTGCTGTCCGGGGACATCGTCAGCGGTCGCACGGCGGTGGACACCTTGGTCATCCCACGCTCGTCGAGGGCCTTGCGGACGTCGATGCGTCGAAGCACCTCGAAGGTGCGCGCGTCCACGATCTGCAGCACCCGGTCGTCCTTGGTCTCGTCCAGGGCGGGGTCGTCGAGCGGGCTGTAGACCATGCCGATCGAGGCGTGCAGGATCTTCTTGCCGTTGTCGAAGAAGATGCTCTCGTGCGGTGATCCACCCGAGGGGAAGGTCCCGACCTCCTTGCCGGTCGCCACGTCGAGGACGTGGACGAGGTTGGCGGTGGAGGCACTGACGACGACCCGCTTGCCGTCGGGCGACATGGCCATGTGGTCAGAGCGCACACCGGCGACAGGGAAGCGCCAGACGATCTCGTGCGTCTTGAGGCTGATCCCCACCACGTCGGCGAACGACGGCCTGCTCACGATGAGGAGCGATCCGTCGTTGGAGGTGTAGAGGTCGTCGACGAACTGGTCGTGGCCCTCGCCGACGAGCTCGCGGATGGCGAGGAAGTAGGCAGCGCGATAGGGGTTGAGCATGATCTCTGCCATCCGGGCGTCCTTGTCCGGGATGATGTTGATCCGCCCCAGCGAGGCGAGCCTGCGCGGGCCGAGGACGCTGGCTGTGCCGTCCCAGTTGTTGCCGACGAACACGGCCTTGCGCACGTCGCCCACGGGCTGCTGCTTGTCGCCGCCGGCGCTCGCCGGTGCCGTCCCCAGCAGGGCCGTCACCAGCACGGACGCCAGCGCCGTGGCGCTCACACGCAGTAGAGCTGTCATGTCGATCTTCCCTCCATCGCCGTTCCAACGACATCACGTCCCCGAGGGTTACGCGATCGTTTGGTTTAGGCGGCCGCGATGGTGGGTAGGGCGCTGCTGATCTGTGAACCCAGTGACCGAACCGAAGGAGCGACGATGTACGGCGACTCCGCCGCATCACGCAAGCGCGCCGCCCAGCTGCGCGAGCAGGGCGGCGACATCCGGGCCGCAGCCGACCGACTGGTCGCCCAGGCCGAGAGCGTCCCGTGGCACGGCCGGGCAGCTGATGCCATGCGGACGCGGATCAAGGAGCGCGCCAACCACCTGAGGGCGGCTGCCGCGCACCACGAGAACGCGGCCGACTCGCTCGCTCGACACGTCAACGAGGTCGACGCGCGCAAGGAGGCCATCGACGGCATCCAGCGCCGGACGACCGCGCTCGTCGCCGAGCGTGCCGAGCTCGCGACCTTCGATCTTCCTCCGTCCGGTCACAAGGACTGGCTGACCATCGAGACACCGGGGCCCTGACATGGTGACCATCGACCTGACCACTCCACCACCACCGCCCACGAGCTTCCTCGAGGGGCTGCCTCGACGGCTCACCCTCACCCTCCCGGAGCTGCGCCAGGTCGCGCAGCTCGCCGGCGACGCGCCGCTCCCCTTCGACCTGGTCGACCCCGCCGAACCGACCAGCAGCGGGCTCCAGGGACGACTGGGACACACCGGAGCCAGCACGGATGACCAGGCCTATGCCGCGGCCCTGTCGTCGCTCCACGACCCGATGGAGACCCTTCGCCGCCGTGGCCTGATCGGCGAGGACGGGGTCGATGCCCGCCTGGCCGGCGCGATCGGCCTGTTGGCGACGCCCGAGCTGGCCCTGGACATCGACGTGTCGGTCAGGGGCACCCACGTCAAGGCATGGCACCGCGAGGCCGCCAACGCCGTGGCCACCCTGGCCACCTGCGACGGCGTGGTCTTCGAGCTGGCCTGGTTCGCTGTCGACCAGTGGCCCGCCGAGCTCGCCCGCGTGGCGGCGATCCCCGAAGACGTCCGTCTCAGCACATCGGCGCTGCCCGACGAGATCGACCTCCCCTTCCATCTCGTGGACTCCGTCGGCGAGGCCCTGCGCTCAGGGCGCTCGGACCTGGTCCCGGTCCTGCTGGAGCGACACGGCGCTGGGCTGACGGGCGTCGGGGGCAACTCCCTGACCAGCGCGGAGGCTGCGACCGCCATCGCCGGCATCCACACCGAGGGGCAGGGTCGCCTCCGGGTCCTGGCGGCCCGCGTCGCCGACGAGGCGACCCGGGCCGTCGGCCTGGTCTCCTGGGTGCTGCTGGCTGACGGCTGGCACAGCCTGGTCCCACACCAGCTCGAGGACGAGTCGAGACTCGTCATCCGCCGTACGAACCCCGACGCGCTGGCCACCGAGCTGGCGCCCGTCCTGGCCCAGGTGAACGCATGATCAACGAGCGACCCGCGACCGACGCGGCCATGGACGCCGACAAGTATCACCAGATGCTGGCCCTCGCCGATTCGTTCGACGCGTGCGCCGCCGACCTGCGAGAGCGCGCGCGGCTCGGCACCGACATCCTGGCCGACGACGACCTCGTCGAGTCCGCGGAGCTGTCACCGACGACCTTCGCCCAGGCAGAGGAGGACATCCGCGCCGCGACGACCGGCAAGCAGGGCCTGCTCACCCGATCCATCGAGCTCGACGCCGATGCTCTCGTCGTCCGCGCCACGGTGTTGACCTATCGCTGGATCGACGAGCTGCAGCAGGCGGCGTTCAAGACCCTCGGCTCCATCGCCGGGCGCGCCATCGGCTATCTCGCGCCGGAGGTCGCCCTCGGTGGCGCCATCGTCTCGGCCGGCCTGATCGAGACCGACTCCCTCGACCGCGACGGTGTCGCCGCCTATCTCAACGAGCTCGCCGAGAGCAACCCCGAGCTGATGGACCACATGGCTGACGGCGGTGGACTCCTCGACGGCATGCAGATGCGCTCGCTCCTGACGGCCGGCGTCATGGCCACGGGCCGGGGCGGAGCAGCAGCCCGCGGCGGACTGCGAGCCATCGGCGTCGCGGGTTTCCCCGTCGACGCGACGGCGGCGCTGCGCGACGCTGCGGCAGGGTTCGACGAGGCGCCCGACGACGAGCCACCCATCACCCCGACGGCCGGCTCGGCCACGGTGCCGAGCTCCATCGAGGAGCTGATGACCACCCTGGTCACCGCCGACCGGCGGATCAGCGTCCAGCGCATCGGCGCCGGCCGGTTCATCGCCTATCTCCCGGGCAACAAGACCCACGAGGGTGGCCGGCTCCGGCTCGTCGGGGCGACCAACAGCTCCTACGTCCAGCAGGTCGTGCGCGCGATCGAGAACGCCGTCGCGGGCGAGCCGGACGCACGGGTGATGCTCGTCGGGTCGTCGTACGGCGGCCACGCCGCAGCGGAGATCGCCGCCGTCACCATGTCGGACGCCTTCGTCGTGGACCAGGTGATCACGGCCGGAGCACCGTCGGCGCAGGTGCCGCCCATTCCCGAGCAGACCCGGGTTCTCTCCCTCGAGGACCGCGCCGACCCCGTCGCGCTGCTGGGATCACTGATCAACACCGACGTGGCCAACCGCGTCACGGTCGTCTATGACGGGTCCGGGAGCGACACCGAGCCCTACGTCACCGGCGGTCGCGCGGCCGACGAGGCGCCCCACCCAGGCCTGCGGGCCGAGATCAGGCGCATGCAGCAGCTCGGCTACCTCGCGGGCTGACGCCCGGTTCCTCCCATGGATATCTGCGAGACGAACTCCTCGAGCTGGGTGAGGTTGCGACACTCCACCATGGGCACGATCTCGCCATAGCTGGGAGCCGCACTGTCGCCCGTCCCCCAGTGGCGCGGGTGCTCGGGGTTGAGCCACCACGCGTGCTTGACCGAGCCCGCGAGCTCACGCAGCACCGGTAGCGACAGGTCGCTGTAGTTGGACCGCGCATCACCCAGGATCAGCAGCGACGTCTTCGGGCCCAGAGCATCCGGATGCTCCTCGGCGAACCGGGTGAACGCCCGCCCATAGTTGGTCCGCCCCCACAGCGCGGCGTGGGCGGTGCTGGCGGCGAGGTTCTCCATCACCTCCACGACGTCACCGCCGGGCGTGAAGTGATGGGTCACCTCGTGCACCTGGTCGACAAAGGTGAACGCGCGCACCTTGTGGAACTGCTCGCGGAGTGCGAAGACGAGCAGCAGGGTGAACTGGGCGAAGTTGGCCACCGAGCCGCTGACGTCGCACAGCACGACGAGCTCGGTGCGGTGCGGACGCTTGGGGCGGTGGTGGGTCTCGAGCGGCACACCACCGGTGGAGAGCGACGCGCGGACGGTGCGCCGGAAGTCGAGCGCCCCGCGGCGGCGCGCATGCTGCTGCTTGGTCAGCCGGGTCGCGAGCCGGCGGGCGAGCGGATAGATCTCGCGTCGCATCTCGGCGATGTCTGCTCGCCGGGCGGCGGTGAAGTCCAGCCGGTCGATGGTCGGACGGACGACGATGTCGGCGACGTGCTCGGCCCCCTTCTCCTCCGCGATCCGGCGTCGCGCCTCGGCCTCCACCAGCCGTGAGAACTGGTCGACCCTGCGCGTCGCGACGCGCTCGGCGTCCTCCTCGACCAGGCCGTCGGCCATCAGTCCCGCGACGAGCTGAGACATCAGCTGGTGGGGCGCGACCCGCTGCAGTGCGGTGTATGCCGACCAGCTCGACAGCCCCGGTCCACGACCCGGCATGGCTCCGAACCGGGCGATCGCCTCGACGGCAAGGTCGAGCAGCTCTGCCTGTTCGCCGCCCTCGGCCCCGGACATCGCCTCGGCCAGCTCGTCGGTGAACGCGGCGAGGGCCGCCCCGTTGTCCCGGACACCGGGTTCCTCGGCGTCGCCCTGCAGGGCGCGGTCCAGCGACTCCTCGCTGCGTCGGCGATCGCCGTCCCCGACGAGGCGTGGGTAGTAGAGATCGAAGATCGCGTCGAAGGTGACGCGCTGTGACTGCTTCTTGACCAGCGTGGCGGCGTACGCCGTGCGCACGACCTCCCGTTCGTCCCAGCCGATGTGGTGCAGCGCCTCGATCGCGTCCAGCCCCTCGGCCAGCGACACCGACAGCCCCGCCGAGCGCAACGCCTCGAGGAAGCCGATGTGGCGGTCGAGGAGGCTCACCGACTCGCCAGTCTCAGCTCTTTGACCGCGCGGGCGTGGTCGGAGGCGTGCTTGAGGACCACACCCAACGTCTGGCGCACAGCGGCCTCGTCGAGGTCGTCGATCTCCAGGGCGATCAGGGTGCGCGCCCAGTCGACCGACTCCGCGATCGACGGAGCCTTCTTCAGCTCCAGCTCCCGCAGGCGTGCCACCACGTCGACGAGCTGGCCGGCGACCGCGTCGTCGAGGCCCGGGACCTGCGAGGTGACGATCTCGCGCTCGCGGGCGGCGTCGGGATAGTCGAGGTGGAGATAGAGACAGCGACGCTTCACCGCCTCGGAGAGCTCGCGCGTGGCGTTGGAGGTGAGGACGACGAACGGTCGCCGGGTGGCGGCCACGGTGCCGAGCTCGGGGATCGTGACCTGGAAGTCCGAGAGGACCTCGAGCAGCAGGCCCTCCACCTCCACGTCGGTCTTGTCAACCTCGTCGATCAGGAGCACGGTCGGCTCGTCGCGGCGGATCGCCGTCAGGAGCGGCCGCGACAGCAGGAACTCGTCGGTGAAGATGTCGTCGTGGGTCTCGCTCCACCCCTCGTCGCCGCTGCTGGCCTGGATGCGGAGCAGCTGCTTCTTGTAGTTCCACTCATACAGCGCCCGAGCCTCGTCGAGACCTTCGTAGCACTGCAAGCGGATCAGGTCGGCTCCCGTGGCTCGAGCGACCGCCTTGGCCAGCTCGGTCTTGCCGACCCCCGCTGGCCCCTCGATCAGCAGCGGCTTCTCCAGCGCCCCAGCCAGGAAGGTCGTGGTCGCGGTGGCTGCATCGGCGAGATAACCCGCCCCATGGAGGCGGGAGCTCGCGTCGTCGGGGCTGCTGAACCAAGTCACCGTGGGAGCCTAGTCCTTCGCTCACCTTGGCAGAGGGGGCGGGATTCGAACCCGCGGTAGGTCTCCCTACGACCGCTTTCAAGGCGGTTCCGATCGGCCGCTCCGGCACCCCTCCTTGCGCCGCCCGAGGACGGCACGGGACACAGTCTAGGAGGTGGCGATCACTCCGAGCCGCCCAGTTCCAGAGCCACGTCGTCATAGGCCAGGTCACGCAGGCGTTGCAGGTGGTGGTCGATGTCGGAGAGGAGCCGCAGACCGTGCTCGCGCACCTGCTCCAGGTCGGGGTTCTCGAGGACCTCGGGGCCGAGTGCACCCATGCGCGCGAGGAGAGCCTGTCGTTCGCGCAGCGCGGAGCCGCGACGGGCACTCAACCAGGCCTCGTCCGGGTGCTCCGACTCGCGGATCAACAGGTCGCGGACCCGGGTCATGCGTTGTCGGACGTTCCACCGCCAGCTGCCGGTGGAGACCACGCCGTCGCGGGGGGCCTCCAACGCTCGGTGCAGCTCTGCGAGGGCATCAGCTGCACTGGTCATGACGGCCTCCCGCGAAGCGCGGTCTCGGGCTGGATGGTTGGGGGTGATCCGAGTGTGACGCGCGACGGCCCGGGCGACAAGGGGTGGATTGGCGCAACCGGCGGCCGCTGTGTTCAATCACCCCGTGCCGTCCGAATATCGAGTAGCCCCCCAGATCGCTGCCCGACTGGTGGGACTCCTCACCATCGCCGTCGCCCTGCTGGTCCTGGTCACCACCGGCGTCGTCGCGGTCTTCGACCTGCACACCTCGCTGCTGCTCGTCCCGGCCCTGGTCGGCCTGGCCGCGCTGGTGGCCGCTGCCGTCGTGCTCAGTCGTCGCGGCTGGGTGGTGCGCCTGACCGACGAGGGCTATCGCGTGCAGTGGGTCAGAGGAGTCGGCGTCCCGGCCGCCCGCTGGACAGAGGTCGAGGACGCGGTGACGACCACGTCGGCCGGCTCGCCCGTGGTGGTGCTGCGCCTGCGCAACGGCGACACCACGACGATCCCGGTCGACTTCATCGCCGGCGACCGCGAGGAGTTCGTCCGCGACCTGCAGCGTCACCTGCAGCAGGGGCAGGGCCTCCGCCCGTTCTGACGCACGCCCGCCGCTCCCCGACAGGTGCGATTCGGCAAAGGCTCGACCGGCCTAGTAACCTGACCCCGCTCGTCCCCCGGGACGAGCGTGGAGGCGTCGCCTAGTCCGGTCTATGGCGCCCGCCTGCTAAGCGGGTTTGGGGCTACAACCCCATCGAGGGTTCAAATCCCTCCGCCTCCGCCAACTGATGTCCTGGCAGACATCGGAAGCTCCCGGACCCACGACCGTGGGCCCGGGAGCTGTCATCTCCCTCGGCCGTCGCTCACCAGGCGTCCTGCCGGATGGCGGCGAGCCATCCCAGCGCGGCCGACCCGACGCCGAGCAGCGAGAGAGCCGCGGCCGCGGCCCACCAGGTCGTCCGCACGCGCGGCGTGGAGATGTCGCTGCGCGACGGGTTGTCAGGGTCATACCGAACCGGCAGGGTCTGACCCTTCTCGTGGCTGCGCGACCATGTCTCGGCCGTCGCCGTGCGAGGGGTCCCGGTGGTGTCGACGAACTCGTAGGCGACCCGGTAGGTGACGGAGACCGAACCGTCGCGATCCTCGATCTTGTGCTCGCGCACGGCCGTGACGGCGCCGTCTGCCTGCTGCCACCCCCGGCGTCCGCGCTGGTGGGTCGCGAGAGTGCTCGCGATCGCGAGTGACACCAGCCCCAGCCCGATCCACACGAACCACGGCACGTCGAGGCTGTCGTCCCACAGCGACCCGGTCCGGGCGCCGTCGATGATGAAGCCCACACCGGCGCTCGCCACGAGCGCGAGAGCGACCAGGCGCACCGCTCGCCATACGGGCCGGTCGATCTCGTGACGAAGAGGTTGCTCGGGGTCGTACCGGACGACGAACACATCTGCGACCTCGGCCCCGAAGGCCCACTTGGTCACGGCGGTCCGCTGGCGCCCATCGACGAGGTAGGTCATCTTGGCCGCCTTGTCCTTGGTGATGCGAAAGACCTTGGCCTCGACCCGGGTCCAGGTCCGCCACCGCCACAGGATGCGCCCCGCGAGCCAGAGGCTCGGGAGGAGGAGGCACAGCCCCACGACGATCCACAGCAAGGTCATGTCGCCCCCAGACAGGTCAGCTCCACCTCTGGCGAGGAGCACGGCGGCGAGCCTACTGTGGAGCCCGGTCGGAGATCAGCGCCGTCTTTGCAGGTTGCTGCACTGCAGGTTCTTGCACCTCCGCAGTGATGACGCGCGCGCGGGTGCAGGAGACACTGTGTGCACCCGACCCTGATCGGGCCCCTGACCCGAAGGTGGAGAACCATGACCGGACGTCGTATTGCTGCTGCCCTGCTGACCGCCACCATGTCCCTCGGCTCGATCGGCCTCATCGCCGGACCGGCCGAGGCCAAGGACACCACCTGGCCGACCTTCGTGGACACGACCAAGGTCAAGCCGGCGCCCTCGACCCGCTGATGTCCTAGAAGCCGGCATCCGGTGCCGGGCCCACACCCTCGCCAGGGGGGTGGTCCCGGCCGGTGATGGCCCGTCGCCCCATCTCGTAGCCGAGCTGGAACCGCGTCTCCACCTCGAACTCCTGCTTGAGCTCAGAGACGTAGGCCGCATACGTACGGGGGCTGACGCCGAGCCTCGCCGCGCCGCTCGGGTCGGCATGACCGCCGATCAGCATGCGGATCGTCATCGCCCGCTGCTCGGCGGCGATGTCGCGCACGACCGAGGTGTCCTTGTTGGTGAAGGGCCGTCCCCGTTCCCACGACCGTTCGAAGATGTCGCTGAGATAGGCGATCAACGACGGCTCGCGCACGACGACCGCCGTCCGTGGTTCGTGCCCGGGGATGATGGCGATCCGCCGATCGACCACGATCAGCCGGTTGAAGAACTCATCGAGCGTACGGACCTGCGCGCCCTCGGCCGTGACGGCTGCGACGTACTTGCTCGTGGCTGCCGAGCGGCGGGCCGCGTGCTGGTAGAGGGTGCGCATGGTGACACCCCGCCGCAGCGCCGCGACCTCGCGCTCGATGGCCTCGGGCAGCTGCTTGGTGGCCCGGTTGGTCTGCGGCTGTGCGGTCAGCAGCTCTTCGCTCGCATCCGCGACGACCGAGCTGATGAAGCCTGTCAGGGCATGGCCCCGGAGCTCGGAGAAGGGGCCCCGCAGCGCGTCGGGTGAGCGGCGCCAGGACTGCGAGAGACGCTGGAAGGTCTCCGCCCAGCTTGCCGACTCGGCGAGCAGCTCGGCTCCGCGCTGGCCGAGCGGGGACACCACCCGCGACTGCACGATCGATGGATCGACCGGCAGCCAGCGCTTCTCGGCACGGTCGAAGGTGACCAGGCCGATCTCCGTGAGCAGGGCGAACGCGTCTGCGACGACACCGGCGTCAGTGATCCGCGCATCGTCGGCCGCGAGCCCGCCCTGGGCCACGAGCTCGTCGTACAGATCGCTGGCCGCGGCCTCGAAGACCTTGCGTTCCTCCGGGCCGTACGTCATTGCTGCACCTCCCGCTGCTCCCGCCAGATCCTCGCACACGGACGCCGTCGGCCCACCGGGACCGCGTCCTGGTGGGCCGACGAGAGACTGGCGGGGCTCAGGCGCCCAGGCGCTCCTTGAGACCGTCGAGCTCGGTCCAGAACACGGCGGGCAGGTCGTCGCCGAACTTCTCGAACCACTCGGTGATCTGCGGGATCTCGGCCTTCCACTCCTCGACGTCGACCGCCAGCGCGGCCTCGATGGCCGCAGGCGTCATGTCGAGCCCGTCGACGTCGAGCGCACCCGGGGCCGGCACGTGACCGATCGGGGTCTCGACGGCGGCAGCCTGGCCCTCGAGGCGCTCGATGACCCACTTGAGGACGCGCGAGTTCTCGCCGAAGCCGGGCCACAGGAAGCCCCCGTCCTCGTCGCGGCGGAACCAGTTGACGTAGAAGATGCGGGGCATCTTGGACTCGTCGTTGTCCTTGCCCATGTTGATCCAGTGGGTGAAGTAGTCACCGGCGTTGTAGCCGATGAACGGCAGCATCGCCATCGGGTCGCGGCGCACGATGCCCACCGCGCCGACCGCGGCAGCGGTCGTCTCCGAGGAGAGGGTGGCGCCCATGAAGGTGCCGTGCGTCCAGTCGCGGGCCTCGGTGACCAGCGGGATGGTCGTCTTGCGGCGACCGCCGAACAGGATCGCGTCGATCGGCACGCCGCGCGGGTCGTCGTATTCGGCGGCCAGCATGTCGCACTGCTTGATCGGGGTGCAGTAACGGCTGTTGGGGTGGCTGGACAGCTCCTCGCTGTCCGGCGTCCACGGCTGGCCCTTCCAGGAGGTGGCCCTGGCTGGGGTGTTCTCGAGGCCTTCCCACCACACGTCACCGTCCTCGGTGAGCGCGACGTTGGTGAAGACCGAGTTGCCCTTGTTGATCGTCGCCATCGCGTTGGGGTTGGTGTGCTCGTTGGTGCCGGGGGCGACACCGAAGAACCCGAACTCAGGGTTGACCGCCCACAGCCGGCCGTCCTCACCGATGCGCATCCACGCGATGTCGTCACCGATCGCCTCGACCTTCCAGCCGGGGATGGTGGGCTTGAGCATGGCCAGATTGGTCTTGCCGCAGGCGCTGGGGAAGGCCGCGGCGATGTACTTGGTCACGCCGTGCGGCGAGGTGAGCTTGAGGATGAGCATGTGCTCGGCCATCCAGCCCTCGTCACGTGCCATCACGCTGGCGATGCGGAGCGCGTAGCACTTCTTGCCCAGCAGGGCGTTGCCGCCGTACCCGGAGCCGAAGGACCAGATCATCCGCTCCTCGGGGAACTGGACGATGTACTTGGTGTCGTTGCACGGCCAGGCCACGTCGGCCTCGCCGTCGGCGAGCGGCTTGCCCACCGAGTGCAGCGCGGGGACCCACTGGACGTCTTCGGTCCCATTGGCGGCGAGCTCCTCGATCCGGCGAAGGACCTCGGTGCCCATGCGGGCCATGACGCGCATCGAGACGGTGACGTATGCCGAGTCGGTGAGCTCGATGCCGAACATCGGCTTCTCCGCGTCGAGGTGACCCATGACGAACGGGATGACGTACATCGTGCGGCCCTTCATGCACCCGGCGTAGAGGCCGCGCATGAGGGTCTTCATCTCCTCGGGGTCCATCCAGTTGTTGGTGGGCCCGCAGTCCTTCTCGTCCACGCTGCAGATGTAGGTGCGGTCCTCGACGCGCGCCACGTCGGTGGGGTCGGAGGCCGCATAGAACGAGTTGGGCTTGATCTCGGGGTTGAGGCGCGTGAACGTGCCGGTGCCCTCGAGGGCCGAGGTGAGCTGCTCCCACTCCTCGTCAGAGCCGGTGCACCAGTGGATGGAGTCGGGCTGGGTGAGCTCTGCGATCTCGTTGACCCAGGCCAGGATCCCCTGGTGTGTCGTCGCGGCCGAAGTTTCAGTGGTAGCGGTCATGCCTGCGTTTCCCTCTCGCGCATTCGCGGTGGTCACTTCGAAGACTTGCGAAGGAGCCACCGGCCGTCGAGCGCATCGACGGTGAGTCGTGGAGTTGAGTGGACCCCGTCCGGCATCGTTGCGGCGACGGTTGGCGCCGAGGCTAGCCTCCGGCCCGGACCCCTCATATTGGATCGATCCAGTTTGGGCTCAGGCTTGCGGTGGAGCGGGTCAGGGCTCGAGGGCACCGGGCGCGTCGGCCGGTCTGGGCAGGAGGAACTCCTGGCGGAACTCCTCGAGCGGGATCGGCCTGCCGATGAGATAGCCCTGGGCGTAGTCGACGCCCTCCTCACGGATCACCTCGAGGATCTCGGGCGCCGAGACGAACTCCGCCACCGTCTCCTTGCCGAGGTCGCGCGCGATCCCGACGATCGAGCGCAGGATCGTGCGATCCACCTGGGAGGTGTGGACGTTGGCGACGAACTCGCCGTCGATCTTCACGTAGTCGAAGATCAGGTGCTTGAGGTAGTAGAACGACCCGAACCCGGCACCGAAGTCGTCCAGGGCGAAGCGGCACCCCAGCTCCGCTAGTCGCATCGCGAACTCTCGCGCCAGGGCGACGTCAGCGACCGCGGCGGTCTCGGTGATCTCCAGGATCAGCGCGCGCGCCTCGACGTCGTGGCGAGCGAGCGAATCGCGGATCGTCTGCTCGACCATGGCGTCGCCGATGGAGTGACCCGACAGGTTGACCTCGAGGCAGAAGCCCGGGACGTCCCGGCGGATCTCGGCCAGCATCGCGATGCTCCGCTCGACCACCCAGGCGTCCACCTGCGGCATCAGGCCAGCTCGCTCGGCGATGTAGACGAAACGCCCGGGCGGGACCAGCTCGCCGTCCTCGCTCCTCAGCCTCAGCAGGGCCTCGGCCGAGTCCACCAGCCCTGTCTCCACATGCATGATGGGTTGGAGCATCAGCTCGAAGCGGTCGTCGGCGAGGGCTGCCTCGATCCGGTCCTGCCACTGCAACCGGGCCGACAACCGCGGCTGCCGGGCCTCGCCCTCGGGCAGCAGGGCCACCTGGTTGCGCCCGGCCTCCTTCGCGTCATACATCGTCATGTCGGCCAGCGCGAGGATGTCGACCGAGTGGTCACTCGCCGCCTTGAACGTGACCGCACCGACACTGGCCGTGACCCGACGACTCACACCGTCCAACGTCGCGGCATGCTCCCGGATCCGATCCACGATGTTCTGGGCCACCACCGCAGCAGCCGGCTGGTCACCGTCGGTGACGATCACCCCGAACTCGTCACCGCCCAACCTGGCCACCACATCGGTGCTGCGAACCGCACGACGCAACACACTGCCGATGTTCACCAACAGCTCATCGCCCGCGTTGTGGCCCAGCGAGTCGTTGACCTGCTTGAAGTTGTCCAGGTCCAGCAGCAGCACCGCCCCCGTCGGCCCATAACGCCGACACCGCTCCAGGTGACGCTGCAGCTCCAGGTCGAACAACCGCCGGTTGGCCAGACCCGTCAGCACGTCGTGGTCGACCAGGTGGGCCAACCGGTCGTGATAGCGGCGCTGCTCGGAGACGTCGACGACGTTGACCAGGAGGATGTCGGGCTCCTCCACGTCCCCGTGCCGCAGCACTCGGCTGCTGAGCGAGACGTGCACGTCCTGCCCGAGGTCGTTGCGCAGGACGCACTCGGAGACACCGGAGTCGGCTTCGGACTCGAGCGCCCGGGTCACGTGGGCCTCGACCGAGTCGTCACCGGGAGCACTGAAGGCGGCCAGCGACTGACCGATCATGTCCCTGCCGCGGATGCCGACGATGGCGCCCAGGGCACCGTTTGCGAGCACGATGGTGCCGTGGAGGTCAAGGACTGCCACCCCGTGCGGCGCGTCCAGGAAGAGGCGGGCGCTGCGCTCGTTGGCTGCCCTTGCTGTGCGGGTCTCGCGCTCGAGGCGGACCATGATCCGCTGCACCACCCGCCCGATGACGAACGCGCTGACGGCGAACACCAGGAGCAGCCGCAGGTCGTCCACGGGGTAGCGGGGGCCGCCGATCAGCCACACCGGGGCAAGGATGGCAGCGGCGATGAGCAGGCTCGCGGCATACATCTCACGCTTCGACCCGGTGATGGCCAGCCACACGACGGGCGCGACGAACAGGGGCTCGTAGCCTGACCCATGGCCACCGCCCGCCTCGCGCAGGAGAGCGAGGTAGGGGATGACCAGGAACACCGCCGCCGGTGCGACCCAGGTGCGTTCCTCGCTCAGGCTGCTGTAGATGAAGGCGAACAGGATCGTCGCGTAGATGACCGACAGCACCACGATGAGCGCGCCGGACGTGTCGTGAGGCGGGATCAGGACCGCGACGAGAGCGACGCCGAGGGCGATGCCGAACGGTCGCATGAGGCGCAGCGACGGGCGGGTCCGATCGAACTCGGCGCGGACTGCCAGCACTCTCTCGAGCGCTCTCTCGAGAGCTGACATGTGAGCGTCAGCCCTCGAGGATCCGAGGCGCGTCGGTGAGCAGGAACTCCTGACGGAAGTCGGCCAACGGGATCGGCTTGCCGATGAGGTAGCCCTGGGCGTAGTCGACGCCCTCCTCACGGATCACCTCGAGGATCTCGGGCGCCGAGACGAACTCCGCCACCGTCTGCTTGCCGAGGTCGCGCGCGATCCCGACGATCGAGCGCAGGATCGTGCGATCCACCTGGGAGGTGTGGACGTTCGCGACGAACTCACCGTCGATCTTCACGTAGTCGAAGATGAGGTGCTTGAGGTAGTAGAACGACCCGAACCCGGCACCGAAGTCATCCAGGGCGAAGCGGCACCCCACCTCCGCCAGTCGCATCGCGAAGTCCCGCGCCAGGGCGACGTCAGCCACGGCGGCGGTCTCGGTGATCTCCAGGATCAGCGCGTGCGGGTCCACCTGGTGCTGGGACAGGGCCTGGTGGATGGCCCGCTCCACTGCCTCGTCGCCGATGGAGTGGCCGGACAGGTTGACCTCGAGGCAGAAGTCGGGAACCTCGTGGCGGACCTCGGCGAGTATGGCGATGCTCCGCTCGATCACCCAGGCATCCACCTGCGGCATCAAGCCAGCTCGTTCGGCGATGTAGAGGAACCGAGCCGGCGGGACCAGCTCGCCGTTCTCTCCGCGCAACCTCAACAGGGCTTCGGCCATCCCGACGCGACCCGACCGCATGTCCATCACCGGCTGGAGGAGGAGCTCGAAGCGGTCGTCCTCGAGGGCTGCCTCGATCCGGTCCTGCCACTGCAACCGGGCCGACATCTTGGGCGGCCGCGCCTCGCCCTCGGGCAGCAGGGCCACCTGGTTGCGCCCGGCCTCCTTCGCGTCATACATCGTCATGTCGGCCAGCGCGAGGATGTCGACCGAGTGGTCACTCGCCGCCTTGAACGTGACCGCACCGACACTGGCCGTGACCCGACGACTCACACCGTCCAACGTCGCGGCATGCTCCCGGATCCGATCCACGATGTTCTGGGCCACCACCGCAGCAGCCGGCTGGTCACCGTCGGTGACGATCACCCCGAACTCGTCACCGCCCAACCTGGCCACCACATCGGTGCTGCGAACCGCACGACGCAACACACTGCCGATGTTCACCAACAGCTCATCGCCCGCGTTGTGGCCCAGCGAGTCATTGACCTGCTTGAAGTTGTCCAGGTCCAGCAGCAGCACCGCCCCCGTCGGCTCATAACGCCGACACCGCTCCAGGTGACGCTGCAACTCCAGGTCGAACAGCCGCCGGTTGGCCAGACCCGTCAGCACGTCGTGGTCGACCAGGTGGGCCAACCGGTCCTGGTAGCGCCGCTGCTCGGAGATGTCGAGGACGTTGACCATCACGATGTTGCCGAGCGACTCGTCCGGCAGGATCCGGCTGCTCAGGGCGACGTCGACGTCGTTGCCGGTCGCGTCGCGCAGTGTGCACTCGGAGATCGCTATCGCATCGGGTTCGTGGACGAGCCGCTCGAGGTGGTCGGCGATCTCGTCGTTCTCCGGGGGCTGATAGGCAGTGAACGGGTGCCGGACCATGTCGTCCGGGGTCACCCCGACCAGGGCGGCCAGCGCGGTGTTGGCCCGAAGGATCCGACCCTTGGAGTTGAGCAGCGCGACGCCGTGGGGCGCGTCGTCGAAGAGACGCTCGACGCGGGTGTTGGCGGTGTGCACCAGCCGGCGCTCCTCGTCGAGGCGTTCCACCATCCTCTGGACGACGGGGGCGACGACAAGGGAGATGCCGGTCCACAGCAACAGGGTCCGCCAGTCCCACTCATAGAGCGGCGCGCCGAACACCAGGACGGGGAAGGTCAGCGTCGCCAGGACAGCCGCGGTGCACGCCCACAGCTGAAGGCGCGTCCCGGTCAGGGCGAACCCCAGGATCTGCAACAGCAGCAGAGCCGTCATCGGTGAGTCGCCGCCCCCGTGCCGTGGCGCACGACCGCGACGTAGAGGAAGGGCACGAAGGCGGTGACGAGCTCGAGCCAGCCGCCCTCGGCGAATCGCTGGCTCAGGACATACATGAGCCCTGCGCCGATCGCGATCAGGGTCGCCAGAACAGGCACGATCCAGCCCTGCGGATAGGGCGGCACCCAGACGGACACGAGGCCGATCGCGGTCATGATCGCCCACGGCAGGGCGATCGCGGCAGCGCGCCGCTCGACCGAGGTGAAGCCGGGTATCCGCGGGCGTGGCATCAGCTGCTCTCAGGCCTCGTCGTCGAGAGCAGACGCCACCCGCCTGTGGGCCTCCCAGATCGCCTCCGGCATCCGCTCGAACTGCCCCAGGTGCTCCTCGCGGAAGCCCATCTCCTGCTGCCAGCGCGGCTTGTCGATCGACAGGATCCGCTCCAGGTCCGCTGCCGGGATGTCCATCCCCTCGAGGTTGAGCTCCTCCTCGGTCGGGATGATGCCCACCGCGGTCGAACGGCCCTTCACCTCGCCGTTCTTGAGCTGCAGCAGCCACAGGAGCGGACGCAGGTTGTCGCGATATCCGGGCCACAGGAAGTGGCCGTCCTCGGCGTCGCGCTGGAACCAGTTGACGTGCGCGAAGATCGGCTGCTCGCTCGCAGCACCCACGACGTCGAGGTAGTGCTGGGCATAGTCGCCCTCGCCGTACGCCATGAAGGGGCGGTTGGACATCGGGTCGTAGCGCAGCACGCCCTCCTTGCCCTCGGCCGCGGAGGTGGCCTCGGCACCCAGGGTCAGCCCGTCGTAGACGCCTTCGGCGAGGTCGGTGATGGCGCGGATCAGCGGCTCGCGGTCGCGGGTGCGACCACCGAAGATGATCGCGTCGATCGGCACGCCGGCCGGAGCGTCGTAGTCGTCGGCGATGTTGGGGACGTTGTCGAGCGTCGTGGTGAAGCGGCTGTTGGGGTGGGCCCACGGTGCGGTGTCGTTGTCCTTGCGGTCAGCGATCGGCGCGCCGGTCCAGTCGAGCCAGCCGTGCCGGTCCGCCGGCGGTTCCTTGGTGCGCCCCTCCCACCAGACCTCACCGGTCGACGGGTTGAACGCGATGTTGGTGAAGATGCAGTCGGTGCCCTCGGCGACCGAGGCGAGCGCGTTGGGGTTGGTGTTCTCGTTGGTGTCCTTGGCGACGCCGAAGACCCCGTACTCGGGGTTCATGCCGTAGAGACGGCCGGACTCCTCGTCCACCCACAGCCACGCGATGTCGTCGCCGTAGAAGGACACGTGGTAGCGATCGCCCAGTGCGTCGGGGGCCGCCATCATCGCGAGGTTGGTCTTGCCCGAGGCGCTCGGGAAGCCGCCGCAGATGTGGTAGTCCTTGCCGGTCTCCTTGTCGTGGATCCCGATCAGCATGTATTGCTCCGCGAGGAACTTCTTGCTCGCCCAGCCGTCGTAGGCGCCCTGGCGCAGGCCGTGGGCGATCTTGCCGAGCAGGGCGTTGCCGCCGTAGGACGACCCGAAGTGCAGGATCGTGCGCTCGTCGGCGACGGTCACGAAGTAGCGCTGGTCGGCGTCGGTGCCCTGGCCGAGGTGCTCCAGGTCGCCGGTGACGTGGACGGCGCGCACGAACGAGGCCGGGTCGTCGAGCTCGTTGACGAACTGCACGCCGACACGAGCCATCCGGATCATGTGCAGCACCACGGTGCGCGCGTCGGTCAGCTCGACGCCGGTCGCCCACGGAGCGAGCGTGTTGCCCGCCGGCGCCATCAGGTAGGGGACGACATACATCGTCTTGCCCTCGCTGGCACCACGCATCCGGTCGTGGAGCATCGGCTTCATCTCCGAGGCCGGGCGCCAGTTGTTGTAGACCCCGCGGTCGGACTCGTTGTTGGTCGCGACGATCGTCCGCTCCTCCGAGCGGGCGGTGTCCTTGTGATAGCTGCGGGAGTAGTAGCGCCCCTCGCCGGCCCGCTCGAGCTCACCCGCCTCGACTGCCTCCTCCAGCAACCGCGCGTCGTCGGAGGCATTGACCACCTCGACCCGCGCCGCCCCGGTCAGCTCGGCGTATTCCTTGACGAACGCCCGAACCTCCGGGTTCGTGAGTCCTGCCGCATCCAGCGCCGCCTCGACATCGTTCATTCGCAAACTGCCTCTCGTGAGGTGTCGAGGCGATCGTGTGCCATCGACCGGTGAGTGGTCGTCACCATAGCCGCGCGCGGGGCCGGATTCGGCCTGGGTCCCACAGTCGGCTATTCTCGTCCGGTCGCGCTGCGTGCAGCCGACGAGCGCCTGTAGCTCAACGGATAGAGCATCTGACTACGGATCAGAAGGTTTGGGGTTCGAATCCCTACAGGCGCACAAGACACGGAACCGCAGGTCAGCACCGCTGACCTGCGGTTTCGTGCATTTGGGAGCCCTTCGGGCGGGTCGACCCGATGACGAACCCCCAGAGCTACGAGGGGCTGGACACGGAGTGGACACACGCGTCTGGCCGGTCCCTACCACCGGTACCCGCATTGCGCGGTCAGATCGTGACCGTTCCACAGCGGCACAAAGGTGCCGATAGCGACGTTATGAACCGCCACCCCACGAACCCCGAGTCTGTCCTCGGCGAGCCCATGATCGACGTCAGTGACCTAGCCCTGTGGTTGAAGGTGTCGACGTCGTCGGTCAAGAAGTGGGCGCAGGCAGGCCCGGCCTCTGGCCGCTTGCCGCGCTTCTACCGAGTCAACGGCCAGATCCGCTTCCGTCCCATGGACGTGCGCGCGTGGCTGGAAGGCAAGGCCGTCGAATGAGCACTTGGGGCGTGTACAGCGTGCAGGGCCGACTCCCCGACGGGACGCACACCACAGCCGGCGACCGCGCCGCTCAGGCTTGGTTCGTCCGGTGGCGAGTCGACGGTGCGGAACACCGTCGAACGTTCCGGCAGAAGGGTTACGCCAAGACCTTCCACGACGAACTGATGAAGGCACGATTGTTCGCGTGGCCGGCAGACGATCGCGGCTGGCCGGTGGATCCGTCCACTCCCCTGACCGCACCCGAGCCGCTGGCAGACTTCGGCAACGGGCCTGCCACCGCCGCGGTCGCCCGCACCCACACCTTCGAGTCGTACGTCTGGGATGTGTGGTGGCCGACCCTCAAGGACACCTTCGAGGACAAGAACCGACTGGGCCATCGACGCAATGCCGAGGTGGCCGTCGCCCTGCTCCGCTACGGCGCACGGCGAGGGGACCTGCGGATTGACTCAACCCGCGTGGCCGGTCAGTCCATCGCCCTCGCAGACCTGGTCTCCGACGACCTCAGGTGGGCCGTCGTGCAGCGGCGCTCCATCAACGGGCGCACGGCAGCCGCGAACGCCCGACTCCTCAGCGCAGCGCCCGCTGACGATGCCGAGGTGGTGGATATCGCCCTGATCCCCGAGGTGGCATCCGTCGGAACTGTCCGTGCCTTTGCCGTCACCGTCGGCATGATCATCAAGGCCGCCACCGCCAGCGAATACGTGCACAGCGATCCGATGCGTGGCGTGATGGCGCTCGCCCCCAAGCCCAAACCCTCCAAGGTAGGCGCCCGTCTCGTACCGACCATCGACGAGTTGTTCGACCTGGCAGACGCGTTCGCGGAACTGGGAGCACTCATGCCCGACGGCAGACGGACCGGCGAGCGATTCCGCAGCCTCGTCCTGGCTGGCGGGACGCTCGGAGCGCGACCCGGCGAACTCGTTGCCCACCGCCCCGAGTGGGTGTGGTGTGCCGGCCCACCCCTGGTGCGTTTCGCCAAGACCGAGGCAGCCGTCTACAACGCGAAGGAAGGATCCCCAGGGCGGCGCGAGAAGGGACTCAAACACCGAGACGAGGACGAGCACCGAGATGTCCCGGCGCTCCCGGAGGTGCTCGAGGCGCTACACCTGCACCTGGAACGTGGCTACGGCAGCGTGGAAAGGACCTGGTTGAGCCGTACGGGACGCGGGCACCTCGACTGGCACAACATTCGCGACACCCATTGGCGTCCGGCACTGGAGCGCGTCTTCGCTGGCACCGCCAAGGATGCGCTCGTCAGCGCGACGCCAAAGATCTTGCGCAAGACCGCCATCACCTGGTGGCTCGAGAGCGGTGTCGCTCCGACCGTGGCTGCGGACTGGGCCGGTCACACCGAGGAGGTCATGAGGTTGTACTACGCCAGTCGAGCGTCAGCGACATGGGCTGTGGAGGCGGACCTGCTCCGTTTGGCGCGAGAAGCGACATCCGCCGGCCGGCCCCCGCTTGCCGGGGAGGTCCCCCGGATCACTGAAGGGCGGCAAGCCTCATGACGACCCCCGATCCTCGCGACGAGGCCGCTGCAGCGGTATCCAGCCGCCAACTCGAGCACGCCCCCGACCGCACCCCCGACGGTCCCGAGAGAGTCCGCCGTGCCGTCATCTACGCGCGCGGCCCGTCTCTCCATGCCGTGAAATCGCAGATCGACGAGTGCCGGCGAGAAGCACAACGGCGGGCAATCACCGTCGTTGCGGAGGCGAGCGACGTCGGGGCGTTGGGCGACCTAAGCAGCTCGCGCCCGGGCTGGGATCGGGTGGCCTCCCTGATCCGCGCCGACGCCGTCGACTTGGTGATGAGCACCGACATCACGCGGATCACCCGCCGGTGGGTTGACATGGCCGTCCTGTTGTCCCTGCACCGCAGCCACGGCATCGACTTCCTCAGCGTCAGCGTCAAGCCAAAGGAGCGACCGGTCGATACCTGCGAGGGCCCCGTCAATCGGCCACACCAGAGCCCATGAACCGAGCCCATCCACACGACGCCCTCAGCCACCAACACATCCGTTCACACCACAGGAGACACCTCATGACCAACACCACCATTTCCTCGCTCACACCCCCCGAGTCCGCGACCCTCACCGCGCCCGCCGGCGCCGTCGCCGACGCTGCCGGGACCCGCGTTCTCCACGTGCCCGGTTTCCTCGATCGGTTCCTCGCCCTGGCCAGCGCACCACCCACCGGCTCATCCCATTGAAGATGGCCCCTCGGGAGACCCACCCAGCCGCAAACGGCCTGCTCGCCAACGGACCCGGCCATGCCCCGCGACCCAAGGGTCAGCCTTCGACTTCATGCCCAGCCAACCTCACGAAGGACCACGTCATGAACCAACCCCAGCCCCTGATCCACGAACACATCGACGCAGCAACACCCCACGGCGAGTTGCCTGAATACCGTCTCGGCCGTCAGTACGCCTACTGCGCCGTCGAGGCCCTCCGCGGACAGCGTCACACTCCGCGCGACGCCATCGACGTCGGTGACCAGTACCTGAACGCTCTGTCCGATATCACCGATCCTGAACTCCTCCGCGACTTCATCGCCGGAGTCGCGCGAGGCATCGAGGCGGCCGCCCTCCAAGCCAATGGAGCGACCCACCCGAACCCGCCCGAAAACGTCCCCGCCTAGCCGGTCGGAACCCCGCCCGAATTACGCGTGATCTTCCGCGCCGTTGAACGAGCAGCGCGGACCAATTACCTGGCGGGGGTGGTTCAATCTGCGACGCCAGTCCGACGACTGAGAACCTCGGGCGTGTGCGTGACGATGCTCAAGGGAAACGCTGACGCACCAGACGAGGACCAGTGATAGACACGGTGAGGCAGCAGCGCGTTCCTTACCGCCCCTACCTCACACCACCGACCTGTCCGGGTGGGCAGGCACAATCACGTCATGACCAGCGTTCCCGCCCACGATCAGACCTACTACGACCGCAACGGTCAGCCCATCGACGCTGACGGTCACGCACGGTTACAGGCACACGCCGACTACCCGCTGGTGGGTCGTGATCAAGCTGGCGAGCAGCAGGTTGTCACTGCATGGCGCGGCACTGACCAGCGAACCGGAGGCGTAGGTGGCGAGGAGCCGCTCATCTTCAGCACCATCACGCGCACCGACCACAGCGCGGCCCCAGTAGACGGTGAAGTCGTTTTGGCGGCTACCGAGCAGGACGCGCTCGCCAACCACTTCGCCATCCTGATCCGGCGACGTGCCGAGTTGGGCTGATCCGGGGACCTACCAGCCATGAGCTCCCACCCGCACCGCCGCCGGCGTGTCAGGCGGTGAGCAGTTCGTCAGCCACACGCCGCGTGAGGCTGAGATCAATCCGACCCCACCCAGCGCCTAGAACGTCTACGACTGCGACTGCGAGGACTGCCGGGACGAGGCCGCCGGGTCCATTGCTCGCTGGCGAGCGGACGGGACCGGAGAGCTCAACGTTCGGCAGGCGGTTCCAAGAGTCGTGGACCCCGCGGCCAGTTCCCGAACGTCCCCTCCGCTGTTGCCGTTGTTGCCGTTGTGATCGTTCCGCGTGTGCTGTCAAACGCTCGTCGGCCTCCACCCATCGACAGTCGCCAAGAATCCACCCGGATGGGTTCAAGCGGTCCCAGAAGATGCCGATAGACCATTCAGGTTCCCTGCAGGAGCCTGCACGACGGCGTTTCTCACCCCACCCCCGCCGCTAATCAGGATGGGCCGGTGTACCTGGAAGCCAGGCCCTGCAACCGGGCGGGGCCCTCGAGGTCGTGTGTGATCAACGCGCCTCGGGTGAGCGACACAGCCGACCACGTCAAACGTCGCCGGCCGCTGAACGCTGCCCGGGGGCCCTGGGTGCTTCCGGGTATTTGGGAGGGGGGCCCACAACTATGCCCCGGAGGGCCCATGCTCTGCATACCGTTTGCATGGGGATCATGGCGCACCAACAGCGAGCGACGAAGCAGACGTCAGCGCCAGAACGCGCGTGATCGCACCGAAGGTCAGTCATGAGTGTTGCACCGCAAGGTCGAGACGCTCACTCCGCCCAGAATGGGGCACGTACCGGTTCCCCACGGAGGTTCTTCCGGATGAGATATGCGCTCGACCTCGACCACGTGGGGGCCGCATCTCAAAGGCGCCGGTACCCGCGGTCTCCTGAGCGGTGCACGATCAAGCGCGCAGTTCCTAGGCCCGGGCGCCAACATTAACTAGCATCATTTGTGTGACTGCTGACGAACTTCAACTTGAGTTGCTGGGCCGACGGTGACTCGACCTGGATACGTCGATCGCAGCAAGCTCCAGAACTGGGCCGACACACGCCCATCGCAGTCGGAGTTTCCGCGTCTTGTGCGGCGCCTGGTTCTCGAGACCACACCTGGCTTGGTGGAGCTTGGTATGCCCGCTGGCGAGGGCGTAGCTGCTGGCGATTGGGACGGTTCCATACGGACAACGGAAGCGACAGCATGGGTTCCTGAAGGCCTGTCCGTCTGGGAGCTGTCCGTCAATTCGAGCCCGAACAAAAAGGCGGACGAGGATTACGCCAAGCGCGCCGACACCCCCGATGGCACGGCAACCGGAGACTGCACCTACGTCGAAGCGATCTTGCGGCCGTGGACAGCCCGCGCTTCTTGGGCGACGGGTAAGCGTGATGCAAAGGTTTGGAGAGACGTTAGGGCACTGGGCCTGGATGACATCGAGACGTGGCTAGAAGCAGCGCCAATCACTTGGGCCTGGCTTTCCGAGGAATTAGGGCTTTCGCCGTACGGCCTTCGAACCGGTTTGACGTGGTGGCGCGACTGGGCAGCCCAAACGAATCCGGCATTGACACCGGAAGTCGTACTCGCGGGCCGAGCAGATGCTGTGCAGGACTTCGAGGACCGACTGGCGTCGTCCGGTTCGATCACGACGGTGGCCGGCGCGTCGATGGAAGAGGTCTGCGCCTTCGTCGCTGCGGTCGCCGTGAACCGCGACGAACAGGGCAAGGGAAAGATGCTCGCTCGACTCGCATTCGTCGACGACATATCCACATGGAGGCAGCTGACCGCCTCGTCTCAGCCGCTCGTCCTGGTCCCTCGCACGCCCGAGTTGGCGAGCGAGATTCCGACGGGAACAATCCACAGCTTCTGCGTGCCGGTCCTCGCCGAGGAGGGCGCGGACGTCATTCTCCCCTCGTTGGACGCCTCCGAGTTGGCGGCCGCGCTGCAGGCCGGGGGGATTGCGGACAGGGAAAAGGCCGACGCTCTCGGAAGACTCGGACGTAGTAGCTTGACCGCGCTGCGTCGAAACGTTGCCGTGAAGGCCGCCCTCCATCGACCGACGTGGGCGGACACAACTCCGACACGAAACGTCCGATCGATCCTGTTGGCTGGCTCGTGGGGAGACAACGCAGCGGGCGATCGTTCGATAGTTGAGGCACTAGCCGGTGGCGACTACGAGACGTTCAGGGAGTCGATCACGGGGATCGTCGATCATCCCACCGACCCCCTGGCGATCCGTACCGACGGAGCATGGCATCTCGTCTCAGCCGTAGATGCCTGGATGCTGCTGGTGTCAAAGCTGACGTACGACGACATGCAGCGATTCGAGACCGTTGTTGAGATGGTCTTGGCCGAGGGGGACCCGGCCCTGGACCTGCCGCGTGACCAGCGCTGGCGAGCATCGATCGACGGCAGGACGCGACGTTATACGGGCGATCTCCGTCGCGGCCTCGCTCAGTCGCTGGCCCTGTTGGGCGTGTACGGCGGGACCGTCACCTGGTCTGGCGGAGCATCGGGCTCAGTGTTCGCCAACTACCTAGTTAGAAAACTGCTGGAGTGGGCATCGGCAGACTCCACAGGACAAGCCTGGCAATCTCTGGCCGACATCTTGCCGCTTCTGGCTGAGGCTGGGCCAGAGGCGTTCCTCGATGCCGTGAGCGCGGCAGCCGCGGGCGACGAACCGGTGTTGGCAACCATGTTTCAAGACAGCGCCGACGAATCCGGTCTCTTCTCTGGCGGCACTCCTCATACCAATCTGCTCTGGGCGCTCGAGTGCCTGTCCTGGTGCCCCGATTACTTCGGACGTGCGGTCGCTCTTCTTGCACGCCTCGACGAGATCGATCCCGGTGGCCGAATGTCGAACCGCCCGGCCGCGTCGCTCGCTGCGATCTATCGACCGTGGCATCCCGACTCGTCTGTCGATCCCGATCGACGCCTCGCTGTGCTCGATGCGTTGCGTCGCAGGCATCCTGACGCTGCGTGGAAGCTGGAGTGCAGCATGCTTCCCGAGACCCACGGGGGGACTCACTTTCCGGTAAGCGCGCCGACCTTCCGGACCTGGAAGCCGGACCAGCAGTCAGTGACGTACGGCGAGATATGGAAGATGACGACGGCCGCAGTCGAGCGCTGCATCGAGGATGCGGATACAGACGCTGAGCGGTGGGCAACGATCCTTGATCACACCTCAGCGATGCCGCCAGCGGATCGTGAGCTTGTGGTCGCGGCACTGCATGCGCTCGCCGACCAGCCCGGGGTTTCACCTGCCTTCAGGGATTCAGTGTGGCGAAGGTTGGTCGACGTCATCGGCCGCCATCGAGAGTTCCCAGATGCCGCCTGGTCACTGCCCGATGATGAGCTGGCCAAGCTCGACGCACTTGCGACGGGCTATCAGCCCGTGTCTGCCTATCTCCGACTGGTGGGACTGTTCCAGTCATACAGGCCGTACATCGGCGCTCGTCGATTCGATGACCACGAAGGCTTCGAACGCGAGCTTGGGCGCCAACGCGTCGAAGCGATTAAGGAGATCGAAGCCGAAGGCGGCTTGGACGCCATCACGAAGTTGGCACGCGACGCGACCGTGTATGGGGCCGTTGGCGTCGCCCTCGCGAACGTTGGCTCGTCGCATGACGCAGAACTACTTGCTTGGTTGGCGATCGAGGGTCCAGATGATCTCGCCGGGACCGCGATGTCCTACTTTTCAGCCCGCTACGCGCTCGAAGGGTTCGACCTCATAACAAGCCTCCTCGCACAGGTCGACCTAACTATCGAGCAGAGGGCACGACTCCTGCTGGTTGCACGAGACAACCTTCCGGAAGTGTGGGCCCTAGCTGCTGCGGACCAGGAGCTTGACACTCGTTACTGGACGGCGTTTCAGCCGCTCGGCCTGGGTCACGATTTCGACAAGCTCGACGAAGTTGCCGATCGATTGATCCTTGCCGGCCGCCATGCCGACGTCCTGCACCTCTTGAGCATGTACTCCCATACGGAGGACGGGCCACGCCCGGAGGCAGCAAGACTCATCGTGCGAGCGCTGGACGGACTTTTAGCGAACCAAGCCCAATCTGCCGCCGCGGGCGGCTTGCAGACCTACGACTTTCAGCGGTTGTTCGCCTACCTCGAAGCCATGCGCGACCATCTTGAGCCCGGCGACCTTGTTCGACTCCAGTGGGCATACCTTCCTGCGCTGGGCTACGACGCAAAGATCCCGGCGCTGTCCGAAAGTCTGGCCAATGACCCTGCGGAGTTCGTCGGCATGGTGTGCCTTGTGTTTCGGGCTCGACCCGAGTCGGAGGACGAGGAGGAAGCCGAGGATCAGGCGGACGACGAGCAGCGCGATGCATCGATGGCAACCAATGCCTACCGCCTCCTCAATGCATGGGATTCGCCGCCCGGGCTCGTCGATGGCGCTATGGACGCCGGGGTGCTTCGAGCCTGGCTCGACAGGGCAGTGGAGCTCCTATCGGAACGTGGCCGGACAGAAGTCGGCCTGCAACAGTTCGGGCAGGTCCTTGGCCACACGCCACCGGACCCGGACGGCACTTGGCCCGGCGTCGTGGTGCGGGACCTTCTGGAAGACGTGCAGCTCGAGCACATCGAGACAGGCCTCTACCTGCATATCGTGAATGGCCGCGGCATCACCAGCCGCGGCCTCGAGGATGGCGGCGATCAAGAACTCAAGCTGGCCGCTGACTACCGGGCCAAGGCCGAGGTGCTGGCGGATAGCGCACCTCGAATGGCCGCTTTGTTTCGACGACTCGCCGCCTCGTACGAAAGCGATGCGCGGCGCAACGAGGGTGACGCCGAACGGTTCAGGCGCGGACTCCACTGATCGCGCCCAACCTGTAAGCGTTTACGTGGTTCGAGAGATCCTGACCGGATCGGATGCCTCGACGCGTCGTACAACAGCCTGGCGTAGAGGATGTACGGACGTAGATTCAGGTTCTTGGCTCGCCGCGTTGGCGTCAACCGCGGCAGCCATCGCAGCATCGCCGTCGTTACCTCGACGAAGTCGACGGCCGAGCCGGACCGGCGACGACCAGAATCTCGCGTGGCATCCCGGCAGTCTGCCATCGCAGTGAAACGCAGATTGGGTTCTTGCCGGACGACTCGCCAACGATCATTCCGCCCCACAGCCCGATGAGAGCTTGCGCCTCTTCGCCGCAAACTGGACGCCAAACTGGTCACCCGCCGCTCTAGCCCCGGACACGCGCGTGCGCTCCGAGAGTCACCTCCTTGATCAGCCCCCTCACCCGGGCCGTGGAGACGACGAACTGCTCCTCAAACTCTTTGCTCGCGAGCGGCGCCGCCAAGACCTTTGTGATCTCTACTGACGACCCGACACCCAAGAGGCCGATGTTGGTTGGCCAGACCCTGGCGGTCGACTCCACGACCCGACTCATCCGCGTTCCGTAAAGTCGGATTGTGAAGGTGATCCGTCGCTTGACGGCCCGTGCAGTAAGCGAGGCTCGTAGGAATGAGTTCAGGTCTCCCAGTTCGTCCTCGAGTTGGGGCGACAGGAACGCGCCTGCTGCCCGATCCATCAAGCCGTCCACGAGTTCGAGATACTCCTGAATGTCCACGGCAAGCCGGGCCCCATCAGGAGCGTCATCGGATGACTGAGAGCTTCGAGCGTCGTCCAGTTGGAAGAGCCGATACGCCGAGGCAAGATGTGCCTGGGCCAGGTGCAGCGGGAGATATACGGATTCCAGGTAGTCCCGAGCGTTCGACAAGAACACCTCTTGTAGCTTCTGAGCGTGAGTTATCTCTAGTTCTGTGATGCGCTTGTTCGCCACGTATAAAGATCCAAAAACCGTCAGGATTACACCCAAGAGAATCCCGCCAGCCGTGATCGCTACGGTCACCCAGCTCGCCCCAGAAGACGATGCGGACGCTGCGATGTTCCATATATGCATGCCGCATGGTCGCACCCGGGACGTCCCCGTCGTGGGCCGACCGATGTCGACGCTTCGCGCGGTGCGTCATACCGCCGCGTGTCAGCGTGACCGGTGGGGCTTAGGCAGATCGACGGACTCGCCAAGCTCGGTTCTCATCTGATCGCGAAGGCGGCCGTAGATCTTGTCCAGCTCAGCGTGATCTCCAGCGCTACCGGCCTCACGCCAATGCTCCACGAGCCCTCGTACCTCCTCGCTTCCGAACGCCTCGAGGCCCGCCCGCGCCTTGATGCTCATTCGCACGCGTTCCCCCTTGGGGAAGGTCTCTTCGAGCTTGTCGAGCTTGTCTTGCCGTCCCTTCTGCGCATAGCGCCGCCGGTGCGACTCAAGCTCGCCGGTTTCGAGCGCTGCGATGTAGGCGTCACGCTTCTCTTGGAGTATGCGTGCATGGTCCTGCGCCTTCTGGTTTAACCGAACGACTTGCTCCGCGTGGGCCCGTCCCTGCGCTCCGCTCCACCATGTGAAGAAGATGCCGGCGAAGCCAACGATCGCGGTACCGGTCGGTCCCACCCATTCCGAAGCCATCCGCACATCTTGCACAGTCAGACGGCGCATGTCAGCGACTTTCGTACGAGCTACTCGGAGACGGGACTGTGCGACATTCCGCCGCAAGTCGGACGGCCCCACCTGCCTGGGCTGCGCAGCTGTTGTCCCTGAGACTCCAAGCGACGGCGGTGGCTACGCAGAGACCAACTGAGTTGACGCGTCTGCATCCTCAGCCATTGCGGCTTCCTGGAGCGAGGTGATCTGTTTGAGAACGCCGGCTGGTAGGTAGCTGAAGCTCTGCGGAACTGCCGGCCGCGGGCTCAGGTCTCCGAGCACCACCGGAACCGCGAACCTGACGACGGACCCCACTACGAGGCCGACCGCTCTCTCGTGTGCCGCGTAGTAGTTCATGAAGTCGGGCCGTGTGATCGACCCGACAGAACCGAAACGCCGCCAGAGTCCGCTCGGGGTCAGCCGGACCGTATCTGCGACCGTGAACATGCCGACGATCCGTTGCGTCGGTGCGGTCTCGTAGATAAGGACCGTGACGACGTCGGACGCGAGTGCACGCTTGCGGAACTCAACCGTCTTCACGCCCGCGAGGATGGCGTGTGCGTAGGGAGGCTGGATCGCCATGAGGGCTACTCGACCAGTCGTTCCCTCACCCATTCGGCTCTAGCTCCATCCAACTTGGTGATCGACTGCGGACGTCCACGCAACACCTGAGCTGCTCGCAACTCTTCGTACGTCCAGGGCGGTTCCTGGAAGCGATCTTGCCTGAATCGGAGGGCCAGGATGCCCCGGACACTCCGTGCCATCCATGTGATCTCCTGCGGCGAGTAGACCGTCCGTCTGCCTACGAACCTGACGACCTCGTCCGGGTCGGCGGACCGTAGCGTCTCCTCAACTATGCCAACGGCGCTGATGCTTTGCTCGTCCCTCGACCTGTAAAAGAGCAGGACGTCGCCCGGCTTGATCTGGCTGGTAGGGCTGTTACACAGGTACGCCTTGCGTAGCGCATTGCCCCACGGTTGTGTGACAGGTGTGCCGGTGGCGAACAGCTCCAGCTGTTCCGATCGACGCTCGGGCGCCTTCTCGGGGAACAGTTGGTCGTGCCATCGAGGTTCGATGGGGATCACGAACACCTGTTGGCGACACCGCAGGGCCGGGGGTCCGTAGCGGATATGGAAGTCGAGGTCGGGGAGCAGCTCGTCGGCTGCGCCGTAAGGGATTAGAGACTTCGCCAGTACGAGTTCACCCCGGGCATTGGTCTCGCCGGTGTCGACGAAGCCGAAGTTCTCGAGAAAGCCAAGGACTTCGGGATGGCTTGGAAGAACTTCGACGTACATGGTCGCCGTAGTCGACTCAGCAGCGTCCATAAGGATTGCCTTGAGGAGTAGCTCGCCGAACTTCACGTCGGGATGTTCGGCGGACACCTTGAAGGTACAGATCTTGACAACCGGCTGTGCCAGTTCGTATTCGCAGTCGGGCTCAGGCTTCAGGATCGCCAGCGCTGCATGCCTGTCACCCTCATCGATTAGATAGCACGAGCGGGTCTCGCTCTCGGCTCGTACCTTGGCGAACCAAGCATCGAAATCCGCAGCGTTGTAGTCAGCGCGAAGACTGTCGAAGATTGGGTCATCGGTGCGAAGAGTGTAGGTAGCTGGCTTGCTCACGCGCGGTGGAGGTGGAACCTCCGTCGGCTCGAACTGTGCAACTAAAGCAACGGCGTCTTCAAGAGCCATGACTCGCTCCGCGAGACCTGCGCGTTCGGCACGGCGTCGCAGTCGGTAGTCGTCACTGACCAAGTGAGTTGCGGCCCCGGCATAGAGAGCCGCGATGATGCGCAAGTCCCGATGGTCGTTGGTTCCCTCAGCGCTCTCACCGGCGAGCTCAACGAGAACATCTGGGATCGGGACTTCCTCTAGGAGGTGAAACTTCTCGAGCTCCGCGAGGCGTTGTGATCGCTTGGCGGGGTCCTTCGCCCCCAGGATTTCGTCTTGCGTCGCCCGGGCAACGCAGACCAGGTGCCCTTGCTCGTTGGCCAACCGCAGCAGCCTCGCCCCGCTCCGCATCCCCGGTTCCAGAAAGCCAGAGTATGGCTCAGCCGCAATGACGACGTTGGAGTCCAGGAGCAGCCTTAGGCGCGGTGGCCGTCCGGGGGCACCAGTCATGAAACTCATAGTGCGCGATCTTGGACGCCGGTAGGTGGACATCGCGCGCTAATGTCACGCCGAATGTGCCGCCGACGTCAGACGCAACTCACGGACCCTTGGTAATTCGGGCATTACTTCGAGTTGCAGCGCGGATGTCTTTGGCAATGAACACGCGGGACTGCTGCACGGATAGGTGACATCTGAATCTGCGTCGATGTGTCGGCGCTGGAAGGATGTGCACCATGCCAAAGGCGTTCCCCAAGGAGTTCCGCGAGGACGTGATCCGGGTCTTCAAGGACTCGGATGCCTCGATGGCCCAGGTCGCGAAGGACTTCGGCATCTCGCCGTCGTGCCTGAAGCGGTGGCTTTCGATCGACGAGCGGAACTCGTCACGATCATCAGGTCGCACGAGCGCGGCGGCTGAGTCCGATGCGCTGCGTGAGGCGAACACGCGGATCAAGCTCCTCGAGCAGGAGAACGAGGTCCTGCGTCGCGCTGCTGCGTATCTTTCGCAGGCCAACCTGCCGGGAAAATGATGTACCCGCTCGTCCGCGAGCTGGCCGCTGACGGTGTCCCCGTCACGGTGACGTGCCGGGTCCTCAACATCGCACGCCAGCCCTACTACCGCTGGCGCGCGAACCCGGTCACCGACGCCGAACTAACCGCCGCCTACCGCGCCAACGCCCTGTTCGACGCGCATCGCGACGACCCTGATTTCGGCTATCGGTTCCTGGTCGACGAAGCAAAGGAGGCTGGCGAGTCGATGGCCGAGCGGACCGCCTGGCGGATCTGCTCGGAGCTGGGGTGGTGGTCCTCTCATGGCAAGAAGCGCGGCGCCAACGGCAAGAAGCCCGGCCCGCCGGTCCACGACGACCTGTGCGCCTTCGTCGACACGCACGGCGTGACCCGCCACGAGTTCAAGGCTGACAGTCCGAACCAGCTCTGGCTGGCCGACATCACCGAGCATTGGACCGCGGAAGGCAAGCTCTACGTCTGCGCGATCAAGGACGTCTACTCCAACCGGATCGTGGGCTACTCGATCGACTCACGGATGAAGTCCCGGTTGGCCGTCGCGGCGTTGCACAGCGCGGCGGCACGTCGCGGCGATGTGGCCGGTTGTGTGCTGCACACCGACCGCGGGTCGCAGTTCCGAAGCAGGAAGTTCGTCCACGCCATCAATCGTCACGACATGGTCGGGTCCATGGGCCGCGTCGGAGCTGCCGGCGACAACGCAGCCATGGAGTCGTTCTTCGCGCTGCTGCAGAAGAACGTCCTTAACCGACGAGCCTGGAACACCCGAGAGGAGCTGCGGATCGCCATCGTCACGTGGATCGAGAAGACCTACCACCGTCGACGGAGACAGGCTGCCCTCGGACGATTGACCCCGGTCGAATACGAGCTGATCATGACGACAACCGCCACCCAAGCGGCATAACCGAAACTGTCACCCGTTCGTGCAGCAGTCCCGGGTTGTTTCGCCGCCGGTGCGAACCACGATCGGTGTGTCCAACTGCCGCCTGTCGGGTCGAGTTTCTTGAATACCTGACCCTGAGTCGAAGTACTAGTTAGCGTCGCGCTGCGGGCAACTTAGGTCGCGAAAACGGGGGACGGGGCAAATGCGGGGGATTGCGACCATCGACCGGCAGCCTGGCGGCGACGCCATCGCTGTCTGGGTGACCACCGCCAGAGGGACACAGGCGTGGCACGTCAACGCAGTAGACATCGAGGCCGACGACGAGGACGAAGTCCACGCAGCGGTGTCCTCGCTGACGCGCTGCACAGCGGTTCTCGTGACGGAGGGCAGCCGCCTCGACGGACTGCCGGTGGATGGAACTCCACTCACGGTGTCGGACATCGAGGACCTCGTGGTGGCGACTCAGGCCCAACAAGACGCCATCTTGCTCGCGATCAAGGACTTCAAGCGCAGCTCAAGATCTGCGTCGGTCAAACAGCCAACGTTTCTTGCCAGCCCCAAAGCTGCCGACTTCGTGACGGACGAGGAAGCCGCAAGCCGTCGCGCCTTCGCCACCGCGAACTTCCTCGCCCGGGCGTGGACCGCGTGGCTTAAGACCGACGAAGAACGTCGCCGTCGTACGGCCAGGCCAAGAACCGGTGAGACACCGTGGATCATGCCTCCATCAATGAACTCACCGCAGGTCGGTCTCTTCCCCGAAGCGTTCGTGCCGCGGGTCCACGAGCAAGGGCTGGTCTGAGAATGCTGGACTACACCGCAATCGACTTCGAGACCGCCAACGCCTACCGCGGATCGCCCTGCGCAGTCGGCCTCGTCCGGGTGAGGAACGGACAGCCGGTCGACGAGCAACGCTGGCTCATTCGACCTCCCACTCGTGTGGACTACTTCGATGCCTTCAACTCAACCTTGCACGGGATCGACGCCGAGATGGTCCGCGAAGCCCCGCGGTGGAACGTCGTTCTCCAGGCAATAGTGGAGTACATCGGAGACGACGTGGTCGTGGCGCACAACGCAGGGTTCGACATCGGCGTGATCCGCTACGCCTGCGCGGTGGACAACACTGAGTGGCCAGAACTGCGGTTCCTGTGCACGATGGTCATGGCGCGCCGGGCCCTGAGTTTGCCGTCGTATCGCCTCCCGTACGTCGCCGAGTCCTGCGGCTTCACGATGGGTGACCATCATGACCCCTTGGCCGACGCGCACGGCGTCGTTGGCATCGTGAGGGCGCTTGCCCGCGAGGCGGGAGCGTCTGACCTGTCAGAGCTTGCGTCAGCCCACCGCATGAGCATTGGGCGTATGGGCAGCGGCGTGTATGCCGGCAGCGTGGCGGTGGGGACGGGAAGCCGGAACTTCACACCCATCGTGGTGAATCCGGACGCTGATCAGGACGGCTACCTGTACGGCCGCGTGGTGGTGTTCACAGGCACCCTGATGTCGATGACGCGCGACGTCGCGCGACAGGAGTGCGCCCGAGTTGGCGCCGTCCCCGAGCAGAACACGACGAAGAAGACCAATGTTCTCGTCGTTGGCGACATCAACCCGGCCGTCCTTCGCCCCGACTCGAACGTGACCGGCAAGACGCGTAAGGCCTTCGACCTGCAGGACAAGGGTCGAGCGATCGAGGTCATGACCGAGGACGACTTTCTGCGGTGTCTCGACGGCAAGGCCCTCACCGTTATCGAAGGTCTATTGGCCGAGGAAGGGGAGGCGACCCCACCGGCCGCACCAACGCGCGACCGATTTCGGTCCGTCCCACTAGACGAGCGGCCAGTCCCGGCGCCACCAAAGCCACCACGGCCACTGCGGCGAGAGCGGGTGCCAACGGATCAGGTCTGCTCGGCTGATGGCTGCAATGAACTCGCCGCGTTCAAAACGCGCAGCAAGCCGACCTACTGCGACGGCCACATCGAAGTCATCCTGCGAGTTGGGGGCCTGGAACCACTGGAGTCCTTCACTCGGACCACCGACTGGCTTCTTACACGGTGCCTTCATTGTGGGAACGTGGCGCATTACCGCTTCGAATACGTCCAAGAGAAGAATGGCTGGAAAGAGGCAACGTGCCGCGCGTGCTATTGGCGAGAGTGGGCGTGCTCAGAGCGGGAGCTCCAAGGCAGTTATGCCCGCATCACGCCCGTGTCGTATGAGAAGGCGCAGGGCATCGCGGAGGAGAACGGCTTCATCTACCTCGGCCCCCTCACCACCCCGTCGATGCCCAGCGACCCGCACCGCACGGAGTGCCGCCGCTGCGGGAAGATCAGCGCCGAACGACTGGGCGATATCTCGTTCGGCTGCACCTGCCAACCTCGCTAGGTGGATCCGCGGAACTCGGGTCCGCCGCGTCTTACCGCCGCCTATCGGCACGTGCAGATGTCACCGGATCTGGTCGTAGGTCAATGGAACAAGCACCCGAGATGCAGTCATGTTTGACCACACGACAGCGGCACGGGCTCAGCGTGTCGCAGCAGTGGTGAGGTGCAGGTCGATGAGACACCCCGTCTGGGCAACAAGCCCACCACGATGCCGGTCACCGTCCCGGTGCTCCGCGTACTGGAGGCATTCCAAGGAGACACCAATGACCGATCCACCTTGGCCGCACGCGTTGCGCCAACTGGCACGCTCCGCGCAGTCATCAACCCGGGCAAACCCGGTCCTTGCCCAAGGCACCTCCGACGATCCCCGCGGAGTGACTGTCGCAATAGCGCGCGAGGTGGCCAACTCGCTTGGCGTGCCCCTCGAGCTCGTCTGCGTCGACGCAGCCCGCGACGCGTACGCCGCGATCACCCAGGGGATGGTTGACCTGTGCTTCCTGGCCAACGAGCCAGCGAGGGAAGAAGGTGTCGCCTTTACCGCGCCGTACATCGTGATCGAGGGCGTTTTTGTCACCGACGCAGACTCGCCCATCCGCACGTCCGACGACGTGGATCGGGACGGGATCCGAATTGGGGTTCGGGAGGGCTCGGCGTACGACCTGTTCCTTACCCGATCACTGACCAACGCCGAGATCGTTCGTGCTCGCGAGGCCACAGATGTCTACGAGCAGGAGGGGCTCGACGTCGCCGCGGGCGTCCGACAGCCGATGGAGAAGTACGTCGTCGCCACTGGCCGTCGCATCCTCGAGCCAGCCTTCATGCAGATCAACCAGGCGGTGGGTCTCCCTCGCGCCCTTGACGCGAACGCCGTTGCCGCCGTGGCAGCACTCGTCGAAGACCTCAAGGTCGCAGGCTTCGTGCACGACCAGCTCGCGCTTAGCGGTGTCGAGGCGACCGTCGCGCCATCTGGCTGAGCCTCTCTTCAACGGACCCGCCAAGGGATGGCCGGCGACCACGGTTGGGCGGGAGAGCGGAACCGGGCTAGGTGAGGGCGGGGTGCATGGATCCGGCCTCGTACGTCGCGAGGGGCTCCGTACGCTGATGGCACGCGAGCTGCTTCGACTGGCAGTCGTCGCCAACGCCATACCCCATGTCGCATCCCGACGTGGATCGTGACGCTGACCTCATGCACTTCTGACGGTGGTGCGCTGGGTCCCCAGGTCTAGGGCGCCGTCGTCGGTGGCGATGCGGGCCGTGACCAAGTCACCATGCTGAAGGTACTTCGGGTTCTTTGCCTGCTTGTCGAAGAATGCTTTCCACTTCACGTGCGCCGGCAGGAAGTTGCCGATGAGTTGCACGATCTTGGACGGAGCGGACAACGCCGTGCCCATTGGGGTGCCGGTGAGGACGAGATCGCCCGGGTCGAGCCGCTGGAAACGCGACAGTGCTTGCAGGGCCTCGATCGGCGGGAAGATCATGTCTCCGGAGATGAGCTTGTCCTGGCGGGTTCCCCCGTTGACCGAAAGGTGCAGGCGCAGGTCGGCGAACCGGTTCAACTCACCGGGCTCCAGCAGCAGGAGCACGGGGCCAACAGGGGTAAAGGTCGGGTAGGACTTCGCCTCGAAGAACTGGGTCTTGGGAAGTTGCAGGTCCCGCGCACTGACGTCGTTCGTGACCACGAGCGCTGCGACGTAGTCCTCGAGGTTGGCTGCGTGGACCTCGGAACCTACGGTCAGCGGATGGCCGATCACAAGGCCTACCTCGACCTCGTAGTCGAGGAATCGCACGTGGGCGGGGCGGACGATCTCGTCGTACGGTCCGGAGATCGAGCCGGATGCCTTCCTGAAGAACGTAAGAGGGATGGTGTCGGGGTCCATCCCCGAATCGATGACGTGCGAGCGGAAGTTGGTCATCTGCGCGACCACGCGGCAGGGCGCGGTCACCGGCGAGGCTAGGTCCAGCGACTCGACGGGGACGGCCTCCCCTCCGGTGCGGGCGGTCTCGATGGCCGCCCTATCCGCCAGCAGTTCGGCGGTCGTCGTCGCGTGGGTGTCGATGCGGACGGCGCCCGCCTGGGTCTGCGCCCACCACGCGTCGGCGGTGCGGAGGATGGAGATGCTCATGAGGTTGCCGCTTTCATCAGGCCCCGCAGGCGGGACAGGTCGAACTCGTTGTCCGCGCGCAGCGCGGTGGCCGTGGCGCGCAGTTCGCGCAGCGAATCTCTTCCGGGGGAGATCCCGAGGAAGTCCTTGCTCGCCGGCGGCCCCCATTGCGCGAGGCCCGACGCCGTCATCGGCGCCCAACCTGGGGCGAGGGAGCTGTCGAACCGATCGCCGTCGGTGAAGTGCTCGACAAGGAACCCGTCGGGGTCGCGCCAATAGTCGAAGATCTGGCTGCCCTGGATGTGCCGGCCGATCCCCCACGATCGGTGGTAGCCGTGGTCGAGCAAGTGCTCGCCACCTGCCGCGAGGGCATCGAGGTCACTGACCTGGTAGGCCGAGTGGACGTACCTGTTGCTGGGGCCGAGCGTCATCGCAAGCGCGTGGTGGTCGACCGGCTCGGAGCCGCGGTCGCACCGGATGAAGCTCATTGTCGGCCCTCGCTCGCGCTGGCCCGGGTAGTAGAGGAAGTCACTGACGATCAGGCCGAGGTGCTCGAGATACCAATCCAAGCTCTGGCGTAAACGGGTGCTCTGGAGCACGACGTGCCCGAGGCGTTCGACAACGGCCGGGACGCGCGGCGCCCGCTGGGTCGCGTTGGTCCGGCGCACTCCTCCACCAGTGTTGAGGACCAACGGTTCCTGGATCGCCCGGGCAGGGAGTTCGTGGGTGTCGGCGATGACCCGAACCCCCGCGCCGTCGGGTGCCGTGAGGTCAACAACTGCGCCGCCAAGACTCTCGGGCAACGCGTCGATCCGGGTGTCGGTGGCGTTCGCGAGCCGCACAAGGTCGCTGCTCTCGGCAGCTCGAAAGGCGGCGCCAGCGAAGCGTGAACGGATCCCGTGGCGGATGATGACGGCCGGAGCACCGGCGTACGCGCCGCGGAGCTGAAGTTCCTCGCTGGTCCGGCTCACGGTCACGAAACCGAAGGCGTTCGCAAACCGTTCCGCCGCGGACAAGTCGGTCTTCTCGAACTCGAGCCATGCCAGGTCGACGACCTTGATGATCGGGTTGGCGGCGCGTCCCGGGTGTTCGTCGCGCAAGGCGCCCTGCTCGCTATGCAGGTCGTTGTGGGTTCCCATCAGAATCTGCCGACTGCGACGAAGAGGGTGAGTAGGAGCAGGACGACGTTGACGGCGACCTCTTTGTGCTCTCCGCGCTTGGCGTGCACCACCATCCCGCCGACCATGGCGATCGCAAGCCCTCCGGCAGCGAGGTAGGTGAGGGCCGGAGCGACATCGAGTCCACGGGGCAGGATCAGCCCGGCGGCGCCGAGTACCTCGGCGACGCCGGTCAGGCGGATGACGGGCAGAGGTACGTCGTGCACCCAGCCACCGACCCGGGTCTCGAGCGCAGCCAGGGATCGAGTGGTCTTCAGCAGACCGGCGCCGAGGAAGATCAGGGCGAGCACGATCTGAAGGATCCATAGGACGGTGTTCATGCGGTGACTCCTGTGACGAGGTCGATGACGGAGCCCGGTTCGTTGGGCGATGCGTCTCCACGCCAGGCGACCTGCTGGTCCCGGCGGATGATGACTAGGTCCCGTCCGTACCGAGCACGGGCGTGGGTTGCGGACGGCGACGAGTTCGAGCGGCAGGGCGACTGCGGCTGGAGCTTCCTCCAGCGTTGACGTGTCCCGCACGGCCGAGGAACCTTGTTCACAAGCGCCGATTGAACACCTATGTTCATTTAGTGTCAACTGTGTTTCATACAGTCTCGACGTGTCACACTCTTCCTATGACCGCGACCGAACGCCGCATCCGCGCAGCCGCCATGAGGCTGTTCGCGGAGCGCGGTCATGCCGACCTTTCGATCAGCGACCTCGCAGCGGAGGCTGGCGTAGCCCGCGGGACGCTCTATCGAAACGTCGGATCGATGGATGCTTTGTTCGACCAGGTCCGTGGCGATCTGGCCGTCGAGCTACACCAGGCCAACGTCGAGGTGATGGACGCCGCCGGCATTACCGATCCCCCGCGGCGCCTTGCGGTAGGCATGCGGATACTCGTGCGTGGAGCGCACGAAGACCCGCCTCTCGGTCGGTTCCTCGCTCGGTTCGCGCTGACCGATGAGTCGTTGCGCAGCATGGTTGCTGGACCGCCAATGGCAGACGTGGAGGCCGGCATCAAAGCCGGCCGCTACACGATCTCGGCGGATCGGGACCTGAGCATCGCGTCCCTGATCATGGGCGCGACGGTCAGCGCGATCTGGATGGTGCTCGAAGGCCACCAGGCATGGCGCGACGCGGGCACCGACGCCGCTGAGCTGGTGCTTCGAGCACTTGGCGTGGACCCGGTCGAGGCACGCGCGATCTCGACCGAGCGACTGCCGTAGTAGCGGCTCTGCCTGCGGTGCCGTACAGCCCTGAGCACCGATCAGCGCTCGGCACTCGCCACGGTCTCGGGGTTCCTCCCTTCGCTACAGGGACGTGCCAACTTCAGGCGCAGAGCCATCGAGCTTTCCACTTCCTAGGCGACGGGTCCGCCGACGGGTCGGGCGCCGCGCCGAACACGACGACCCGCCCGCGCCCGCTCTTCTTGGCCTCATATAGGGCGAGGTCAGCCTCGTGGAGGACGACATCGGCGCTACTCGACCCGTCAAGGTTGAAACGGATCCCCACACTCGTTCCGATTCGCACCACTCGATCGTCAGCTACTGCAATCGGTTCCGAGATTGCGCCGGTGATGCGCTCGGCAACTTCGAGGGCAACGCCTTCGGTGGTGACTGACTCCATCACGACAACGAACTCATCCCCACCGAGTCGGCCCGCAATGTCTCCGGCCCGAATCTCAGCGCGCAGACGATCCGCAACTGCACGCAGAACAGCATCTCCAGCCCGGTGCCCCATGGTGTCGTTGATGACTTTGAAACCGTCGAGGTCCAGGTAGAGCACCGCCACCAATTCCTTGTCCCGTCGGCCGCGGCTGAGGGCCGCATGTAGCAGCTGCATGGACTCCGCGCGGTTTGGCAGGTGGGTCATCCCGTCATGGGTTGCTTGAAATGCCATCTGCTCGCGCGCCTCGGCCAGTTGGCGAACATGAGCGTGAATGAGTAGCGCAACGCACACGGACACGGGGACCAGGGTGAAAATCGACTCGACCAATTGAGAGACGTCGCCCGCGACGGCGTGCGGCGCCGCGTACACGGCGGTTGCCAGAGCTGCGCACCAGAAGACCTGCCGAGTTCCATGGTGCAGTCCGAGCCACGCAAAGCAGAGCACAAAGAACGGCCCCGTGAGAGCAGCCGACCCGGACGACCACGTGGACAACGCAAGTAGGGCGAACGCTGGCCACACCAGGGCCAAGGTACGGCTCTCCGGCCACGACCTCCACGGACAAGCCAAGACCACTGCGGCCACCACGAGGCTCGTCGTCCCGAGCACTATCTGGATCGGCGCCCTCTCTGGGTAGATCGGAATCGCCGCCACGACCAGCATCGAGGTCAGGGCGAACAACCCGGCAGCATGCAGTGGTGCCATACCACATCGCTTGAGGAGGAAGTCACCCAAGCTTGTCACCAGTGCAGGCTAGTCCAGATCACTGGCAACAGGCGCCCGATTCAGCATTGGCGCCGGGCGGCCTGCTGCGTCTACTCAGGGTCGTGCAGCCTCACCAAAGGATTCCGAGGGCGGGCCATCCACGGCAGCCAAACCCCCTTTAGGGCCGCAGGGACCTCCATGGGGGGTTGACAGGACTGTGTCGGTGTTTGATGATTTCATCATTAGTGACGACCTTCACTCGATGCGGATGGAGAAGTAGTGACCAGTGGAACGAGTGAGCCATACGCGCACGGCGGCATGGAGCAGGACGGCACAGGGGTCGTGGGCGAGGCGGAACGCGAGGTCTTCTTGCTCCGAGTAGGCCTCCGCGACATCTTCGTCACCCAGGCAGGTCCCACGGAAGGCCAACCCGTCGTGCTGTTGCACGGGGGCGGCCCGGGAGCAACGGGCGAGTCCAACTTCACGCGCAACATAGACGTCCTGGCCATGGCTGGATACCGCGTCGTGGTGCCTGACATGCCAGGCTACGGCCGCTCGTCGAAACAACTGGACCAGTCCGACCCGTTCGGCGACCTGGCCTTCTTCGTGCGTGGACTCATCGACGAGCTCGACCTCGGCTCCGCACACCTCGTCGGCAACTCCTACGGGGGCGCCGCCGCGCTCCGCCTAGCCCTCGATCGTCCTGACAAGGTACGGAGCCTCATCCTCATGGGCCCGGGTGGGATCGGTACGACCAGGGCTCTGCCCACCCCGGGGTTGTCCGCACTGCTCTCGTACTACACCGGCGAAGGGCCGTCGCGGGACAAGGTTGCGACGTTCATCCGCGACTACTTGGTCTACGACGGCACCTCTGTCCCCGACGAGCTGATCGATCTTCGCTACCAGGCCAGCATCGACCCCGACGTCGTGGCGAATCCGCCCCTTCGGCGTCCCAAGCCAGGGCCGGCGGGCCTGCGGACACTGCTGCGTATGGACCTGACCCGCGACAAGCGACTTGCGACCTGCCGAGTCCCCACCCTGGTGGTGTGGGGAACTGCCGACAAGGTCAACCGCCCCAGTGGCGGCCCCCTGCTCGCCCAGACGATGCCGGAGTGCGACCTTGTGTTGTGGTCGCGGACCGGGCACTGGGCTCAGTGGGAGCAGGCGGATCGCTTCAATGCTCTGGCCCTTGACTTCTTGGGCCATCGCCAGTGACCGTCCTCAGCGAGGGGCGGGCGCCGGGTATCGATGCCTTCGGCGCTGTGCACCTCGGGTACGTGGTGGTCGAGACGGAGCGCTTCTCCGACTGGCGGCGGTTTGGCGCCGACGCCATCGGGTTGCACGTCGATGAGCTCAGCCCGAACGTCACGCGCTTCAGGATGGACGAGCACGAGTGCCGGTTCCTGCTGACCCGTGGACCCGCCGAGGACGTGGTGGGGGCTGGGTGGCAGGTCGACGACCATGAGACGTTCGACGCCATCCTGGGTCGCGCCACCGCTGCTGGAGTCGCCGTCACGGAAGGCACACCCGACGAATGTGCGCTTCGCGGAGTTGATCGGCTCTGGCGCTTCCCAGGACCCAAGGGGATCACGACCGAGATCTTCATCAAGGCTGTCACCACGGCAGCGCCGCTCCAGATGCTGAACTCCGCCTTCGTGACCGGCGCCTCGGGCATGGGTCACCTGGCCATCACGACCAAGGAGCCCGAAGCGCTCCGCAACTACTACAACCACGTGTTCAACGCCCGGCTGAGCGACCTCATCGACGAGAACATCAGCGGCTTGAAGCTCAAGATCCGGTTCCTGCGCGTCAACGAACGTCATCACTCGATCGCAGTGGCCAACATCCGCGGGCTGCGGATCGATCCGATCCGGACGAGCATCCAGCACCTCAACGTCCAGGTCGCCACGCTCGAGGACATGGTCGCCTCCTTCGAGCGGGTCAAGGCCCTCGGTTTCCACATGGCCTGGAGCGTCGGGCAGCACACCAATGACCGCGAGCTCTCCTACTACTGCGTCACGCCCTCCGGGTTCGAGTGGGAGGTCGGATGGAATCCGGTGCTCATAACCCCCGAACTCGAAGCCACGTGGGAGCCCGTCACCTACCAGGGCATCTCGATCTGGGGTCACACCCCCGTCGGTGAGACCGTCCTGACCAAGATGAACCAGTTCAGGCTCGCTGTCGTGTCACTACGCGAGACCGAGCACACCGTTCCAGCCCTCAGCGAGATCGCGGCCGCCGTCGCAACCACCCACGCCAGCACTCACCTCAGTGGAAACCACCGATGACCGAGGACATCTACGACGTCGCGATCGTCGGCTACGGCCCGGTCGGCGTCACTGCCGCCAACATCCTCGGGCAACGCGGGCTGCGAGTGCTGGTGGCTGAGCGTGATGCCAACATCTACGACCGCGCACGGGCCATCTCCACCGACGAGGAGGTGCTGCGCATCTGGCAACGCATCGGCCTCGCGGAGCACCTCAAGACGGACATGCTCACCGACCGGCCGATCGACTTCGTAGACGAAGATGGGATCTCGTTCCTCAGGTTCACGGCGCCCTACCGGGGGAACGGGCACCCCGCACAGCTCTTCATCTATCAGCCCGCGTTGGAGACGGCGCTCCGTGACGGCGCGTCGCGCTTCCCCAATGTCGAGGTCTTCCTTCAGCACGAGGCCGTTCGGTTCAGCCAGGATGACAACGGAGTCGACCTCACGCTGCTCGACCTGTTGGCGGACCGGGTCAAGCGAGTTCGCGCCCGATACATAATCGCCGCGGACGGCGGCTCCAGCCCGACACGGGGGCAGCTCGGCATCAGCTTCGAAGGACGTACCTACGAAGACCGGTGGGTCGTGATCGACACCAAGGTCAAGAACGAATGGCCCGAAGTAGACCGGTTGCGGTTCCACTGCAATCCGAGCCGCCCCACAGTCGACTGTCCCACTCCCCTGGGCCACCACCGGTGGGAGTTCCCCGTGCTGGCTGGCGACGACGAGCAGCAGCTCGTCAGTCAGGAGCACATCTGGCAGCTCCTCGACGACCAAGGAATCGGTCGCGAGCACGTCGAGATCCTGCGTGCTGTCATCTACAGCCATCACGTCCGCTTCGCCGCCCGGTGGCGAGTGGGACGCATATTCCTCGCCGGAGACGCCGCCCACGTCATGCCTCCGTGGATCGGCCAGGGCATGGCGTCCGGGGTCCGCGATGTCGACAACCTGTGCTGGAAACTTGCTGACGTGCTGTCAGGGCGACTTCCCGAGTCGGTCCTGGACACCTACGAGATCGAGCGCAAGCCGCACGTACGAGCCGTGACGAAGAAGGCGGTCCTTGCGGGGCGCCTCATCACTGAACGACGCACTTGGCTGGCTCGCACACGCAACGTCGCTTTCGGACTCGCCGACCGGGTCGATCCGGTGCGCAGGGCCATCGGCAACGCGTGTTGGGTGCCCCCCACTGCGTACGCCGACGGGTTCCTCGCGCAAGCAGTGACTCGGCGCCGCCTTGGCGCCTCAACACTGATAGGTCGTCTCCTACCTCAGCCCCACGTCACTGACGAGCGCGGCAACAGGATCCTTCTCGACGACGCCACCGGTCACGACTGGCGAGTGCTCGCGTTGCCTCAGGCGTATCACGACGCCTCCTGGGAGGTCGCTGGCACCGCACATGTTGTCGTGCTGCCGGCCGGGAGTGCGCCGATGCCCGGGGCGGTCGTCGACGATGACGACGTCCTCGTGCCCTGGATGCGCCAACGGTCCATCACGGCCATCGCAGTGCGCCCGGACGGGATCATCTTCGCCGCGGCGCAACAGGGCTCCCTGGGGCAATCGCCCTTGGGTGTTGCCGAACAGTCCTACGCCGAGCCGCAGCGATGAGTGCGCTCCCGGCAGACTCGCTGCCGTCGTTGATCCCGGCGGCGCCATACCGCATCGACGTCCACTGCCATCACATCCCGGACTTCTACCGCCTGTCACTGGCCGAACATGGGATCGTCACCGCCGGCGGCATCCCGGTCCCGGCCTGGACGCCGGAGTATGCGCTGGCGTTCATGACCGAGTACGGCATTCAGACGCAGGTCGTGTCGCTCTCTGAGCCGGGGGTGGGCTACCTCCCTGCTGCAGCGGAGCGGCTCAGCATGGCTCGCAAGGTTAACGACTACACGCGTGACACGCTGATCGGCGGGTCGGCTCTCCTGAAGGACCGCTTCGGCGGCTTCGCCGTCCTGCCCCTGGGCCGGAGCCTGAGCCGCGCTGATGTGCGCAACGCGGCCGACGAGGCACGACGGGCAGTGACCCACCTCGGCATGGAGGGCGTCGGGCTCTTCAGCAGCTATGGACCCCACTACCTGGGCGACCCCCGTCTCGAGCCCCTCATGCGGACGCTCAACGAGCTCGGGGCGCTGGTCTTCGTGCACCCAGTGACTCCACCCAACTTCCCGGACCTACGCCTGCCCACCTTCTTGTACGAGTTCCCGTTCGACACCACCCGCGCAGCTGTCTCCATGGCCTATCGACAGGTCTACACCCGCTGGCCGCGGATCAGATGGATCTTCGCCCACGCTGGCGGCACGCTCCCGTTCGTCGCTACGCGGGCCCGCGATCTCCAGCGTCGCCGCGGGCTCGCGCCGACACTGTTCCGTCGACGCTTCGACGGGCGCAACCTCGACTTCAGCACCCACTACTACGACACGGCGCTCTCACCGGCGCGGTCGGCCGTGCAAGCAGCCGTCAGGGTCGCGCCGCGTTCCCACCTACTCTTCGCCACCGATTGGCCCTTCGCGGGCCCTGTCTTCGTGGTCCCGGGCGACCCGGCACCCCAGTTGTCCGAGAGCTTCGACGCCCGCCAACGTCGGGAGGTCGAACGCGGAAACGCGCTGACGCTGATGCCACGGTTGACCCGAAGGCTGGAGAACTCATGACGTACCATCCTCGCGTTCTACGACGCCGCACCGCGCTCGCGGTCGCGGCTGCTGTCCCGATATCCGCCACCGCGCTGCACGCCCCGCCCGGGTCTGCGTCGGGAGTGGCCCCCAGCTCGGAACACCCACGACACCCCCGCGGTCCGGGCACGGTGGACGTCCATGCTCATCTGCTGCCGGACTACTACCGCGAGGCCCTGCGCCGCCACGGCGTCAGGCGCGTGTCTGGTCTCCCCGTCCCGGTGTGGTCGCCTCGTCTGGCACTGCGGTTCATGAACTCATGGCACATCGCCGCCCAGGTGCTCTCGGTCCCCGACCCAGCTGTTTCGTTCCTCCGCACTCCCGGAGCGAGGGTGGAAATGGCGAGACGTCTCAACGACACCATGGCCGCCCTTGCAACCAGTTCCCACGGCCGCTGGGCCGGCCGCTTCGGCGGGCTTGCCGTGCTGCCATTGGCCGCCGACAGCACGCCTGAGGAAATCATGGCCGCGGCGACAGAAGCCAGACGCGCCCTCACTGAGCTGCGCCTGGACGGAGTGAGCCTGCTCAGCAACTACGGCGCCACCTATCTCAGTGACCCCCGATTCGCTCCCTTGCTGGCGGCGCTCAGCGACCTGGGGGCCCGGGTCGCGGTGCACCCGAACGTAGCTGGCCCGATCCCTGCGACGATCATGCCGCCGTACCTGCTCGAAGGCGCGTTCAACATGACCCGCGCGATCGTGGCCATGAGCTACCTGCAGGTGTTCACGGCCCACCCAGGCATCCACTGGCTGATGGGAGAGGCGGGCGGGGCTCTGCCCTACCTCGCCTACCGCACCAGCCTGCTGCAGCTGTACCCGGCCGCAGCCCAGAACCTCGGGCTCAGCGACCTCGACGACCAGAACATCGACTACGGCGGGTTGTCCTTCGACACGGCAGCAAGTGCAGCACCTGCTGCCATGTCCAGCGTCCGCGAAGTCGTGCCGGTCGAGCAGATCCTCTTCGGCACCGACTGGCCACTCCGTGCGCCCGCACCACCCCGACGGGGAGCGACCCAACCAGCCCTGCGAAAAGTTTTCAACGAAGCCGAGCTGCGCCGAGTCACTCGCACCAACGCCTTGGAGCACTTCCCGGCACTCGCTGCCCGGATGGCCCGAGCACGCTGACACCTGACCAATGACAAGCACGGACATAACGTGCACGAACCGAGCGGAGCGGTCCCATGGCCGAAGAAGTACAAGTGCGACCGACGCACGCCCCTATCATTGTCGCCGGCGCAGGGCCCGTCGGCACCTGCTTGGCGATAGACGCGGCCCTACGTGGCGTCGAGGTGATCATCGTCGAGCCTCGCGCCGCCTGGGACCCGCCGGACGCGAAGTGCAACACCATCGCGGCCCGCACCATGGAGACGTTCCGGCGATTCGGCATCGCCGACCAGGTGCGCGCAGCAGGTCTGCCCGATGACTACCCGACCGACACGATCTACGCGTCCAGCCTCTCCGGGCCCGAGCTTACTCGTATCGTCATGCCGTCTCGTGTCGAGCGCTCCCAGCCCGGGTTCCACGACAGTGAGTGGCCCACTCCGGAGCCGATGGTCCGTGAGAGCCAGCTGTGGCTCGAGCCGATCCTGCGCGCCAAGCTGACCAGCCTGCCGAACGTGCGCTTCATGCCGCGCACGCAGATCGAGGGCTACACCCAGGACGACGACGGCGTCACCGTTCACTGCCGGGCACTCGACGATGACCGAGCCTTCGACCTGCGCGGGGGCTACCTCGTGGGGTGCGACGGCGGCTCGAGCCAGGTTCGCAAGACCATGGGGGTGAAGCTGACCGGGGACGCCGAGATCGCCCGGACCCGCACCAGCCTGGTGCGCTCGGGAGAGATCAGGAGCCTTTTCGGGGACCGCCGCCCCGCCTGGATGAGCTGGGTCGTGAACCACAAGGCCCGAGGCGTCGTCGTGGCAATCAATGGCGATGACCTCTGGTTGATCCACCGGGCCGTGCCTGCCGGAGAGACCGACTTCGAGGTCGTCGACCTCGAACAGTCGATTCGCGACGTGCTTGGCGTCGGACCCGACTTCGCCTTCGAAGTGCTCCGGCACGAGGACTGGGTGGGCCGCCGCCTCGTGGCGGATCGATTCCGAGACGGTCGTGTCTTCGTTGCGGGCGACGCCGCCCACCTGTGGGTTCCCTACGCCGGGTACGGCATGAACGCTGGCATCGCCGACGCGATGAACCTCTCGTGGTTGCTCAGCGCCGTCGTCAACGGCTGGGCCGAGCCGACGATCCTTGAAGCCTACGAAGCCGAGCGGCTCCCCATCACCGACCAGGTCTCGCGCCTGGCGATGGGCAAGCTGGAGGAGAACGCTGTGGCCATCTCCGCTCGGTCCATCCCCAAGGCTCTGGGCGCACGTCACGTGGTCGGACGCCTCATGCGGCGACGTCTCGGAGAGAAGCTGTTTAACATCAACCTCGCGCAGATGTCCCCCGAAGGCCTCAACTTCGGCTACTACTACGCCAGCTCGCCGATCATCGTCAGCGACGGCGAGGATGCTCCCGCCTACGACATGGGCGGCCACGTCCCCTCCACAGTGCCGGGTTGCCGGCTTCCTCACTTTTGGATCGGCGACAAGAGCATCCTCGACTTCCTCGGCCCTGACTACACCCTCATCCGCTTCGCACCGGAAGTGGATCTCACTGCGCTGCTTGACACGCGTCTACCACTGACGGTCGTCGATGTGCCCGTCCCAGCCGACCCGGCGTTCAAGCACAAGTTGCTCATTGTGCGTGCCGACACACATGTCGTGTGGCGAGCCGACGCTCTGCCCCGAGACATCGACGACCTGGCCTATCGACTCCGTGGCGGGAAGAGCGCCTGATGGTGGGCGAGAGGTCGGCACCCGGGCGAGCCTTGGCGTGCCGGCCGGGGGCGCCGTGCGACCGGGCCGTGGCTCGGTAGGATGAGCAGGTCCGAGTGCCCACTGGAAGGTCGACGATGAGCGCTGGACCAGATGCGCAGAGCGCACCTGCTCCTGGCAGGGTGGACCGCCGTAAGGCGCGCACCCGCCAGGCTTTGATTGCGGCGGCTCAAGGCTTCCTCGCCGAGGGGCGCACGACGGTGAGCATCCAGGACCTGACGGACCGAGCCGATGTGGGGTTTGGCTCCTTCTACAACCATTTCGAGTCCAAGGATGAGCTGTTCGAGGAGGCCGTTACCTCGACCCTCCAGGCCTACGCGCTACTGCGGGACGAACTGGTGGCCGGGATCGAGGACCCTGCTGAAGTGTTTGCGGCCAGCTTCAGGCTCACCGGTCGGCTGCAGCGCCGCCTGCCCGAACAGGTGAGGGTCCTGCTCCACAAGGGAACCCAGCTCCTTGTCCACGAGGAGGGCCTCGCACCGCGTGCGCGCCACGACCTGAAGGTCGCCTTCGATGCGGGACGTTTCGACCTCGACGACGTCGAACTCGGCCTCATGGCAGTAGGTGGGGCACTCCTCGGGCTGATGCAGATGCTCGAATCCGACCCCACCCTGGACGATGCAGATGTCTCGGACCGTTTCACCGAGAGGGTCCTGCGGGCCTTGGGTATGACCGCAGCGGAGGCAGCGGAGATCTGTCGGCGGCCTCTCCCCGAGCTTCCCGACTTTGAGTGAGACTCATGACGTCGCCGAGACATCCAGGGCCGGACGTGACGACGGTGCTCGGCAAGACCGTCCTTGTTCTCCGGGCCTTCACCCCTGAGGATCGTGGCGTTCGTCTGATCGAGCTGGGTCGTCGCACTGGATTGCCTAAAGGCACCCTGCACCGACTCTGCGGTGACCTCGTGGCGACGGGCCTCCTAGAGCGTCATGACGACCGCTACCGGCTGGGTCGACTGATGTTCGAGCTCGGAATGCGGGCATCTGTCGAGCGCGACCTCTTGGAGGTAGCCATGCCCTACCTCCAAGAGCTGCGGGCAGCGGTGGACGAGACCGTTCATCTGGGGGTGCGCGAAGGAGCGGAGGTCGTCTATGTCGCCAAGGTGGTGGGTCATCGCCAGGTCACTGCACCGTCGCGCGCAGGAGGGCGTCTCGGCCTGCATTGCACAGCGGTCGGCAAGGCACTTCTCGCGCACGCCCCACCCGAGGTGGTGGAGAACGTCATCGCCGATGGCCTGCAGCGCCGGGCACCTCGGACCCTGACGGCTCCCGGCCTTCTCATGGCTCAGCTGCAGCAGGTTCGTGAAACCGGAGTCGCGTTCGAGTTTGAGGAGTCGACCGTGGGCTTGGTCTGCGTCGGTGCGCCAGTGTTCGGCCCCGACGACGACGTTGTGGCTGCCGTGAGCGTGGCAGGCCCGGTCACCCGGTTCAACCCTCGTTTGCACGCGACTCGCGTCGGCTCGACCGCCCAGCGAATTTCCGCCACGCTGATCCGCCAAGAGCTCTCCAGGAGCTGAAGCGATCCATGTTCCACTGACTGGAACGTACTTGGCGACACGGCGGCACCATGGCCGGCAGGCTTCGTGACATGACCACAAACGCGCCCATGGACGAGCAGATCCGTTCCGCTGCGGCCAGACTTGGTGACGCCACTCTCCGGAGGGCGCCTTGCACACCCGTGCGAGACCTCATCGGAGGGAACGTCCACGCGGCCTACGCGGTGCAGCGCGCGGGTGTCGCCCGACGGGTAGCCGAGGGCGCCAGGATCACCGGTCGCAAGGTCGGCCTGACCTCTGACGCCGTGCAGGAACAGCTTGGCGTGGACCAGCCCGACTTCGGTGTCCTCCTGGACGACATGGCACACGCCAACGGCGCCGCGGTCCCTATCCGCGCGTTCCTGCAACCCAAGGTGGAGGCGGAGATCGCCTTCGTCCTCGAGCACGAGCTGGCCGAGGGTGACCTCGAGATCGAACAGGTCCGTGCGGCGGTCGCCTACGCAGTGGCAGCCCTGGAGATCTGCGACAGCCGCATCGCCGACTGGAACATCTCTTTCACCGACACTGTCGCTGACAACGCCTCATCGGGCGCATATGTGCTCGGGTCTGACCGTCGCACCCTCGACGAGTTCGACCCACGTGACGTCGTGATGTCCATGACGGTCACGGATCAGGAGGAATCCGCCGGGACAGGAGCGGCCTGTATGGGCGACCCACTACTGGCCCTTCAGTGGCTGGCCCGCAAGGCCCGCGACCTGGGTGAGCCGCTTGGCGCCGGTCAGGTCATCCTCTCCGGCGCACTCGGCCCCATGCGGCCGGTCACCGCTGGAGCCCTCGTCACCGCATCAGTCACGGATCTCGGATCCGTGTCGTGCACATTCACCCAGGAGGAATCATGAGCAGGACAAAGGTTGCCATCATCGGCTCGGGCAACATCGGCACCGACCTGATGATCAAGGTGCTACGCAACGCGCAGCACCTTGAGATGGGGGCCATGGTGGGCATCGACCCCGCCTCCGACGGGCTCTCCCGTGCCGCGCGGATGGGCGTCCGGACGACTCATGAAGGAGTGGCCGGACTGATGGCACTGCCGGACTTTCACGAGATCGACATCATCTTCGACGCCACCTCAGCCAAGGCCCACCAGGCGAACGCAGCACTGCTCGCGCCGCTGGGGAAGCGACTCATCGACCTCACTCCGGCCGCGGTCGGGCCGTACGTCGTACCTGCAGTCAACCTTGAGGATCACCTGGAGGCACCCAACGTCAACATGGTCACCTGCGGCGGCCAAGCCACCATCCCGGTGGTGGCAGCCGTCGCCCGAGTCACCCCGGTGGCATACGCAGAGATCGTGGCCTCCATAGCCAGCAAGTCGGCCGGGCCCGGCACTCGAGCCAACATCGATGAGTTCACCGAGACCACTTCGGCTGCTATCACCCAGGTCGGCGGAGCAGAGCGGGGCAAGGCAGTCATCATCCTCAACCCCGCCGAACCCCCGCTGATGATGCGCGACACCGTCTTCGCCCTCGTGCACGCGCCCGACCCCGTGGTCCGCGAGCAGATCATCTCGTCGGTGGAGAAGATGGTCGCCGACGTAGCGGCGTACGTGCCCGGCTATCGCCTCAAGCAGCAGGTACAGATCAGCGAGATCCCGGACGACCAGCCCGTTGAGACGTTGCTTGCCGAGGGAACTCCTCGTCCCACTCACCAGGTGTCGGTGTTCCTCGAGGTCGAGGGCGCTGCGCACTACCTGCCGGCCTATGCGGGCAACCTCGACATCATGACCTCCGCCGCGCTGCAGGTGGCCGAGCGAATCGCTGCACGAAAGGCTTCAGCATGAGCACCCCCATCTTCATCCAGGACGTCACACTGCGTGACGGCATGCACGCTGTTCGGCACCGGATCACTCCCAAGGACGTGCAGAGGATCGTCGTCGCTCTCGACGACTCCGGAGTCGATGCCATCGAGGTCGCCCATGGAGATGGGCTGGCCGGGTCCTCGCTCAACTACGGTCCCGGTAGCCACACCGACTGGGACTGGATCGAGGCGGCCGCCTCGGTGTTGAAGAACGCTCGACTCACCACCCTGCTGCTTCCAGGCGTGGGCACCATCCATGAGCTGAGAAAGGCCTACGAGCTGGGGGTGAGGTCGGTCCGGGTCGCGACACACTGCACCGAGGCGGACATCTCCGCTCAGCACATCGCCGCTGCCCGTGAGCTGGGCATGGACGTCGCGGGGTTCCTGATGCTCTCCCACATGGCGCCGCCGGAGGAGCTGGCGCGCCAGGCCAAGCTAATGGAGTCCTACGGCGCCAGCTGTGTCTATGTCACCGACTCCGGCGGCCGACTCACCATGAACGACATCGCAACCCGCGTTCAGGCCTATCGTGACGTTTTGGACCCGCAGACCGAGATCGGCATCCACGCCCACGAGAACCTCTCCCTGTCGGTGGCGAACAGCATCGTCGCTGTCGAGAACGGCGCCTTTCGGGTTGACGCTTCGCTCGCGGGCCACGGCGCGGGGGCAGGGAACTGCCCCATTGAGCCGTTCGTCGCGGTCGCCGACTTGCTCGGCTTCAAGCACGGCTGCGACCTGTTCCGACTCCAGGATGCCGCCGACGACATCGTGCGCCCCTTGCAGGACCGTCCGGTCCGGGTCGACCGCGAGACCCTGACGCTGGGGTACGCCGGGGTCTATTCGTCGTTCCTCCGGCACGCCGAAATCGCTGCCGAACGCCACGGTGTGGACGTTCGTGATCTCTTGATGGAGTGCGGTCGGCGCCGTCTCGTTGGCGGCCAAGAGGACTTGATCTACGACATCGCGCTCAACCTGGCAACACAACCAGTGGGTTAGTCCGTGCGGCCAACAACCGTCCCTATGGTCGTCGCCAGATCGGGTCGCGGCGCTGCCGTACAGCCTGGCGACGCTGCACTCTTTCTGTTGGCGAACGCCTAGCCCAACCGCTGTTCACAGCGGTCCACCAATGCCAGCGCAGCACTCGGCATGTTGTCGGATTGGCACGCAGATCTCAGCGATCAGTTGGCCGCCGCCCCCGGTCGATACCACGATGACGCGCTAGCCACGCACGGATCGTCGATGGCAGTTCACTCCGGCCCTCTCGTGGGCTCCGACGCGCCTAGCTCAGGGCTGGTCGTGTCACTGAGCTATCTGCAAGACCGGGTTCATCACGACCGAAGACCATGGACACGCCCAGGGGGCTCGCCCCCCCATCGTGTTGGCCCGACCTCTACGCGTGGGCGATCCCACTCCTCCTTGTGCCATAGACAGACTCATAGGCTTTGGGCAATGGAACGCGTATGATTTTTGTCTTGGACCTATGTGGTGAACGCTACCTAGCCTTCTTCTATGACCTCCATCACACGTGAGCCGGCTGCTCGCTCCACCGAGCGCTACCCGGTCGTCGTCGTTGGCGCGGGCCCGGTGGGTATGACCCTGGCGCTCGATCTTGCCCGTCGAGGTACCCGGGTGCTCGTGCTCGACAGTTCCGAGACCACGACGGTCAACCCGCGATGCAACACAACGAACGCTCGGTCCATGGAGTATTTCCGTCGTCTCGGACTCTCCGATGCCATTCGTCGCTCTGGATTGCCTGGTGATCACGCCACCGACGTCGTCTACTGCACAAGCCTGACCGGACATGAGTTGACTCGGTTCCGGTTCTCTTCCAGTAACGAAATCCTCGCTGGCACCGCCCACGAGTTCAGCGACTGGCCCACCCCGGAGCCCCAGCACCGCATTTCGCAGATTTTCCTGGAGCCCATCCTCGACGGAGCCGTGGCAAGCGCCGAGCATGCCGAACTGCGCCGGGGGCATGAGGTCGTGGCTGTGACTCAAACGGAGGACCGGGCCATGGTCACCGTCCGCGAGGTTGCGACCGGCCATGTCTATGAGGTCGAGGCTGACTACGTCGCCGGCTGTGACGGCGGCACCAGTGTGGTGCGCCGCTCTATCGGCGCTCAACTGCAAGGAGACGGCGAAGCCAGCGAGCGGCGCCACTCGATCTACTTCCGATCGCCGGCCCTCGCCGCGCGACTCGGCGAGCGACCAGGCTGGATGTATTGGTGGTACGGCCAGACCTACCGAGGTAGCTGTCTACGTCTCGACGGCTCAGGACTCTTCCTGTGTCACGCGAAGGTGCCTCACGGGTCCGACCCCGACGACGTCGACAGCACCGTCGTCCTCCACGAAGCACTGGGCGCCGAGTTCGATGTGGAGGTGTTCAGCGTCGTGCGCTGGACCGCTCGACGACTGGTGGCCGACACGTTCCGCAGTGGACGTGTCCTCCTGGCGGGTGATGCCGCCCACTTGTGGTTGCCACTGGGCGGATTCGGCATGAACACAGGCATCGTTGACGCAATGTCCCTGTCCTGGCGCTTGAATGCTCTGCTGGGCGGCTGGGCGGATGATCGGGTGCTCGACGACTACGCCGCCGAGCGTCGGTCGGTAGGCGAAGCGACCAGCAGGGCCGCCCTCAAGATCGACGTCGACATGAGCAGCGTCGGGCGCGACCCCGCTTTGCGAGACACCGGAAGCGAAGCCGATGGCCTCCGAGCCGAGGTCGGTCGCCGCATCCAGCAGGTCGACCGGCAGCAATGGTTCAGCCAGGGAGTCCAGTTCGGTGCCCGTTACATCGGATCCCCCGGAATCGTCATGGACGAGCAAACCCCAGAAAGCGTCAGCGCTATCACTGCGATTGACGAGTACGTGCCATCTGTGGACCCCGGCGCCCGGGTGCCGCACCACTGGCGCGCCGACGGCTCTTCGCTCTTTGACAGCCTCGGCGACGACTTCACCCTCATCGTCGTCGGAGACGACCCCTCCGTTGGCGAGGGGCTTGCAGCCGCCGCCGGGCAGCTCGACATTCCGCTTGAGGTCCTCCACCTCGAGGAGCCGGTTGACCCGCGGGTCTACTCCGGTCGTTCACTCGTCTTGGTTCGACCCGACCACGTCGTCGGATGGAGCGGTTCCGAACCGCCCACCGACCCAACGCACCTTTTTTGCACCATTCTCGGACGACCTCTTCCCGAACCCGACCGACGCACCGCCTACCTAGGAGAAACCACCAAATGAACGCAATGAAGCGCCACAACACGAGGCGGACCACCAGCGCTCTTCTCGCGACGCTCGCGCTGGCCGTAGCCGGCCTGACGGCTTGCGGTTCAGACTCGGAGTCCGCAAGCCCTGGCGGTTCCAGCATCACTATCGCCGAGCAATCCGTCGCCGGCATGACGACCGGACTTTGGCCTCATCTGGCTGAGGAACTCGGATACCTTGAGGACGAAGACATCACCGTCAAGGAGTACATCAGCGTCACCAAGGGTTCAGATGCCATTAGTGGGATGCAGTCAGGCGCGGTGCAGATCTCGCACATCGGCGTCGAGGGCATCTCCGCAGTATCCAAGGGAGCTGACGTCGTCGGTTTGGCTGCCCAGATGGACGCCTCGATCTGGACGGTCATCGCCAATCCCGATATCACGTCCTGGGATCAACTCAAGGGCAAAACCATCGCTCTCGGCAGCACCTCCGACATCACTACGGTGATCTTCGATCGGTTGGCCGAGGCGGCTGGACTAGACCCAGCCAAGGACCTGACGTACGTGGCACTGGGCGCCACACCAGATCGCATTGCAGCAGTTCAGAACGGGCAGGCCGCGGCAACGATCGCTACCTACCCTCCTGTCGAAACAGTGATCGCGTCCGGAGCCGTCAACGATTTGGGCTTCGCTCCGGAAGGCAGTGAGGTTCCCCGGATCATGACTACCGACATCGAGGCGTCGCGTAGTTGGGCCGAGGACAACCCGGAGGTTGCCTCCGGATATCTGCGGGCAATGATCCGCACGACCGAATGGGTCAAGGACGAGACCAACCGAGAGGAGGCCGTGCGCATCATCTCCGAGCTGAGCGAGAACCCGCCCGAGGCCGTACTCGCCGGTCTAGAGACATACTTCTATGACCCGGTAGTAGAGGACGCCTACTTCCCCGAGAACTACCGTCACGATCCGGCCGTCTTTGACGACACGGTCGCGGCCTACATGGACCTCGGCATCCTCTCAGAACCTGTTTCGGAAGAGGACTACATGGACTACAGCTACCTCGAGCAGGCGCAGGAGGACTGATGCCAGTCACCAGCACGGACATCTCGAGAGCATCAGAGACCGAGAGACCACCGTCTGACCAAGGGGTGCCCACATCCCGGGTCCGTCGCTGGCGTCGCCACGTCGTCGACCGAACCCCCTACGGCCTCGTGTCAATTCTCTCGGGCCTTGTGCTGTGGGAGATCTTGGTCAGGGTCTTCCAGCCTGACCCTTTGACTGTCGTAGCCCCCACGACTATCGGGCAAACCCTGTCCGAGGTATTTCGGACCGGAAGCATCTGGCCCGATCTCACCATCAGCATGCAAGGATTCGCGGCTGGCTACGCCCTCGCTGCCGCCGTGGCGATTCCGCTAGGGCTCTTCATCGGAGCCAGCACCCTCGCCTACCGGTGGGCCAATCCTTGGGTGAACGCGTTGTATGCCACGCCCATCGTGGGATTGGCACCGCTATTCATCATCATCTTCGGCTTCGGACTACAGGCCAAGGTCGCAGTTGTTGTTGCGCTGTGTGTCTTCCCCATCCTTATCAACACGGTCTCAGGCGCGCGGGCGGTCAGCGTGGACCACAAGGAGCTGGCGGTCGTCTTTCAAGCCTCCAAATTGGAGACATTTGGACGGGTTCTGTTCCCTGGAGCGATGCCATTCATCCTCACGGGACTACGGCTGGCCATCGGTCGGGGTTTGATCGGAGTCGTGGTCGCAGACCTGTTCGGTGCGTCGGCTGGCCTTGGCCTCAATCTCCAACGGTCCGCCCAGTCCTTCGACACCGCCAACATCTTCGCTGTCACGGTCTTGCTGGCGTTCCTCGGCATCGCCCTGACCTCCATCATTGAGTTCTTCGAACGCCGCGCTTATAGGGGGATGGCATGACCACAACACCCACCACTCATTCCAGCCCCGCTCACGCGGTTAAGCCAGCTCTGGTGATCGACAATGTCGACAAGGTGTTCGACCCAGCCAAACAGGCGGTCCTCAAGAGCGTGTCTCTCAGCGTTCAGGCAGGGGAGTTCCTGGCCATTGTCGGACCCTCCGGCTGTGGCAAGACCACCCTGTTGCGCATCATCCAGGGACTCGACACAGCCACCTCGGGTCAGGTCAGCCTTCCCACGCAGTCTGGTAAGTCACCACGGCTGTCCTACGTGTTTCAGCGATCATCGCTGTTGCCCTGGTACACGGTCAGGAAGAACGTCGCCTTCGGGCTATCGCTCCGCTCGGGCCGCGATATCTACGACTCTCGGAGCGCCCGCGACCGCGCCGTCGATGAGTTGCTTGAGCTGACCGGCCTGAGCCAATATGCAGACTACCTGCCGAGTCAGATCTCAGGTGGCATGCAGCAGCGTGCGAACGTGGCGAGGGCTTTGGCTGTACGTCCCGATGTTCTGCTACTGGACGAGCCGTTCAGCGCGCTCGACGCCCTGACACGCGAGCGGTTGCAGATCGACGTGGCCTCGATCCTCTCGAGCATCAGGACGACGGCCGTCCTTGTCACCCACGATATCCGCGAGTCGGTCTTTATGGCCGACCGAGTAGCCATCATGTCGGCACACCCCGGCATGGTTAAGCAGATCGTCGACATTGATCAGCCCCGACCGCGGACTGAGGAGTTTCAGCACAGCCCCCAGCTGGCCGAAATCGAGCGGTTCATCTGGGGTTGCCTTCACCCCTCCAACCAACACTGAAGGGCGGGCGGACCGCCAGCTGACGTCGTCACCCCAGCTCGGTCAGCCCGGTCTACGCCTGGCATCACAAGTCCACGAGGCCCGGCGTTCGCACCACGATGGCCTGCTTCAACTGACGCTGCGCCGGCGTCAACCGCTTGCCGGCGCGAGTCACGACGTAAAGCTTGTCGGGTTGCAAAGTGCCGTCGATGTGCACCTCGCGAAGTGCGCCTGAGGCCAACTCAGCCGCGGCGGAGATGCGCCACAACAGCGCGACGCCTAGCCCAGCGACCACCGCCTGCATGATCGCCTCGGCGCTTCCCAGTTCCAGTTCGACGCGTCGATTGTGAACGCCGAGCTCCGCGAGTGCTGCCTCTTGGCTTCGGCGTATAGCGAGACCAGCGGGCGGGGTGATGAAGGGAAGCGTCGCCAAGTCCGTCGCCGAAACCCGATCCGGCACGGTGGTGTCCTCGACCGAGGCGATCAGGACGAAGCTCGGCCTGCCCACCAGCTCTGCCTCATAGGCGCGCGAGTCGAGAACGGCATCGCTACCGACCAGACAGAAGTCCGCGCGGCCCGACTGGGTCAACTCCAGCGCCACCTCGACCGAAGAGTTCGTGACGGATACCCGCACATCTCGAAAGGCGCGCCGGAAGTCTATGAGGATCGGTGTCAACACGCTGTTCGCGGCTGACATGCTGGCCGCGACCGCCACTGAGCCTGCAGTCCCACCACGCAGATGCTGCAGGGTCTGCGAAAGCTCCCGACGACTGCGCAAGACGTCCAGCGCCCATCGGTGGACCTGCTCTCCGGCCTCCGTCAATCTGATTCCACGACCGTCCTTCTCGAAGAGCCGCGTCCCGAGTTTGTCCTCAAGCGAACGGATGTGGGCGCTGACGACGGGCTGGGACACGAACAGCTCGTCGGCGGCCCGGCCTACGCCGCCGTGAGCGACCACCGCGCAGAGAATTTCCAGCTTTTGGAGGGTGAAGGCGTTGTCGAGGGGCTTGTCGTGTGAGACCGGCTGGGGCGCTTCATCCATAACTACGAGCCTATCTATCTCTCAAAGATTTCGTCATAGACCTCATGATCCTACCGACTTAGGTTGCTGTGACAGCCGCCACCACTCAACGGAGGAACCAATGCTGGTCGGACTCGTCGGCACGTCACACTCCCCTCTGATGGGCGTGAACCATCCAGCGCCCGAGGTAGAAGCAGCGGTGGAGAACGAATTTCAGCGGGCCCGGAACTTCATCGCGGCTTGTGATCCTGAACTTGTCGTGGTTTTCGCACCGGACCACTACAACGGCGTCTTCTACGACATGATGCCGCCGTTCTGCGTCGGCCAGCAAGCAAGTGCGGTGGGCGACTACGGAACCCAGTCGGGGCCACTGAACGTGCCCGCAGATCTCTCGCGCGCGTTAGTCGAGCACGTCCTGCACAGCGGGGTGGATGTCGCCATGTCCGAACGGATGCACGTCGATCATGGGTTCTCCCAGCCCCTTCAGATCCTTTTCGGTGACATCGCCGCGATGCCGACCATCCCAGTCTTCATCAACTCGGTCGCGGTCCCCCTGGGACCAGCCAGCCGCGCACGCCAGCTCGGTCACGTTATGGGCAGCTTCCTGGAAGAACTCGATCAGCGAGTCCTGCTAGTGGGATCCGGAGGGCTTTCGCACGACCCGCCAGTTCCTGAACTCGCGACCGCGCCGCCCGCGATCGCCGAGCGTCTCATTGCTGGTCGGAATCCTACGGCGGAAGAGCGTGCAGCCCGCGAGAAGAAAGTCCTGCGTACTGGGCGCGAACTGGCTGCTGGAACTGCAAGCATCGCGCCGCTCAATCCTGATTGGGACGCCGACTTCCTCGCGCTCCTCGCCGAGAACCGGCTCTCCGACATCGACACGTGGAGCAATGAGTGGTGCGTCGATCAAGCCGGCCACTCCTCGCACGAGGTCCGCACCTGGATCGCAGCCTACGCAGCGCTCGCCAGCCGCGGAACGTACGAGGTGACTTCCTCCTTCTATCGCGCTGTCCCCGAGTGGATTGCCGGGTTCTCAGTCACCACTGCGATCCCAGCCCGGTAGCCCTGAGGTCCCGTCGACCACAAGCCAGCCACCCCGAGGAGCACCGCCCATGACTACCACGCACGCACTCACTGAGTCCTCCACCAGCCACTTCGTCCAGACCGCGTCCTGGAAGTTGCACTACCACGACGCTGGCAAGGGAACCCCCATCTTGTTTCTGCACGGCAGCGGACCAGGGGCAACCGGGTGGAGCAATTTTCACCTGAACATCGGTCCGCTGGCCGAGCGGTTCCGGATACTGGCTTGGGATGCCCCAGGCTGGGGGAAGTCCGACTCTGCACCCTCGGCCGAGTACGACCATCCTGCCGCCGTCATTGAGTTCTTGGACGAGCTCGGCATCGAGAAGGTCGCCCTCGTCGGGAACTCCATGGGCGGTGCGGTCGCGGTCGCTACTGCTGCGCGCTACCCCGACCGGATCTCGCACCTGGTGACGATGGGCAGCGCCAGCTTTCCGGACGTTCCCCCCATGTTCGGCCCCGGAGACGGGCCGAGCGAGGGCCTGAAGGTACTCGTCGAGGGCTACCGCAACCCGACCCCCGACACCATGCGACGTCTCGTAGAGATCATGACCTACTCCCCCAGGTTCGCCACCGTGGAGCTCGCTGAGATGAGGGCCGCAGCCGCCCGTGCGCGACCAGACCACTTGGAGAACTTCCTGAAAGGCGTCGGCAAGCCCGGACCGGTGTCGCGACCGCCATCGCCCAGCGAGGTCCGCAGCATCGGCGTACCCGCTCTACTCATTCACGGGCGCGACGACAGAGTCGTGCACTTCGAGAACTCCCTGCGTCTCGTCTCGATGATTGCCAACTCCCGACTTGTTCTCATCAACAGGTGCGGACACTGGGCCCAGATCGAGCACGCTGAAGAGTTCAACCGCCTCGTGGCCGACTTCGTCACTGAAGGGGCGTCGACCGAGTGAACATAGACGGCATTCACACAGCCCGGGTCGATCCGCTGGACGTTGCAGGCCTCGACGATTTGCTGACCGATGACGAAAAGGCAGTGCGGGCCTCGGTCCGCAACCTGAGCGAGCGTCGAATTGCTCCCTTCGTCGCCGATTGGTTCGAACGCGGCGAGATTGAAGACATCCGCGGCTTGACTGAGGACCTCGGCGCCGCGGGCCTACTCGGGATGCACCTAGAGGGTTACGGATGCGCCGGGATGTCGGCGGTCGACTACGGGTTGGCCTGCCTCGAGCTCGAATCGGCGGACTCTGGCGTGCGGTCCCTTGTCTCGGTCCAAGGCTCACTCGCCATGTACGCCATCTGGCGATGGGGAAGCGAGGAGCAGAAAGAACAGTGGCTGCCTCAGATGGCCGCCGGTAAGGCGATCGGCTGCTTCGGCCTGACGGAACCTGACTCCGGTTCGGACCCTGGCAGCATGCGAACCAGAGCCGAACGAGATGGAGCCGACTGGGTCATCACCGGCCGGAAGATGTGGATCACCAACGGCACCATCGCTGACGTCGCCATCGTCTGGGCGACGACTCGCGATGGCGTACGAGGATTCGTCGTGCCGACTACGGCACCCGGGTTCTCTGCTCCGGAGATTCGACACAAGCAGTCGCTGCGCGCCTCAGTGACCAGTGAGCTTGTCCTCGACGCCGTCAGGGTGCCGGACTCGGCAGCTCTTGACGTCCTTGGGCTCAAGGGGCCACTCAGCTGCCTCAATGAGGCGCGCTATGGAATCGTCTGGGGAGCTGCAGGAGCGGCACGGACCGCCCTCAGCACGGCGCTGGACTATGCCGGCTCCCGGGTGCAATTCGGTCAACCGATCGCCGCATTCCAATTGACCCAGCAGAAGCTGGTCGAGATGACCCTCGAGTACACGAAGGCGGTCCTCTTAGCCGTTCACCTGGGACGACGAAAGGACGCCGGGACGCTGCGGCCGGAGCAGGTCAGCCTTGGCAAGCTCAACAACGTCCGATCAGCACTTGAGACCTGCAGGACGGCTCGCAGTGTGCTGGGGGCCAACGGCATCTCGGCGGAGTATCCGGTCATGCGCCATGCAAACAACCTCGAGTCGGTTCTCACCTACGAGGGCACGGTCGAGATGCACACACTGATCGTTGGACAAGCGCTCACAGGCCACGCAGCCTTTCGCTGATCCGGCCCGTCAGACCGAACCATCCTGTAAGCGGCGCGGAGGAACAGACATGTACAACGGCAACCCCCACGTCCCGGCGGACGTCTTCGTTGACGTGCTCGACCAGGTCCGGGCGTTCGTGCGACAGCACGTCGTTCCACGCGAAGTCGAGATCATGCGCGGCGACCAGATCCCTTCCGACCTACGGACCCGTGCTGCCGACATGGGCTTGTTCGGCTACGCACTCCCGCAGGAGTGGGGCGGCCTTGGCCTCGACCTAGTCCAAGATGTCGAGTTGGCGATGGAGCTCGGCTACACGTCACTTTCATTGCGGTCCATGTTCGGAACGAACAACGGGATCGCGGGTCAGGTCCTTGTCGGGTTCGGGACCGAGGCGCAGTGCAAAAGATGGCTACCCGGTCTCGCAGCCGGCGGGATCGTCGCGTCGTTCGCCCTGACCGAGCAGGGAGCCGGCTCCGACCCGTCTGGGTTGCGCACGACCGCCAGCCGCGAGGGCGACGAGTGGGTCTTGAACGGCGCCAAGCGTTTCATCACCAACGCGCCGGACGCCGGACTGTTCGTGACCTTCGCTCGGGTCACGTCCACGGGGGGCGGGAGCGACATCGCAGTCTTTCTAGTGCCGGCGAATACGGCTGGAGTTGAGGTCGGACCCCACGATTCAAAGATGGGCCAAGAAGGCTCGCGTACCGCTGACGTCACGTTCACTGGCGTGAGAGTCAGCGCCGAAGCCTTGGTGGGCACTGAGCCCAATGCCGGCTATCGGGCAGCGATGACCTCGTTGGCAAGGGGTCGAATCCACCTCGCGGCTCTCGCGGTCGGAGCAGCTCAGCGCGCCCACGATGAATCCGTGAGGTACGCATCGTCCGCGAAGCAAGGCAGCGCCTCGATCGGCGACTTCCAGCTCGTACAGGCCATGCTGGCCGATCAGCGCACGGACTTGACCGCCGGTCGCGCGCTGGTTCGTGATGCCGCTCGCACGTACGTCTCTGGGGAGGACATCCGAATCGCGCCTTCGGTCGCCAAACTGTTCTGCACTGAGATGGTCGGTCGAGTAGCAGATCTCGCCGTTCAGGTTCACGGCGGAACCGGCTACATGCGGGAGACCCCCGTCGAACGCATCTACCGCGACGTTCGCCTGATGCGCCTCTACGAAGGGACGAGCGAGATTCAACGCCTCATCATCGGTGGCGGTCTGGTGGCAGCGGAGCGTAGGCGCATCTCGACATGAGCGCCGACACGACCCGAGTTGTGAACTCGAGAAGATGCACGGTGGCGTCATCGTTCCGAGACGGCCAGGGGGCGCGAAGTGCTCTCCGCCGAATGGTGTCGCCGAGCTCCCGGAGGACGCCGCGCATGCCCGACAGGCTGAGTTCTTTGCCTGTGGTGATCGATCGATCCCACCCACCCTCGTCCGAGGCGGATCAGCCATGACCCAGAGCGCCTACGTCTACGCGGCGGCTCGCACCCCCTTCGGGCGCTTCGGCGGTGCGCTGGCCGGCGTACGTCCCGATGACCTGGCGGCTGTGGCGATTCGGGGAGTGGTCGCACGAGCTCCCGGCCTCGACCCCGCGTGCATCGGCGACGTCGTCCTTGGTTGTGGAAACCAGGCGGGCGAGGACAACCGCAACGTTGCCCGGATGGCTACGCTCCTCGCTGGTCTCCCAACCAGCGTTCCGGGCACGACCGTCAATCGATTGTGCGGCTCCTCGCTGGAGGCTGCCCTTGTCGCATCCCGCACGATTGAGACAGGCGACGCCGACATAGTGCTTGCGGGCGGCGTCGAGTCGATGACCCGAGCACCATGGGTCCTGCCAAAGCCGACTCACCCATTTCCCGCCGGCGACGTGTCCGCCGTCTCCACTACTCTTGGCTGGCGACTCGTCAACGAGGCGATGCCGCTCGAATGGACCACAAGCCTGGGCGAGTGCAACGAGCTATTGGGCGAGAAGTTCGGCATCAGCAGGGCACGACAGGACGAGTTCGCGGCTCGGTCCCAGGCCCTGGCTCACGAAGCCTGGGAGGGCGGGTTCTATGCTGACCTGATCGTCCCGATGGAGCAGTTGGCTCGCGATGAGGGCATACGGCCCGGCACGACCGCCGAAATGCTCGCCACCCTTCCCACCGCTTTTCGGTCCGCAGGTGCAGGTGGCACCATCAGCGCTGGGAACGCTTCTCCCTTGAGCGATGGAGCCTCCGCTCTCCTTCTGGCTTCCGGCCAGATCGATCTGGGCGTAGACCCGCTCGCACGCGTCGCCGGCCGGGGTGCCCACGCGCTGGCACCGCAGGATTTCGGCTATGCCCCAGTGGAAGCAGCCGAGAAGGCGCTGCGTCGCGCCGGGATCTCGTGGGGTGAGGTTTCCGCGGTCGAGCTCAACGAGGCCTTCGCCGTCCAGGCTTTGGCTTGCATAGACGCCTGGCTGGACCGTGGCCTTCGCGACCCCAACCTGGTCAACTCCTGTGGCGGAGCGATCGCACTCGGACACCCGTTGGGCGCATCCGGCGGCCGAATCATCGGCACTTTGGCGCATCGGCTTCGTGAATCCGGCGATCGATGGGGAGTCGCAGCTATCTGTATTGGTGTTGGACAGGGCCTCGCAGTTGTGCTGGAGAACGTCGCCAGGACCGGAGGTCCCCGATGAGAGCCGTGATCTGCCAAGACGCCGACGAGGCAGTGGCAGACATCGCCGATGGAGCGACCGTGCTGGTCGGCGGATTCGGACCAGCCGGTATGGCCGAGACCCTCATTGACGCACTCATCCGCCAGGGCGCCACCGAGCTCACCGTCGTGTCTAACAATGCCGGCAACGGCACGACGGGCCTCGCCGCGCTGCTTGCCGAGGGGCGGGTCCGCAAAATGGTCTGCTCCTACCCGCGCCAAGCAGACTCGTGGGTCTTCGACGATCTCTTCCGGACGGGCAAGATCCAGCTTGAGCTCGTGACACAGGGCAATCTGGCCGAGCGCATGCGTGCCGCCGGCGCCGGGATCGGTGGCTTCTACTGCCCCGTCACGGTGGGCACCCCGCTCGCCGAGGGCAAGGAGTCGCGGCTCATCGACGGCCGCATCCATGTCCTCGAGCACCCGCTCCGGGGAGACGTCGCCCTCATTGGCGCCCATCAAGCTGACGGCTTGGGCAACGTCGTATACCGCAAGACCGCCCGCAACTTCGGACCCGTCATGGCAACCGCCGCCGCGACGGTCATCGTCGAGGTCGCCCAAGTGGTTCCTACCGGCGCCCTGGACCCCGAGACCATTGTCACGCCCTGCATCTATGTCGACCGGGTCGTTACCAGATGACTGCCCCCCGCACACGCGCCCAGCTGGCTCGCGCCGTTGCCCGGGACATCCCGCCAGGATCCTTCGTCAACCTTGGTATCGGCCAACCCACCAGCGTCGCCAACTACCTTCCACCAGACTCCGGCATCGTCCTCCACACCGAGAACGGCATGCTGAACATGGGACCTGAGGCCATCGGTGACCAGGTCGATCGCGATCTCACCAACGCCGGCAAGGCGCCGGTGACGGAGCTGCCTGGGTCGTCGTACTTCCACCATGCCGACTCCTTCGCCATGATGCGTGGTGGCCACTTGGACGTTGCCGTTCTCGGCGCGTTTCAGGTGTCGCATGCCGGCGACATCGCGAACTGGCACACCGGCGAGTCCGATGCGATCCCCGCTGTGGGCGGGGCTATGGAGCTCGCGGTCGGCGCCAAGCAGGTGTTCGTGATGATGTCGCTCTTCACTCGCGACGGTGACCAGAAGCTGGTGCCCTCGTGCACCTATCCACTGACCGGACTGGGATGCGTCTCTCGGATATACACCGAGCTTGCGACCTTCGACCTGACCAGAGGTCGGGTACGCGTAGTCGATACGTTCGGAATCACGCGCGAAGCGATCATCGAGCGTCTGGGACTTCCAGTAGACGCATGACGCTTCCACGCTGTTCGCCGTACGAGAAGTCACCGTGAAGTCTCAACGACCCCGAATGCTCGTGACCGGCGGCGCCGCGGGCATCGCAGTGAGCGTCGCCCGACTCGGGATTGCGCGGGATTGGGATGTCGTCGTACTGAGCGACGACCGGGCGAGCGTCGGGACGTCTGTCCGGGTCAACCTCACAAACACAGATGAAGTAAACGAGGCACTGGAATCCGTTCTCCACGCTGGGCGGGTCACAAGACTCGTCAACAGCGTTCACCCTGACCTCTCGGCACGTCTTGAGGGACGGTGGAGCGAGGATAACGAAAGAATCCACCAGCAGAGTGTGCAGCTCGCCGTGCAATGCGCTCGAGCCGTGTTGCCCGGGATGACATCGAGTGGATTCGGTCGGATTGTGAGCGTCTCCGCCGGGGCAACACCCGGGAAGGAGCGACGGACGGCGTATGCGCCATCCGAGCCGCACTCGCGCATGATGGACCGCACTTGGGCGCTAGAGCTTGGCCACCACGGCGTCAGCGTCCATGCGATCAAACCTGGTCCGGTCGCCATTGACCTGCACCTCGCGGCGAACGCACGCGCATCGTCCCTGACTCACGCGACCGCCCAGAAGGTTGTGACGCTCAGGCGGGGCAGCTACGAGGACGACGTACCCACCCCCGAACTCCTTTGCGCCGATGCTACGGCGCTCGTGACCAGGCAGGTGCTCTACGCGTGTGGCGGGTTGAGGGTTCGGCTGTCGTCAGTCTGATCTACGGGCGCTCGACTAGCTATGGGCGTGCGTCGCCAGCGTCGACCTCCACACTCACGGATTGCCGATACGAGTCGGATGCCCAAGGCCCTGGGGTCGACGTTCCCCCGTCACGGTCCTCCGCAGCATGCGCTCGACGAAGCAGGGCGAGCGCGTACGCATTGGTTCGTTACCGCTGGGTCCCCAACACTCGGGCGAGGACTCAGCGGCTCAACAAGGTAGAAGCCAGGATGTTGAGGATGTCTCCTGGTTGCAGTACCTGATGAGCGCCTCGATAATATGCGTTCTCTTCCGAAGTCGCGGCGATCTGCTGCAGGGACCCCAGGTCTGCGTCCGCGCTGAGGCCGATAGCGATGATGCGCACTGGCCTATCGGGGTTCTGCATCTTCTGCAGCTCAAGCTTGAGCTCCTCGAGTGAGATCGAGGCCGGGTCGTCGTTGGGGCCGTCGGTGAAGATCACCAAGGAGTTCTGGTAGTACGGGTTGTACTGCCGCACGGCCTCCTGGTAAGCGGCCAAGATGGAGTCGTAGAGACCGGCTCCGCCGCGAGTCTGGCTGGGGAGAGCATCAATCTGTTGTTTGAGGAGGTCCTTGTGGATGCGCCCAGGCCCCACCGGGGCATCGAGTCGACGTAGCGGGGCCACCTCGCGCCAGTCCTGGCCGTTGGGCGCCTGGTTGGTCGAGAAGACCCGGAACCCGAGACGCACCGCGTCTGGGAAGACCTCCAGTGCGGTCTTGGAGGCGTCAGCCGCCAACTCGATCTTGCTCATGACTCCGAACTGAGTTGCCATGGAGTCCGAGGTCTCGACGAGTGCCAGGATGCTGGAGGGGACCTTGAGTGCGTTGAAGCGCTTTATCACCGCGTCGACCTGTGTTTGCGGCACCGTAGCCAACTGCTTCTCTGCGCTTGCGTCCTGACTCTCAGGGAGCGGAGCGCCATCGGGGCCTCGGAGGTGGTCTTCGGCAATGGCCCGCACGCCCTCCGTGGTCTTGAACCAATCAGCAATCCGCTCACCGGTGCGGGCCACTACGTCCACCCCTGCCGCACTGTTGATCGCGAAGCTGACGCCAACTGGTTCGGCGACCTGGACGAGCGGGTAGTTGAGAACGGCGAACCCGTCGCCAGGCACGCGCCACTGAAGGGAGTCGTTGCCGCGCTTGGCGATCAGGAAATCACGCTCCGTGACAGGCACCATCTTGGCGCTCCCGAGCTCGAGGTTGTCAACGGTCACCTTGCCGACGGTGCCCGAGGCGAGGTTGTCGCCAAACCGTTGGGCAAGGGGAACCATGGTTTCCTGCGCCGCCGTCGGGTCGCCCTCGCCGAAGGGTGTGACGAGCGCCATGGCAGACGCGCCGTCACTGCTGGGGTCAGAGATCTCCAGGTGAGGTGAGGCGAGGACGTCCGACCAGGCTGCGCCCGCTTGTTCCTTGATTCCACCAGCCAGCGCGACCGGCGTCGTCGCGAGTGTTGGGACAAGGACGGTGCCGGCGCGGTCGTGGGTCACAAGCACGCTGTGCCAAGCCGGAGAGTCGGGGACCCAAAGATCGGGCAGCGCACTGTCGTCGTCGGGAGCCTCCTCCAGACCTACCGCGACGTCAGCGACCGTAGCGGTCGTGACGTTGATCTCGACGCATCGACTGTCGGTGGAAAGGGAGTCCACTGCCTCCTCGACCAGGTCCGCCATGGCTGGGGCCACGGCCACGTTGACGCTGGAGGTTTGGCAGTTCACGCCTGCGCTTTCGTCGCCGCCTAGCGCCTGGGCTCCTGCCCAACCGAGGGTCCCGATCAAGATCAGGGTGACGACTCCGACTCTCACCCGACGCGAGGCGCTGCGCTGTGTTGCAGCGGGCTCGCGGTGGTCGTCGGTGTCATTGTGCAGGTGGCTGCCGAACATGTGTGGCCTCTCGCGTTGCTCGGAATCGTGGATCCACGGTGACGATAGTATCTATAACTGAGGAAATCATCAGTTCTCAAAGATCACAAGGAGCGCCCCCTGGGCGAACGACAGCGCCCGCGCCCCGCGCCCGGGAGCCGCACATCCGCTCTCGGTCCATGAGGGCTGTCTTGCCAAGTGGCCGAGGGTCGGACCTGCCTTGACAGATCACCCAGGCGAAGTTGATGATTTCATCACTTCCAGTGGATGAGGAGGCCGTGTCGTGGCATGGACGAGGCGCGAGGAGGTGTGCGCGATGGCGTTGCGCGTTGACGGAGTCGTGCTCGCGGCCGCTGGCGGCGACGAGTCCTTGCGCACGCCGATGACATTCAGTCGCGCCGCGCACACTGTCGTGTAGAGCCCAGGACCTCAGCAGCATGGACAAACTTCTCGACAGACTGCGATCTACCCGCCACGACAATCGGTCGACGGCGGGCTGTCGGGGGCATCGTTGGGTGCGGCGTGCCTTTCCCGCACCTGTGGTCGCCGGGTGCGTGCTGCTTCTTGGGGCACACGCCGTACTGGTGAGCATGCTGGTGGGTCCTGGACAGGACGCGAGACTGCACGAGGCTCCACTGTTGATTGTGGCGTCGCCCGTGGTGAGCTCGGCGTTGGCTGAGCGAGCGAACGCGCTGCCTGACCGTCCATTGGCCGTCTTGGCCGGCGATGCCGGCGACGGTGTCGACGCCGCTGAAGACCAGGTCATCGAGGGTGTGGTGGTTGCCGCTCTGGTGATGGATTTGTCGGGCACTACTGACCGTCTCGTCCTCAACGCCAGCCGTGACGAGGAACTGAACGGCGCGGTGGAGGATCACGTCCGCCAAGTGTTGGCCAGCAACGGACGGAGAGTGCAGGTCACGCGTGTGTCCGCTACCACCATGAGTGGTGAGCGTGTGTCCGCAGCGGCGTTGGCGAGCAGCGCGGCGGGCTTCGCCATGGCGCTGCTGGTGTCGGTGCTGTTGGGTCCGGCACCGAACCGGCTGCGGCTGGGTGCCGGACGAGTCGTGACGTTGGTGTTGGTGTGCGGAATCTTGGGCCTGGTCGGAGCGTCGTGGCTCTCGCCCCCCTCCACGGCGAGACGAATCGAGATGGCGGCCGTCGTGGGCCTCAGCATCTTGATGCCTGCGCTGTTGACGCTGGCGTTGGGGGCGCTCGCGGGTCTGGCCGGACTGGCTGTGGGCTTGACCTTGTTCGTGGTGGTCGCCTCCCCGTTGTTGTGGGGCATCGACTCGCACCTGCTTCCCGAACCGTTCAACAAGCTCGTGGACTGGACGCCAGCGGGTGCGACGGTGAACGCCCTCGACAGCGTGGTGCTGTTCACCGGTACGGGGCTGCGTCAACCTCTGGCCGTGTTGATGGGGTGGCTGGTGGTGGCCGTCGTGGCGATGCTGGTGGCACGGCGCGAACGAGTCCGCGCTCACGTCACCCTCGGTGACGGCATCATCGGCTCGCGCAAGCAGACGTCACCTCAAGGTTTGGCTACGGCCGCATCATCCATTGGCGCCAGCCCCCGAGGGGATGCAGATTCGCCGCCGAAACGACGCCTTACACGTCGCTGGCGCTTGCGCGTGGCCGCAGTCGTACTTCCCAGCGCGATCATGGTGGCCGGACTTGTCGCGTTCATCCCCAGCGATCGATCGCCCTCGGCTGCTGTCGTCGTCGACAGCGCTATGCAAACCCCGTGCGTGGCCACGGGTCGGGTGAGTTCGGTCTCGGACCTCAACCGGATCTCTGCCCGCTTACGGGGCGAGGGTCAGTTCGAGGGCGGTGATGTCGGCGCCAGCGCCGCCCTGCAAGACGGTCGTCGGCTACTCGTGTTCGGCGACACGCTGCGTAGGCTGCCCACCGGTCAGCGCACGTTCGTGCGCAACTCGATGCTGCTGTTCGACCCGGGCTGCATCCAGGCGGTGCTGCCAGCCGACTCCGGTGCTCTCATCCCGAACCGCGCAGGTACCGGCGTCGACGTCGGCTACTGGCCCATGTCGGTGAATGTCGCCACTCGGCCCGGATACGACCTCGTCTCGGTCATGGCTCAGCGAGTTCGTAGCACCGGTAGCGGTCCCTTCGATTTCGAGAACATCGGACCCGCGGTCGCGGTGTTCATCGTGCCTCGCGAAGGCGCACCGCAGCTCATCTCGGTTACTGACCTCGGCCCGGACGACGCCGACGTCACGCGCCCGACATGGGGGGCAGCGTCGGTGGTCGAGGCAGGGTGGACCTACCTGTACGGGACAGCCGGCAGCACAGAAGAGCTCACGTTCGGCTACTCGCTGCACCTGGCGCGCGTTCGCCCTGACAGCGTTCACGACCAGCAAGCCTGGGAGTACTGGACCGGGACACGCTGGTCCCGCGCGGAGCACGAGGCAGTGGCACTGATCGACAATCAGGCGGGAACCTCGCAAACCCTGTCGGTCTTCGAGCGTGATGGCACCTGGTATGCGTTGAGCAAGCGCGACGACTTCCTCGGCTCCAAGGTCACTGTGTGGACCGGCCCACATCCTTGGGGTCCGTTCGATGTGGGCCGCGATGTTGCCCACCTGGAGTCCAACATCGTCACCGGGCAACTGCGCTACATGCCGTTGGCGCACCCCGACCTGTTCGCGCGGCCCGGCGATGTCGTGGTGTCCTACAGCCGCAATCGAACGGACGTGGGCAGCATCGTGAACGACCCGATGCAGTACCGCCCACGCTTCCTGAGGGTGCCGCTGCCCGATCAATGATCGTCATCGCAGCGCGGGCGCCCGCCGCAACTGCGGTTCCTGCCGAATCGGAGCAGTCGGGACGCGCACCTGCATGGAACCCGCGAAGCGCCGCCCGCGTCGCCAGTCGGCGCAGCGCGAACGACGCGCTGGGGTGCCTTCCAGAAGGCGGCGGGCTTCTTGACATGATGAAATCCTCATTAGTGATATATATTGCCACCAACGCCTGTCATCACGTTGCCGCAATCAGCGTGGGTCATGACGTCGCCCCAGGCGAGCTGTTTCGTCAAGGTCTGGCGCCGCGGCGGCGCTCACGAGAAAGGAACCGAAGTCCGGTGAGTCACTACAGGAGCAACGTGCGTGACATCGAGTTCAACCTCTTCGAGGTCCTCGGACGCGACGACATCCTCGGGCAGGGCCCCTTCGCCGAGATCGACGGCGGAACCGCCCGCGAGATCCTCGCCGAGGTCGACCGCCTGGCGCGTGATGACCTGGCCGCGTCCTACGTCGACAGCGACCGCAACCCGCCCGTCTTCGACCCTGGCACGCACACAGCCCCGGTACCGCCCTTGTTCAAGAAGGGCTACGACGCCTGGATTGCGTCCGGCTTCTGGACCATGAACGCACCCGCCGCGTTGGGCGGCATGGAAGTCCCCAGCTCCGTGCTGTGGGCTGCCAACGAGATGCTCCTTGGGGCGAACCCCGCCATCTGGATGTACGCGACCGGTGGCGGATCGGCGGACGTCTTGTTCCGCAACGGCATCGAGCGAGACAAGCTGATGGCCGCGCACATCATCGAACGGCAATGGGGTTCGACGATGATGCTGACCGAGCCGGACGCGGGCTCCGACGTCGGCGCCGGACGCACGAAGGCCACCCTCAACGAGGACGGCTCGTGGAACATCACGGGCGTCAAGCGCTTCATCACATCCGCAGAATCGGACCTGCAACAAAACATCATGCACATGGTCCTCGCGCGCCCCGAGGGCGTCGAGGGCGTGGGCGGGCCGGGCACCAAGGGCCTCTCGCTGTTCCTGGTTCCCAAGTACCACTTCGACCACGAGACCGGCGAGCTGACCGGCGAGCGCAACGGCGTCTACGTCACCAACGTCGAGCACAAGATGGGCATCAAGGTCTCCAACACCTGCGAGGTCACCTTCGGCGACCCGCAGGTCGGCGGCGGCGAGCCCGCGAAGGGCTGGCTGCTCGGCGAGGTGCACGACGGCATCGCGCAGATGTTCCAGGTCATCGAGAACGCGCGGATGATGGTCGGCACCAAGGCCATCGCCACGCTCTCCACCGGCTACCTCAACGCCCTCGACTACGCCAAGACGCGCGTCCAGGGTGCCGACCTGACGCAGGCGGCCGACAAGACCGCACCCCGCGTCACCATCACCCACCACCCCGACGTGCGCCGTTCGCTGATGACGCAGAAGTCGTTCTCCGAGGCCATGCGTTCGCTGGTGCTCTACACCGCGTCCTGGCAGGACAAGGTGATGCTGGCCGAGCACGCCGGCGAGACCGACGAGCTGGCGGCTGCGGTCAACGACCTGCTCCTGCCGATCGTCAAGGGCTACGGCTCGGAGCGCTCGTGGGTGCTGCTGGGCACCGAGTCGCTGCAGACCTTCGGCGGCTCCGGGTTCCTCCAGGAATACCCGATCGAGCAGTACGTCCGCGACGCCAAGATCGACACCCTCTACGAGGGCACCACCGCGATCCAGGGCCAGGACTTCTTCTTCCGCAAGATCGTCAAGGACCAGGGCCGCGCGCTGGGTCACCTGGCCAAGGAGATCGAGTCGTTCATCGGCGCCGAGTCCGGCAACGCACTGCTCAAGAACGAGCGCGCGCTGCTGGCCACCGCGCTCGAGGACGCCAACGCGATCGTCGCCCACATGATCAACGACCTCATGTCGGCCGACACCTCCTCCGAGGGCGGCGACCTGCGCAACATCTACAAGGTCGGCCTCAACACCAGCCGCCTGCTGATGGCGCTCGGTGACGTCGTGTGCGCCTGGCTGCTGCTGCACCAGGCCGAGATCGCCCTGGAGAAGCTCGCCGGGGACCCCGGCAAGGACAAGGCCTTCTACGAGGGCAAGGTCGCGGCCGCGCAGTTCTTCGCGCAGACCAACCTGCCGCGGATCACCGCCGAGCGCGCCATCGCCGAGGCCACCGACCTCGCCCTGATGGACCTCGACGAGGCCGCGTTCTAGGCCGCCTCTCCCCCGAACGGCGGGCAGCCGGCCGACCCCCGAAGTCGGCTGCCCGCTCTCTCAACAACTCGCCTCATTGTTCCGAGGCGGTTCATTCGATCCGTGCAAGGATCGCTGGAGGCGCCGCGTGCGCCCGGACTCGATCCCCGCAGTTGACCTGAACTCACGACACACCGAACACGCAGTCCCGTGTGCGACCAAACGGCTGAACATCCATGACAGATGCATCCGACCGTGGGTTCGCTCGCGATCGGTTCAAAAGACCGATGGCCGGCGCGCTCAAGATCGAGCGAAGCCAGCGTGCCGATGACGGCCGTGACGACGCTCACCCCCCAACCAGTTCCCGCGCGGCACCCACAGCGAGCAGGCGGAGACCGATGAGGTGTCCCTGGATGTGGGAGGCGTGCTGATCGCAGGTGCGCTGCTCGGCGCGGTCGAAGACGATGTGAGCGACGAAGAAGAGGAGACTTACTCCTCTCGTCTTGGCGAACACCGACCTGCCAAGGCTCCGAATCCAATGTGTACACCACTACCGACGTCACTCGCCGAGGATGTCCTCAGGCGCAGCGCGTTCGACTGCTCCGGGTTTGCCGGCAGCATTCCTCCCCAGTCAACTTTGTGTGACGGTTCGCGGCGTCGCGGCCCAGGACCAGAGGTCACCAACGCCCAGCAGTGCCGGATCCGCCGCACGACTGCCGCGCGCAGACATCTACACGGAAGCGCGACTGCGTACCTCGGGCTGCGATGTCCGGCTCCTGCGCCGCAGGCACAAGGACTTCTTCATCCCGTTGGGGCGCCGACTCGCCGATGCACCGCGCATCCTCACGACCGCTGCGGTCCATGAGCCCGCAATCCGCTGCGCCCCAGACCCAGATGGCGCCTGACTACATCACCAACGCCGGGTGCAGGGCATGCTGCGTCACGTTGCGGCGCTTGCTCGCGGCCAGCGTCGAGACCACCAGCGCCGCGACCATCCACAAGACCAGTGCGGCCACATCCCCGGCCATCGCGGCGTCTCCGCCGGCGATCGCGTTCCGCATGGCCTGCACGGCATGAGTCATCGGCATCCACGCACTGATGGCGGAGAAGAACCCCGGTGCGGTCTCTACCGGATACGTCCCACCGGCCGCCGTCAGCTGCAAGGCGACGAAGATGAGCGCCAAGAACCGTCCCGCGGACCCGAACAGCGCGATCAACGCCTGGTTGATGGCTACGAACGTGACGCTCGTGACCACAGCGACACCCAGCAGACGCCAAGGATCGGCCGCCTCGATTCCCACCACAAGCTCCAGGACCCCGACGAGCAGGCCTACCTGCACGAGCGCCAGCGTGGCGCCGGGCACGAACCCAGCCAGCGCGACACGCCACGCGGGCGTTGTGGTGCCGAGCAGCCGTGCCGACAGGGGGCGCAACATCAAGTAGATCGCCAACGCACCGACCCACAGGGCCAACGACGAAAAATACGGCGCCAGTGCGGCTCCGTTGTTCTTCACCGCATGGGCACGCACCACGTCCGCTTGCACCGGTTCGGCAGCTGCCTGCGCCAAAGTGATCCGATCTTCCGCCTTGTACGTCGGCACGTCCAACACACCTTGCGCCAATCCCGCGTCCAGATCGCGACTCCCAGTGGCGACATCATCGCTTCCGGCGGCCACCTCGTCCGCGCCGGCGGCAACCTCGACGCCGCCCGCGGCGAGCTGGGTCGACTTGCTGGCCAGCGTTCCCGTGCCCTGCTGCAACTGACCGAGGCCCGAGGTGAGTTGTGCGGCGCCATCATCGGTGCGGCCAGCACCCTCGTTGAGACGTCGCGCCCCTTGGCTCAACCGCCCGGCGCCCGCGGCCACGTCTCGAGTTCCGCTCGCCACCGAACTGGCACCCTCACTCAACGTCGCCGCCCCGTCGGCCAGATCGTCGGCGCCGGAGGCAACCCGCGCCGACCCTGCCACGAGCGGGTCGGCCCCGGTGGCCAACGTGCTTACTCCCGTCGCGAGCGCGGTCGTGCTCACAGCCAGTTGGTCGGCTCCCGCAGCAGCCTGCCGCACGTTCGCGCAGTACGTGGCCAATGCCGGAGAGGGCGGGCATGCATCCGCAAGCTGACGCATTTGTGCGGCATAACTGCCGGCACCTGCGGACACCTGGTTCGCCGAACCACTGGTCGTGTCGAGTCCCCTGCTCAACTGGTCCGCGCCGCTGGCGACGTTGGTTGCACCGTCGCGCAACGCGTCAGCGTTGGTGGCCAGCTTGCGTGACCCGGCCGCGACCTGGCCGGCTCCCCGACTCACCTTGGTGGCTCCCTGATCGAGCTGACGGGCACTCGAACTCAGCGCGGATGCACCCTGAGCCAACTGAGTCGTCGCATCACTGAGTTCGCCGGACCCGCCTGCGAGCTGACGCGCGCTGGCATCCAGCGTCCCTGCTCCGACGGCTAGCTCCGTCGTACCTATGGACACCTGCCTGGCACCGTCACTGACTCGGCCCGCCCCCGAGGCCAAGCTGACACTCCCGGCGGCCAGATCCGCCGCACCGACAGACGCCTGCTTCAAAGACTTGTGAGTATCGTTGAACCCTTGGTACAGGCCGTCGAGGTACTGCTCGGTGACCTGGTCCGACAGCGAGCCGGTAGCCCTAGCAGCCAGCGATGATGTGATGTTGCCATTGATGTAGTTGTACGCGTCGTTGGTCTCCCACCCGAGGTGGCCGGTTCGTGTATCGGTCGCATCGTTGCCGCTGACCGAGACCGCGTCGGCGGAGAATTCCGCGGGAATGGTCAAGACGGCCGCGTAGTCACCGTCAGCCAATCCGGCTGCGGCATCCTTAGCATTCGTCAGACGCCAGTCGTAGTTGTTCTCGTCGTCGCTGGACACCAGTTCTGCCGCCAGGACACGACCGAGCGCCACATCGGTCTCGTCCTTGCCGGACCCGACGGTGACGATCTCGTCGTTGTTAACGACCGCGGCGTGCAGTCGATCCAGGTTGTCCGAAGGATTCCAGTTCGCCAGCACGTACAGCGACCCGTAGATCAGCGGCACCAGCACAATGGCTACCACGGCGCCCTTGGTCGCACGGCTCCTGCGGAACCGCGCAAGCTCGAACCAGGGCACGGACGGGGAAGGAAACATCAGTCAGTCACCTCGTGGTCGAGACGGGGCCGGGGCTGGCCGTCGGTCGGGTGGTGGTCGTTCGGTCAGCCGCCCGGCCGGTCCGCGGCCGGCGGGTGGCGACAAGTTCGCAACGCCGAACGTGGTCGGGAGCCAGCAGCCCCGGCTGGGCGGACAAGACGATGGCCGCTGCCGCACGACCCGTTGGTGATCCGGTGGCGACGTCGTGAGGGCTGGTCAGTAGGTCCAAGACGCGCCAGAACGTGTCCAGGTCATCGGGGTCTCGCACCACGTCGATGGCGTCGACGACGATCACATCGGGATCGGACAGGCCCGCGAGGGCCACGCCGAGGCTCAACCGCTGCAACGGGGTCAACTGGCTGACCAAGCAGTCGCCGGCGAGGGCCTCGAACGTGTCGTTGCCAGTGGCGGACGCCGCGTCGTGAACCAAGTCGTTGAGGCTGTCGCGGACCGCGTCGACGCGCCGGCGCCGCACCCAGAGTCCCAGGCTCGCCGAACCGAGCCGCTCGGCAATGTGCTGGTCAACGCTCAACGCCTCCTCGAGCGGATTGACCAGTGCGAACTCGGCAAGGCTTACCCGGTGCCGCACTGCGACACGCTCGTGCGGCAGCAAATGGCCGCTGACCTTGAGACGACCCTCGAAAGCGGCCATGCGGCCGGCAAGAGTGAGCAGAAGCGACGTCTTGCCGACTCCCTGGGTGCCCTCGACCAGCAGCCATTGGCCGCGCTCGACCGTCAGATCAACAGGATCGAACATTGCCTCGCGGTCCTCGTCCAAGACGGTGAGTCCTTGCGCGGCAACCGCCGGTGGTGTTCCCGGGCGCGGCCACGAGCGCAGCTCCATCGCCTCCTCAACCGCCGCGCCCTCGACGTCGACGTGCGGTACAAGCCCGTCCAGGCGAGCGGGCAGGCGCCACGCCTGTTCGCCGACCAACGCCAGCACCGCCGGGATGAGCGTCATCCGCACTACGAACGCGTCAACCACGACGCCCACAGCCAACCCGAGTGCGATCGGCTTAACTGTCACGTCCTCACCCAGGACGAAGGCCGCGAAGACGCTCGCCATGATGAGCGCCGCAGCAGCTACAACCGGGGCAACCCCTACGAAGCCACTGATGACGGCCTCACGTGCGGCCGCGCCGCGCGCGTGGTCCTCCTTCATCCTCGAGACGAGGAAGATGTGATAGTCCATCGCCAGCCCGAACAACACACCCATCAAGATGATCGGCAGAAAGCTGATCACCGGTCCCGTCCGTTCCACACCCAACACATCGGCGAACCAGCCCCACTCGAACACGGCCACCACCGCACCGAACGCGGCCCCGACCGAGAGCAGATAACCGGCTGCGGCACTGAGCGGAATGAGGACCGAGCGGAACACCACGGTGAGCAGGGCTAGACACACGCTCACCACCAGCAAACCAAACGGAATGAGAGCGTCGAAGAGCCGAGCCGAGGCATCGATCTGCACCGCCGTCTGACCGGTCACTGCGCTGTTGATACCCCACCTCTCCTCCCACCTCGTCGACCGGTCGCGAATGTCGCGGGCCAAGTTGGCAGTGGCCTCAGTGCTGCCGCCGCTGGTCGGAATGAGGACGACTACGCCTGTGTCACCACGTTCGTTCGGGGTCGCCAACACCACCTCGGCGACCCCGGGAACGCCCGCTATCTCCTCACCGAGATCCCGCATCACACGCTGTGGGTCGGTGGTGCTGAGAATGTCGGCATAGACCAGCAACGGAGCGTTGTAGCCGGGACCGAACTCAGCGCTGATGAGGTCGTAAGCCGTGCGTTCGGACGAACCTAGCTCAGCCGAACCGGTGTCAGGCAGGGCCAACCGGAGGTCAACGGCGGGATAGGCCAGCACACCCAGACCCACGACACACACGACGATCGTCGCGGCCGGCCAGCGGATGACGGCGCGCACCCAACGCCCCTGCCGGGCGCGGGTGTGCGCACTGGCATTGCGACCACGCCGCAGCCGAGTCATCAGGGTCTGACCGGGCCGGCAACCAGGGCTGGTCCGGGCTGGAAGCAGACGCCCACCAAACACCCCGAGGAACGCCGGAAGGAGGGTGACTGCAGCAGCGACCGCGGTCGCCACCGCGAGCGCGGCGAACACACCCATCGTGCGAAGGAAAGGGATGCCAGGGACGGCCAACGCAAGCAGGGCAGTCATCACGGTGACACCGGCGAACACGACCGCGGACCCGGCCGTGGCGTTGGCGCGCGCGGCCGCCTCCTGACCCGCAAGACCCTCCCCGAGAAGCTCGCGGTAACGCCAGACCAGGAACAGGGCGTAGTCGATGCCAACCGCCAGACCGACCATTAGCCCGAGCAGCGGCGTCGTGGACGAGACGTCTATCCAACCCGTCGCACCCATCGTCAGAGCCGTCGCGAGTCCCACACCGACCACCGAGGTGATCACGGGCAGGACTGCCGGCACGATGGCGCGGAACGTGACGAGCAAGATGAGCAACGCAACCACGACGCCCAGGGCTTCGGTTGGCGACAGACCGGGCCCGGTGCTGATGAACGCCTGACCGCCCACCGCGGTCGTGTATCCCTCGGACGTCAACTCCGAGGCGACCTGCTGCAGCGCCTGCTTTTGGCTCTGCGACACCTGCGCTGCCGCAACGTCGAATTGGACCTGGACCAGAGCAGTGCGCTCGTCGCCGGAGATCAGTCCGCCCTCGGCGTATGGCGAGAGGACCTGAACGACTCCCTCCACCGTGCGCAGCTCACGCACCAGCGCGCGTATGTCGCGGCGCGCGCCGTCGGAGACCATCGTCGAGTCGGGCACGGACACGACGACCTGCGCGGTTGCACCAGCAACTTCGGGAAACGTTCGCTCCAACGCTTCCAACGCCGACTGACTCTCGGTCCCCGGCACCTCAAACGTGTTGCTCGTACCGGCAGAAACCACGGTCGAAATGACTCCGACACTCAGAACAACCGCCAGCCACGCGACGATGACTCTCCACGGGTGCCCAAAGGCAGCACTCCCCCACCGGTACAGCGCGTTCGCCATGCTGTCTACTCGCTATCAGGGTTAGTTGATGATTTCCTCAAGTGTGAGCATACGCGTCCTTTTCCCGCACGCACCATTCACCAACGGGCCCTTCCCCTAGCGGAGCCTCGTCCTCGGGCATCCTTCTTGGCAAGCGTCATGCGAACGAGTTCGTGGACGGCGAGTACACGGAAGTTGAGCGCGTCCCAGGCAAGGATGAGAACGACGAAGTTCAGCCCGCCAGGCGCACCGGCGGCCACCGCCTCGGCAAGTTGATGCATGACTACGAGCACCGTCGCGGCCAGGAGCGCCACGCTCACGACGGCCCCGGATCGCGGAACGCTGCGCGCACCCGGGTGATGAGCCGGCTCCACGGTGCGTACTGCTGCAGGCAGGCGTGCACGCGCCTACCTACGTAGAAGATGGGGGTGACCAGGAGCTGAGCGCGCTCGCCCGAAGGCGCCGCGGCCCAATCGCGTCTTTGCGCAGCTAGCTTGCCCAGCGGTGGGCTGCGTGCCGTGCCAGTCGAAGCACGAAGGCGTGCGGACGGCCGGCCCGGATCCACTCGACTGGCGACAGGCCGCCCAGGTCGTCGTCCGCAGTGGAGAGCCAGACCGCTGCGCTCCAGGGTGGCGAGTCACGAAGAACACGAAGGACTGGGAGGACGCGGGGATCGACGCGACCCTGGGAAAACTGGAATGTGGGGTAGCACCAATTTTGGTCGGATGTCAGCACTCCCAGCAGCGCACCTTCCTCTCTTGCGACTTGCAGCGCCTCTGAAGGAAGCCCGAGGAGTTCCGAAACTCCGTCGTTGTCGTAGAACGGGCCGACAAGTTCGGCCATGGCGTTCGGCTCACTCATGACAGCTCTCCCTCGAGATGTATCGCGCTGCTCGCCCAAGTGCCACCGCTTGACAGATTACGCTGACTGCGTAATCGTTTCAAGGTCAAGTGGTCAGGTGAGGTGCCGATACCGGTCATGCCATCCCCCACTGAAGGACTGCCATGACCGCCATGTACGCCATCCAGCCACCCGCATTTGACGATGCGGTGCGAGCCTTGAGGCTGATCATTGTTCGCCAGTCGAGCGTGACCGCGCACTCGGATCTGCGAACGCTGCTCGAGCGCACCCTGTCCCTGTATCCGTTTCTGCCCGGGTGCGATGAGATCGGCCGCCTTGGCATCGAGCCTGTCCTCAACCCTCGCACGACAGACCAGCACTGGACATTGCCGGATGGCGGAGCCGCTTGCCTTTACGAAGTGGACGGGACCTGGGTACTGCTCATCCTGGGTTCCGCCGCAGCACGAAACGCGGCTAGCACCGAGATCGACCAGAAGAACGAGAACGCTGTCGTCAATCTGATGAGCCACGTCTTGTCAGCGTTGCGTCCCGTTGAGGTCTTCATCGGGCCGTTCGATCGTGTCAATCGCGCTCATGGTTATGCGACCAAGACTCTAGAAGCGTTCAAAGCCGCCAATGTGGAGGTGCTCTACCTAGAGGACGAGCCCGGCGAGATCTGGTTCGACACCGAACATGCTGAGCAGTCTTGGTACTCCCTGTCCAACAGCGCAGCCACGAACTGCAAGGTGACGGTCAAACGGACCACCGGCGGCAAGGTCAGCATGGCGCGCCGCAACCTGTGGTTCCTGGGCGAAAGCTCGACTCCGGTGGGGCTCACTACGGACGATGCGAACCGCCTAATTGTCGATCAGCGTGACCGCGCAGCAGTGGAAGTAATCGTCAAGGGCTTCGCTGCGGGGGACACGGATGCAGCCATCGCGCGGAGACTCGTACAGCAGGGACTGCTTCGCAGACGAAAGACCATGCGCAAGTCAACACAGGGCTCCGCCGTCTTCATTCTGGACCAGAACGAGCACAACCGCGTCCAACGTGCCGTTCGGCTCTTTCGGGGGCGCATGCTCGACCTGGCCATGGGCAAGCACGTCATGGAAGTGACTGAACCCGCTTCCACAAACTTTACCCACCGTGGAGTACGCCGCGAGAAGTCGGCCCGCAACCTTTGGCAGCATGTGCTCGTGTGGGATGTGCCGGACATCTTCGACCACGTCAACCAGGCCGACCTTGACGCTGCGCTCATCACAACAGCGCGCAAACGCATCCGAGCCGGAAAGCGTGCCAGCCTCTGGGTCCACGAACGCGAACAGCGCGAGCGGATCCAGGCTGACCTGACGGCACCAGTTGATTCCCAAGACGCCCGGGAGACAGCAAAGCGCAACCAACTGACGTTGGAGATGTCGCGTCCGATCGGGTCCGGTCCAGAGCACTCTCGCAGTGCCCGCGTGCGAGAAATCCTGTCCTTGGTGACCGGAGAGGAACCGCGTAGCAACTCCAACACGAGCATCCCTGAATCCGCGCGTCTTTTCTCCGGATACTCGGCCTGGAGTCAGGAAGACGGGACTGAGTTCAAGATCGCTTGCCACTTAGGCGACACGTACGCCGTCCTGCGACGGACCTCAGACTCACAACTCAAACCAACGGAGTCGCTCAACCGCGCGTGGGGAATCGCAAGTGGCTCGAAGGGGGTAATGAAGCATGCCGTGGCCCAGATTCGATGCCAGACCTTCCATGCCGCAATCGCCGACGCAGCAGCGAGCCACATCGACCAGGGCGTCAGCGTTCTCTCTGGGCAACGCGCCGCAGCCAGTGGCATCATCCAAGCCGGCCAGCACCTCCAGACCGAGCGAACCCTTCGACGTCAGCGGCTGGTTCAAAACCTCGATGCTGCACGACGGGAGGTGCGCAGCGCCGAAAGCCGCGTGCGCCTGCTCACGGACTATGGACAAGCCCAGTCCAACTCACCAGGGGGAGCCGAAGACGCCTGGCAAGCCGTCAACGAGGATGTCCAGCGAGCGGCGCTTCGGGAAGAGGTGCAGGCTCGCGCACGGGAAAAGCGTCTCCAAGAAGACCTCACATGCCTGCATGACGAGGCGAGCGCGACTCTGCCGGAAGTGATGCCCGACTTGGATGACCTGGACCTCGCGCTTCGCACCTTGGTGGCCCTGCGTACTCGCGTCACCGCGCGCAGCGAACAGGTCCGAGCCATTCAGGCTCTCATCCCGAGGATGCGGGTCATTGGAGTGACAGCATTTGAAGTGGAGTTCGAGATCGACCTGCTCCTGCCAACGACAAGTGAAACCAGTCTCCCGGTTGGGCCTATCCGCTTCACGGTCCCAACAGCCGGCGTACGTCCGCCCGGCTACGAGAGTTGGTCACATGCTGAGTGTGAGGAACTCGCGTACCGGCGACTCACTATGGAGGACACCAAGGCCACACGTCACGGAGCGTCACTCGTAAACGACGGGCTCGCTGCCAAGTCGTACGTCGCCTATCACGCTGCACAGCACCTCATCAGCCGTGGCCTCACCCAAGGCCAGGCTCGCTACCTTCTGCAAACCACGCTTCTCCTCCCTCGAACCGTGACCTACAACCTCGCCCAGGGGATCCCCATCGACCATCACGAGCTGGGAACCAGCGAGGCATACGTCGAGGTCATCCGACGGACCTATCTGCAACCCAACTCGACGTTTCCTTTCAGGGCACCGATGCTGTCTAGCCGAACCGAGATGCAACGACTGCTCAACGCCATACGAAACAGTTCGCTCCCCTATTGGCGACCCACCGAGATTGCCGACCACTTGGGGCTAGCGACTGACAGCGACCCCAAAGGGCGGTATCAACGAGCCCGCGTCTGGGCCACACTCAAACGCGAGAACCTGCCGCACCTCCTCAGCAGGATCGACGTGTCCGGATTGTCCCGCCACGGCAAGCGAATGAAGAACCTGTCGGGCTACGTGCTGCAACCCTGCCCCCACTGCGCCGAAACGGGCACCCCAATGCCGGTCGACATCGTCGTCTGGAACGCCGAAGTCCCTGGAGGACTCCTCTGCTCCACTTGCCTGCGAACACCCGCACCCGACAGCATCACGTATCCACACGCCTACCGGGCGTTGCTCGAGGTCGACTAGCCCGGTCAACGGCTGACCCAGGTGTCAGCGCTCGTCGAAAGTTCGGCCGGTTCTGCTCTTTGAAAGTTAGGCCACTTCGGTGTTGGTCATTGTGCCGTGTTCTCGGCTCTGGCGGATGGCAGCGTGTCGATGCCGCTGTCCTTGAGTCGATACGAGCTGCCTTTGAGGGTGAGGACGTCGGCGTGGTGGACGATCCGGTCGATCATCGCGGCGGCAACGACCTGGTCGCCGAACACGTCGCCCCAGCGGGCGAAGGGCAGGTTCGATGTGAGGATCAGCGAGGCGTGTTCGTAGCGGCTGCTGACGAGTTGGAAGAACAGGTTCGCGGCGTCTTGCTCGAACGGGATGTAGCCGACTTCGTCGACCACGATGAGGCCGTAGCGGCGTAGCCGTGCGAGCTCGTGGCTCAGCCGGCCGGTGGCGTGCGCGTGCTGGAGTCGGGTGACCCATTCGGTCGCGGTCGCGAACAGGACCCGGTGTCCGGCGTGGGCTGCTTTGATCCCGAGCCCGATCGCGAGGTGGGTCTTCCCGGTCCCGGGCGGGCCGAGGAGCACGAGGTTCTGGGCGGCGTCGATGAAGGTCGCGGTGCCTAGGTGCGCGATCGTGTCGCGCTTGAGTGCGGGCTGGTGGTCGAGGTTGAAGTCCTCGAGTGACTTGCGGCCCGGGAACCCCGCGGCCCGGATCCGGAGCTCGGCACCGGATCCTTCCCGGGCTGAGACCTCACGCGACAGCACGGCAGCGAGGTACTCCTCGTGGGTCCACGACGCATCGCGCGCCTGATCACCCAGCCTGGCCGCGGCTTCACGGATCCGTGGTGCCTTCAGTGCCCGGGAGAGGTACTCGATCTGCTTGGCCGTGTCCTTCGTGACCGTCGTCGTGGGTGTCGTTGAGGTTGCGGGGTTCGTGGCCATCAGGCGACCTGCCCATCAGCTTCGGCGCGAGGGTCGAGGTCGACACCGAACGCGGTGTCGTAGTCGGCCAGGTCCCGCAGCATCGGGTCGGGCGCGACGGCTGGTGGGCCCAAGATCGCTTGTCGCAGCCGCCGTGCGGTAGCGACGTGGTCGGGATCGGTGATCGTCTGGGCGGTGGCCCAACACCGCCGGTGGGTCGCGACGGCGCGGCCATCGCAGGTCACCCCCACCGAGGTGAGGTCGGCGTGGACCTCGACCATCCTCCCGATCACGACCGGGTCGACCGAGTAGTCGTTGCCGGCGACCCGGACGTAGTAGTCACGCGGGAGCCGGACCCGGGCACTGAAACCGGTCGCTGGCGGCATCGGTGGCAGGGCCAGCATCGCGGCCCGGTCGATCCCGGCCAGCTCGACCGGACGGGCACCCAAGCGGCGCACGATGCGTGCATTCGCGACCGGGAGCCACTTCGTGAGTTGGGTGTTGAAGTCGGCTGGGCTGGTGAAGGTTCGCCCGGGTAGGAACGAGGTTTCCAGATAGCCGTTGGCGCGTTCGACGATGCCCTTGGACTCAGGGTCGAAAGGTCTGAGTTGCACGATCCTGGTGGCTAGGGTGCCGCAGAACCCGGCCACACCTTCGGCGTAGCGGTTGCGCCGTCCGATGCCGGCCTCGTTGTCCCAGATCAGGCGGTGCGGGACCGCGCCGAGCTGGCTGGACATCAGTTCCCACATCCCGGTGAGCAGGTCGCCGGTGGTCCGCGAGGGCAGCATCATCGCGGTGATGAACCGGGAGTAGGACGACACGATCACCAGCACCGGCGGCGTTCCGCACTGCCCCGACCCCAGCGGAATCTTGACCGGCGGGAACCACAGGTCGCACTGGGCCTGGTCCCCGGGGCGGTACTCCAAACGATCGGCCGGGTCACGGGGCGCGTAGTCGACCCGCAGGCCTGCGACCCGTTTGCGGAACCACGACGCCGACCCGTCCCAGCCGACCCGCTCGGCGATCACCGTGGCCGGCATCGTCGGGAAGTCCTTCAACAGCTCCCGCACCCGTGGCTCGTAGGCGTCGAAACGCGACACCACCGGTGGCCGCACGTACTGCGGTGGCCGCTGCGCGACCACCGCCCTGGCAACGGTGTCGCGCGCGATCCCCAAATGCTTCGCGATCGCCCTGATCGACAACTGCTCCTGCGCATGCAGCCGCCGGATCTCAGCCCAGTCCTCCACTGTCATCACCCAATCCATCGTGGTCGGGTGGCCTACTTTTCGAAGAGCGCTACTGGCCTAGGTTTCGAGGAGCGTCGACACCAGGCACCATCTTCACACACCTTGGCCGACGGCGGCGGTCAAGCTAGGCGTCGGATTGAGTCGTGGGCAGTCACGTTCGCGAACAAAAACCGCGCGCAACGACGCCGCCGCGCCGTCCGTTCATGCTGTCCGCTCGCCGCTGGGGGCGGCCTCACTTCTCCGTCGAGGCACGATCAGGCCCGTAGCGCTGCCAGCAGGTGTAGCCCTTCAATCATCTCGCGCGCAAGTCGGCCGTCGGTGTCACGGACGGCCATCTTGCTCGCCTCGGCGACCGTCACTCCGGCTGCTGAGAACGCGAGAGCTTCCTCAGACGCGAATCCCTCTACCCGCCACCGTGCGATCCGCCGCAAGACCCGGTCCCCCTGTGTGATCCCGTGCGCCCCGCGCCCATTGGAGGTGGCCTTGACCCACGCCCAGACCTCTTGCGGCTCAACCCCATCCATGGCGAGCGTGCCGAGAAAGGCTGCGCTTCCCGCGCCGCAGTATCGCCAAATGGATGGTTCGATGCTCTCATCCGTACAAACGCTTCGAAACTCCCTCTCCCACGTCTGATCGATCATCGCGAACACGTCCGTCGTGGGTGAGCCGTCGGAATCCGCCGGGAACCGATGACATCCGTCGCTCGGCGTGACCCGACGCTGCATGTCGTGCTGATAAGCATTGGGACTGCTCATGGGACCCTCTTCTATCGAGTGTGACGCCGCTGCTGGTGGCTGGATTCGAGTCGGGATGAGCTCAAGGCGTAGACGTAGCCAAGGTTGCTTTAACGCTCACAACATGGCGGGCAAGGCGGCTTTCAACCCCCGCCGCGCGCTTAGGCGACGGGACTTCTTCGCAGTGGAGCGCCGGGCCTGCCTCTACGGCCGCTTGGACTGACCGCGCAGTGCGTCCCACCACGCGGCCGCTTGCTCTACTTCCTCGGCGGTCGTGTCGATCGTGACGTAGGAACCACCCGGGTCACGTCGATCGTCGACGGCGACGTGGCCTTGATGGTCGTAGTCGTAGTCGATGATTGGGCGTGCTGCGTCGGGGTTGCTCAGGACGAGGACGTCGATGCCATAGTCAGCTCCGCTATGGGGGTGAACGCGACCAAACGCGATGCCGCCTCCAAACCAGACGTGACGCTCGTCCTCCGGCTCGACGTTTGCTGCGACGTCCCGCCACCATCTGGCGGCGGCCACGATCTCGTTGTGGGTCCAAGGAAAAGCCTCACCCATGGCCTCTCCGACCGCGTAGTGGGGCTCGTTGAAGCCGTCTTCGCGACAGAGCGGACGAAGAAGAACGTCACCTCCTGAGGTGACGGTGGGCTCCAACAGAAAGCTCATACTGGTAAGGCCGGACAGCTTCATGATCGTTGCTCCTTCGTCGTGGGAATCTTGGTCTGTCATCGGCATCTCGCCGAGCGGATGCCACCGCTTGCGGGGATCAGTTGTACGGCTTGGGTTCCAACTACTGGTATCGGGCACGGGCTCGTCCGAGCAGACATGCGCTGTCACGCCCGCGAGCGGAGTCCCTTCGAGTCGGCGTAGCTGGTGACGGCGTCGCACTCGTAGCAGGCAGCCTCGAAATGGTCAGCGCTCCGCGTTGGCCCGTCCCCTGTGTCGAACCGGCGAACCGGCGGGGTGGACGGGACGGCCGCTGCGCAAACGCACGGCAGCCGATGCTGTCTCCTGGACACATCGAAGAGTCGCTCCTTGCTTGACGGCGTGTATGCAGTCCCTAGGAAATGACAGAAGCCCCTCCACGCAGTGGAGAGGCGCTCCCGAGACCGGGACAGCACGCACGATACCCCGCCCCGCGGCCACGCTGCGGAGCGTCGCGTCACGCCCCCTCATGTAGCCGCGCGCGATGCATCGACTCAGACAAAGGAGTGACAACGCCGGTCCGCGTCGGCGCACGGCCGCCCACCTAGTGCTCGACCCACTTGGGCAGTAGCAGAGCCTGCCCACTGAGTATTAGCGTCGTAGGCAGGGTGAGGACCGTCGTCAAAGAGTGCTCCCTGGCAGAGATGGCGACGCCGTGCGATGGGGCAACACGACGAGCGCCGACGCTGAGGCCAACCCAAGGACTTCGATGACGGTGAGCTCTGCTCGCGGCCGCTGCTGACGGGCACATGTAGCTCGACTCCTCGGGGGCTGCCTTGCCTCGAACCGCGGCATGCCCGAGCAGATAGGACGCGCGATTGGCCGAACTCGCCGTCCCTGTTGAGAGTGGGCCAAGAGATCAGAGGCGAAGGGCTGCCAGCATTTCGTAGGCGGCGAGCTGTTCTGGAGTGGGGTGGCCGCCGGTCGCGGCGGCGACTACTAGGGCGTCCATGCGACCCTTCATCAGAGCTCGTGACACGTTCTCGGGAAGTCCGGTCGCCCGTGCGAAGTAGCCCCACTGGCGGTCAACTCGAGCCTCGAGAACTCCGGAGGTCATGGGCTCCTTGTGGGGATCGTCTTCGTAATCCTCGTCGTCGAAGTAGACGTCGCCGTGGGACGCGCACAGCCGCCGCCACCCCGATTCGGCCTCCTCTTGGCTGGCGAACATGTGGACGCTGCCGGGGGTCACCTCGTAGCCCTCGGTTGTCCAGACGAACCAGCGCCGTTCCCCGAGCAGCTCGACTTCGCCGATGTGGTCCCCGTAGGTGGCGTCCTCTGGGTCATACGTCTCCCAGTCGGATCGTTGGTGCACCAACTCATCGACCATGTTGACCACCTTGAGGCGAGGAACTGGGGTTTCCTCAAACTCCTTCTCAAACAGGCGGTCACGTTCTTCGGGGTCGGTGGCGGCCGCCTGCCGTTCGGCCATGGACGGCTCGTGCGGGTCGGGCATCGGGATGCTCGGCGACACTTCGTACTCACTTCTTCTTTGGGGCCGGAACTGCCGCAAGTGTGCCGGGACTGATGGGTTGGGCTGTCAATGGTCGCACTCGCGGTTGGGCGCCTGTGCCGGGCGAGTCGATGGCGCTCTTCCGTCGACCTGGTGCAGTTCAGCCCCTTCGGCGTTGGGACCGCGGGTTTGAGGCGCAACAGAATGGTAGGGCTCGGGTAGGCGGTCACCTGTGTGACGATCCGCTGGTCGGTGCCGGTTCAGCTCTCACTGCAGGGGTTTCACCGCGGCCAGATCAGTGGCTAGGGCGCGACGGCTCAGAAGAGATGGATCACGTCGTCACTGGTCGCCGGGGGTTCGTCGCGCGTCTGGCGTGCTACTCGTTTCTGAATGAGCGGCAGGTATGCCGGGTCACGTTCAATACCGACGGCGTGCACGTCCTCGAGGAGGCAGGCTTCGAGGGTGGTTCCAGAGCCGACGAATGGATCGAGCACGAGGCCACCCTTGGGGACGGTCAGCCGCACCATGCGGCGCAGTAGGTCTAGCGGCTTGACGGTTGGGTGTGCGACGCCATCGACGACGACGCGCTCGTGCTTGTTTGGCTTTGACACCCAGAAGACGCGTCGCGGGTCTTGGGTTGTGTGATGGGTGAGGGCGCGGGCGGACGAGTCGTCCATGTGGACGTTCGAGGGCCATCGCGGAATTGCGTCAGCGTCGCCGGGTTGTTCGGTCACTCCGGCGAGGTTGATTGGGCCGAGGTTCCAGGACGTGACGTTGTTCGCCATTGTGCCTTCGAGAGGTCGGCGCGCGAGGACGATTGGTTCGAAGGCGGGTCGGAGGGTTGTTCCCCAGCCGGACCAGTTTCTGGCTGATGCGTTCTGGCCAGCCGTAGCCAGGGCCCGTTCTACGTTCTGGGACTTGGGCATGCCACTTGAGTAGAGCCATGCGAGGCTGTCGCGGATCTCGAAGCCTGTGTCTTCGGCGGCGGTGGCGAGTCGATGCCACGTGCGGGTGCCGCCGAAGGCGACTAGGTGGCCGCCGGGCTTTAGGAGGCGGAGGCACTCCTGGAGCCAGAGTGCGCACCAGTACTGGAACTGGACGGGATCGTTGTCGGCATATCCACGCGAGTGAGTTTCCTGAGCGTGCCAGTTCTGCGACTGCTGTCCGAGCATCGGTGCCGCTGAGAACTTGGCTACGGCGTCGGCGCGGAGGCATTCGGAGCAGACACGATCGGCGGAGCACTGGTCGATGACGCATTGGGGGCGACGGGTCGCGGGACGTGTGTACCGACTGGCAGGGACGCGCTTGAGGGCGTAGGGCGGGTCAGTGACAACGGCGTCTACGGATGTCGAGGGCAGTGAGGCCAAGACGTCGAGTGCATCGCCGACGTGGACTGTGGTGGCTGGGCCGAGGAGGAGGGGAGAGAGGGTCATGACATGGTGATCGGCATGGTGACGCCGTCACCGGAACGTCGGCCGAACGCGTTCCCTTTGGGGCTGGGTGTGCCTGCCCGCCAGGGGGTGCTTCCCAGCTCCGATAACAGCTGCACTACGAGGTGTCGAGCGTCGCGGTTGAGGCGACCCGCTTCAGGACGCCGGCGCGCACAGTTTTCGTGGCTGGGCGCAAATGCGTCCTTGGCGACGACGTCCCTGTGTTCGGACGGCTACCCGTACGTCCTGGTCGCGCGGATGCCGATAGCGATGTCAGAGCGGTTCACATCAGGTGTGCCGCCTGCCCTCAAGGGCCATCTGACGACGGAGACATGATGCAAGACGACAACCACCTGCCCAGCCCACTCACGATCCACCTGGTCCGAACTGCCGCAGAGAGCGACGATTGGGGTGGGCCGCGTTTCGTGGCTATGAGTCCGCAGTTCGTTGGGCTGGCCGGGGAGTCCCAATCATCCGAGGGAGCCGTCACCGAACTTCTCTGGGAGATCCTGAACTCGCAGAGCCTCGCTCCCGACATGATCGACGCCTTCCGTGGGGCGGGCTACTCGGAAGAAGTGGCCCAGGCTTGGGACGCGCTAGCGAAGGGGGCCAACAACCGTCGCTACCGATACGACCCCCATGCAGCCGTGGAGATCCTGCAGCGGTTTACCACTGGTGGTGTACCCGCGCTTGCCGCCTGCGAGTACCTCGCCATGGGGATTCAGCCGCCACTGGCCATCGCTGCTCACGCCGTTGGCGGCACTCCAGACGAAGCACACTCCTACATTCGTGACTCTGAGACACCCAAGTGGTGGGAGGGGGCCTTCGACGTCGACCCTTGGATCGCCTCCGGTTTTCCCTTCAAGCGAGGGCGGCTCTACGCACATCACTGCTCGGTTGAAGAAGCGCGCGAGTGGGAGGCAGTGGTACTCGCGTGCGGGATCGCCGACGAAGACATCCGGGCCATCCTGCGAGCCAACTTCACACCGGAACTCGCAACTGTTCACGTCGAGACCGCCGGTCAGGATGCCTGGTCGCTCGCAGTTGAGGCGAGGCGGCTCATCGAAGAACGCAACCGTACGCATTGGGCCAATGCGCCATCGCCCGCGGGTACGCACCCTTGGGCAGTCGACGGCTCCGAACCACCGTTCTAGCCGTGAGTGGGCAACTCGAATCCACGCCTCTTTACGCTCTCCGCGTAACAGGCGTAGATTCGAGGCATGCATCCTCCCGCCATCTCCGCATCGAAAGATCGTGTTGCACGGCTCTGGGCATACTTGTATGTCTCGCTGGTCCTTGAGTCCGACGGTTCGTCATCCAAGACTCCCAGCACGGAGCCTTGATTGAGCCCAACGCGTCCCTGCGCCACCACTGACTCGTCGGATGAGCCACGTCGGCTGGTCGAGTCACCAGCAATCGTCGGAAGTACGGCCCGGGACATGGTTCAGACTGCGCTCCTTTGGGACTTCGACAACGTGATCGTCGGCAAGGCGCACCTCCGAGAACTCGCTTCCACGCTTGGCGCGTTGGTCGATTCCGGTGCTCCCCGGATCGCTGCCGCGCACCGCCACCGGTATCTGGCTTACCGGCTACTGCTGTCCGAGCACGGATTCGAGGTGCTCTCGGGTGGCCGACGCGCCTCCGGGGCCGACAGAGAACTCCTGAAGCGAGGACGGCATCTCCTCGGCCTCGGGACCAGAAGGTTCGTAGTGGCAAGCAACGATGGCAGGTTCTCCGCATTGGCCCCACCGGGCGAGCTCCAAGTCGTCACCATGGACCCTCGTCAAGTGAGCCGCCGGCTCGCGCGGGCAGCGATCGACGTGCGCGTGCTGCATATTCCGAATGTTGGCAACCGACCCGAGGGCTGACCGGTGACGCACCGCAAGAAGCCGACGCCACCGAATCGATCGCCGAGTTGGCCGGCCCCCGTTCTACTCGGCGAGACGGTGTGCGATCTCATTGTGGACGAGAGCTCCTTGTGGACGAGTCGACCGCCTCGCGCTTTCTGCGCCGACGCATAGCGCTGCTCGGACTGCACGCGTCCTGCGCACGTGAGGCTGCGCAAACCGACGGCGCTTCTCGTGAGCTCTACTCTGCCGTAGCTGCAGCAAGAAGGAGTCGACCTTGGAGACAGGGTCCCGAACCTGGCTAACCTGAACCTAGCCTTCTCCGCGCGTCGGGTGGGGGCATGGGAGCTTCGATGAGTTCGACTGCGTCCCAGGGGTATGTGCCCTTGAGCAGGCCGATGATCGTGGTCCCCAGGGCGACGGCAATCAGGTCGAGCACTTCGAGGCTCGGCAACCGACGACCCCGCTCAACGTCGCTCAGATAGCTGTAGGAGATGCCGGCTTGCCTCGCACCGTCCGCCAGCGAGACACCAGCAGCTTCGCGGACCTCACGGATGCGCACGCCAAGAGCAACTCGACCCGCATCGATTCGACTAGCCACAACTCAAGACACTATCCGGGCAAACGCCCACTGGGGTTCACCGACAGCAGGGACTGAAGTATCTCCGCCGCCTATGGGGCTCGTCGCATGGAGTATTGAACGGCCAGGCCAGGGAGCTCCTCTGTCTGTGTGTTCAATCCCTCACGGCCCTCCCGGCCCTTTCGGCCCGCGGCCCGTCGGGCTTTCCGATCTCCCAGACGCCGGACGCCGCATAGCGTTCGGAAGATGACCGAACCGCGAATCGAACTGATGCTCGGCATCGTCGTGTCTTGGGACAACGGGTATCGCAACACACTGAGCCGTTCCCCGGCGCCGACTGGCACCCGCGGCGCACCCGGACGGCAACTGGTTACCTCGCGGCGAGCGGCACGCGCAGAGGTCTGTACATGAAAGCGGACCCGTCCCCGTTCATCGAGACGCTGCACGAGGCACTGGTGACGGTGCGCCAGTCGGCCGAGGCCGAGATGGACAAACTCGACATTCAAGGTCTCACCTGGCACGAGGACCACATCACCCAGACGTGCTGGTCAGCTGGCTGGCCGGTTCTGAAGGTCGTCCCCTTCACCCAGCCGCAGGAGGGTGTCGTTGGCGCGGATTGGCTGTGGTGGTGGGTTGATGACAGTTCCGGCGAATGCTTCGGGATGCTCATCCAGGCCAAGCGCCTCAAGCACGAGGGCAGCCGTTGGACGGTTGATGTTCGGTACAGGAATGGGGAGCAGTATCGGGCGTTGTTAGCTGCCGCTGGGTACTTCAAGGTTCCTGCCATCTACACCGTCTACCTTGGCGGCAAGATCTTGCGAGCTGAACGGGACTGTTCGCACTCACCCGAGAGTCCTCCGGAATGCGTCTCGTGCGATCGCTCGGCCATCTCAGTGATCTCTGCGTACGAGCTCTCAGCCACCAGCAGTCCGGCAGACAGCGCTGCCCAGATTCTGGGCGACGGAGTTCCGCTTGAGGACCTGGCCGATCCCGATAGGCCGGCTGGGGACGTCTGGGACCTGAACCGGTCGGACCTGTCCTTCGAGCTGCGCGAGTTCCTATCCCGCCCTCAGGAGGGGCCGAAGGAGGTAGCGAAACGCATCTTCGGAGCCGTGAGTCGGATGCGGGCGCTCCAGTACTCAGTGGACGTTGAAGTGCTCGACTCGACCGACTTCGGGCAGATGTTTCATGACTTGCCGGACGATCAGGGCCACTTTCCAGGTGCGTACTACCCGCACATCCTTGACGGTCTTCGCAAGTCGCTGCCCGCCGGCTTTCAAGCTTTGCGTGATGGTGGAGAACCTCCCGCGGAACTACTCGAACGCCTCGCCGGAGTCGTCTTCATCACGATGGGCTCCCCGACCTCATGAGGTTCCGAGCTGACGCGACACTCCCCGTGGATGCACTGCAGCGGCGCCCGTTAGAAATGTGTTTCAGACGCCTGGTGGTGTGCGGCGGCGGGAACGCCTGAAGTAGAACCAGACGGACCGGTCGCTGTCGCACTCGGCGAGTTTGCCGGCAAGTTCAATGAGCGCGACGACCACGACGACCACGACGACCACGGCGCCCAGCAGGCAGACAATTACTTGCGTCGCCGCGCCAACATCCGGAACGTTGACCCCAGCCATGCGCGCGCCCGACTGTCCAAGGACGAACGTCACGACTGAGGCCGCGACAGGCACCGTCCTGACCATGTGTACTGCTCCTCGAACTCGCTGTGGATATCGACGGTGTCTTGACCGCCGAGGTTGGTGCGGGACGCGGCGGGTGTCGGTCTGACCGCTGAGGAGTTTGTAGACGCTGGTGTCAGTTAGTGTCGCGCGCTGGCCGGTGCCCCTCAGCTCCACAGTTAGAGCACCCGGTGTCAGCGTTCAAGGTGCTTGTCCAAGTCAGCGCGCGCTTACACGAAAGGCAATCAAGATGACCGACGCATTCGCCAAGCACGCTGCCCACCTGCTGAAGGACATCCAGGACGGTCCAATCCGGACAGGCTGGCATTGGCTGAACTACAACTTCACGCCCGGGACTCCCGAATTCGTCTCGGTCGCGCACCCAACCGCCATGGCTCTGGCGGCCGGCGACGCAGTGATGCCGGGGTTCGCTGCAGAGCAAGTGAAGAGGCTGGAGTCTCTCGGTGGGACCGACCGAGACATGGGGCACTACCGCCAGATCATGTCTTGGTACTGCGAGATGCTGGTGATTGGTCACCTGGCGTCCTACCAATGGCCGGCTGAAGTGACGTTCGCCATGGAACCGGTTGTAGGTGAGTCGGAGAAGAACCCCGAGATCCTCATACGTCTTGACGACGTCGGCGCTCTCGGAGTTGAGGTCAAGGCTCCAGACCTAGGGCGGCATCAGCTCAATCGCAAGACGAATGACTGGCAACTGGTCGGTCGAGTCCCCGCAGATCTTGCTGACCTCGATGGTGGGGTGACCTTTCCGAGAGACAACCCGGTGAAGGACTTCCTCATCAGCGCGGACGCCAAGTTCGCCGGGTTCCGGGCGGCCGATCCGGCCTTCCGTTCGGTGCTCGTCATCGTGTGGGACGACTTCGTGAATGAGCCGCTAACCGCGCTGATGGCTCCCGGGTCAGGGCTATTCACCCCGAACTCGTTCTTCCAGAACAACGGGAAACCGGTCGAGTTCCCAAACGTCGACGCCGCACTTCTAGTCCGTCACCAGCATCAGGTGATCGAGGGTCTTGCTGGACGCAAGCTGGGCGATGGACGTCAGCACCTGCTCGACTACGGCCTACCGGGACAGTTCCCTCCACCAGCGTTAGTGACCAACCCGTTCGGCCAGGCGTTGCCAGAAGAGTTTCTTGACTCTCTCCACGCGGTCCCGGCTGAGAAGCTGAGCACTGCCGCCGAGTACAACCCGAGTGAGATCGTCATGTGGTTCGACACCACTCCGAACTAGGTGTCGAGTAACGGCGATGGCTGGCGATCTCGCCAACTAGATGGTCCGGCGCTCCATGATCACGGGCATGGTCGGCGCGATGGACCTCGTCAGCGGCGCGCGCCGGGTGATCGTGCTGACGGAGCACTCTGTCAGGAGCGGCGCCCCGAAGCTGGTGGAGGCGTGCGACCCGCCCTCGGCCGGGCACAGCGTCGTGTCCCGGGCGCATCCGCGGTCATCGCTCCCTCGCATTCAACCGTGTGGCGCCGAGGACACCCCCTTCCGTTGCGGCATTACGCTCATAGCGTATCCTTCTCTTCATGCGATGGCCCGCCGATGACGTAGTTGCGGTGCGGCATCGCGGTACGACGCGTCGAACCTCCACATCTACGTGGACTCGGCTAGCCACGAATGCCGCGCCGCCGTCATGGTCCGATGAACGAGCTCCACTCGTGCCGCAGAAACGGAGCTCGAACGTCCGCGCCGGCCTCTATGCCAGCGGCGCCTCCTCAGCCCTGGTGTCGTGCTGCGAGTGTCGATGTTGGACACACCCTGGACACACTGCACTACCTCGATCTGCGTCAATCTGCCTCGATCTGCTCGCGGCCGCACGTGGCTCTCGCTCGATCAAGCGCGGAATGGGGCTGCAACCTTCTCCCTACGGATCAGAAGGTTTGGGGTTCGAATCCCTACAGGCGCGCAGATCGAGAAGCCGCAGGTCAGCCCGCTGACCTGCGGTTTTCTGTTTCCCGACGGAGCCGCGGAATACCCTGGGGGGTATGCACGTTGTGCCGACGCAGACTACGACAGCGAAGGAGGGCCTCATGGCCACCACCGACCTCAGTGCAGCGAACTTCGAAGCAACCATCACCAGCAACGACATCGTGCTCGTCGACTTCTGGGCGTCCTGGTGCGGCCCATGCCGCATGTTCGCCCCCATCTACGAGAAGGCGTCCCTCGCGAACGCCGACATCGTGTTCGGCAAGGTGGACACCGAGGCCGAGCAGTCCCTCTCGGCCGCCGCGCAGATCACCTCGATCCCCACCCTGATGGCCTTCAAGGGCGGCACACTGGTCTTCTCGCAACCTGGCGCCCTCCCGGCGGCCGCGCTGGACCAGGTCATCGCCGCGGTCCGCGACCTCGACGTCGAGGCCGCTCTCACCGAGCAGCAGCCCGACCAGCCGCGGAGCGCGTGAGGACCGGTCCGATTCGTCCACATACGCCCCACCCTTCCCAAGATCGGTTGAAAATCGGATAATCGGTGCGGAACAGGCGGGACCGGTCACGGTCCCGCGATGGCGGAGAGGTCCTGCATGCTCCACAGCGAGCACAAGGTTGCGGCGTACGACGATGTCGCCGCGCTGGTGGAGCGCGTCGCGGACTTCGTCGCGGAGTCGCTGGCGGATGACGTCCCGGTCGTCACGGTCTGCCGGCCCGCCCTGCGTCGTGCCGTCGACGACCGGCTGGTCGAGCGCGGGGTCGACACCGTCCGGGCGAGCGCGGATGCCGCCTTCCTCGCTCTCGACGCCGAGGAGACCTTGCGGTCGTTCATGGTCGACGGGCGACCCGACCCCGTGCGCTTCGCGCGCCTCGTCGACGACCTGGTGCCGGCTGATGGACGCCCCGTCAACGCCTTCGGCGAGATGGTGGCGGTGCTCTGGGAGCGGGGCGAGGTGATCGCCGCCCTCGAGCTGGAGGCCTTGTGGAACAGCGCCATCGAGGCGCACTCCATCCGCCTGCTGTGCGCGTACCCGTCCACCCTGCTCGCAGGGGCGGACCTGCACGACGTGTCCCGCATGTGCGACCTCCACGACGAGGTCAGCCTCCTCGGCGCACACCCGGACTCCGGTGAGATCCGGGTCGATGCGGACACCGCGACATCCAGCGTGCACCTGCCGGTCCCGGCAGCCGTCGGATCCGCCCGCCGCTTCGTCCGCGACGCCGTGACCACGTGGGGTCTCGCCGACCTCGCGGGCGACGTCGCGCTGATCACTTCCGAGCTCGCCACCAATGCCGTCAAGCACGGCGCCTCCCCCTTCAGGACGACGCTGGTTCGCGCCGATGGCGGCGTGCTGGTCGCGGTCGAGGACGGGTCGAGCGCCTGGCCCGAGCTGCAGGACGCCCTCCCGGGCGACCAGGACGGCCGGGGCATGGCCATCATCGCGACCCTGTCCCGGCGGTCGGGCTGCCAGTCCACGCCCGGCGGCAAGGTCGCGTGGGCCGAGCTGCGCGCCTGAGGGTCCTCAGACCTTCTTCCACTGGTCAGCCACGCGGGCGACGCCGAGCCACTTCACACCCAGCCGCTCGGTGTCGAGCAGCGCGAGGTTGCCGCCCTGGCCGTCGGCGTGCAGCGAGACGATGCGGCACGACCGGCCGTCGTGCTCGATGACGGTCTCGTCGACGAGGTGGTAGTGACCGTGGATGAGCAGGGACGGCTTGACGCCCTCGACGGCCATGGTGAGCACCCGTCGGCCGTGGGCCGCATAGGCGAGCGCTTCCTGTGGCCAGCCCCAGTCGTTGGTCGCGCAGAGCTCGGCGACCCTGGGTGTCCACCACGGCCCCATGGGGCTGTCGTGGGTGAGCATGACGTCGGCCGGACCGGCGGCCGCGACGGCTGCCGCCTCGAGCTCGGTGATCGCTTCCTCCGCCCACCAGTCGTGCCCCTGCGAGCGATACTGGAAGTCCACCGACGGAGCTCCGCCGAGGGAGACGAAGGATCGTCCGTTGAGGGTGAAGCGATGTCCCCGCGGGAGTACGGCGATGTGGTTGGTGAGCCACCCGACCCGGCCGACGGTGTCGCGCTCCTCGATGGGCACCCGGTTGATGTGGCGCCAGTCCTCGTGGTTGCCGGGCGTCACGAGCACCCGCACGCCGAAGTCGGCGCAGACCCGTTCCATTGCATCGAGATAGGCCTCACCGTCGGGGCCCGGCGAGATGCCGAAGTCGCCCGCGTGCAACAGCGTCGTGACGCCGTGGTCGGTGGCGAGACGACGGATGGACGCGCGCGCCCATGTCTGGTTTCCGTGCCAGTCGCCGGCAAGACCGATGCGCTCAGCCATTCGCCAACCCTTCAGTGGTCGGGTGCCGTCACTCAGGCATCCGGCCAGAAACGGCGAGGACTCACCTCAACTAGTTGAATGTGGTCGCTCACCACAGACGCTAGCCGCCAGGAGCGCGCCGCGTGGCGAGTTGACGAGACTGGCACCGGCGGCCGGCTGCTAGCGGCGCACCCCGCGATAGATGCCGCGGCGCACGATCCAGGGCTGCAGGACGCTGTCGAGGCTCCAGCCGGGGAACCTGAACGCGCGGCCGGCGGGGGCGAAGACGCGAAGCCCGTCGGGTTCCACACCCAGCACCGACCCCCACCTCCGGCGGGGCGGCTCGAAGCTGGCGAGCCGACCGCCAGCCAGGTGGGCGCGAATGTTGCGTGCCACCAGTCGGTCGGCGCGGTTGCGAGCCGAGGAGCGGAGCGGGTCGGTGGCGGCGACGTCCCCGACGGCGAAGATCTCCGGGTGGCCCGGCAGCTGCAGGCTCGGTGTGACGACGACGAACCCGCGCTCGTCCAGCAGCCCCGGTGGCAACCAGGCCGTGTTGGGACGGACGCGTCCGATCGCCCAGACCACGGCGTCCGCCGTGCTCGGCGCCTGCCCACTGGCCCAGGACACGGGAGCGTCAGTGACGGCGTCCAGGGCGAACCCCTCCGGCACGACGGCGCGATGGCCGGCTCGGAGCTCGACGCCGGCCGCTGCCAGCCGGGCGCTGACCTGTGTCCAGACACGCCGGGAGTGCTGGGGCAGGGCGGCATCGCCCGGGAAGCACAGCGCCACCCGCGTCGTCGGGAACCGCGTGGCGAGCTGGAAGGCGCTGCTGACGGCGGCCGCCCCGCCGCCGATGACCAGGACCGACCCGGCCGAGGCCAGCCGCTCATGGGCAGCGGCCAGGGACGCCGAGACCTCGTCGGCGGTCTGCACGTCGGGACGGCGCCAGAACCCGTTGGTGACACCCGAGGCCACCACCAGCACGTCGTAGGGCTCGACCTGCTCCACACCATCACTTCGGCGTACGACGACGCGCCGCTCGGCCGGGTCGAGGCCGACGGCCTCCCCGTGGATCAGCCTGGCCCGGTCGAGGCGTCGATAGCGCCCGAACTCCACCCAGTAGTCCCGCGCCCACCGCTGAGGCGTGGCCAGCCGCATCCCGAGCTCCTGGCCGCTGAGGAGCCCGGGCTTGGTCGAGATGCCGACCACGTCGGCGTGACGCGACAGGTGGATGGCGCTCAGCAGACCGGTGTCCCCGACGCCGGCGATCACCACGCGTGGAGGGCTGGAGCTCACCGCGCGCGCCGCGGCGGGCGGGGCAGCAGCATCGGCACGCGGTCGACCACGTCCTGGTAGGCCGGTCGTCGCTCGAGGCTGCGCTCCTCCATCATCGGGATGCTGGCTCCGAGGAACATCGCCACCATCGCCACTGCTCCGACCGGGAGCCACCACCAGTCCCCCGGCGAGGCCGCGATGCCGAAGAGGGCCAAGGAGACCCAGAACGCGATCTCGCCGAGATAGTTGGGGTGCCGGGACCAGGCCCAGAGCCCACGGTCCATCACCTCGCCCGGGCTGCGGGTGCGGACGAACCGATGCATCTGCACGTCGGCCACCAGCTCGAGCACCACAGCGCCGACACCGACGCTCGCCGCGACCAGGTCGAGCCAGCCCAGGTCGCGTCCGGGCCGGGCGACGGCGACATAGACGGGCAGCATCCCGAGGAAGACCTGCAGGGTCGGGAAGACGTGGATGGCGCCCAGGTCGACCCACAGCTCGTAGCGTCCTGCGCGCCCACGCAGGAGCGGGTAGCGCCAGTCCTCGTGGTGCAGCCCGGGGAAGGTCTGCACCCAGTTGGCGGTCAGCCGCACCGCCCAGAGACCGATCACCGTCAGCACGAGCGCGACGCGCACCGGGTCGACGCCGGCGTCGGCTGCGACCCACCAATACACGGCCAGGAAGGGCGGCAGGACGCTCCAGTAGGCGTCATAGAAGCTCGAGTTGTGGTGTGCGCGGCTGGCGGCGAAGACCACCAGCGTCGCGATCAGGTCGGCGACCAGGCCGTCCAGCCACAGCCAGGCCGTGTCTGGACCCACCAGCAGCCAGGCCAGGGCCGCGCCGAGCGCGAGCACGTAGGCGACAAGGACACGCACGAGCGACTCGGTCCGGCTCACGCGTCGCACCCTAGTGGAACGTGTTCTCCCTCGATCCGGATCGCGCCCTCGAGGCCACCACGTGGGGCACCAGCACCAGGAGCACCATCAGCACGGTCAGGACGCCGAGACCGGCCACCGCTGCGACCGTCCGGTCGATCACGACGTCGACGACCAGGAAGGCGCTGCTGGCGAGCAGCAAGGCGATCAGTGCCAGAGCGAGGCCGGTCAGGACGTGCGCCGCCGCCACGATCTGCGGCTTGGCGCCGCCCTGGAACATCAGGCGATGGATGGCCACGGGCGAGAGGATGACTCCGACCGTCAGCAGGGCCAGACCGAGGACGCCGAGATACCACTGCTTCTGGAAGGCGTCGAGGTCGTCGAACCTGGACTGGAAGGGCAACGAGATCAAGAACCCCGCGAGGATCTGGACCCCCGTCTGGCTGACCCTCAGCTCCTGCAGCAGGTCTCCCCAGTTCCGATCGGCCCGCTCGTGCGGCGTCTCGTTCCTGCTGTTCGCGGGCTCGTCGTCCATCCGGCGATCCTAGGAGCGCGTGCAGCCGCGCTCCTCCCCCTGAGGGGGGTGGTCGGAGTCGTGGGCGCCGACCAATAGTGAGGAGCATGGACGAGCAGAGGCAATCACCGACGAGGTTCGGCTACTTCCTCTCCAGCGAGGAATACACCCCCGCACAGCTGGTCGAGCAGGCCAAGCTGGCCCAGGAGGCCGGGTTCGAGGCGCTCTGGATCAGCGACCACTTCCATCCGTGGAACGACGAGCAGGGACAGAGTCCCTTCGTGTGGTCGGTCATCGGCGCGATCGCCGAGGCGACCGACCTGCCGGTCACGACGGCGGTCACGTGTCCGACGTACCGCATCCATCCCGCAGTGATCGCGCAGGCAGCAGCCACCAGCGCCGTCATGCTCGAGGGCCGTTTCACCCTGGGGCTCGGCTCGGGCGAGGCACTCAACGAGCACATCCTCGGCCAGGCCTGGCCGACGGCGCAGAAGCGGCTCGACATGCTCGAGGAGGCGGTCGACGTGATCCGCCAGCTCTTCACCGGTGAGGTGGTGCGACACGAAGGGCGCTACTACACCGTCGACACGGCCCGCATCTACACGCTGCCCGACGAGCCGCCGCCCATCTACATCTCCGGCTTCGGCCCGCACGCCACCGATCTCGCGGCGCGGATCGGCGACGGCTATGTCACCACCTCCCCGGACACCGAGCTGCTCGAGCGCTTCAGGAAGGGCTCGGGCGGCAAGCCGGCCCAGATCGGCCAGAAGGTCAGCTGGGCGGCCACCCGCGACGAGGGCGTCGACATCGCCCATCGCCTGTGGGCCAACAGCGGCCTGCCCGGCGAGCTCGCGCAGGTCCTGCCGTCCCCCCAGCACTTCGAGCAGGCCTCCGAGCTGGTCACGAAGGAGATGACCGCTGACAGCGTGCCCTGCGGCAGCGACGTGGAGACCCATGTGGAGGGCCTGCGCGCCGCCGTCGAGGCCGGCTTCGACGAGGTCTATGTCGCCAACATGGGCCCCAACTACGCCGAGATGATCACGACGTACGGCGCCGAGGTGCTGCCCGCGCTCCGCGAGATCGCGGCCAGCTGATCAACGAAGGAGGACTCATGCCCGCGAAGAAGAAGGATCCAGGTCCGTCCGTCAAGGACCCCGAGCTCTACGAGAAGCTCCGCGACGAGGGCAACAGCAAGGAGAAGTCGGCGCGCATCGCCAACGCGGCGGCCGCGGAGGGCCGTTCCGCGGTCGGCGAACGGGGTGGGCACGCCGGTGACTACGAGGACCGCACGGTCGAGGAGCTGCGCGAACGGGCAGCGGAGCTCGACATCGAGGGACGCTCGTCGATGTCGAAGAGCGAGCTCATCGACGCGCTGCGCAACCACTGAGCGGGCGGCCGTGACGAACGCGGTGGCGTGACCTGGCCACGGTTGTGTCGTTGGTCACGGCACGCAATGCCGCGCGCCCTCGGTGCGCGGCGCCAGCCATCTCTCGGAGGTCCGACCACACCGTGCGACTCAAGACCACTCTCACCATGGGGGCGGCCGCCCTCGCCGCAGCCGCCAGCCTGGCGGCACCCACCATGGCCACCGCCGCGGACGACCGGGCCAACGTGTCCGACTTCCTGGCCTCCGAGCTGACGTCTCTCCCAGCGGGCGCCCGCGCGGCCGTCATGGTGCACGGCGCCACCCTGCAGGACGCGCAGGCAGCTGTGCGTGACGCCGGCATGCGCGCGGTCACGAGCTTCGACAAGATCGGCGTCGTTGTCGCGACCGGCACCACCTCCCAGATCCAGGCAGTGCGCAGCGAGCCCGGCGTGACCTATGTCGAGGGCAACCAGCCGATCGAGTTCTTCTCCGACAGCTCCAACGTCGCCACCCGCGGATTCGAGGCCACACAAACGCTGACCGGCGCGGACGGCACCAGGCTGACCGGCAACGGCGTGAGCGTCGCCGTCATCGACTCCGGCGTCGACCCGACCCACCCCTACTTCAAGCAGGCCGACGGCAGCAGCGCCGTGGTGGCCAACCTGAAGACGGTGTGCGACCCGTTCGAGGCGTTCTGCTCGGTCCAGAAGGTTCCCAGCTCCATCGACACCGACACCCTGTCGGTGGGTGGCCACGGCACCCACGTCAGCGGGATCGTCGCGGGACGACCGACCACGCTGACGAGCGGGAAGAAGCTCCAGGGAGCAGCCCCCGGGGCCAAGCTCGTGTCGGTCTCCACGGGCGCGGGCATCGTGATCATCGGCGCCGACGCCGCGCTCAACTGGGTCCTGGAGAACCACTCGACCCCCTGTGGCGCCGGCGTCCCTGCCACGACCTGCCCGCCGATCAAGGTCACCAACAACTCCTACGGCCCCAGCGGCGGCGGCGAGTTCGACCCGGAGTCGGCGACCGTCAAGCTCCAGCGTGCGCTCGCGGCCGAGGGCGTGGTCACGGTCTGGGCCGCCGGCAACGACGGCGGCAACGGTTCCGAGAGCCTGACCAACCCGCCCGGTCAGGACCCGACCGGCGGCATCATCAGCGTCGCCTCCTACTTCGACCAGAACACCGGGACCCGCGACGGCGTCGTCTCCGACTTCTCCTCGCGCGGTGACGCGGCGCGGACCAGCACCTGGCCCGACGTGTCGGCGCCCGGGGAGGACATCGTGTCGTCGTGCCGCCTCTATCTCGCGATCTGCTCGACCGGCTTCGCTCCCGAGAACGGCCCCGGTCTCCTCGACATCGGCACCTTCAACACGATCTCGGGCACGTCGATGGCCGCACCGCACATCGCCGGCATCGTGGCCCAGCTCTTCCAGGCCAACCCGGGCGCCACCCCGGCCCAGGTCGAGCAGGCGATCACGACCACTGCCCACAAGTACGCCGACGGCGCGGCCTACGTCGACGGCACCTCGTTCGACAAGGGCCACGGCCTGGTCGACGTCGTGGCCGCGGCCGCGGCCGTTCGTTGACGGGGCCCATGACACAGCGGCCGGCGCTCGAGACGGGGGCGTGCGCCGGCCGCTGGCCAACGCCGACCTTCACCCACAGGGGTGTTGGTTGTCATCAGGCGGAAGTGGCAGGTTTGACATAGCCCGTTCGGGCTATTGACGAAGGGAAGCTCATGGGACTCGACGACAAGATCAAGAACAAGACCGAGGATCTCTCCGGGAAGGCCAAGGAGCACACCGGCAAGGCCACCGACGACAAGAGCCTCGAGAACGAGGGCAAGGGCGACCAGATGTCCTCGGACATCAAGCAGGCCGGCGAAAAGGTCAAGGACGCCTTCAAGCACTGACCTTCTCCGTTGTCGCCTTGCGACAACGCCTCACGAGACACCGACTTGCGCAGTTCGGTGTCTCGTTCGGCATTTCCGGACCGAGCAGTCCCGGTGGTGGTGTCGGCACGGCTGTCGGTGCCGGATGACAGGGTGAGGCCATGACCCTGCACGTCCACGTCGCCGAGCGGACCGACGTCCTGGCCGACGGGCTGGCGGACATGCTCGCGACCCCGCTGGCCGACCCGTTCGCGCGCGAGGTCGTCGTCGTGCCGGCGCGCGGCGTGGAGAGGTGGCTCACCCAGCGCCTCTCACACCGGCTCGGCGTCGGGCCGCGGGCCGGCGACGGGGTCTGCGCCGGGGTCGACTTCGTGACTCCCGGCTCCCTGGTCTCGATGCTCCTCGACCGCACGAGCGAAGACCCCTGGCAGCCCGAGCAGCTGGCCTGGCCGCTGCTCGAGACCATCGACTCGGTGATGGGCGCCCCCGGCTTCGCAGACCTGACCGCCCACCTCGGCGGCGGTGACGCAGGTGACGACCGGTCGAACCGACGTTATGCCGTGGCCCGCAGGCTGGCCGGGCTCTTCAGCTCCTATGCCGTCCAGCGCCCCGGCCTCATCGCCGACTGGCGCGAGGGTCGCGACACCGACGGCACGGGCGCGACCCTCGACGGCGACCTGCTGTGGCAGGCCGAGCTGTGGCGACGACTGCTCGGGCGGATCGAAGCCGATCCGCCCGACGTCCGGCACACACAGACCCTCGAGAGGCTGCGCTCCGGTGACGGCGCCGACCTCGACCTCCCGCCACGACTCTCGCTCTTCGGCCACACCAGGCTGCCCGAGACCGAGGTCGCCCTGCTCGAGGCGCTGGCAGCGCTGCGAGACGTCCACCTCTGGCTCCCGCAGGCGTCGGCGACCTTGTGGCGCTCGCTCGAGCCGACCACCCAAGGAGGACCGGTTCCCCGCGCCGACGACAGGTCCGCCGGCCTGGTCGACCATCCGCTGCTCGGATCGCTGGGCCGCGACTCCCGCGAGCTGCGACGCACCCTCGGGCTCAACCCCTCCGAGGCCTTGGCCGACACCTCGCCCCCCGCAGACACCCTGCTCGGCTGGCTCCAGGCCGACCTGCGCGCCAACGCCACCCCGTCGCCCGCCGTCCGGGCCGGCCGCACCCGACGTGACAGCTCCATCCAGATCCACGCGTGTCACGGCGCGGCCCGGCAGGTCGACGTGCTCCGGGAGGTCCTCGTCGGGCTCCTCGCCGACGACCCCAGCCTCGAGCCGCGAGACATCCTGGTCATGTGTCCAGACATCGAGGCCTACGCCCCGCTGATCTCGGCCGGCTTCGGCCTGGCAGACATCACCGACCAGGGGGGTGGCGGCCGGGACGGACACCCGGCCCACCAGCTGCGAGTGCGCCTGGCCGACCGCGCGCTCGGTGCCACCAACCCACTGCTCGGCGTCGCAGCCCAGCTGGTCGAGCTGGTGCACGGCCGGTTGAGTGCCACCCAGGTGCTCGACGTGGCGGGTGCCGAGCCCGTGCGCGCGCGGTTCGGCCTCGGCGACGACGAGCTCGAGCGCATCACCCAGTGGGTCGGCGAAGCGGAGATCCGGTGGGGCTACGACGCCGAGCACCGAGCGCCATACGGACTGGGGAGCCTCGACTCCAACACCTGGGCCGCTGGCCTGCGCCGCGTCCTCCTCGGGGCCGCGATGTCCGGTCTCGACCACCGCCAGGTCGGTGGCGCCCTGCCGGTCGACGACGTCAGCGACAGCGACCTCGAGACGGCCGGCCGGTTCGCCGAGCTCATCGACCGGCTCCACACGTTCCTCGCCGCGGCCGAGGCCGCGCGCACCGTGACCGACTGGACCTCGGCGCTCGCCAGCGGCGTCCACGCGTTGACGTGGACACCTCCGTCGGAGGTATGGCAGGTGGCGCAGCTCGACCGGGAGCTCTCCCGGATCTCGGCGGGGGCTGCCGACCGCGACACCCTGCTGAGACAGTCCGACGTCCGCGCGCTGCTCCAGCAGCGCCTGCGGGGTCGGCCCACCCGGTCCAACTTCCGCACCGGCACGCTCACCGTCTGCACCATGGTGCCGATGCGGTCGGTCCCCCACCGGGTGGTGTGCCTGGTCGGGCTCGACGACGGCGTCTTCCCGCGCGCGACGACCATCGACGGCGACGACGTGCTGGCCCGTCGTCCGCGCACGGGCGAGCGCGACGCACGCTCGGAGGACCGCCAGCTGTTGCTCGACGCCATCGGGGCGGCGACCGAGACCCTGGTGATCACCTACACCGGCCGCGGCGAGCACAACGGCGCCGAACGCCCGCCGGCCGTGCCCCTCGGCGAGCTGATCGACGCCCTCGACCGCACGGCCGCCGCGCCGGTGCGCGACCACGTCGTGACCCACCACCCGCTGCAGCCCTTCGACGAGTCCAACCTGGTCCCCGGCAGGCTGCGGGGCACCACTCCCTTCACCTTCGACCGTTCGGCACTGGCCGGCGCCCGGGCCGCGCGCCGCGAACGGGTGGCCGTGCGCGAGCTCGTGCCGACGCCGCTCGCCCCACCCGTGCCGACCGCGACCGACGTCTCGCTCGCCGACCTCCACGACTTCTTCCGCCACCCGGTCCAGGGCTTCCTGCGCCGGCGGCTCCGCGTGACCAAGCCGGCCGACGCGAGTGAGGTCAAGGACTCGATCCCGATCATGCTCGACAACCTCGAGCAGTGGGCGGTGGGCGACCATCTCGCCACGGCCGTGCTCGGCGGAGCCGACGCAGGCGCCGTCTTCGAGGCGCTGCGCGTGAGCGGTCAGCTGCCCCCCGGAGCGCTCGGGCGTGCAGTGCTGGAGGACATCAAGAAGAAGGCCGGACCCCTCGTGCTCGCTGCGCGCGCCCTCCAGGTCGGTCCCGTTCGCACACTCGACCTCGACATCGACCTGGGCGACCGGCGGCTGACCGGCACCGTCGGTGACGTCTTCGGCAACAACCTGGTCGCGGTGTCGTTCTCCAACCTCGGGGCCAAGCACCGGCTGGCGGCCTGGCTCGACTCGCTGGCGCTCGCCGCGGCACACCCCGACGAGAACTGGACCGCCCACACCATCGGCAAGCACCGCTCCGGTGGTCAGATCGCGATGATCCGGCCCCTGCCCCAGCACGAGGCGCGTGACTGGCTGCGCGACCTCGTCGCGATCTACGAGGCCGGCCTGTGCGAGCCGCTGCCCCTGCCGGTCAAGACGTCGCTGGCGTGGGCAGAGGAGTTCCGGCGCGTCCAGTCCGGCACCGACGGCGACCCCGACGCCAAGGCCCGCGCCGAGTGGGAGACCCCGCGCTTCAACGACTCCGGCTTCCCCAAGGAGGACGCCGACGTCTGGCACGTCCGGGCCTTCGGCCACCACGGCGACTACGCGCTGCTGGCCGCCCCGCTGCGTCCCCACGAGACCGGCCCGGCTCCGCACCGCCTCGGCCACTACGCCTGCCGGTTGTGGTCACCGCTCATCGGCAGCGGCGACACTGCGGGCACTGAACAGATCCGGGGCATCTGATGCTGGAGACCTTCGACATCACCCGCGACCTCGAGCCGGGCATCACCCTGCTCGAGGCGAGCGCCGGGACGGGCAAGACCTGGACCATCGCAGCCCTGGTCACCAAGCACGTCGCTGACGGCAGCTTCACCCTCGACGAGATGCTGGTCGTGACCTTCACGAGAGCGGCGAGCCAGGAGCTGCGCGAACGCTGTCGTCGACAGCTCGACGAGGCGGTCGAGGTGCTCGCGGACGAGGGGGTCCGCGAGGCCGACAACCGGCTCCACGACTGGCTCCTCGACGCTGACGCGGCCACGCTCGAGGACCGTCGGCGACGGCTCACCGCGGCGCTGGTCTCCTTCGACGGCGCCACCATCGCGACCATCCACCAGTTCTGCCAGCAGGTCCTGCGGAGCCTGGGGGTGGCGGGCGACACCGACGCCGACGCCACCCTGGTCGAGGACCTCGAGGACCTGACCGGTGAGGTCGTGGACGACCTCTATCTCGCCCGCTTCGGCGGCGACGAACGGCCCCCCTGGACGCGCGACCAGGCCCTGCAGCTGGCGCGGGCCGTCGTCGGCGACCCACGCGCCGCGATCGAGCCCCTCGAGGTCCTCGAGCAGGCCCCCGACTCGACGCCCGCGATGCGGGTGGGTTTCGCCCGCGAGGTGCTCGTCGAGGTCCAGCGCCGCAAGCGCCGACTCGGCGTGCTCAGCTATGACGACCTGCTCGGCCAGCTCGCCGACGCACTCGAGGCGACGACTGCCCCAGCCCGCGCGCGCATGCGGGCCCGCTGGAAGTTCGTGCTGATCGACGAGTTCCAAGACACCGACCCCGTCCAGTGGCAGGTCTTCCAGCGCGCCTTCGCCGACACCACCACGATGGTGCTGATCGGAGACCCCAAGCAGGCCATCTATGCGTTCCGCGGCGGTGACATCGTCACCTATCTCGAGGCCCGGGCAGCCGCCGACGTCACCCAGACGCTCGGGGTCAACTGGCGCTGCGACAAGCCCCTGCTCGACTCTCTCCAGGCGATGCTGGAGGGCGCGGCCCTCGGCGACCCCCGCATCGTGGTCCACCCGGTCGAAGCACGGCACCCCGAGTCCAGGCTGGTCGGCGCGGGCGAGCCGTTCCGGCTGCGGGTCGTGCGCCGTCACGAGCTGGGGAAGGGCCCGAGGTCCAAGCCGCCCGTGGCTGTGTGGCGCGACCACGTCATCACCGACACCGCCCACGACATCAAGAGGCTCATCGGCTCCGGCGCGACCTTCGAGGGGAGAGACCTCGTCCCCGGCGACATCGCCGTCCTGGCTGCGCGCCGCAACGAGCTCGAGGCGACACAGGTCGCGCTCGCGGCGGTCGGCGTGCCGTCGGTGATCAATGCCGGCGGCTCCGTCTTCCACACCGAGGCCGCCACCGAGTGGCTGACCCTGCTCGAGGCGCTGGAGCAGCCCCACCGTGCCGACCGGGTCCGGGCCGTGGCGCTGACCTCCTTCTTCGGCCACACGGCAGCCGGGCTCGACACCGGTGGCGACGAGCTCACCGACGACCTGGCCGACCAGGTCCGCACCCTCACCGACGTCCTGACCACCCGCGGGGTCGCGGCCGTGCTCGAGGTCACCGTGGTCGCCGGCCTGACGGCTCGGGTCCTGGCCCGTGTGGGGGCGAGCGGACCCTCACCGACATCCGTCACATCGGCGAGGCCCTGCACAGGGTCAGCGTCGAGGAGCGGCTCGGCATCGTCGGCCTGCTCGGCTGGCTGCGCGAGCAGATGGCCGACGACAAGCTGGAGGTCGCCTCCGAGCGGACGCGGCGTCTCGACTCGGACGCCGCGGCGGTGCAGCTCGTGACGATCCACGGCAGCAAGGGCCTGCAATACCCGGTCGTCTACCTCCCGACGCTGTGGAACCGCTACGTCGGCCGGGATCCCGAGATCCCGCTGTTCCACGACGAGGCCGGACGGCGTTGTCTCGACGTGGGCGGGCCGAGCCCGTTCCACCGCGAGGCCGTCGCCCGCTATCGCCGGGAGGACGCCGGCGAGTCGCTGCGCCTGCTCTACGTCGCGCTGACCCGCGCCCAGTCGCAGGTCGTTGCCTGGTATTCCGCTGCCGAGCACAACACGCCTGCCTCTCCCCTGCACCGGATGCTGTTCGGGCGCCGGCCGGGCGCCGACGTGGTGCCCGACGAGCAGGCCCTGGTCGCCGAGGACCGACTCCCCGAGATCCTCGGCCACTGGCGAGAGGCGGGCGGGCCCAGCCTCGAGCTCGCGACACTCGTGCCGCCAGACCCGGCGCCATTGACCCGCTCCACCGACGAGCTCGCGGTCCGCGCCTTCACCCGCGTGGTCGACACGGCGTGGCGCCGTACGTCCTACTCCTCATTGTCAGCGGCCTCGCTGGCGCACGCCCACGACGCCGGCCTCGCTCCGCTCTCGGAGCCGGAGGAGGTGCCGGAGGTCGAGGACGCCGAGTCCCTCTTCGCCGCCGATGCCCCTGATCCGGCGGAGCTGGCAACGACCGCCGTCGCCTCACCGATGGCCGAGCTGCCGGTCGGAGCCACGTTCGGCTCGCTGGTCCACGCCGTGCTGGAGCACGCCGACCCGGCGGCCGTCGACTTCCGTGCCGAGCTCCTCGGCCACATCCACGAGCAGCTCGTGTGGTGGCCCGTCGAGATCGACCCCGAGCACCTCGCCGACGCGCTCGTCGAGGTGTGCTCGAGCCCGCTGGGACCGCTGGCCGGCGATCGCACCCTGCTGGAGATCGGCCTGCCCGACCGCCTGCGCGAGCTCGACTTCGAGCTGCCACTGGCGGGTGGGGACGACGTGTCCTACCCCGTCCACAAGGTCAGGCTCGGCGACCTCGCGCCCCTGCTCCGGCGACACCTGCCCGACTCGGACCCGGTCCGGACCTATGCAGACGGCCTGGACGCCGACGCCGACCTGGCCGCCCAGCCACTCCTCGGCTATCTCACCGGTTCGATCGACGTCGTGCTTCGGGTCGACGTCGACGGAGCCCAGCGCTTCGTCACGGTCGACTACAAGACCAACTGGCTCGGCGACCTCGACGCTCCGCTGACCTCCCACGACTACCGTCCAGCGGTGCTCGACGAGGCGATGGCCAGCTCCGACTACCCGCTGCAGGCGCTCCTCTACACCGTCGTGCTCCACCGGTTCCTGCGGTGGCGGCTGCCCGGATATGACCCTGCGGTCCACCTCGGTGGGGTCCTCTACCTCTACCTCCGTGGGATGTGCGGACCGGACACGCCGCGCGACGACGGCGCTCCCTGCGGCATCTTCGCCTGGCGTCCGCCTGTCGCGCTGGTCGAGGACCTCTCGGCCCTGCTCGACGGAGCGCTGCAGGGGGCGTCCGCATGAGCGACCTCTTCGAACCCACCGACGCGCACGACCGTGACCTGGCCCTGCGCGCTCCGGCACCGCTCGACGCCTTCAACGCCGCCGGCGTCATCACCGCGGCCGACATCCACGTCGCCACCACGGTCGGGCGCCTGGGCGGCGAGAGCGACCCGGACGTGTTGCTCGCGGTCGCGCTGGCGGTGCGCGCCGTACGCCACGGATCGGTGTGCCTGGAGCTGGCCCACGTCGCCACCCTGCTCGACGACCTGGGCCTGCCCTGGCCCGCCGCCGACCAGTGGGGAGCCGCGATCGAGCGCAGTCCGCTGGTGGGCCTGGGAGTGCTGCACTGGGAGCACGGCCTGCTCTATCTCGACCGCTACCACGAGCAGGAGACCCAGGTGCTCGACGACCTGGCTGCGCGGGCAAGCACCAGGCCGGGCCTCGACGCGGAGCTGCTCGCGGCCTCCCTGGCGCGGGTGTTCCCCGACGAGGGATATGCCGAGCAGCGCGACGCGTGTGCCCACGCGGCAGGTGCGTGGACCAGCGTCATCACCGGTGGTCCCGGCACCGGCAAGACCACGGCCGTCGCGGGCCTCCTCGTCGCGCTGCACGAGCAGGCGCAGGCCCGCGGCGAGCACCTCCGCATCGCCCTGGCTGCTCCGACCGGCAAGGCCGCGGCCCGGCTGGAGCAGGCGGTGCGCGACCGGGCCGCAGAGTTCAGCGACGCCGACCGCGCCCGGCTGGCCGACGTCAGCGCGATGACGCTGCACCGCCTGCTGCGCCAGCACCCCGGCAACCGCACCCGCTTCCGCCACCACCGCGGCAACCGGCTGCCCCACGACCTCGTCGTGGTCGACGAGACGTCGATGGTCTCGCTGACGATGATGGCCAGGCTCCTGGAGGCGGTGCGTCCCGACGCCCGACTCGTCTTCGTGGGCGACCCCGACCAGCTCTCGTCGGTCGACGCCGGTGCGGTGCTGACAGACCTGGTGCGCGGCTATGAGTCCCGGCCGGACTCCCCCGTCGCAGCCCTGGCCACCACCCGCCGCTTCGGGGCGGAGATCGCCGCCCTCGCCGACGCGCTGCGCGTCGGCAACGCCGACGCGGCCATCGAGGTCCTGCGAGCCGGCGGGCAGGCGATCGAGTGGGTCACCGACACCGACCCTGCCTCAGCGATCCGGGCCACCGCCCTGCCGGCGGCGCTGGCCGTGCGCGACGCAGCCTCGGCCGGTGACGGCGTCAAGGCACTGGCCGCGCTCGACCGGCACCGCCTCCTCTGCGCCCACCGCGACGGACCCTTCGGCGTGCGTCACTGGAACCGCCGTATCGAGCAGTGGCTCACCGCCGAGACCGGTGACCCGCTCCACGAGGCGGCCTATCTCGGCCGTCCGATCCTGGTCACGGCCAACGACTATGCGCTGCGCGTCTTCAACGGCGACACCGGCGTCATCCTCGACACCCCGGCGGGACGGCGGGTCGCGGTCTCGACCGGCAGCGACCCGCTCATCCTCGCTCCGTCACGGCTGGGCGACGTGGAGACGATGCACGCGATGACGATCCACAAGAGCCAGGGCAGCCAGGCCGACGTGGTCACGGTGCTTCTTCCCGACCAGGAGTCCCGGCTGCTGACGCGCGAGCTGTTCTACACCGCCGTCACCCGGGCGCGGTCCAAGGTCCGCATCATCGGGCCAGAGGTTGCCGTGCGGGCGGCGATCGAACGCCAGGCCCAGCGCGCCAGCGGGCTGCGGGCGCGGCTGGCCACCCACCGCTAGCCTGTCGTCGTGCCCTTCCTCCTGCGCGTCGCATTGCCCGACGTCCCCGGTTCGCTGGGACGGGTGGCTTCCGCGATCGGTCAGGCCGGCGGTGACATCGAAGCGATCGAGATCGTGGAGAAGTCCCACGACGGCACCGCAGTCGACGACGTCCTGCTCGAGATGACGCCGGGTGCGATGCCCGACTCGGTCGTGTCTGCCTGCAACGCGCTGGACGGCGTCATGGTGCTCTGGATCAGCAGGTATGGCGCTGGCGGCAACCTGTTCCTCGACCTCGAGGTGGTCGAGGAGCTGACCGCCCACCCGGCCCACGCGCTCGACCGGGTGATCGACCTGCTGCCGATCACCTTCCGCGTCGACTGGGCCGTGCGGGTGAACCCCGAGGGGGAGATCGTGCGCACGACCGGGGCGGCTCCCATCGCCATACCGTGGTCGGAGATGGAGCGACCCTGTCGGCTGCCTGCCGACGACGTGACCCTGCTCTGCGCCGCGCCGCTCGACGGCGACCTGGTGGTGCTGGGTCGCCGCGGTGGACCGGAGTTCCTCGACTCCGAGCTCGCCCGGCTCGGCCACCTGCTCGGACTCGCCCGCACCATCAGCCGCGCCTGACGCGAGCCCGCGGCCGGCCACTCGATACGGTCGGGGCCATGAGTGCGATCGAAGGCGTGTCCGAGACGTTCGACCCCAGCGCCTGGGACGAGGTGCCGGGCTTCGAGGACCTCACCGACCTGACCTACCACCGCGCCAGGGCGCACGGCACGGTGCGGATCGCCTTCGACCGCCCCGACGTGCTCAACGCGTTCCGACCGCACACCGTCGACGAGCTGCTGCGCACGCTCGACCACGCGCGGATGTCGGCCGACGTCGGCTGCGTGATCCTCACCGGCAACGGCCCGAGCGCCAAGAACGGCAAGTGGGCCTTCTGCACCGGCGGTGACCAGCGGATCCGGGGCAAGGCGGGCTACCAGTACGAGGACGTCTCCGCGGGAGCCGGTGACACCGGTCGCGAGGAGCCCAGCCCGATCGACAAGGCTCGGCTCGCGCGGCTGCACATCCTGGAGTGCCAGCGACTGATCCGCTTCATGCCCAAGGTCGTGCTGTGCGTCGTCCCCGGCTGGGCGGCCGGCGGCGGCCACAGCCTGCACGTCGTGGCCGACCTGACGCTCGCCAGCCGCGAGCACGCGCGCTTCAAGCAGACCGACGCCGACGTCGGGTCGTTCGACGGCGGCTACGGCTCGGCATACCTCGCACGACAGGTCGGGCAGAAGTTCGCCCGCGAGATCTTCTTCCTCGCCGAGGAATACGACGCCGAGACGATGCACCGCATGGGCGCGGTCAACCGGGTGGTCGACCACGCCGACCTCGAGGCGACGGCGTTGGAGTGGGGGCGGCTGATCAACGGCAAGTCGCCGACCGCCCAGCGGATGCTGAAGTATTCCTTCAACCTGCTCGACGACGGGCTCGTCGGCCAGCAGCTCTTCGCCGGCGAGACCACCCGGCTGGCCTACATGACCGACGAGGCCCAGGAGGGCCGCGACCAGTTCCTGGAGAAGCGGGAGCCGGACTGGTCGCCGTACCCCTGGTACTACTGAGCTGGCGCAGACCTACAGCCCGTAGGCGGCCCGGATGTTGCCGTCGAGCTCGATCTCCGGGTCCTGCCCGGCGTCCGCCCACGGCACCTCGGTCTTCTTCTGCAGGCAGTGGTCCGCGACCGGCGACGCGGGAGCGGGGCTGCTTTCGTCGACGGCACCTCGCACGCTCGCGACATAGTTCTTCAACACCTTGGCGTTGGCCTTCCCGTCCAGCATCGCCTTCGGCGTCCGAGGGTCGGTGCCAACCGTCACATGCAGCTGCGCCGCCCCTGCGTCGCCCTCCACCCGGATGTCGAGGAACTTGGCGTTCGACATCTTGGGCCTCTCCCGCGCGATCAGCCTGCGACCGCCGTTGTGCGCGGCCAGGAGCGTCATGTTGCCTGCGTTCTGCAGGACGCCGAGGGCAGCCTCGAACACCGCCTCCGGAGCCTGCGTGAACGCGGCGGAGTCTTGCTTCGGAGAGCGCATGAGGAGCCTTCGATTCGGAGGACGGGGACGGCCCGAGTGTGGACGAGACCAACAGGGCGACGCAAACGACATGCTGGCGGGAAAATTCCGTACCGATCGGTGGCGCGTCGCCACCGCACAGTGGCGTGCACGTGTAGGCCTTGTGGCCCCTCGACGCGGGCAGGGAGGGCCAGAACCCCTACACGGGTTGGCGGCGTGCGCACATGACGGCATTCGCGGGGCTACTGTGCCGCCCCGGCCGACTGCGCCTTGAACCCACGCAGGCGCAGGCTGTTGGAGACCACGAACACGCTGGAGAACGCCATCGCGGCACCGGCCAGCATCGGGTTGAGCAGGCCGGCGGCCGCCAGGGGCAGGGCTGCGACGTTGTAGGCGAAGGCCCAGAACAGGTTGCCCTTGATCGTCGCCAGCGTGCGGCGCGAGAGCCGGATGGCGTCGACCGCGACCCGCAGGTCCCCTCGGACCAGGGTGAGGTCGCTGGCCTCGATCGCGACGTCGGTGCCGGTGCCCATCGCGAGGCCGAGGTCGGCCTGGGCCAGCGCCGCGGCGTCGTTGACGCCGTCGCCGACCATGGCGACGACCCTGCCCTCGGACTGGAGACGCTTCACGACGTCGACCTTGTCGGCGGGGAGCACGTCGGCGATCACGTCTGCCTCGTCGATGCCGACCTCGGCGGCGACCTGGCGGGCGACGACGAGGTTGTCGCCGGTGAGCAGGACCGGGCGCAGGCCCAGGTCGCGCAGCTCGCGGATCGCGGTGGCCGAGCTCGGCTTGATCGCGTCAGCCACCACGATCACGCCGCGGGCCTTGCCGTCCCACCCGACCGCGACGGCAGTGCCGCCGGTGGCCTGGGCCTGCTCGAGCGCGGCCGTCAGGTCGTCGCCCAGGAGCTGTGACCACTCCGCCAGCAGCTGCGGCCGGCCGACGAGCACGGCGTGGCTCGTCTCGCCCTCGACCACGACTCCCTGGACGCCGAGCCCCTCCACGTTGGTGAAGTCGTCAACCTCGGGGAGTGCGCCGTGCCTGGCCCTGGCGCCCTCGGCGACGGCGCGGGCGATCGGGTGCTCGGAGGCGTCCTCGAGCGCGCCGGCGAACCGCAGCACGTCGACCGGGTCCTCACCGTCGGCCGCGATCACGTCACGCAGGGTCATCTTCCCGGTGGTGACGGTGCCGGTCTTGTCGAGGACCACGGTGTCGACCTTGCGGGTCGACTCGAGCACCTCGGGGCCCTTGATCAGGATCCCGAGCTGGGCGCCGCGGCCGGTGCCGACCATCAGGGCGGTCGGCGTGGCCAGGCCCAGGGCACACGGGCAGGCGATGATCAGCACGGCGACCGCTGCGGTGAAGGCCGCCGACAGCCCGCCGCCGGTGCCGAGCCAGAAGCCGAGGGTGGCGGCGGCGAGCAGGATGACGATCGGGACGAAGATGCCGGAGATCCGGTCGGCCAACCGCTGGACCTGGGCCTTGCCGTTCTGGGCGTCCTCCACCAGCCGTGCCATCTGGGCCAGCTGGGTGTCGCCGCCGACCCGGGTCGCCCGGACGACGATGCGCCCACCGGCGTTGACGCAGGCGCCTGCGACGGAGTCGCCGGGGCCGACCTCGACCGGCACTGACTCACCAGTGAGCATCGAGGCGTCCACGGCCGAGGTCCCCCGCTCGACGACGCCGTCGGTGGCGACCTTCTCGCCGGGTCGGACCACGAACAGGTCACCGACGACGAGCTGCTCGACGGGCACCTTGGTCTCGGTGGTGCCGTCCGGTCCGAGGACCGCGACCTCCTTGGCGCCGAGCTCGAGCAGCGCTCGCAGTGCGGCGCCGGCCTGGCGCTTGGACCGGTGCTCGAAGTAGCGGCCGGCCAGGATGAAGGTGGTGACCCCGGAGGCTGCCTCGAGATAGATGTTGCCGGCGCCGTCACCGCGCTGGATGGTGAGCTCGAAGGGGTGCGTCATGCCGGGGGTGCCGGCCGTGCCCCAGAAGAGCGCATAGACCGACCACGCGAGCGCAGCGAGGGTGCCGAGCGAGATCAGCGTGTCCATGGTGGACGCGCCGTGGCGCAGGTTGGTCCACGCGGCCTTGTGAAACGGCCACGCACCCCACACGACGACCGGAGCCGCCAGCGTCAGGGAGAGCCACTGCCAGTTGGTGAACTGCAGCGCAGGGATCATCGCCATCGCGATCACCGGGACGGTGAGCGCGGCCGAGACCAGGAGCCGCTGGCGCAGGGACGCAACCGGGTCGGGCTCGACGCCAGGGGCCCCGTCCACGTCGGTGGAGGACCTCGGCGGCCGGGGCAGCGAAGCGCCATACCCCGCCTGCTCGACTGCCTCGACCAGGGTCGCCGGCGCCACGTCGGGGTCGAAGGTGACCTTGGCCTTCTCGGTGGCGTAGTTGACCGTGGCGACCACACCGTCGAGCTTGTTGAGCTTGCGCTCGATCCGGTTGGCGCACGAGGCGCAGGTCATCCCGGTGATCGCGAGCTCGATCTGCGTGGTCATGGGTGTCCTCCTGATCGCACGGTGAAGGCCGCGGTGCGGACCACGCCGTCGTGCTGGAAGTCGAGATAGAGGTGGTAGGTCCCATCGCTGGGGACGGCTGCATAGAAGGTGACCTCAGGGCCGGGCTCGGTGCTGCCGCCGGGGTGGACGTGGAGATAGGCGAGGTCGCCACCGCGGAGCGCGACGAGGTGGCCGTAGGCGCCGAGATAGGGCTGGAGGTCGGTGACCGGCTCGCCGTCCTTCTCGACGCGCACGGTCAGCTCCGCGTCCTCGCCGGCTCGCAGGTCGCCGTCGAGGGTGACCTCGTAGTCGCCCACGGTGGCCGTGTGGTTCTCGGCCAGCGGCGTAGCCGGCTCGGGACGGCCGTCGACCGACAGGTCTGCGCCAAGGGTGAGCGCGTCGGCCCCGGTGGCCGTGAAGTCGGCGAAGACGCGCCAGCTGCCGGGAGTGAGGTCGAGGTCGACCGACCAAACGCCCGTGTCCTCGTCGAGGACGGGGTGGACGTGCTGGAAGCCGGTGAAGTCGCGGCGTACGGCGATCAGGTGCAGCTGCTTCTCGTGCTCGACCTCGAACCCGGTGACCGGGGCTCCGTCCGGCCCGGTGATGGTGAAGGCGACCGGCCTGTCCTGCCCGGCTCGCGTGCTGGGCTCGGCCAGAGCCAGGGTGTAGCCGCTCTGGGACACCATGAGCCCGCCAGGGATGTCGTCGGTGGTCGCCGTGACGGGTTCGCTGGCCGGCTCGTGGACGTCGCCGTGGGCGCTCACGGGCTCGTCGCCGCCGACCGGGCCGACGGCCTGACCGACGACCAGCGCGAGGGCGAAGGCCGCGACGACCGCAGCCAGGAACCCGGCGACCCGGATCGGGGTGCTCATGCCAGCTGGTAGCCGGCCTCCTCGACGGCGGCCTTGACGGCGGCGTCGTCGAGCGGCTCGGCGCTGGTGACGGTGACGGCTCCGGTCGGCAGGTCGACCTCGACGCTCTCGACGCCGGGGATCTCCTGGACCTCCTCGGTGACGGAGCTGACGCAGTGGCCGCAGGTCATGCCGGTGACGGTGTAGGTGGCGGTCTGGCTCATGGCTGGTTCCTTCGGTCGATGTGGGTGAGGGGTGTTGGTGGTTGTCAGGAGCGGACGAGACGCGCGATGGCGTCGGAGGCTTCCTTGAGCTTGATCTGCGCCTCGTCGCCGCCGGCCGCGACAGCGTTGACGACGCAGTGGGCCATGTGCTCGTCGAGCAGCCCGAGGGCCACCGCTTCGAGCGCCTTCGTCATCGCCGAGACCTGGGTGAGGATGTCGATGCAGTACTTCTCCTCCTCGACCATGCGCTGCAGGCCCCGCGCCTGGCCCTCGATGCGGCGCAGCCGCTTGAGGTAGTCCGCCTTGGTGTTGTTGGCGATGTAGCTGTGCTGGTGCTCGGTGGCCTCGGTCATCGCGTCGTCCTTCTCGTGCTGTCGTAGTCCTTGCAACCTTACCCCCTAGGGTATATAACACAAGGCATGGCCAACCGAAAGGACCTTGTGATGGACGCCCGCAACTCCATGGCCGCCAACGCGACCCTGCACTGCCTCACCGGCTGTGCCATCGGCGAGATCGCCGGGCTGATGATCGGCACCGCCATCGGCCTCAGCACCGGCGCCACGATCGCGCTCGCGGTCGGGCTCGCCTTCCTGTTCGGCTATGCGCTCTCGACCCTGCCGCTCATGAAGGCGGGCCTGGGCTTCGGCGCGGCGCTCAGCGTCGTCTTCGCCGCCGACACCCTCTCGATCGCCGTGATGGAGATCGTGGACAACGCCGTGATGGCACTCATCCCCGGGGCGATGGACTCAGGCCTGGTCAACCCGATCTTCTGGATCGGAATGATCATCGCGCTGGCCACTGCCTTCGTCGCAGCCTTCCCGGTCAACCGCTACCTCATCGACAAGGGCAAGGGGCACGCCCTCACCCACCAGTTCCAGATGGGCGCCGGCGACGAGGACCACGGCGGCCACACGGGTGACCACGCCCACCACCAGCACTGAGACCTGAGGAGCACACGATGAACACCAACACCCTCGCCGCCGCCGTCATCGGCTTCCTGCTCGGCGGGCTGACCGTCTCCGTCGCCGCCGAGCTCGAGAAGGACGCCGACCCAGCGCCCAGCCACGGGATCAGCCAGCACCAGCGCTAGCCGAGCAGGACCGCGATCAGCAGCGCCACCGGCAGTGAGCACAGCGTCGTCACCAGGATGGTCTCGCGCGAGACGTCCTCGCCGGTCCGGTAGCGCGTCGAGTGCAGGAAGATGTTCTGCGCCGTCGGCAGCCCGGCCGTGATGACGACCCCCAGCAGCACAGCACCCTCGAGCCCCAGGGCCGTCCCGATCCCCCAGGCCACCATCGGCATCACCACCATCTTGAGCACGGTGGCCACCAGCACCTCCGCGTTGTGGCCGGCCCGGCCGGGCCACGGTGACAGACGCAGCGCAGCGCCGTACGAGATGAGCATCGCCGGTATGGCGAGTCCGGCCAACAGCCGGAGCGGCGAGTCGACGATCCGGGGCAGCTCCCAGTCGGTGACGGCCAGCACCACCCCCACCACGGAGGCGATCGTCAGGGGGTTGGTGGTCAGTCGCCGGAAGGCCGACCACGGACCCGACTCGCGCCCGGAGACGCGGTCGAGCACCATCAGCGCGAGCGGCTGGACAACCATCATCTGCACCAGCAGGGTCGGCACCACCACGGTCGTGTCCCCGACGACATACGCCGCCACCGCGATCCCCAGGTTGCCGGCATTGACATAGGACGACGCCAGCGAGCCGATCAGGAGCGAGCCCGCATCCGGTCGCCAGCGCCAGCGCACGATGACGGCATAGGCGACGAAGCAGACGGCCAGAGACGTCGCGGACGCGGCGAGGTTGGCGACCGCGCCACCGATCTCGGTCTCGCTGATCACCACGACCATCAGCGCCGGCGAGGCGACGAAGAAGGCGATCTCGCCGAGCGTGCGCTGGGAGGTGACGTCGAGGACACCGACGTGCGCGAGGGCCGCACCGCAGCCGATCACGACCAGGATCGTGGTGAAGCCGATCAGCAGGTCCACGACACCTCCCGAGGCAGGATGGCGGCATGAGCCACCCCCTTGTCGTCCGCGTCGGCCCCCTGATGCCGTTCCTCGAGGAAGCACTGGTGCGAGACCATGCCGCTCCGTCGCTCGCCGACGTCGGTGATCACACCGAGGGCCTCACCGTTGCCGTCGCCGGCGGCGGCACCCTCGTCGGCGCTGCCGAGATGGACGCGCTGCCCGACCTGGCCGCGGTGGCCAACTTCGGCGTGGGCTACGACAACGTCGACGTCGAGGAAGCCAGGCGTCGGGGCATCGTCGTCTCCAACACCCCCGACGTGCTCACCGACGCGGTCGCGGACCTGTCGGTGGCGCTGGTGCTCGACGTGCTGCGGCAGGTGAGCGCGGCCGACCGGTTCGTCCGCCGCGGCGAGTGGGGCGCTGGCGGCCGCTATCCCCTCACGCGGGAGGTGCGCGGCTCGGTCATCGGCATCCTCGGCCTGGGGCGCATCGGACGGGCGGTCGCGCAGCGTCTCGAGCCGTTCGGCGCGACGATCGCCTATCACTCGCGCAGCCCCAAGGACGTGCCCTGGGACTATCACACGAGCCCGCTCGCGCTGGCCGCGGCGAGCGACGTCATGGTGGTGCTGACCCCGGGCGGCGCGTCGACCAGGCACCTGGTCGACGCGGAGGTCATCGACGCGCTGGGGCCGGAGGGGCTCCTGGTCAACGTCGCCCGCGGCTCGGTCGTCGACGAGGACGCCCTGGTGACCGCCCTCGAGGAGGGACGCATCGCCGGAGCCGGTCTCGACGTGTTCGCCGACGAGCCCCACGTGCCGCCCGCCCTCCTCGGCCGGGACGACGTCGTGCTCCTGCCCCATGTCGGGAGCGCCACCGTGCAGACCCGCGAGGCCATGGCCCGCCTGGTGCTCGACAACGTCGCTGCGTTCCTGGCTCGTGGAGAGCTGGTCACGCCGGTCGCCTGAGCAGCCATCTCTGGACACGTCCCAACTTGTCGGATAAGTTCACAACACATCATACAAGTTGGCACGACGAGAAGGAACTCCACATGTCCGACCAGATCCGCTCCCTGACGCTGTCCCACGTCGTCCTCCCGATCGCCAACCCGGTCAGCGACGCCAAGGTGCTGACCGGCCGGCAGAAGCCGCTCACCGAGACGGTGCTGCTCTTCGTGGAGGTGACGACGACCCAGGGGCTGAGCGGCGTCGGCTTCTCCTACTCCAAGCGCGCCGGCGGCAAGGCTCAGTTCGCGCACCTCAAGGAGGTCGCCGAGGCCGCGATCGGCCAGGACCCCAGCGACATCGCCAAGATCTATGAGTCGCTGATGTGGGCCGGGGCCTCGGTCGGCCGCTCCGGGGTGGCCACCCAGGCCGTCGCCGCCCTCGACGTCGCCCTGTGGGACCTCAAGGCCAAGCGGGCCGACCTGCCGCTGGCGAAGCTGCTGGGCTCGTACCGCGACTCCTGCCGGGTCTACAACACCTCCGGCGGCTTCCTCCAGGCCTCCCTCGAGGAGATGAAGGAGAAGGCGTCGGCGTCGCTGGAGACGGGGATCGCGGGCATCAAGATCAAGGTCGGCCAGCCCGACTGGCGCCTCGACCTCGAGCGGGTCGCGGCGATGCGCGAGCACCTCGGCGACACCCCCTTCATGGTCGACGCCAATCAGCAGTGGGACCGTGCCCGCGCTCGCCGGATGTGCCGCGAGCTGGAGCAGCACGACCTGGTCTGGATCGAGGAGCCACTCGACGCGTGGGACGCCGTCGGGCACGCCGACCTGTCGCGCGAGTTCGACACCCCCATCGCGACCGGGGAGATGCTGACCTCCGTCCCAGAGCACATGGCGCTGGTCGACGCGGGCTATCGCGGCATCGTCCAGCCTGACGCCCCGCGCATCGGTGGCATCACACCCTTCCTCAGGTTCGCGACCATCGCGGCCCACCACGGACTGGCGCTCGCCCCGCACTACGCGATGGAGATCCACCTCCACCTCGCCGCGGCCTACCCCACCGAGCCGTGGGTCGAGCACTTCGAGTGGCTCGACCCGCTCTTCGACGAGTCGATCGAGATCCGCGACGGGCGCATCTTCGTGCCGCAGCGCCCGGGCCTCGGGTTCACGCTGTCGGACGAGATGCGCGCCCACACCCAGGACACCGTGACCTTCTCGGCCTGATCGGAGGGCATGATCCACCCGTGAAGACCCGCGCCCACCACGTCGTCGCCGGACTCAAGGACAAGATCCTCAGCGGCGACCTCCCTCCCGGCACCAAGCTCCCCTCCGAGGCCGAGCTGATCGCCGAATACGCCGTCTCCCGCCCGGTCGCGCGGGAGGCGGTGGCCCGGCTCCAGGCGGAGGGCCTCGTCGAGACGTTCCAGGGACGCGGCACGTTCGTGCTCGCCGTACCGGAGCCGTCGTCGTTCACGCTGGAGACCTCGGCCATCCGCAACCAGCACGACGTGCTGGCGATGGTCGACTTCCGCATCGGTGTCGAGAGCGAGGCCGCCGCCCTGGCTGCGGCCCGCATCTCGTCACCCTCGGCGGAGGCGATCACCCAGGCGCACGAGTCCTTCATGGCGGCCGGTCACGAAGGGGCCGTCGAGGCCGACTTCGCCTTCCACCGCGCGATCGCCGCGGCGTCGGACAACCGGTTCTTCCTCGACCTGCTCGACTCGCTCGGCCCGATGATGATCATGCTGCCGCGGACGCGGCTGGCGTCGGCATACTCGATGAGCGACGCCGCCCACGTCGACCGCGTCCAGCGCGAGCACGACAACATCGCCGCCGCCGTCCTGGCCGGGGACGTCGAGACCGCTCGCGCCGCCATGCGGGTGCACCTGGGCAACACCCGGCGCCGGCTGTCGGCCTGAGACGCGGCTACCAGCGCGAGGTGTTGGGCGTGAAGTCCGGCTGGATGGAGCGCATGTAGACGGTGTCCTCGCGTCGGCGGACGCCGCAGGTGAGGTATTGCTCGTGCAGGGTCGCGAGCATGTCGCGGTCGAGCTCGACGCCCAGGCCGGGGGTGGAGGGTACGGCGACGGAGCCGCCCTCGAAGCTCAGGACGCCTGGCTTGACCAGGTCCTGGGTCTTCCACGGGTAGTGCGTGTCACAGGCATAGGTCAGCGTCGGCGTCGCCGCGGCGAGGTGGGTCATCGCCGCGAGCGACACCCCGAGGTGTGAATTGCTGTGCATCGACAGGCCGAGTCCCCATGTCTCGGCGATGCCGGCCAGCAGCTGGGACCGGCGCAGGCCGCCCCAGAGGTGGTGGTCGGAGAGCACGATCTGGACGGCGTCCTGGGCGATCGCGGGTGGCAGGTGCTCCATCGCGATCACGCACATGTTGGTCGCCATCGGCACGTCGGTCGCAGCGGAGACCTCGGCCATCCCCTCGATCCCCGGGGTGGGGTCCTCGAGGTATTCGATGACACCCGCCAGACGAGCGGCGACCTCGAGCGACGTCGTCGGGGTCCACGCACCGTTGGGGTCGAGCCGCAGCGGCAGGTCGGGGAAGGCATCGCGCAACGCCTCGATCGCCTCGCACTCCTGGTCGGGGTGGAACACGCCACCCTTGAGCTTGAGCGAGCCGAAGCCCCAGCCGTCGACCATCGTCCGCGCCTGGGCCACGACCTGGTCGGGGGTGAGCGCCTCGCCCCAGGCGTCGTCCGCGGCACCGGGGTGGCCTGCCCACTTGTAGAAGAGGTAGCCGCTGAACGGCACCCGGTCGCGCACCCGCCCACCGAGCACCTCGCTCACCGGGCGGCCGGTCTCGTGACCCTGCAGGTCGAGGCAGGCGACCTCGAACGGGGAGAAGACGGTCTCGACCGCCGACCGCACGTCGAGCATGCCACCGAAGCTGGCCCCGCCGCCGCCGGTCTCCTGGCCGAGCACCTCGACCACGACCCGACGGAGCGAGGCGAGGTCGAAGGGGTCGACGCCGGGGATGGCAGCCGCCACGGCTGCGAGGCGGTCGAGGTGTGCCTCGTCGGCATACGTCTCGCCGAGGCCGAGCAGGCCGGAGTCGGTGTGGACCTCGACGATCGCACGCAGCGCCCAGGGCTGGTGGACGCCCACGACGTTGAGCAGCGGCGGGTCGCCGAACGCGACGGGGGTGACGACGACCCGGGAGATCCGCGACGTCATCGGGCGGGCTTGACGGCCAGGATCGGCACGTCGAGCGAGAGGAGCAGCCGCTGGGCGTCGCTGCCCATCATCAGCTTGCCGACCGGCGAGCGGCGGCGCATCCCGATCACGACGAGGCGGGCACCGGTGCGTTCGATGGCGGACTCGAAGGCCTCGACGATGTCGGCGCCGTGGTCGGTGTGGTCGACCGTGGCGCTCACGCCGACCGCTGACGCGGCGTCGAGCAGCGTGGCCTCGACGCCCTCGTCGACCAGGTCGGGGTCGACCGTGGCACCTCGGCGGGGGCTGTTGAGGATGACGACGTCGTCGCCGCGCGCAGCGGCCTCCGCAAGTCCGGCGGCGAGGGCTGCCTCGCCGACACGGGTGGGCACAAAGCCGATCAGCACGGTCATCGCCTGCCTCCTTCTTGATCAATGCGCTCAGTCTGGTCGATCGGGGGATGGTCGGGAGTGGTCTCGGGCGAGCGGCGCCGGAACGCCAGCCTGATCAGCGGCAGGGCGAGCACGAGCAGGATGAAGGCCAGGATCGTGCCGGAGATGGGTCGGGTGACGAAGCCGGTCGGGTCGCCCTCGAAGATCAGCATCGAGCGCCGGAAGCTCGACTCCATCAACGATCCGAGCACGAAGGCGAGCACGAGCGGGCCGGGCTCGAAGCCCGTCTTCTTCATCAGGTAGCCCACGATGCCGAAGACGATCATCACGAAGATGTCGAAGACGGAGTTGTTGATCGTGTAGACGCCCAGGATCGTGATCAGGGCCGTGATCGGCGCCAGGATCGCCGGGCGCACCCGCAGGATCTTCACGAAGACGCCGACCAGCGGGATGCTCAGGATCAGCAGGATCAGGTTGCCGATGTACATCGAGTTGATGACGCCCCAGAAGAGGTCCGGGTTCTCGTCGATGAGCTGGGGTCCGGGCGTGACACCGACGACGAGGAGCGCCGCGAAGAGCATGGCCATCGAGGCGTTGGCAGGGATGCCGATCGTCAGCAACGGGATGAAGGACGACGTCGCGGCGGCGTTGTTGGCCGACTCCGGGCCAGCGACGCCCTCGATCGCGCCGCGACCGAAGCGGGAGGGGTCCTTGGCGATGCGCTTCTCCGCGGCGTATGCCGCCAGGCTGGCCATCACTGCGCCGCCACCCGGCAGCACGCCGAGGAAGAAGCCGATGACCGAGCCGCGGCCGATCGCGGGCGACGCCTGCTTGAGGTCCTTGCGGGAGGGCCAGATGTTGGCGATGGCGGCGGGGACGTGGGGCTTGCCGTGCCGTTCCTCGAGGTTGTAGAGGATCTCGCCGACGCCGAACAGGCCCATGGCGACGACGACGAAGTCGATCCCGGCCTGCAGCTGGAGGGTGTCGAAGGTGAAGCGGTTGGCGCTGGTGAAGCTGTCGCTGCCGACGGTGGCCAGCAGCAGCCCGACCGCGGCAGCGACCAGGGCCTTGACCGTGTGGCCGTTGCCGACGGTGGCCACCAGCAGGACGCCGAGCAGCGCGAGCGCGGCATATTCGGGCGGCCCGAACTGCAGTGCATAACCGGCCACGATCGGGCCGAGCAGCGTCAGGCCGATGATCGAGACGGTGGCACCGAAGAACGAGCCGATCGCCGCGATGCCGAGCGCGGTGCCGGCCTTGCCCTGCTTGGCCAGCGCGAAGCCGTCGAAGACGGTGACGACCGAGCTCGCCTCACCAGGGATCCGCAGCAGGACCGAGGTGATGGTGCCGCCGTACTGCGCGCCGTAGTAGATGCCGGCAAGCATGATGATCGCGGAGATCGGGTCGTCGGCGTTGTAGGCGATCGGCAGCAGGATGGCCATCGTCGCGGCCGGGCCGAGACCCGGCAGGACACCGATCAGCATGCCGATCAGGACGCCGATCAGGCAGTAGAGCAGGTTGGTCGGCTGCGTCACGACGCCGAAGCCGTCGAGGAAGGCGTTCCAGTCCATGGGGGTCTCCTCTCTGGCTCAGAAGGCGAGCAGGTGGGGCAGCGGGATCTTGAGGGCGTAGAGGAACAGCAGGTAGAACGCCGCCGTCGTGCAGAGCGAGATCACGATCGTGCTGCGCCAGGACTCGCCACCGAGGAAGCGGAGCCACACGACGCAGAGCGCGAGGGCGGGGATCTCGAAGCCGATCGTGGGGAGCAGCAGTCCAAGGCCGACGAAGGTCGCGCCACCGGCCAGCACCAGGAAGCTGGACCGGGTGAACTTCTCCGCATCGTCCAGGGTTCGGCCGATGACGAGCAGCACGATGGCGAGGAGGACGATGACGAGCGAGACGGCGAAGGGCCAGAGCCCCGGGCCGGGCCGCCGGAGCGACCCGAGCCCGTAGCCGTGTGCGAGGACTGCGGCCCCGATGCCGAGGACGAGGACCACGGCGGCTGAGACGAGCTGGTAGGCCGGTCCACCGGCCGGCGGCCGTTCGTCGGCCAGCTCCCGGGCGACCTCGGCCTGGAGCTCGGCAAGGATGTCGGGCTCGTCGGTCCGGTCCGTCTCAGGCTCGCGCGTGGTCATCGTCGTCCTCGCCTCTGTCGCCGGTGGTGCGTCAGCTCGCGTCGCCGAGGTCGATGCCGTATTCCTCGACGAGGTCTGCGTAGCGCTGCTTGTCCTCCTCGAGCATGGTCACGATCTCGTCACCGGAGACCTCGAGGGGGGTGAGGTTGTTCTGCTCGTTGAAGGCCTTGTACTCCTCGGTCTCGAAGGTCGCCTGCATCGCCTCGGCGATCGCGTCCTGGACGTCTTGCGGGGTGCCCTTCGGGACGGTCATGAAACGGTACTGCGAGACCTCGACGTCGAGACCCTGCTCCTGCGCGGTCGGCACGTCGGGGAGGAACTCCACGCGCTCGGGGCCGAAGACGACGAGCGGGACGATCTTGCCGGACTCGATGTTCTCGACCGCCTCGCCGACCTGCAGGCAGGCGGTGTCGACCTGGTTGCCCAGCAGTGCTGTGAGCGCGGGTGCGCCACCGTCGAAGGGGATCGCCTCGGCCGGGGTGTCGTTGACGTTGAAGGTCAGCGCGCAGGCGAGCTGGGCTCCGGTGCCGACGCCCGTGGTGCCATACGTGATCTTGCCGTCGGCATTGGCGAAGTCGTCGACCGCGGTGAAGCCGCTGCCCTTGCTGGCCACGAGCACGTAGTCGTCGCGAGAGACGCCCTGGACGACGTCGAAGTCCTCGATGTTGGTGACCTCGTCCTCGCCGACGGCGAGGGGGGTGATGGCGTAGAGCGAGGCATTCTGGACCGAGATGGTGGAGCCGTCGGCCTCGGCCTTGGCGACCTCGGCCGCGGCGAGCGCGCCGTTGGCGCCCTCGCGGTTGATCACCGAGAAGGTGCCGCCGAGCTCGTCGGAAAGGCCCTGGGCGACCTGACGGCTGATCAGGTCGGAGGACCCGCCGGCCGAGGCACCGACCGGCATCTCGACCGCGCCGGACGGGTAGTCGCCCGAGTCGCTTCCGCCGCCGGCGGTGTTCTCGACGCCGCCGCAGGCGACGAGGGCCAGGGCGGCGGCGGTGGTGACCGCTGCAAGGCTGAGGTTCTTGCGCATGCTGTGCTCCTAATTCGGAGGTTGAGGAGGTCGCTCTGCGACCGTCTCGAAACCGGGGTGTGACCACCGACACTAGGTTTGGTCGACGATGCCCGTCCAAGCCCGATGTGGCATGGCTTGATACCTTGACCGTATGGCGATCACGCTCGACCAGGTGCGATGCTTCATCGCTGTCGCGGAGGAGCTGCACTTCGGCCGGGCGGCCGACCGGCTCAGCATGACGCAGCCCCCGCTGTCACGGCAGATCCAGAAGCTGGAGAAGACCGTCGGGGCGCAGCTGCTCGAGCGCGACAACCGACGGGTCGCGCTGACGGGTGCCGGTGCGGCATTTCTCGACGAGGCCTATCGGCTGCTCAACCTGGTCGAAGGCGCCGGCGATCTGGCCCGCCGGGTCGATGCCGGCGCGGCCGGTGTGGTGCGGCTGGGCTTCACGGCCGTGTCGGCCATCTCGATCCTGGGTCCGCTGCTGCGGCGGCTGACCGCCGCCCTCCCCGACGTCGAGGTCCTCCTCTCCGAGCGCGTGACACTGGCCCAGGTCGACGGCATCCGCCGCGGCGAGCTGGACATCGGCCTCGCCCGGCCACCGTTCGACACCGACCTCCTGCAGTCACGCGTCGTGCTGCGCGAGGCCCTGATGGCGGTCGTGCCTGTGGACCATCCGCTCGCAGCGTCGGACCGGCCGCTGACTCCACAGGACTTCGATGGCCAGCCGGTCATCGGCTACGACCCGCAGCAGTCGCGCTACTTCCACGAGCTGTCGGTGCGCTTCCTGGCCAACGCCCATCCCCGTATCGAGCAGCGCGTCCACCAGATCCTCACCGCGATGCTGCTCGTCGCGGCTGACCGCGGACTGGCTTTCGCTCCCGCCTCGGCCGCCTCGCTGGCCGTCTCCGGCGTGGTCTTCAAGGAGCTCGTCCACGGCGGCGGTGACACGGCGCTGGACACCGACCCGGAGCGGCCGGTGGAGCTCTATGCGGTCTGGTCGCGCGAGTCGGTGCCACCGGTCGTCCGACGCGTGCTGGACGTGATGCTCGCCGGCTGACTGCCGGGACGATCCCCAATGTCGACGGTGACGTGGCGGCTCGGCGGTGCCATCGTGGATCCATGACGCGGAGGTTGGACGTCGACTACCTCGTGGTGGGCGCGGGCGCCATGGGCATGGCGTTCACCGATGCGTTGATCGACCACAGCGACGCCCGCGTGCTGCTGGTCGACCGCCGCCACGGGGCGGGCGGGCACTGGTTGGAGGCCTATCCCTTCGTGCGACTGCACCAGGCATCGGCCTTCTATGGCGTCGCCTCGACGCTGCTCGGTGGCGGCGCCCTGCAGGAGAGCGGTCCTGAGCAAGGTCTCCAGGAGCGCGCAGCCCAGGGCGAGATCACGTCGTACTACGCACGGATGCTCGACAGGATGCTGCAGTCGGGTCAGGTCGAGTTCGCCGCGAACAGCGACTTCGACGACAAGCACAGGGTCGTCTCGCGCATCTCGGGAGAAGCGGTCGACGTTCCAGCGACGTGTCGGATCGTCAATGCCCACTACCTCGCGCCCAGCATCCCGGCGGAGAAGCCACCGCCGTTCGAGGTCCTCGACGGCGCACACGTCGTGCCGGTCAACGACCTCGCGCGCCTGGAGGAGGCGCCGAGCGAATATGTCGTCGTCGGCTCCGGCAAGACGGCGACCGATGCGTGCATCTGGCTGCTCGCGCACGGCGTCGATCCGGACGCGATCTGCTGGGTGCGGCCTCGTGACCCGTGGATGTTCAACCGGGCCAGGGTCCAGCCCGATCCGGAGATCTTCCTGGGGCTCGCCGCGGACATCATGCAGGCGGGTGCTGAGGCCAGCTCACTCGACGACCTCTTCCTCCGGATGGAGGACGCCGGCGTGATGCTGCGGATCGACCGCTCGGTCACGCCGACGATGGCCAAGACGCCGACGCTGGCGACCTGGGAGCTCGAGCAGCTGCGGACGCTGGAGAACGTCGTGCGCCGCGGGCACGTCGTGGCCGTCGACCGGGGCAAGCTGACCTTCGCCGACGGGGCGGTCGCGGTGGCGGACGACGCCGTCATCGTGCACTGCGCGGCCGACGGTCTGAAATATCCGCCACTCGTCCCGGTCTGGCGGCCCGAGGACATCACGCTGCAGCCGATCCGGGCAGGGTTCCCGTGCTTCGGTGCGGCCCTGATCGGCTATGTCGAGGCGACCCGCTCCGAGGACGACGAGAAGAACCGACTGTGTCCGCCATCGCCATACGGGGACACGATGGCGGGGTGGGCGCGGATGACGGTGCTGGGCACCCGGGCCACGATGTCCTTCTCCGCCGAGCCCGACATCAAGGAGTGGGCCGACGGCGTGGCGCTCAACCCTGCGCGGCTGCCACCCGACCATCCGCAGTCCGCGGCACTGACCGACGCACGTCAACGGCTCAGCACGCACACCAGGTCGGCGCTGGAGCGGCTCGCCCAGCTGAGCGTCGGCTGACCTAGGGTCGAGACCGTGAGCCGCATCTTCACGACGAGCTTTGCGTCGGTCTATCCCCACTACGTGGCCAAGGTCGAGAAGAAGGGGCGCACGAAGGCCGAGCTGGACCAGGTGATCGAGTGGCTGACGGGGTACGACGAGTCGGCGCTGGCCGAACACCTCACCGCGGGCACGACCTTCGAGGACTTCTTCGCCGACGCGCACCTCAACCCCGACGCGCACCTCGTGACCGGTGTGATCTGCGGACATCGGGTCGAGGAGATTGCGGATCCGTTGATGAAACAGATCCGCTGTCTCGACAAGCTGGTCGACGAGCTGGCCAGGGGCAAGGCGATGGAGAAGATCCTGAGGTCGTGATCAGCCAGCGACCGCGAGCAACCTCGCAGAGACCAGGCGCTCGAGTGGCGAGGGGTCACTGCGATCGATCGGTGGATCGGGAGCCCGGGAGCGGTGCCTGTGGCCGGTGGGGGTCGTCACCACGATCTCGGTGACCGTCAGTGGGTCGGCGACGGGCTCGTGGCGCCAGCCCGGTGACTCCTTGGCGTAGTTGCAGGCCTCGCACAGCCCTTGGGCGTTGGCGAGGTCGGTCGCACCGCCCTGGGCGCGGGAGACCACGTGGTCGCGGTGTCGGATCGGGGCGTTGCAGTATGGCGAGCGGCACCGCCGGTCGCGCAGGTCGATGAGGTCGGCCAGCCCTCCCCGGAAGAAGCTCGACGCCGACTCCACGGCTAGCAGCGCTCCCGTCCTCGGCATGGCGAAGAGCCGTTGGATCGTGGAGCTCGCGTGCTGGGCTCCGGCCAGCGCGAGACTCCTCGCCACGGACGCCGGGACGTAGCCCGCTCCCATCACGTAGCCCGGCTCGCGACCGTCGCCCAGCAAGGTCTCGGCACTCACGATCAGCTTGAGGGCCGTGGGCAGCGGAGCGCTGCGGCTCAGGCCACCCAGGCGCCCGACCAGGGTGTCGGCGACCAGCTGGCCGCGGCTGCGCTCGTCTCCGCGAGCGCGGGCAGCCTCAGCCGCGTCGCTGAGGGAGGTCATGATCAAGGCGACGTCAGCGGCCGGGAGGAGGGCGGTGAGCCGAGCCATCCCGTCGCCGATGATGCGGCCGCTCACCCGGCGCTTCGCGCGCGCTCGCTCGTGGCGGGCGAGCCAGCCCGCGTCGTCGCGGCGGAGCACCTCACGGCGGACGCGGTCGCGAAGGTCCGCATCGCCCAACCCGGCGAGGTCGTGGCTGACGGCTGCGTCGACCGCCCGACGCCGGCTGGCCTCCAGGTCGGCCGTCTCGCCGGCGATGATCTCGGCGCGGCGCTCGTTGATGTCACCACGCTCCAGCGCAGCGAGCGTCTCCGGTAGGTCGCGGACCAGCGCCCGAGCGAGGTTGAGCTTGCGGCGGCCGTCATGCGGTGACTCCCGTCGGGCGAGGCCGATCTCCTTGCCGATCCCGGCGTCGGGGTTGGGCCAGCGCCGTGTGGGCTCCAGCATCCGACGGGCCTCGGCCTGGGCCTGCCGGTGCTGGTCGAGCGAGTGCGTGACGCGCGCCTGCGCAGCACTGATCGCGGACTTGAGACGCTCGAGGGCGTCGAGCTGGTCGATGCAGTCCTTGGGGTCGGCGGCCACCGGGGTCGCGAGGAGGGCCCCCGCCATCGCGCGGAGGGAGTCGTCAGGGGCCGCAGCGGGGGCTGCGGGTGGGGTCGCCATCGGCATCCGCACCTCTGCTCCTCCTCCGTCTCGGCCGGTTGACCTGGTGCTTCGCACGCTAGAGGAGGCCATCGACAACGACGCTCGACTCATCCCCAGGCTCATCGCTAGCGTGGTCGCGTGATCTGGTCCCGAACAGGCGGTCGCGACGACGGACCGCTGCTCGTGCTGCTGCACGGGCTGGGAGCGAGCGCCGGGGCGTATGGCGGTGTCGAGGCCCTGCTTCCTGCGAGCTGGCCCGGTGGCTGGCTGGTCGTGGACCTGCCCGGCCACGGGCGCTCGGACTGGGCTGCGCCGTACTCCTTCCGGCGACACGCCGACGCCGTGCTCTCCACGCTGCCGGCCGGTCGGGACGTCGTGATCGTCGGCCACTCGATGGGTGGGGTCGTGGCGCTGGAGCTGGCGACCGATCCGCGGGTGCGTGGTGTCGTGGCGTTCGGGGTGAAGGTGAGCTGGCCCGAGTCAGACGTGGCCGGGGCGCAGCGGCTGGCTGGTCGTCCTGTCCAGCTCTTCGCTTCTCGCGCCGAGGCTGTGCAGCGGCACCTGCGGCTGGCGGGGCTCTCGGAGCTCGTGCCCGGCGACGACCCACGGGTTGCTGCCGGTGTCGTCGAGACCGCGGACGGGTGGCGGGTCGCCCAGGACCCGGCGACGTTCGGGGTGGGAGTGCCAGACATGGCCCTCCTGCTGTCTCAGGCTCCGTGTCCCGTCGTGCTGGCTCGCGGTGAGCACGACCCGATGGTCAGTGATGACGACCTCGCAGCGCTGGCGGACGACCCGGTCGTGCTCTCGGGGCTCGGGCACAACGCGCACGTCGAGGACCCGCAGGCGGTCCTGGCGCTAACACGCCAACTGGTCCCGGAGACACCTTGATGCCCTACTTCGAACGCACCGGACTGTCGACCTACCGACCCACCGAGCACGTTTCTGGGGCGTGGAACCCGGATGAACAGCACGTCGCCCCCGCCCTCGGTCTCCTTGCCCACGTGACCGAGCAGGACCGCGACAGCCGCCGCGAGGACCGCCTGCTCGTCACCCGCCTGTCCTACGACATCTGGGGCACCATCCCGATGGACGAGGTCACCACCTCGGTCCGCGTGCTGCGTCCCGGCCGCACGGTCGAGCTCGTCGAGGCCTCCCTCAGCCACGACGGCCGCACCGCGGTCACGCTGCGAGCCTGGCTGATGCGCCCAGGTCAGACCGACGCCCTCGCCGGTGGCCGGCTCCCCGCCATACCGGGACCGCGCGAGACCCCTGGGTGGGACCCCACCTCCGTGTGGCCCGGCGGCTTCATCGCCTCAGCCGAGGTCCGGCGCCGGCAGGAGGAGCCGGGTCGGGCAGTCGTGTGGACCACCACCGACGTCGCGCTGGTCGACGGCGAGCCCGTCAGCACCCTCGCCCGCACCGCCGCGATGCTCGACATCGTCAACGGCATGAGCGTCCGGGCGGACCCCCGCGCCGTCGCGTTCCCCAACCTCGACCTCACCGCGCACCTGCTGCGCGAACCCGTCGGCGCCTGGACCGGGTTCGACGCCACGGTCTCCTTCGGCGTTCACGGCGTCGGTGTCACCAGCAGCGTCCTGCACGACGAGGACGGTCCGCTCGGCACCATGGCGCAGACGCTGACCGTGCGACCGAGCAGTCGGCACTGACGGCGGGCACGCTGGCGCCGTCGGTGACGTCGCTTGGCACCGTGCCGCCTTCATGACCTCGTGGACCGTTGGCCAAACCCTGACAAGGTGGCGACATGACAGAACACGTCGTCGCAGGTCGGGCACTGAACCGCAAGGCGGTCCTCTTCCACGGCACCGCCGCACACCCCGACGTCGCATGGCTTCCGTGGCTGCGCGGGCGGTTGGCTGCGCGCGGCTACGCGGTCGTGGCGCCGCACTACCCCACCCTCAACGTCGAGCCCATCACCACGTTCCTGCCGAAGGTGCTGGCCGACCACAGGTTCGACGCGAACACCGTCCTGGTCGGCCACTCGGGCGGGGCCGCACTGCTGCTCGCGATCCTCGAGCACATCGACACGCCGGTGGACCAGGCCATCCTCGTCGCGGGCTACTGCACACAGCCCAACACCGAGGACGAACCCGTCCTGCAGGACGCCTACGACTGGGCGGCCATCCGGGCCAACGTCCGCGACCTCTACTTCATCAACTCCCGCACGGATCCCTACGGCTGCGACGACAGGCAGGGTCGCGCCATGTTCGAACGGCTCGGCGGCACCCAGATCGTCCGCGACGACGGCCACTACGGAGACTTCGACCAGCCCTACGAGTCGTTCGAGCTCCTCGACCGACTGATCGACTGACTCCGCCTGGCGCCCGCCTGCCGTGACGCCGGCCGTTGCCATACCCGCACTGCATCACCGCATACAAAATCAGCCTTGGACAGGCATCGTTCACGCTCCTAGCGTGGTGAGCACCGCCCGCCACGACACTAGGACGCCTTGTGACCGAGTACAGCCCGACCGACCTCGCGACCCAGCTGAAGAGCGGTCTCCTCTCGTTCCCGGTGACGCACTTCAGCGGCGACCTGGAGTTCGACGAGGCGGCCTATCGCAAGCACCTCGCCTGGCTGGCCGAATATCCCGTCGCCGGGCTCTTCGCCGCGGGCGGGACTGGGGAGGGCTTCTCCCTGACAGCGGAGGAGACCGACCGGGTGGTCCGGGCTGCTGTCGACGAGGTGGCCGGCGCCGTACCCGTGCTGGCCCCCGCCACGGGGAGCACGAAGAACGCGATCGCCCAGGCCAAGGCCGCCGAGGCCGCCGGCGCGAGCGGTCTGCTGCTGATGCCGCCCTACCTCACCGAGGCCAGCCAGGCCGGACTGGTCGAGCACGTCAGCCAGGTCTGCCAGGCCACCAGCCTCGGCGTCGTCGTCTACAGCCGCGCCAACGCCGTCCTCCTCGACGAGGCCGTCGCGACGCTCGCCGACCGCAACCCGACCTTCATCGGCTTCAAGGACGGCGTCGGGAGCATCGAGCAGATGACACGCACCTATGCCCGTGTCGGCGACCGCCTGATGTATGTCGGCGGCCTGCCCACCGCGGAGACCTTCGCCCTACCGCTCCTCCAGCTCGGGGTGAGCACCTACTCCAGCGCGATCTTCAACTTCGTGCCCCAGTTCGCGATCGACTTCTATGACGCCGTCCGCGCCCAGGACCGCGTCGAGGTCTACCGTCGACTCAACGAGTTCGTCCTGCCCTACCTCGACGTCCGCGACCGCACCCAGGGCTACGCCGTCTCCATCGTCAAGGCCGGCCTCACCGCGGTCGGTCGTGAAGGTGGCCGGGTGCGCCCGCCGCTGACCGACCTGCACGAGGGTGAGGTCGCCGAGCTCCGCGAGCTGATCGGGAGGATCGCATGACCAGCACGACGACCGAGGTCGAGGCCGCCACCACGGCGGCAGCAGAGGCCTTCGCGGCCTATCGCGCCACCACGCCCGAGCAGCGCGGCGCCTTCCTGGAGGCTGTCGCCGCCGAGATCGAGTCCGACAAGGACGCGATCATCGAGGCCGCCGTCGCCGAGAGCCACCTTCCTCTCGCACGCATCACCGGCGAGGTCGGGCGCACGACCGGCCAGCTGCGGATGTTCGCCGAGGTCGTACGCCGAGGCGATCACCTCGGCGTCCGGATCGACCCAGCCCTGCCGGACCGCGCTCCCCTGCCGCGACCCGACGTCCGCCAGCGGATGATCCCGCTCGGCCCCGTTGCCGTCTTCGGCGCCAGCAACTTCCCGCTCGCCTTCTCCACGGCCGGCGGCGACACCGCCTCGGCCCTGGCTGCTGGCTGCCCGGTCGTCGTCAAGGGCCACCCGGCCCACCCCCGCACCGGCACGCTCGTCGCGCAGGCCACCAGTCGCGCAGTCGAGCAGTGCGGCCTGCCGGCTGGCACGTTCGCGTTCCTGCTCGACGAGGGCAGTGGCTTCGAGCTCGGCCAGGCACTGGTCAAGGATCCGCGGATCAAGGCCGTCGGCTTCACCGGCTCCCGCAACGGCGGGCTCGCCCTCGCCGAGACCGCAGCCAGGCGCCCCGAGCCGATCCCGGTCTATGCCGAGATGTCCTCGATCAACCCGGTGGTCGTCCTGCCCGGTGCGCTCGCGGAGCGAGACATCGCGGTGTTCGCCCAGGCGTACGTCGGTTCGCTGACCCTCGGCGCAGGGCAGTTCTGCACCAACCCGGGCCTGCTCTTCCTGCCTGCCGGCGAGGCAGGCGACGCCTTCCTCAGGGCCACCGCCGAGGCCGTCGCAGCGACGACCGGCCAGACGATGCTCACCCCCGGCATCGCCGAGGCCTACGCCTCCGGCACCGGTCGGCTCAAGGAGACCGACGGCGTCAGCGTCGTCGGCACCGGCACCGAGGGCGGCGAGCACGCCCCCGCCCCGGTCGTCGCCGAGGCCTCGACCCTCGACGGCGTGACCGACGAGGTCTTCGGAGCCGCTGGGGTCGTCGTCCGTTACGCCGACACCGACTCTCTCGCCGCCAGCCTCGACCACCTCGAGGGACAGCTGACCGCGACGATCCACAGTGCCTCCGCAGACCGGAAGGCAGCGCAGCAGCTGCTGCCCGTCCTCGAGCTCAAGGTCGGCCGCGTCCTCTTCAACGGCTGGCCGACCGGCGTCGAGGTCGGCCACGCGATGGTCCACGGCGGCCCCTTCCCTGCGACGTCCGACAGCCGCACCACCAGCGTCGGCAGTCGCGCGATCGAGCGGTTCCAGCGCCCGGTCGCCTATCAGGACGTCCCCGCCGACCTCCTGCCCGAGGCACTGCGCGACGACAACCCGTGGGGGCTGACCCGGCGCATCGACGGAGCGCTCGAGCGATGACGAAGATCGCCACCACGATCAGCGGGGTCGAGGTCGTCCCGGTCGCGGGGCACGACTCGATGCTGCTCAACCTCAGCGGCGCGCACGGCCCCTTCTTCACCCGCAACATCGCGATCGTCACCGACTCCGACGGCCGCGAGGGCGTCGGGGAAGTGCCGGGCGGCGAGCTGATCAAGGGCACGATCGAGGACGCCGCCGAGCTGCTCGTCGGCCAGCCGCTCGCGACCTACAAGAGCCTGCTGCGCGAGGTGGCCACGCGGTTCGCCGACCGCGACAAGGGGGGCCGCGGACTCCAGACCTTCGACCTCCGCACGACCATCCACGCGGTGACCGCGCTGGAGTCAGCGCTGCTCGACCTGTCCGGGCAGGCCCTCGGCATACCCGTCGCGGAGCTCCTCGGCGACGGCCAGCAGCGCAGCAGCGTGCCCATGCTCGGCTATCTCTTCTATGTTGGTGATCCCGACCGGACCGACCTGCCCTACCTCCGCGAGCCGGACGGCTTGGACGACTGGGAGCGACTGCGTCGCGAGGAGGCCATGACCCCCGACGCGATCGTGCGCCTGGCCGAGGCTGCCCAAGCGCGCTATGGCTTCAGCGACTTCAAGCTCAAGGGCGGCGTGCTCCCCGGCGAGGACGAGGTCGCCGCCGTGACCGCCCTGCACGAGCGCTTCCCGGACGCGCGGATCACCCTCGACCCCAACGGTGGCTGGCTGCTGGACGAGGCAGTCCGGCTGCTCGACGGCCTCGACGACGTGCTCGCCTATGCCGAGGACCCCTGCGGCGCCGAAGACGGCTTCTCCGGCCGCGAGGTGATGGCGGAGTTCAAGCGGCGCACCGGTCTGCGGACAGCCACCAACATGGTTGCCACCGACTGGCGGCAGATGGCCGACGCCGTGCGCACCAACGCCGTCGACATCCCGCTCGCCGACCCGCACTTCTGGACGATGGCCGGCTCGGTGCGGGTCGCCCAGCTCTGCCACGACTTCGGTCTCACCTGGGGCTCGCACTCCAACAACCACTTCGACGTCTCGCTCGCGATGTTCACCCACGTCGGCGCCGCCGCGCCCGGCGAGATCACCGCGCTCGATACGCACTGGATCTGGCAGGACGGGCAGGGCCTGACGAAGGAGCCGCTGCAGGTCGTGGACGGCGCCATCGCCGTACCCACCTCACCGGGGCTCGGCGTCGAGCTCGACCGCGACCGGGTCGCCGAGGCGCACGCCCTCTATCTCGAGCACGGCCTCGGAGCCCGTGACGACGCCGCGGCGATGCAGTTCCTCGTGCCGGACTGGACCTTCGACCCGAAGCGCCCCTGCCTCGTCAGGTGACGACTAGCTGGTCGCCAGCGTCGTGTTGTCGATCTCGCGGTAGTGCTTGCGGATGCTCACCTTGCGCTCGAGCTCGCCGATGATGACGGGCGCGAAGTCGACCTCGTTGAGCTCCTTGGCGCTGCCGAGGCCGCCGGGGCTGAAGACGTTGATCTCCATCAGCTTGTCGCCGACGATGTCGAGGCCGACGAGGAACATCCCGTCCGCGACGAGCTTGGGGCGGACGACCTCGACCATCTCCAGGATGTCGTCGGTGATGGCGACCTTCACCGCCTTGCCGCCGGCCGACATGTTGGAGCGGATGTCGTCACTGTTGTTGGTGCGGCGGAACGCGGCATAGGCGCCGTCGGCCTGCAGGGGCTGGCCGTTCATCACGAACAGCCGGATGTCGCCCTTCTTGGCCTCGGGGAGGTATTCCTGGGCGACGACATAGCCGTCGCGGCAGATCGCCTCGATGATCTGGTTGAGGTTGGGCCCCTCCTTGCGGTCGATCAGGAAGACACCGCTGCCCCCGGAGCCCTGCAGCGGCTTGAGGACGGCCCTGCCACCGAGGTCCTTGATGAAGTCGTTGATCTGCGCCTCGTCGCGCGAGATCAGGGTCCGGGGGCGCACCACCTCGGGGAAGTGCTGGAAGTAGGCCTTGGAGAGCGCGCTCGCCAGGGTGGTCGGGTCGTTGACCACGAGCACCCCCGAGCTTGCGATCAGCTGGCCGAACGCCACCCCTGCGTTGTTGGCCCACGGCGCCGACTCGGCGTCGTCGGCCGGGTCGTTGCGCAGCATGACGACGTCGAACTCCTCGAGGCCGATCAGCTCCTGGACGTCCGGCTTCTGCACGTCCTGCAGGTGCCGCTGGAGCGAGCGGTAGGTCTTGGCGTGGCCCATGCTCGCCTTGGCGCTGAGCGAGCCGTCCGGTTCGTAGGAGAAGTCCCCGATCCCCATGAACCACGCCTCGTGGCCCATCTCCTTGGCGGCCATCGCGAGCCGGTTGGTGGTGTAGCGGGGGTCCTCGGTTGCGATGTCGTTGACGACGAAGCCGATCTTCATGGGGTCCCTCCCAGGAGTTGGTGGAGCTCAATGGTCTGTGACGCCAGCTCGATGCGGCGTATGGCGGCCGGGTCGGCCAGGTAGCGAGGCTTGATGCGTTGGGGGTGCAGCGCGCCCTTCTCGTCGAGCTCGGCGATCAGCGGCAGGTCGTCGAGGGCGAACTTGCCCCGGAAGAGCAGGTCGAGGCTGCCGCCGTCGCGCAGGTGCTCGAGCAGGTCGACGAGACCGCGGAGATAGATCGCGTCCTTGGTCATCCCGCCGGCGCGGAAGACGCGCATCACGGTCGTGTAGGCGCTGCCTCGCGGGAAGCCGGCCTCGACCAGCGCGTCGTGGGCCTCGGTGAAGCTGGCCCCGGCGACCCGACGGTGCACCGTGACCACCCGCCCGGCGAGCTGCCGAAGCCGGAACGCGGTCAGTCCGCCGCAGGCGACCTCAGCCAGCACGGCGAGCCCCTCCTGGGTCTCGTCATAGCCAGCGAGCCCGGCGCCCAGCACCTTCACCGGCTGGGCGGCGCCGTTGACCTGGGTGACGAGGTGGGTGCCCACCTCGTGGTGGAGCAGCGCCTCCGCGCGAGCCCGCTGCACGGTCGACTCCGGGCCGATGAGCAGGGTGTCCCCCGACACCATCACGCCGTTGACGTCGGGCCTGACCTCGGCGTGCATCTCGATCTCGTGGTCCTGCTCGCGATAGTGCGCGATCTCCTCCAGGGCCAGCGCCAGGAACTCCTCTGCGTGCAGGGCGTCGCCGGGGGCCTCGGCGGACGGCACCGCGGCCAGCAAGGCCTCGGCCTGCTTGCGCAGGGCGGGTGACACGCCGCCGTACAGGTCGATGCTCAGGGCCAGGAAGTCGTCGGTGTCGCGGGCGCGCAGCATCTCCAGCTGCAGCTCCATCTCGCGGTGCTTCGCGCGCAGGAGGTGCGACAGCGTGGTGTCCTCGACCGACGAGACGTCGATGGCTTCGAGCTCGGCGGCCACGACGTCGGGTTCGGCCTCGAGCTCGCGATAGGTGAACTCCGGCTCGTCGAGGTCACCGTCGAGGAACTCCCCGCGCAGGTCGTCGGCGTCGACGGGCGTGATCTCGAGCAGGAACTTCATGCTCGCCGACAGCTGGGCCAGTGCGTGGTCGACGGCGAGGTCGCCCGCACTCAGCGGGGAGTCGCTCATCCGAGTCGGCCCAGCTCCTCGTGCAGCCCGGGCAGGGATGCCTCGAGGGCCGCGCGGGCGCAGTCGAGCCCGACCTGGTCGAGCTCGCCGGTCCACTCGTCCATGAACGTCTTCTTGAACTCCAGCGCCAGGACGCACCCGATGCGGGGATAGCGGTCGTGGACGAACCACGCGAGGTTGCGTCCTTCGAAGGCGACGTTCTCGCGCGCGTCCATCGCCCCGCAGCCGAGCTCGCGCGATCGCAGGTCCGCCATGAACCGCTGGACGAGCGGCTCGAAGAGGTCGTGGTCGACGCTGCCGGTGCCGACGTTGACCTCGGGGTTCTCCTGGACGGGAGCCGGCGGGGCGTCCGCCCCGTCGCGCCGGTGGTTGTAGGAGTGCACGTCGAGCAGGACGAAGGGCCCGCGCTTCGCGACCTCGTCGAGCCGCGGCCCGAGGGCGTCGTAGAACGCGTCGTAGGTCGCCAGGCTGCCCTCGAACTGCTCGTCGGGCAGCTCCTCGTCGCGCCAGACCTTGAGTCCCCAGCAGTCGTCGGGGGTGCGATAGACCGCCTCGCGGCGGGGGCGGTTGAGGTCGCACTCGAAACGCGAGCGGTGGGTGATGACGCGGTCGGGCACGACGCTCGCGATCCGGTCGGTGTAGGGGTCCTCCTCGCGGAAGCGGTCGGCCTCGGGGAGCACCATCAGCTCCGCCAGGTCGGGGCGCACCTCGTGGCCGGCGTGCACGGACGTGGCGACGACCTGTCCGGTCCAGTCACCCACGAACTCGACGATTCCCTCAGCTCCCATGTGCCTTCCCTATCGGTTCGGGGGGCGGCCGCACAACCCGGCGGACCCTCATGGGTGGGGCTCGCCGCCACGGCTGGTAGGACTGGGTTCGTGACTCGCATCGTCGTCCTCACCGGAGCAGGCGTCTCCGCCGAGAGCGGAGTGGCCACCTTCCGCGACTCGGGCGGCCTCTGGGAGGGCCACGACCCGATGACGGTCGCGACGCCGGAGGCGTTCGCCGCCGACCCGGACCTCGTCCACCGCTTCTACGACGCGCGGCGCGCGGCGCTGAGCAGGGTGCGCCCCAACGCCGCGCACCACGCGCTGGCGCGGCTGGAGGCGGCGCTCGGCGACGCCGTCTACCTGGTGACGCAGAACGTCGACGACCTGCACGAGCGGGCCGGAACGAGCAGGGTCCACCACATGCACGGCCGTCTCCGGGCTGCCTGGTGCACGGTGTGCGGCGCGCGGCACACCTGGGACGGGACGCTCGTCGACCGCCCGCCCTGCCCCGGCTGCGGGTCGTCGAGCCTGCGCCCCGACGTCGTGTGGTTCGGCGAGGTGCCCTACGACATGGAGGCGATCGAGGAAGCACTGTGGGACTGCGACCTGTTCGTCTCGATCGGCACCTCGGGCGTGGTCTATCCCGCCGCGGCCTTCGTCCACTACGCCATCGGCAACGGCAAGCAGACCCTCGAGCTCAACCTCGACCGCAGCGACTCCTCGAGCGACTTCCACGAGTCACGCCGGGGCCCCGCCAGCGAGCTGGTCCCAGCCTGGGTCGACGAGGTGCTGGGCTGATCGCCTGCGTCACCCCACTCGACGCAACAGCACCCCGGCATGCGCAGGTATGCCGACGACGCCGTCGCGCAGCTCGACGCCGGCCGGCGTCGCGAACAGCACCTCGTTGGCTCCGGCCACTGCGACGTCGGCCGCCTGTGGCCCGACGTTGACCACGACCGTGACCGCGCCCCGGCGCAGGACCAGGGTCCTGGCCTCCTCGTCGACCTCGACCTCGACCTTGCGCAGGTCGGGGTCGGTGAGCTCGGGCAGCTCGCGGCGCAGGCGACCCAGCTGGCGATAGACCTCGAGCATGGTCGCGTGGCGCCCGTGGGCGACCTCGTCCCAGTCGAGCTTCGACATCTGGAACGTCGCCGGGTCCTGCGGGTCGGGGACGACGGCTGGGTCCCAGCCCATCCGCTCGAACTCGGCCAGCCTGCCCTCGGCCGTCGCCTGCCCCAGCTCGGGCTCGGGGTGGGAGGTGAAGAACGCGAACGGCGTGGAGGCCGCCCACTCCTCTCCCTGGAAGAGCATCGGCGTGAACGGGGAGGCCAGCGTCAGGAGCGCCGCGCAGGCCAGCTGGTCGTCGTCGAGGGCCTCGGTGATCCGGTCGCCGCGGGCGCGGTTGCCGATCTGGTCGTGGTTCTGGCTGGCCACGACGAGCCGCCACGCCGGCATGGTCTCGGTGTCGATCGGCACACCGTGCGGACGGTTGCGGAAGGAGCTGAAGGTGCCGTCGTGGAAGAAGCCCTTCGTCAGCACCTTGCCGAGAGCCGCGAGCGGCTCGAAGTCGGCGTAGTAGCCCTCGGTCTCGCCGGTGAGGGCGACATGGACGGCGTGGTGGAAGTCGTCGCTCCACTGCGCGTCCAGGCCATGGCCGCCGGCCTCGCGCGGTGTCACCATCACCGGGTCGTTGAGGTCGGACTCGGCGATCAGGGTCAGCGGGCGGCGCTGGTGGGCGGACATCGCTGCCACCTCGACCGCCATCTCCTCCAGCAGGTGGGTGGGCGACTCGTCGGACAGCGCATGCACTGCGTCGAGGCGGAGCCCGTCGACGTGCATGTCGGTGAACCACATGCGCACGCTGTCGAGGATGAAGCGCCGGACCTCGTCGCTGCCCTCGTCGTCGAGGTTGACCAGGTCGCCCCAGGTGTTGGAGCCCTGCTTGAGGTAGGGCCCGAACTGCGGGAGGTAGTTGCCCGAGGGGCCGAAGTGGTTGTGCACGACGTCCTGGATCACCCCGAGCCCGGCAGCGTGGCAGCCGTCGACGAAGCGCTGGTAGGCCGCAGGACCGCCGTACGCCTCGTGGACCGCGGACCACAGGACGCCGTCGTAGCCCCAGTTGTGGGTGCCGTTGAAGGCGTTGACGGGCATCAGCTCGACGAAGTCGACGCCGATCGAGCGCAGGTGGTCGAGCTTGCCGAGCGCGGCGTCGAGGGTGCCGTCGGGGGTGAAGGTGCCGATGTGGAGCTCATAGATCACCGAGCCGGCCAGCTGACGTCCGGTCCAGCCCTGGTCGCTCCAGGAGTGGGCGTCGGCGTCGAAGGTCCGTGACAGGCCGTGGACACCGTCGGGCTGGCGGCGTGAGCGCGGGTCCGGGAGCGGACGGTCGCCGTCGTCGACGACATAGCCGTAGTCGACCTCGCCGTGGGGGACGGCGCCCGGGTCCTCAGGGGTCCACCAGTCGTCGGACCGGCGGACCATCGGCAGGCGGGTGTCGTCGGCGACGAGGGTGAGCGACGAGGCACGGGGCGCCCAGACGTCGAAGCGTCCTCGGGTCGTCGGCGCCGTCGAGGCCGCAGCACGCAGGAGCAGGGCGACCGGGTGTTCGCGAAGGAGCTCCGCGAGCGGCGCGGTGTCGGTGAAGGTCCGACCTGAGAGCTCGTCGACCCACTCGCCCGGGGGCAGGGGCAGGACGGTGTCGCTCCAGCCGCCGCGGGTCGCCAGTGCGTGCGGCAGCCGGGTGGCCACGGCGACGGCGCCACCACGGTCGAACGCGAGGGCGTGGCCGGCCGCGGGCCCCTGGGCCTCGAGCGGCGTGTAGTCGCTGAAGAGCTCTGGCCGGTCGCGGCGGGCGCGGAGTGCGGCCCGGGTGACCAGCAGCTTTGCGTGACCGGGATCGTCGACTCCCCCGAGGAGGCGGGGCCGCTCGCCGGCCTCGACCGACTCGAGCAGGCGTCGACGGGAGTCGTAGTCGACCGGGCGACGGTTGTCGGGGTCGACCAGGCTCTGCTCCCACAGCTCGCTGCCCTGATAGACGTCGGGGACTCCGGGCATGGTGATCGCGACCAGCTTGGCCGCCAGGGCGTTGCTCCAGCCGGCGTCGGCGACGGCGCCGAGGACCTCGTCGAGGACAGCGCGGACCTCGGGCCGGTCGAGGGCAGCGTCGACGGCTGCGTGCACGGCGGCTTCGTAGGCCTCGTCCGGAGCCGTCCAGGTGGTGCGGTCGCCTGCCTCGCGCATCGCCTTCTCGGCATAGCCGTGAAGTCGCTCGCGCAGGTCGGCATCGAGCCCGGCTGCGGGCCAGGCGCCGACGACCGCCTGCCACAGCAGGTTGGCGAAGCCGGCGTCGGGGAGCGGCACGAGGTCGAGCAGGCGGTCGAGGGCATGCTCCCAGACGTCGGGCACCTCGGCGAGCGCGGTGATGCGGGCGCGCACGTCCTCGCCACGCTTGGTGTCGTGGGTGGAGAGCGCGGTCATGGCCTGCGGCCACTCACGCTGCCGGGTGGCCATGGCGGCGTGGAAGTCGGCGGTGTCCACCGAGAAGACCGACGGGTCTGCACCGACCTCGTTGAGCGAGGTCAGCCGCGACCAGCGATAGAAGGAGCAGTCCTCGACACCCTTGGCCATCACCATGCCGGAGGTCTGCTGGAAGCGCAGCGCGGGCGGCTGGGTCGGGTCGGACAGCACCGGCAGCAGCACGTCGAGGGTCTTGGACAGGTCAGGCCGGTGCTCGCGTGCGAGGGCGAAGGCCTGGTCGAGGTGCTCGCGGCCCTGCGGCAGGTAGGAGCGATAGACGGGGAAGCAGGCCATGAGCTCGGCGACCGCGTCCTCGGTGTCGGCCGGGGCGTCCGGTATGGCGACGCGCAGCTCCCGGCCGATGCGCAGCACCTCGGAGCGCAGGATGCCGTCAGCGACGTCGCGCTTGTTGTCGTGGACCATCCGGTGCCAGTCGATCGGCCCGCCGCGGAGTCGCTCGTCGAGGGCGCCGAGCCGCTCGGCTGCGTCCGGGTCGGTGAGGACGCGGTCGATGAGGGCGAGCGCGTCATAGCCGGTCGTGCCCTGGGTGGCCCAGGAGGTGAGCAGCTCTTCGCCGGGCTCGAGGATCTTCTCGACCAGGACGTAGGCGTCGCCGGTGAGCTCGGCCAGGTCGGCGAGATAGCCCTCGGGGTCGCGCAGCCCGTCGGGGTGGTCCACCCGGAGGCCGTCGACCAGCCCCTCGGTGAACCAGCGGCGGATCTCGTCGTGCGAGCGCTCGAACCACTCGGGGTCCTCGACCCGGATGGCGGCGAGGTTGTTGACGGCGAAGAAGCGCCGGTAGTTCAGGCCGGCGTCGGCGAGGCGCCAGCTCACGAGCTCGTAGTGCTGGCGGGCGTGCACGTCCTGCGCGGTGGGCCCGTGCCCGTCCGTCCCGTCGGTCCAGTCGTCGGCGCTGCCGGGGGCCAGCGGGAACGCGTTGTCGTGGTAGAGCAGCTGGCCGGCCTCGACGGTGAGGTTGGCGATGGTGCCGTCCTCGGCGAGGTCGTCGTCACCCACTACCGGGATCCGCAGGCGGCCTCCGCCGGCGGCCCAGTCGATGTCGAAGGCTTCGGCATATTCCGACGCCGGGCCGTGCGTCAGCACCGACCACCACCAGGCGTTGTCGCTCGCCTGGGCGACCCCGACGTGGTTGGGGACGATGTCGACCAGGACGCCCATGCCGAGGCGGTGGGCCTCGGCCGCGACCGCCGACAGCCCGGCCACGCCACCACGGGCGGCGTCGATGCGACCGTGGTCGGAGACGTCGTAGCCGTGGTTGCTCTGCGACTCGGCCGCCAGCAGCGGCGAGAGATAGACCCAGTCCACCCCGAGGTCGTGCAGGTAGGGCAGCACGTGGGCCGCCGCATGCAGGTCGAAGTCGTCGGTGATCTGCAGGCGATAGGTGCTGACGGGGGCGCGCATCAGATGGTGGCGTCGCCGCGGTGCCGCTGGTCGGCCGCCGGGGTGCTGTCCTCGGCACCGGTGTCGGCCAGCGAGGCCAGGGAGGCCGCGACCGAGTGGTCCGGCTCCTGCTCCGGCTCCGCGTGCTCACGCAGGACGACCATGCTGTGCGTCGTCAGCGCGAGGCTTGCGCCGGCCGCCAGCGTCTCGGAGGAGTCGGCCGAGCCGCCGGTGTCGATGACGATGTCCCACGCCGCGGCGTACTCCTCGGGTGGCAGCGTCACGTCGGCCGGACCGTCTGCGTTGAAGTAGAGCAGGAAGTGGTCGTCGGTGATGGTGTTGCCGCGGGCGTCCTTGCCGGCGATGCCGTCACCGTTGAGATACATCCCGATCGCCTTCGAGCCCTCCCAGCTGTCGTCCTCCATGGGGCTGCCGTCGAGGGCCAGCCACACGATGTCGTTGAGGCGCTCCCCTCCCGTGGCGGAGTCGCCGGTTCGAACGGTCTTTCCGGTGAAGAAGCGCTTGCGGTGGAACGTCGGGTGGCTGGAGCGCAGCTTGGCGACGGCGGCGGTGAACTCGATCAGGGGCTTGTCCGCCCGGTCCCAGTGGACCCAGCTGATCTCGCTGTCCTGGGCGTAGGTGTTGTTGTTGCCGTTCTGGGTCCGGCTCATCTCGTCGCCGTGCAGCAGCATCGGCACGCCCTGGCTGAGCAGGAGCGTGGCCAGGAAGTTGCGCTGCTCGCGGGCGCGCGCCTCGAGGATCTCGGGGTCGTCGGTCGGTCCCTCGACGCCGTGGTTCCAGGACCGGTTGTGGCTCTCGCCGTCGTTGTTGTCCTCGCCGTTGGCCTCGTTGTGCTTCTCGTTGTAGGAGACCAGGTCGCGCAGGGTGAAGCCGTCGTGGGCGGTGACGAAGTTGATGCTCGCGAAGGGGCGCCGGCCAGAGTCCTCGTAGAGGTCGGAGGAGCCGGAGAGCCGGGAGGCGAACTCGCCGAGCGAGGGCTCACCGCGCCAGAAGTCACGGACGGTGTCGCGGTAGGCACCGTTCCACTCGGTCCACTGCGGCGGGAAGTTGCCGACCTGGTAGCCACCGGGACCGACGTCCCACGGCTCGGCGATGAGCTTGACCTGGCTGACGACCGGGTCCTGCTGCACGAGCTCGAAGAAGGTCGCGAGCCGGTCGACGTCATAGAACTCGCGGGCCAGGGCCGACGCGAGGTCGAAGCGGAAGCCGTCGACGTGCATCTCGGTGACCCAGTAGCGCAGGGAGTCCATGATCAGCTGCAGCGAGTGCGGATGGCGGACGTTGAGGGTGTTCCCGGTGCCGGTGTAGTCCATGTAGTACTGCTGGTCGTCCTCGACCGTGCGGTAGTAGGCCGGGTTGTCGATGCCCTTGAAGCTCAAGGTCGGGCCCAGGTGGTTGCCCTCGGCGGTGTGGTTGTAGACCACGTCGAGGATGACCTCGATGCCGGCGGCGTGCATCGCCTTGACCATCGCCTTGAACTCCTGCACCTGCTGTCCGTGCTCGCGGTTGGCGGCATAGTCGGCGTGCGGTGCGAAGAAGCCGAGGGTGTTGTAGCCCCAGTAGTTGCGCAAGCCCTGGTCGAGCAGGGTGCTGTCCTGGACGAACTGGTGCACCGGCATCAGCTCGATGGCGGTCACCCCGAGCTTGGTCAGGTGGTCGGTGACGGCCGGGTGGGCGAGACCGGCGTAGGTCCCGCGCTCGCTCTCGGGGATGTCGGGGTGCAGCTGCGTGAGCCCCTTGACGTGGGCCTCGTAGATGAACGACTCGTTGTAGGGGATGTTGAGGCGGCGGTCGCCCTCCCAGTCGAAGAACGGCGTGATCACGACGCTCTTCTGCATGTGGGCGGCCGAGTCCTCGTCGTTCTTGGAGTCGGGGTCGCCGAAGTTGTAGCCGAACAGCGACTGGTTCCAGTCGATCTCGCCGCTGGTCGCCTTGGCGTAGGGGTCCATCAGCAGCTTGTTGGGGTTGCAGCGCAGCCCGTTGGCGGGGTCCCAAGGGCCGTGCACGCGATAGCCGTAGCGCTGACCGGGCTGCACGGTCGGCAGGTAGCAGTGCCAGACGTAGGCGTCGACCTCGCTGACCTCGACCCGGGTCTCGGTGCCGTCCTCCTCGAACAGGCACAGCTCGACCCGGTCTGCGACCTCGCTGAACAGGGCGAAGTTGGTGCCGCTGCCGTCGAAGGTGGCACCCAGCGGGTAGGACGTTCCAGGCCAGATCTGCACAGTGCTCCTCGATTGTTGGATCGATCCAACCTAACCACGTCGGCGGCGTTTGCTCCTAGCCGCCGACACCCGTGCGGACGGGCCTGCGCGAACCGGGTCAACGACCGTTCTGGCTGAAGTGCTGGTAGTCCAGCGACTGCTGCCAGTCGCCGCCCCACTCCCAGCCGATGCGGGCGAACGCCTCGACGACCGGGCCGGACGGCACGATCATCCCTGCCCGTACCCGATCTCGGCGGAGATAGGCGCTCGCCAGCTCGGGCAGCACGACCTCCCCCTTGGCGTAGGGGTTCTGGAAGGTGTTGAGGTCGATCGCCAGGCCATGGGCGTGCTGGGAGAAGTACGTCGCCCCGGTGCTCGGCCGGCACACGAACGCCCCGGTGCCGTTGCCGTCGCCGGTCGGCGGGGCGTCCGGGTCGTAGGACCTCACGATCACCACCTGCTCCTGGGGGAAGCGCTGGCGATAGAGCGTGCCGAAGACCTCGACGATGTCGCGGGCGACGGTGCGGTGGACCAGCAGCTCACCGGTGTGCCGCTGGGCGTCGAAGCCCCAGAAGGCCAGTCGCACCCAGGCCAGGTCGCCGGGACCGACCGGGCAGCCGGGCTTCCAGGTGGACCGGGCGATCACCCGCCCCGGCGCCGGGGAGACCACCTTGGCCGCGAACCCCTTGCCCCCGAGCATGGGGACCGTGTCGGGCAGGGTGAAGCGCCGGTTGCGCAGCGCCGGCGGCGTGGGGCGCACCTCGCCATAGCCGCTGCTGGTGCGGGGCAGCTCGCGGGTGCCGAGCCAGGCGGGGGGCCTGGAACCCAGGCCGGTGGCCGGCTCGACCAGGGTGCCCGGCGCTCCGGGTCTGGTGAGGGGCCTTCGGCCGTCCTCGACCGCCGAGCCGGTCGGCTCGGCCAGGGGAGACGGCGGATCCGTCTGGGCGGCGCCGCACCCGGCCAGCAGGGCGACGGCCACGAACGCGACGGCCGAGCCGACGGGCGTTCGTCTCGTCACACCTGCACGCTATCTCGCGACACCCGAGTGACCCGCCGGTAACATCGAGCCCATGAGCCGCGAGATCTATGACGAGGACCACGAGGCGTTCCGCGCCTCCGTCAAGGAGTTCCTCGACCGCAAGGTCGTGGGCAACCTGGAGAGCTACGCCGAGGGCCACGGTCTCGACCGGCAGTTCTGGCTCGATGCGGGCGAGGCGGGCCTGCTGGGCCTGGAGATCCCCGAGGAGTTCGGCGGAGCCGAGGCAGGCGACTACCGCTTCAACGCCGTCCTCACCGAGGAGCTCGCCAAGGTCAACATGACCCTGCCGAGCTGCCTGGGCATCCACGCCGACATCACCGTGCCCTACCTCGTGCACCTCACCAACGACGAGCAGAAGAAGCGCTGGCTGCCCGGCGCCGCGAGCGGGGAGATCCTCACCGCCATCGGCATGACCGAGCCCGGGGGCGGCTCGGACCTCGCCAACCTCAAGACGACCGCGGTGCGCGACGGCGACGACTGGGTGATCAACGGCTCCAAGACCTTCATCACCAACGGCGGGTCGGCCGACATCGTCCTCGTCGCCGCACGCACGAGCCCGGAGAAGAAGGCCAAGGGCATCTCCCTCTTCGCCGTCGACACGACCCTGCCGGGCTTCTCGGTCGGCCGCGTGCTCGACAAGGTCGGCCAGGACGAGTCCGACACCGCCGAGCTCGCCTTCGAGGACGTCCGGGTCAGCAACGACGACCTGGTCGGCCCGCTCGACACCGGCTTCATCTCGATGATGCAGTTCCTGCCGCAGGAGCGTCTCGGCTCGGCCATCACCAACCTGGCCCACGCCGCCCAGATCCTCGAGGAGACGATCCAGTACGCCAAGGACCGCAAGGCGTTCGGCCAGCCGATCGGCAGCTTCCAGCACAACCAGTTCCTGCTGGCGGAGCTCGTCACCCAGGTCGAGGTCACCCAGGCCTATGTCGACCAGTGCGTGCTCAAGCACACGTCGGGCAAGCTCACCGCCGTCGACGCCGCGAAGGCCAAATGGTGGACCTCGCAGGTGCAGAGCGAGGTCCTCGACCACTGCGTCCAGCTCCACGGCGGCTATGGCTACATGAACGAATACCGTGTCGCCCGCGCCTGGCGTGACGCCCGGGTCACCAAGATCTGGGCCGGGTCCAACGAGATCATGAAGATGCTGATCGGGCGTGACCTGGGTCTGTGACGTCCGGCCAATGACCCGGATGTTCGTGGCGGCGATCCCGCCGCCAGAAGTGGTCGAGGACCTCGACGAGTTCCTCGACCCACGCCGTGGCGCGGCCGCCTTCCGCTGGACGCTCCCCGACCAGTGGCACCTGACGCTGGCCTTCTCCGAGCACGTCCCGGACCGCTGCCTCGACGACCTCACCGAGCGGTTGGAGCTCGCCGCCGGGAAGCGCCGGGCCGTCCGGCTGCGCCTGGCGGGCGGCGGCACCTTCCCCGATCCGGACCGGGCCCGGGTGCTGTTCGCCCGGACCGAGGCCGACCTTGGCGACGAGTCATCCGAGCTCGAGCTCGGCCGGCTGGCCGCCGGCTGCCGCTCCGCGATGGCCAAGGCAGGCGCGCGTGTCGACGGTCAGCGGTTCGTGTCCCACGTCACGCTCGCCCGGCTCGGACGTCCGGAGAACGTCTCGTCCTGGGTGCGCCTGCTCGACGCCTACGACGGACCGGCCTGGGTCGTCGACGAGGTCGCACTCGTCGCCTCCCACCTCGGCGAGGGGCCGCGGCGGCGTCCTCGGCACGAGGTCGTCTCGACCCACCGCCTAGCCTGAACCCGTGCACCGACCCCTTCTGCGAACCCTGCGCCACTCGCTGGTCGACAAGTCGCCGCGCAACCACCGCGACACCGACGCCGACCTGCGGCGCCGCCAGCTGGTCTGCGTCGCGGTCGTGCTGATCGGTGCCGCCACCCTGGGCTGGTCGCTGCGGATCGAGCCGGGCAGCCTGTGGTTCTATCCCGCGACCTTCGCGCTCGCGGCCGTGTGGGCGATCGGTGCCTTCGCCTCCGGCAACCTCCACCTCGGCCACATCGGCGTGGAGGTCGCTCGTCGCCCCGTGTGGCCGCCGGTGCTCGTCGGGCTCGTCCTGTCGGCGGTCTTCCTCGGCGGCTCGTTGGTGGTGCGCGAGATCCCCTGGCTGGCCGAGCGCGTCCGCGACGTCCTCGACTATGCCGACCAGGGCTCGTTGTCCCTGCTGATCGTCATCACCGCGGTCAACGGCATCGCCGAGGAGCTCTTCTTCCGAGGGGCGCTGTATGCCGCCATCCCCCGTCACCCCGTCGTGTGGACGACCATCGCCTATGGTCTCGCCACGGCTGCGACCGGCAACCCGATGCTGGCCTTCGCCGCTGTGTTCATCGGCGTGGTAGTCGGCCTCGAACGCCGGGCCAGCGGGGGCGTGCTGGCCCCGATCCTGACCCACGTGACGTGGTCGCTGTCGATGCTCCTCGCGCTGCCGCTGGTGCTGGGCTAACGCTTCTTCTCCGGGGCCACCGCTCGGCGTACGGCCTCTTCGTAGGTCAGCGGGTCACCCGGCACGACGTCGCGGATGGACTGCTCGGTCACCAGGACCTCGGTGCTCATCGAGTCGATCAGGTTGCGGCCGGTCGTCGCGTCGACGTCGGTGACGAGGGCCAGCCAGTAGGACGAGAGCCGCGGCGTGAGCACCGGCACCGAGACCAGCGGGATGCGCTTGCCGCGGTCGGCCTCGGACGCCAGCTGGAGCATCTCGATGTAGGTCAGCTGGTCGGGACCACCGATCTCGAAGACCCGCCCCATCGCGCCGGGATGATCGGCCACGCCGACGAGATAGCGCACCACGTCCTCGAGCGCGATCGGCTGGGTGCGGGTCGACGCCCACTTCGGCACCACCATCGCGGGCAGGTTCTTGACCAGCTGGCGGGTGATCTCCCACGAGATGCCGCCGGCGCCGACGACGATCGCGGCGCGCAGCACCGTCACCGGCACGCCACCCTCGCCCAGCAGCCCCTCGACCTCGCGACGCGAGCGCAGGTGGGCCGACAGCTCCTGGTCGTCGGAACCCAGGCCCCCCATGTAGATGATCTGGCGCACACCCGCCTCGGCCGCCGCGCGCCCGAAGGCCCGGGCCGCGTCGGCGTCCTTGCGCTCGAAGTCGACGTCGTCGAGCGAGTGCACGAGGTAGTAGGCGACCTCCACGTCAGCCATCGCAGAGATCAGGGTCGAGGCGTCGTGGACGTCGCCATACGTCGCCGTGCCCGGCCCTGAGTAGCCGTCGGGGCGCCGGGTCATCGCGCGGACGTCGTGCCCCTGCTCGAGCAGGGCGGGGACGAGGTGCTGGCCGATGAAGCCGGTGGCGCCAGTGACGAGGATGCGGGTCATGTGGCGACCCTAAGCCCAGACCGTTAAGCCCAGCCTCACCTTCGTTGCCCCCGCTGGGTGCGGCGGGGACCATTGGCGCATGAGCCTGGAGATCGGCACCGACCACGACCCGCAGCACTGGCACGACCAGACGCGAGCCACCGACGGCAACCGCATCAACGCGCTGCGGGCCGCCGTCCTCGGCGCCAACGACGGGATCGTGTCGACAGCCGGCATCGTGATGGGCGTCGCCGGAGCCACGAGCGACCGCACGGCCCTCCTGATCGCCGGTGCGGCCGGTCTCGTCGCCGGCGCGATGAGCATGGCGACCGGTGAATATGTCTCGGTCAGCACCCAGCGAGACGCCGAGAAGTCGATCCTCAAGCTCGAGGCCGAGGAGCTCGTGGCGATGCCGGAGACCGAGGAGCGCGAGCTGGGCCTGATGCTCCAGGCCAAGGGCATCAGCCCCGCCCTCGCGACCAAGGTCGCCCGGGAGCTCACCGAGCACGACGCGCTCGCCGCGCACGCCGAGTTCGAGTTCGGCATCGACCCCGACGAGCTGACCAACCCGTGGCACGCCGCCTGGGCGTCGATGCTCGCCTTCACCCTCGGCGCGCTGCTGCCGCTGCTGTGCGTGCTGCTCGTCCCGGCGAGCCTGCGGATCGCCGTCACCGTCGGCGCGGTAGCCCTGGCCCTCGTCCTCACCGGCTACGTCAGCGCCAAGCTCAGCCTCAGCCCGAGACTGCGCGCCATCGTCCGCAACGTCGGCGGCGGCCTGCTCTCGATGGGCGTGACCTACCTGATCGGCTCGCTCGTCGGCATGGGGATCGCCTGAGCCGAGTCCCCTCGCCGCAAGCGGGGCTCGCTCGTGTCCACTCAGCCCAGCGCGCGGACGATGTCCTCGACCCGCTCCTTGGCGTCGCCGAAGAGCATGCGTGAGTTGTCCTTGAAGAACAGCGGGTTCTGGACGCCGGCATAGCCCGTGGCCATCGAGCGCTTGAACACCACGACCTCCTTGGCGTGCCACACCTCGAGCACCGGCATGCCGGCGATCGGGGAACCGGGCTCCTCCGCCGCGGGGTTGACGGTGTCGTTGGCGCCGATGACCAGGACGACGTCGGTGTCGGGGAAGTCGGCGTTGATCTCGTCCATCTCGAGGACGATGTCGTAGGGCACCTTCGCCTCGGCCAGGAGCACGTTCATGTGGCCGGGGAGGCGGCCCGCGACCGGGTGGATGCCGAAGCGGACGTCGACGCCCTTCTCGCGCAGCTTCCGGGTCATCTCGGCGACGGGATATTGCGCCTGGGCGACCGCCATGCCGTAGCCGGGGGTGATCACCACGGTCTTCGCCTCGGCCAGCAGCTCGGCGACCTCGTCGGCCTGGACCTCGCGGTGCTCGCCGTAGTCGCGCTCCTCGCCGCTGACCGCGCCGTCGGAGCCGAACCCGCCGGCGATGACGCTGACGAAGGAGCGGTTCATCGCCTTGCACATGATGTAGCTCAGGATCGCACCGGAGGAACCGACGAGGGAGCCGGTGATGATGAGCAGGTCGTTGCTGAGCATGAAGCCGGCGGCCGCGGCGGCCCAGCCGGAGTAGGAGTTGAGCATCGACACGACGACCGGCATGTCGCCGCCACCGATGGCTGCCACGAGGTGGAAGCCGAGCAGCAGCGCCAGGACGGTCATGATGATCAGGGGAACGAGGCCGAGGTCGCCCTCGACCGGGATGAACCACGCGAGCAGCAGCGCCGAGGCGACGATGATGCCGAGGTTGAGCAGGTGTCGGCCCGGCAGCGTCAGGGGCGTCGACTTCATCTTCGCGCTGAGCTTGAGATAGGCCACGATCGAACCGGTGAACGTCACGGCGCCGATGAAGACGCCGATGAAGACCTCGACGTCGTGGATGGTGGCCAGCGAGCCCTCGAGGTGGTCCTCGGCGAGGTAGGAGTTGAAGCCGACCAGCACCGCCGCCAGGCCCACGAAGCTGTGCAGCATCGCCACGAGCTCGGGCATGCCGGTCATCTCGACCGTGCGGGCGCGCCAGGCGCCGATCACGGCGCCGATGGCCATGGCCACCAGGATGAGGACCAGCGTGACCGCGAGGGGGCGCTGGTCGCCGTACTGACTGTTGCGGGCCGCCAGGACGAGCGTGGCGACGAGCGCGAGGCCCATGCCGGTCATGCCCAGGGTGTTGCCGCGACGCGCGGTCTCGTGCTTGGACAGGCCCGCCAGGGCGAGGATGAAGAGGATCGCGGCCACGATGTAGGCGGCCTGGATCAGGCCGGGCAGGCGCTCGGAGGTCAGGAAGTCCATCGTGTCAGTCCTTCCGGAACATCTGGAGCATGCGGGCAGTCACCAGGAAGCCACCGAAGATGTTGATGCTGGCGACGAGCACGGCGATGAAGGCAAGGACGGTGACGGCGAGGTTGTCGCTGCCGACCTGGAGGATGCCGCCGACCAGGATGATCCCGGAGATGGCGTTGGTCTCGGCCATCAGCGGCGTGTGGAGCGCGTGCGCCACGTTGGAGATGACGTAGTAGCCCACGAAGATCGCCAGCGCGAAGACCGTGAAGTGGCCCAGGAACTCCGGCGGCGCGTAGGCCGCGGCGAGCGCGAACAGCAACGCACCGAGCCCGGCGGCATAGAGCTTGCGCCTCGGGTCGACCGGCTTCTTGGGCTCCGGCTCCGGCTTCGCCACGGGCGCGGCCGGGGCGGCCGGGGCGGCGCTCACCTGCACCGGCGGGGGCGGCCACATCGACTCGCCACCCTGGGTGACGGTGATGCCGCGCTGCACGACGTCCTCGTGGTCGAGGACGAGCTGGCCGTCCTTGCCCGGGGTGAGCAGCTTGAGGAGGTTGACGACGTTGGTGCCGTAGAGCTGGCTGGTCTGGGCGGGCAGCCGGCCGGCCAGGTCGGTGTAGCCGAGGATCGTGACGAGGTTGTCGGTCACGACCCGCTCGTCGGCCCGGGTCAGCGCGACGTTGCCGCCGTTCGCCGCCGCCATGTCAATGATGACCGAGCCGGTCTTCATGTTGGCCACGGTCTCGGCGGTGATCAGCTGGGGAGCAGGACGGCCCGGGATCAGCGCGGTGGTGATGACGATGTCGGCGTTGCGGGCCTCCTCGTCATACATCAAGGCGGTGGCCGCCTCCTGCTCGGCGGTCATCTCCTTGGCATAGCCGTCGGAAGAGACCTCCTGCTCCATGTCGACCGTGACGAACTCGGCGCCCATCGACTCGACCTGCTCGCCCACCTCGGGACGGACGTCGAAGGCCCGCACGATCGCACCCATCGACCCGGCAGCCCCGATGGCTGCGAGACCGGCGACACCGGCGCCGACGACGAAGACCTTGGCCGGCGGCACCTTGCCGGCGGCGGTGACCTGTCCGGTGAACTGCCGACCGAACTCGTGCGCGGCCTCGATCACGGCGCGATAGCCCGCGACGTTGGCCATCGAGGACAAGACGTCCATCGCCTGCGCGCGAGAGATGCGCGGCACCGCGTCCATCGCCAGCCCGGTGACGCGCTGGGCCTGGAGCTGCTCGATCAGCTTGGGGCTGCGGGCCGGAGCCATCAGCGAGATGACCGTGGCGCCCTCGCGGAGCTTCCAGATCTCGTCGGCGGTGGGAGCGTTGACCTTGACGACGATGTCGCTGGCCCACACCTCGTCGGCGTCGGTGACCCGGATCCCCGCGTCGGCGAAGGCTGCGTCGGTCTGGTCGGCGGCCGTGCCGGCGCCGGACTCGACCACCACCTCGTAGCCGAGGGACTCGAGCTGGGCCGCGGTGATGGTCGTCGCGGCCACGAGAGTCTCTCCCGGACGGGACTCGCGGGGTATGCCGATGCGCACAGTTGCTCCTTGGGGGCGGCTGGACTGTCCGGAAACCTACACGGGGCGAGCCGCGAGGCGTTCACGTCTCAGGTGGCGTTGGTCACCCGTCACGCGTGGCCTCAGTGTGCGACGCCGTACAACCGGTCACCGGCGTCGCCGAGCCCGGGGACGATGTAGCCCTTGTCGTTGAGGCGCTCGTCGAGCGCGGCCGTCACGACCGTGACGGGGACCGCGAGGTCGTCGAGGGCAGCCTCGAGGTTGGCCAGCCCCTCGGGCGCGACGAGCAGGCAGATCGCGGTGATGTCGTCGGCCCCCCGGGCGGTCAGGAAGTGGATCGCGGCGGCCAGCGTGCCGCCGGTGGCCAGCATCGGGTCGAGGACGTAGCACTGACGGCCCGACAGGTCGTCGGGCAGCCGTTCGGCGTATGTCGACGCCTCGAGCGTCTCCTCGTTGCGGAGCATGCCGAGGAAGCCCACCTCTGCCGTCGGCAGCAGGCGCATCATCCCGTCCAGCATTCCCAGCCCGGCGCGCAGGATCGGCACCACGAGCGGCTTGGGACTGGCCAGCTTCACCCCGGTCGTCGGCGCCACGGGGGTGACGATCTCGCTGGTCACCACACGCACCTCGCGGGTCGCCTCGTAGGCCAGGAGGGTGACCAGCTCGTCGGTGAGGCGCCGGAACGTCGGCGAATCGGTGTCGAGGTCACGGAGCGTGGTCAGCTTGTGGGCGACCAGCGGATGGTCGACGACGTGCGTGCGCATGGTCCGACACTAGTGGCCGGAACCGGGCGGGGTTTCCTCGGCGAACCAGACGTGCGACGCTGGGCTCGACCGCAGGGTGTTCTCGCGAAGGGACTCACCATGGACGACCAGCTCGACAGCGTCGACTTCGCGCTGGCCGCATTCACCGACCGCGGGCAGTGGCAGGTGCAGGACATCGCCTCCCCCGCGTTCGCCTCGGTGGAGTCGCTCAGCCACGCGCTGCGTCGGCTGCCCGGCGACGGGGCGGTCGCGATGGTCGCCGTCGACGAGGACTTCTTCGTGATCGTCCGGGTCGAGGGATCGACCACGAAGGTCCTGCTGAGCGACGTCACGGCCGCGGACGAGTGGGAGCTCGCGAGGTCTGCCCTCGACTTCCTCGGCCTGCCTCCCTTCGACGGCAGCGACGAGAACGACGTCGCGCCCGCTGGTGAGCTCGACCTGCTGGCCGACCTGGGCATGCCGGCACCGGACATGGCGGTCCTGATCGACGACGACGACCTCTATCCCGACGAGATGCTCTCCGACGTCGCCCGCGTCATCGGCTTCGGCGAGCTGTTCGACGACGCGGTGGGCTTCACCTCTGCATGAACGCCGACTCCTGGCTCGAGCCGATGCGGCTCGCGCTGACCGAGGCCCGCGCCGCGCTGGCGACCGATGACGTGCCCGTCGGGGCCGTCGTGCTGTCCCCTGCCGGGGACGTCATCGGCCGCGGCCGCAACGTCCGCGAGGTCGAGCACGACCCGACCGGGCACGCCGAGGTGGTCGCGCTGCGCGAGGCGGCGCAGGCGCTGGACTCCTGGCGCCTGACCGGCTGCACGCTCGTCGTGACGCTCGAGCCCTGCACGATGTGCGCCGGCGCTGCCGTCCTGGCCCGCGTCGAGCGGATCGTCTTCGGCGCGTTCGACGCCAAGGGCGGCGCCGTCGGCTCGCTGTGGGACGTCGTCCGGGACCGTCGCCTCAACCACCGCCCCGAGGTCGTCTCCGGCGTCGCCGCGGGTGAGTCGGCCGCCCTGCTGGAGGAGTTCTTCGCCCACCACCGCCCGATTTAGCGCGCCGTTCGGTGTCCGGTAACCTCTCCGGCGGTGGCGTGTCCGAGCGGCCGAAGGTGCAACACTCGAAATGTTGTGTGGGGTCAAACCCACCGTGGGTTCAAATCCCACCGCCACCGCCATGTGATGTCTCAGGACATCCCGGACACCCGAACCCACGGGAACGTGGGTTCGGGTGTTCTTCATTTGCGCCGCGTCGGCAGGAACACTCGTCGCGCACCTGGACCAGCTCCCACGCTGATGACAAGGTCGAGGCACATCCATCCCCACACTCGGAGGCGCCTTGAAGCTCTTGCTCACCTCCGGCGGCGTCACCAATCCGAGCATCCACGCTGAGCTCGTGGAGCTCCTCGGCAAGCCGATCGCCGAGTCACACGCCCTGTGCGTCCCGACGGCACTGTGGGGTCATCCGATGTGCGGCCCGACATCCGTGCGGGGCTTCGTGGCTGCCGAGCCGCCGTGGGAGCACTTCTCGGGCCTGGGCTGGGCATCGCTCGGCGTGCTCGAGCTCACGGCACTGCCCTCCATCGGCGCAGAGCGATGGGTTCCCTGGGTCCGCGACGCCGACGTGCTCCTGGTCGATGGCGGCGACGCGACCTACCTCTGCCACTGGATGCGGGAGTCCGGGCTCGCCGACCTGCTGCCGTCGTTGCCCGGGACCGTGTGGGTGGGCGTGAGTGCCGGCAGCATGGTGATGACCCCCCGGATCGGGAAGAGCTTCGTGGAGTGGCCCGCTGCACCGGACGACCGCACGCTGGGGGTCGTCGACTTCGCGATCTTCCCGCACCTTGACGCCTTCGCGACCAACACCCTGCCCGAGGCGGAGCGGTGGGCAGCCGACGTCGGCATCCCGGCCTACGCCATCGACGAGCAGACGGCCATCAAGGTCGTCGACGGCTCCGTCGAGGTGGTCTCCGAAGGACGCTGGGTGAAGTTCGAGGCCTAGCCGGCTGACACGTCGGTGGCTGCGGGTCTCAGCCCGACAGGGCAGCACACACGTCGGCGGCGTGGGCGCTCAGCTTCTCCAGGTCGCCGGGATGCGGGGAGGTTGCGGCGAACGCCTCGACGAGCTCGTCTGCGAGCCCGGTCATGCGTCGGCGTACGCCCGCGTCGCGGCTGGCCGAGCCAACCTCGGCAAGCAGGGTCAGGGAGCGGTGCAGGACGGTCGGGTGCTCGATGGCGTAGTGCCGCATGGCATCCATCAGGTGCTCGAGGATGTCGAGGAGGTGTGGGGTCTCGACGACGACCCGCAGGTGTCCCTCCTCGTCGTGTCGATGTGAGGAAAGTGCAGGGCGAGCGGCGAGCAGGACGAGGCCGCTGGCGAGGTTGTCGAGCGCGTTGATCGCCGTGTAGGGGTCGTTGGTGCTGGGTGACAGCGCTCGCACGGCCATCTCCTCGAGCAGGAGCGCCGGGAACTCCGGGTCCTGGTGGGGGTCCCGGGCCCGACCGACCAGGACGGCCTGCTGGGTGGCTGCGTGCACATCGTCCCCGGCGCGGTCGGCGGGCGACACCACGGCCAGGGAGGCGCCCTTCGTCACGTGGTCGCCAGGGCGGACCGTCAGCGAGATGACGGCGTCGTGCTGGTGCGCCAGCGTCACCAGGTCGTCGACATCGATGCCTTGCACGTAGCCCGTGTCGAGAGAGGCGACGGCCGCCCCACCGGCCCGGCGCGCCGCCCCGGCCTCGACCGGGTCGGGCAGCCTCTCGTCGTCGCGGCTCTCCTCGGGATAGAGGCGTTCGACGACCCCCACCAGGTCGACGCGCACCTGCTCGGCCAGCGTCCACACCTGCACCGACTCACTGATGTGGTGGATGAAGTAGACGAGGACGCCGATCGAGAGCACCGCCATCAGCACAGCCACGTTGACCGCGAGGTGGGGGACGAAGTAGGTGCCGTCGTCCTCTCCGAGCACTCGGATCGAGCGCAGGACCATCAGGCTGTAGAGGAAGGTGGCGACGAAGATCCCCAGCACGAGCTGGTTGCCTCGGTCGGCCATGAAGTTGCGGACGAGTCGAGGTCCGTAGGTCGAGGACGACAGCGCCAGGACGGCGATCGTGATGGAGAACGTCGTCGAGGCCACGGTCAGCATCGAGCCTGCGATCGCACCGAGCAGGTCGCGGCTGCCGGACTCGCCGACCCGGGTGATCAGGAAGTCCAGCGCGCCCAGTCCGTCGTTGCCCCACTGCCGGTCGATCACGATCAGGCCCTCGGCGAGGATCACCGCGCCCAGGCACAGCAGGGCCGGGATGAACCAGAAGCTCTGGCGCAGCCGGGTCCAGGTGCTCACGCCTGCTCCTGCGGCAGACCCGCCGGGTGTCGCCCGCGCTCGAGGAAGAAGGCCCCCAGGCTGCCGGCGAGCGTGGCGAAGACGATGACGGAATAGATCGTGAGCACGACGTCCATCATCCGGGAGAAGGGGCCGTCGCGGCCCAGCGGCTCGCCGCCGATCGTGGCCCGGGCGCCGCGTGCAGGGCATCGCCATGGCTTGCACAGCCCGAGACGGCGTACAACAACTGGGTCGTGATCAGCGCGGCTCGGACGGCCGGACGGCGACGCGCTCCTCAGATCGGGTCGAGCACCACCAGGGGGTCACCCTCCTGCACGACGTCGCCCGCCGTCACCCGGATGGCGCTGACGCGCCCCGGACCCTGGGCCAGGACGGGGATCTCCATCTTCATCGACTCCAGCAGGACCACGACGTCGCCCGCTCCCACGGTGTCGCCGACCTCGCAGTCGACGCTCAGGACGTTGGCGACCAGCTCGGCGAGGATCTCGGTGGACTGGTTGCGGGCCATGCCCCGACGTTAAGGGTTACCACCGCGTAGCGCGGTCTCGGCGACGGTCGACTCAGCGAAACCGGAGGGTCGCCACCACTCCCGCGTGGTCCGAGGGCCAGATCGGCCTCGGCTGCTGCGGAGTCTGTGACCTGAAGGGCACGTCGCCGACGACATCTGCCTCGATCGGGCTGACGGCCCCGTGGACGAGCACCAGGTCAATCCGTTGGTGGAGCAGCGACGTCGGGTTGGTGAGGGCCTGGTTCTGCCCGCTGGTGTCTCCGGGGTCCTGCGGGTTGACCGCCCAGGCGTCGCGGAACCGATCGGTGAGCAGGTCGTAGGAGTCCGTGGTGCTGCCGTCGGCGGCGGAGTTGAAGTCGCCCAGGAGGACGTCGGCGCCGGGGCCCTCGGCGGGTCCCGCGAGGAACTCCTGCGCCTGCGCCTCCTGCACGTCACCGAAGCCGGACACCTCGAGGTGGGTGTTGGCGACATGGAGGCGACGCCCTCGATACTTCGCGTCGATCGTCACCCAACCCCGGCCGAACGACGCCTCGAGGCCGCCGGGGAGCGGGATGCTCTGCTGGGCCTCGAACGTTCCGGACTGCGCGTTCCCCCAGTGCAGCGCAGGGGTGGCGTCGTTGACCAGGATCACGTCCCGGTCCTGGAGCGTGACGACGCAGTCGGGGGCGGGAACGACCGTGACGCACCCGAAGCCAGGGCTCACCAGGGGCGCGGGCCCGATGTTCGCGTTGTCAGACACGCCGGCGACCTCGTAGTCCAGGCCACGGGACGCGAGCTCGGCCATCAGGATCTCCAGGAAGTCATAGCTGGGAGGTCTCGCGGTCGAGCCGGGAGCGGTTGCCTGCGCGATCCAGTTGGTGACCTCCTGCAGCCCGATGACGTCAGGCTCCTCGGCGGCGATGATGTCGGCGATCGCTTCGGCTCGGGTCGGGAAGTCGGTGAAGACGGCCGTGCCATAGATCTGCGCCACGGCCCCGACGAAGGCCGCTGGTTGTTGGTCCGGCGGCAGCAGGGCCACATCGAGGGCCGGGTCAAGGCTCGACCCGAGGTAGAGGTTGTACGACATGAACGTGAGGTCGCGCTCGGGGACCGCGTGGGCGCCGCCGGGCGGTGCCAGCAGGGCGAGCCCCAGCACCGCGAAGAGCAATCCCCGGACAGCTGTGTGTGCACGCATGGCGATCTCCCAGTGAGGCTTCTCCGTCGTGACATGGCACTGAAACACACTCGCCTCCCGAGCGGGGGCCGGCCGGTCGCCATACCCAACTTGGGGGATCCCGCCCACCGCCAGGGGTGTCCTGTTCCCTGCGGAGGAGGGACCTTCGTCCCTGTTCCCGATACCCCCGGGGTTTAGCTTGGAGGCATGGACGAGACAGCGAAGAGGGCCGTGCGGAACCTGGTCATCCTGGGCGGTGGCACGGCCGGGACCATGATCGCCAACAAGCTGCGGCACCGGCTGGCACGCACTGAGTGGCACATCACCGTCGTCGACCGCGACGACGAGCACCACTACCAGCCGGGCTACCTGTTCGTGCCCTTCGGTGGATGTTCGCCCGAGCAGGTCGTCAGGTCTCGGCACTCGTTCCTTCCCGACGGCGTCGACTTCGTCATCGGGTCCGTCGACATGGTCAACGCCGAGGGGAACGTCGTCCTCCTCGAGGACGGACGGCAGCTGCCGTACGACCAGCTCGTCATCGCCACCGGGACGACCCCGCGGCCCGACCAGACGCCCGGCATGCTGGGTCTCGAGTGGAGGCGCAGCATCTTCGACTTCTACACGCTCGAGGGAGCCGAAGCGCTCGCCGACGCGCTGAGCCGCTTCGACGGCGGCAGGCTCGTCGTGCACATCACCGAGATGCCGATCAAGTGCCCGGTGGCCCCGCTCGAGTTCACCTTCCTCGCCGACGCGTGGCTGCGTGGGCGGGGGCTCCGCGACCGCGTCGAGCTGGTCTATGTGACACCGCTCGACGGGGCGTTCACCAAGCCCGTCGCGTCTGCCCACCTGGGCGGGATGCTCGACGAGCGCAAGGTGCTCGTCGAGACCGACTTCATGGTCGAGCGGATCGACGACGAGCAGAAGATGCTCGTCTCCTACGACGAGCGGGAGATCCCCTTCGACCTGCTGGTGACGATCCCGCTCAACATGGGTGCCGACTTCGTGGCCCGCTCGGGGCTCGGCGACGAGCTCAACTACGTGCCCGTCGACAAGCACACCCAGCTGTCGCGGAAGTTCGACAACATCTTCGCCATCGGCGACGCGAGCGACATCCCCGCCTCCAAGGCCGGCTCGGTCGCGCACTTCTCGGTCGAGATCTTCGTCGACAACTTCCTCCAGCACATCGCCGGTCGAGCGATGACCGGGGCCTTCGACGGCCACGCCAACTGCTTCGTGGAGTCCGGCGACGACAAGGCCCTGCTGATCGACTTCAACTACGACACCGAGCCCTTGACCGGGAAATATCCGCTCCCCGTCGTCGGGCCGCTGGAACTGCTGAAGGAGACCCGCGTCAACCACCTCGGGAAGCTCGCCTTCCGCTGGATCTATTGGAACGTCCTGCTCCCCGGCCGCCCGGTCCCGCTGCCGGCCCTGATGTCCATGGCTGGCAAGCACCCAGCCACCCAACGAGAGAAGCAGGAGGCCTGAGATGCCCACCACCACGATCGGTGGTCACGAGATCCACGTCAACGACGAGGGCTTCATGACCGAGTACGACGAGTGGACCGAGGACCTTGGACAGGCGCTCGCAGCCCAGATCGGCGTCGAGATGAGTGACGAGCACTGGCAGGCGATCCAGTTCCTGCGGCGGGACTACCCCGACCAGGGCGAGACCGCGACCCTGCGGCGGGTGTCGACCGTGGGGGGCATCCCCACCAAGCAGCTGTTCGTCCTGTTCCCCAAGAAGCCGGCCAAGAAGATGGCCTACATCGCCGGGCTGCCCAAGCCCCGCGGTTGCGTGTGAGCCGAGAAGGAGACCGTCATGACCACCACCCAGACCGCCCCGATCGTCCCGTCCTTCGACGAGGACGCCGACGGTGGGCGCAAGCTCGCAATCATCTGCTCCAAGGGCACCCTGGACATGGCCTACCCCGGGCTCATCCTGGCCAACGCCGCCCTGGGGGAGGGCATCGAGACGCACCTGTTCTTCACCTTCTGGGGCTTCGACATGATCAACAAGAAGACCATGGGCGACCTGAAGTTCACGATGCTCGGCAACACCGCGACCCACATGCCCCAGGGGCTGGGTGGCATCCCGGGCATGACCTCGATGGCCACCCACCAGATGAAGAAGTCGATCGCGGAGGCCGGCGTGCCCGAGGTGCCCGACTTCCTCCAGCAGATCGTCGACTCCGGCGGTCACCTGTGGGCCTGCCGGATGTCGGCCGACATGCAGCACCTCGAGGCCGAGGACCTCTATGACGAGGTGGAGGCGATCATCAGCGCCTCGGACTTCATCGAGAAGACCGACGGGGCACAGCTGCTGTTCATCTAGCGCCGACGCCTCGGGCTCAGAGCTCGGCGAAGCGGCTGGGCTCCGGGCGGTGCGCGTCCGCCTCCTCCGCACGGCGGCCGCGGCGGCCGCGCGGAGCGGTCAGGGCAAGGTCGATGCGCACGACGAGATAGCCGACGGCCAGGCCGAGGACCAGGGAGTATGCCGTCCGCAACCCGGCCTCGAGGAACGAGCCGTCCGGGTCGAGGAGCCCCTGGGCCAACGGCACCGTGGCGGCGACACCGAACGCGCAGACCCACCAGCCCTGTCGACGACGGGCGCGCTGGAAGCAGCCCCACAGCAGCGCCGGGATGCCGAGGAACACGACCAGCGGTCGCGGGAAGGCGCCGAGGTGCTCGCGGGTCCACGCGGCGAACCCGACCACCGACTCGACGACCGACCCGGCGCCGTATTCACGCAGCAGCTCGCCATAGGCCAGGGTCAGGACCAGGCCGACGGCGCCGACGACGACCGCGAGGATCCCGCGCCGACCGAGGCCGTGGAAGCCGGCACCGAGGCGATAGACGACTGCCACGACGAGGGCGAGCGCGAGCAGCAGGGCCGCGTATTCGAAGCGGCGCGGGCTGAAGGTGGGTTCGAAGCCGATGGCGGCCATGGCGGTGATGCTCGAGATCACGGTGGCGAAGAGGACCTCGCGGGCGGCGCGCACGAAGCTCACCGCGGGCACCGTCGCCATCACCGCATAGACGCCGCCCACGACCACCGTGCCGATGGCGGCCGCGGTTCGCATCGCAGGGAGGTCGAGGAGCAGGCCGAGCAGGCCGATGGCCACCGCCAGCCCGACCGCCACCAGGGGGCGCCCGCCGGTGCGGTGGGCCAGGGCGCCGGAGAGCACGGTGGCCACGACCACCGCACCCACGCCGTCGAGCCACCGCGGCCCGACGCCGACCGCTGCCGTCACCAGCAGGCCCAGTCCGACGAGCAGGAGTGCCGCCCCCAGCCGGGCGGCACCGCCGGCCAGCCCCGACCGCGCGACCGGAGAAGCGGGCCTGGGCGACGACCGGACGGCCGGAAGCTTGGGACGCCGTCGCTCGGTGCGTGGCTTCTCGGCGATGCGGCGCCCCTTGGCTGTGCCACGGGAGGGGCCCCCGGCGGGGCCACGAGAGGGCGTCGACACGGCCACGAGGTTACAACCGGCGGTTGGCCAACGACGGATTGGTGTGCCGGGCCCGGGTCAGCACCTCACGGTCGAGGACGGCGTCGAGCACCGCCTCGTCGTCTCCCCCCTCGACCAGCACGTCGCCCAGCGGGTCGACGACCATCGAGTGTCCGCAGTATCGCGGTGCCGGTTGCCCGACAGCGACGACGAACACCGTGTTCTCGATCGCTCGCGCCCGCACCAGCGTCCGCCAGTGGTCAATTTTCCGTTCCCCGGCGACCCAGGCCGCGGGCACGACCAGCACCTCGGCACCCTCGGCCACCAGTGCGCGCGCGAGCTCGGGGAACCGGAGGTCGTAGCAGGTCATCAGGCCCAGCCTGAAGCCGTCGACCTCGACGAGAACGGGGTGGAGGGCGCCCCCCAGGAGGCGGTCGGACTCTCGGTGGCCGAAGGAGTCATAGAGGTGGATCTTGCGATAGCTTGCCCGCACCCCACCCCGGACGACGAGGGTGTTGAAGGGGCGTTCGGCGTCCGGGCTCTGCTCGAACATCCCGGCCACGACGGTGGCGCCCACCTCCTCGGCCAGGGCCTCGACGCTGGCCGCGAAGGGTCCGTCGATGGGCTCCGCGAACCGGCCCAGCCCGTCCTGGACCGGACCGAAGTCGCGGGCGAACGCCTCCGGCAGCACCACCAGGTCCGTCCCGCTGCCGCCCTCGAGGTCACGCAGCCGGGCGCGGTTCACCGTGGGGTCGAGGTCGCTGGCCCACTGCACCAGTCGCACCCGCAGGTCGTCACTGTTCGCATCACTCACGGTCCCAGCCTGCCAGCCCGCTCCGCTCGCTGGGAGGATCGGTCGCATGGACTTCGATCTGGGAGCGGCCGGCTTCAGCGGCATCCTCCTCGCGGGCGGCACCGCGGCGCGCATGGACGGCATCGACAAGTCGAGCATCGAGCTCGGCGGCCGGACCCTCCTGGAGATCTGCCTCGACGCCTTCCTCGACGCCGACGAGGTGGTCGTCGTCGGCCCGGGCTCCCATCCGACGACCCGGCCGGTGACCAACGTCCGGGAGGACCCACCGCTGGGCGGCCCGGTGGCGGGCCTGCTGACCGGTTTGGACGCGCTGCTCCGCCCGCCCGCCGTGGTCGGGGTGCTCGCGGTGGACATGCCCCGCGTCGGCGCCCACACGTTCAGGCGCCTGCGGGGGGCCGCCACGGGGACCGACGGCGCCTTCCTGGTCGACGACAGCGGACGCCGGCAGCTGTGCGGGGTGATCGACGCCGCTGCCCTGGCGCGGGTCCGGCCCGACCTCGAGCACCAGCACGGTATGTCGATGCGAGCCCTGCTCGACGGCCTCGCACTCGTCGAGGTGCCGGCCGTGGGCGAGGAGTCGCGCGACATCGACACCTGGGCCGACCTGCGCGACCTGTCCTCCTGATCGGGACGCACTTGCAACTCGTGGCGGGTCACGCGAGATTGGGGACGTGAACCTCCACGACTGGATCGACGAGCTCTGCGACGTGCTGGACATCGAGACCGAGGTCGACGAGGGCCTCGTCCTCGACCTGGCGCGCATCGCAGCCAACGACGTACAGAAGACCGCGGCTCCGATCACCGCCTACTTGCTCGGTGTCGCCGTCGGCTCGACCGACGCAAACCCCGAGGCCGTGGAAGCGCTCGCTGCCAAGGCCCAGATCCTGGCCAACAACTGGGACCGCCCCGCAGATGCTCCCGACCCTGACGACATCGACGACGAGGTCCCTGACGACTCGGGCGTCGACCACACTGGCGAAGCCTTCGACGAGGAGGAGTAGGGGTGCGCGCCGTCATCGCCTCCGGCCCCGGGGGCCCTGAGGTCCTGTCCGTGGGCGAGGTGCCGGACGTCGCCCCCGCGGCCGGCGAGGTGCTGGTCGAGGTGGCAGCGACCGCCGTCAACCGGGCCGACACCCTGCAGCGCCAGGGCTTCTATCCGGTGCCTGCGGGCTCCTCGGAGATCATCGGCCTGGAGTGCAGCGGCACCATCGTCGAGCTCGGCGCGGGGGTGGAGGGCTGGGCCGTCGGCGACGAGGTGTGCGCGCTGCTCACCGGCGGTGGCTATGCCGCCCGCGTGGCCGTGCCCGCAGGTCAGCTGATGCCGGTGCCGGAGGGCGTCTCGCTGGTGGACGCTGCCTGCCTGCCGGAGGTCGCCTGCACGGTGTGGTCCAACGTCTTCATGGTGGCTGCGCTCCAGCCCGGGGAGCGCTTCCTCGTGCACGGCGGCGCCGGCGGCATCGGCACGATGGCGATCCAGCTCGCGACGGCGCTGTCCGCCAAGGTCTTCACCACCGCGGGCTCGGCCGAGAAGCTCGCGGTGTGCGCCGACCTCGGGGCCGACGTCACCATCAACTATCGCGACGAGGACTTCGTCGAGGTCCTCAAGGCCGACGGCGGCGCTGACGTCATCCTCGACAACATGGGCGCGAAGTACCTCGCCCGCAACGTCGACGCCCTGGCCACGTCGGGCCGGCTGGTCATCATCGGCATGCAGGGCGGCACCAAGGCCGAGCTCGACATCAGCGCCCTCCTGCGCAAGCGCGGGGCCGTCATCGCGACCGCCCTGCGGTCGCGTCCCCCGGCTGAGAAGGCCGCGATCTGTGCCGAGGTCGTCGAGCACGTGTGGCCGCTGGTCGCCGAGGGCTCGGTGAAGCCGATCGTGCACACCCGGCTGCCGTTGGCCGAGGTGGCGGCCGCCCACCAGCTGATGGCCGACAGCGACCACATCGGGAAGATCGTCCTGACCCTGTGACCTGCGAGCCGGTGATGGAGCGGGTCATAGGGTGGGCGCATGACTGAGCAGCCGACGTCCTCAGCCCCGTCCCCTGACGAGCAGCCCGACCCGCAGGCCGCACCACAGGCCGAGGAGCAGATCGTCGTCATCGGTCCCGACGGGCAGCCGGTCGGCACCATTCCCGCCAGCGCCCTGGCAGGAGCAGGCGGGGCCGACGACGAGGAGCGTGAGCGCCACGTCACCGAGCTGGTCGAGCAGCCGGCCAAGGTGATGCGGATCGGCTCGATGATCCGCCAGCTCCTCGAAGAGGTGAAGGCCGCACCCCTCGACGAGGCCAGTCGCAACCGGCTCAAGGACATCCACGCCGCCTCGATCAAGGAGCTCGAGGCCGGCCTGGCCCCCGAGCTGGTCGAGGAGCTCGAACGCCTCTCCCTGCCGTTCACCGAGGAGGGCACCCCGTCCGAGGGCGAGCTGCGGATCGCCCAGGCCCAGCTCGTCGGCTGGCTCGAGGGGCTCTTCCACGGCATCCAGACCGCGATCTATGCCCAGCAGATGGCAGCTCGCGGTCAGCTGGAGCAGATGCGCAAGGCGTTGCCCGGGATGTCCCCCGGCCAGCAGCACCCCGAGCCGCAGGGGATGCCGACGATGCCGCCCCAGGAGCCGCACGAGCCCAGCGGCTCCGGCGGGATGTATCTCTGAGGAGATCTCAGGGCGTACGCCGACGGGCGCGCCACGTCCGCCACGCCAGCCAGCTGAGCAGGACCAGGCCGATCACGCCGAGGACCGCGCGTCCGGCGGCGAACTGCTCGTGGCTCAGTCCCCAGGATCGGCGCTCCGCTCGCAGATAGCCGGCGGCCGGCGCCGTACCCTCCCCGAGGTCGGGGACGAGGGCGCGACGCTGCTCGCCGGTCACGGTGCTGCACAGGCCGCTGGAGACCTCGTCGTCGTCGAGGTTGCCGAAGACCAGCACCTCGTCGCCGTCCTGCGCTGCAAGACTGCAGGTGTCTGACTCCGAGCCGCCCACGACGTCGACCCGCCGGGTCACGTCGCCCTTGAAGACGCGGTCGGTCCGGACGGTCACGATCACCTCGTCGCCGGGGTCGCGCCGATCGGTGACGGTGCCGGTGAACGCGACGTCGTGGGTGTCGAGGAACGCAGGCGTCGGCTCGACGCAGCTGCAGGCCGAAGCCGGTCCGGCGGCCACCACGACCGCGCCGAGTGCGGTCGAGACGAGCAGCAGCAGCGCACCGAGGGCACGCGCCGGTGGGCTCACCTGCGGGCCCGACGACCCACGACGACGAGTCCGAGGAGACCGATGATCACGGCCGCCCCGCCCGGTGCGGCGAGCCGCGAGACCGACGGGGGTGAGGCGTCCTCCACCTTGGTCATCGTCGGGGCGGGGGGCTCGGGGGCCGGGACCGCCTCGGCGGGGCCGAGGACGGTCTCGACCTCGGCGAGCCGCTTGGCGCTGACCGGCCCGGAGCCGCCACAGGAGTCGGCGGCGTACGGCGGGGCATCGCCCGTGACCAGGAAGACGTACTCGGTGCCGGGGCGGAGCTTCCCGAGCCCGCACGCCGTGGCCTGCTGGTGGGAGACGACCACGGTGTCGCGCTCGACCGAGCCCTTGAACACCTCGGTCACCGTGAGGGCGTACTCGAACTGCTTGCCGACCTCGACGACGTCGCCGACCTCGGCGACGAAGACCGCGTCGGCGCGGTTGCTCTGCTTCTCGATGTCAGCGCTGTCGCACCTGCAGGCGAACGCAGGGGCAGCAGTGGCGAGCACGAGGCCCGACATCGCCAGCAGCGCGGCGACCAGGGCGCCCGCCAACCTCGTGAACAGCGGCGTCGTCAGCATTGGATCACCCTAGCGAGAGGTCGAACAGGTCGTTCAGCACGGCCGCGACACCGTCCTCGTCGTTGGGCGGCGCGACGTGGTCGGCGAGGTCGAGCACGCTCTGGTGGGCGTTGGCCATCGCGTAGGACGTCCCCGCCCACTCCAGCAGCGGCAGGTCGTTGGGCATGTCGCCGAAGGCGACCACCTCGTCGGGTCCCACCCCCAGCTCCGCCGCGAGCGTGGCCAGGGTCGTGGCCTTGGTGACACCGGCGGCGCTGATCTCGACGAGGGTGCCGACCGAGGACCACGTGGTCGTGACGAGGTGACCGATGGCTTCCTCGGCCTGCTCCCAGAACCTCTCGGGGGCCATCTCCTCGTGGCGTGCCAGCAGCTTGACCACCAGGTCGTCGGCGATGTCCTCGAGCGGGCCGAGCGGGATGTCGGTCGTCGCGTTGACGTTGAGGCGGGGCATGAACGAGGCCTCGCGAGCGAAGCCTGTCGTCTTCTCCAGGGCGAAGGTCGTGCCGGGGATGGCGCGCCGCAGGAGACGTCCCACGTCGACGAGGGTGTCGACGTCGATCGTCCGGGCGCGCGCGACCTCGCGGGCCGCAACGTCATAGACGATGCCGCCGTTGCTGCAGATCGCCAGGCCGTGGCCACCGACGTCGGCCCACAGCGACTCCATCCAGCGGATCGGCCGGCCGGTGGTGAACACGACGGGGACGCCGAGCTCGTCGAGCGCGGTCAGGACGGCGCGGGTCCGGTCGGTGACGGTGCCGTCGGTGTGGAGCAGGGTGCCGTCGAGATCGGTCGCGACGAGCCTGGGCCGCTGCGCCGGCACCTCAACCACCGGTCGCGGGGCGCACCGGGCGGGCCATGACCAGCTCGCCGTCCTCGTTGGAGCCCCTCAGCTCGGTGAAGCCGGTCTTGGCGAGCACGCGGAGGCTGGCGGCGTTGGTCGGTGAGACGCTCGCCCGCACGCGGACGCCGAGGGCATCGGTGTGGACCAGCAGCCCGCGCACCGCCTCCGTCGCGACCCCCCTGCCGCGCGCATCGGCGACGAGGCCGAAGCCCAGCTCGACCTCCGGGTCCTGGTCGGGCCCAGGAGACGGCGGGCCGAAGAAGCCGACCGAGCCGAAGACGACGTCGTCGAACGACCGCATGATGTGGCGAGGGCCCCACGGGTCGTCGCTGCGGACCATCCCGGCCGCGGCCAGGTCGTCGCGGCGCGGGTAGTCGGGGTGCCATGTCGCTGCGCGCTCGCCGGCGCGCATCCTCGCCGCCTCGTCGGGCGTGATCAGGACCAGCGCCAGCCGCTGGGTCGTGACCGTCGGCGGCAGGCTCATGTCGGCCCGGTGGGCGGGAACCAGAGGTTGAGCTCCTGGGCTGCTCCGTCCTGGTCGACCGGACCCGTGACGTGGTCTGCGACGGCGCGGACCTCTTCGATCGCCTGTCCCATCGCCACACCGCGGCCGGCCCAGGCGAGCATCTCGAGGTCGTTGCGGCCGTCACCGATGGCCAGGCAGTCGCTGGCCCGCAGGCCGAGCTCGTCGGCGACCACCTGCAGCCCGCTCGCCTTGGAGACCCCGACCGGCGAGAGGTCGAGCCACGCCGTCCAGCCGACGACGTAGTCGGTGCCGTGGAGCCCGAGCCGGCTCGCGAGCTCGACGAAGTCGTCCGCGGTGGCCTCGGGGTCGCGGATGATGACACGGCTGACCGGCCCGGCGACGATCTCGTCGACGTCGGTGATGATCATCTCGCCCGACAGCTCCCCCTCGGGGAAGGGCCGGTTGACGCGATAGCCGCTGCCGCGCTCCTCGACCGCGACCAGCGCGTTGGGGTGGTGCTCCAGCACGGCGGCGACGGCCGCACGGGCGTCGAAGGTCACCTCGCGCACCACGTCCATCGGCGGATAGCGGAAGATCACGGCGCCGTTGGAGGCCACGACCCAGAGCTGGTCCGCCTCCTCACGGGGGATGTCGAGCAGGTCGGCGATCCTCGTCATGCCGTGGGGCGAGCGTCCGCTCGACAAGACGATGTGTGCGCCCGCGTCGAGGGCACGGTGGACGGCGGCGTACACCTCGGGACGGATCTGCTCATAGGTCTGCCCCGACCCCTCGACCCAGGCGAGCAGGGTGCCATCGATGTCGAGGGCGACGAGCCTGGGCTGCCAGTCGGTGGCCAGCTCGTGCGTCACGACACCGGGGTCAATGTCTCGAGGCCCCCGAGGTAGGGCTGCAGGGCAGCGGGCACCCGCACCGAGCCGTCGGCCTGCTGGTGGGTCTCCAGGATCGCCACGATCGTGCGGGTGATCGCGGTCAGCGTGCCGTTGAGGGTGGCGACCGGGGTCGTGCCCGAATCGCCCCGCTGCCGGATGTCGAGGCGCCGGCTCTGGAAGTCGGTGCAGTTGGAGGTCGAGGTCAGCTCGCGGAACTTGCCCTGGGTGGGGATCCACACCTCGCAGTCGAACTTCCGCTGGGCGCTGAGGCCCAGGTCGCCGGCGGCCACGTCGATGACGCGATAGGCCAGCTCGAGCTTGTCGAGGAACTCCTTCTCCCAGGCGAGAAGTCGTTGGTGCTCGGCGAAGGACTCCTCGACGGTGGTGTAGACGAACATCTCGACCTTGTCGAACCAGTGCACCCGGATGATGCCCTTGGTGTCCTTGCCGTGGGAGCCGGCCTCCTTGCGGAAGCACGGGCTGAAGGACGCATAGCGCAGCGGCAGCTTGGCTGCGTCGAGGATCTCGTCGGAGTGGTAGGCCGCCATCGGCACCTCGGACGTGCCGACGAGATAGAGGTCCTCGCCCTCGATGCGATAGACGTCGTCGGCTGCCTGGCCGAGGAAGCCGGTGCCCTCCATCGCCCGCGGCTTGACCAGCGAGGGCGCGATCACCTGGGTGAACCCGGCCGCGCGCGCCTGGTCCATCGCCATGTTGACCAGCGCGAGCTCGAGCTGGGCGCCGATGCCGGTGAGGAAGTAGAACCGCGATCCGCTCACCTTCGCGCCACGCTCGAGGTCGATGGCGCCCAGCAGGCGTCCGAGCTCGACGTGGTCGCGCGGCTCGAAGTCGAACTCGCGCGGTGTCCCCACGTGCTCGAGCACGACGAAGTCGTCCTCACCACCCGCCGGCGCCTCGTCGGCGGCCGGGTTGGGGATCGCCTTGAGCGCCGCGTCCCACTCGACCTCGGCGACGGTCTGGGCTGCCTCGAGCTCCTTGACCTCCGCGGACAGCGCCTTGGTCCGGGCCAGCAGGTCGGCCTTCTCGTCGCCCTGGGCCTGGGCGACCTGCTTGCCCAGTGACTTCTGCTCGGCCCGCTTCGCCTCGAAGGCGGAGATCGCCGTACGGCGCGCCTCGTCGGCCGCGAGCGCGCGGTCGACGACGTCGCCGGACAGTCCGCGCTTGGCCTGGGCCGCCCTCACGCGCTCGGGATCGTCGCGGAGCAGGCGGGGATCGATCATGGGGTCAGGCTATCCGGCAGGCATACTTCTCGGCGTGCTGGACGCCCCTCGACGAGTTCCCCTGATCTGGGCAGGGCTGTCCCTGCTTGCCTTCGCCGGGCTCGCCTGGGCCGTGACCGGTGACCGGTCGCCGCTCGACGGCCTCGACCAGTGGGGGCGCCGGAGCGAGGACTGGGCCGACGAGAGCGCGCCGCTGGTCGAGGTGCTGCGCGCCATCGAGCTGGGGTTCAACACCATCGGGATGACGGTCCTGACCGTGATCGTGGCCAGCTGGCTCTTCACGCGGGGCCAGCGCCGCGCCGCGCTGTTCGCCGTCATGGTCATGGGCGTGGCGGCGCTGGCGACGACCGGGCTCAAGCTCGTGCTCGGCCGGGACCGGCCCGAGTGGCAGGACACCTTCGGCCTGCATGCCAACCACAGCTTCCCCTCGGGCCACGCGTCCTCCGCAGCCGCCTTCGCCGGCATCATGGTCGTCCTGGCCCTGTTGTTCATCCGGCGCGCCAACCTGCGCCGCGTCGCCGTCGCCGTGGCCGTCGGTTGGTGGCTCCTCGTCTGCGCCGACCGGATCTTCCTGGGCCGCCACTTCCCCACGGACGTGATCGCGGGGTCGTTGCTCGGTCTCGCGGTGGTCCTCCTCTGCCTCGCCTTCATCGACCCCCGACCGCGCTCGACCGCCGCCAACGTCGACCCGCTGCCGGAGGTCTTCACCTCCCAGCGTCGGCTGGCGGTGATCCTCAACCCGATCAAGGTCGAGGACGTCGGGCAGTTCCGCTCCGTCGTCAACGCGATGGCTGTCGAGTCAGGCTGGTCGGAGCCGCGGTGGCACTTCACGACCATCGAGGACCCGGGCGGCGGGATGGCGGACAAGGCTGCCGTCGAAGGCACCGACCTGGTCCTCGTCTGCGGCGGCGACGGCACCGTCCGCGAGGCCTGCGCCGAGCTCGCGGGGACCGGCATCCCGGTCGGGATCATCCCTGCCGGCACCGGCAACCTGCTGGCGCGCAACCTCGGCATCCCGCTCTATCTCCGCTCGGCCATCGACGTCGCGCTCAACGGTCAGGACCGAGCGATCGACCTCGTCGACGTCAGCGGCGACGGCCTGGCCGACACCCACTTCATGGTGATGGCCGGCATGGGCTTCGACGCGGCGCTGATGGAGGGCGTCAACGAGGACTTCAAGGCCAAGATCGGGTGGATCGCCTACGTCATCTCCGGGTTGAGGTCGTTGATGTTCCCGGCCGTGAAGTTCGAGGTCCAGATCGACGACGACGACCCGACGACCCACCGCGCCCGCACCATCGTGGTCGGCAACGTCGGCTATCTCCAGGCCGGGATGCCGCTCCTGCCCGACGCCTCGATCGACGACGGTCTGCTCGACGTCGTGATCCTGCACCCCAAGCGATTCCTGTCGTGGATCCCGCTGGCCGTCCGGGTGCTGTCGAAGGGCGCGAAGTCCGACGAGCTGATCCACCGCTCGACCGGCGCCCGGGTCGTCATCCGCGCATCGGCCGACACCCCGCGCCAGCTCGACGGCGACTCGATCGGCGCCGGTCGCGAGCTGCGGATGGAGTGCGTGCACGGGCGCCTGCTGGTCCGCGTCCCGCGCTGAGGCGCTGCGGCTAGCGGGGGTCGAGACGGAACACCCGGATGACCCGGTCGGTGCGCTCCTGATATTTCGCGAAGTTGGGCCAGGTCCGGGTCATCACGTCATAGAGACGGTCTCGCTCGGACCCGGTGGCTTCGTGGACGACGACGCGGTGCTCACGGCCACCGACGCGGACTCGCGGCTCGTCGGCGGCCACCACGTTGAGCACCCAGACCGGCCGCCGGGTGCCGCCGAAGTTGGAGCCGGCCACCAGCCAGCCACCCTCGTGGGGCACCGCGAGCAGCGGTGTCTCGCGGAGCTGCCCGCTCTTACGGCCCGGCACGATGAGGGTCAGTGAGGGCAGACCCGCCAGGTCGAGCAGCGTCAACCGGCCCCGGGACAGCCGCTGGATGCCCTTGTCGATCCTGACGATCTGCGGGAGGTGTCGCGGGGTGCGCTCGTCGGCCCCGATCGCGACCGCGATCGGCAGCACGGCGCGGCGATAGCGCTCGTGGAGCGCAGACCGGACGCGGTGCGCCGGCGCGGGCCGGGGCTCGGGCATGGAGGCGATCCTACGGCGGGTCATGGCTCAGACCCGTGCGTGCGCGATCGCCTCCTCCTCCTCGGGTGAGAGCTGCTGCTCGCACGTCCAGCCGCTGATCGACTTGGCATAGGTGCGTGCCTCGCTGCGCCCGTGGATCGAGCTCAGCACCACCCCGTGGCCGGCGTCGTCCAGCAGCGCCACGCTCCAGCTCAGGTGTCCGCCGACGTCTCCGAACGCGTCATACCTGACCACCGAGAGGTGACGCAGGGCGTCGCCGGTCTCGGTCTTGAGTGCGGCGACCTCCTGGCGCAGCCCGTGGACGTCCTCGGGCAGCGCATCGACCGCGGGGCGTTGGGTCGAGGCCGTACGCCGCAGTCCGACCACGGCCAGGACGAGGGCCGTCGCAGCGGTAAGCAGGGCGAGGATGGCGAGGATCAGCACGGGCCCGACCCTAGGCCACCCGAGGGGCCGATCGGCTGAGACGAGCCGGTCGCACTCGTTGCCTGCGTGGGAAGATCCGCAGGTGACCGCACCAGCCTCGGATCGTCCGCGCATCGCCTACCAGGGCGAGCCCGGCGCCAACTCCCACCTCGTGTGCCAGCAGCACTACCCCGACTGGGAGGCGCTGGCGTGCGCGTCGTTCGAGGACGCGTTCGCGGCGGTGGAGAACGGTGACGCCGAGCTGGCGATGATCCCGATCGACAACTCGATCGCCGGCCGGGTCGCGGACATCCACCACTTCCTGCCCACCAGCGACCTGCACATCGTCGGTGAGAGGTTCCTGCGGATCCAGTTCGCCCTGATGGCGACCCCCGGTGCCGACGTCTCCGGCCTGCGGACGGTGCACAGCCACGTGCACGCCCTCGGCCAGTGTCGCGGCGTCATCCGCGAGCTCGGGCTGACGCCGGTCGTCGCCGGCGACACCGCGGGGGCCGCGCGCGAGGTGGCCCAGGCCCAGGACCCGACCCGGGCAGCGATCGCACCGCCGTTGGCCGCGCAGATCTACGGCCTCGAGGTCCTGCGCAACGACGTCGAGGACGAGGACCACAACACCACGCGGTTCATCGTGCTCTCCCGCGACTTCGACCAGGCTCCTCGCGACGCCGGCAGCGTGGTCACGACCTTCATCTTCAACGTGCGCAACCTGCCCGCTGCGCTCTACAAGGCGCTCGGCGGCTTCGCCACCAACGGGGTCAACATGACCAAGCTGGAGAGCTACATGGTCGGCGGCCACTTCACCGCGACCCAGTTCCTGGCCGAGGTCGACGGTCACCCCGAGGACCCGGCGGTGAAGAACGCGCTCGAGGAGCTGGCGTTCTTCACCACCGAGGTCAAGGTGCTGGGCGTCTATCCCGCCGACGAGTTCCGCAGCAGCTAGCCCTGGGCTCCGTCAGGCGGGTTCTGCATGAGCACGAACGAGGCGCCCTGCGGGTCCTGGAGCACCGCCAGCCGCCCGACCCCCTCGACGTCGAAGGCCGGCGTGATCGTGGTGGCGCCCAGCTCGGATGCGTGAGCAACCGCCGCGTCCACGTCGTCGACGTTGAAGCTGACGTTCCAGTGGGCCGGGACGTCCGGCGCGGGAGGAGGTGTCAGGCCGGCGACGGACCGGCCATTGGCGTTGAGCATCACGTAGGGCTCGGGTGAGCCCGGCATCTCGATCGTCTCGGTCGTGAGTCCCAGGACCGCGCCATAGAAAGGTGCGGCTCGGTCGAGGTCGGGGGTCTCCAGCTCGTTCCAGATCAAGGTGGCGTGCTCGTTGGCGCGCTGACAGCCGGCGAACCCCTTGTCCTGCCACAGCCCGACGGGCGCACCGGTCGGGTCTGCCACCCACGCCATCCGGCCCTGGTCGGGGACGTCCATCGGCTCGGCCAGCACCTGTCCCCCGGCCTGCTGCGCCTTGGCCACGGCGTCGTCGACGTCGTCGGCGGCGAGGTAGACCCCCCAGCTCGACGGCTGGGCGCCGTCCATCACCGGGCCGAGCCCGGCCACCCGGTCGTCCCCGAGCTTGGCGATGGAATAGCTGCCGAGGTCCTGTCCGTCGTCCCCGGTCATCGTGCTCTCCTCGAAGTCCCAGCCGAACACCTGGCCGTAGAACTCCTTCGATGCCTGCGGGTCGGCGCTGGTGTGCTCGATCCAGCTCGGCGTCCCCTGGTCGTACCTGTCGAACTTCGCCATCACTGACTCCCTCGTGGTTGTGGTCTCGACCCCCACGTCCGACTCAACACCCGACCACCGACAGTGGCAACGGTAGGTTCGCACCGTGAGTGACGAGCGGACCGCAGACCTCGGCTTCGCACGGGTCGACCTGGAGCGGGCGGACCGCACGGGCGACCCCGAGGTGGTGTACGGCGCCGGCAAGACCCCCGAGCAGGTCGCCGAGATCCTCAGCACCCTGCACGAGCGCCACCCCGACCGCGCGGTGCTCGCGACCCGCCTCAGCACCGAGGCGATGGCAGCGGCCGCCGCCGTCGGTGCCGAGGTGCACACCGTGGCTCGGGCAGCGACCCTCGGCCCGCTGCCCGCCACCACCGGACGCGTCGGCATCCTCTCGGCCGGCACCTCCGACGCCCCTGTCGCAGCCGAGGCGGCCCTGACCGTGCGGGTCCACGGGGCGGAGGCCGTCGAGATCCGCGACGTGGGGGTCGCCGGCCTCCACCGCCTGCTGGCCGTGCGCGACCGCCTCGACGAGGCAGACGTGCTGGTCGTCGTCGCCGGGATGGAGGGAGCACTCCCCTCGGTGGTCGGCGGCCTGGTCGGGACACCTGTCATCGCCTGCCCCACCAGTGTCGGCTACGGCGCCTCGTTCGGCGGCCTGGCAGCGCTTCTCGGCATGCTCAACTCCTGCGCCCCGGGCGTCACGGTCGTCAACATCGACAACGGCTATGGCGCCGGTGTCGCAGCCGCGCGGATCGCCCGGGCAGTGGGGCGGCAGGCGTGACGGTCTGGGTCGACGCGTCGGCCGGGGCGAGCGGCGACATGCTGCTCGGGGCCCTGGTCGCTGCCGGCGTGCCGCTCGAGCCGATCAGGGCGGCGATCGACGCCGTGGCTCCCGAACCGGTCACGCTCCGGCCGGAGACGGTCGACCGCAACGGGTTCGCAGCCACCCGCTGCCACGTCGAGATCGCCGACTCGGTCCACCACCGCGCCTGGCGCGACATCTCGACACTGCTGGGGGCCGCCGACCTCGACGACGAGGTCCGGCGCCTGGCCACGGCGGCCTTCGAGCGGCTCGCGGTCGCCGAGGCCCGGGTCCATGGCGCCGACCCGCTCGACGTCTCCTTCCACGAGGTCGGGGCTCTCGACGCGATCGCCGACGTGGTCGGGGTGTGCGCCGGCTTCGTGTGGCTCGGTGGCGACGTCTGCGTCTCGCCCGTCGCGGTCGGCTCGGGCAGCGTCACCGGCGCGCACGGCCAGATGCCGGTCCCGCCGCCCGCGGTCGCCGAGCTGCTCCGGGGGTGCCGTCGTTCGCCGGTCCGGGCAGCGCCGAGTCCTGTACGCCGACCGGAGCCGCGCTCCTCACCACGCTCGCCACCTCCTGGGGGCCCCAGCCTGCGATGGCCGTCGACGTGATCGGGGTGGGCGCCGGGGGTCGCGACCCCCAGACGCACGCCAACGTCGTGCGGATCTTCGTCGGGGACCCGGCCGGCCCCGACACCCGCCCGCTGCTCATCGAGACCAACATCGACGACCTCGACCCGCGGGTGTGGCCGTCGGTGATCTCGACCCTGTTGGCGGCCGGCGCCAGCGACGCCTGGCTGACGCCGATCCTGATGAAGAAGGGCCGGCCCGCACACACGCTCTCGGTGCTGACGGGCCGAGCGACGGCCGAAGCCGTCCGAGCGGCCATCTGGCGCCATACCTCCTCCATCGGCGTGCGCGAGATCCCCCTCGGCAAGCACGCCCTGGACCGCGAGATGGTCTCGGTCGACGTCGACGGCCACCCCATCGACGTCAAGCTCGCCCGTCACGAGGGCGAGGTCGTCAACGCGCAGCCGGAGTGGGACCACGTCGCCCGGGCGGCCGTCGCGCTCGACCGGCCCGCCAACGACGTGCTGGCTGACGCGATCGCGGCCACCCGGGCCCTGCTGCGGGGGTGACCGGGGCCCCGACCCGCACGACGCCGGACGTAGAGTCCCCGGCGTGGATCTCGTCGTCGTCGCGCTGACCTTCGCCGCGATCTTCGTCGTCGAGCTGCCCGACAAGACCTTCATCGCCACCCTGGTGCTGTCGACGAAGTTCCGCCCGCTGCTGGTGTGGATCGGCGTCGCGCTGGCGTTCCTGGTGCAGACGAGTGTCGCGGTCGGGCTCGGCAAGGCCGCGACGTTCCTGCCCGACCTCGCCGTCCAGGTCGCTGCTGCCGTCATGTTCACCGTCGGCGCCCTGATCCTGCTGCGCGAGGCTCGCGCCCACGAGGCAGCAGAAGGCGCCCAGGAGGAGGACTTCGCCGCCAGGGCCGGGGAGGCGCGAGGCTTCAAGGTCGTCCTGACCAGCTTCGTGGTGCTCTTCGCGGCCGAGTGGGGCGACCTGTCGCAGCTGCTGACGCTCTCGCTGGTGGCGAAGTACGACGACCCGGTCAGCGTCTTCGTCGGGGCGTGGGGTGCCCTGCTCGCCGTGAGCGGGCTCGCCGTGATCGTCGGCCGGGTGCTGCTGTCCCGGATCCGGCTCAGCCTGCTGCACTACCTGGGTGCGGGAGTGTGCCTGCTCATGGCAGGTTTGACCGTGTGGGAGATGACGCGCTGACGGTTCGCCGGCTCTTCGTCGAGGCCAACGGCGAGCACCCGATGACCGAGGCGGACGACGCCTACGTGCGAGCGCACTTCGAGCCGGCGACCGCCGAACAGCTGGAGCTGATCGCAGCGGGCCGGCTGCCGCTGCCGGGCTACTACCTCTCCGACGAGACGCCCATGGTCGCGGACATCAGCGCCTGCCTCGCGGCGGCCGGCGGGGTCGAGGCCCTGCACGACTGGTTCCTCGCCTTCTGGCCCGGCCACGAGGAGACCGCGGTCGACGAGTGGGCGACGTTCCTCGCCGGACGCTACGTCTGCCTCCGCGACCTCGACCCGCTCTCGATCCGCCGCCGCACGAGGATGCTCGAGCAGGCGCGGGCGGCGGTCCGGGCGCTGCGCACCGACCCGCGCGACGAGGTCGCGCAAGGAGCGCTGGCGGAGGCGGTCGACGGCGGTCTGGGCGTCCCCGGTCTCGACCAGCTGCTGCTGCCGATGACCGCGCACGACCGGCTCCGCTTCGGCGGCCCGACGGTCCGCGACCTCTGGGTCGACGCCGTGCGCGCCGAGTTCCACAACCCGCAGCCGCCGGCCCTGCCGATCCGCACCAAGCGCCTCACCCTGCGTCGCGCGCGGCCGGACGACTCCGCTGCCACGGCAGCCGCCTTCGGTGACCCCGACTTCGTCCGCCACCTGCTCGTGGGCCCGCAGAACCCCGCCGAGGTGGCCTTCACCGCCCACCAGCGGTCGCAGCCGGAGCCCCCGGGCGAGCACCGGGTGCTGCCGTTGCTCATGGACCTCGACGGCACCGTCGTCGGCTCGGTCGTGCTGTTCTTCTCCGGCGCCGGGCGCACCAGCGCCGAGATCGGCTGGACCGTCTATCCGGGATGGGCCGGCCGGGGGCTGGCCGCCGAGGCCGCCAGGACGCTGCTCGACGTGGCGTTCGAGCACTACGGCGTGCGCCGCGTGGTCGCCAACCTCGACGCGGAGAACGCCCGGTCGGCGGCCCTGGCCGAGCGGCTCGGCATGCGTCGGGAGAGCGCCCGGGTGGCCGACTACTGGTCGAAGGGACGATGGACGGACTCCTACGACTATGCGATCCTCCGCGCCGAGTGGGAGGCGCGGCGGCATACCGCACCCTGACGCACACGTGTAGAAGTAGTGGCCCAGCCCGGGGCCCATCAAGGGCCAGAAGTCGTACACACGTGTGCAGGATCGGGGGCGCGATTCGCATCTGGGGATGCGGACGGGCCCCGGCCTCGGCACCTCGAGCACCCTCGCCGGATGAACGAGGAGAAGCTCGACACCACCCGACCGTTCCGCCGGGTCGACGCACTGGCGAAGGGAATCACCGCCAAGGAGCTGCGCGGGCCGCGCTTCCGTCCGATCTTCCGCGGCGTCCTGATCGCCTCCTGCATCAAGGTCACGCCCAAGATCCGCGCTGAAGCCGCGCTCCGGCTCTTCGACCCCACGGCGTTCGCGAGCCACGCCAGCGCCGCCCGCTTGCTGGGCGTGCCGATCCCGACACTGCCCGACGAGCACGTCACCGTCTTCCACCAGCGCATGCGCCGACACCATCGCGGCATCCGCACCCATGTCTCCGACACCATGGACGTCCAGAGGTTCACGGGAGGGCTGCTCTCCGATCATCGACGGATGTTCGTGGAGCTGGCCGAGCTCGTCGGCCTGGTCGACCTCGTGGTCGCCGGTGACCACATGGTTCGCAGGGGCTGGATCACGCCCGAGCAGCTGGTGGCCTACTGCGACACCAGCAGGCACCGCGCCGCTCGGGCGGCGCGTCGAGCTGCTGCCTACGTGCGTGCTGAGGTGGACTCGCCGATGGAGACGCGGCTGCGGATGCTGCTCGTGCTCGCGGGACTCCCCGAGCCCGCCGTCAACATGAAGATCAGGGCGGCCGACGGTGAGGTGGTGCGCCGCTACGACCTCAGCTTTGAGGGAGTGAAGGTGATCGTCGAATACGACGGACGCCAGCACATCGAGCGGATCGAGGCATGGGAGTCCGACCTCGAGCGCCGCGAGGCCATCGACGACGACGGGTGGCGGATCCTGGTCGTGGTCGCGTCCGGGATCTACAAGTCACCCGAGCGGACCGTGCTGCGTGTGTGGCGTCTGCTCCGGGCACGCGGCCTCGACGGAGTGCCGGCTAGGCCGGACGACGAGTGGCGGGCCCACTTCCCGGGCCACGCGCAGGCGATCTGAGACGGCGACCCGGCGGCGTACACGTGTCGAGCTTGTGGCCCCCGATCGTAGCGGCCAAGGGCCACAACCTCTACACGAGTACGCCGAGGGCGTGGCGCGGCGGCACACCGCACCCTGACGCCTGGCGCCGCGGGCGTCTAGGCTCGCGACCATGGCTCACTCCCACGGTGCCGACAGCGAAGTCGGCACGCTCACCACCGTCATGCTGCACCGGCCCGGCAACGAGCTGAAGCGGTTGACTCCCCGCAACAACGACAAGCTGCTCTTCGACGGGATCCCCTGGGTCAGCCGTGCCCAGGAGGAGCACGACGCCTTCGCCGAGACCCTGCGCCAGCGCGACGTCGAGGTGCTCTACCTGACCGACCTGCTGACCGAGACCCTGGCCAGCGAGACCGCGCGCACCCACGCGATCAGCTCCGCACTGAGCGGGCTGCACCTCGGCGACACGCTGCGCACCTATCTCGCCCAGGCGATGGCGGACGCGTCGCCGCAGGAGCTGACCGACCTGCTGACCGCCGGCATCCGCAACGACGAGGTCCGCGGCGGACACGGTCTGGTGACGAGCCTGCTGAGCCCCTACGACTTCCTCGTCGACCCGCTGCCCAACCTGCTCTTCACCCGCGACTCCAGTGTGTGGATCCGCGACCGGGTCGCGATCACCAGCCTCGCGATGCCGGCCCGCATGCGCGAGACGCAGCTGACCGAGCTGATCTACACCGAGCACCCCCGGTTCGCCGGAGGCACCGAGCAGATCCACGGGTGGCACAACGAGCACGTCGAGGGTGGCGACGTCCTGCTGCTCGCGCCCGGCGTGATCGCGATCGGTGTGGGCGAGCGAACCACTCCGGCGGGGGTGGAACGGTTGGCCAGGCAGGTCTTCCACGGCCGGCTGGCGCACACCGTGCTGGCGGTCCCGATCGCCCAGGAGCGCGCCACCATGCACCTCGACACCGTGTGCACGATGGTCGACTTCGACAAGGTCGTGATGTATCCCAACGTGGCGGACACGCTGCGCGCCCACGCGGTCACCGTCCGCGAGCACGGGGAGCACGAGACCGACCTGGTGCTCGACGTTGCCGAGGCGGAACCGTTCCTCGTCGCGGCCGCCAAGGCGATGCAGATCGACACCCTCCACCAGATCGACACCGGGCTCGACCCGGTGACGGCCGAGCGCGAGCAGTGGGACGACGGCAACAACACCCTGGCCCTGGCGCCGCGGGTGGCGGTGGCCTACGAGCGCAACGACGAGACCAACGAGCGACTGGAGGAAGCCGGCATCGAGGTCGTGCGCATCGCCGGCTCGGAGCTCGGGTCGGGTCGCGGTGGGCCCCGGTGCATGTCCTGCCCGATCACCCGCGCTCCTCTCGTCGTCTGAGCCTGCTCACGCTCGGCACGAAGACGTGGCAGGATCACCCGCGGGGTGGGACCCGAAATCAAGCCACACGAGGAGCACGTGAAATGACGACGTCCATCTTCGACGCCCTCCCAGCCGCCGACGCCGACAAGGTCACTGCCGCCGGCACACCGGTCTCGCTGCCGCAGGGCTGGTCTCCGATCGGCGAGAAGACCCTCGCGGACAAGGCCTACATCCTGACCTCCGGCGAGGTGTCCGTGCGCAGCAAGGGCACCGAGATCGCCATCCTGGGTCCGGGGCAGATCATCGGTGAGGCCGGGATCATCAACAAGAAGCTCCGCACCGCGACGATCGTCGCGCTCACCCCGCTCCAGGCGCTGCACTACACCCGCGAACAGCTCACGCGGCTGATCGACGAGATCCCGTCCCTGGCAGCGGCGCTCGAGGCGTCGGCGGCCGAGCGCTACGGCAACAGCTGACCAGCGTGAAGTCCGCATGAGCGAGTCGGACTCCATCGACCTCGGCGACTCCTACGAGGAGGTCGAGTCGTTCCTGCTCGGTGGCCCACCGACGCTGACCCGCCTCGAGGTGGCCGAGCGAGCTGGTGTCCCCATGGAGCTCGCAACCGAGCTGTGGCGGCTGCTCGGCTTCGTGCAGGTCACCGACGAGACTGTCGCGTTCACTGCCAGCGACGTCCAGGCGCTCCGCCTGGCGGTCGACCTGATGGAGCTCGACATCCTGAGCCCAGACTCCCAGGCGGCCCTGGTCCGCACCTGGGGCCGCAGCTTCGCGCGTCTGGCCGAGTGGCAGGCGACCCTGCTGACCGACCTGGCGATCGAGGCCAAGGACCCCGGCGTGGGCCTGGCGGAGATCGCGACGGAGGTGGTGCCGCGGGTCGAGGCGCTGCAGTCCTACGTATGGCGCCGCCACCTCGCCAGCACCGCCAACCGGCTGCTGGCGACCGCCTCGGCCGGTGAGCCCGAGCAGACGATGGCGGTCTGTTTCGTCGACATCGTCGGCTACACCACCCAGAGCAAGTCGCTGGAGGAGGCCGAGCTGGTCGAGTGGATCGAGCGGTTCGAGCAGGCCGCGACCACGGCCGTCATCGATCGCGGTGGCCGCGTCATCAAGACCATCGGTGACGAGATCCTCTTCACCACCGACGAGGCCTCGACGGCTGCGGAGATCGCGCTGGCGCTCACCGCACGGGGTCGAGACAGCGACGACCTCTTCCCCGACGTGCGGGCGGGCATCGCCTACGGCGCGGTGGTCAACCGGCTGGGGGACGTCTTCGGCGCAACCGTCAACATCGCCTCACGGCTGACCTCGGTCGCCAGGCCCGGCACCGTGGTCGTGGACCGTGGCGCCCACGCCGTCCTGACCGGTGAGGACGCGCCCGACGCCGACGAGGCACCTTCCGACGAGGCTGCCACCGCCGACGGCGACACGGGCCCGGAAGACTCACGCGAGTCGACTGCCACCCCCGACGCCGGTCCGGAGGCGGACAACCAAGACCAGGACGACTCCCCGAGCTATCAGTTCCGCCGCATCCGACGCGTCTCGGTGAAGGGCTACAGCCGGCTCGAGGCCTGGCGGCTCAGGCCGACCAAGGACTGACGGCCGGGCTCAGGGCAGGCAGGGAAGCGGAGCCAGCGGGCACGGCGGCTGCGTCGTCGTCGTGGCCGTGGGTGAGGGCGAGCTGGACGTCGACGTCGACGACGACTCCGAGGCGCTCGTCGAAGGCGGCGGGCTCGTGGGGCTCGGCGTGCCGGCCAGGCAGTCGTCGTAGGTCTTCTGCGCCATCTCCTTCCACTCGAGCTGGAGGGCGAGACTGCGCCGAGCTGCGCGCAGCTTCCTCTTCCACTTCCGCTTCTTGGCCCCCGTGCTCTTCTTGACCCGCTTCTTGAGCTTGCGCACGAGGGCCCTGTCCTCCTGCACTGCGGCTGTCGCGTCACTCAGGTCCTGCTTGGCCTCGGAGCAGTCGGCCCGAAGCGCTGAGCCCGACCGGGTCTCGGTCGCCGTCGCCGTACCAGCTGTCGCAACGGCCAGCAGCCCGCCGGCGGCCAGGACCAGGGCGACGAACGCTGCGACGAGCGGATTAAGGAGGGAGCGGAGCATGGCGGAACCTCTCGGGGGACGGAGGTGGCCAGTGTGTACGCCTGATGTTGAAATTGGAACGGGTCGGCCGGATTTCCAGCCCTGGGGGTAGGGAGGCTCCGGTCAGCCAGGCAGGCAGATCTCCGAGGGGCCGGTCGGCAACGGGTTGGGGATGCACAGGGGCGGAAGGGGCCCGCTCGGGATCGTCGGGAGCCCACTGGTCGGCGTCGCCGTCGACGTGCTCGTGGCCGTCCCGGTGGCGGTGCTGGTGGCCGTCCCGGTGGCGGTGCTGGTGGCAGTGCTGGTCGCGGTGGGCGATGACGGCGGGTTGGCCTTGAGGCACTTGTCATAGGCAGCGCGCGCAGTGGTGTACCACTCGAGCTGGAGCCTGAGCTCCTTCTTGGCCGCGCGGAGCTTGCGCTTGGCCTTCTTCACCCTGGCGGGCTGGCCAGACTTCTTCGCCTTCTTGAGGCGCTTCTTCGCCTTCTTGACCTTCGTGGCCGACTCCTGGGTGGCCGTCGCCGCGTCGGTCAGCTCCTTGGTCTGGGCAGCACACGCACTGGAGGAGGCGCTCGCGGATGCGTTGGCAGTGGCGCCCGAACCCACCAGCCCCGCCATGCCCGCGACAGCCAGGGCGACGGCGACAGCAGTGGCGACGACAGCGCGGAGAGTGGTCAGCATTGGCACACCGTAGTGGCGGCTTCTCCGGCTGTCAGCGAAATCACCCCGGACTTGGAACGGACCTACTGGGGAAACTCCTCAACCGCAGGTCGGTCGTGGGCGCCGCTCGCGCCTGCAACGCGGGTCCGAGGAACCGGCAACGCCCAGGCAGAGCGATTCGCGGCCTGTTCCGGTGCCGGTCTTTCAGCCCGCGGGGATCCCGCGCTCGTTGCGGTAGCCCCGCACGCCGGTGATGAGGCCATCCACCACGGAGAAGATGTGGCACACCATGCTCACGTGGGTGCCGTCGCTGTCGACGATGGTCGACAGCTGCTCGACGTAGACGTCGTCGCCCGCCTGCTGCACGGTGATGTTCTCCGTGGTGAGCGACGTGGACTTGTTGATCGGTGCCTGCAACCTCGTGATCAGTGCGTCCGCCCCTCGGTGCATCACCTGCCACGGCTCGTCAGTCCAAGCGCTTGCGACCTTGATGACGAGGTCCGCGGACAGGAACTCGCGGAGAGCCTCGAAGTCGCTGACGTCTCCGGAAGCCCGTGCCCGTTGGACCGCCTCGATGTAGCGCCTCACGAGGTCGATCGAGGCAGTGTCCTCAGCCATCTGTCACCTCCGGTCCAGAAAACCATGGCACGCGTGGCGCGCACGCTGCAAGGAGAGACGAATCCGCCGTAGAACATGGAACGCCCGGCCGCTGTTGACGGGGGATACAACAACGGCCGGGCGAAATTCACGCTACGCGCACTGCTGCGCCGGACACAAGCAGCACGCCGATCCTTTAACGAATGGTGACCTGCCTGTTGGCCAATCCGGCACGCGCGGAGCGCTCCTCGGCCGTGAGGTCGCCGCCGGTGGCCAGCGCGTCGGTCAGCGCCGCAGCGAAGGCGGCCGCCGGATCTTCGAGGACAGCCGCGCCGGTGCCGACCGGGAGGTCCCAGACCGGGGCGAGGCGACCGTGGGCGCGGAACATCCCGACGAAGCGTGAGCCTTCCGCGACGGAGTCCTGACCCGCTGCATGCAGCCGCGCCAGCGCATCGAGCAGGTGGTCCTCGGGGTGGGGCATCACCCAGCGCAGGTGTTCCTTGGTGCCGACGTTGGTCCAGTACGCCGCCTCCACGCTCTCCAGCCGGGCCGTGGGGGGGGCCGCGGAGCTGGCCTCCTCGAGGGCGGCAGCCGTCGCGTCGTCCTGGTCGCCGAGGTCGTCGATCCAGTAGCCGAAGCCGTCGTGGACGGTGATGTCGAGGGAGGTGTTGCTGATCAGGTCCTGGAGGCGCGGGCCCTCACCGGGCGGGGAGGTCAGACCGACGACCCCCGGCTCGGTCTGGGCGATCGCGGCCTCGAGCACCGCGCCGAGGTCGCGCGCAGGGTCGCCGTACTGGTGCGCGACCTGCAGCCCCAGCCAGATCGCCCCGCTCTCGCGGACCATGGCCGGAGCGGCCATCGGGAGCAGGGTGCACAGGCGCACCTCGCGATCGGTGCCCGGAACGGTCAGCGGCACGGTCGCCGCAGGCACCAGCTCGCGGAGCGCGATGACGTCACACTCACCGGGCATCCCCTCGAACGGACGGCTGACGAACACGGGTGCGGCGCCACCGGCGGCGCCGTGGCACGCCTTGTAGCGCTTCCCCGAGCCGCAGGGGCAGGGCTGGCGAGGGCCGACGGCGTTCTCGCCGGCGCCTTCGGTCGAAGCGATGTCGCGGGCTTTGGTGCGGGACTTCTTGGCCATGGGCGTAGACGCTATCTGTCCAGCAGCTGCCGCATGTATCCCGGCTTGTCGCTGATGACGGCCGTGACCCCGAGATCGAGGCACAGCTGGAGGTCGGCCTCGGTGTTCACCGTCCACACATGGATCTCGCGACCGGCCAGGCGCAGGTGCTTGCCGAGGCCCGGGTGGGCACGCAGTTCGTCGATGCCGGGGCCGATGATCCAGTCCCTGCCGACGACCATCTTGAGCATCGGCCAGTGGTGGGCCTTCTCGACGAGCATCACCACCGGCAGGTCGGGCGCCAGCCGACGGGCCCGCTGGATCGCGGTCAGGCTGAAGCTCATCATCCGCGCCGGGGAGTCCGCACCGGTCCAGCCGAAGTCGGCCAGGAGCTCGATCAGACGCCGCTCCACCAGACCGCCATACCTCGTCGGGTGCTTGGTCTCGATCGCCAGCTCCACCCGTCGGTCGGCGTCGGCGACCGTCTCCAGCAGCTTGCGCAGCGTCAGCACCCTGCGCTCCGAGGGGTCGAAGTCGGGCGCCTCGTCGTCGAGCTCGGCCCAGGGGTTCTTCCACGAGGCGAAGTCGAGCTCGTCGAGCTCGGCAAGGTTCATCGTCGAGACGATGCCCTTGTCGGCGGCCGTCCGGCGCAGGGTGCGGTCGTGCACGCAGACCAGGTGTCCGTCGGCGGTCAGGCGCACGTCGCACTCCAGCGCGTCAGCGCCCGCCTCGATCGCTCGCTCGTAGGCACGGAGCGTGTGCTCGGGGTTCTCGTGGCTTGCACCACGGTGGGCGACGACCTGCGGCCTCATGCAGGCATCATGTCGCAGCGATCGCGCGTGGGCGCCGCAAGCAACCGGCGGTTCGTCGCTCGAGGTGACCGGCCATGCGCAGATATTCCTCCCCCTGGATCGGTGGCTGCGCATGCGCCGCCGCTCGCGGTCCGCTGGTTCCACGAGGCGTTGATGCAGGACCTGTTCGACAACGCCGAGCGTCAGGTCACGGGCACCGTGGCGGGCCGGCCGGCCCGATGGTCCCCGTGGGTCCGCGCCCTGCGGCGGGTCGCGGGATAGGCGCCGGGCCCGCTAGTCCTGTCGATGCACCCAGACAGCGATCTCGGTGCGGCTGGTCAGCGACAGCTTTGCGAGGACGCTGCGGACGTGCGACTCCACCGTCCGGACTGACAAGAACAGCTGCTCGGCTATCTCCTGGTTGGTCAGCGCCCGGCCGACGAGCAGCGCGACTTCCACCTCGCGCGGAGTGAGTCCGTCGGGCTGCCTGGTCGTTCGGGCCGCGATCGGAGCGAGCCGGTCCCGCAGGGACGCCGCCCGGGCCAGCGGTCCCGGCATGTCCAGCCGGCTGAGCTCGTCGACAGCGATCAGAGCCAGCTGCAGAGCACGAGCGGGTTCCTGGTCGGCGAGGGACTCGGCGAGCCCGAGGCGACCCAGGGCGGCCTGCGGCCGAGCCCCGATCCGGTCGTCCACTGCCACCCCACGCTCGAAGTGCGTGGCCGCGAGCGACGCGTCGCCGGAAGTCTGGGCGAGGCGGCCGAGGTCGAACTCCATCGAGCCCGTCGCGTATGGCGATCCGCCTCCGTCACCTCCGCACCAGGATCGGCAGGGCAGCAGCAGCTCATAGCAGTCTCGCGCCACCTCCGCGTCCCCGAGGACGACCGCGCCGAGGCCGATCTGGCCCACGGTCCCGCTCCACCGCGGTCCCAGCGGGAACTGCTGGGGGACGTCGCGCAGGGCCGCGAACTCGGCCCGCGCTCGGGCGACGTCTCCTCGTGCCCAGTGGATCAGCGGTCGAGACGCGCGCACGAGGGGCATCGGCGGTGCGGCGGCGATCGTCGCGAGCGATTCGGGCAGGAAGTCGTCCGGGTCGCCGCGCAGCACGGCGAGGTGGACGTGGAACGCGACGTGCATGCCGACCATCGAGACGTCGCCCACCCGGTCGGCCAGTCGTCGCGCCTGCCGAGCGGTGTCTCGCCCTTGGTCGAAGTCACCGGCCAGGACCTGGAGCGCAGCTCGCAGCCGCCACCCGTGCCAGCGGGCAACCGGCGAGTGCCGGCGCTCCGCGACCTGTTCGATGGCGACGATCGAGGCCGGGACGTCGGCGACCGCCCCCGTCTGCAGGGCAAGGTCCGCCTGCCACAGGTGTCCCCAGAGCACGCCCATCGTCGTGGTCGTCGCCGGTCCCAGCTCGAGGGCCCGGTCGACCAGGACGGCGCGCTCGGCGATCGCCTGGGGTTGGCTCAGGACGAAGTGACGAGCCGCGATGGCTTCGATCTCGGCCTGGGGGTCCCCGGATGCTCGGGCAGCAGCCAGCGCCTGGGCGGACAGGGCGTCGGCGGACGGCCCCGCCTGCTCGGCACCGGTCAGCGGGCCGCGCGACTGGGCGGCGACGGCCGACCCGACCGCGACGACGGCCAGGAGGCGCGAGCGCAGGACGCTCTCGGTCTCGGGCAGCGCCGCCAGCGCCCGGCGGCACAGGTCGTCAGCTGATTCGGGGGATCCGACACCCTGGGGCACGAGCGCCAGCTCCGCCATCACGTGCGGTCGCCCCGCCTGCTCAGCAAGGTCGAGTCCGCTGGTGCACGAATCGATGGCAGCAGAGGGCATCCCCGCCGCCCACTGGAACCTCGCCAGCGCCAGCAGCCGCTCCGCGACCTCCGAGGGGCCGGCCGACAACGCTTCGGCCGAGCGGAGGGCCAGGCCGGCGAGCTCGACGCCACGATCGGGCGCGAGGGTCGAGGACGCCGCGGCCAGGTCTGCTTGGTCGCGGCAGTGGCGTGCGGCCTCGGGCCCATCGACGTGGGACCAGTGGGCCGCTGCTGGTCCTGCCATCAACGGGTCTCCCGTCGCCTCGAGAGCGGCGGCTGCGGCCGCATGGGCGCTGATGCGCTGGTGGGGACTCAGGTCGGCGACGATGGCGTCGCGGACGAGGGCGTGGTTGAAGGCCAGGCCGGTGTCGCCGAAGTGCAGGATCCCTGCCTGGACCGCCACCGACAGCTCGTCGCTCACGGCGGCCGTGGGGCGGGCGAGCGCCGCCGCGAGCAGGGCCGGAGACAACCGTTCGCCCATCACGGCTGCCACCGCAACGGTCTGAGCGACCGTGTCGGGCAACGACCGGAAGGCGGTCAGCAGCACAGCGCGCCAGGTCGGGCGAGTCGCCAGCCCCTCGACGAGCTGTCGGGCCTCCCCGGGCGACAGCTCGCCCGCGACCGTCTTGACATAGAACGGGTTGCCGCGCGTCAGCGTGGCCAGCTCATCGGCATGGGGCGCCCAGCTCGCCGTACGAGGATCTGCGCCCAACCACTGCGCGATGGAGTCGACGCTGAGAGGGGCGAGCGGGACGTGGATGGCCTGGTGCGCCTGCAACAGCAACGGCACGAGCCGCGTGTATGCCGATTCGCCCGACCCGTCTTCGCGGGCCGTGGCGATCACCACCACGCGCAGCTCCGCGAGCTCGGGCAGGAGTCGGTGCAGCAGCTCCAGGGACAGCGAGTCGGCCCAGTGGACGTCCTCGACGAGAAGGAGCAACGGCTCGTCCCGGGTGGCAAGGCGCAGGGCGTTGAGCACCCCGTCGAGCAGCTGGAAGACGGTCGCGTCACGGTTGTCCGACGACTCAGCCTCCACGGCCGCCCGGAGCAGCTGGCCCAGCCCGGGCACGCTCCTCGCGATCCGGCGCCACGGCCACAGTGGCGGCGTCCCGGGACCGTCGGCGCACCAACCCCGTGCGACTGCGAAGCCGAGCTCGTCGGCGACGCCCGCCGCAGCCTGGGCGAGGCTCGTCTTCCCGATGCCGGCTTCACCCGTCACGAGGACGAAGCCGCCGTCGCCGCCGACCGCCGCTCGGCACACCGCTTCCAGGCGTGACAGCTCGTCTCGACGACCGTGAACCGATCCCACCGGCTCAGTATCGCGGCACCGGTTCGGTGGCGATATCCGTGCCACCACTGAGGTGTCGCAGGCCCCGGGCGGCGCAGGCTGGCAGCCCCGGCCTCGAAAGAGGCCCCGACCGGAAGGACCACCCGATGTATGCCCAGATCATCTCCTTCGACGGACCCCGCAGCGACGAGCTCGTCGCGGCCTCCGCCCGAGCAGGCCGCGAGCGCATCGCACCGCTCGTCGCATCCGATCCGGCGCTCCGCGACCGCCTGCTCGGGGGATACGCGCGGTTGCCGCCGACGGCACCGAGCACGTGATCGTGCTGACGCACGACCCCGCCGCCCTCGACGACCTCGCCCACCTCGTCAGTGCCTCCGAGCTGCTGCCCGGCGAGGACGCGGCCCTCCTGCCAGGTCCGGACCGGGTCACGCGATGCGTCGACGCGGTGGCGTTCGGACAGCTCGCTGACTTCCTGGCGGGAGCACCGCAATGAGCGCCGAGCCGGACCTGGCGAGCGTGGCGGCGCTGGCCGGCCACTGGGCAGCCGACACCACGGCCTGCACGGCGACCTTCCAGGTGCGCGACAAGCTCGTCACCACCGTCCGCGGGTCGTTCCCCGTGACCGGCGGGAGCGCCGTCGTCAGGCCCGACGGGGACATCGGAGGTTCCTGGGTCGAGCTGGACGTCGCCGGCGTCGCGACGGGCAACGCCCGGCGCGACCGCGACCTGCACAAGCCCACGTTCCTCCACCTCGATGACCACCCCGTCGTGCGGGTGGAGATCGAGCGGGCTGCTCTCGCCTCGCACGGCTGGACCGGCGGCGGGGTCGTGCGTGCCAGGGGGGAGCAGGCGCCGGTGGACCTCACGGTCGTGCTCCTCGAGCGGCGCGCCGACGAGGTGCGCGCGAAGGTCACGGGGAAGCTTGACCGCAGACCTCTGGGCATCAGGGTGCCGAGCCTGGTGATCGGTCGCTTCCTCGACCTCGACGTCGAGCTGACCCTTCGCCGGGTCGATCGGCAGTGACTCAGCCGGCGTGCTCGCGCAGATAACGTCCGAAGTGGGGGACGGTGAAGGCGATGCGCCCCCGCTCCCCCGAATAGATGAGCCCCTTCTTCAGCAGGGCGTCGCGCGCGGGCGACAGCGACTGCGGCTTCTTGTCGAGGTGGCTCGCCACGTCGGCGGTGGGTACGGCGTCGACGTCCGGGTCGTCGGACGCGGCCGCGACGTCGGCCATGGCCCGCAGGTAGTCCCGCTCCCCCGGCGTCGCGCGCTCGTAGCGCGAGCCGAAGAACCCCACCGCCAGCTCCGACTCCGCCTCCGGCGTCGCGACCAGCACGTCGTCGACCGTGATCGGCGACCGCGGGGCGCGGTCCCAGACAGCCTTGCCGTAGGCCTGGATGAAGTAGGGATAGCCACCGGTGGCGGCATGCATCGCCGCGAGCGCCGCCGGCTCGAACTCGGCGCCCTCCTCGGCCGCCGGTGCCGTCAGCGCCAGGTCGGCGGCCTCCCGCGCCAGCCGGTCGATGCGCTGGTAGCGGAAGAGCCGTTCGGAATAGGACTTCGACGCCGACAGCACGGCCGGCAGGTGGGGCAGGCCCGCGCCGACCACGATGACCGGCAGCCCGGTCTGGCTGATCTCGTGGCAGGCCGCGCAAAGGGCCGAGACGTCGTCGGGCCCCAGGTCCTGCATCTCGTCGATGAAGACGGCGATGCCCTTGCCCACGTCGGCAGCCAGCCCACCGAGGTCGGAGAACAGCTCGACCAGGTCGATCTCGATGTCGCCGGAGTCGGCTCGTCCGCGGACGGCGGGGACGTCGATCCCCGGGCTCCACTGGTCCTTCAGCTTCGCTCCAGCCCCCGCGTCGCGGTGCGCGAACGCCTTGATCACCCCGAGCACGTGGTCGACGCTGTCCGCGTCGGTGTGCCCCAGCTCGCGGACGGCCTGGTGCAGGGCGCTGCTCAGCGGCCGGCGCAGTCCCTGGTCAGGGCGGGCCTCGAGCTTGCCGGTGCCCCAGCGTCGGCGTACGGCCGCTGAGCGGAGCGCGTTGAGCAGCACCGTCTTCCCGACGCCGCGCAGCCCGGTCAGCACCAGCGAGCGTTCGGGGCGACCCTTCACGACACGCTCGAGCACCACGTCGAAGGCCGCGAGCTGCTCGTCACGACCGGCCAGCTCGGGGGGCGCTGGCCGGCGCCGGGCGCGTAGGGGTTCCTGATCGGGTCCACGATCCGACCGTATCGGTGGATCTAGCCCATTCCTTAGATTTCCCGATCCCGCGAGCGCCGCTCCCGGAGGGCGCCGTTGGGTCAGGCTGGTCTAGCCCACGTGGAGGGGTCGCGTCTCGTCCGCGCGGTGGAGGTCGTCGCGTGCACCCGCCACGGCGTAGGCCGCGTCGAGGCCGCGTCGGAGGAGCTCGATCAAGGCCGGGACCTCCTCGACGGTGAGCCGGAAGGAACCGCTGCACACGTTGTCGCGCCACAACGACACGACGACGAGATCCACGTCGTGGTGCCACGACACCCGCAGCGCGCGGTCGTCGCCCCGGGCGTCGAAGAAGATCGACCCCGTCGTCGGCAACGGTCGGGCGATAGCCATGCTCCATCCTCCCCCGGCAGTCAAGGTCTGCCTAGACTCGCCTGCATGCCCGAGCTGCCCGAGGTGGAAGCACTGGTCCAGGATCTGCGGAGCCGGCTCGTCGACCGCGCGATCACCCGGATCGACCTGGCGGCGTTCAGCGCGCTGAAGACCTTCGACCCGCCCCTGCACTCGCTGCACGGCACGCTCGTCGAGGACGTGACGCGCCATGGGAAGTTCCTCGACATCAACGCCTCGGGCATCCACCTCGTCATGCACCTCGCCCGCGCCGGGTGGGTGCGGTGGCGCGACGAGGTGCCGGCGCTCCCCGCGAAGCCCAACAGCAAGAACCCCCTCGCCGCCCGGATCGTGATCGACGACCCCGACACCGACACCCAAGCCGGTCTCGACGTCACCGAGGCGGGCACCAAGAAGAGCCTGGCGATCTATGTCGTCCGCGACCCCCAGGACGTCGAGGGGATCGCCCGGCTCGGCCCGGATCCGCTGGCCGACGAGTTCACGATCGAGGCCCTCGCCGAGATCCTCGCCAGCGAGGGCCGCAAGCAGATCAAGGGCGTGCTGCGACACCAGGGCACGATCGCCGGCATCGGCAACGCCTACTCCGACGAGATCCTGCACGCGGCGAGGATGTCGCCGTACAAGCCGGCAAACGGCCTCGACGACGCTGAGCTCGAGACGTTGTATGCCGCGATCCGCGGCACCCTCGGCGATGCCGTGGAGCGCTCGCGCGGGTTGGCGGCCAGCCAGCTCAAGGGCGAGAAGAAGACCAACCTCGCCGTCCACGGCCGCACCGGGGAGAAGTGCCCGGTGTGCGGCGACGTGGTGCGCGAGGTGTCCTTCGCCGACTCGAGCCTGCAGTACTGCCCGACCTGTCAGACCGACGGCAAGCCGCTCGCGGACCGCAGGATGAGCCGACTGCTGAAGTGACCGGTGCCGGTCACGGACAGGTGTTGGTGACGTAGCGGGCAACGGCCTTCGCCTCGTCGCTCTCCCAGTCCTCGCCCTGCCAGTCCCACGTCATCGAGTCGAGGTCGCCGCCCTCGAGGTCGTCGATGCGGTCGACGAACTCCTCGAAACCCGAGCGGGCCTCCGCCGACATGTTGTCCGGGGTGCCGACACGGACGAGCTCGCGGGCCCAGTCACGGGCGAGGCCGGCCACCGCCTCCTCGGGGGTGGGAACCCCTGGCCCCGCAGCCGTTGGAGTCCCTCCGTCACGAACCACTCCTTGGCCGCGCAGAAGTCCTCGATCGACGCATCAGCCGGAGCGTCGTCGCCGGGCCCACCACCGCAGGCCGCCAAGAGGACCAGACACGTGAGAGCCGACCCGAGTCGCGCGAACCTCATGACATGCCTGCGAAGGCAGCGGGAAGCGGGACGCCCAGGGCGTCGCGGAGCGAGGCGAGGTATGCCGAGCGGGGCATCTCGATCACGCCGAGCGAGGTCAGGTGGGGGGTGGCCCACTGGACGTCGAGGACCCGCCGGTCGGCGTACGCGTCGGACAGCAGCTCGACGAGCCCGAGCAGCGCGACCTTGGAGGCGTCCGTCTCGTGGTGGAACATCGACTCGCCGGCGAAGAGCCCGCCGAGGGCCACGCCGTAGAGGCCGCCCGCCAGCCGTCCGTCGCGCCAGGCCTCGACGGAGTGCACCCAGCCCAGCTCATGGAGGGCGAGGTAGGCGGAGCGGAACTCGGGGGTGATCCAGCCGTCCGGGCGGCGTCGGTCGCCGCAGGCGTCGATCACCGCCTCGAACGCGGTGTCGACCCGGATCTCGAAGCTGCGGGCCGACCGTCGCAGCGACCGCGACACCTTGAGACCGTCCAGGGGCAGGACCCCCCGACGCACCGGCGAGAACCAGCCCATGGGATCGCGGGTGCCACCCGTCGGCATCGGGAACAGCCCCTGCGCGTAGGCATTGAGCAACGTGCCCGGAGCCAGGTCGGCGCCGATCCCGACCAGGTCGTCGTCGGGATCCCAGTCCCCTGGCGCCGGGAAGACCCACGGCGAGGGTCGGGCGGGACGGACGGCACTCGGGCACGGTAGCCGTCGCGGACGACAACTTCTCGCATGGTCGCCTCGTCCCACGACTGCCCACGACGACAGGACGCTGATGATCGGGATCACTGCTCGCCCACTGACCATGACGTTGGCCGCGGCCGCGCTGCTCACACCCGCGCTCGTCGCGGCACCGGCGGCTGCTGCAGACGAGACCTGCGACGGGCGGGCGGCGACGATCGTGGTCCCCAGCTACGGGCACCTCCGGACCGCACCGTTCACGGGCACGCCCGGGGACGACGTCATCGTCGGGACCCCCCGCAACGACATGATCGACGGTGCGGGCGGCAACGACGTCATCTGCGGTCTCGAGGGAGCCGACGTCCTGGCCGGCGGCGCCGGCGACGACCGGCTGTTCGGCGGACTGGACGGGGCCTACTTCCCCGACGACGACTACTACGCCGACGTGGTCGCGCCCGGCCCGGGGGACGACCACGTCGACCTGGGAGCCGACCCCGACGCCCAGGACATCTACTTCGCCGACTTCGGGCACCTCGACCGGGTCAGCTACGAAGGCGCGACCGGGCCGGTCCTCGTGGACCTCAACGCCGGCACCGCCACGGGCGAAGGCAGCGACACCATCGTGGTGGGTGGACCCGCCGGCGTCGTGGGCAGCGCCTTCGACGACCGGATCACCGGATCGGCGTACGACGACCTCGTCCAGTCAGGCGCCGGGGACGACGTCGTCGACGGTCTGGGTGGACGTGACGTGATCGCTGTCGACACGACGAGTGCCGACGAGCGGGGGCTCGGGATCGTCGGCCCCGAGGGCGACGACGTCGCGAACGGCGGCTCGGGCCGCGACACGCTGGTGTCGCACGGCGGCACCGACGTCCTGGCCGGTGGAGCCGACAACGACTTCCTCCACGCGTCGGTGGCTAGCGACGGCCTGCTCCGGGGTGGGACGGGTGATGACCGCCTCGAGGCCCGGGCAGCGCCTGTCGTCGTGTCGGCCGGCGCGGGCGACGACGAGATCGGCTACGTCGTCCGTCCGGGCGTCCGCAACGAGATCGACGGCGACGGCGGACGGGACTCGTTGTCGCTCCACCTGGCCGCGGACTTCGCCAAGGGCACCCGGGTCCGCGTGGACCGCCCCCGCGACCGCATCAGGCTCACGGGTTCGCGCACCCGCATCCGCTACCACCAGGTCGAGGAGTTCTTCGGGAAGGGACGCCGCGCCCGCTGGACCTTCGTCGGCACCCGCGCCGACGAGCGCTTCGCCACCAAGCAGGCACGGTGGGTGCGAGCCTTCGGCCGCGGCGGCGATGACGACCTGCTCGGCACCACCGGCCGCGATCTCCTCGACGGCGGACCCGGACGCGACCGCGCGTATGGCGACAAGGGCCGTGACACCTGTGTCAGCATCGAGCGGGCGGCGGACTGCGAGGTCCGCCGCTGACGAGGCGCTCTGGGCAGGGCATCACCCCGATGCCTAGGGTGGGGCCATGGGTATCAGCGGCAGAGTCGGCAAGCACCTCGCTCCTCGGATCACTGACGTGGCGCCTGGTCTGACCACGGGCTTCGTCCGCGAGGCCCTCAACCGCGCGATCGCGGGCGTCGGCCCGCTGCCGGGAGCGGCGGCAGCAGCCGACAAGCAGCTCGCCGAGCAGAACGGCGACGTCGAACGAGCCATCCACGAGGTGATCGAGAACCACGTCCGCTATGCCGGCGGCCAGGGCTTCCTGACCAACGTCGGAGGTCTCGTCACCGCAGCCGTCACGATCCCCGCCAACATCACCGGCCTCACCGTCGTGCAGTGCCGGATGATCGCCGGCATCGCCCACCTCCGGGGCCACGACCTGGACGACCCGCGCGTGCGCAACGCCATCCTCACGGCCCTGCTGGGCGAGGAGAGCGTCGCCCAGCTGGTCAAGAAGGGCAAGATCCCGGCTCCGCCGATGGCCCTCGCCACGGCCCCGGCGCACGACGCCGGTCTCGACAAGATCATCGCCGCCGAGGTGGCCGCCGACCTGGTCGCCCGGATCGCCGGCAAGCGACTCGCGATCACGGTCGGTCGCCGGGTGCCCGTCGTGGGCGGACTCGTCGGCATGGGCGCCGACGGCTATGCGACCTGGAAGCTGGGGCGCTATGCCGACCGCGAGATCCTGCCCCGGCGCCGCTGACGCTCAGCGACCCCGCAGCCGGCGATAGACGCCCAGCGCCGCCCGACCCGAGGGTCGCTGCTCCATCGCCTGCACGGTCTTCTCGGCTCGGGTCCGTCGCAGCAGGTGCAGCTCCTGACGTGCCTCCTCGACCTCGCGGGCCAGCGTCGCCTCTGACTCGCGCAGCCGCGAGCCCTCGACGAGGAGCGCCTTGATCGCGTCGAGCGCAGGCGGAAGCAGGTCGTCGGCACTCGCGGCATCGGGATCGGTGAAGGTCTCCGCCGGCTGGCCGATCAGGTCGGCGACCTCGCCGATGACGTCATAGCCGCGCTTCTCGATCTCCGCGACCCAGGTGCGCGAGAGCTCCTGCACCCACTCGTGCGTGGCCGGCGGAAGCCCCAGACGCGCCGACGTGCTGCGCCGCGACAGCGTCTGGTGGGCGAGGAGCTCCCTGACCAGCGGGCGGTAGTCGGGCGGGTCCACCACCGGCGTGACCCGCTTGTTGATCAGTCGCAGCAACGCCGTCTCGGGCACCCCGAGCGACGGGTTGGCGCGCTCCGCAGTGAGGTCGAGCTCCACGTCGTCCAGGCCGAAGGCACGGCTGAACCGCCGCCACAGCTCGTCGGGCGCGGCGCCCGGTCGAGGCACCGTCACCAGGTGGACCTGCTCGGGCGGCAGGATCGCCCCCCAGCGGTCGAGGATGTCGGGGATCTCCTGCGCTCCCCAGAACCACGAGCCGATCCGGGTGTCGCGCGCCGGGTCCCGGATCATCTCGAGGAAGTGCGAATAGGACACCAGGCTGCGGTGCTTGACGTTCTCCTGCCACTCCGCGGGCACCTGCCGGACGAGGTCGCGGACCGAGACGATCAGGTGCACCTCGACTCCCTCGCCGAACGAGGTCAGCGCCCGCTCGATCTGGGTCGGGGAGGCGGTCGAGAGGATCTCGTGGCTGATGATCGAGGTCCCCGGCCAGGCCCGCACCTCGTCGGCGAGCCGGTCCCAGGCGCCCACCGCCTCAGTCTCGAGCCCGCCCCACGTCAGCCGCATCAGGTCGAGGGCGGCGAGGAAGTGGGCGTCGAAGCGGTCGGCGGGATAGAGGATGCCCTGCTCGCGCAGCACCTCACGGTTGCGGAACAACACGTCCTGGAGATAGGACGTGCCGGTCTTGGGGGTGCCGACGTGGAGCAGGACGCGCTTGCTGCCGCTCACCTCGGCTCCTTCGTGTCGTGGCTGGTCTTCCACCGGGGATCCACCAGCATCCCCACGGCGAGGTCGAGCACCAGCTCACCACGCGCCACGGCCGGGGCAGCGGGTGCGGCGGACTCGGCCGGAACGATCGAGGACGGATCTCCGACGACAGGGTAGCCAGAGCGACTCAGGGTCCTGCACATGCGCTCCGCGGCCTCGACGACCCAGCCCCGGTGCTCCTCGGGCAGCGAGACGGGCGGCGTGCTCGTGGCAGGCATGCGCGGCAGCACGGTGTGTGTCATCAGGGCAGCGCGCTGGTCGGTGGAGACCAGCAGTCCGAGGACCGAGGCGATACGGCGGGCGAGCTCCGCGGCGTCGGCCCTCGGCCGCGAGGGGGGTGGCAGGCGGCGTACGCCGAGCAGGGACGGGAGCCGAGCTTGGTCGAGGACCACCCGGACGTCGACGTGGCGGTCCTGGTGGCGCTGGACGACGGCAGGCAGGTCGATGCGGGGCGGCAGCGATCCCCGCTGCTGCCAGAACCGGAGCCACTCCAACCAGCCGCCCGAGCCGCGCTCGAAGCAGCGCCGGGTCCACACGTCGACCAGCATCTGGTCGAGCGGGCCGCCCAGGACCAGGACCGGCGCCCCCGGCCCGCCCGGGGGCTGGCCGCGGCGCGCGAGGTGCTCACGCACCTGCGCTGCCTCGAGCGGGTCGCCGACGAGTCGGTGGGGCCGGCGCCAGGGCCGGCGCAGGTGACGGGTCGGCGTCGGCACACCGAGGGCGACGACGTCGTCGGCGAGCACACTGGTCGCGACCCGGATCAGCTCGTCGGCGGGCAGCTCGCCCGGGTCGACCGGCTGGGGGCCATAGGCCCGCGGCGCGACACCGACGAGGGACAGGTCGGGCTTGCCGCGGCCGGGTGCGGCGGCGTTGAGGACCCGATCCGCGAGTCGAGCGCTGACGGGGCTGCCTGCGCTGCGTGGGCCAGCACTCGACTCCGCGAGGTTGAGCCGGCGCAGGAGCTCCAGCTGCTGTGCTCCCGGCAGGACGCGACCACTCGGGGTGGCCTCGTCGAGCCAGGCCGACCACGGGGTCGTGCCACCGTCGCGCAGGTGCGCGACCCAGCCCCAGGCGCGGGCAGTGCCGTCCGCCGACTCCAGCCGCTCCATCGACCAGCCGCTCAGCGCTCGCGCAGCCGGCGCGCCTGCTGCCGCAGCTTCTGCGGCAGGTCACCGCTGGGGGTGCGCTCCGCCGCCTCGCGCGTCATCATCGCCAGCGCGTCGAGGGCGGCGCCGAGCTGCAGCTTGGGGCTCACCTTGTCGGGATCGCGCCAGGTCGCGTCGGGTGCGGGTCGCACCGGGCGCAGGTCCTCGACGTCGCCGACGACGTCCACGCCGGCACCCTTGATCCACTCGACCCAGCGTTCGGCCTGCTCCTCGGCGAAGTCGAAGCGCTCGGGGGGCAGCCGCACCGGGATCGCGTCGCGTGAGACCAGGACCTGCTGGGCGAGGAGCTCGCGGATGAGCCCGTCATAGGTCGCGTCACGCCACACCGGCAGCTCGAGGCGACGGTTGAGGCGACGGATGAGCTGGGTCTCGGCGATGCCCAGGGACCGGTTGGCGCGCTCGGAGTCGAGCGGGGCCCAGGCGGGATCGATGCCGAACGCGCGACAGAAGCGCAGCCACAGCTCGTTGCCGGTGGGTCCGCGGTCGTGCGGGACGGTCACGACGTGCACGCGCTCGGGCGGCAGCTTGGCGCCCCAGTTGTCGAGCACGGTCGGCAGGTCCATCGCCGCCCGGAACCAGGTCTGACCACGCTCGACCTTGGTCAGGAACCTGTCGAAGGTCCACTTGCGACCCTGCTTGATGCTCTCCTGCCAGGCGGCCGGCAGCTGCCGACCCAGGTCGCGAGCGGAATAGACGACGTGCACCTCGCTGTCGGCGAAGTCGTTCATCACCCGCGCAATCGTGTCGGGCTTGGTCGGGGCGAGGATCTCGTGGCTGATCACCACCGTGCCCTTGGCCCGGCGCACGCGCTTGACCATGGTGTCCCAGGCGCCGACGGCATGCCCGGGGGCTCCACCCCAGTCCTGGTCGAGCAGGTCGAGGGCGGCACGGAAGTGGAAGAGGTCGGCGTCGACGAAGCGGTTCTTGGTCGGGATCGTCACCCCGTGCTCGGCCAGCTGCGCCTGGTTGAGCATCAGCCGGTCCTGGAGGTAGGTGGTCCCGGTCTTGGGGGCGCCGATGTGGAGATGGACGACGCGACGACTCATGGGGTCATCCTGCCCGATGCGAGACACCACGGAGCGCAGCGGAGTGGTCGAACCGCGAGGGCAGCATCAAGCAGGGCCTGCCAGCGCTCGAACCACGGCGCTCGGACTGGGGCGGCCCAGGTGTCCGGCCATCCACTGGCTGGTCGCGACGACGGCGCCGAGGTCGACGCCGTGCTCGATGCCGAGACCGTCGAGCAGCCAGACCAGGTCCTCGGTCGCGAGGTTGCCCGTGGCGCTCTTGGCATAGGGGCAGCCGCCCAACCCGCCCGCGCTCGCGTCGAAGGTGGAGATCCCCTCCTGCAGGGCCGAGAAGGTGTTGGCCAGGGCCTGGCCGTAGGTGTCGTGGAAGTGCATCGCGAGGTCGTCGGTGCGCATCCCGGCCTCGGTGAATGCCCCGATCAGCTGCTTCACGTGCCCGGCCGTGCCGACGCCGATCGTGTCGCCGAGGCTGAGCTGGCTGGCGCCGAGGTCGAAGAGCCGCTTGCCGACACCGACGACCTGGTCGATCGGCACGGCACCCTCCCAGGGGTCGCCGAAGCACATGGAGACGTAGGCCCGGACGTCGAGGCCGGCGGCGCGGGCCCGCTTCACGGTCGGCTCGAACATCGCGAACTGCTCGTCGAGCGAGCGGTTGAGGTTCTTCTGCGCGAAGGTCTCGGTGGCGCTGCCGAAGACGGCGACGTGCTTGAGGCCGAGCTCCAGCGCCCGGTCGAGGCCGCGCTCGTTGGGGACGAGGACCGGCAGGTCGCGACCGGCGTCGCCCATTCGGTCAGCCAGGCTGGTCATCACCTCGGCGGCATCGGCGAGCTGCGGGACCCACTTCGGGTGGACGAAGCTGGTCGCCTCGACGATCGGGAGCCCGGCGGCGACGAGCCGCTGGATGAACTCGACCTTCACCTCGGTCGAGATCACCCCCTTCTCGTTCTGCAGTCCGTCGCGGGGGCCCACCTCATAGATCGTGACCCGGGAAGGAATCATTCGGCCGCCTCCACCACGATCAGCGTCGCACCGAGCGCGACCTGCTGGCCGACGACGACGTCGACCTGGGCGACGGTGCCGGCGAAGGGTGCCTTGAGTGCGAGCTCCATCTTCATCGCCTCCATGGCACCCAGCGTCTCACCCTCGGCGACCTGCTGCCCGACGGTGACGAGCACGTCGAGCACCGTGCCCGGCATCGGCGCGAGGATGGTCCCGTCGCCAGCGGCCGGTCCGTGGTCGGCGAAGGCGTCGGGGCGCTCGAGGACGAACCGCTGTCCACGGTGGGACACCTCGATCACGTGCCGCTGCGCGTTGACCACTGCGCGCTCGTCGTGTCCGTCGATGGAGAGTATGGCGACGTGGTCGGCCAGCTCGCGTTCGAGCACCTGACGCCTCTTTTCATCTGGCCCGTCGACCGTGCCGGCCGCGACGTCCACGACCAGCTCATGGACCTCACCGGCGTGCTCGAGCGCGACCAGGGTCGGGGAGCTCGGGCCGGCCGAGCGCCACCCGTCGGGTGCGAACGGGTCACCGGCGACACCCGCGAACCGTGGACTGGCAAGGGCCGCATCGACCCAGGCCGCCAGCACCAGGGGCACGTCCGCGCTCGGAGCAGGGACCTCGGCCCGGTCGAGCCACGCCGTGTCGATCGTCGCGTCGCGGAACTCGTCACTGGCTGCCAGCGCGCGCACGAACCCCATGTTGGTGGTCAGGCCGAGCACGGCCGACCCGTCGAGGGCGTCGAGGAGTCGCGCGCGCGCCGTCTCGCGGTCCTCGCCCCAGGCGATCACCTTGCCGAGCATCGGGTCGAAGCTGGTGCTGACGACCTGGCCGGACTCGAGGGCATGGTCGACGCGTGCCGAGCCGGACCAGCGCACCAGGTCTGCGCGACCGGCCTGCGGCAGGAACCCGTTGAACGAGTCCTCGGCATAGATCCGCGCCTCGATCGCGTGGCCCGCGACCGTGACGTCGTCCTGGCCGAAACCGAGCGTCTCGCCGGCAGCGACTCGCAGCTGGAGCTCGACCAGGTCGAGCTTGTCTCCCCGGACCCTCACGACCTCCTCGGTGACCGGGTGCTCGACCTGGAGCCGGGTGTTCATCTCCAGGAAGTAGACCTCACCTGAGTCACTGTCGAGCAGGAACTCCACGGTGCCGGCGTTGGTGTAGCCCACGGCCCGCGCGAGGTCGACCGCGCTGGTGGTGACGACGTCGCGCTGGGCGTCGGTGATCGTCGGGGCGGGTGCCTCCTCGAGCACCTTCTGGTGGCGTCGCTGGGTCGAGCAGTCACGCTCGAAGAGGTGGACCACGTTGCCGTGGTGGTCGGCGATGACCTGCACCTCGATGTGGCGGCCGCGCTCGACATACTTCTCGATCAGGATCGTGTCGTCACCGAACGCCGAGAGCGCCTCGCGCTTCGCCGCCGCCAGCGCGGCGTCGAAGTCGCCGGCGCCGCGCACGATCCGCATGCCTTTGCCGCCGCCGCCGGCCGCGGCCTTGACGAGGACGGGATAGTGCATCGGTTTCGTGACAGGCGCCAGGGCGCCTTCCTCAACCTCCGACGGCAGCTCGTAGGACGGGGCGCCTTCCTCAACCTCCGACGGCAGCTCGTGGGACGGCACCACCGGCACCCCCGCGGCGATCGCGATGTCACGAGCGGCGTCCTTCTTGCCCATCGCGTCCATCACGTCGGCGCTCGGGCCGACCAGGCGGACACCGTCGGCGCCCTCGATCGCTCGCGCGAACGCCGAGCGCTCGGACAGGAAGCCATAGCCGGGATGGATGGCGTCGGCACCGACGTCGCGGGCGACGCCGACGATCGCGTCGATGTCGAGATAGCTCGACACCTCGACCGCCTCGTCGGCCGTGCGCACGTGGGGTGCGTCCCGGTCGGCAGCGGTGAACACGGCGACGGTGCGCAGGCCCATCGACGTGGCCGTGCGCATGATCCGCAGCGCGATCTCGCCGCGGTTGGCGACGAGGAGCTTGTCCATGTCCATGGTCATCACATCCGGAAGATGCCGTAGGAGGGATCGGGCACCGGCGCTTGCGCTGCGACCGCCAGGCCCATGCCGAGCACGCGTCGCGTGTCAGCCGGGTCGATGACGCCGTCGTCCCACAGCCGCGCGGTCGAGTAGTAGGGCGAGCCCTGGGTCTCGTACTGCTCGCGGATCGGTGCCTTGAACGCCTCGACCTGCTCCTCGTCCTCGAGGTCGGTGCGCACGGTCGCGAGCACGCTGGCCGCCTGCTCGCCCCCCATCACCGAGATGCGGGCGTTGGGCCACATCCACAGGAACCGCGGGTCATAGGCCCGGCCGCACATGCCGTAGTTGCCGGCGCCGAAGGAGCCGCCGATCACCACGGTGAACTTGGGCACGACGCTGCAGGCGACCGCCGTCACGAGCTTGGCGCCGTCGCGGGCGATGCCCTTGTTCTCGTACTCGCGCCCGACCATGAAGCCGGAGATGTTCTGCAGGAAGACGAGCGGGATGCCGCGCTGGTTGCACAGCTCGATGAAGTGGGCGCCCTTGAGGGCCGACTCGCTGAACAGGATCCCGTTGTTGGCGATGATCCCGACGTCGTAGCCGTGGATCTTGGCGAAGCAGGTCACCAGCGTCTCGCCGTAGAGCTTCTTGAACTCGTGCATCCGGCTGCCGTCGACGACCCGGCGGATCACCTCGCGGACGTCGTAGGGCGTGCGGGTGTCGGTCGGGACGACGTCATAGAGCGACTCCGGCGGCTCATGCGGCTCCTCGACCTCGGCCGCGGGTCCTCGGGGGTTTCGTGACGGGCCTGGGCGGCCCTCCTCAACCGCCGAGGAGGCCGGCAGGGTGGCGACGATGCTGCGCACGATCCGCAGGGCGCGCGCGTCGTCCTCGGCGAGGTGGTCGACGACTCCGGACGTCCGGGCGTGGACGTCGCCGCCGCCGAGGTCCTCGGCCGTGACGACCTCACCGGTCGCGGCCTTCACCAGCGGCGGGCCGCCGAGGAAGATCGTGCCCTGGTTGCGGACGATGACCGACTCGTCGCTCATCGCGGGGACATAGGCGCCGCCGGCGGTGCACGAGCCCATCACCGCGGCGATCTGGGCGATGCCGCGCGAGCTCAGGTTGGCCTGGTTGAAGAAGATCCGGCCGAAGTGCTCCCGGTCGGGAAAGACGTCGTCCTGCATCGGCAGGAAGGCGCCGCCGGAGTCGACGAGATAGACGCAAGGCAGGTTGTTCTCGCCCGCGATCGTCTGCGCGCGCAGGTGCTTCTTGACCGTGATGGGGTAGTAGGTGCCGCCCTTCACGGTGGCGTCGTTGGCCACCACCATGACCTCGCGGCCCTCGACCCGGCCGATGCCGGTGACGATGCTGGCGCTGGGCACAGCGTTGTCGTCGGCCGATCCCTTGCCATACATGCCGTATGCCGCCAGCGGGCTCAGCTCGAGGAACGGGCTGCCCGGGTCGAGCAGCCGGTCGACCCGGTCGCGCACCAGCAGCTTGCCGCGTCCGGTGTGCTTGGCGCGAGCGCTCTCGGAGCCACCCTGTCGCACGATCGCCAGTCGGGAGCGGAGGTCGTCGACGAGGTCGCGAAGGGAGGGCTGCTCGGCAGTGGTGGTCACCAACGCAGGTTAGCGATCGTTAACCACGCGCGTCTACATCGCCCCGGTGCCGGGACGCCGCAGCCTGCAGGTGTCGCCGGAGGATGTCGGTGACCTTGTCCGGCGTGACCCGGACGTGACGCCGGTCAGGGTCCTCGGTCGCCAACCCCGGCACCAGTGCCGTCAGCCCGATCAACAACACCCACAGATCCTGGGCTTCCTCCTCGAGCGCGGCCACGGGGACCCCCGCCTCGCTCAGCGCCGTTGCGCAGACTTCTCGCAGCCGCGCGTGGTGTGAGCCAACCGCATCTGCGACGTCCACGTCGTGCTGGGCCAGGGCCAAGAAGCTCAGCTGGACGCCGACCAGGAGCTGCCAGCCCTCGGGAAGTGTCAGATAAGTCGCCAAGAGCTCAGCCGCCCGCTCGGCACCGAGAGGCTCAAGCGGTGCCTGCCCCACGAAGTCTCGGCGACGCACGGACAAGAGCCCCTCCAGGTCGCGCAGCTGTGTATCGGTGACGAGCCCGTAGGTGCAGGCCAGGAGAAGGCTCTTCGTGTCGTAGTAGTGCCGCATGAACCCCACGCTGCAGCCGGCCTCCGCAGCGGCGGCTCGCACCGTCAGCGCGTGCATTCCACCGCGATCGATCACGCGGGCCACCGCCCAGTAAAGGGGAACGCCTGCGAAGTCATGCCCTCGGTTTGCCATGGCGATTTTCTAACCGAGGATGCGACCCCGGCCTCGTCGTTCATCCCCAGGCCAGCGGGTGGCCGGCGACACGCCTGTGCGGAAAATGCGTCCCTCTAGGCCCCCGTCACGACACACGCGTACGGAGAACTCACCGCGTCCGGGCCCGGCTGTGACACGGCCGTACCGAACTTCAACACGGCGGTGTCGCCTTCCGCTCGGAGCGGGGTCCGATCTCCGTACACGCGTGTCAGCCTCCACGCCGTTGCCGCGAGATCTCCCGCACAGGTGTGTCACGGCCCCGGTTAGCGAGCGCTAACCTTGCTCGCCATGAGCTCGCGCCGCAGCCAGATCCTCGACATCGCGGCCGACCTGTTCGCCAGCCGCGGGTTCCACGGCGTCTCCGTGGCCGAGCTGGGAAACGCCTGCGGCATCTCCGGGCCGGCCCTCTACAAGCACTTCGCGAGCAAGGACGCGATGCTCGCCGAGATGCTGGTCTCCATCAGCGAGACGCTGCTCGAGGAGGGCACGGCGCGGTCCGCGGCAGCGGCCGACGCCCGCGGGGCCGTCGAGGCACTGGTCGAGTGGCACATCGAGTTCGCCCTCGGCCACCGGGCGCTCATCGTCGTACAGGACCGGGACTGGTCGTCGCTGCCACCCGAGGCGCGCGAGCGGGTGCGCCTCCTCCAGCGTGCGTATGTCGATGTGTGGGCCACCCGGCTGGCCGAGCTCCACCGCGACCTCCCCGTCGATCGGGCCAGGGCGATGGCGCACGCCGCCTTCGGCCTGCTCAACTCCACCCCCCACAGCGGACTCATCCCCGACCCGCAGCTGCACGACCTGCTGCGGGAGATGGCCCTCGGGTCGTTGCTTCCGGCCTAGACCCCGGCCGTCCTGCCCCTCACTCCTGCTCTGCTGGACGGTCGGGCAGCTGCGCCAGCTCGCGGGCGGCGCGCAGCGCCGCCTCCTCGGCGATCGCCAGGTCGTCCACGACCGCGCCGCCCGGGCCGGCACCGGCGTGCTCGTCGAGGGCGTGCAGCCGGGCCAGCAGCTCGTCGCGGGCCAGGCCACGGAGCTGGAGCAGCACGAACGGGTCGCGCTGGGTCAGCCACGCCACCTGCGTCAGCACGGCCAGGGCGTGCGGGCAGGGGTCGAGCCAGCTCTCGCACGTGCAGGTCGTGCCGAGCTCACCGCCATAGGGCAGCAGCTCGACGCCCGCCTCCTCCATCGCCTCGACCAGCGAGTGGGGCAGCTCGCCCGACATCAGCGCCGCGATGCGACCGGCCTCGGCGGCCACCAGCTCCACGAGCACCGACTGGTCGTCGCTGCCCAGCAGCGGCACGCTCCCGGTGACGGTGAAGGCGTCATCGCCGTCGAAGACCGCCGCGACGAACGAGCCGTCACCGACGGTGATCGCGCCCACGTCACCGGCGCGGGCGTGGCGACGCCCGCGCTTGAGCTCGGGGGCCGAGAAGGCGAGCTCCTCGACCGCGCGGAGGAACGCCTTGCTCCACCACGTGCCGCCGACGCCACCTCGTCGGGGCGGCAGCCGCGGGTGGATGACGGTGGCCATCAGCGGGCCGTCATCCGGTCATCGGCCGGCATCACTGCCGCCGCAGCTCGACGAGGTCGCGCAGGTCGTCGTTGCTCAGCTCGGTCAGCGCCGTCTCGCCCCGCGCGAGCACGGAGTCGGCCAGCGCCTTCTTGCGGTTGAGCAGCTCGGCGATCTTCTCCTCGATCGTGCCCTGGGTGACGAAGCGGTGCACCTGCACCGGCTTGGTCTGGCCGATCCGATAGGCGCGGTCGGTCGCCTGGTCCTCGACGGCGGGGTTCCACCAGCGGTCGACGTGGATGACGTGGTCGGCTCGGGTGAGGTTGAGCCCCGTGCCGCCCGCCTTCAGCGACAGCAGGAAGACGGGCGTCTCACCGGCCTGGAAGCGCGCCACCATCCGTTCGCGCTCGGCGACCGGGGTGCCGCCGTGGAGGAACTGGTGGGAGATCCCCGCCCGGGTGAGGTGCTGCTCGAGGAGGCGGGCCATCGCGACGTATTGGGTGAACAGCAGGACGGCCCCGTCCTCGGCCAGCACCGTGCCGACCAGCTCGTCGAGCAGGTCGAGCTTCTCGGAGCGGCCGGCGAGCTTGGGGTTGGCCTGCTTCAAGAAGTGGGCCGGGTGGTTGCAGATCTGCTTCAGCCCGGTCAGCAGCCCGAGCACGAGCCCGCGGCGGGTGTCCTCGTCGGCCTCCTCGATCCGGCGCATGCAGTCGCGGACGTAGGTCTCGTAGAGGACGACCTGCTCCCGGGTCAGCCCGAGCAGGTGGTCGGTCTCGGTCTTGGGCGGCAGCTCGGGTGCGATGCCGGGGTCGGACTTGCGACGCCGCAGCAGGAACGGACCGATCAGGTCGGCGAACTGGCGGGTGACGCCCTCGTCGACGCCCGCCTCGATGGGCGCGGCCCACACCTTGCGGAAGGCGTTGCGCGACCCGAGCAGCCCCGGGATCGCCCAGTCGAGGATCGCCCACAGCTCGGTCAGGTTGTTCTCCACCGGGGTGCCGGTCAGGGCGACCCGTGCCGCGCTCGGGATCGTCCGCAGCGCCTTCGACGTCGAGGACATCGCGTTCTTGACGTGCTGGGCCTCGTCAGCCACGACGAGGTCCCACCGCACCTCGGCCAGCGCTGCGGCATCGCGGCGCATGGTGCCGTAGGTCGTCAGCACGAACCCACCGCCCCCGACAAGCGCTCCCCCGCCCACTCCCTCCAGCGACCTGGTCGACCCGTGGAATCGGCGCACCGGCACACCCGGCGCGAACCGACGGATCTCGGCCTCCCAGTTGCCGAGCAGCGACGCCGGGCACACGACGAGCGTCGGACCGCCGCCGTCGCCCCCGGAGAGCGACGCCCTGTGCAGGTGGAGCGCGATCACCTGCACCGTCTTGCCGAGCCCCATGTCGTCAGCCAGGCAGGCACCGAGTCCGAGATCGGTCAGCTCGGCCAGCCAGGTCAGCCCCTGGCGCTGGTAGTCGCGCAGGGTGGCCGTCAACGCCTCCGGCACCGCGACGGGCTCGCGTGTCCCGGCGGTCTGCAACCGGTCGCGCACCCGGAGCAGTGAGGCGCCCACGATCGTCTCGTGCTGGACGTCGTCGACCTGCACCACGTTGGTGAGGGTCGCCGCGAGCGCGGCGGCGGGCTGGACCGTGCGGATCAGCCGCCGCTTGGCCCGCTTGAGCATCGCGGGGTCGACGACGGTCCAGTTGTCGCGGATCTTGATGATCGGCGACGCCGCGCCGGCAAGCTGGTCCATCTCCTCCTCGGTGAGGGCGTCGCCGTGCAGCGCCAGCTGCCACTGGAAGCCGAAGAGGGCGTCGGGACCGAACAGCCCCGTCTGGAGGGCCTCCTCCCGGACGACCCCGGGCTTGCGAGCCTCGGCGAGCTGCACCTTGGCGGTGACGTCGCGGTCGAGGTTGCGTGGCCAGAAGACGTCGACCTCGACCTCCTTCAACGCCGCGATCCCCTCGTCGAGCAGGCTCACCAGCTCGTCGGTGTCGAGCGTCAGCTCGTCGGGGACGCGCAGCTCGAGCAGGCGCTCGAGCACCGGCCAGGCGTCCGCGGCGGCACGCAGCGCGATGCTGGCGTGGGTGCGGGCCCGGTCGCCGAAGCCGTGGGAGGCGTCCGGACCGGACTCCGCCCACAACAGCGCCGCGTCGCAGACATGGGCGGCGTTGTCGCTCGAGTGGACCTGGAGGACGAGGCGTACGGCGCCGGCGACCAGCTCCTCCTCGTCGGCCTCCACCCGGAGCGCGATCGACACCAGCTGGGGCCGGTCGTCGCCCACCCGGGCGCGCGCCCTCGCGACCCGCTCCTGCAGCCGTCGGGTGAACTCGGGGTCGGCCCCCGACGCTCCAGCGGCCTCCGCCGCCGGTCGGCCCGCTGCGGCCGGCGAGCGGCGCGTCGCGATCGGCGCGGCCCGAGGCATCGCGTCGACGACGGCTCCGAGCACCGCCCGGACGATGCCCTCGGCGGTGGCCTCGTCCAGGCCGGCATGGGAGCGGGCGCTGGCCAGCCGGACGATGCGGTCCTCGTCGTCCTGGTCGAGCGCTGCCACCTGCCACGACTGCCCGTCGGGCCCCGGGCCGAACTTGCCGGCCGCGACCAGCCGCATGCCCAGCAGGGCTGCGCCGCTCAGCAGCGCGACGCTCGGGTGGAGGTCGTCGCGCGAGTGGGCCCGCGTGAGCACGGGCAGCGCCCCGCGGATCGGCAGCGAGATGGTCCGCCGGTCGTCGGAGAACTCCACGAGCCCGTCGCGGGGAGGCTCACCGGCGCGGAACGTCGCGGGCCCGGTCACCGGCACGAAGCTCACGCGTGCACCTCCCCTTCCGGCCCCCGAGCTCCACGTCCGCGGACACGTTGGAGGCTAACGGCCGGCACCGACAGCGAGTTCCCGCAGCGTGGTTCTCGTTGGGTCGCTGGCTAGGCTCTGGCCCATGAGCCTCCTCGACGCCCCCCTCGCCCGCCTCGACGGATCCGCCGCCACGCTGCGCGACCTCACCGGCGGATCGCCGGCCCTGCTCGTCAACGTCGCGAGCAAGTGCGGCCTGACCCCGCAATACTCCACGCTCGAGCAGATCCACGAGAAGTATGCCGAGCGCGGCTTCACCGTCGTCGGCGTGCCGTGCAACCAGTTCGGTGGGCAGGAGCCCGGCAGCTCGGAGGAGATCGCGGAGTTCTGCTCGGCGACGTACGGCGTGTCCTTCCCCATGTCGGAGAAGGTCGACGTCAACGGCGACGACCGCCACGAGGTCTATGCGCAGCTGGTCGAGACCCCCAACGAGAAGGGCGAGGCCGGCGACGTGACCTGGAACTTCGAGAAGTTCCTGATCGACGCCGACGGCTCGGTCGTGGCCCGCTTCAGCCCCGGCGTGGAGCCCGACGACACCCAGATCACCGAGCGCATCGAGTCGCTGCTGCGCTGAGTCGGCGCGCGACACCGTCCGCGTGACGAAGGCCACCGCGATAGTGATTGGCTAGTTGCCACTGACAATCAATATCGTCGTCGCTCGTGAGCACAGACCTTCAGAGCCAGCCCGGGCACACCGAACCGACGGACGCCAAGATCGACAAGAGCGTCCTGCTCGTCGCCGGCGTGGTGGTCCTCGGGGCCATCATGTCCATCCTCGACATCACGGTCGTGTCCGTGGCGCTCAACACCTTCCAGGAGGAGTTCGACGCCACCGCGGCCGCCGTCGCCTGGACCATGACGGGCTACACCCTGGCGCTCGCCAGCGTCATCCCGCTGACGGGCTGGGCGGCCGACCGGTTCGGCACGAAGCGGCTCTACCTGCTCGCCGTGCTCCTCTTCACCGCCGGTTCGGTGCTGTGCGCAACCGCCTCCAGCCTCGAGCTCCTGGTGGTCTATCGGGTCCTGCAGGGTCTCGGCGGCGGCATGCTGATGCCGCTGGGCATGACGATCCTGACCCGGGCAGCCGGGCCCGAGCGCATCGGTCGCGTGATGGCCGTGCTCGGCATCCCGATGCTGCTCGGCCCGATCTTCGGCCCGATCGTCGGCGGTGCGCTGATCGACAACGCCTCGTGGCACTGGATCTTCCTGATCAACCTCCCGATCGGCATCGCAGCGATCGTCTATGCCGCGATCGTGCTGCCCAAGGACGAGGTCGAGCCCTCGGAGACCTTCGACTGGCTCGGGATGCTGCTGCTCTCCCCCGGGCTCGCCGCCTTCTTGTATGGCGTCAGCTCGATCCCCGAGCACGGCAGCGCCGCGCACGTCGAGGTCCTGGCCCCGATGATCATCGGCATCGTGCTGGTCATCGCGTTCGTCCCGTGGGCCCTGGCCAAGCGCAACGCCCACCCGCTGATCGAGCTGCGACTGTTCAAGAACAAGGACATGACCGTCGCGGTGCTGGCGATGATGCTGTTCGCGATCGCGTTCTTCGGCGCCTCGCTGCTGTTCCCGCTCTACTTCATCCAGGTCCGCGGCGAGGACGCCCTCGGCGCCGGCCTGCTGCTGGCCCCGCAGGGTGTCGGCGCGATGATCACCATGCCGATCGCCGGGATCCTGGCCGACCGGATCGGCCCCGGCAAGATCGTGCTCGTCGGCATCACCGTCATCACCGTCGGGATGGCGATGTTCACCCAGATCAGCTCCGAGACGTCGTATGCCTACATGCTCGCCGCACTGTTCGTCATGGGCCTGGGCATGGGCGGCACGATGATGCCGATCATGACGGCCGCCCTCGCCACGCTCACGGCACACAACGTCGCCCGCGGATCGACGCTGCTCAACATCACCCAGCAGATCGCCGCGTCGATGGGAACCGCGCTGTTCGCGGTCATCCTCACCAACGAGCTCAAGAGCAAGGAGTCCGTCACCGTCGCCAACGCCCTGGGCGAGGCTGGCGACGACCAGGGGGCGGTCGCCGCCGTGCTCCAGAAGTTCGCGATCGCCCCCGACCAGCTGCAGGCCGTGCTGGCCCGTGTCCCCGGCGACATGGCCGACTCGTTCGCGACCGTCTTCATCGTCGCCACGATCCTGGTCGCCTGCTGCCTGATCCCTGCTGCGTTCCTGCCGCGAAAGAAGGTCGCGCCGGTCGACCCCTCCGCGATGATGGGTCACTGAGGGGCGGCGCGCGACACGACCCCGCCGGCGGGGTCTAGACCATTGGGCAGAAATTGCCGGATGATCTGGCACCGCGGCCGATGCAGGCACACCCTTGACGGGTGCACACCCGGATGCGTCGAGCTGCCCTGTCCCTTCTCGCGCTCTGCGTCGCGGGCACTGCCGTCACCGGCATCCCCGGCGCCGCAGCGCCCGGCGATCCCGACCCGGCCTGGGGCACCGGCGACGCCTGGGTGAACGCGCCGGGCGGCGTCAGCCGACAGGCCGCGTTCGGCGAGGTGAGCGTCGTCCCGAGCGTCGCCGGCGAGTTCTGGAGCCTCGGAGTCCGCGGCGACGGCACCAAGCGGGTCCTGCGGATCTTGCGGCACCTCAACAACGGGACCAATCCCCCGAGCGGTGCCGCAAGCGTCGTCCACGAGGTGGGCTACGTCGGGGAGGCCTCGGCCGCGACATCGGACGGAGCGGGTGGCGCATTTGTCGCCATGACCCGACCAGTGGGCACCGGGTGGGCACCCGTGCTCGTGCACGTCAACGCCAACCGGACCCTCGACGCGGGCTTCGGGCAGCGGGTGCTGGCGGCGGCACCCGGCTACATCGAACACCTCGACATCGCTCGCAGCTCCGACGGGACGCTGACGGTCCTGGTGAAGCACATGGACATCCACCTCGCGGCAGTCACACCGATGAGGGTGTTGGCGAATGGGTCCCTCGACGCGTCGTACGGCGCAGGTGGTGTCGGCGCCACGCAGGTCCTCGGCGCCGACGACGACGCCCGACTCGGCGGATTCACCCTCGCCCCCGACCGCAGCGCCTACTTCACCAGCTCGCTCAGCCCTCAGCTGCGGATCCGCAAGTGGAACCCAGCCGGTGGGATCGACGCGGCCTACGGCTCAGGCTCGGGCGCCAACCCCACGCCGTCGGTGTCCTTCGTGGTGGTCTCGGGCAGCCTGATGCTCGACGCCAGCGGCCGGCTGCTGGTGCCCTACCGCGACTTCCCGGCGACGGGAGCGCGGGCCCGGATCGCGCGGCTGCTGCCCAACGGAAGCCTCGACCCGACCTTCGGCACCGGCGGCAGCACCACCTATGACGACGCAGCCGCCTGGGACTCGGCCGAGCTCGTCGGACTGGGCCCGGCGTCATCGGGCAACCTGGCCGCCATCTGGTTCGTCGACCCGACCGGCCCACCGGCCGGCTTCGTCACCAAGGTCTTGTTCGACAGTGCCGGCAGCTTCGTGGTGAAGGAGGACGAGCCTGCCTGTACAACTCGGCCCGAGGACGTCCTGGTCAGCTACCCCAGCTTCGTCTCAGCAGCCACCGGTGGCGCCTTCGAGGTGTGGTGCAGCGACTCCGCACCCGCCCAGGGCAGCTTCAGCAACGCCACCTCCCGGCTGCCCGTCGCCCACGGTGACCTCGAGGTGACCTCCAGCGGGCGGGTCCTGGTCGTGCCCGAGATCTATGACGAGGACACGACCACCGACATCGGGGTGCTCACCCCGGCCGGACAACCGGCTGTGGGCGTCGGGGTCTCGGGCTTCATCGACACGGTCTTCGGAGCCGGCACCGACTTCCCCTACCAGGACACCTCCTCGGGTCCGGGCGATGCGTTCTATGTCAGACACGGTCTGGTCGTGGGGCGCTTCACGGCCTCCGGGGTCCTCGACCCGTCGTTCAGCGGGGACGGCAAGGTCACCCCGCCCGGCTTCACCCAGGGCTACGCCGTCATGGCGCTGCGCAACGGCGGGGTGATGGCCGCCGGGAAGACCGCCGCGTTCCCCCTGCGACTGGTGAAATATCTGCCCAACGGCAACCTCGACACGTCCTTCGACGGCGACGGGATCTGGGAGAGCGCGATCGCCACCGGCGGCGCCCGCAAGATCGGCGAGGCCACCGACGGATCGACGTACTGGGACCTGCGCAGCTCGGTGAACAAGACGATCCGCGTGCTGCCCGGGGGTGGCCAGGACATGTCCTTCGGCACCGGGGGCCAGATCACCATCTCGATGAACGATGGGGTGGTCGACGCAGCGGGTCGGCTGCTCCTCACCGACAGCGACAGCGGTACGGCGCGCGTGCGGCGCTTCACCGCCGGCGGCCAGGTCGACAACAGCTTCGGCAGCGGCGGCGTGGTCACCCTGACACCCCCGGTGGGCGAGGACCAGAACCCCGCCTCCCTCACGGCCTGGCCGGACGGCTCGATGGTCGTGGGTCTCACTCGCTATCCCGACGGGGGCGGTGCCACCAAGATTGCCTGGTCGATCGTCGACGCCGCAGGAGCGGTGCGCGCCACCCGCAGCCCGGGCTTCGATCACTCCTACGCGCCGGCGGCAGCCCTGCCCGACGGCCGCGTCGCGACGCTCGACCTGTCCGACCGTCGCAGCCGTGTCTTCGGATCCAAGGGCCTCGCGCCGGCTGTGCCGTCGCTGACCGCGGTGGCCACCGGACCGACGACCGCGCGACTCACGGCCGCGGGTGACGGTGCCGGGCTCACCGGTGTCACGTTGGGCAGCGAGGTGGGCCTGCCGACCGACTACGGGTCCCTGGTCCGCGATCCGATCGGCGCAACCACCGGCCAGCAACTGCAGGTCCGGGAGCTGACCGGCCTGGCGCCGGGGACGACCTACAACGCCCGCGCGGTGATCACCAACGCCTCAGGCACCACCGTCGGCGCCAACATCGCGTTCACCACGCCCGCAGCCGCGGGTGCAGGTCCGGGCGAGCTGTCGAAGAACCCGACGGTCACGATCAAGTTGCCCCCGAAGGCCAAGCGCACCAGCATCCGCGCCTGGCGAGTGGTCAAGGGCACCGCTGCCCCGGCCGTCGCAACGCCGACGGTCAAGATCGCCAAGGTCGAGGTCAACCTGGTCCGCAGGATCACGAAGAAGAAGTGCGCCGTCTACACCGGCAAGGCCTGGAAGAAGACCACCTGCAAGAAGGCCGCGAAGCGCTGGGTCAAGGTGAAGGGCACGACCGCGTGGAAGCTCAAGGTCAAGGGACTGGTCCGCGGGAAACACACGATCCGGGCCCGGGCGGTGGACAGGGCGAAGCGCAAGAGCGTGGCGGTGGCCGGCGTCAACCAGGTGCGCTTCAAGCTCAAGCGTCGGTGAGTCGCATCCTCAGGTCTGGGTGCCGAGCGTCAGCGGCAGCACCGCGGTGGCGCCGGCCTCGCGCAGGGCGACCCCAGCGACCGTCAACGTCCAGCCGCTGACCACCAGGTCGTCGACGAGCAGCACCGGACCGGCAGGGACGTCGGCCTCCAGCCGGAAGCGGCGGTGGATGGCGGCCACGCGCTGCGCGGAGTTGGCTGCGCCCTGACCGGGAGCGACGCTCGCGTCGACGATGGCGAACCGTCCGACGACCGGGATCTGCATGACGCGTGAGAGCCCGGTCGCCAGGTCGCCCACGAGCTGTGGTCGGGACGCCGACTCCACCCCGACGATGGCCACGGGCCGGTCGGTCCAGTCACCGGCCCAGTCCTTCATCACGGTCAGCAGCGCGCTGGCCAGCGGCGGCGGCACCGGGCCGTCGACGGCGTCGGCGCGGAACAGCGCACGCAGCGCCTGGCCGTGGCCGAGATCGGTCAGGCGAGCGATCGCCCGGCCCTCGACAGGCCCGTCGCCGATCTTGCCCTTGAGGTCGAGCCCGAGGTTGGCCAGCGCCGTGGGCCACATCTTGCGCGGCTCGATCGCCACGCCCGGTCGGGACAGGGCTGCGCCTGCCTCGTCGACGGCCGCCTCGGTGACGCTCGAGGAGAGGGTGAGCCCTCCGCAGTTGTCACAGCGCCCGCAGTCGGTCGCGTCGGGGTCGTCGAGCTGGTCGCGCAGGAAACGCATCCGGCACCGGTCGGTGTCGAGGTAGTCGAGCATCGCGTCCTGCTCGCGCTGCCTGGCCTGGGCGACCCGGGCATAGCGGTCGGCGTCGTAGGACCACGGCTCGCCGGTCGCGACCCAGCCACCCTTGACGCGGCGTACGGCGCCGTCGACATCGAGGACCTTGAGCAGGGTCTCGAGGCGGTTGCGGCTCAGCTCGACATAGGTCTCCAGCGCCACGGTGCTCATCGACCCGGGAGCCTGCGCGAGGACCTCGAGTGTCTGCCTGACGAGCTGTTCGGGTGGGAAGGCGAGGGACGCGAAGTATGCCCAGATGTCGCGGTCCTCGAGCTGTGGCAACAAGACGACGGTTGCGTCGTCGGTGCCGCGACCGGCGCGGCCCACCTGTTGGTAGTAGGCCACCGGTGACTGTGGGGCGCCGAGGTTGATCACGAAGCCGAGCGATGCGTCGAAGCCCATGCCGAGCGCGGACGTCGCGACCAGGGCCTTGACCCGCCCCTCGACCAGCGCGCTCTCCAGCGCGGCCCGCTCGGTCGGGTCGGTCTGCCCGGAATAGGCAGCCACCTCGTGGCCGCGGTCGCGGAGGAAGGCCGCGACCTCCTGGGTCGCAGCGACGGTCAGGCAATAGACGATCCCTGAGCCGGGCTGCTCTGCCAGGTGGTCGGCGAGCCACGCCAGCCTCATCTCGGCGGTCCTGAGGCGCACCACGCCCAGGCGCAACGACTCCCGGTCGAGGGAGCCGCGCAGGACGAGCACCTCCTGCTCGCCGGTGGCCGAGACGAGCTGCTCGGCGACGTCGGCGGTGACGCGCGCGTTGGCCGTCGCTGTCGTGGCGAGGACCGGGATGCCGGGCGGCAGGTCGGCGAGCAGCGTGCGGATGCGGCGGTAGTCGGGGCGGAAGTCGTGTCCCCAGTCGGAGATGCAGTGGGCCTCGTCGACCACCAGGAGGCCGCAGGTCGCCGCCAGCCTCGGCATCACCTCGTCGCGGAAGCCGGGGTTGTTGAGCCGCTCAGGACTGACGAGCAGCACGTCGACCTCGCCCGCGTTGATGGCGTCGTTGATCGGCTGCCACTGCTCGATGTTGGTGGAGTTGATCGTCACGGCGCGGATGCCGGCACGCTCGGCAGCAGCGATCTGGTTGCGCATCAGGGCGAGCAGCGGGGAGACGATGACCGTCGGTCCGGCTCCGCGCGAGCGCAGCAGCAGGGTCGCGACGAAGTAGACGGCAGACTTGCCCCAGCCGGTGCGCTGGACGACCAGCGCACGACGGGAGTCGACAGCCAGTGCCTCGATGGCCGACCACTGGTCGTCGCGCAGCACGGCACTGTCGCTGCCGACGAGCGCGCGCAGATGGGCCTCGGCCTGGCCGCGGGCCTCGGCGCGGATCTCCTCGGTGGTCATGGGCACTGTCTAACAGGCGCCACTGACGCTGACCGACCTGCCCGGTCCAGACCAGCCGGGCGGGGAGGCGCCGTCTCGCCTAGCCTGCGGAGAGGTCCATGGGGACCGGACTGGAGGCCTGTCATGCGCGCTCGCCCACTGCTCGTCTCAGCCGTGGCCTCGACCCTGGCTGCGGCGTTGCTGCTGCCGGCGCAGGCGGCGATCACACCCACGGCACCGGTGACGATCTCCGGACCCGGCAGCGTCGGCTCACCACAGGTGCAGGTCGACAGCTCGGGTCGCGCGGTGGCGATCTGGTCCGAGGTCGGCGAGTCCGGGCTTGCCCAGCTGTGGTCGGCGGAGCGACCGGCAGGTGGGACCTGGTCGGTCCCGACGGCGATCACCACCGGATCCAGCGGGGTGACGGGACTCGACTTCGACGTCAACGAGGCCGGCGACGCCGCGGTCGTCTTCCGTCGCTTCGACGCCGTCCGGAGCGAGCACGTGCTGTGGGGCAGCTATCGCGCCGCTGCGTCACCGGCGTGGAGCGACCCCTCGGCGTTCGGCGGCCTCGTCCACGGGGTCGACACCTCCGGCGACTTCGGGGTGGCAGTCATGTCCGACGGGACGGCCGTGTCGGCCTACGTCGCGCCCGACGGCACTCCCGGTCTTCCGGACACGACCCGGCGGGCCTATGCCGGCACGGGCGGCACCGGCGGCTGGTCGGGAGAGGTCCACATCTCCGACACCGGACACATCGCGGTCGTCGGCGACCAGGAGCAGCGCGACGTCTCCTCCATCGCGATCGCTGCCGACGGAGCGGGCGCCGCCCGGGTCCTGATGCGGATGGAGGCTCACTCGGAGTCCACGTTCGGGACCCGCTACCGGCTGATGCGCACCAGCCGCACGACCTCCACCGGCTGGACGGCGATCACGCCGATCACCAGCATCGACGCCTCCTACCCCCAGCCCGAGAACCCGCGCGTCGCGGGTGACCCGGCCGCCGCAGGCGGCTTCGTCGAGGCCTGGACCGAGAACTCCTCGGGCGACGCGGTCGTCCGGGTCAACAAGGGAGGTGACGTGCGCACCTTCGCCGACCCCAGTCAGGCGCCCGACCAGATCTCCAAGCACATGCTGATCGCCGACCTCGCCGTCCGTGCGGGTGTCGCCGCGGTCAACACCTACTACTCCGAGGCGGTCGAGGAGGGGCAGGACTCCGTGACCCGCGTCGGCACCTCGGTGTGGAGGTCAGGATCGGGGTGGAGCGACCTGATGGATCCGGTCGAGGACCCGCAGTACGGCGCCTTCCGACCTGATCTGACCATCCACTCCGACGGGGCGGTCTCCCAGACCTACGACCAGGGCTTCGGCTCCCTGGCCAACATCTATGTGACCCAGCTTCCCCCCGGGTCCTCCACCTGGTCCGGCGAGAGGCTGATCTCGCGCTACACGACCGACGGCAGGTCCGACACGGCGGCTGCCCTCGAGGCCGGGATCGCCGACGAGGCCGTCATCGTCTGGCGTCGCAACCACGGCGGCACTCCCAACCGCTACACCGTCGAGGCTGCCTCCTTCACCGGCAGCGCCACTCCGTCGCCCACACCGACGAGCCCGACGACGACCACCAGCTCGCCGTCACCCTCCCCGACCGTCACCGCTCCGGCGCCGGTGCCCCCGGCGTCGTCCGTCCCGGCAGCGCCGGCTCCCCTGCCCTCGGCGTTCGTCGCCGTGGTGGAGCCGAAGGTGAAGGGCAAGCCGATCGTGGGCACGACACTCAAGGCCCGCCCCGGGACGTGGCAGCCGGCCCCCGCGAAGGTGACCTATCAGTGGCGAGCCGGGTCCAAGGCGATCAAGAAGGCGACGAGACCCCGCCTCAAGCTGACGAGTGCGCTCCGCGGCAAGAAGATCAGCGTCCGCATCACCCTCGCAGCGCCCGGTGTCTCGACGCGCACCGTGACGGTGAAGGTGAAGGGCAAGGTGAAGGGCTAGACGTCCGCGCCACCGACCCGCAGCAGAGCCTGCGGGCCGGTGACGGCCGCGGCGACGGGTCAGCGCCGCTGGGACCGGGCGATGAACCGGTCGAGGTCGATCCCCGCCCGGCGTGCGGCCCGGCGAGCCTGCGGCGACGACAGGTCGGGCGCGACGAACGACTTCGGCCGGATCGAGCGGTCGGCGTCGGCATACGTCCGTTGCAGTGACGCCTGCTGCGAGGCGCCGGACGACGCATCGGCCCGGACCCGGGCACTGACCGCGACGCTCGTCCCGGTCAGCAGCGGGCTGACCGTCGGCGTGTAGCCGGACGAGTGTCCGACGCCCTTGGGGTGATAGCTCTCGCTGACCGGGTTGGAGAGGCCGTTGATCCACTCGGCGTCGTCGCACACGGCGTGACCCACGAAGCGGCTGGTCGGGTTGCCGAACGAGAAGCCGGCGGCGGACGCCGCCGCCCCCAGCCGCGAGTTGAGCAGGTCTGCGGTCTGGTTGAGGCGGGTCTCCTCCGCCGGGGAGAACCACGTCATGGCGTTGCAGTCCTCGCCGTTGAAGATGCGCGGATAGCCGACGACGACCACCTTGGCGTAGGGCGCGCGGCTCCGGATGCTGGCGTAGAGGGTGTTGAGGCGCGACGGCAGGGTGTTGTTGATGAACGCCTGGGCGGTGTTGATGCGTGCGTCGCAGCTGCTCATCCAACCCGGCTTGGCGCACTCGGTCAGCACGTCGGCGAATCCGGCGTCGTTGCCGCCGACCGAGATCGTGACGTAGTTCGTCGCGCTGGTCAGGGCGGAGAGCTGGGTGTTGGTGACATCGGGGACGGTGGCCCCGGAGCACGCCCGGAAGTTCAGGGCATAGCCGCTGGCAGCGGCGATCAGGCTGGGGTAGGCCAGGGTGGAGCGCTGGCAGCTGGTGCCGTCAGCGATGTAGGACCGGGTGCCGGTGCCTGAGGAGTAGGAGTCGCCCAGGGCGACGTAGGACGGCGCTGCCGCCTGCGCCGGGGCGGCGAGGAGCGAGCCGAGCAGGGCAAGCAGGGCGCTGAGGAGCAGCGCCGCCCGACGCGTGGTTGTGAGCATGCGTATGCCTCCGAGATGACGGGCCACCCGAGTGTGACCGCGATCACACTAGGCCGCTCGACCGACGCCGTCGACCTCCCCACGACGACAGACTGTGGCTTCGGTGTCACCGGGTGACACCGAAGCCACAGTCAGCGAGCCGGCTCAACGCAGGGTGATCCTGCGCGGTGCGGACGAGGAGGCAGGCGTCAGTGGCGTACGGCGGTGAAGGACTCACCGACCAGCAGCGGCACCACGTCGCTGGCGTCCAGCTGTCCGGCGACGACCACGTCGTCGGAGAAGCCTGCCTCGATGAGCTCGACCCCGCTGGCACAAGCAGCCAGCTCGCCGGGCAGCGACGGGCGGACGGCGCGGAATGCCTGCTCCGCCGCACGTGCCTCAGGGCTCAGTCCCTCCACCCCGCGGTCGACCAGGCCGGCCAGGACGGCCCCCGCGCCCCACAGGTCCTCGATGGCGGGCCGTAGCGAGTCGTCCGGCCAGCGCTCACCGGCGGGGATCAGGGCGCACGTCGTGCCCTCGGAGAGCCTGGGCGCCAGCCACGCCGCCACCGCGTCGGCGTTGCGCAGGCAGGCGCCCAGCACGCCGGCGCCCGCCTCGGCCAGGGCGAACGCGATCGTCGAGCCGTTGGGGCTGGGGAGGACCAACCGCTCGATGCCGCCGGCCAGCCCCCTGGATGCGGCGATGCTCGCGGGCGAGAGGGACACGTGCCGGGCGTCCGCGCGCGACAGCGCCTCGAACCGGCCCACGGCCAGCGTCGCTGCATGGCGGAGCGCGTGCTGGGCGGCCCCGGCTCCCTTCCAGCTGTAGGGGAAGACCTCGATCCCGTGCTCGAGAGCCACCGTGAGCGTGGTGGTGAAGGACAAGACGTCCACCACGACCGCGTGGTCGGCAGGGATCGCGACGGCTCCGGTGGGTCCCCACTCGCAACGCACGCGGTGGGCGGACTGGTCGTGGCCGTGCTTGAACACGCGCTGATCCAACAACAGCTGCACCCCGTGACCAAAATCTCCAATCGGCTGACGGCTGTGCCGTAACTGCCTAGCCTCGCGACAACTTCATCCCTTGTCCGCGGAGGTCTCCATGCCAAGTCACAAGTCGATCTCGTCCCACGTGATCGTCCTCGCCGTCGCTGGTCTCATGCTGGTCATCTCCGCCGGCGCCGGCGCGACAGCTGCCCTCGTGATCACGGGCAAGCAGATCAAGGACAACTCGATCACGACCAAGGACATCAAGAACCGCTCGCTCGCGGCCAAGGACCTCTCCCCCGCGGCGAAGAAGAAGCTGCGCGGCGCTGCCGGTCCGGCCGGCGCGACAGGTCCAGCCGGGCCCAAGGGCGAGACCGGGTCCAAGGGCGCGACCGGCGAACAGGGGATCCAGGGCCTCATCGGCGAGGCCGGCGACCAGGGCATCCAGGGCCTCACCGGCGCGATCGGCCCGGCCGGCCAGCAGGGCATTCAGGGCCTCACCGGCGCGATCGGCCCGGCCGGCCCGCAGGGCATCCAGGGCCTGACCGGCTTGACCGGCCCGCGTGGCCTCCCGGGCGTGGACGGGGTCAACGGGGTGGACGGCCTTCCCGGCATCAGTGGGTTCGAGATCGTCTCACCCACGCCCGTGGCGGTCGGCCTCCTCACCTTGACCCCCACGACGCTCACCGCGGCGTGCCCCACGGGCAAGCAGGCCCTGGCAGCGACGGGCGGCACGACCACCCTGGTCCCGAACATCGTCACTCAGGTCTCGCGCGTCAGCCCCACCGAGTTCAAGGTGATGGCGCTCCCGACCGTGCTCGGACTGACGGCGAACAACCTCAGCCTCGACCTCGTCTGCGCCACGGTCGCAAGCTGAGACAGCCAAGACGTACGGCGCCGCTCGACCGCGTAGTCGGGCGGCGCCGTACGTGCGTGACGATCACCAGATCCGGACGCGCTCCTCGGGGTCGAGCCAGAGCGCGTCGTCGGGCGTGGTCTCGAAGACCTCGTGGAACTCGTCGAGGTTGCGCACGATGTTGGCCCGGAACTCCGGCGGCGAGTGCGGGTCGATCGTGAGGTATTGCAGGTCCTGCTCCTTGCGCCGCTTGGTGCGCCAGCAATAGGCCCAGTTCATGAACAGGGCCTGGCGGTCCTCGGCCGAGGCCTCGCCGCCGCAGGCGATGAGGAAGGCCTTGTGGCCGATGGTCAGGCCACCGAGGTCGCCGATGTTCTCCCCGACCGTCAGCTCTCCGTTGACCTTCTCGCCGGGCAGGTTGCGCGGCTCGAACCCGTCGTACTGCTCGATCAGTGCCTTGGTCTTGACCTCGAAGGCCGCCTTGTCGTCGGCGGTCCACCAGTCGTTGAGGTTGCCGGAGCCGTCGTACTGCGCCCCCTGGTCGTCGAACCCGTGGCCGATCTCGTGGCCGATGACCGCACCGATGCCGCCGTAGTTCTCCGCCGGCTTGGCGTCGGCGGCGAAGAACGGCTTCTGCAGGATCCCGGCCGGGAAGCAGATCTCGTTGGTGCCCGGGTTGTAGTAGGCGTTGACGGTCTGCGGGAGCATGAACCACTCGTCGCGGTCGACCGGCGAGCCGATCTTGCCCAGCTCCCGGTCGGTCTCGAAGGCCGCCGAGGCCGCGATGTTGCCCATCAGGTCGTCGGCCCGGATCTCGAGCTTGGAGTAGTCGCGGAACTTGTCGGGATAGCCGATCTTGGGCCGGAAGGTGTCCAGCTTGTCGTAGGCGCGCTGCTTGGTCTCCTCGGTCATCCAGTCCAGGGCCTCGATCGACACGCGATAGGCCTTGAGCAGGTTGTCGACCAGCTCGTCCATCTGCTTCTTGGCCTCCGGCGGGAAGTGCCGATCGACATAGACCTTGCCGACGGCCTCGCCGAGCGCGCCCTCGACCAGCGAGACACCGCGCTTCCAGCGCTCGCGCAGCTCGGGGGTGCCGTTGAGGGTGCGGCCATAGAAGTCGAAGTTGGTCTCGACGAACTCGTTGGGGAGGTAGGCCGCCGCGCTGCGCAGCACGTGGGTGAGCAGCCACGACTTCCAGTCCTCGATCGGGACCTCGTCGAGCACCGTGGACAGGTGGGCGAGATAGGAGGGCTGTCGCACGCACGACTCGGCCAGCGTCTGCTCGTTGCCGCCGAGGTTGGTGACATAGGCGTCCCAGTCGAAGCCGGGCGCCAGCGCCTTGAGCTCCTCGAGGGTCGTCAGGTTGTAGGTCTTCTGCACGTCCCGGGTCTCGGAGCGCTCCCAGTGGCCCTTGGCCAGGCGGGTGTCGATCTCGAGCACGGTCTGGGCGGCTGCTGCGGCGTCGTCGTGGCCACCGAGCTCGAGGAGCCGGGTCAGGTAGGCGACGTACTTCTCGCGGACCTCGGCGAACTTGTCGTCGCGGTAGTAGCTCTCGTCGGGCAGGCCGAGGCCACCTTGGGTGATGTGGAAGAGATAACGGTCGGAGTTGCGGTCGTCGGTGTCGACGTAGGAGCCGAAGAGCCCCGCCCCGCCGATGCGCTCGAACTCGCCGAGGAAGGCCGCCAGGTCGCGCACGTCCCGCAGGGCCTCGACCGCCGTGACGAGCCGTTGGATGGGACGGGTGCCGGCGCGGTCGATGGCCGCCTCGTCCATGAAGGATGCAAAGAGGTCGCCGATCTTGCGCGACTCCTCATCGAGCTGGTCCGACGGCTTCTGGGCGATCTCGGTGATGATGTCGCGCACCTGCGCCTCGGCGATGTCGGCAAGCTCCACGAACGGGCCCCAGCTGGAGCGGTCGCTGGGGATCTGTGTCTCGTCGAGCCAACGTCCGTTGACGTGGCCGAAAAGGTCGTCCTGGGGACGGATGTCGGGGTTCATGCCCGGGCGGGCGTCATCGAGGATCGTCACGGGTCCGACCCTAACGCGCAGGGCCACGCCGACCTCCGGGACAGGTGGTCCAGACCAGGGCGCACATGGCTGCCTGTCGGTGCCATTGTGTCCTGTGATCCCAGCAGGGGCCGCTCATCACGGGGAGACTCACATGCACCTGCGTCGACTGACTGCCGTTCTCGCTGCGTCCGCGATCTTGCTGGCTCCCTCGGTGGGTGCAGGGGCGCTCGCCGACCCGTCCGCCGAGCGGGTCACCACTGGCTCCTGGGCGCCGCTGACCTCGAGCGCCTCGCCCAACTTCGCACGCGCGAGCGTCACCCGCACCGCCGACGGGATGCAACACGTGGTCTGGCTGGTCGACAACGCCGATCGCACCCACAACTACGAGCACACCACGATCTCGCCGACCGGCACCCAGGGACCGGTGACCCGGATCCTCGCGAGCGACTGGTCGCAGCTCAGCACCCCGGTCGACCTCGGCGTCAACGGCGACGGCAGCCTGCGTCTGGCCTTCCGTGGCTCGATCGACGGGAGCACGGCCGACTTCTTCTCCTACAAGGGCGTCTACACCGCCGTCTCGTCCGACGGTGGCGCCTCGTGGGTCGTCCCGCGCGAGGTGCTCGCCAAGGGCACCACCGACGGCGGCGTCACCATGGCCCACCTGCCGGACGGGACGCCGATCACGGGGTATGGCGACACCGGGGGCTTCCACTGGAACGTGGGTGTGGTGCCGGAGGCAGCCCTGCCGGGCTCGACCGTGCAGGAGTTCACCGACCACGACGCGATGGCGGCCTCCCTGGTCGCCTCGGGGGCGAGCGTCCACGTCGTCTACGAGAGCCACCGCGGCGGCGGGATCTTCGCCCGTCAGGTGTGGCCGTCCCTCGGCGCACCCGTGCGAGCCCCCGGTTCGCAGACCAGCACCGGCGCACCGGTCGCCGTCGTCGACCGTCCGGGAGTCGGTCCGGTGGCGGCATACGCGATCGCCGACAAGGTGGTGCTGTGGGACATCCTGACCGGCCGCACCTACTCGGTCCGGGGCATGGACGGCCCCAACAACGTGGCGTTGGCGGCCCTGCCGGACGGCCACCTGTGGGTGGCCGCACAGGGGCCGATCGGCTACACCCCCCGCGCCTCGCGCGTCGCCGCGTCGGGCTGGAACATCGACCGCAGCCCCACCCGGCTCGATGACATGTACAGCACGTTCGGGCTGGAGGTCAGCAGCGCCGGTGCCCTCCGCGCCGAGGTGGTCCTGACCGCGAACGCCGCCGGCGACCCGACCCGGATGCACGCCCAGTCGGTCGAGGCGCAGATGATCCTCAAGGCCTCGCCACGCCGCTGGCGTGTGGGACGCGTCCAGCGGGTGAGGTTCAAGGTCACCGACGTCGACGGCGCGGTCGCCGGGGTGCTGGTCCGCGCCGCGGGCAAGAGGTGCTCCACCAACGGCTCGGGGAAGTGCCAGATCCGGTTCCGCGCCTACCCACGGCCGAAGAAGATCAAGGCCAGGGCGACCAAGGCCGGCTATGTCGACACGACGGTGAAGCTGAAGGTCAAGCGCTGATCCGTCCACCACCTCCCCCACCAAGGTCCCCGCACACCCGGAGCTCTGCCATGAACCTGCGCCGTCCCGTCGGTCTCACCCTCCTCTCCGCCCTGTGCCTCACGGTCGCCTCGCTCACTCCGGCCGTCGGCGCGGACAGCCCCAGCGGCCCGTCATCCGCACGATCGAGCAGCGTTGGCTGGACGGCCGTGAACAGCGGACCGGTCGACAGCCTGGCCGAGATCAGCACCGCCCGCACCGCCGACGGGGTCGTCCACGCGTTCTACCGCCAGGACGGCAGCATCGTCCACACCGCCCTGACCTCTGCCGGGGGCGTGGCATCCCACAGCACCGTGGTCACGCCCGGCAGCGGAGTCGCGTCGATCTATCCCGCGATGGTCACGCCTTCCGGTGGGCTCCGGGTCGTGTTCGGTGGGCTCGGGGAAGGACCCACCGGGGACGGCCGGGCAGCCGAGGCCACCTCGGACGCCTCCGGGTCGGCGTGGACCCTCGGCACCCGCGCCCTGACCAAGAACAACTCGGTCTACGCCGCCTACGGTCTCGGCGCCACGCTGCTCGCGGACGGCACGCCGGTGACCGCCGTGCCTGCCCTCGGCAGCCACGCCTGGCGGGTCGGCGCCATCGAGACCACCGACCCGGCAGCCCGCAACACGGCGCCCGAGGACCAGAGCACGACCATGGCCGACTGCTGCAGCTATCACACGTCGCTGGTCAGCTCCGGGGACGACGTCTTCATGGCCTGGTATCAGAACGGCGGCGACGCGAGCACCTCCGGGATCTTCGTCCAGCAGATCCACCCGAGCGTCGGCGCCATCATGAAGGCGCCGGGGTCCAGCGTCGGCGACGACTCCTCGGCCCCCGACCAGACGGTGGCCATGGTGGCGCGACCCGGTGGCGGCGTCGTCGTGGCCTACCCTCTCGGCTACCTCGACGCCAGCGTGGGCCTGTGGGAGGTCGGCAGCACTTCAGCGACCAAGGTGCCGGGCAGCGTGGGCGCCGATCGGATCTCCATGTCCGCGACGCCCTCGGGCCGGCTGTGGCTCGGCTGGACCACCGAGAGCGGTGACACGAGCTTCACCCGCACCGGACCGACCGGCTTCGCGACAGGTGTGCCGGGCGACGCGGGCGCGCCTGCCGGCAGCGACCTGCGCGACCTGGCGATCAACGGGTCGGAGGACGGCGCCGTGCTCCTGGTCAACGACAGCGCCACCTCGCGCGTCCATGCCACGGTGGTGGACCCCGCCCTGACCCTGAGGTCGTCGAAGAAGAAGGCCAAGGTCGGGCTGGTGACCAAGGTGAAGTTCAAGGTGACCGAGGGCGGCAAGGGCGTGCAGGGCGTGAAGGTCAAGGGCGGCGGCTTCTCGTGCAGGACCAGGGCCACGGGCGTGTGCGTCATCAAGTACGAGCCGAGGAAGAAGGGGAAGGTCGTCTTCAAGGCGGCCAAGGGCGGCTACGAGCCCGCCCGGCTCAAGCTGAAGGTCAAGGGCTGAGCGTCGCCCCGCCCCAGGGTCACCGCAGGCGCACGACCGACTTGCCGAGCGTCCGTCGCTCGTCCATGTCGAGCAGGGCCTGGCCGAAGCCGTCGATCGCGTGTGTCGAGCCGATGGGCGGCTTCACCACGCCGGTCTCGATCATCGGCAACAGCTCCTGCCACTGCTCCTGCATGAAGCCCGGACGGGTCATCGCATAACCACCCCAGCCGACGCCGCGGACATCGATGTTGTTGAGCAGCAGCCGGTTGACCTTGACCTCGGGGATGCCCTGGCCGGCAGCGAAGCCGACGACCAGCAGGCGGCCCTGCTCGGCCAGCGAGCGCAGGGAGTCGGTGAACAGGTCGCCACCCACGACGTCGAGGACGATGTCGACCCCGCGACCGCCGGTGAGGTCCTTGACGGCGTCCTTGAACCCGTCGACCAGGACCACCTCGTCTGCGCCGGCGTCGCGCGCGACCTGTGCCTTGTCCTCGGTGCTGACGACGGCGATGGTGCGCGCGCCATACCCCTTGGCGACCTGGATCGTGGCCGTGCCGACACCGCCCGCGGCACCGTGCACGAGCACCGTCTCACCGGACTTGATGTCGCCCCTGTCCTTGAGGGCGAACTGGGCGGTGAGGTAGTTCATCGGCAGGGCGGCGCCCTCGTCGAAGGACAACGAGTCGGGCAGGGCGAAGGTGAACATCGACGGGTTGGCGACCAGCTCGGCTGCGCCGCCATACGCGTTGACCCCGGCCACCCGCTGGCCGGGCTCGAAGCCGCCGCCGCTGACCACCGTGCCGGCGAAGTCGACACCGAGGGTGAAGGGCGGCTCGGGCTTGAGCTGGTATTCGCCGCGGCTGAGCAGGAGGTCGGGGAAGGAGATCCCCACGCTGTGCACCTCGACGAGCACGTCACCGGGCCCGGGGGTCGGCTCGGGGACCTCGTTGACGACGACGTCGGCGGGACCGGTGGGCGTCTGGACTTGTACGGCGCGCATGCGCCGAGGCTACTGCGGCGATGGTCCGCATCAATCCGCACCTCTCCGACGGGGCGGAGGGTGCGGATTGACACGGACTGTCCAGAACAAACCGCTCGCCGCTGTCGGCCCCGTCAGCCACACTGGCGACCGTGACCGATCCGTTCGTCGACGCAGTGCAGGACACCGTCGGCGACCAGCAGGTCGGCCGGCGGCTCCCCCGAGCACTGACCCCCTTCCGCTCGCCCGGCTATCGCTGGCTTGCGCTGGCCATGGTCTGCACCTCCTTCGCGCACGGCATGTGGATCGTCGGCCTCGTGTGGGAGGTCATCCGGATGGGCGGAGGAGCCGCCCAGCTGTCGGTGGTCTCGACGGCGTCGGCGATCGGCGTCGTCATCCCCGCACTGCTGGCGGGCGTGGTCGCCGACCGGGTCCCGCAGAAGCAGATCCTGCTCGTGGTCGCCGCCGTGGAGGTCGTCGGCATGGGGACGATCGCCGCCCTGTCGAGCCTCGACCTCGACCGGTTGGCGATCCTGGCCGCGATCTCCTTCGTCACCGGCATGGGGATGGCCTTCTACTACCCGGCCTACTCCGCCTGGCTGCCGGCGCTCGTCGCCGAGTCCGACCTGCAGGCGGTCAACGGCTTCGAGGGGATGGTGCGACCGGCCATCGGGCAGGCCTTCGGCCCGGCGGTGGCTGGTGCCGTCGTCGCGATGGCCAGTCCCGGAGCCGCCTTCGCCGTCGCGGCCATCGCGGGAGGAGTCGGCCTGCTGATGCTGCTGCGGGTGCCGCAGACCCCGCTGCGTCGCACCCTCGACGAGGACCACGCCACCCATCCGATCCGCTCGGCGGTGCGCGACATGCGCGAGGGCTTCGCCTACATGATGCGCACCCCCTGGCTCCTGGCCACGCTGCTCTCTGCCTCCTTGATGGTGCTGGTGATCATGGGCCCGCTCGAGGTGCTCATCCCGTTCCTGATCAAGGACCGGCTCGGCGGCGGACCTGACGACCACTCCTATGTCCTGGTGGCCTTCGGGATCGGCGGGGCGCTCGCATCGCTCGTGATGGCCTCGGTGCGGATGCCTCGTCGCTACCTCACCTGGATGAACCTCGGCTGGGGGCTCGGGTCGCTGCCCTTCCTGGCCATCGGGCTGGCCGACGCGGTGTGGCAGGTGGTCGTCGCCGCTTTCGTGATCGGGGCGCTCTTCTCCGCGCCGATGGTCATCTGGGGCACCCTCCTGCAGCGCCGGGTGCCCCCCGAGCTCCTCGGCCGGGTCGCAAGCCTCGACTTCTTCGTCTCGATCTCGCTGATGCCAGTCTCGATGGCGCTCGCCGGGCCGGTCTCCGACGCGATCGGGCTCCGGACCACGTTCTTCATCGCCGGTCTGGCTCCGGTCGTCTTCGCCGTCCTGGCGATCTCGCTGGCCCGGCTGCCCGCCGACGAGCTGGCCCACCCGCTGCGCTAGCCGATCCTCGTGGTGGTCCTCGCTGCGGCCGCGGCACCCGCTGTAACGCGCTGTCACATGCGCTTGTGCGCCGTACCAACGACGCGAAGGTGCACCGGACAGCGCGTTACAAGCGCGAGCGGCGAGCGGCGAGCGAGCGGGGTCCGGGTCCGCCGCTCCGCCGCTCCGCCGCTCCGCGATCACTCGGGGTCGACGATCGCGTTCATCTCGAAGTGCATCGGGTCGGTGTAGCCCCAGTCGCCACCCCAGGCGAAGCCCCAGTCCTTGAAGATCGCCACCACGGCTCGGTTCATCTCACCGACCGTGCCGCGCAGGTTGCCGGGCACGTTGAGGTCCAGCGCGATCCCGAAGGAGTGCAAGGACAGCTGCTGGGTGTTGGCGATGAAGCGGGGGTAGTAGCAACCGGCATATTCGCCGGGGTTGATCTCCTTGGCCAGGCCCGTGTTCTGGATCTCCAGGAGCGCCGCGCGCAGCTGGGGCAGGACGACCTTGTGGCAGGTGACGTTGCCCAGGATCGGCACGGGCTCGGTCCGGATGTTGGCGTCGACCCACGACTGGTCGGGAGCGATCCGGCCCCCGCCGAGCACCGTGTAGCGGAAGGTGCCGACCGCCTCGGCCACCGAGCCACCCGTCAGCACGGCGGTCTGCTTGGCGCCGGGGTCGAGGTCAGGACCCAGGATGGAGACCGCCGCGGAGTCGCCGACGATCTTCTGCAGGTCCTCCATCACGAAGCGCGGTGAGTCGGTGCCGGTCCACACGAGCATCGCGTTGTCGCTCGGGATGCCGAGCTCCTCGCCCCACTTCTCGTTCACCACCGCATCGATCTGCGGCACCTGCGGGGCATAGGCGCCGATGTGCACCTTGGGTGCGTCCTCGTCGTTGCCGAGCTTGAGGTAGCCCTCGTCGTCCTGCAGCCGCTTGCCGAGCGCCTGGTCGATCGCCACCTCGCCGCCCGCCACCCGGTCCCACTGCGACTGGAGCTCGGCAGACGCGAAGGGCGTGAAGTTGCGGTATGTCGACGGGTCGACGGCGCCGATGTTGATGACCCTGTTCTCGATGCCGACGTCGCCGAGCGAGAGCACCAGCGAGCGCCGGACGCTCTTGAGGGAGTTGATCTCCTCGATCAGCTCGTCGTCGAGCGCGTCCTGGTCCTTGATCATCAGGTCGGCGTAGACCAGGCGGCCCTCGCGGGGTCCGGGCGGTTCGACGGCGTGCTCGGGGTCGGCGACGGTGGGGGTCTCGCTCGACGCGGGGCTCGCCTTCGTACCCTTGCGGCCCTGCGCCGCGGAGGCCTCCGGGGAGGAGACGCTCGCGGAGGGCGACGGGCTCGGGGCCTCGGCGCTGGGCTCGTCGCCGCAGGCGGTCGCGAGCAGGAGCACGGCGGCAGCGATCGCCACGTGTGCACGTCGTGCCATGGACCCTCCCTCGACCGACCCAGCCTACGTTTCGCGCCCAGCGGCGGGAATCGTCAGCCAGGACACGAGACCACCGAGCACGAGCAGCACCGTGCAGGCCCACATCGCGACGGGGTATGCCGATGCGAACACCGACGGGTCGGCGTAGTCCTCACCGGAGAGGCCGACGGCCGTCGGCAGCGCCGCCACCGCGATCAGCGACCCGGCTCGGGCCACCGCGTTGTTGACGCCGCTGGCGATGCCTGCCTTGTCGTCGGGGGCCGCGGCCAGCACGGTCGCGGTCAGCGGCGCGACCATCAGGGCCAGGCCGAGACCGAAGACGGTCAGCCCCGGGAAGGCCTCGAGCCAGTAGTCGACGTCCTCGTCGACGCCGACGACCAGGGCGGTGCCGATCGCCATGACGACCGGCCCGACCGTCATCGGGATGCGCGGCCCGATCCGGCTGCCGAGCTCACCGCCCTTGGCCGCCAGCAGCAGCATGCAGACCGTGATCGGCATCGACGCGAGCCCGGCCTCGAGGGCGCTGTAGCCGCTCACGGTCTGCAGCTGGAGCACCAGGAAGAAGGACATCGCGCCGAGCGCCGCATAGACGAGCAGGGTCATCGCGTTGGCGGCGCTGAAGGTGCGGTCGCGGAACAACGCCGGCGGCATCATCGGCGACGTGCGGCGGCCCTCGACGAGCACGAACGCGACGGCCGCGAGCAGCCCGCCGACGGCGGCCGCCCCGGCGCCGACGGCGTTCCAGTCGATCAGCGCATAGGTGATGGCGGCCAGCGCGAGCGTGGCGAGACCCGCCCCGACGACGTCGAAGTCGCCGCTGGCCGTCGGGTCGCGCGTCTCCGGCACGGACCGTATGGCGATCAGCACCGTGACCACCGCGAGCGGCAGGTTGATCAGGAACACCCAGCGCCACGAGGCGTGGTCGACGAGCACGCCTCCGACGAACGGCCCGATCGCCGCCGCCACCCCGCCCAGCCCGGACCACGCGCCGATGGCCCTGCCCCGGTCGTCGGGGACGAAGGCGCCCTGGATCATCGCCAGGCTGCCCGGCGTCAGCAGCGCACCGCCGATCCCCTGCAGGACGCGGGCCACGATCAGCGTCTCGGCATTGGGGGCGAGACCGCACAGCAGGCTGGCCAGCGCGAACCAGATGGTGCCGACCACGAACATCCGCCGCCGACCCAGCCGGTCACCCAGCGAACCCCCGAGCAGGATCAGCGCTGCGAGGGAGACGAGATAGCCGTTGTTGATCCACTGCAGCTGGGCCAGGGAGGCGTCCAGGTCCTCACCGATCGAGCGGAGCGCGACGTTGACCACGGTCGCGTCCAGCCAGGTCATCCCCGAGCCGAGGACCGCCGCCGCGATGACGGCCCGGCCGCTCGGCGTACCCATCCGCAGGGCCGGCGGCGCCGAAGAGGTCACGTGCACGACTCTAGGATGTCCGGCGTGACCCGCCTCCGCTTCGACGAGGTTCGGCTGGTCGACCATGTCGACCGGCTGGAGCACGAGCACCCGCCGATCGACCTCGACAGCGTCGACTTCACGGTCCGCGACCCGGCCACCCTGGCGACCCGCTTCGGTCACGTCCTGGACTACATGGCCCGCGTGGAGCTCGAGGTCGACCGCAACGTGCTCGAGCTGATGACGATGCTGCCCGACCCTCCTGAGGTGGACCGACGCTTCTATGCCGACGTCTGGCAGCCGCAGGAGATCCGGCACGGGCTCATCCTCGACCAGCTCCAGACCCGACTCGGACGACCTCCGGCCACACCCGACACCGACACGGTCTCGGCCAAGGTCAAGGTGCTCGGGGCGCTCGGGCGCATCGACAGGCTCCAGGACGTCACCCGGATGCTTTACTACCTGACCGGGATGGCGACCGAGCGCTCAGCCGTGCTCGCCTACAACCTGCTCCACGACGGGGTGCGCGGGCTCGGCGAGCGCGCGGTGAGCGAGACGATCGTGGCGCCGATCAAGCGACAGGAGCCGGGCCACTACGCCTTCTACCAGCTCTCCGCGCGCGGACTGGCCGCACAGCTGGCCACCTGGCAGACCTGGCTCGTGTGCCGCCTGCGAGCCATCTCGTTCGCGCCGGTCGGCGTCAACAACGACGACCAGCGGGCCGACTTCGGCGACGTCATGGGCACCCTCGGCATCCACGACGACGTGACCGCGTTCGCGGAGTCGATCTCCCGCGTCGAGCGCGACCTGCTGTGGGCGCACGAGGAGGGGATGCGGGTGCCGCCATACGTCCTGGCTGCCTTCCGCTCCGCCGCCGAGGCGGCGCAGGAGCGCGCGCTCAGACTGCGAGCACCCGGCCGGCGATGAAGGCGATGTCGGCGGCGGTCTGCGCCGGGGTCCCGCTCGGCTGCATCACGTGGCTGAGCACGACCCGGACCACCATGTCGATCGCCGCCTCGAGCTGACCGGGCGTGAGGGGAGGATCGAAGGCCGCGACCCGGTCGGTGAGCAGGGCCTTCGACACCTCCAGCAGCGGGGAGGCGTTGGTGACGAGCAGCGGCAGCAGCTCGGTGTCGGCGCCGTGCGTCGCCGACACGACCGCGTGCAGCAGTGGGTTGTCCTGGGCGTGCTCCAGCACGGCGCAGATCGCCGTCTCGATCCCGGCCGGGAGGTCGGTGGGGTGTTGGTCGAAGGCGGCCACCACGAGGTCGAGGAAGCGGGCGAGCTCGGCAAGGGTCATCGCCTCGGCCAGCGCGCTCTTGGTGCCGATCTCGTTGTAGACGGTCTGTCGGCTGACGCCCACCTCGGCGGCCAGCCCGGCCATCGTCACCTTGGCCCAGCCCTGGCTTGTGGTCATCTCCACCGCGGCGGCGACCAGGCGATCACGCAGGGACGGCGGCATGCACGGGAGTCTAGGCAGACGCGGGAGTCTAGACCGACGCGGAGCGGGTCGCGGCGGGTGCGCCCCGGGCGGCGGGTGGCTTCGTGACGAACGTCAGCACGACCGCGGCCAGGGCGATGGCGCCCACGGTCGTGTAGGCGACCGTGTAGGCCTTGTCCTCGCCGATCAGGGCGGACGCGAGGACCGGTCCGAGGATGCCGCCGAGGCTCCAGCCGACGAGCATCAGGCCATAGATGGCGCCGGCGTTCTTGAGCCCGAAGAAGTCGCCCGCGGTCGCCGGCATCGTGCCGAAGGTGCCGCCGTAGCAGAGATAGACGATCGCGGCGAGGATCGAGAAGAGCACGGCGCTCTCCGCGTGCGGCAGGGCGATCAGGCAGACACCCTGCAGGACCAGGATGGCGGCGAAGGTCCGCATCCGGCCGATCTTGTCGGAGATCCCGGCCCACACGACGCGGCCCGCTCCGTTGAAGATCGCGAGGACGCCCACGAGCGCGGCGGCCCCGGTGACGCTGAAGCCGGCGATGTCGGTGGCACTGAGCTTGGCCTGGGAGATCAGCGAGATCCCGGCGCTCACGCTGAGGGTGAGGATCGCGGTGAGGAGATACCACTGGGGCGTGCGCAGCGCCTCGCCCTGGGTGAAGTCGGCACCGGCTGCGCCGCGTGCGGTCTGGGCAGGGGGGTCGTAGCCCGCGACGACGTAGCCCTGCGGCGGGTTGCGGAAGACCGACGCGCCGATCAGCGCCATCACCAGGTAGGCGAGTCCCAGTGGGAGGAACGCGCTGGTGGGGTCCTCGGGGTCCCGGTCGATCAGCCACTGCGCGACGGGTGCCGTGAGCACGGCCCCGAAGCCGAAGCCGCCGACGGCCAGCCCCGTGATCAGGCCCTTCTTGTCGGGGAACCACTTCTGCAGCATCGCGATCGGCACGATGTAGGCGAACCCCAGGCCGAAGCCGCTGATCACGCCGTAGCCCACGATCAACAGCCAGTAGTCGTCGGCGCCGTTGCAGAACGAGGCCATCAGGATGCCCACGCTGTAGATGACGCCTCCCGCCAGCGCCACCACGCGCGGCCCACGCTTGTCCTGGAGCCGTCCCCCGATGTAGCTGCCGATGAAGATCATCCCGATCGTGACGGTGAACGGCAGCGACGCCCTCACCTTGCTCAGCTCCCACGACTCGGCGTTCTCGAGCGCCCCGCCGATGACCGACCAGGCATAGACCCCGCCGATGGCGAGCTGGAGGAGCAGCGCGCCGGCGACCAGCAGCCAGCGATTCATCGTCCGCGTCCCTGCTGCCCTGGTGTCCGTCATGTCCGACTCCTCATCTCGTCCCGGGCAGCCCGCCCGGGGGTCTCAGCCCTGGTAGCGCACCTGTTCTCCGCGATCCACCCGCTCCCGCTGGGGAACGACGGTGTACTTCGGGTCCTTGGCCGAGGCGATGCCCGCCTCGAAGACGCCCATGCGGGTGCACAGCGAGCCCGCCATCAGGGCCGCGCCCGACGCCATCGACAGCGCGCGGCTGCGACGACCGGCCAACGCGCCGACGGCCCCGGCCGCCGTCAGGGCGATGCTCGCTCGCATCCACCGGCCTGCCGTCCCCTGGTGCAGGGTCTCGGCCGAGATCCCCATCGACTGCTCCATACGGCGCTCGGCCGCCAGCTCGACGGCTGCGCCACCCACGGCGAAGGCGCGCGCAGGACCGGCCTGGTCGACGGGCGTCCCGAGGAGTCCCAGCCCCCCCGACGCCGCGGCGGCAGATCCGCAGAACACGAAGGGCAGCTCACGGAAGGCCGAGTGCCACGCCGGGGTGGCGGTGTCGGCCAGGAGCACGGCGGTGTAGGCCGCGACCGGGGGCGCGGTCAGCGCGCCGACGATCCCGGCGGGGCGACCCAGGACGAGCAGGATCCCCAGCGGACCACGCTGCCAGCGGGCCGGCAGCATGCCCACCACCTCGGCGGCCGAGGCCGCTGCCGCGAACGGGCCGTGCAGCGCGAGGATCCAGGTGCCGACCGACATCGGCGAGGTCAGCTTGGCCACCCGCAGCATGTTGATGAACCTGCTCGGCTTGCCCAGGTCGTGCACGAGCGCGCCCATGCTCAGCGCCAGGCTCACCAGCGACCCGAGCCTGCCCACCCGGCGCAGCGCCGGCCGGTCGGTCAGGTCGGCACCCGCCGCGAGCATCGAGCTCCCCGCCGCGACTCCGCCGGTGAAGAGATAGATCGCGATGTCGTGCTCCCACGGCGCGGGCTTGACGATCGGGCGCCCGTAGTAGGAGGTGAAGTCGGCCTCGGGCACCATCACCCGGTCGCCGCCGCGCCCGCTCCCGCGCGCCCGGCTGGGGCTGCCCCCGTGGTGGTGGGCCTGTGCGGTGTCGGGTGGTCGCACCGTCACCGCCTCCTCAGGAACGACAGCGCGGCGCCGGCCAGCATCGCGGTCGCAGCCATCCCGGCCCGGTTGAACATCGCCGGCAGGTCCTTGGTCGTGACGACCGGGTCGGGCGGCAGGCCATAGACCTCCGGCTCGTCGAGCAGCAGGAACATGGCTCCGGTCCCCCCGACGCCGTCGTCGGGGTCGTTGCCATAGAGCCGCGCGTCCATGATGCCGCGCTCGTGGAGGAGCGCCACCCGCTCGTCGGCGCGCTGGCGCAGCTCGTCGACGTCGCCATACAGGATGGACTCGGTCGGGCAGGCCTGGGCGCACGCCGGCTTCTGCCCGTCGCTGAGCCGGTCGTAGCAGAGCGTGCACTTCTGGGCGATGCCCACCTTGGGGTCGCCCTCCGGGCCCCGGCGGCGGTCGATGACGCCATAGGGACAGGCAGCCACGCAGTAGCCGCAGCCGTTGCAGATGTCGTCCTGCACCACGACGGTGCCGAACTCCGAGCGGAACAGCGAACCGGTGGGGCACACGTCGAGGCAGGCGGCATGGGTGCAGTGCTTGCACACGTCCGACGACATCAGCCACTGGAAGTCCGGCTTCTCCTCGTCCGCGACGTCGCTGGGCTGGGCACCGACGGACGGCATCCCGAGCGACACGGGCTCCGGCGTCGGTGCAGGCGTCGGGGCCTGCTTCTCGATGAAGGCGACGTGGCGCCACTGGTTGGCGTTGAGGGAGTGGCTGTTGTCGTAGGACGTGCCGAGCATCGCGAAGGCGTTCTCCGGGACGTCGTTCCACTCCTTGCACGCGACCTCGCACGCCTTGCAGCCGATGCACACCGAGGTGTCGGTGAAGAACCCCTTGCGCGCCGGCGCATCGACATATCCGGCATCGGGGGCCGGGTCGAGGGGGCCGAACAAGCTGTTGCGTCCGATCACTGGTCGCTCTCCTCCTCGGTGCGGTCGATGCCGACCGCCGACTGCGTCTGGGCCGCCTCGGACGCCGTCACGATCGGTCCGTGCACGTCGTCGTCCACCCCGGCACGCCGGGCGTAGTCGGCGACGAAGGACCGCAGCGCCGGTCCGGTCGGGCGCCGCCCCGGCTGGACGTCACAGGTCCCGACCTTGCTCTCCTGGATGAGCACGTTGGGATCGAGGGAGATGCCGAACAGGTCGTTGGTCGAGTCGCCGCTGACCAGGCCGCCCTGGCCCCAGTGGTAGGGCATCCACACCTGGTGGACGGTGCGCCCCTCGACCCGCAGCGGCCGCAGCCGCTCGGTGACCAGCACCCGTCCCTCGACGGCGGAGCGGGCCGTGATGACGTGGCACCACCCCATGTGCTCCAGGCCGCGCTCCTGCGCCAGCGCCGGCGACACCTCGACGAACATCTCCGGCTGGAGCTCGGCGAGGTGCTCGAGATAGCGGCTCATCGCGCCGGCCGTGTGGTGCTCGGTGAGCCGGCTGGTGGTGAAGACGAACGGGAACACCTCGGAGTGCTCCTCGGGCGGCGACGGGTTCATCCGGTTGTCGCTGCGGCGATATTCCTTCCGCGTGGGGTTGGCCTGCTGGCCATAGATCGGGTTGCGGAACGGCGACTCGACCGGCTCGTAGTGGGTCGGCATCGGACCGTCGATCAGGCCCTGCGGGACGTAGAGGGCTCCCTTGCCGTCGCCCTGCATGATGAACGGGTCGATGCCCTCGATCCCGGCGACCCCGTCAGCGCCTGCCGGTGCGCGATAGGACGGCGGCTTCGTCTTCTCGAAGTCGGGCACGTCGTGCCCGGTCCACTCGCCGTTCTCGCCGAGCTCGGGGTCCCACCAGACATAGGCCTTGCGCTCGCTCCACGGCTTGCCCTCGGGGTCGGCGGACGCCCGGTTGTAGAGGATGCGGCGGTTGAGCGGCCACGCCCAGCCCCACTCGGGGGCGACGTCGGACTGCTCGTGGCGCGACTTGCGACGCGCCGCCTGGTTGACCCCGTCGGCGAAGACACCCGAATAGATCCAGCAGCCGCCGAGGGTCGAGCCGTCGGCCTTCATCTCGAGGAACGACGACAGCGGGCGACCGGTCGCCACCTCGTAGCCGTTGATCTCCTTGAGCACCGCCTCGGCGCTCGGCTCGCCCCACCCCGGGGCCACCCCCTCCCCGTGCAGGGGGTAGTCCCAGGCGAGGTCGAGGACGGGCCGGTCGCGGTCGTCGCCCGAGTCGGCCAGCCGCTCCCGGACGAGGCGGCCGAGGTGGTAGAAGAACCACAGCTCCGAGCGGGCGTCGCCCGGCGGCTCGACCGCCTTCTCGCGCCACTGCAGCATCCGCTGCGTCTGGGTGAAGGTGCCCTCCTTCTCCACGTGGGAGGCAGCCGGGAAGAGGAAGACCTCGGTTGCGCACTCCTGCGTCACGATCTCCCCGGTCTCCACCTCGGGGGAGTCCTTCCAGAACGTGGCGCTCTCGATCTCGAACAGGTCGCGCACGACCAGCCAGTCGAGGTTGGCCATCCCGAGTCGCTGCGCCCGACCGTGGGCCGAGCCGACAGCGGGGTTCTGGCCGAGCAGGAAGTAGCCCTTGACCTTGCCGTCGATCATGTCGAGCACGGTGCGATAGGTGCCGTGGTCGCCCGTGATCTTGGGCAGGTAGTCGAAGCAGAAGTCGTTCTCGGGCGTCGCCGCGTCGCCCCAGTAGGCCTTGAGCAGGTTGATGGCGTAGGCGTCGGCCTTGGACCAGAAGCCCTTGCTCCCGGGGTTGCGGACGCTGCTCACCCAGTCGTCCAGGCTCGCGTGGTCGTCGGGGTTGGGCATCGGGAGATAGCCCGGAAGGATGTTGAACAGGGTCGGGATGTCGGTGGAGCCCTGGATGCTGGCGTGCCCGCGCAACGCCATGATCCCGCCGCCGGGCCGTCCCATGTTGCCCAGCAGGAGCTGGAGGATCGCGCCGGCGCGGATGTATTGCACGCCGACGCTGTGCTGGGTCCAGCCGACGCTGTAGACCAGCGCCGTGGTGCGCTCGCGTCCCGAGTTCTCGGTCCATGCTCGGCACACCTCGAGGAAGTCGGCCTGGGAGACACCACATGTCTTCTCGACCATCTCGGGGGTGTAGCGCGAGAAGTGGCGCCGAAGCACCTGATAGACGCAGTTGGGGTCCTGGAGCGTCTCGTCGCGCCTCGGCTGGGCGTCGACCTGCATGCCGTGCGCCTCGTGCTGCATCCCGGCCGCGGTCTCGCGGTTGTCCGACTGCTCCTCGGAGCTGTCGACCTGGGCCTGGCTCTGCTCGCCGGGTCCGTCCTCGGGGGCGTACTGCCAGCTCGTCGGGTCGTAGGCGCGCTTCTCGGCGTCGAACCCGCTGAACAGGCCGTCGAGGTCCTCGGTGTCGAGGTAGTCGTCGCTGACGATCGTCGCGGCGTTGGTGTAGTTGACGACGTAGTCGCGGAAGTCGAGCCCGTTCTCCAGGACGTAGCTGATGATGCCGCCGAGGAAGGCGATGTCACTGCCCACCCGGATCGGCACGTGCTTGTCGGCCAGCGCGCTCGTGCGGGTGAAGCGCGGGTCGACATGGATCACCCGGGCGCCGCGCTCCTTCGCCTCCACGACCCACTGGAAGCCCACGGGGTGGGCCTCGGCCATGTTGGAGCCCTGGATGATGATGCAGTCAGCGTTGGCGAGGTCCTGCTGGAACCCTGTGGCGCCGCCGCGACCGAAGCTGGTCCCCAGACCGGGGACGGTGGCGGAGTGTCATATCCGCGCCTGGTTCTCGATCTGGATCGCGCCCATCGCGGTGAAGAGCTTCTTGATGAGGTAGTTCTCCTCGTTGTCCAGCGTGGCGCCGCCGAGGCTCGCGATCCCCATCGTGCGGCGGACGCGGCGACCCTTCTCGTCCTGCTCCTGCCAGAAGTCGCGGCGGGTCTTGACCACGCGGTCGGCGATCATGTCCATCGCCGCGTGGAGGTCGAGGTCCTCCCACTCGGTGGCGAAGGGCCGGCGATAGCGGACCTTGGTCTGGCGCAGGTCGCTGGTCACCAGGTTCTTGCTCGCCGAGCCCTTGGGGCACAACCGACCGCGGTTGACGGGCGAGTCGGGGTCGCCCTCGATCTGCACGACCTTCTCGTCCTTGACGAACACCTTCTGCGCACAGCCGACGGCGCAGTAGGGGCAGACGCTCTTGGCGACCCTGTCCGCCGTGGTGGTCCGGGGTTCGACCTCGTCCGTACGGCGGGAGCGGACCGCCGCGCCGCGGCCGAGGATGTCGCCGCCGGTGAGCTGGCGCAGCAGCGGCCAAGGGAGGAAGGACCGAGACCCTGACATTGGCGACCCCCTGCTCCATGCGGTGTGACCCACGACACTACGGATGTCGGACGGGACCGTCCACCGCCCGATGGGGTGAGGTGATTCGCGCTGTCAGCGGACGACCAGAGCGTGCTCGCGATTCGCGACGACCTCGCCGATGACCGGGTGTCCCGGCAGCTCGCCGACCACCAGGAGCCCGCCGGAGGTCTGGGCGTCGGCGAGCAGGACCAGCTCGTCGTCGTCGACCGACGCATCGACATACGGCCGGACCCAGTCGAGGTTGCGCCGGCTCCCGCCCGGCACGAACCCCTCGGCGAACGAGGACCGTGCGCCCTCGACGTAGGGGACTGCCGACGCCTCGATCACCGCTGTCGTGCCGCTCGCGCGCATCATCTTCATCAGGTGTCCGAGCAGGCCGAAGCCGGTGACGTCGGTGGCGGCTCGCGCGCCTGCCGCCAGCGCCGCCCGGCTCGCGTCGTCGTTGAGGGCGGTCATCACTGCGACCGCCTCCTCGAACCACTCCCCCGTCGCCTTGTGCCGGTTGTTGAGGACACCCAGCCCGATCGGCTTGGTCAAGGTCAGCGGCATCCCCGCCTGGGCAGCGTCGTTGCGCAGCAGCCGGTCGGGGTCGGCCATGCCGGTGACCGCGAGTCCGTACTTCGGCTCCGGGTCGTCGATGCTGTGGCCGCCGGCGAGGAAGGCGCCCGCCTCGGCGCAGGCGTCGTCACCGCCGCGGAGCACCTCCGCGGCGACGTCGAAGGGGATCCGGTCGCGGGGCCAGCCGAGCAGGTTGACCGCCACGACCGGGGTGCCGCCCATGGCATAGACGTCCGACATCGCGTTGGCCGCGGCGATCCGGCCGAAGGTGTAGGGGTCGTCGACGACCGGCGTGAAGAAGTCGGCCGTCGCGATCACCGCGCGACCGCTCCCGTCGGGAGCCGGATGGATGCGTACGGCGGCGGCATCATCACCGTCGTCGAGGCCCACCAGCAGGTCACCACCCGCCCGGCCGCGACCCAGCCGGCCGAGCACCCGCTCCAGCTCGCCGGGTGGGACCTTGCACGCGCAGCCGCCGCCCGCCGCGAACTGGGTCAGCCTCAGGGGGGAGTCCATGGAGCCAACCTATGGCTAGAGTCCGGGGCGGAGGCGGTTCTCGTCTGGTGACGGACGCGGTCCTCAAAACCGCTGTGGCCCAGCACCTGGGTCAGGCGGGTTCGATTCCCGTCCGCCTCCGCCAGACGTCTCTTGATGAGAAGGGGTGCGGTGCCGGATCCCAGGCGGGCCACGCCCCGCACCGACCACGTGCTCGCCGACCCACGCCTGCGCGAGGCCGCGCTGCGGCTGGGCACCTCGTTGGTCAGGACGGCCGTCGCCGACGCGCTCGAGCGCTGTCGCGCCGGGCTGGTCGCCCCGGAGTCGGTCGCCGACGACGCGGTGGCGGCGCTGCCCGCGTCAGCCACCACGCTGCGCCGCGTCATCAACGCCACCGGGGTCCTGGTGCACACCAACCTCGGCCGGGCACCGTTGTCCGCTGCCGCGACCGACGCGGTGCGGACGGCGGCGGGGGCCACCGACGTCGAGCTCGACCTGGCGACCGGACGGCGGGGACGACGCGGCGCCGGAGCCCTGTCCGCGCTGGCTGCGCGGGTGCCCGACGCCGGGGCCGTCCACGTCGTCAACAACGGGGCCGCAGCCCTCGCCCTGGTGACCCGGGTGCTGACCCGGCCGACCGAGGGCGGCACCGTGGTGATCGCGCGCGGTGAGCTGGTGGAGATCGGCGACGGGTTCCGGATCCCCGAGCTGCTCGAGTCGGTCGGTGCCCGCCTGCGCGAGGTCGGGACCACCAACCGGGTGCGGCTGGCCGACTACGCCGCCGCGGTCGACGACGACACGGCCTTCGTGCTGAAGGTGCACCCCTCCAACTTCACGGTCGAGGGCTTCACCTCCTCGGTGTCGGTCTCCGAGCTGGCCACCCTCGGGGTGCCGGTGGTCGTCGACATCGGGTCCGGCCTGCTCGTCCCCACCCTCGGCTGCCCGACGAGCCCGATGCGGCCACCGCGCTGCGGGCCGGGGCCTCGCTGGTCACCGCCTCCGGCGACAAGCTGCTCGGAGGACCGCAGTGCGGCCTGCTCCTGGGGGACGCCGAGCTGGTCGAGCGACTGCGCCGCGACCCCTTCGCCCGGGCCCTGCGCGTCGACAAGCTCACCCTGGCTGCCCTCGAGGCGACGCTGGCCGGCCCCGAGTCGCCGGTCGCCGCTGCCCTGGGGGTCGACGTGGAGACGCTGCGCCGCCGCGCCGGCGACATCGCCGCCGCGCTCCCGCCGGAGGCCGGGGCGGAGGTCATCGACTCCGACGGCGCGGTCGGGGGTGGGGGTGCTCCCGGTGTCACGCTGCCCAGCTGTGCGGTCGCCCTGTCGCCCGACGTGTCCACCGACCTGGCCCTCGCCCTGCGTGCGGGCGACCCGCCGGTGGTGGGCCGCCTGGTGAGAGGCCGGCTGCTGCTCGACCTGTTCGCCGTCGCCCCCGAGGAGGACGCCGAGGTGGCCGGCGCCATACGACGGGCAGTCGACGCTCGCCACCCTGCTGAGGGTGCCTGATGCACGTCGTCGCCACGGCCGGGCACGTCGACCACGGCAAGTCCACCCTCGTCCGGGCGCTGACCGGCAGCGATCCCGACCGGCTGGCCGAGGAGCGCCGGCGCGGGCTGACCATCGAGCTCGGCTATTGCTGGACCGCGCTGGACGGCGTGGGGGACGTGGCGTTCGTGGACGTGCCCGGGCACGAGCGGTTCGTCACGACGATGCTCTCCGGGGTCGGCCCGGTGCCTGCCGCGCTGCTCGTCGTGGCCGCGGACGACCCGTGGATGCCACAGACCGCGGAGCACCTCGCAGCCCTGGACGCGCTCGGGGTCTCGCACGGCGTGGTCGCGGTGACCCGCAGCGACCTGGCCGACCCGGGCCCGGCCGTCGCCCGGGCACGTGCCGAGATCACCGCGACGACGCTCGCGGGCGCGCCGGTCATCAGTCTCAGCGGGCGCACCGGGGCCGGGCTCGACGACCTGCGTTCGGCGCTGGTCACCATGGTGGCCGGCCTTCCCACCCCCGACCCGGACGCGGCCGTGCGGCTGTGGGTCGACAGGCGCTTCACCGTCCGCGGCGCCGGCACCGTGGTCACCGGCACGCTGCCTGCCGGGACGGTGCGGGTCGGTGACGTGCTGGCCGGCGACGGCCGCGTCGTGCGGGTGCGCGGCGTGCAGGCCCTCGAGCGCGAGGAGTCGGCCGTCAGCGGGGTCGCCCGGGTCGCGCTCAACCTCACCGGCGACGTCGACGACCTCACCCGCGGCAGTGTCCTGACCACCGCGGGAGCGTGGCACCACACCTCGGTCGTCGACGTGCGCGTCACCGGCCCGAACGACCCGCCGCTCAATCCCCGGCTCCACATCGGTGCCGCGGACCTGGCGGTGCGGCACCGCCCGATGGGGCCGGGCATCGCCCGGCTGAGCCTCGAACGTCCCCTGCCGCTGCGCATCGGCGACCGGTGCCTCCTGCGCGACCCCGGCCGGCGGACCGTGTGGCGGGTTGACGTCCTCGACCCCGACCCACCCCGGCTGCGGCGTCGAGGGGCCGCCGCCCGCCGCGCCGAGGTCCTGGCCTCCGCCGACGGCACGCCGCGGCTGGACGACGAGCTCGCCCGCCGCGGGGTCGCCCACCGGGACCGGGTGCAGCAGCTCGGCATACCTCTCACCGACGGCGACCACCTCGTCGTCGGGCCCTGGCTGGTCGGTCGCGGCGCGGCCGAGGCGCTGGCGCGACGGCTGCCGGAGCTCGTCGAGGCCCACGCCCGGCAGCACCCGCTCGACCCAGCGGTCCCCGTGTCGGTGCTGGCCACGCGACTCGGCGTGCCGGCGGGCGAGATCGCCGAGGCGCTCGTGCGACCCCCGCTGCGCGTGGTCGACGGTCGGGTGCGAGGGCCGGGGACGGACGGCCTGCCCCCGTCGATCGCTGCGTCGGTCGCCACGGTGCAGCGGGAGCTGGCCGACGCCCCGTTCGCCGCTCCGACCGCCGACCGGCTGCGCGAGCTCGGGCTCGACGAACGCGCGCTCGCCGCGGCCGAGCGGGCGGGGCTGCTGTGGCGCGTCGCACCGGGGATCGTGCTGCTCCCGGACGCGGCCGACGAGGCGGTGTCTCGACTGCAGACGCTGGACCAGCCGTTCACGACGAGTGCCGCCCGGCAGTCCCTGGGCACCAGCCGTCGCGTGGTCCTGCCGCTGCTCGACCGGCTCGACCGGGCGGGCCGGACCGTCCGGCTGCCCGACGACCGCCGCCGGCTGGGCTGAGCCGCCCTGAGCCGAGCCGAGCTGGGCCTGTCAGCGCGTCGCCGGCTCCATCGGCACGAAGTCGGCCTTCTCCCGCACGCCGCAGTCCGGGCAGCACCAGTCGACGGGGATGTCGGCCCACGCCGTGCCGGCCGCGAAGCCCTCGTGCTCGTCCCCGGCGGCCACGTCGTAGGCATAGCCACACCCGGGGCACCGCGCGGCGAGCACCTCGTCGGCGAGCAGCCCGGGCGTCTCGTCCTCACGCAGCTCGCGCCCGTCCACCCCGGGCGCGGGGTAGCGCCGCAGATAGGTCTCGCGCTTTCGGGGGCTGATGTTGGCCAGGGTGACGTCACCACCGAAGTGGTCCACGACCCGCTGGTCCATCACGCGCCGCCACACGGCCGGGACGATGGCCAGCACGATCATCCCGGCATAGCCGGTCGGGAGCACCGGCGACTCCTCGAAGTCGCGCAGCGCCTGGTAGCGCCGGGTCGGGTTGGCGTGGTGGTCGCTGTGGCGCTGCAGGTGGTAGAGCAGCACGTTGGTGGCGATGTTGTTGGAGTTCCAGCTGTGGCTCGGCAGGACGCGCTCGTAGCGCTGTCGCTCGCCGACGCCGACCTTCTGCCGCAACATCCCGTAGTGCTCCATGTAGTTGACGACCTCGAGCAGCGAGAAGCCGACGACCGCCTGGATGAGCAGGTATGGCGTGATGCCGACCCCGAGCCAGGCGATGAGCGCGCCCCAGAGCACCGCCGTCATCAGCCATGCGTTGAGGACGTCGTTGCCCAGACGGAACGGGTGCTGCTTCTTGCGGGCATAGCGGCGCTTCTCCAGCCGCCAGGCCGACTTGAGCGAGCCGAGGACCGTGCGCGGCCAGAATGCATAGAAGCTCTCCCCCAGCCGGCTGCTGGCGGGGTCCTCGGGCGTCGCGACCCGGACGTGGTGGCCGCGGTTGTGCTCGATGTAGAAGTGGCCGTAGGCGACCTGCGCCAGCGCGACCTTGGACAGCCAGCGCTCGTTGGCCTCCTTCTTGTGGCCGAGCTCGTGGGCGGTGTTGATCCCGATCCCGCCGATGCAGCCGATGGAGACGGCCAGCCCGATCTTGTCCAGCGTGCCGAGCGGTTCGCCGAGGAGTCCGAAGACGTCCCAGCCGGCCGCGACCGCCATCGCGCCGACGAACCCGGCGTACTGGATCGGCAGGAACGCATACGTGATCCAGCGGTAGTAGCGATCGGCCTCGAGGGCCTCGATCACGTCGTCCGGCGGGTTGGAGCGGTCCAGCCCGGTCAACAGGTCGATGGCCGGGACCACCAGCAGGATGACGATCGGGCCGACCCAGAACCAGATCGGCCAGCCGGTGGCGACATACCCACCCATGGCCACGAACGCCAGGCTCGGCACGACCAGCCCGATCAGCCACAGATAGCGCTTCCGATCGCGCCAGCCGTCGGTCGATCCTGCGGGGACCGTGCCACTCATCGATTCGCTCAGGCTCATCTGTTGGGGCCTTCCTGCCGTCGAGGTTTACAAAACCATAGGACTTGTAAAGCGACCTGGCAAGGGGCAATTTTCGCAGGGCTCGAGAGGCGGACCAGTCCTGTCCGCTCGTCGCGCTAGCGTCGGGCCATGGCTACCGTCGTCGTCTTCCACTCCGTCCTCGGCATCCGCGCCGGCATCACCGACACCGCCGACCGGCTGCGCGCCGCCGGCCACACCCCCGTCGTCGTCGACCAGTACGACGGCCTCACCTTCGACACCTACGAGCCGGCGATGGCCCACATGAAGGCGATCGGCTTCCCGGCCCTGATGAGCGCCGCCGTGAGCGCGTCCGAGGTCGACGGCCCCTTCTTCGGCGTCGGCTTCTCCAACGGAGCAGGTATGGCGCAGTTCGTCGCCAGCCAGCGGCCGGACGACGTCCGGGGCTGGTGCTGGTCGGCGGTGCCCTGCCGATGCGGTTCCTCGAGGCGCAGTGGCCGCCCGGCGTGCCGGTGCAGGTGCACGCCACCGCGGACGACCCCTTCGACGACGGGCCGGAGGTCGCCGCGGAGTTCCGCAGCGACGTCGAGCAGGCCGGCGGAGTCGTGGAGGCCTTCACCTACCCCGGCTCCGGCCACCTGTTCAACGACCCGGAGCTGCCTGACGAGTTCCAGCCGGCCGAGGCCGAGGAGTTCTACGCCCGACTGCTGGAGTTCATCGCCCGCTGAGGGCGGCGTTGGCCCGTCGCCCACCACTCGGGCAGGGTGGAGCCATGAGCGAGCACCCCATCGGCATCGACTTCGGCGGAACCGGGATCAAGGCGGCCCCGGTCGACCTGTCAGCAGGCGACTTCGCCGGTGACCGGGAGAAGATCAACACGCCCAGGCCGGCGACGCCGGACGCCGTCGCGGAGGTCTTCAAGACGCTGGTGGCCCGCTTCCCTGACTCACAGTCGGCCGTCGGCGTCACCGTGCCCGGCGTGGTGCACGACGGAGTGGTGCAGAGCGCGGCCAACATCGACCCGGCCTGGATCGGCACCGACGCCGACGCCGTCTTCACCCGGGCGCTGGGCCGCGAGGTCCACGTCGTCAACGACGCGGACGCCGCGGGCCTGGCCGAGGTCGAATACGGCGCTGCGCGCGGTCAACGTGGACTGGTCATCATGACCACGCTCGGCACCGGGATCGGCTCCGCACTGATATACGACGGTGTCCTGGTCCCCAACTCCGAGCTCGGCCACCTCGAGATCGACGGTCACGACGCGGAGACGCGCGCAGCCAACTCGGTCCGCGAGGAGGAAGGCCTCTCCTACGAGGCCTGGGCCGAGCGGCTCACGACCTACTACCGCACCGTCGAGCGGCTCTTCTCGCCCCAGCTCTTCGTCGTGGGCGGCGGGGTCAGCAAGTCGAGCGAGAAGTTCCTGCCCCTGATCGACATCAAGACCCCGATCGTCGCGGCCGAGCTGCGCAACAAGGCCGGGATCATCGGGGCTGCGCTGGTCTCGTCGCGGATGGGGTGACGGTCCCGGGCTCCGACTCGGGCGACTCGGGCGGGTCCGTGATCTCGCGGAACGCGGCGGCCGCACCGCGCAGGTAGCGCTCCACCACCGCGCGCTCGTCGGCGTCGAAGGAGGCGTCCAGCTCACGCAACGCGCTGAGCATCGGGAACATCAGGCCGAAGACCTCCGCGCGCGCCGACGCGGTGACGAGCACCTGGGTGCGTCGGCGGTCGTCGGGATGCGCCTGTCGCGTCACGTGGCCGTGACCGGCCAGGCGGTCCACGATGCCGGTGCCGGCAGCCGTGCTGACGCGCAGCCGGCGCGAGAGCTCGGCGGGTCCGAGGGGTTCGGACATCAGGTGCTGCAGAGCGCCGACCTCCGACTCGCTGAGTCCGGCACGGCGCGCGACCGCACCTCGCACGCGAGCGGCGCTCTCGGTGCACTCGCGCAGCGCCAGCAGGCTGCCGGTCTGCTCCCAGGGGTCGGGTGCGACCCCAGCGGGTGTGCCGGTCTTGCTGGTCATGTGTTTCACCTTCTTAGTGACTAATATGCTTAACTATATCTCACACCTTCCCCGAGGAGCACTCTTTCCCATGGCACAGGACACGCAGGCGCCCGACACCCGATCCCGGCCCCAGGCCCGCATCTCTCCCGCGCTGGGACGCCGCACAGCCTGGCTCGTGGCCCTCCTGCCCCTGCTCCTCGCCGGCGCGCTGATCGGTGGCCTGGGCGAGGGTGAGCGAGACCGTAGCCCCCTCGACCAGCTGCCCGCGGGCTTCGACAGCACGCTCGGCGCCGAGCTGCGCGACCAGCTCCCGGACGAGGGTTCCTCGGCCGCGGTGGTGCTGTGGACCAGCGACGAGGGCGACCTCGGCCAGGACGTCGTCGCCGACCTCGGCCGCCAGGCCGGCTCCCTCGGAGCCGTGCCCTCCGGTCCGGCGGGCCCGGTGACGCTCTCCGAGGACGGGACGGCGGCCATCGCGGTCGTCCCGATCGAGTCCACCTCGGCCACGCAGAACGCCGACCTCGTCACGGAGCTGCGCGCCCAGCTCAGTGAGGACGAGCCGAGCGGGCTCACCAGCCAGGTGACCGGGCCGGCCGCCATCCAGGCCGATCTGGCCGCCGTCTTCCAGGGCGCCGACACCGACCTGCTGCTGGTCACTGCCGGGGTCGTGGCGCTGTTGCTGCTGCTGACCTATCGCAGCCCGGTCCTGTGGCTCATCCCGCTCACGGTGGTCGGCGTCGCCGACCGGCTGGCTGCCGTGGTCGCCACCCAGGTGCTGGCGCTGCTCGACGTCGCCTGGGACGAGTCGACCGTGGGCATCTTGTCGGTGCTGGTCTTCGGAGCCGGCACCAACTACGCCCTGCTGCTCATCTCGCGCTATCGCGACGAGCTGAAGGTCCACGAGTCCCGTCACGTGGCGATGAGCATCGCCGTACGCCGAACGGCCGAGCCCGTCCTCGCCAGCGCCACCACCGTGGTGCTGGGCCTGTTGACGCTGTTGCTCTCGGTCGTGCCGGCGACGCGCGGCCTGGGTCTGGCGTGTGCCATCGGCATCGTCGTCGCCGCCGCCTTCGTGCTCGTGGTGCTCCCGGCCGCGCTCGTGCTCTTCGGTCGCTGGGTCTTCTGGCCGCGCGCACCCCGGGTCGGCGAGCCCGGCCTGGTCGACACCAACTCGTCCTGGCACCGCATCGGCACCCTCGTGGCGCGCCGCCCGGTCGCGTTCGTGACCGGGACCCTGGTCGTCCTCGCGGTGATGGCATCCGGCGTGCTGCGCATCGACACCGGCCTCGACCAGGCCGACCAGTTCCTCGACCGGCCGGAGGCCATCGCGGCCGCGGACCGCCTCGGCGAGTCGTTCCCGGCCGGGGTGTCCGACCCGGCCCAGGTGATGACCCGTGCTCCTGCCGACGACGTGCTGGCCGCGGTGGCCGACGTCCCCGGCGTGCAGCGTTCGGCCGTCAGCTCGCAGGGGGCCGGGGTGACGCAGATCGACGTCGTCCTCGGCGCAGCCGCGGGCACCGACGAGTCACGCGACGCGGTCCTCGCCCTGCGGGAGTCGCTCGAGCCGTTCGCGGACACGCACGTGACCGGCACCGAGGCCGAGAGCCTCGACGAGGCCGACAGCGCGGCCCGCGACCGACTGCTGATCCTGCCGCTGATCCTGGCCCTGGTGCTGGCCTCGCTGCTCGTGCTCCTGCGGGCGGTCGTGGCGCCCCTGCTGCTGGTGGCGACCGTGCTGGCGACCTATGCCGCGAGCATGGGGATCTCCTGGTGGGTCTTCACCCGGTTGCTCGACTTCGAGGGCCTCGACAACGGGGTTCCGCTGCTCGCGTTCTTGTTCCTGGTCGCTCTTGGCGTCGACTACAACATCTTCCTGGTGACCCGGGCCCGCGAGGAGGCGCGCGAGCACGGTTCGCGCGTCGGGATGCTGCGCGCACTGTCCGCCACGGGCGGTGTCATCACCAGTGCGGGCATCCTCCTCGCGGCGGTGTTCGCCGTCCTGGGCGTCCTGCCGCTGGTGGTGCTGGCTCAGCTCGGCACCGTGATCTGCATCGGGGTCCTGCTCGACACCCTCGTCGTGCGCACCGTCCTGGTGCCGGCGCTGGCCTTCTGGCTGGGCGACAGGTTCTGGTGGCCCCGGCGAGTGATCGGCTGACCGTGCGGCGGCGGGCGGTCAGTGCTCGTGGGGGGCCTTGCCACTGATCGCCGCCGCGACGTGCTTGGCGACGTCGGCGTGGAAGACGCTGGGGATGATGTATTGCGCGTTGAGCTCCTCGTCGGTGACGACCTCGGCGATCGCCTTGGCCGCCCGCAGCAGCATGTCGACGCTGACGTCCTCGGCCCGCGCGTCGAGGAGCCCGCGGAACACCCCCGGGAAGGCCAGCACGTTGTTGATCTGGTTGGGATAGTCCGAGCGCCCGCTCGCGACCACGGCCGCGTGCTCCGCCGCCGCAGCCGGGTCGACCTCGGGGTCGGGATTGGCCAGCGCGAAGACGATCGACCGTTCGGCCATGTCCGCGATCCACTCGGGCTGGAGCACCCCCGGCGCGCTCACGCCGATGAAGACGTCGGCCCCGACGAGCACCTCGCGCAGCGAACCCGTCGCGCCGCGCGGGTTGGTCACCCCGGCGAGCTCGGCCTGGGCGGGCGGCAGCGAATCGTCGCCGGCCGTGAGCGCACCCTCCCGGTCGACGACGACCACGTCGTGGGCTCCGGCGGCGAGCAGCAGGGTGACGATCGCCGTACCAGCCGCTCCGGCGCCGGCGACCACGATCCGCGCCTCCTGCAACGGCTTCTCCACCCAGCGCAGGGCGTTGGTCAGGGCCGCCAGCACCACGATGGCGGTGCCGTGCTGGTCGTCGTGGAAGACCGGGATGTCGAGCGACTCACACAGGCGACGCTCGATCTCGAAGCAGCGGGGTGCGGCGATGTCCTCGAGGTTGATGCCGCCGAAGCCGGGCGCGATCATCTCGACCGCACGCACGATCTCGTCGGTGTCCTGGGAGTCCAGGCAGATCGGCCAGGCGTCGATGTCGGCGAAGCGCTTGAACAGCGCGGCCTTGCCCTCCATCACCGGCAGCGCGGCACCCGGACCGATGTTGCCCAGGCCCAGGACCGCCGAGCCGTCGGTGACGACCGCGACGGAGTTGCCCTTGATCGTCAGCCGGCGCACGTCCTCCGGGTTGTCGTGGATCGCCATCGAGACCCGGCCCACGCCGGGCGTGTAGGCCATCGACAGGTCGTCACGGGTGCGCAGCGGCACCTTCGACTCGACCTTGATCTTGCCGCCGATGTGCAGCAGGAAGGTCCGGTCGGACACCTTGTGCACCACCACCCCGTCGATCGCCTCGACCGCTGCGACGAGCTCCTGCGAGTGGTCCTGGTCAGCGGCCGAGCACGTGACGTCGAGGACGATCCGGTCGTGGCGTGACTCGGCCACGTCGATCGCGGTGACGATGCCCCCTCCCGCCGCGATGGTGGTGGCCACGGTGCCGAGGACCCCGTGGTCGGGCGCCGTGTGCAGGCGCATGGTGATCGAGTAGGACGAAGCGGTGGCGGCCATGGGAGCGACCTTGCTCCCCCGCGCGGGTTACGGGCAAGTCACCTAGGTTTGGTCTCATGACACAGACCCCCGAGACCACCCTGCGCGACAACCCCGAGGCCGGCCGCTTCGAGATCCTCGTCGGCGACGACGTGGCGGGCTTCGCCCAATACTCGACCTCAGACGGTGTCGCCACGATGCCGCACACCGTCATCGAGGACGGTCACGACGGACAGGGGCTGGGCAGCAAGCTCGCCCGCTTCGCCCTCGACTCCGCCCGCGACCAGGGCCTCAAGGTCAAGCCCGAGTGCACCTTCATCAAGGGCTACATCGAGCGCCACGAGGAATACGCCGACCTCGTCGTCTGACCCCGTCGTCTGACCCCGTCGCGCCCGCTCAGAGCGCCTTCTCGATCTCCTTGGCCAGCTTGGCCGGCTCGGTGGTCGGCGAGTGCCGCGAGATGACCGTGCCGTCGCGGCCGACCAGGAACTTGGTGAAGTTCCACTTGATCCGTCCGCCGAGCAGCCCGCCCTTCTCCGAGCGCAGCCACTCGAAGAGCGGGTGGGCGTCCTTGCCGTTGACGTCGACCTTGGCGAAGAGCGGGAAGTCGACGCCGAAGTTGCGCTCGCAGAAGGTCGCGATCTCGTCCTCGTCACCCGGCTCCTGGTTGGCGAACTGGTCGCACGGGAAGCCCAGGACGGTGAACCCCTGGTCGCCGTACTCGTCCTGCAGCTCCTGCAGCCCCTTGTACTGACCGGTGAGCCCGCACTGCGACGCCGTGTTGACCACGAGCACGACCTGGCCTGCGTATGCCGACAGGTCGGTCTCGGTCCCGTCGATGGCTCGTGCGGAGAAGTCCTCGATCGTCGTCATGTCTGTCCTTCGTCAGGGGTGCCGATCCGGATTGGTCGCCAGCTCTCCTGCCAGGCACCGGCCCGCGCGATCTCGTCCAGCCCTCGGCGGACACGCGCCTTGTGGTCGCGGGCGGCGGTCCGCTCGTCGACCGTCGACGGGTCGCCCTGCATCCCGACGGCGACGCCGGTGAGCAGCACGTGGGTGGCAGGCAGCTCGAGGTCGCTGGCGAGGCCCTCGTGGTCGAAGCCGGCGAACTGGTGGGCGTGCAACCCCATGGTCCGCGCCTGCAGGGTGAGGTGTGCTGCGGCCTGGCCGACGTCATAGAGGGCGTAGTCGCTGTAGGCAGGTGCGTCGTCCTCGTCGCCGGTGCGGACCTGCGCCGCGGTGACGAAGACGACCGAGGCACGCGGCACCCAGCCCGAGTTCCCGCGGCTCAGTCGCGCGACGAGCCTGGCGTGGTTGGCCGAGCCGCGCTCGCAGACGAAGAACACCCACGGTTGCGAGTTGCCGGCCGACGGAGCCCACTGCGCGGCGGCGAGCAGGAGGTCGATCTCAGCGCGGGACAACGTGTGCTGGTCGTCATACACACTGGGGCTCCACCTCGACCGCAGCGGTTCGGAGAGGCCTTCGGCGCCCGGTCGGGGTGCCTGCGGACCCTCGCTGCTCATCACGGCAACCAGTATCCGGATGGCGATCTCGACCCATGAGGCACCCTTGGGTTTGCGCCGGGGGTCTCGGTGGCACAAGCACCGGACACGACCAACGGGAGAACTCGATGAACCACCGCCTGCGCCTGGCCATGTTGGCGCTCGTCTCCGTGCTGAGCCTGCTGCTCACCAGCTTCGCCACCTCGCCCGTGCACGCCGAGCAGCGCCCCGGCGGCAAGGGTCGCGACAAGGTCGACTACGGCACGACGTCGTTCGTCTCCGGCGCCTCCGCCTACTCCGTCACGGGCAAGGTGCGCGCTCGCACGAAGCGCAAGGTGCACCTCCAGGTGCGGTGGGCCGACGGCTGGCACACCATCGACAAGGCGAGGACGAAGCGAAAGGGCAAGTTCACGATCACCGGGACCATGGACTGGTACGGCGCCCACAAGGTGCGGGTCGTCGCACCCAGGACCCGTCGCGACCGGGCCAAGGTCTTCAAGGCCACGAAGTTCAAGGTCGCGGTGCCGTGGACGCCGCGTGGCTCGACCTCCGCCTACGAGCGGATGAGCTACAAGGGCGTCAACTTCGCCTGGAACCCGTGCAGGACCATCAAGTACCGCATCAACCCGGGCCACGCCGGCGAGGCCGTCATCCCCTTCACCCAGCAGGCCGTCGAGCTCATCGAGCGGGCGACGGGCTTCCGGACGAAGTATGTCGGCACCACCACCGCCGTGCCGCTGGACGACAAGAACTACCAGCGCGGCACCGACATGGTGATCGCGTGGTCGAGCGAGACCGACCATCCCGCCCTGGTCCAGGCCGTCGGACGCGGCGGCCCCGGCACCCTCAAGCCCGCTCGCCGACGCTCCAACAACAAGGTCGTCCTGGAGATCCGCCGCCCCGGGGTCACCATGAACATGGCGTATGCCGCCGAATATCCGTTCACCTTCGACGACCCGGCCACCGAGCCGATGGGGCTCGTGCTGATCCACGAGCTCGGCCACGCCTTCGGCCTCGAGCACTACGCCGACGACATCCAGGTCATGCACCCCGGCGACCGTTCGCCTGCGCCGAGCGGCTATCACTCCCGCTTCGAGGCGGGCGACCTCGCCGGGCTGCGGGTCCAGGGTGCGCAGCCCGGTTGCCTCAAGCCCTACCGGCAGCGCCGCGGCTATTCCGCCCTCGACCTCAGCGACATCCCGGACTTCACGCGCGAATAGCCGAGTCGGCGCGCACCAACCGCCGAGTCGGCGCGGACCAACCGCCGAGTCGGCGCGTAGTGCTGGCTCAGTCGGCCCCGGAGAACCCGGCCGACTCAGCCGTGTCCCGGTCGGTGAACCACACGTCCGGCTCGGCGCCGTCATAACCGGGGTCGCCGGGGTTGACCGCGCCGATGCCCTTCCAGGCCTTGACCGGGTGACCGAGCGGCATCGCGCCGTCGTCGAGGGGGGCCGCCGAGCCCATCCCGAAGCCGCCGTCGCGGACCTCCTCCAGCGATGACGTACGGCGCTTGGCCTCCCGCGCGGCCAGCTGCTGCTCCGCCTGCAGCTCCTCGGGGTCCCTCGGACCGGCGTGACGGCCCGGGGCCTGGCTCTGCGCAGCCGTCCCTGTGGCGGGGGCGTCCTCGCTCCGCTGGTCGAAGCCGTCGTCCATCTCGTCCTCCGCTGGTCTGACCGATCGATCCGACCACGCTAGCCACGCCGACGCCGAGCGGACACCTCCACCCCCGCAGGGGTGGGTCCAGCGCGGCCTCGGGTGTTGCAGGTCGGTCATTGTGGCTAGGTTCGAAACGGCTCGAGCGACGGATCTTCTCCGTCCGGCCTTCCGACGAAAGGAGCGCGCAATGTCTTTGTGGGAAAAGATCAAGGACGCTGTGACCACGGACGACGCAGAGGCGGCGGACGAGGCACGCAAGGAGGCCGAGGCAGCGCAGGCCGAGGCCGACAAGGCCAAGGTGGAGGCGCAGGCCCGCGCCGACGAGGCCCGCCGCAAGGCCGACGAGGCTGCCGCCAAGGCAGGGCTCCCGACCGCCTCTGACGAGGAGAAGGCCCAGGCCGACCAGGCCCGCCAGGACGCCGAGGCCGAGGCCACGAAGGCGCAGGAGGAGGCGGCAGCCGCCGACCGGAAGGCCGACGAGCGCGCCCAGCGCGCTGTGGAGAAGGCCAACAAGCGCCGCGAGAAGCGTGAGGAAGCGCGCGAGGAACGCCAGGAGGAGCGGCAGGAAGCCCGCCAGGAAGCCAGGCAGGAAGCCCGCCAGGAGGCCAACGAGCCCGACGTCTACACGGTGAAGTCGGGCGACACCCTCTCCGAGATCGGCGCCCGGTTCGGCGTCGACTGGCGCGAGATCGCGCGCATCAACAACGTCGACAACCCCGACCTCATCTTCCCGGGACAGAAGTTCAAGATCCCCAGGAAGTGATCTGAGACTCATCGTGTCGACGAAGGCCCCGGACTTCCGGGGCCTTCGTCGTCGCTCGTGGGCCGGGGCCGTCTCGATCCGGCTGAAGATGCCGGCGCGCGGCTGTCCACGACTTATCGTTGCGCCCCGTGCCCGGACCCCAGCCGCCTGCTAGCGACCTCACCGGACGGCTCGCGTGGGCCGACACCGCCAAGGCGGTGTCCATCCTCCTGGTCGTCCTGCACCACACGGTCGGCAAGCACCTCGTCTACGTCGTGCCGGCTGACTTCGCTGTGGTCCACACCGCGTGGATCGAGCTCTCCTACGCGCTCAAGCCCGTCCGGATGCCGTTGTTCTTCGTGGTGTCCGGCCTGTTCGTAGGCTCCGCACTGACCCGACCCTGGCGCGAGGTCGCCCGCAAGCGGGTCTGGAACGTCTACTACCTCTACGCGCTCTGGCTCACCCTGCACACGGCCGCCTTCCTGGTCCTCGACGAGCTGGCGATGAACCGGACGCGCAACTTCTCAGAGCTCCTTGCCAACCTCGTCGTCGCCTCGACCGGGCTGTGGTACCTCTACGCGTTGGTCGCCTACTTCCTCGTTGCGCGGCTGCTGTCGCGGGTCGACCCGCGGATGGTCGTGGTCATCGGCGCCGCAGTGGCTCTGGCGACACCGGCGCTGGGGATCGAGGAGGTGAACCGCGTGGCGCTGCTGCAGCACTTCTTCTACTTCGCCTTCGCTGCCCACTTCCCGTCCGTGGTCACCACGATGGCGAGGCTGCGTCCCGGACCTGTCCTGCTGATGGTGGGAGCGTTGGCGGTGCTCGCGGTGCTTCCCGTGGTCCTGGGTGATCAGGCACAACCGAGCCGGTTCGTTGTGAGCCTGCTCGCCGTGCCACTGGCGGTGCGGGCCTGTGCGCTGCTGGCCCAGTGGCGCCCGGGTGCGGCGATGGGTTCGGCTCTCGGACGACGCACCATGCCGATCTACGTGCTTCACATGCCGGTGCTGGCGCTCGCCCACATGCTGCTCCTCGACGAGCTCCGGTTCATCGGGACGAGCATCGCGTCGATAGCCGGGATGGTCCTCTACCCGCTGGCCGCCACCGGCCTCATCGTGCTGGCCTGCCTGGGGCTGCACCGCCTGGTGGGCCTGGCAGGGTTCCACTGGTTGTTCGCCCTGCCGTTCGACCACGAACGGGCCACCGTCGTCGAAGCCTTGCCGCCGGCGAGCTCGGACCGGTCGCCGTCCACGATGGCGTCGTCCACGTCCTAGGCGACCTCACCGTCGACGGCAGTCCCCGCGATCCTCCCCGTGCCGTTCGAGCTCAGCCGGTACTCAATGGTCCGGTAGACGGCTCGGGCGTTGAACAACGCCATGGCACCTGTGCCGAGCAATCCCAGAATGATCAGAACAGCCGCTACAGCGTTGATGAGGCTCCAGGGCAGTGGCACTCCATCATCGACCATCTGGGCGCAGACGAACACCCCGATCCCCATTCCAACGGTGCAGGCGACGGCGTAGGACACACCGAAGAGAGCAGCACCCAGCGACTTGAGTGCATGCGGTGATGCTCCCAGATTCAGGAGGAGCCGGTGCTGTTCGCGCTGTTGCAGTGAGCGGTCGACCATGGCGACGAGGCTGGCCAAGGCCAGGGCTCCCAGACTGATTGCGGCGACGCCCAAGATCCAGCCGTTGAGGGTCTGTGCTGGTCGGGACAGGCGGAACACTGCACTGTCCACGTGCGGGGCAGGAAGCGCGGACATGCTGACTGCCCGCACCCGCTCATCCAGTTGCGGCAGAGACTGCGCACCCAGGACCGCCACGGAATCGAACGTGGGCAGCCCTGCGCGGACTATCCGGATGCCCGTGATCGGCTCGTGCACTGACTTCGCCAAGGTCTCCACCAACCTCGCCCTGCCTTGCACGGTCAGTGTGCTTGCCCCACTGCAGGTCTCGGGGCCAAGGGCGGTGGCGAGTTCAGCGCACGTTGTGCCCATCGCGAGCCGCACCGGCACGCTGTGGTCATGGGCAGCGGGTGGACTCTGGTCGACGGCGGGTCGGTCGTCATGAGCATGTTTCTGCTTGTCCGCAGCTGAGTGGTGCTGGCCCTGCTCGTTCGATGGTTCGACAGGGGTCTTGTCGTATAAGGAGGAGGTCGCAGAGATCCGGGCAAGCGGCACGACCACGTCTGAAGGGAGGCCGGCGCGCAGGCTCTCGATGTCCTCGGCTCGAGGGTCGTGCCAGCTCACGATTGCAGCGCTGGGGCCTCGGCCAAGGGAGTGGTTGGTCGGTTCGGGGATGTCCCCGACTGAATAGATGCCTGCGACGCCCCACGCCAACACCACCAGTGCGGCCATGCCATAGAACGGACGCGCAAGCCGTACGGGTTGCCACGCCATACTGCGGCCAGTGAGGGAGATCGCGGGGCTTCGCGATCCCCCAGCACCCCCCCGCACCGTCGGAAGATGGCCCGAGCACGAAGGGCGCTCCACCCAGGGCGAGGAGCATGCCCAGCAACAAGACGTCGCCGGACACCGTGGCGGGCACGAGGTCGGCCGCGATGAACGCCAGTAGAGCCAGCCCCAGGGGGATGAAGCCGAGATTGCCCCGCGTGCCGGCCGCCTCGAATCCGACCTTGCCCCGGTCCTTGAGTCCACGACCAGCCGTGGCGGCCGCAAGCGTCGAAGTCGCCAGGACCGCGCCGGTGAGGATGGTGCTCACGGCCGTCAGCGAGAGGGCCAGGTCACCGCCGACAACCCGCAGGCCCACAACTGGAATGGCTGTCAGTCGTTGGCCGATGACATACCAACAGGCCACCGCGAGCACGAAGGAGGGGACGGTGAGGATCAACGCCTCGGCCACGCAGAGGCGCGCGCGGGTGTACGCCGTTGCCCCGAGCGCGTCGAGAAGCGCGAGGCGGCGGTCCCGGGCCTTGCTCGCAGCTGTCAGTCCCATCAGAAGAAGCAGCACGCTGGGGATCGCCGTCCCCGCTATGACCCCGGCGGCCAGCTGAGGCAGTGGAAGCGCGTCTGCGGGAAAGATGGGGACGCCTCCCTCGCCGCCGAAGGCTCCAGCCCGGGCCAAGGGTCCTTCGCCGATGACTCGCCCGTCAGCAAGTCGGACCGCGGTCTCCTCTCCTCCGATGAGGCGACCGGCGGGCGGTCGTCGATACGCAATCAGTTCGCGACCGCTGCGGATGCCTTCGTCGGTCAGGACAGACCGCTGCGGGAACATCCGAGCCACCGATTCGTGCTCCGTGGCGAGCCGCGCGAGCTCTGGCGACACCACTGACTCGCCCGGCTCAGGGAACCGCGTCATGCCCGCTGGGAGGTTCGGTCTCCCCAGCGCCGAGGCCGGCTCCACCCACGCCACGAAGATGCGGTGGCCTCGCCAGATCTCAAGTTCTTGTTTGATGAAGACGTCGCTCGACCTGGGCGTTGTCGCCAGTTCGAACGACCTGTCGAGGTGTCGTTGGTCTTGCTGCTGGTGCATTGCCACCAGCGAGACACCCCCGCAGACGATCAGCAACGACACGAACGCCACCACTGGCACAACGACGAGACGCCAGCGATGCTCGCGCTCAGAGCTACGCGCCAGACCGAGTGCGATACGAAGCAGAGGCATCACGGGGCGGCCTCAGCACCTGGCACCCGGTGGAGGGCGCCCGCGGTGAGCCGAAAGCAGTGGTCCGCGCCTGCTGCGACGTCGAGATCGTGCGTCGTCAGCAGCACAGCAGCGCCTTCATCGGCCGCAGTGTTCATGAGGAGATCCACCACCAGCTTGGTGTTCTCCTCGTCCAACATGCCGGTGGGTTCGTCAGCAAGGATCAGAACGGGCCGGTGGACCAGCGCACGAGCCAGGGCGACCCGTTGGATCTCCCCTCCAGAGAGAGACGCGGGATGCTCGTGGGCGTGAGAGGCCATTCCCATGCGGTCCAGCCAGTGCAGGCCCTGCTTCTCCGCTTCGGCCCGACCCCAGCCCAACAGCCGAGCGTGCAGGGCAACGTTCTCCACGGCGGAAAGCTCCGGGAGAAGTTCACCGAACTGGAACACCAGTCCCAGCTTGGACAGCCGGAAACGCGCGCGCTGCTTCGCGTTGAGATTCGTGACCTCAGTCTGTTCGATGATGATCCGGCCCGCGTCAACTGGGTGCAGCCCTGCGATCGCGTTCAGCAGGGAGGTCTTTCCACTTCCTGACGGCCCGACGATCGCGGCCGTCTCACCCGCGCGCAGGCACAGGTTGCCGTCGTCCAGGAGAGGACGCCCGGGCACCGTCACATGCAGGCGTTCGACTTCTAGGATCACTTGCGCTTCCCCCGTCGGGCGGCCGGGGATGTCCCCGGCCGCCCCTAGTGCGTCGCTGTCAGTGGTTGCTCCAGTCGCCCTTCGAGTCGGGCTCGTACCACGCCGGGCGCTCTTCGACCGTGCGGTGGCGCTTGACGCTTCCCATGTAAGCAGTGTTGGAGCAGCTGCCTCCAGAGCCGTCCTGGTCGTCGACTCGGTAGGTGCCCCCGCTCCAGCTCTCCGCGTCAGCGTGCACCCCGTAGCCGTCGGCCTCCCTGTCACACACCTGAACGCGTGTCCCGCCGTCGACGCCATACGACACGTCGTCGCCGTGCAACGCGTTGCCTGCCCACGCCGCTCCGGCGGTGAGAATTACGGTCGCTGCTGATCCGGCACCGACCTTGATGAGATTGCGCGTCGTGCGCTCCCTTCGTCCACAGTGAGGCCCCCCGTTGGAGCGACACTGGCGTGAAGTGTGGGGGTCTCTACGGGTCGTGTCAAGGTTTCCCTGACAGTCCGCCGACCGGCGAGTCCGGCGCCCCCAGTCTCGGCAAGCAAACCTGGTGACGACGGTGGCATTGAGCCCGACACGCCGTAAGGAAATCCCTGACGTTCGTCAGGATCACCTTGACACTAAGGCCGCCAACCTTCGAAGGAGATCTCTCATGCTGCGTGTCCGCCTCACCATCGACCGAATGATCCAGCGAGCACAGGGCCGATCCACTGCGCCCGGCTACATCTGGATATAGCAGCAGGTGATCGCGTCAGAGGGCAGACGCGACTGGTCCGGCCCACCAGGCCCCCAGGGTGATCTGCTCACCGGTTCGCTACAGGCGTACGAGTCGGACCGGACTGGGTTTCTGCTGGGTCTGCGCGACCAGTACGGACCGCTGGTCGCTTTCGACTCACGGACGACGGTCGTGAATGACCCGCTGCTCGCCTCGAGGGTCCTTGACACCCACGACACCTATGTCATCGCGGGAACGTTCCTCAACGGCAGGCGAGATCTCGCCGCTGCCGCGACGATCGACCCTGCGAGACGCCTGCTGAATCCCGGGCTCCGGTCATGCGCGGTGCAGCCGTTGGCTGACTTGGTTCGTCTCAGCGTCAGCGAGGCGTTCGCAGTCGGCGTTCCCTCGGCACGGATTGTCGACCCGCTTCCCATTCTCGAACGCGCCACGTCGCTCGCCGTCGCTCGCTTCTACTTCGCCGACAGTGCATCGACGATCGATGGCCTCGTGGCTCCTCTGCTCGACGCGCTGGGTGGAGTGTTCGGCAATCCGATGTCCTTGCCGAAGTGGGTCCCCACACGGGCCAACTTGCGTGTCCGCCGCGCCTACGCGGCGCTGCGCAGTGGCGTGATCCCTCTCGTTCGGTCTCTTGTGGTGAACCCCGGTTCCGCGCCGTGCTTCGCGGCACAGGTGGCCGAAACGGCCCTGCGCCAGGGACACAGCCCCTCGCGCGTCGCAGACCTGCTGATCGGTTCATTGCTGGCTGCCCAGCGAGTCCCGGCCGCCGGCGCTGCTTGGGCGCTGTGGCGGTTGGCAGAGAACCCGGAATTGGTCGAGGAGGCTCGCGGCTCACGCGAAGTGCTGGGGAGCGTCGCGTTGGAAGCGATGAGGTTGCATCCCCCGACCTGGGTCCTCCATCGCACGGCGTCTCGGGCGGTGAGGCTCGGGGGTCATCTGTTCGGCCGTGGGCACAACTTCTTGGTGAGCCCGTATGTGATCCACCGCGACCCGGAACTCTTCCGCGCGGCAGCCATCTTCGATCACCGTCGCTGGGTTGATCCGGGGCACCGATCGAGCGCCTTCTGCTCTTCGGGCGCGGACTCCACCGTTGCCCCGGTCGTGACGCCGGGCTGCTCACTGTGACCGCTCTTCTGGGAAGAGTGCTCGAGCTGTACGACATCCAGCGAACGCCCGCCCCGGTCGCCGAGGATGCGCGGACGACTCTGATTCCCGCGGGCCTGAGGATCAGGTTCTCCGAGCGAGACGAACGGGACACCTATGCGATCTCCGACCGGTCGTTGCGGCCATCGACACGTTGAGCGAAACGTTCCCAGGCCGCCTGTCTCGAGGTCCCGAAAGCCTTGCCGATCTCTGCCCACGACAACTTGCGTGAGCGAGCCAGCTCCACCCATTCGACGAGGAACTCGTTCACCTGCCTCGCGGTGTTCTCGATCCGGGGCAACTGTCCCAGGATGTCAGCGTCGGACATGGCTTCCCAGGGCGGGCGAGCCGCCTCGACAGCTTCGGCGGGGGTCTCGAACACGCGGTGATAATCCGCTACACATCCCTCGCACATCATGGCGCCCAGACCGCCGGCGAATCGAAGACCTTGACGGCCCTGGACGCCACAGAAGGAACACATCTTGCGCTCGACGTTGTTGTCCACGTCCCGACCTTTCGCTCGCCGTCTCGCCCGCCCCGATGCCAAGCCATGGCCTTCCAGTCTGCCCAAAGGGTCAAGCCCACCCGGACAGTCAGACCTGCGGCACGCGGCAGTTGCGGCAACGCCGCCCCACAACGGGACAACCCCCGCCCAGGAGACCTGGACGGGGGTTGTGTGAATCCCCTGGGCGATCTTGGGAGACCGCCCGGTGGTGGTGCGCGAGGGGGGATTTGAACCCCCACGCCCTTTCGGACACTGCGACCTGAACGCAGCGCGTCTGCCGTTCCGCCACTCGCGCATGAAGCGGGGACAGGCTATCCCACCGGTGGCGAGGCCTCACAATCCGCCCGTGGGCTGCGGGGGTGCCCGGTGGCGGCTCGCGTGATGAGTACGATCGGCGGGACCATCCGCCCGGTCAGCCGTTGTGTGCACGGACGAGAGGAGGCAGGAGGAGACGTGAACAGTCTGCAACGCTTCGAGCACAAGCTCGAGGAGATGATCTCCAGCGCCTTCGCACGCGCGTTCCGCAGCGCCGTACAACCGGTCGAGATCGCGGCCGCGCTGCAGCGCGAGTGCGACAACAACGCCCAGATCCTCAGCCGCGACCGACGCCTGGTGCCCAACACCTTCCATGTCGAGCTCGCCGCGAGCGACCTGGAGCGACTCCAGGGCTATGACGACGCCATGGGCCGCGACCTCATCGACCAGCTCAAGGACCACGCCGACGCGCAGGGCTATGTCTTCACCGGCCCCGTGACCGTCGACTTCGAGGCGGCCGAGGACCTGACGACCGGTCGCTTCCGCATCCGCAGCAAGGCAGAGGCCCAGGTCACCGGCTCAGGCGCCGCCGCGGGCGACGACCGGCACTCACGCAGCGCCTCGAGGGCGGTGCTCGAGGTCAACGGCTCTCGCCATGTCCTGCGAGCACCCGGCCTGGTGGTCGGCCGGGGGACCGAAGCGGACCTGCGGATCAACGATCCGGGTGTGAGCCGTCAGCACGTCGAGTTCGTCGTCACCGGCGACGACGTCGAGGTGGTCGACCTCGGCTCCACCAACGGCATGCTGGTCAACGGCACCAAGGTCCCCAGGGCCACCCTCCGCGACGGCTCGCAGGTGAAGATCGGACGGACCATCATGACCGTGCACCTGGGGGACTCCGAGACGCCCGACGACGGCAGGAGCTGATGTGTCCGAGCTGACGCTGTTCCTCATCCGCTTCGCCTACCTCGCGATCCTGTGGATCTTCGTCCTCTCGGCGATCTCGGTGATCCGCTCCGACATGTTCGGCGCCCGGGTGCCGGAGACTGCGCGCGGTGCCGCCCAGCCCCGCGGCAAGACCAAGGCCCCCAAGCCACCCGCCAAGCGGCGAGGGTCGCCCACGCACCTGCTCGTGGTGGAGGGAGACAACGCAGGCGCCCGCGCCGAGGTGGCCGATGCGCCCCTGCTGATCGGCCGCGGCAGCGACGCCGCCATCAAGCTCGACGACGACTACGTCTCCACCCGGCATGCCCGAGTGGGGTTCAGCGACGGCCAGTGGTTCGTCGAGGACCTCGGCTCCACCAACGGCACCTACGTCGGCGCCGCACGGATCAACCAGCCCACCACCATCGGCCTGGGTGTGCCCGTCCGGATCGGCAAGACCATCCTCGAGCTGCGGAAGTAGCGGGCGAATGACCACTGCCGGGCCGTTCTTCCTCCAGTTCTCCGCGCTCTCCGACGTCGGCCGGATCCGCAAGGACAACCAGGACTCCGGCTATGCCGGACCCTGGCTGCTCACCGTCTGCGACGGGGTCGGCGGTGCGGTCCGCGGCGACCTCGCCTCGGCGACCGCCGTCCAAGCCCTGCGCAAGCTCGACGGCCCGCCCAGCGACGACCTGCTCGGCCAGGTCGCCGGCGCCATCCACCGCGCCAACGACCGCATCGCCGAGCTGATCGACGACGACCCGGCGCTCAACGGCACCAGCACCACCGCCACCGTCCTGCTCTTCGACGGCGCCAAGATCGCGGTCGGACACCTCGGCGACACCCGTGCCTATCTCCTGCGCGACGGCGAGCTGCGCCAGCTCACCCACGACCACACGTTCGTCCAGAGCCTGATCGACGAGGGCCGGATCACCGAGGAGCAGTCGCGGACCCACCCCCACCGCAACCTGATCCTCAAGGCCGTCGACGGCATCCGCCACGAGGAGCCCGACCTCTTCGAGCTGGCCGTGCAGCCCGGCGACCGGCTCTTCGTCTGCAGCGACGGCGCCTGTGGCGTGCTGAGCGACGACAAGATGGCCGACATCCTGCGCTCCGGCACCACCGACTTCGCCGCGGTCGAGCTCGTCCGGGCGAGCCTCGAGGCCGGCAGCACCGACAACGTCACCTGCGTCGTGGCCGAGGTCGTCGAGTCCGCACCCGACGAGGCGTCCGACCCGCTGCTGGTCGGCGCGGCGGCAGACCTCCCCCGTAAGTCGTCGTCGGGCTCGACCCGCAGCCGCGGCTTCCGCGGGCACCGGTCCGGTGACACCGGCGAGATCGACCCCGTGCCGGCCCTGCCCCCCGACCTGCCGAGCGACGTGCACGCGATCCCGTCCGACCCGGTCGACCCGGAGGCCGCCCGCTACGCCCCTCGCGCACCAGCGCGACACCCGTGGCTGAAGCGGCTGCTCGCGGCCACCGTCGTGCTCGGACTCCTCTGGATCGCTGGGGCCCTCGCGTGGTCGTGGAGCCAGCGCCAGTTCTTCGTCGCCGCCGAGGACAACAAGGTGACGATCTTCCGTGGGCTCAACGCACAGATCCCCGGGATCGACCTGTCGTCGCCCTATGAGATCAGCGACGTCGACCTCGACAACCTCAGCGACATCGACGCCGAGGCGGTCTCCGACGGCATCGAGGCCAGCGACCTCGAAGAGGCCCGCGAGACCGTCGCCAACTACGCCGCCCTCCAGGAGCCTCCCGCCGGCGAGGAATCAGGCGGATGAGCCAGACCGGGGCCCTGATGGGGTTCGTCCACCGGCGCCGGCGCGGAGCGGAGCTCTTCCTGCTCCTGCTCGCGCTGCTCGTGGGCGTCGGCGCCTACGCCGCGGTGGGCCTGGGCGTCGAAGGGACGATCCCGGCCAACGTCATCGGGTACGGCGGTTGGCTGACCGCCCTCGTGGTGGCGGCCCACGTCGCCGTACGCCTCGTGGCGCCCTATGCCGACCCGGTGCTCCTCCCCCTCGTCGCCGCGCTCAACGGCCTCGGGCTGGCCGTCATCCACCGGATCGACCTGGCCGAGCAGGAATCGACCTTCGCCCGGCAGCAGCTCACCTGGATGACGCTCGGGGTGGTGCTCTTCGTCGCGACCCTCTTCGCGCTGCGCGACCACCGCTCGCTCCAGCGCTTCACCTACACCTCGGGGCTGGCCGGCATCGTGCTGCTGATCCTCCCCTTCCTGCCCCTGATCGGCACCACCATCAACGGTGCCAGCATCTGGATCCGGCTCGGTCCGTTCAGCTTCCAGCCCGGCGAGGTCGCCAAGGTGCTGCTGGTGATCGCCTTCTCCGGTTATCTCGTCCAGCACCGTGACGCCCTGGCGCTGGCCGGTCGCCGGATCCTCTTCGTCGACCTGCCCCGCGGCCGCGACCTCGGCCCGATCCTGGCGATGTTCACGATCTCGATGATGATCCTCGTCCTGCAGAACGACCTCGGGTCGTCGCTGCTGTTCTTCGGCCTGTTCCTCGTCATGCTCTATGTCGCCACCGAGCGGCCCGGCTGGCTGCTCGTCGGTGGCTTGCTCTTCGTGGCGGGTGCGCTGGCGGCCTACACCTTCGTCGGCAACGTCAAGAACCGCTTCAACTTCTGGTTGAACCCGATGGACTACTACGACGCCTCACCCGGCAGCGGGCAGCTCGTGGAGGCGATGTTCGGGATGGGTTGGGGCGGCCTGATCGGGCGCGGCTTCGGCGAGGGCATGCCCGAGCGCGTCCCCTATGCCGAGTCCGACTTCATCGTCGCCGCCATCGGCGAGGAGCTCGGCCTGACGGCCGTGATGGCGGTGATCCTCTGCTACGGCCTGATCGTCGAGCGGGCGCTGCGGATCGCCCTGATCTCGCGTGACGGCTTCGGCAAGCTGCTCGCCGTGGGGCTGGGCAGCGTCGTGGCGCTGCAGGTCTTCGTGGTCATCGGCGGCGTCACCGGCCTGATCCCGCTGACGGGCCTCACCACCCCGTTCCTGTCCTACGGCGGCTCGTCCCTGGTCGCCAACTGGGTGATCGTCGCCCTGCTGATGCGCATCTCCGACCATGCGCGCCGGCCGGTCCCGCGGATGACGCCGGTGGACCCGGAGCCCGACAGCGAGACGACCCAGGTGGTGAAGCTGAGGTGAACAAGCCGATCCGCACCATCTCGATCTTCTGCCTGCTGCTGTTCGTGGCGCTGCTGCTCAACGCGACCTACCTGATGTACTTCCGCGCCGACGAGCTCGCCGCCGACGCCAAGAACCGCCGGATCATCACCGCCGCGTTCGCCCGCGAGCGCGGCGCGATCCTCGTCGGCAAGGAGCCCGTCGCCCGCAGCGTGCCCTCCGACGACCAGTACGAGTTCCAGCGCACCTACCCGCAGCCGCTCAAGTACGCCCCCATCACCGGCTACTTCTCCTACTACTCCCAGACCGGCATCGAGCGGTCGCAGAACGACGTGCTCTCGGGCGACGACTCGCGACTGTTCGTCAACCGGCTGGTCGACATGCTCAGCAACACCGAGCCCGAGGGCGGCAACGTCGAGCTGACCATCAACCCGGCCGCCCAGACCGCCGCCTTCGACGGCCTGCAGGCACTGCCCGGCGCCAAGGGCGCGGTCGTGGCCCTCGAGCCCGGCACCGGCAAGGTCCTCGCCATGGCGTCGACCCCGACGTTCGACCCCAACGCGCTCGCCTCGCACGACCTCGGTGACGTCGCCGCCGAGGCCGAGCGCCTGGCCGACGACCCGAACACGCCCCTGATCAACCGGGCGATCAGCACCACCCTGCCGCCGGGCTCCACCTTCAAGCTGGTCACTGCCGCGGCTGCGATCGAGTCCGGCGACTACGACAAGGACTCGTTGGTCCCCGGTGGCCCGACCTTCCAGCTCCCGCTGTCGAGCACCGAGGTCGGCAACTGGCAGGGCGGCAGCTGCGGTGCCAGCAAGATCACCCTGACCCAGGCGCTCGCGGTCTCCTGCAACGTCTCCTTCCTGTCCCTGGCCAACGACCTGGGCATCGAGGCGATGACCGAGCAGGCGGAGGCGTTCGGCTTCAACTCCACCTCGCTGGAGGACCTCCCGGGCCAGGCCCGCTCGCTCTACCCGCCCGACATGGACCAGGCGCAGACCGCACTCTCGGGGATCGGGCAGTCCAGCGTCACCGCGACGCCGCTGCAGATGGCGATGGTCGCCGCGGGCATCGCCAACGACGGCGAGGTCATGCAGCCCTACCTCGTCGACCGGGTCCGCGCGCCCAACGCCTCCCTGCTCGACCAGACCGAGCCGTCGACATACTCCGAGGCCGTCTCCAGCAGCACCGCCGACGAGCTGACCGAGATGATGGTCACCACCGTCGACTCCGGCACCGCAGGCGCGGCCGCCATCGAGGGCGTGCGGGTGGCCGGCAAGACGGGCACCGCCCAGTCGACCGACGACCGTCCGCCCTACGCCTGGTTCGTGTCGTTCGCCCCCGCCGACGACCCCCAGGTCGCCGTCGCCGTGATGGTCGAGGCCAGCGAGACCGCGCGCGACGAGATCGCCGGTGGTGCCCTCGGCGGGCCGATCGCCAAGGCGGTCATGGAGGCGGTGATCGCCCCGTGACGATCCCCCCGACGAACGCTTCGCCGACGACGCCCACCGTTATGCCCTGTCGTCGCGCATCGCCACCGGAGGCATGGGCGAGGTATGGCGCGGACGCGACACCGTCCTGGCACGACCCGTCGCCGTGAAGCTGCTGAAGGCTGAATATGCCGACGACTCGCTCTTCCGCCGTCGTTTCGAGGTCGAGGCCAAGAACGCCGCCTCGCTCCACCACCCCGGCATCGCGGGGGTCTTCGACTTCGGTGAGGCATCCCCGACCGACGGAGGCGCGACGCCGCGGCCCTATCTCGTGATGGAGCTCGTCGAGGGTCAACCGCTCTCCGACCTCCTGCGTCCCGGGGCGCCGATGGATCCCGACATCGTCAGCGACCTGATGGCGCAGACGGCCGACGCGCTGGGCGCCGCCCACAAGGCGGGCCTCGTGCACCGCGACGTCAAGCCGGGCAACCTCATCGTCACCCCCGACCGCCGGGTCAAGGTCACCGACTTCGGGATCGCGCGCGCGGCCGAGGGCCTGGCGCTGACCGAGACCGGTCAGGTGATGGGCACGCCCGCCTACATCTCGCCCGAGCAGGCCGAGGGCAGCACAGCCACGGCCGCCTCCGATGTCTACAGCCTCGGCGTCGTCGCCTTCGAGTGCCTCGCAGGTCGTCGACCGTTCACCGCCGACACCCCGGTCGCGACCGCCGTCGCACACCTGCGCCAGCCGGTCCCCACGCTGCCCGACGCCGTGCCCGCGGACCTCGCCGCCGTCGTCACGAGGGCGCTGGCCAAGGACCCGGGCGAGCGCTACCCCGACGGGTCGGCCTTCGCCGCGGCGCTTCGCTCACCCTCGACCGCTGCTGCCGCCGGAGTCGGCGGTGCGGCAGGCGGGGTCGCGGCGGCCACCAGCCCGCCCCACTCACCGGCCACGACGCAGGTCCTGCCCGCCACGCCGGCGGGCGGTGCGACGGGTGTGGTCCCGCCCCCCGTGACCCAGCCTCAGACGCCCCCGCCACCTGCAGCCACGGCGGCCGATCGACGTACGCCCTCGGCCGCCTGGCTCCCGTGGGTCCTGCTCGCGGCGGTGCTGGTCGTCGGTGCGCTGATCATCTGGCAGCTCACCGCCGACGACGACGAGCCGACCGACGCCGGGTCGCCCGCGCCCACGACCCGGACGCAGACCGAGTCGCCCACCAAGACGACCCAGACGCCGAGCGAGACTGCCTCGGAGCCCTCGACCACGCCGACGACGACGTCAGAGCCTCCCGAGGAGACCGTCACGGTGGAGCCGGGCGCCTATGTCGGCCGCGACCACAAGGACGTCTCGAAGGAGCTCGAGGACCTCGGCCTCGAGGTCTCCGAGGAGGAGCTCGAGAACCCGGGCGACCAGCCTGAGGGCGCCGTGGCCTCGGTCGAGCCCAGCGGCAAGGTCCCGGTCGGGGAGACCGTCGTGGTGACCTACTACGGCAAGGTCCCGGGCGGCCAGGGCAACGGCAACGAGGGCAACGGCAACGAGGGGAACGACTGATGACCGGCCAGGAACCGACCGTGATCGGTGGCCGCTACGAGCTCGGCGAGCTGCTCGGTCGCGGCGGCATGGCCGAGGTCCGCAAGGCCCACGACTCGCGGCTGGGACGGACCGTGGCCGTCAAGCGGCTGCGCACCGACCTGGCCTCCGACGCCACCTTCCAGGCCAGGTTCCGGCGAGAGGCGCAGTCGTCGGCGTCGCTCAACCACCCCTCGATCGTGTCGGTCTATGACACCGGCGAGGAGATGTCGACCGACGGCACGGACGTGGCGCAGCCCTACATCGTGATGGAGTGCGTGCAGGGCAGCACCCTGCGCGACATCCTGCGCGAGGGCCGCAAGATCCTCCCCGAGCGGGCCCTCGAGATCGGCAGCGACGTGCTCGCCGCCCTCGACTACAGCCACCGCGCCGGCATCATCCACCGCGACATCAAGCCCGGGAACGTGATGCTCACCCCAGCCGGCGACGTCAAGGTGATGGACTTCGGCATCGCCCGCGCCGTCTCCGACGCCAGCTCGACGATGACCCAGACGGCCGCGGTCGTCGGTACGGCGCAGTACCTCTCCCCCGAGCAGGCTCGCGGCGAGACGGTCGACTCGCGCTCCGACGTCTACAGCGCGGGCTGCCTGCTCTACGAGCTGCTCACCGGCCGGCCGCCGTTCGTCGGCGACAGCCCGGTTGCGGTGGCCTATCAACACGTGCGGGAGAACCCGACTCCTCCCTCGGACCACGACGACCAGCTCGACCCCGAGATCGACGCCATCGTGCTGAAGTCGCTGGCCAAGCGGGTGGAGGACCGCTACCAGAGCGCCGCCGCCATGCGCGCCGACATCGAGCGCTATCTCGCGGGCCACCCGATCCAGGCAGTGCCACCACCTCCGGAGCCCACCGCCTACCAGCCGGCGGCCTCGGCAGCCACTGCTCTCATCCCGGCGGCGGCCTCGACGCATGCTGCCGCGCAGGGCCACGACCAGGACTCGGGCAACCGGACCGGGATGATGTTCCTGATCGGCTTCCTCGCGCTGCTCATCATCGCCGGCGGCGCCTACATCGTGTCCTCGCTCGACCTGTTCGAGGAGCCGGTCGAGAAGGAACAGGTCCCTGCCCTGGTGGGAATGACCAGCAAGCAGGCCTCCGCCGCGATCGTCGAGGCGGGCCTGACGGTCGGCGCGGTGACCCGCGAGACGTCCGAGACGACCCCGGCCAACCGGGTGATCGACCAGAGCCCCAACCAGAACCTCTTCGTCGAGCCCGGCAGCGCCGTCGACTTCGTGCTGTCCCTGGGCAAGCCCGAGGTGGACGTCCCCTTCGTGGAGGGCCAGCCCGTCGACACGGCCCGGATCGAGGTCGAGGGCGTCGGGCTCAAGGTCCGGGTGGAGCCCGAGAAGTCCGACGAGCCGAAGGACGAGGTCCTGCGGACCGATCCGCCCAGCGGACAGTCGGTGGCCGAGGGGAGCGTCGTGACGCTGTTCGTCTCGCTGGGTCCCGCGGAGGTGCCAGCGGTCGTCGACCTGAAGCAGGCGGCGGCGGAGAGGGCCATCATCGCGGCCGGCTTCGTGCCGGAGGTCCGTCCCGATCCCAGCAGCACCAGGCCCAAGGGCACCGTGGTCGACCAGATCCCGGCGGCCGGGGGCACGCAGGACCAGGGCAGCACCGTCACGATCTTCGTCTCGACCTTCGAGAAGCCGACGCAGACCCCCACCCCCACGCCGACGGAGCCCGTCCCGACAGAGCCGACCCCGACGCCGGAGCCGACCGAACCGGTGCCCACGCCCACCGCCGTACCCTCCACGACCGAGCCGGCCGCCCGCCGCCGCTGACGGCGACCTGGTGACCGTTCCCGCTCAGCCTTCCTCGACCGGCAGCGGCGTGGCGTAGGTCAGGTCGAGCAACCCCCGATAGGCCGGGGCGGTCGCGTGGTCGAGCACCTCGACCGAATAGCTCACGCCTCCCGCAGGGTTGGCCGCGGCTTCTCGATAGAGGTCGAGCAGGCTGTCGTTGAGCAACGAGAGCTGCATCGCGGCCGGGTCGCCGATGCCGACGATCTCGTATGGCGGGGAGTAGGACAGGCCCTGGAGGCTGACCGAGTTGCCGTCGCACTTGATGCCTGTGGTGGAGATGAGGCGCTGGCCCTGGATCGTGACGGCCTCCGCGCCGGCTCGCCACAGGGCGTTGGCGGCGGCCTGGATGTCTTGTTGGTGGACGATCACCTCGAGCGGGTCGCGGGTGGTGTCCGCCAGGACCTCGGGTGGCGCGTCGTCGAGGACCACCTTGACGGCCGGCCCGCTCCGCGGCGTCAGCCCGGCCGGGTCGGACAGCTTCTCCACCTGCCGCTGGGCCCGGTCGACACTGCGGTCGCCGACGGCGGCAGTGAGCGTCTCCACCTCGGCCTCGAGCCGAGCGGCCTCCGCGATCAGCCGGTCGGCCCGCTCACGCTCGGCGCGGACCACCGAGGCGAAGTCGGTGTAGCGGCCACCGCGCAGGTCGGTGCCGTCGCTGTGCTCGGCGCTGACGGCGAAGAGTCCCCCGCACAGGAGCACCATCACCGGCGTCCCGATGCGCCACACCAGGGCGCCACGACGGCGCTGGTGGGTCCCGACGCGGCCCGTCACGGGGCTTGGGTCGGGCTCGGCGGTCATGCCGACTACGCTAGCCCCCCGGTGGGCGACCCCGCCGAAGTGCTGACCTTCAGGAGAGTTGTTGTGGCCAAGCCCAGTGCGACAGTTGTCGAACCCGAGACCAAGCTCGTGTCGGTGCGGTTCATCCTGGCCCTGCTGCTGATCATCGGCGGGATCGCCTGGATGGCCTACTACTACCTCGGCGTCCGGCCCGACCCCGACGTCCTCCCGGCTCCCAAGGCCACCCCGAAGGCGATCGCCGACCTCGGGCTGTGGAACTACGCCATCGGGTTCGGTGCGCTGCTGGTCGGCCTGGCCATCACCGCCCACCCGAGCACGCCGCTCGGGCGCGGGCGCGGTGTCGTGGTCGGGATGCTGGCCTGCTTCCTGATCGGGCTGATCTGGATCTGCACCTTCTACGTCTTCTCCAACGACCTGACCCCCCTCCCGGTCTTCAACGACCTGGGCCAGTGGAACCTCGGCGTCGGCATCGCCTTCATGGCCGTGGGCTTCACCTTCGCCACTCGCTGGGAGTAAGGCTTCGGGAGTTACACGCCTGTAGTTCTCCACAGGTGATTCCACACCTGTGTATGAACTGGCGGGTGAATCACGCCCGATGTCATTCGCTGCGTCAGTCTCCTCAGACCCCTCAGGCCAGGGCGGCGGTGCGCAGCACGATCAGGACGACGAGCAGGGCGAGCAGCGAGCCCAGGCCGAGCAGCTGGACGGCCGTGCGCCGCGCGCGGGGCGCGTAGACGAGGACGGCGGCGATCGCCATACCGCCCAGGAGGCCCCCGAGGTGGGCCTGCCAGGAGATGAACTGCGAGCCGAGCACGGTGATGACCACGTTGATGCCCAGCCAGGTCAGGATCTGGCGCACGTCCCCACCGACCTTGTGGGCGATGATCAACAACGCGCCCATCAGGCCGAACGTGGCGCCCGAGGCGCCGAGCGTCGCGCCGTTCTCGGCGGCCAGCCAATAGACGACCGTCGAGCCGGCCAGGGCCGAGAGGAGATAGAGCGCCAGGAATCGGGCGCGTCCGATCGCCATCTCCAGCTGGGGGCCGAGGACCCAGAGGGCCACCATGTTGAAACCGATGTGCCACAGGTCGACGTGGGTGAAGGCGCTGGTCAGCAGCTGCCAGAAGGCGCCGTCCGATACGCCCGGCAGCCAGGTGCCCCCGGCGCCGACCTCACAGGTCTGGGCGTCCGTGACGTTGGGGAAGTAGGACCCCCCGCCTGCGTTGCAGATGCCGACCGGCACCAGTGCGAGGCGCCGGATCAGGTCACTGCCGTGCCAGCCGGTCGCCAGGATCGCCAGCCAGACGGCGGCGTTGGTGGCGATCAGCGCCATCGACGTGAGCGCCGGGTTGGCCGAGCGGGCGCCGCCATAGGCGGTGCGTCCTGATCGCGTCTGCTTGGCCCCCTCGCTCACGCAGCTGGGGCACTGGAAGCCGACGGCCGCGTCGCGCATGCAGTCGGGGCAGATCGGTCGCTCACACCGCTGGCAGCGGATCCCGGTCTCGCGGCCGGCGTGCCGATAGCAGGTCGGCACGCCGGCCGCGGTGGGCTCAGTCATGGGGTATGGCGGTCGTCAGCGCTCGATGGTGACGGACTCGATGACGACCGACTCGGCCGGACGGTCGCCCGGACCGGTGCGGGTGGCGCCGATCTTGTCCACGACCTCGCGGGAGGACTGGTCGGCGACCTCGCCGAAGATGGTGTGCTTGCGGTTGAGCCACGGCGTCGCGCCGAGGGTGATGAAGAACTGCGAGCCGTTGGTGCCGGGGCCGGCGTTGGCCATCGCGAGGAGATAGGGCTTGTCGAAGACGAGCTCGGGGTGGATCTCGTCCTTGAAGTTGTAGCCCGGGCCGCCGGTGCCGGTGCCCTGGGGGCAACCGCCCTGGATCATGAAGCCCTCGATCACGCGGTGGAAGATCAGGCCGTCGTAGAACGCGCCCTTGCGGTCGCCGGCGGTGTAGTCCTTGGTCCCCTCGGCGAGCCCGACGAAGTTGTCGACCGTCTCGGGAGCGTGGTTGGGGAACAGGTTGAGCACGATGTCACCCTGGTTGGTCTTCAGGGTGGCCTTGATGTCCGCCATGGGATGCCTCTCGAAGTCGGTTTGTGGATCGTCTCGATCCTGCCATGCGGGCCAACACTCACAGGGGGGTGGTAGCCGCTTGGGGCTCATGGTGAGATGGGTTCACAACCATCTAGGAGGCCACATGCGCATCGGCAGGAAGAAGTCGATGATCGACCGGGCCCACGATTATGTGGAGTCCGTCTCAGACACCGTCATCCCACAGCTCGAGGCGGCTCTCGAGTCTGCCCGCGAGAAGGCCGGACCGGCCATCACCGACGCCCGCGCGAAGGCCGGGCCCGCGCTCGCCGACGCACGCTCGAAGGCCGCGCCGGTGCTTGCCGAGGGTCGCGCCCTGGCCGCGCAGAAGGCCGCTGCCGGCGCCGCGCTCGCGGCCGGGACCGCTGCCACGTCTCGTGACTTCGCCGCGTCCAAGGTCGCGGAGCTGCGCCACGAGCCGGAGCCCAAGGGCTCCAAGCTGAAGAAGTTCCTGCTGCTCAGCGGCCTGCTTGCCGTCGGGGGTGCCGTCTTCGCCAAGATGAAGGCCAAGTCCGCCGAGAGCGACAACTGGCAGTCGTCATACGTCCCGAAGCCGCCGCCGGCCCCCACGTCGGACTCTGCCGCCCCTACGGCGCAGGCTCCCGTGACCCCGGCTGCTCCCACCTCGGGATCCGCCTCCGGCCAGCAGGGTGACCCGCTGACCGACCCGATCTCCTCGCTCGACCCGGAGACCCCCACAGCCAACGAGACCGCCGACGACGTCGCCGGCGGTGCTCCCGGCGAGGCCCTCAGCGATCACGCCGAGACCCCTCACCAGGTCACCACGCCCGACTCGCCGGCGACCATCACCGACGTCGACGACGTGCCCAAGAGCTAGACCCGCTCGCGTTCACGAGCCCCGGACCTCGGTGGTCCGGGGCTCGTGGCATTTCCGGGTGGGTGGACCCTCCTGCTTGTCGGAGTCCTCGGCTTGCGAAGCCATCACCTCGTCCGGGCGCGGCCGCGCGGCAGCTCCACCGGCCGGTGCTCCTCGACCCAGCGGTCGATCTCCTCCCACCACCCGAAGAGCCACTCGATGCGCGCGTCGCGCTCGACCGGGATCTCCGAGCGGGGCACCTCCCACCAGCGCATGACCAGCTCCTTGTCCATCGGCAGCTCGCGCCAGACGTCGCCGACCGTGAGCATGTGGTCCAGGCCGGTGTGCGCGACGAGCACGACGTCGGCGTCCGGTGCGGCGTCGAGCGCGGCCAGGAACCCGCCCGGTCGGGGCGCCAGCACGTGGGTCATCTGCTCGGCCCGCTCGGCCATCTTCACCAGACCGAGCTTGTGGAGGCGGGCGATCGCACGATCGCGGCGGGCCGCGGTGAAGTTGCCGCCCTCGGGGAAGATGACGAAGGCGTCGTTGGGGTCGAGGTTGCTGGCCAGTCGGGCGATCTTGCTCTCGAAGTCCTCGCCCTGCGCTGGGTCGGTGGAGATGAAGGCGGCGGGGATCCGGTTGAGCAACACGTCGATCGCGGGGTCCCACGCCAGGCTGTCCTTCAGGACCACCCGTGGCTCGCGGCCGTACCAGTGCAGCAGCGCATACATCAGCGTGAACGAGTCGCCCGGCCCGGCGTGGCGGCAGCACACCAGGATCGGCCGCGTCGGATGCGGGACGGGGGCGGGACCGACCGTGCGGATCCGCAGCGCCAGCACCCGCTTGGCCTCGCGGAAGACCACCACGAGGACCCACTGCACCAGCTCGTAGTGGATGCCGGCGAAGTATGGCGAGCGCAACCGCCACCCCAGTCCCGACGCCAGCCAGAGCCCGAGCAGCACCAGCAGGAGCAGCGACTCCGCGGTGAGGTAGAGGATCACCACCCACAGCAGCCGCAGTGCGCGCCACCGCCCGGGCAGCACCGGGGAGAGTGCGGCCGCCACGATCACCCACACCGGCAGGGTGACCAGGAGGAGAGCCGTCAGCAGCACGACGGCCGGGGCGATCACCAGCCGCCGCAGCGCCCACAGCAGCACGGGGCTCATCAGCGCGCCAGGTGCTCGTCGAGATAGACCCGCGAGGCGTCGTACGTCGAGTCGATCCGTCGCTGCACGGAGGAGAAGTCCCGGAAGGCGAGCATGCTGTCGTCCCTCGACGACGTCCCGGCGGCCGGCAGCACGTGGACGTCCACGCCGTCGGGGACCTCGTCGAGCTCGCGCATGAACCGGTGGCGCCGCGCGATCTCGAAGCTGACCCGCGCGACCTCCCAGGGCCGGCGCGGGACGGCGAGCGGCCGGTCGACGCGGCCGACCTGGAGGACGAAGACCCGGGTGGCGCCCTGGGCCACCGCACGGCCCACAGGGATCGAGTTGACGATGCCGCCGTCGAGGAAGTGCTCCTCGCCGAACTCGGTGGTGGCCCGCGCCGGCGGCAGCAGCCCGGGCACCGCGGCGCTGGCCACGATCGCGGGCACCACCGGCCCGCTGGTGAACCAGTGCTCGGCCGCCCGTTCGATGCTGGCCGCGCACACCCCGAACTCGACCGGCAGCTCCTCGAACGTCAGGTCGCCGAACTCGTCGACGAGCCGCTCCCGCAGCGGCTTGGCGGAATAGAGGTTGGTGCCGCCGGTGGCGACCACTCGGCGTACGGTCCGCAGGGGTCGCTCGCGGAACAGGTCGCGCTCGGCCGCTCGGGTCCGGGTCGGCCGGATCTTCGTCCTCTTCACCCGGGCCGGCTGGGCCGTCTTCGCCCACAGGTCGGTGAGGCGGTCGATGACGTCGAGCGAGGGCTCACGGGCGACCATCGCGCCGTTGAGGGCCCCCACGCTGGTGCCGAGGACGAGGTCGGGCGTGATGTCGCGCTCGAACAGCGCCCGCAGCATCCCGACCTCCACGGCGCCGAGCACGCCACCGCCGCCGAGCACGAACGCAGTCGTCATCGGTTCAGCCCTTCCCGGTCACGTCACCGCAAGGTCGGAGTGGTCGGCCCGGACCCGCTGCGTGGCCCTGCGCTCGGCCCAGAAGGAGAGGACCGGCACGGTGCCCAGGACGAGGGTCACCGCGAGGAACGGCAGGTCCCACCCGGCGCGGCGACCGAGCATGAAGGCAGTGACCAGGAAGATCATGTAGAGCCAGCCGTGCGCGACTCCGAGATATTCGGTGATGCCGTCGCCGAGCTGCTGGACGCTCGAGCCCGGCGTGACCAGCTCCGGGGTGCCCGGGAAGATCCCCCACATGCTGCTGCCGTCGAAGTTGGCCAGGGGCACGCCGATGAGGCACAAGACGATGAGCAGCACACCGACGATGGTGGCCATGACGCGATAGCGGAGCAGGGCAGCCTTCACGACGGTGAGTCTGTCACGCTCTCCACGGCGAGCTCGTCGCGGACGAGGCGCCACCAGATGAAGGCGGCGAAGAGCCCGAAGACCCACCACTCCAGCGCATAGAGCAGGTTGCGGAGCGCAGTGAACCGCCCGGCCTGGGGCTGCTGGTCGATGCCCGCCGCAGTGAGGTCGCCGATCGGGTCCTGTGCGATGACGTATGCCGAGTAGAGGTCGACGTCGACCCGCTGGACGGCGTCGGCGCTGCGCAGCTGGGGCACGACGTCGTCGCTCGGGTCCTCGTCGGCGGCGCCGGTCCCGTCGGGCGGTTGGAGCCAGCCGGTCACCTCCGCCGGGCCGTCGGGCACCTGGGTCACGCGCGGCTGGTCGCTCCACCCCAGCACGACGGGGATGGCCGGGTCACCGGCGTCGCCGACGCTGAGCGGCACCACGGCCCAGTAGCCCTCGTCGGGTCCCAGGGTCCGGCCGGAGACGAAGAACGCGCCGTCGGGGAGCCAAGTGCCCTCCACCGTCACCGGTCGCCCGACGTCGTTGCCCGGGAACGGGTCGTCGGAATCCATCACGTCGCTCAGTGCAACGGGCTCGAGCTGGGTGAGGTCGCGCGCCTCCGCGGCGCGCCGGTCCTGCCAGGCCTGGAGCTGCCAATACCCGAGCCAGCCGGCGATCGAGACCAGTACGAGGGCGAGCAGGGTGAAGCCGAGGAGTCTCCGCTTCACAGGCCGGTCGGCTCTTCCATCGGCGTCACCTCGTTGCACACCGCGAACGGCAGCAGGTCGGTCAGCGCCACGCTCGCCGCGGCCACCGACTCCCGCACGGTGTAGCCGATCCGCCCGGTGGACGGGTCGGCGACCGGGTCGACGAGGGCGTCGCCGAACCCGAGCGGGCCGACCTCGGGGAAGGCCTTGGCCAGGTCGGCGCGCTCGAACAGGTCGAGCCGGCCGGGGCCGAGCCGGGCCGTGGCCAGGCCGTCGTCGAAGCTCAGGGCAAACCGTGCCAGCGGGTCCAGGTCGGTCGGGTCCTGACCGGCGAGGACGGCGTCCTGGTCCTGGACGCCTGCATCGGGCCCGAGCGCCGAGCCCAGTGGCACGCAGCCGGCGCGGTAGTAGGTCGACTCGGCGGGAGCCTCGGCCGTCAGCTCGAAGATCCCCTCGTGGTCGGCCCAGGACTCCTCGTCCTCCGCCACGGCCCCGACCGAGACGAGGTTTCGTCCAGCGTCGACCTCGGCACCGGCCAGGCCGGCGACCCGGTCCTCGATCGCTCTTCGGACGGGGGCCAGGTCGAGGTCGGGCCGGAAGCCCAGGATCCAGCCGGCACCCTCGGGCGTGGTGAAGCGCGCCTCCCAGTCGACGTCGTCCTGGGTGAATCCGTAGTCGAGCGCCAGCCGGGAGTTGTCCGCACGCAGCATCCCCTCGGTGAGCAGCACCGTCTCGCGGCGCGCCCGCTCCCAGTAGTCGGAGCGGTCGCTCATCGGGTCCTGACTGGTCAGGTCAGGCATCCCGAGCGCAGCGCGCGAGGCGTCGAAGTCGGTGATCGTGATCGTCTCGGCATCGGCCGGGACGAGCGTCAGGGCGGTGCGACCCGGGGAGACGTCGGCGTCAGCGGCGTACGGCGGGATCGTCTCGGACACGACCGGCGGGAGCGCCTGCGGGGTGAACCCGGCCTCGGCGGCGCAGGAGGTCAGCGCGACCGCGCCCAGCAGCAGTCCGAGCCGGGCGACAGACGAGCGGAGGGTCGGGCGCGGCACGCGAAGAGTGTGCCATCCGGTCGGCTGCAACCCCGATTTGCCGGGCCCGTTCCCGCTGCCCACCCGCTCCGCAACATCGCGCCCTGGCGGTGGCGAATGTTCTCGCGGGTCTCCTTGCCCTCTCCTCCTTCGAACTCGCTGGTCAGCGGGTCGTCGAGCCTCACTCCTGCCGTACGACGACCCGAGTGCCGCTCGGGACCACGACGACGTCCTCCTCGTGGGACGCGACGTCGAGGAGCACCTCGAAGATGTCACGCATCGAGACGAAGCCCGCGATCTTGTCCTCCTCGATGACCGGCAGGTGGCGGATCTCCGCCTCGAGCATCCGTCGGGCCGTGTCGAGAATCTGGTCGTTCGGACGGGCCGTGACCAGGTCGGTGCTCATCACTTCCGCTGCCGTCACGTGGGCTGGGTTCGCCCCCTGCCCGAGGTGGTTCACGACATCGCGCTCGGACACGACACCGGCAAGGCGTCCGTTCTCCACGACGCCAAGGGCACCGATGCCGTCCGCCGCCAGCGACTCCGCGACCTCCAGCAGCGTGGCCGCGCCGGGCACGGTGGCCACCGGCCACACCATGACCCGGGCAATCGCATCGGTGGTGTGCAAGCTGGGTCTGCTGCTGGCGTACATGGGGGCCTCCACAGGTCGACGCTTCGTTGTTCCTGACCCCAGCCTGTGCTGTTGGTGCTCCCAGGGTCAGGGGCCTTGGTCCTGCGCCTGCGGGCTGAACTGCCCCCAAGGCGGAGGTGACCGGGGCGCGGCGAGCTGAGGTCCTAGGCGGGTTCTCGGAACCAACCTCGAGCGGCGGCGGGAACTCCGGCATCGCGCCGGGGCAGGTAGTGCTCGTGCAGGAGCCGCGCGGCCAGCTCACCGCGGCTGAGCACACCCACCTTGGCGAACACCGACTTCAGGTGCTCCTTGACGGTGTGCTCGCTGATGCCCAGCGCCTTGGCCGCCGCCCGGTTGCTCTCACCTCGCAGCACCAGACCCACCACGTCCCGCTCCCGGACACTGAGCCCGTAGGCCGCGCACAACACTTCTGCCACCTCGATCGGGCGGGCCGCTTCGATGATCACCGCTGCGCCCGCACCTTCGAGGTGTGAGGCATGGAGCACCACCCAACGACCGTCGACCGCCTGCAGGCGCAGGTCCTTGGGGCCCGGCGACGACGACCACAGACAGGCCGTCAGGGCCGCGACGGCCGACGGCAGCCGGCCGTCGGGACCAAGGAGACGCAGCCAGTCCTCGGCCGCCTCGCTCACGGCGCTCAAGGAGCCGTCGGGGGCGACCAGGACCAGGCCAGGAGCGCCGGGCTCGTCGTGCGCCCCCTCGCTCGCGTCCGCCCGGAGCAGTGACAACCGCACACCGTCCGCGAGGTCGCCGGACAGGACGCCAAGTGTCGCCACCTCCTCGGCCGTGAAGTGGCCCTCGCGTCGGTACGCGTAGAGCGAGGCCCAGCAGAATCCGTCTCGCATCAGGGCCACCCGCACGTCGTCACGCAGGCCCAGGGGCTCGAGCAGCCGGCCGAAACGGGCGCTGCGAGCCGGATTGCCCTCGGTGTGCGCGTGCAGACCTCCGGCCGGTGGCGTCCGGTGCACCAGGTCGATCAGACGGTTCACCTCGCCGTCCGCGTGCTCGAGCGAGAAGATCACAGCCTCCCGGGCGCTGTCGAAGGGCGCTCCCAACGCCAGACAGCCTGTGGACAGCAGCGTCGCGGGATCCACCTGCCCCCACGCCGAGACGTCCCAGGGCACCAGCTTCCGGAGCGTCGCGTCACTGCGCCGCCAGAGCTCCTCCACCGAGAGGCCGGCGACGGCCAGGGCCCTGAGCTGTCGCCGGACGTCGTCGAGACTTGGCACGCCCGCCACGATAAGGGACCCCTCGAAGGAGGTATACCGCACGCGATCCACAGCGCCGATCCTCGACAAGGAGCCGGAAGAGCCGGCTAACGAGAGTCAGGAAGGCACAGCATGTCGAACAAAACCAGCACCGTCACCGCCAAGCCCACGCCGCGAGTTCTCCGCAGTCCTCGCAGCGTGGAGATGCTCGGCAACCGGCTCGACCTCCTCGTCGAGGCCGACGACTTCCCCCGCGCCTCCGTGGTGCGCTACACCGTCGCCCCAGGGTTCACCGCTCCACCGCAGCTGCACCACCACGTCAGCGACGACGTGCTCATGATCGTGCTCGCCGGGGCGTTGGCCGTCTCAGGCGTCGAGGGTGAGGTCGAGGCAGGCCCCGGGGAGGTCGTCGTGCTCCGGCACGGCACCCCCTTCGCGTGGCGCAACGCGAGTGCAGAGGAGGAGGCGGTCTACCTCGGCGTCTATGCCCCGGGTGGGTTCGAGCAGTACTTCCCGGCGATCCAGGCCGCCGCCTCTTCTGCGGGCGGTCTGAGCCCGGAGGTGGTGTTCCCGCTGTGGGAGCAGTACGGGATCGCCGTCAGCGACACCGACTGACCGGACGTCGGCCCGCCTGCGGTTTCTCGGTTCTGTGGAGCCTAGGGGACTCGAACCCCTAACCCCCTGCTTGCAAAGCAGGTGCGCTACCAATTGCGCCAAGGCCCCGGATGGCGGCGAACCGCCGGCGGGTCAAGCTGGGTGGGACACCGATCAGGACTTGGCGACCGGGTCGGTGGCCTCGGCCCAGAGTGCCTGCTCGGTCTTGCCCTCGTCCATCTTCTTCTTGGCGAAGGCGGCGCCGGCCGCGGCCAGCAGGATCATGACGAGCTTCTTCATGGGGATCCTCCAACGTGGGCGGCACGGAAATCGGGTGGGCCTAAGAGGACTTGAACCTCTGACCTCTTCCTTATCAGGGAAGCGCTCTAACCGTCTGAGCTATAGGCCCGGGTGCGCTGTGTGCAGCGACGCCGAAGATTACCCGACGCCACCCGGACGCCGCCAATCGGTGCGTGCACTCAGCGGTCGTCCTCCGCGAGGGTGACCTCGATGCCGCCCAGGAGAGCAGCGGCCATGTTGTAGAGGAAGGCCGTCAGGGTGGCGATGGCGGTGAGCAGGATGACGTCGATGACGCTCACCAGCAGGGTGAAGCCGAGCACCCGACCCATGCCGAGATAGTTGGTGACGTCGAACTCCGAGGAGCTGGTGTCACCCTCGACCACGCTGGCCACGGTCGCGTTGATCGAGTCCCAGACACCAGCGGCGCCCAGCACGGTCCAGATCATGAAGACGGCGACGAAGGTGACGACCCCGAAAGCGACCGACAGCAGGAACGCCGTCTTCATCACGCTCCACGGATCGATCCGGGTCAGCCGCAGCCGCGCCCGGCGCGGGGTGCGACCCGACCCGCCGCTGGCGCGGCGCCCCGGGCGCCTGCTGCCCGAGGCGTTGGCGCGGTGCTCGCTGGCGGCGCCGGACAGGGTCGTCTGGATCCGCTCGGTGAGCGGGGCCCGGGTCTCGTCCTTCGGCGCAGCCGACTTAGAGGACCCGGACGAGCCCTGGCTAGTCGTGGTTGGCGACGCGGTGCGCTCCGACATGGGTCACTCCTCAGCGTCTTCGACGGGACGCTCGATTGTTGCACCGTCGCCCGAATCAGGCGACTCCACCGACTCCCCTGACTCCGCCGACCCTGCCGACACCGTGGACTCCGGCGATTCGGCGGACGGCTCGGTCTCGTCGGCCTCGGCGTCCTCGCGGGCCTCGACCGAGCGGGCCACCACGGCCACGGCGTCGCCCGACTTCGGGTTGACGAACTTCACGCCCTGGGTCGAACGGCCGGTGGGACGGAAGTGCTCGTTGATCGGGCTGCGCACGACCTGGCCGGCCTGGGTGATGGCGAGGATCTCGTCACCCTCCTCGACGATGAACGCGCCGACGAGCCCACCGCGGTCCTCGTTGGTCAGGGTCATGGCCTTGATCCCGAGGCCACCGCGGCCGGTGGTGCGATAGTCGGTGATCCGTGAGCGCTTCGCGAAGCCGCCGTCGGTGATGGTGAAGACGTACTGCTCCTTCACCTCGTCCGAGGCGGTGGCGTCGGTGCCGTCCGCGTCGTCGGCCGCCTGCTCGGCGGCGACCTGGGCGGCCCGGATGACCGACATCGACAAGACGCTGTCCTCGCCCCGGAACTTCATCCCCGTGACGCCCGACGTGGCGCGGCCCATCGGCCGCAGCTGGCCGTCGTCGGCCTTGAAGCGGATCGCCTGGCCACGACGCGAGACGAGCAGGATGTCGTCGTCGCTGCCCACGAGCTCGGCGCCGATCAGGGCGTCGTCGTCGTCGCGGAAGTTGATCGCGATGACGCCGGCCTGGCGTGGGCTGTTGTAGTCACCCAGCCGCGTCTTCTTCACCAGCCCGTTGCGGGTGGCGAGCACGAGGTAGGGCGCCTGCTCGTAGTCACGGATCGCCAGGACCTGCGCAATGTCCTCGTCGGGCTGGAACGACAGCAGCCCGGCGACGTGACCGCCCTTGGCGTCACGCGCGGCCTCGGGCAGGTTGTAGGCCTTGGTGCGATAGACGCGACCCGCCGTGGTGAAGAACAGCAGCCAGTGGTGGTTGGTGGTCGCGATGAAGTGCTCGACCACGTCGTCGCCGCGCAGGCTCGCCCCACGCACGCCCTTCCCGCCGCGCTTCTGCGTGCGGTACTGGTGGCGCTGGGTCCGCTTGGCATAGCCGCCGCGGGTGATGGAGACGACGAGCTCCTCGTCGGGGATCAGGTCTTCCATCGACAGGTCGCCGTCGGCGGCGATGATCTGCGTACGGCGGTCGTTGCCGTACTTCTCGACGATCTCGCCCAGCTCGTCGATCACGATCTGTCGCTGGCGCAGCTCGTTGGCGAGGATGTCCTCGAGGTCGGCGATGATCAGCTCGAGCTCGGCGAGGCGGTCGATGATCTTCTGGCGCTGCAGGGCTGCCAGCTGTCGTAGCTGCATGCCCAAGATGGCGTCGGCCTGGACGTCGTCGATCTCGAGGAGCGCGATGAGGCCCTCGCGGGCCTCGGCGACGTCGGGGCTCCGGCGGATGAGGGCGATGACCTCGTCGAGGGCGTCGAGCGCCTTGACCAGGCCGCGATAGACGTGAGCCTGCTTCTCGGCCTCGGCGAGACGGAAGCGGGTCCGGCGCTGGATGACCTCGATCTGGTGGGACACCCAGTTGCTGACGAACTGGTCGATCGTCAGGGTGCGGGGCACCCCGTCGACCAGGGCGAGCATGTTGGCGCTGAAGTTGGTCTGCAGCTCGGTGTGCTTGAGGAGATTGTTGAGGACCACGCGGGCCACTGCGTCGCGCTTGAGCACCACGACGAGGCGCTGCCCGGTGCGACCCGAGGAGTCGTCTCGCACGTCGGAGATGCCCTGCACCTTGCCGGAGTCGGCCAGCTCGGCGATCTTGAGCGCGAGGTTGTCCGGGTTGACCATGTAGGGCAGCTCGGTGATGGACAGGCAGGTGCGGCCCTTGGCGTCCTCGTCGATCTCGATCACCGCGCGCTGGGTGACCGAGCCGCGTCCCGTGCGGTAGGCCTGCTCGATGCCCTGGCGGCCCACGATCAGGGCGCCGTTGGGGAAGTCGGGGCCCTTGATCCGCTCGACGAGCGCGTCCTGCAGCTCCTCGCGGGTGGCGTCGGGGTGCTCGAGCGCCCAGCGCGCGCCGTCGGCGACCTCGCGCAGGTTGTGCGGCGGGATGTTGGTCGCCATACCGACCGCGATGCCGGCCGAACCGTTGACGAGCAGGTTGGGGTAGCGCGAGGGCAGGACGACCGGCTCCAGCTGGCGCCCGTCGTAGTTGGGCTGGAAGTTGACCGTGTCCTGCTCGATGTCGCGGACCATCTCGAGGGCGAGCGGCGCCATCCGGCACTCGGTGTAGCGCATGGCGGCCGCGGCGTCGTTGCCCGGGGAGCCGAAGTTGCCCTGACCGTTGATCAACGGGGCCCTCATCACCCAGGGCTGGGCCAGTCGCACCATGGTGTCGTAGATGGCGGTGTCGCCGTGGGGGTGGTAGGCACCCATCACCTCACCGACGACGCGCGCGCACTTGTAGAAGCCGCGGTCGGGGCGGTAGCCGCCGTCGAACATCGCATAGATGATCCGTCGGTGCACCGGCTTGAGTCCGTCACGCACGTCGGGCAGTGCACGCCCGACGATCACCGCCATCGCGTAGTCGATGTAGGCGCGCTGCATCGAGGTCTGGAGCTCGATCGGCTCGATGCGGCCGCCCGGACCGGGGCCGTCAGTCGTGGTTTCAGTCATGGTGAGTCTCTCTCCGAGGATCTATCGATGTCTAAGAAAAGTGCGATATTCCTAGATATCGAGGAATCGAACGTCCTTGGCGTTGCGCTGGATGAACGAGCGGCGCTGCTCGACGTCCTCGCCCATCAGCGTCGAGAACACCTCGTCCGCATGGGCCGCGTCGTCGAGGGTGACCTGGAGCATGAGCCGCTGCTCGGGGTTCATCGTGGTCTCCCACAGCTCCTCGGCGTTCATCTCACCCAGGCCCTTGTAGCGCTGGACGGGGTTCTCCTTGGGCAGCTTCTTGCCGTTCTCGATCCCGTCCTTCATCACCGCGTCGCGCTCGGCGTCGGAATAGACGAACTCGTGGTCGTGCGGCTTGTTCCACCGGACGCGGTAGAGCGGGGGCTGCGCCATGTAGACGTAGCCGTGCTCGATCAACGGCTTCATGAACCTGAACAGCAGCGTGAGCAGCAGGGTGTTGATGTGGTGGCCGTCGACGTCGGCGTCAGCCATCAGCACGACCTTGTGGTAGCGCAGCTTCTCGAGGTTGAACTCCTCGTGGATGCCAGTGCCGAGCGCGGAGATGATCGCCTGGACCTCGGCGTTGCCGAGCACCTTGTCGATGCGGGCCTTCTCGACGTTGAGGATCTTGCCGCGGATGGGGAGGATCGCCTGGACGCGCGAGTCGCGGCCCTGGCGGGCCGACCCACCGGCCGAGTCACCCTCGACGATGAAGACCTCGCACTCCGCGGGGTTGGTGGACTGGCAGTCGCTGAGCTTGCCGGGCAGACCGCCGCCGCCGAGCAGGCCCTTGCGCCCGCGAGCCAGGTCGCGCGCCTTGCGCGCGGCGATGCGCGCCATCGCCGCGGACTGGGACTTGCGGACGATGTCCTTGCCCTCGGCCGGGTTCTGCTCGAACCAGGCGCCGAGCTGGTCATTGACGATGCGCTGGGTGAAGCCCTTGACCTCGGTGTTGCCGAGCTTGGTCTTGGTCTGTCCCTCGAACTGCGGGTTCTCGAGCTTGACCGAGATGATCGCCGTCAGGCCCTCGCGGATGTCGTCACCGGAGACGCGGTCTTCCTTCTTCTTGATCTGGCCCCACTCCTCGCCCCAGTGGTTGACCAGGCTGGTGAGCGCCGAGCGGAAGCCCTCCTCGTGGGTGCCGCCCTCGTGGGTGTTGATCGCGTTGGCGAACGTGTGCACCGACTCGGTGAAGGAGGTGTTCCACTGCATCGCCACCTCGAGGCTCATGTGCGTCCCGGCGTTGCCGGCGCTCTCGGCCTCGAAGGAGATGACCGTCGGGTTGGCCTTCTCCTTGCGGCGGTTGAGGTGCTCGACGTAGTCGACGAGGCCGCGGTCGTACTTGAAGACCCGCTCGAGACCGGACTCGGTCTTCTTGATCGCGTCGGGCGTCGACTGGTCGACCGAGGCATCGATCGTGCCGTCCTCGACCGCTTCGACCAGGTCGTCGGCGGTCTCGCGCTCGTCGCGGATCACGATCTCGAGGCCCTTGTTGAGGAAGGCCATCTCGCGGATGCGGTTGGTGATCGTCTCGAGGTTGTAGGTCGTGGTCTCGAAGATCTCGTCGGACGCCCACCAGGTGATGGCGGTGCCGGTGCGCTCGTCCGGCTCCATCGGGCGGACCTGCTCGAGGTCGGCGTCGGGGACGCCGAGGGTGAAGGTCTGGCGCCACAGGTGGCCGCGGTTGCGGACCTCGGCGACCAGCGTCGTCGAGAGCGCGTTGACCACGGAGACGCCGACGCCGTGCAGACCACCGGAGACCTTGTAGCCGCCACCGCCGAACTTGCCACCGGCGTGGAGCATGGTGAGCGCCATGGTCACGGCCGGCATGTCGGCGCCGGGCGCGGTGTCGGTCGGGATGCCGCGACCGTTGTCCTCGACCCGGACGCTGCCGTCGGCCTGCAGGGTGACGACGATCCGGTCGCAGTAGCCGGCCATCGACTCGTCGACCGCGTTGTCGATGATCTCCCAGATCAGGTGGTGCAGGCCACGCTCGCCGGTGGACCCGATGTACATGCCGGGCCGCTTGCGCACAGCCTCGAGACCCTCGAGGACCTGGATCGCGGAGGCGTCGTAGTCGACACCGTTCGGGCGCTCGGGGACTGGTGCGTCGCTCACGCGGACCTCTTCTGCTTCACGCCCCGGACGGGGCAGGTGACATAGGCGAAGGTCGCGACCGAAGCGGTCTGCGACCTTTGGTCCCAGTCTAGCCGTCAGGGGCCCAGATGCCACGCCTGCACGCCGGGTTCGGGGGATCTGGGGATGAAATGTGCCCCTGAGCGGCATTCTGAGGCCTCCGCGAGGCCCGAACAGGGGGGCGGTGGAGTCCCCATACGTCCGCGCGGCGCTCAGATCGCCTGCTGGCTCATCCGTAGGTGTCGCGGGGTCCCCGCCCGTCGCGGCTGGTGAAGCGCCCCTTCTTCCAGTTCGGGAGGTTGGGCCCGAGGATCTCGATCGCACTCACCGTGCCGTGTCCGAGCTCCTCGTTGAGGCGCCGCACGATCGTCGGCGCGAGGAGCTTGAGCTGGGTGGACCAGGCGGTCGAGTCGGCCCGGACCACCACGCGGGTGTCGGTGAACGACTGGGGCGTGCAGTGCGCCGCGACCTCGTCGCCGACCAGCTCGGCCCACCTCCCGAAGACCGCCTGCATGCGCAGGTCCAGCTCCCAGCCGTGCTGGCTGATCAGCCTCGACATCGCCGTGTCGAGCAGCTGGGGGTCACGGTCGTCGGGATGGGCCCCGGACGACGACATCGGCGTACGCCGACGAAAGCTCGCCCCGGTCTTCTTGCGCGACGCCGCCTTGCCGGGTCCGGCGATGGCCGCCTTGCGTGCCGACCGCGCGAAGTCGAGTCCGTCGTCGCGGTGGCCCGGTGCCTCGTCCTCGCTCGCTGACGGGTCGGGAGTCTCACTCGTCACGGCGCACCCGCCCGTCGGCGACGATGAACCTGGTGCCCCGCAACGCCTCGGGCACGTCGGCCGCGACCGCCGCCGTCACCAGGACCTGCTCCGCGTCGGCCACCAGCTCGGCCAGCTGGGCCCGCCGCTCGGCATCGAGCTCGGCGAAGACGTCGTCGAGCACCAGGATCGGGTCGTCCCCGTCGGCACGCAGCAGGTCGTAGGACGCGAGCCGCAGCGCGAGCGCGAACGACCAGGACTCACCATGCGAGGCATAGCCCTTCACCGGCAGCCGCAGGTCGGCGTTGCCCAGCGACAGCAGCAGCTCGTCGCGGTGCGGACCGACCAGGGAGATTCCGCGGTCCAGCTCGTCGCGGCGGCGTGCTTCGAGCTCGGCCAGCAGCCGCGTCTCGAGGTCGGCCGCCTCCACGGGCAGCTCGAAGGACGGCTTGTAGTCGATCTCCGCGTCCTCCCGGCTCGCCCCGCGGGCCACCGCTTCGTAGGCCTTGCCGACATAGGGCCGCAGGTCCTCGACCAGTCCCAGCCGGGCGGCGAGCAGCTGGGAGCCGACCTGGGCCAGCTGGCCGTCCCACACGGCGAGCGTGGAGAGGGCGGTTTCACGTGAATCACCGCGCGCGTGGCCGGCGGTCTTGAGCAGGCTGTTGCGCTGGCGCAGGATCCGGTCGTAGTCCGAACGCACCCCGGCCAGGCGCGGGGTGCGCAGGACGAGCAGGTCGTCGAGGAACTTGCGCCGGTCGGACGGGTCACCCTTGACCAGGGTGAGGTCGTCGGGAGCGAACACGACTGTGCGCATCACGCCGATCAGGTCGCGGGGGCGCGGCAGCGGCGACCTGTTGATCCGGGCGCGGTTGGCCCGGCCCGGGTTGAGCTCGATCTCCAGCACCGCCGTACGTCCGTCGCGGACCACGGCGGCGCGGACCATCGCCTGGTCGGTGCCGGCCCGGACGAGCGGCGCGTCGGCGGCGACACGGTGCGAGGACAGCCGCGAGAGGTAGTCGATCGCCTCGATCAGGTTGGTCTTGCCCTGACCGTTGCGGCCGATGAACGCCGTCGCGCCGGGCTCCAGCTCGACGTCGAGGGTCTCGTAGGAGCGGAAGTTGTGGAGCGTCAGGTGTGAGACATGCATGCGTGACCCATGATGCGCTAGCTCTCGGCCGGCTCGCGGCCGCTGCCAGCGCCCGCCTCGCGCGCCGCCGCCGCCTGGTCAGGCGCCTTGCTCTCGCCCGCGGCGTCGCCGCCCTTGGGCGCGGGCGTGCGGACCGCGTGCCCGCCGAACTGGTTGCGCATCGCCGCGACGGCCTTCATCGTCGGCGAGTCGTCCTGGCGGGAGACGAAGCGCGCATACAGGGCGGCAGTGATCGCCGGCGTCGCGACGGCGTTCTCGATGCCGGCCTCCACCGTCCAGCGGCCCTCGCCCGAGTCCTCGGCATAGCCGGCGATCTGCGACAGGCCCGGGTCATCGTCGAGCGCGGCGACCATCAGGTCGAGCAGCCAGGAACGGATCACGGTGCCCTCACGCCAGGAGCGGAAGACCTCGGTGACGTTGTCGGTCAGCTCCGCCTTCTCCAGCAGCTCCCAGCCCTCGGCATAGGCCTGCATGATCGCGTACTCGATGCCGTTGTGGACCATCTTGGAGAAGTGGCCGGCGCCGACCTTGCCGGCGTGCACGGCGCCGAAGTCACCCTCGGGCTTGAGGGAGTCGAAGGCCGGCTGGACCTTCTCCACGTCGGCTGCGTCACCGCCGTACATCAGGGCGTAGCCGTTCTCCAGGCCCCACACGCCGCCGGAGACACCGCAGTCGACGTAGCCGATGCCCTTGGCCTGCAGCGTCTCGGCGTTGGCCAGGTCGTCGGTCCAGCGGGAGTTGCCGCCGTCGACGACGACGTCGCCCTCGCCGAGGAGCTCGCCGAGCTCGGCCACGGTCGACCGCGTCGGCTCACCCGCCGGCACCATCACCCACACGACCTTGGGTGTGGGCAGCTTGTCGACCAGCGCTGCCAGCGAATCGACGTCGCTCACCTCGGGATTGCGGTCGAAGCCCACGACGGTGTGCCCGTCGCGGCGCAACCGCTCGCGCATGTTGCCGCCCATCTTGCCCAAGCCGACGAGTCCGATGTCCATACGGGCGACCCTAGCCTGAGCAGAACTGACCCGGGCGCGCCAGCGTCCGGTCAGTGCTGCGAACAAGGCCGGGAGTGAGCCAATGAGCTCCCAACGCCCGACCCTGGCGGGAGGTCTCAGCTAAGGAGACGGCGCGGCATCAGCAGGTAGCGGAACGAGTCGGACTCGCCCGCGTCGGTGCTGGAGATGACGACGGGCTTGCTCGCCTGGGTGAAGGCGAGGTCGATGAACTCGCCGTCGAGGGCGGTCAGGCCGTCGAGGAGGAACTGCGGGTTGAACCCCGTCGTCAGCGACTCGCCGGTGATCTCGGCCTCGATCACCTCGGTCGCCTGGGCCTCGTCGCCCGAGCCGGCGTCGAGCACCAGCTGGTTGTCCTCGAACTTCAGCTGGACGGCGGTGTTGCGCTCGGCGACCAGCGCCACACGCTTCACCGTCTCGATCAGGTCCGCCTTGTTGACCTTGGCGACCGTGAGGTGCTCGCTGGGGAACAGGGAGCGCACCTTGGGGAACTCGCCGTCGAGCAGGCGCGTGGTCGTACGGCGAACGCCGCCCTGACCGGTTCCCTCGAAGCCGATGAGTCCCTCGCCGCCGTCGCCGGAGCTCAGTGCGATGGTGATCTCGGACCCGGAGGTGAGCGCCTTGGCCGTCTCGCCGAGCACCTTGGCCGGGACCAGGGCAGCCACCGACGCGTCGGGCGTCTGTGGGTTCCAGGTCAGCTCGCGGTGTGAGAGACGGAAGCGGTCGGTCGCGAGCAGGGACATCGTGGAGCCGTCGATCTCGATGCGCACACCGGTCAGGACCGGGAGCATGTCGTCGCGGCCGGCCGCAGTGACGGCCTGGGCCACGGCGTGGGCGAAGTCGGAGCTCGCCACGGTGCCGGTGGCGGCCGGCATCTTGGGCAAGGTCGGGTAGTCGGCGACCGGCATGGTGGCCAGGCTGAATCGCGCGGACCCGCAGGTGAGCGAGACCCTCGGCCCCTCGAGCGACATCTCGATCGGCTTGGCCGGGAGGCTACGGCAGATGTCGGCCAACAGCCGACCGCTGACCAGGGCACTGCCCTCGTCGCTCACCTCGGCGGCCAGGTCGGCCCGCGCCGAGGTCTCGTAGTCGAAGGTGGAGAGCACCAGGCCCTCGTTGCTGGCCTCGATCAGGAGTCCGGCGAGCACCGGCGAGCTGGGACGAACGGGGAGGCTGCGGGCGGCCCAGGCAACGGCGTCGGTGAAGACGTCGCGGTCGACGCGGAACTTCACTGCGGCTCCTCGAAAAACAGGTCAGGGGTGTCAGTCGGACGCGCGACACCGAGGTGCCGGTGCGCGCGGAGGGTGAATCCTGCCATGCGTGGATGGCTGAGACGAGGGTTGTCCCCAGGCAGGGCCCGGTTCAAAGGTTTCTGATGATCGACTCAACTAGATGTTCGTAGTAGTCATAGCGTCGGTGGAATCTGTGGAGAACCGGTGTTTGTGCAGGTGAGCGGGGCAATTTCGGTGCACAGGGGGTGTGCACTCAGGTGTTGAGGCATCACCGTGGTTGTGCAGTGAGCAGCGAGGTCGGGATTCGGCTGCTGCTCACCCACAGGCCCTGTGCAGGACACGCGGGCCGGAACCACACGTCCTCCACAGTCGGGGCGGTCAGGCTTGACGCGCCTGCATCTTCACCCGGTTGGTGAGCTCGGAGACCTGGTTGAACACCGCACGCCGCTCGGCGAGGAGCTGGCGGATCTTGCGGTCGGCATACATCACGGTCGTGTGGTCGCGGTTGCCGAACTGGGCGCCGATCTTGGGCAGCGACAGCGCGGTCAGCTCGCGGCACAGGTACATGCCGATCTGTCGGGCCATCACGAGGTGCCGGCCACGGCTGGGTCCGGTGAGGTCCTCGATCGTCACGCCGAAGTAGGCAGCCGTCTGGGCGATGATCAGACCGGGCGTGATCTCCGGCTCTCCGCCTTCGGGGATCAGGTCGCGCAGCACGATCTCGGCCAGGCTCATGTCGACGTCCTGACGGTTGAGGTTGGCGAACGCGGTGACGCGGATCAGGGCACCCTCGAGCTCGCGGATGTTGGTCTGGATCTTGGAGGCGATGAACTCGAGGACGTCGGGCGGCGCCGTGAGCCGGTCCATCGCTGCCTTCTTGCGCAGGATCGCGATCCTGGTCTCGAGCTCCGGCGGCTGGACGTCGGTGATCAGGCCCCACTCGAACCGGTTGCGCAGCCGCTCCTCGAGCGCCTCGAGCTTCTTCGGCGCCTGGTCGGAGGTGAGCACGATCTGCTTGTTGGCGTTGTGGAGGGTGTTGAACGTGTGGAAGAACTCCTCCTGGGTCTGGGTCTTGCCCTGGAGGAACTGGATGTCGTCGATCAGCAGGACGTCCACGTCGCGGTAGCGCCGCTTGAACCGGTCCTGCCGGTCGTCGCGCACCGCGTTGATGAACTCGTTGGTGAACTCCTCGCTGGAGACGTAGCGGACCTTGGCGTTGGTGTAGAGGCTGCGGACGTAGTGGCCGATCGCGTGCAGGAGATGGGTCTTGCCGAGCCCGGACTCGCCATAGACGAGCAGCGGGTTGTAGGCCTTTCCCGGAGCTTCCGAGACGGCGACGGCCGCGGCGTGCGGGAAGCGGTTGGAGGAGCCGATGACGAATGTCTCGAAGGTGTACTTGGGGTTGAGCCGGGTCTCCAGCGCGGAGGCGGAGCGTCGGTCCTGGGCCGAGTCGTGGTCCCTGCGGTCGTCGTTGCCGGTGTCCTCGATGCGCGCGGCGGGGATGAGGCCCGCAGGCGTGTCCTCGTCCACCTGTCGGTTTGTCGACATGTCGCTAGATAGATCTGCCGCTGGTGGCTGTTCCGCCGGCTGGGGCTCGGCGGTCTCGAGGGCGGGGTTGACGCTGACCGCCATCCGGATCTCGCGCCCGAACGTCTCGCTCAACGCGTCCTCCAGCTGGGCGCGCAGCCGCCCCTCGAGCTGGCCTCGGGTGAAGTCGTTGGGTACGGCGATGATCGCCGTGCTCTCGTGCAGCGTCACCGGCTCGCTGGCGCGCAGCCAGGCGCGCTGATGTGGCTGCAGATCGTGGACGATGGTTCGCCACACGTCCGTGAGATCGAGTGTCTGGTCGTCCACCGGCCCTGCCTCTCCTGCATCTGGGTTGTGGTGTGAATACTCCACAGCGTTGTCCACAGTCTGTGAACCACGGCTACGGCACCGTGACCTGGGTCACGGACGACCGCTGACGCAGCGGCCTCGCTGGAGGCAATTGCGCAGGTCAAGCGGGTGGAATCCGGCTTCGAGCCACCTGCGCACGTCCCCGTCCACCGAGGTCTGCCGGCTCTGGGTCGACGGCTCTCGGAGGTTGGAACCTAACAAGCGCAGAATCGCTGCGGCAAGGCTTCATCCACAGGCAGCACCAACTCTTGTCGTAGTGGTGCTCTGCACCAGTTTGACCCTGATTCACCGACCCGCGTACCGTTTGCCGGTCACTCCTTGTCGACGGGTGCCGCATGTCCATGACTTCGTAGGCCAGATGGCCTGCGCGTGGGTGAGCGGTGCCGGCCGAAGAGCCAGCAGGCGTCGAGCACTGTCTCGACACCGGCGCCAGATCCCGCTGTGGAGTGGACACCCAAGAGAAAGCATCGGAGAAGCTCGTGAGCAAGCGTACCTATCAGCCGAACAACCGCCGCCGTCACAAGGTGCACGGGTTCCGCCTGCGCATGCGCACGCGCGCCGGCCGCTCGATCCTCTCGGCACGTCGCCGCAAGGGTCGCAAGAGCCTGGCAGTCTGACGGCTGCGCCCACGGCGACCGCGTCGTGCTGCCCGCTGCGCACCGACTCCTCGACAGTGACAGCTTCCGCTTCACCGTTCGATCGGGTCGACGCTGCGGTTCGCCGACGCTCGTGGTCCATCTCGCTGCCCGCCCGTCCGGGGAAGGTCCCGCACGGGTCGGCTTCGTGGTGAGCAAGGCCGTGGGCAATGCCGTGGTCCGCAACCGCGTGAAGCGTCGACTCCGACACCTGACCCGGGAGCACCTGCCGATGCTGGTAGGGCTGCCGGGTTCTGCCGTGCTGGTGGTCCGGGCGCTGCCGGCGGCGGGCTCGGCGCCGTACGACGCCCTGGCATCCGACCTGCGACGCTGCCTGAGCAAGGTGACGTAGGTGAAGTGGCTGCTGATCGGGTTGCTCAAGGCCTATCGCGCGCTCATCAGCCCGTTGTACGGCCAGGTGTGCCGCTATCACCCGTCCTGCTCGGCCTACGCCCTGACCGCAGTCACCGAGCATGGCTCCCTGCGCGGCAGCTGGCTCGCCGTTCGCCGCCTCGCTCGCTGCCACCCGTGGGCGGCCGGCGGCTATGACCCTGTTCCACCCCGCACCGTGAGTGCGGGCCCGACCCCGACCCAGGGAGCTTGAGTGCTCGACTTCTTCGGCGCCATCGGCGGCTTCATCATGACGCCGCTCTACTACGCCATCTCGGCGGTCCTGATCGGCTTCCACAACGTCTTCGGGGAGGTCTTCGGCCCCGCCTCGGGCCTTGCCTGGGTGCTGTCGATCATCGGGCTGACGCTGGTCATCCGCGCCGCCCTGATCCCGCTGTTCGTCAAGCAGATCAAGTCGAGCCGCAACATGCAGCTGATCCAGCCCAAGGTCAAGGAGCTGCAGAAGAAGTACGGCCATGACCGGGAGCGTCTCGCCCAGGAGACGATGAAGCTCTACAAGGACACGGGCACCAACCCGTTCGCGTCCTGCCTGCCGATCCTGTTGCAGATGCCGATCTTCTTCGCCCTCTTCCGGCTGATCGACCAGGCGGCGAAGGACCCCAAGGTCGAGCGGGGGTTGATGACAGAGAAGCTCAACACGCAGTTCGGCGACGCCATCTTCCTGAGCGCCAAGATCTCCGACACCTTCCTCAAGACCGACGACCTGAGCGTGCGGGTGCTAGCGGCCGTCCTGGTGCTGGCGATGACCGTCACCACCTTCCTCACCCAGCGTCAGCTGATGAGCAAGAACATGCCGGCCGACGCTCTCACCGGCCCCTACGCCCAGCAGCAGAAGATGCTGCTCTACGTCCTCCCCCTCGTCTTCGCGGTCGGTGGTATCGCCTTCCCGGTCGGTGTCCTCTTCTACTGGACGACCTCCAACCTGTGGACGATGGGCCAGCAGTTCTACGTCATCCGCAACAACCCCGCTCCCGGCACGCCCGCCTTCAAGGCCAAGGAGGAGCGGGACCAGGCGAAGGCCGCCCGCAAGGGTCATGCCGTGACGCCCGAGCCGGCCGCTGAGGTCGTTGCTGATCCGGAGCCGACGCCGGCTCGTGTCCAGCCCAAGCGGCAGACCAAGGCCCAGCGCCAGCGCAACAAGAAGCGCAAGTAGCTCACCCACATTCCGCGCGGCTCTGCCGCGATCGCGTAGATGGCAGGAGATCCACATGACTGAATCCACCGAGACTCCCGAACCGACGACCGAGACCGTCGATGCCCCCAGCGACAACCAGGAGAGCCGCCCGTCCAAGGTCGAGCGCCTGGAGAACGAGGGCGACATCGCGGCCGACTACCTCGAGGAGCTGCTCGACATCGCTGACCTCGACGGTGACCTCGACATGGATGTCGAGGGTGACCGCGCTGCGGTGTCGATCGTCGGCGCCGACCTGTCCCAGCTCGTCGGGGCCAAGGGTGAGGTGCTGGACGCCTTGCAGGAGCTCACCCGGCTGGCCGTCTATCGCGAGACCGGTGAGCGGTCGCGCCTGATGCTCGACATCTCGGGCTATCGCGCCGAGCAGCGTGAGCGGCTGGTGGCCCTGGCCACGGAGAAGATCGCTCAGGTCCAGACGTCGGGCGAGCCCGTCTCGCTGGAGCCGATGTCCTCGTTCGAGCGCAAGGTCGTGCACGACGCGGTGGCCGCCGCCGGGCTGACGTCGGAGTCCGAGGGCGCCGAGCCTCGTCGGTTCGTCGTGATCGTGCCGAACTGAGCGAACCGGCCATGTTTCACGTGAAACGGTGTCCATGAGCACGCCGGAACAGCCGACTCCCCCCACGCCGTCCGCGGCGCGGGGGGTGTTTGGTTCGGAGCGGCTCGAGCTGGCGGAGCGGTACGCGGAATGGCTGGCGACCGCGGGAGTGCTGCGCGGGCTGATCGGGCCCCGTGAGGCCCCGCGGCTGTGGGACCGACACCTGTTGAACTGTGCCGCCCTGGCGGACGTCATCGACAGGGACGCGACGGTCTGCGACATCGGGTCTGGGGCCGGGCTGCCCGGCGTCGTGCTCGGGATCGCTCGACCCGACCTCCGGATCACTCTGGTGGAACCGCTCCTGCGGCGCGCGACCTTCCTCGACGAGGTGGTGGCGGACCTCGACCTGTCCAACGTCACGGTCGTACGGGGGCGGGCCGAGGAGATCAAGACGCTGCACGCGTTCGACGTCGTGACGTCCAGGGCGGTCGCCCCACTGGAGCGCCTGCTGCGGTGGTCGATGCCGTTGGTCGCTCCTCAGGGCTCGATGCTCGCCATGAAGGGCTCGGCGGTGGCTGACGAGGTGGCGCAGGCTCGGAGCACGTTGCGTTCCCTGGGCTGCGCAGAACCCGAAGTCGTGTCGCTCGGGGCCGAAGACTCTGTCCACAACACCTACGCTCTCCGGGTGGCTTGGGCCGACCCGACGCGGGTAGGTTTGCCCGCCACACCCCCTGCACGATCGTCGCGACGACGCCGTCGCTGACGCCGCAGACTGAAAGGCCTGGTTGTGACCGAGGATTTCATGCCTCCCCCTGCCGACCCGCCGGGTGGTGACGCTGGAACTGAGTTTTCCACCGACCGCGGCGCGCTCGCTGAGCGTGGTTCTCCACAGGTTGACCCGTTCCATCCACAGGATGGGGACGGGCGTGTCGTGTCGGCCGTTTCACGTGAAACCTCTCCAGCCGGTGACGTTTCACGTGAAACGGCGCCTTTCCAGGTGCGTACGGCGGCCCAGATCGCGGACGGATCGGCTGAGTTCGACGATGCCTCGACCCCGCTGGCGCGCGCCGCGCAGCACTCGGTGCTGGCGCGGACCGGCGGTTTGGTCAAGGGCCGCGAAGTCCCGCGCCCGGCCGCGACCCGGGTGCTGGTGGTGGCGAACCAGAAAGGGGGCGTTGGCAAGACCACCTCGACGGTCAATGTCGCGGCCGCCCTTGCCCAGCTGGGTCAACGGGTGCTGGTCATCGACCTGGACCCCCAGGGAAACGCCTCCACCGCGTTGAGCGTCGATCACCACCGCGGTGTGCCGTCGACGTACGACATGTTGGTCGAGGGTGACGCCTTGGCCGACGTGATGACCGAGTGCGAGGAGCTGCCGGGACTGTGGGTCGTTCCGGCCACGATCGACCTGGCCGGCGCAGAGATCGAGCTCGTGAGCCTGGTGGCTCGCGAGAGCCGGCTGCAGCGAGCCCTCGTCGCCGACCCCCGGATCGGCTCCGCCGCAGACGCGGGCGAGGACCGCTTCGACTACGTCTTCATCGACTGTCCTCCGTCCTTGGGACTGCTCACGCTGAACGCGCTGGTGGCAGGTCGAGAGATGTTCATCCCCATCCAGGCGGAGTACTACGCCCTCGAAGGCCTCGGACAGCTGCTCGAGACCGTGGAGATGGTGCGCAAGCATCTCAACCAGAGCCTGGTGGTGAGCACCATCCTGCTGACGATGTATGACGCTCGCACCCGATTGGCCGCGAACGTCGCCTCCGAGGTTCGCACCCACTTCGGGGACGAGGTCCTGAAGACTGCGGTGCCCCGCTCGGTCCGCGTCTCCGAGGCGCCGTCCTACGGCCAGACCGTGATGACCTACGATCCAGCGTCGGCCGGCGCACTCAGCTATCTCGAGGCTGCCCGGGAGATCGCACTCAAGGGAGCCCCCCGATGAACGCCAACCCCAAGCCACCCCGCCGAGGTCTCGGGCGCGGTCTCGGGTCCCTGATCCCGACCGCGCCCGACTCGTCCGCACCCCAGCCGGAGTACGGCGCCGCGAACCCCTCGAGTGACGGAGCTCGCCCCCAGGCAGACTCCGTTGCTGCGTCGGGCGGGGTCGCCTCGCCGAATGGAACGCCCGTCGGCGCTCCCCATGCGGACGACGGTCGGCTGGGCGCGGTGGCTGGTGCCTACTTCGACGAGCTCCCGATCGCCCAGGTGCGGCCCAACGAGCGCCAGCCGCGGCAGGTCTTCGAAGAGGAGGCGATGGCCGAGCTGGTCCACTCGATCACCGAGGTGGGGCTGCTCCAGCCGATCGTCGTGCGCCGGACCGGGGACGAGGCCTATGAGCTGATCATGGGTGAGCGCCGGTGGCGCGCCTCCCAGCAGGCCGGCCTCGAGCGGATCCCGGCCATCGTGCGGCAGACCGACGACACCGACATGCTGCGCGACGCACTGTTGGAGAACCTGCACCGCTCACAGCTCAACCCCCTCGAGGAGGCGGCCGCGTATGGCCAGCTGCTCGAGGACTTCGGTTGCACCCACGACGAGCTGGCCCAGCGGATCGGTCGCTCGCGCCCCCAGATCAGCAACACGCTGCGGCTGCTGAAGCTCTCGCCGGCCGTCCAGCGCCGCGTCGCTGCGGGAGTCCTCTCCGCCGGCCACGCCCGGGCCCTGCTCACCATCGACGACCCGGACCTGCAGGACCGGCTCGCCGCCCGGGTGACGGCCGAGGGCATCAGCGTCCGCGGGCTGGAGGAGATCGTCTCGCTCGGGCCCGGTCAGACGAGCGCGACGCGGGCCAAGCGGAACCGACCCACGGCGCCCGGACTCGCCGACCTGGCCGAGCGGCTCTCTGACCGGTTCGAGACCCGAGTCAAGGTCGACCTCGGCAAGTCCAAGGGCAAGATCACCGTCGAGTTCGCCTCGCTCGACGACCTGCGCCGCATCGTGGAAGTGATGGATCCGCGCAACCGCACCGACCGCCCCATCTGAGTCGGTCCGCCGACCATCACGGGTGTGAGGTCCAAAGGATCCGACAGATGCAGGCAATTGTCGACAAACCGACTAAGCGCCAAAGCAACTTGGCGACAAGTCGATCAGTAGCTAGCTCTCGGTGGCCTTGGCGGCGCGCTCGGCCTTGCGACGTGCCCTCTCTCGCTTCTCCGCGGCGTCCATCTCGGCGGCCTCGGCGAGCGTCGGGGCGCTGCCGCCCAGACGGGCGGGCACCCACCAGGAGCCCGGTGGCTGCTCCGCCGCAGGGTAGGCGGCGATCGTCTCGTCGAGCATGATGCCCATCCGGCGCTTCAGCTCCTGGGTCTCCGCGACCGGGTCCTTGCCCGTGGGATGCATCGGCTCGCCGACCGTGATCGAGATGGTCTTGCCCCGGGAGAAGTCGCGCGGGTGGTCCTTGGTCATCATCCGTTGCGTGCCCCACAGGATGACCGGGACGAGGGGGACACCCGCCTCGGCGGCGATCCGCACGGCGCCGGTCTTGAACTCCTTCAGCTCCATCGCCCGCGAGATGGTGGCTTCGGGAAGATGCCCACCGCCTCACCCGCCTTGAGGTGGTCGAGTGCGACCGCCAGGGACCGGTCTCCGGCCGAGCGGTCGACCTCGATGTGGTGGAGAGAGCGCATGAGTGGACCGGCGAACCGGTTGTCGAAGATCTCCCGCTTGGCCATGAAGCGGACCAGCCGCCCCGACGGGTTGGCTGCAAGGCCGCCGTACACGAAGTCGACGTAGCCGATGTGGTTGAACGCCAGCAGCACACCACCGGTGCGGGGCACGTGCTCGGTCCCGACCATCCGGAACCGCTGACCGAGCAGCCGGAAGGCGGTCTTGGCGGTGAGGATGACCGGGGGATAGGTGAGGTCTCGCATGGGCGTGAGCCTAGGGGGCAGTCGGCCGAGCGGCGAGGGTGACGCCCGTCATCGGCTGGCCCGCGCTCAGCGCCGCATCGCGAGGAAGTCGCCGATCCGGCCGATCGCCTCCTCGAGCACCGCTGCCTCGGGCAGCGTGACCAGGCGGAAGTGGTCGGGCTCGAACCAGTTGAAGCCCGTCCCGTGGGTCACCAGGATCTTCTTGGACCGCAGGAGCTCGATCACGAACTCCTGGTCGTCCTCGATGGGATAGACAGCCGGGTCCAGGCGGGGGAAGCAGTAGAGCGCACCCTTCGGGGTCACGTTGGAGACGCCCGGGATCTCGTTGAGCAGGCGGTCGGCGAGCATCGACTGCTCGTAGAACCGCCCACCGGGGCCGATGAACTCCTCGACCGACTGATAGCCACCCAGCGCAGTCTGGATGGCGTGCTGTGCGGGCACGTTGGCGCACATTCTCATGTTGGCGACCAGGGTCAGTCCCTCGAGGAAGTCGGTGGCGAGCTCCTTGGGCCCGGAGATCATCAGCCAGCCGGCGCGGTAGCCACAGACGCGGTAGGCCTTGGACAGGCCGCTGAACGTCAGGCACAGCACGTCGTTGCCGGCGAAGGTCGCCGCGTGGTGGTGCTCGGCGTCCTCGAAGATGATCTTCTCGTAGATCTCGTCGGCGAAGACGACCAGCTGGTGTCGCCTCGCGATGTCGACCAGGCCCTTGACGATCTCGGGGCTGTAGACCGCCCCGGTCGGGTTGTTGGGATTGATGATCACCAGACCATGGGTGTTCTCGGTGATCTTGGCCTCGATGTCGGCCAGGTCGGGGTTCCAGCCGTTCGCCTCGTCGCAGCGGTAGTGCACCGCCGTACCACCGGAGAGGGTGATCGCGCCGGTCCAGAGCGGATAGTCGGGCGCCGGGACCAGGATCTCGTTGCCGTCGTCGAGGAAGGCCTGGAGGACCAGGGAGATCAGCTCCGAGACCCCGTTGCCGATGAAGACGTCCTCCACGCTGACGTCGCGCAGCCCGTGGGACTGGTAGTAGTTCATCACCGCCGTGCGGGCGGAGTAGATCCCTCGCGAGTCGCTGTAGCCCGTCGACATGGGCAGGTGGTGGATCACGTCGGCGAGGATCGCCTCGGGCGCCTCGAAGCCGAAGGGGGCGGTGTTGCCGATGTTGAGCTTGAGGATCCGGTGGCCCTCAGCCTCCAACCGCTGGGCCTCGACCAGGATCGGCCCCCGGACGTCGTAGCGGACGTTTTGCAGCTTCTTGCTCTGTCGAATCGGGCGCACGAGTTGATCCTCTCAGGCCCGCGGGCGAACTAGCATGGGGTTATGTCCAGGCGGACCGCGCCGCTGACGCTCGACCACCTCGCGCAGGTGGACGAGACGTGCCGTTCTTGCTTGTTCTGGTCGACGGATCCGGTGGCGCGGGCGGCCGTGCGGGCCGGCGAGGAGCCGCAGGCGCAGGAAGCCTGGCTGTCGTGGGTGATGCGTGAGTGGGGCTCCTGCGGACGCGTGGCGCTCGTGGAGGGACGGGTCGTGGGCCACGCCCTCTATGCGCCGAGCCCCTTCGTCCCCGGCGCCCTGGGGTTGGCGACGTCGCCGCCGTCACCGGACGCGATCGTGCTCATGACCGTCCGGGTGGACCCGGCGAGCCGTGGCCAGGGGATCGGTCGGCTGCTCGTCCAGGGGATGGCACGCGACCTGGTCACCAGGGGTCACCCTGCCGTGGAGGCGTTCGGGGACACTCGCGGACGGGCCGTCGGCTGCCTGCTGCCGGCCGAGTTCCTGGGCCGGGTGGGGTTCAAGACCCAACGCGCGCACGCGACGACGCCGCGGATGCGGATGGACCTCCGCACGACGGCGACGTGGAAGTCGGAGGTCGAGGCGGCGCTGGAAAAGCTGTGGGGCGCGGTCCGGCCTGCGCCGAGCCGCGCCCCACAACCACGGGCGTGAAGGGAATCCCCTCAGATGAAGTCCGCGAGCTCCTTGAGGATCGCGGCCTTCGGCTTGGCACCGACGATGGTCTTGACCACCTCACCGCCCTGGTAGACGTTGATCGTCGGGATGCCCGAGACGCGGTATGACGAGGGCGTGACCGGGTTCTCGTCGACGTTCATCTTCAAGAACGTGATCTTCTCGCCGTGCTCGGCGTTGATCTCGTCGAGGATCGGAGCGACCTGGCGGCACGGTCCGCACCACTCGGCCCAGAAGTCGACCAGGACCGGCTTGTCGGACTTGAGGACCTGCGCCTCGAACTCGGCGTCTGTCACGGCGGCGATGTTGCCCACGGAATTGCCCTTTCGGTAGTCAGTGACGGCTGTGCCTAGTCAACACCAGCCTGGCGGCATGTGTTCCCGGCCGCGTCGGCCAGGAGGGGCCCAGACCCGCTCAGCTGGTGGCCTGCACGACCTCGTCGACGATGTGTCGGGTCTCGGCAGGAGAGGCGTCGACGGCAGCGGCGTGGTCGAGGGCGGCGACGTAGCGCTCGGCATCGAGGGCGGCCGCGCAGCCGGTGCCGGCGGCCGTGATGGCCTGGCGGTAGTGGTGGTCGACGAGGTCGCCGGCCGCGAAGACACCGGGCAGGTTGGTGGCGGTCGAGGGGTGGTCGACGAGGACGTAGCCGTCGTCGTCGAGGTCGACCTGGCCGGTGAGCAGCTCCGAGCGCGGGTCGTGGCCGATGGCGATGAACAGGCCGGTGACGTCGAGCTGGCGCTGCTGGCCGGTGACGGTGTCGCGGAGCGTGAGCGACTCGAGGCGGTCCTCACCGTTGATCGAGGCGATCTCGGTGTTCCACACCATCTCGAGCTTGGGGTCGGCGAACGCCCGCTCCTGCATGATCTTCGAGGCGCGGAGCTCGTCGCGACGGTGGATGAGGTAGACCTTGGAGCCGAAGCGGGTCAAGAAGGTGGCCTCCTCGACGGCCGAGTCACCACCGCCGATGACCGCGATGGCCTGCTCGCGGAAGAAGAAGCCGTCGCAGGTCGCGCACCAGGAGACGCCGCGACCCGAGAGCTCGTCCTCACGAGGCAGCCCGAGCTTGCGATAGCCCGACCCCGTCGCCAGGACCACCGAGCGGGCGCGGAACTCAGCATCCGCCGTACGCACGATCTTGATGTCGCCGGTGAGGTCGACCGACACGACGTCGTCGGCCACCAGCTCGGCGCCGAACCGCTCGGCCTGGGCGCGCATCTCGTCCATCAGCGCCGGGCCCATGATCCCGTCGCGGAAGCCGGGGAAGTTCTCCACCTCGGTCGTGTTCATCAGCGCACCACCCGCGGTCACCGACCCCTCGAAGACGAGCGGCGACAGCGAGGCACGCGCGGCATAGACCGCGGCGGTGTAGCCCGAGGGGCCGGAACCGATGATGATGACGTTGCGGACTTCAGACATGCGGACTCAGGCTCCTGCTGGCTGGGGACGGGCGTATGTCGACTGCAACCGATGGTAGGCGCGGGATGTTCCACGACCGTCCACGGCCGGTGGATCAGCGAAGCGGAAGTCGCGCCGAGCGCACAGGATCGTCCGCGCCACAGAGATAGACCTCCACGCGCTGGAAGCCGTCCCTCGGGCGGGGGAACACGACCGTGGCGGGCTCGTCGTCGTAGAGGACGTCGCGCTGGTCCGCCTTGCCGGCCCCCGCCACCGGGCAGCTCGGGGGCGGGAGGGAGGACGAGAGCAGGTGACTGCGCCACAGGTCGACCACCTGTGGTCGCAGGGCCGAGTCACTCGTCAACGCGGGCATCTGCTCGGCGGCGGCAGCTCCGGCATCGGTGCCTCGCTTGGTGCTCTTGCGCTGGGCCTCGGGCGTTGCGTCGGAGGAGTAGGCATCGTCGTCCTCGCCCGGCCCCGACGAATCGGCCGCGGACTCGTCCTCGAGGGACGAGGTGGACCCGCCGGCGGCGCTGTCGGACGCGGACTCGGAGTCGGAGCCGGAGTCGGGCCCGCCGGGCAGCACCTGGCCGACGCCGACGGCGAGGACGACGGCAGCAGCAGCGCCCAGCAGAGCGGTGGCGGCCCGCCGGCGACGTCGCGACGCCAGGGTGACGACGGGTGCCGGGCTCTCGGCACCGCCCGCCGACCGCTCGGCCTGCAGGGAGCCAAGAGTCGCCTCGAGGCGCGCGACGACGTCGGGCGGCGCGGGGTCGGTGTGCCTGGCCGCGGCGAGGTGGGCGCGCACGGCCTCGTCCTGGGCGGGGCTCAACGGGGCGTCGGGGTCGGACATCGGCATACCTCCTCTCGGCGGGGGTCTGGGGTCATCGGTGCTGTCGGGGTCGCCGCTCAGGCGGGGACGTCGTCGGTTGGTGGCCGTTGCACGGCCCCGAAGCGGATGAGACGGCCACTGAGTCAGACCGGCGGGCCCCGGGGTGAGCCCGATGATCGGACGTCGGCCGTCCCGGAGGGGTTCCCCGCGTCGTCGGTGGCAGGCAGCGGCGTCGGCGCGAGGACGCCGAGGAGCGGCGCCAGCCGGGCGCGCCCCCGCGAGCACCGGGACTTGACCGTCCCCTCGGCCACGTCGAGCATCACAGCGGCCTCGGCCACCGAGAAGCCCTCCATGTCGACCAGCACGAGCGCCGCCCGCTGGTCGGGGGTCAGGGTCCGCAGCGCCTCGATCACCATCCGTCGACGTTCATCGGCGACGGTGACCTCCGCGGGGTCGAGCTCCGCCGCGGTCGAGCTGAGCAGGGACCCGCGGTCCGCACGCTCCTCGAGGTCGTCCGGCAGCGCCTCGGCCCGGCGGACCTTCATCGCCCGCAGCCGGTCGAGGCAGGCGTTGACGACGACGCGGTGCAGCCAGGTCGTCACGGCGGCCTCGCCGCGGAACGAACCCGCTCGTCGGAACGCCGCGATCATCCCCTCCTGCAGGCCGTCGGCGGCGTCGTCGGGGTTGCCCATGGTCCGCAGCGCCACGGCCCACAGGCGGTCGCGGTGACGGGCGAACAGCTCGCCGAAGGCGTCCGGGTCGCCGGCGACGTGGAGCGCCAACAGCTCGGCGTCGCTGCGCCCGCCGGGTGGTTGCGCGTCGCTCGGCTGGCTGGTCATCCCTTGACACTCACCTCGGCCACCTCGCCGCGGTATTCATCGAGCACCGGCGGGATCGAGGTCAGCCACACCGTGACATATCTCCCCGGCACCGCCTCGTCGAGGGTGACGGTGAGGCCACCGTTGCCGGCCGCGGTGCCGACCGGGGTGAGCCCCTCGACTCCGGTCGGTGGCTTGCTGGTGACGAAGATCGACACGCTCGTGGGACCGCCGAGGGTCGCGACCTCGACCTCGCGGACGTCGACCGGACGACCGACGTCGACCACGAGCCCGACGCCGTCCTTGAGCCCGGTGGGGCGCCCGAAGTTCTGCTTGTACGTCGACGTGGTCCACGACGTCTCGGGATCGCCGTCGAGCACCAGGGGGACCAGCTCGGGGTTCTCCTCGCGCGGCTCCCCACCCTGGGGGTCGAAGTCGGTCGCCCTCAGGTCGACGAACGCGGTGGGCGCAGGCGTGGTCGGAGTGCTCGCCGGGGGCTCCGGCCCGTCCTCGCCACCACCGGAGCCGAGGTGGAACGCGGCCGCGGCCGCCACCAGGATCAGCACGCCGAGGCCGATGAACATCGCCAGCTGGAACCAGTGGCGCCCCGGCACCTCGTCGTCGGCGTCGGCTGTCTCCTGCGCCGGCCACACCCCGCTGTCGAAGCTGTCACTGGTGCCGGTGCTGGTGCCGGTCGACTCCCACGGCCAGTAGCCGGCGGCGGGTGGTGTGGCGCTGCCGGGCCGCGGGCGGCGTACGGGCGTGCCGTCGGGTGGGGTCGGGGCGAACAGTGGCTTGGCCTGCTCCGCCTCGAAGGGTGGCGGGGGCGGAGGAGCCTGGGTGCGTGTCGGGATCCAGCCCACCCCGTCGTCGTCGAAGACCGGCATCCCGGCCTGGGTGGGGGTGTCCTGCATGACAGGCGCAGCGGGCGGTGGCTCGGAGGAGGAGGGCTCCGAGGAGGCAGCGATCTCGGGCACGACCTGGGTCGCCTCGGCGTCCGGTGCTGGCGCGCCGAGCGCCTGGCTGCTGTGCAGGCTGCGCCATGCCTCGGCGCCGGCGAGACCGCTGGAGTCGCCGACGAAGGTCCGGAGGGCGTCGACCACCCCGTGGAGGTCGGAGAGGTCGTGCGTCGCGCGCGGACCGGGCACCGCCCCCGGGGAGGTGTTGAGCACCTCGTCGCAGAGCGCGTCGAGCGGTCGGGGGATCCCTGCGCGGACCTGCCGTGGTCGCAGCACCTGTCCCTGCACGGTGGGGGCCGCGGGCACCGCCGACGTCGACATCCCGGCCCACTTGCCGGTCAGTCCGGCATAGAGGACCGCCACGGTGTCGATCAGGTCGGCCGAACGGCGACCGGCCGGCAGTCCGTGGAGGGCGGCCTCGACACCGAAGCCGATGATCCGGACCTGGCCGTTGAGGTCGACGAGCACGTTCTCGGGGACGAGCCGCCCGTGCGTCAGGCCGGCATCGTGGGCCCTCGCGAGGCTGTCGGCCACCTCGGCGGCGACCCACGCGGCACGGCGCGGGTCCAGGGGCCCGTTGTTGGCCAGCATGATGTCGAGCGAGGTCCCCTGACCCCACTCGTTGACGATGTAGCAGACCTCGTCGCCCTGGTCGGCGTCCAGCACGCGCAGCAACCGGCGGTCGTGGTGGGGGGCGGTGATCCGCGCGGCGGTCATCAGCGACTCGGCCCGGTCGTCGCTGCGCGCGATCAGGTGTACGGCGACGCACCTCTGCAGCACGAGGTCCTGGGCCCGCCAGAACCGTCCCGAGCCACTCTCGCTCAACAGCTCGTCCAGGCGGTAGCGACCGGCGAGCACGTCACCGGCGCGAAGGGACTCAGGCACCGGGCACCCCACTCTCCGGACTCGGCCTGGCGTTGGTCGGTTTCATCGTAGGACTCGCTGCGGCCGGAGGCGGGCCGACACCGCGTCGACCAGCTCGGTGACCTCGCGGACCCGGAGTGCCCGGGAGAGCACCAGGACCACGAGCAGGCCGATCGACCCGGCCAGTCCGCCGCGGACCAGCGACAGCAGCGGGTGGGGGTCGTCCGCGGCGTCGCCGACCAGCGCGGTGACGCCCAGCCGCACGAGCCAGGCGACGAGGGCCGCCACCGCCACCACGATCAGCATCCGCAGGACGAACCTGAGCAGCGCGGGCGTCTGCAGCCCGCCGAGGGTCCGGCGCAGGACCGCATAGCTGATCGCCGAGCCGATGACGTAGGCGACGAGGTAGGCCATGGCCAGGGCAGGAGCAGTCTGCCGCTCGTCGGCGAGCCGGACCAGCACGAGCGCGCCGACGATGTTGGCCGCGCCGATCACGCACTGGATGAAGAAGACCCGACGGGTCTGCTCGAGGGCATAGAAGGCACGCAGCATCAGGTAGTGGACGGTGAAGAAGACCAGTCCGACGGCGAAGAGCGACAGGGTCGGCGCGAAGCGCTCCCCGGTGTCGGGCCTGAGGTCCCAGCCGAGCAGGGCGTTGGCGGCGTCGGCGGAGACGACGGGCATCAGGGCCGCGAACGGGAGCACGATCGCCAGCGACGTACGCAGGGTGGAGGCGATGGTGCGACCGAGGTCGCGGTGGCGATGGTCGGCCGCGAAGGCCGACAGGCGCGGCAGGATCGCGGTCGCCAGGGACACGGTGACGATCGAGTGGGGCACCATCACGATCAGGAACGAGCTCGAATAGACCATCAGGCCGGTGCCGTCGTCGGTGTCGCGCACGGTCCCTCCGGAGGCCAGCTTGACCACGACGAAGTAGGCGAGCTGGTTGACCAGGACGAAGAGCAGCGTCCACACGCCCAGCGACAGTGTCCTGGCGAGTCCCGCGTCGCGGAAGTCGAACCGCGGGCGGAACCGGAAGCCGACCGCTCGCAGGTAGGGCAGCAGGATCACCAGCTGCAGGGCGATGCCCAGCGTGGAGCCGATGCCCAGGAGCAGCTCCTGGCCGGTGCCCAGCGGCTGCCGCTCGTCGGCCAGCCCGGCCCGGCCGTAGACAAGGAGATAGGTCACGAGCATCGCGACCGCGACCGCGTTGTTGGCGATCGGAGCCCACATCATCGGCCCGAAGCGCTCGCGCGAGTTGAGGATCTGGCCGACCAGCACGAACATCCCGTAGAAGAACACCTGGGGCAGGCACAGCCGGGTCAGGTCGGTGATCGACTGGAGGTGCTCGGCCCGGTCGGGCGCCTGGAAGTCGTCGTGGAGATAGAGGCCGAGCAGCCAGGGAGTGGCGATGATGAGCACGACCGTCACCAGCGCGAGGAAGATCGCGGCCAGGGTGATGACGCGCTGGGCATAGGCGTCGCCGCCGTCGGGGTCGTTCTTCATCGCCCGCACCAGCTGGGGCACGAGGACGGCGTTGAAGATGCCGCCGGCGACCAGGATGTAGATCATGTTGGGCAGCGTGTTGGCCACCGCGAACATGTCGGCCCGCAGCACCGTGCCGAGTGCCGCGGCCAGCAGGGCGGCGCGCAGCACGCCGCTGATCCGGGAGAAGGCGGTGCCGGCGGCCATCACGGCGCTGGAGGAGAGCACTGACCGGTCGCTCATGGCGTGGCCTCCTCGGCAGGCGCCGGCGCCTGACGGCTGCTGCGGATGCGGCGGACGAGCCGGACCGCGATGGTGCCGAAGAGCAGCAGCGCACCCCCGGCGAGCAGCAACCAGATCAGGCCACTGACCTGCGCGGCGCGGATCTGGAGGCTCGTCGACGCGCCGAGCGGCTGGCCCTGGGTGTCGGTCACGAGCAGGCGGACCTGGTGGATCCCGGGACGGTCGGCCGTGATCCGGGGACGGATGCGCTTGCGGGCGCCCGGGTCGAGCTGGAGGTCCTCGGGGTCCTGGACCTGCAGGTCGCCGTCGGAGGCGGCGGCGGTGACGCGCACGGTCACCGGCTGGTCGAGGCCGTTGACCACGTCGGCACCGAGGTTGCCGTTCTCGCTCGAGAGCGTCACCGCGTCGGGCGCCTCGACGGTGATGCTGGCGAGCTGTTCGTCGATGTGCGCCTCGGCCGCGCGGGTGCTGCGCAGCGCCCGGTCGGGGCTGGTCCGGTGGCCCGACGAGAGCATCACCAAGATCTCGTCGGCGACCTGGGCCGGCACCAGGTTGGGCAGGGTCAGGACCCCTCCCATCAACGCGGCACGGTCGGCCAGCTCGGCGGCGGCCTCGAAGTTGGTCGCCGGGAGCTCGAGCGCCTCGTCCTCCTCGGTGTAGGCCAGGTCGTTGCCGCTCAGGGATGCGGCGGGGCGTTGTGCGACCTCGGCAACGGTGACCGGAGTGAGCCAGCGCTTGTCGAGGCCGGTGAAGAGTGCGGCCGGGTCGACGGGGTGCCAGTCGTGGGGGAGCACCATCACCACCGGGGCGGTCGAGCCCGCTGCGCCTCGCACCGCGGCCTCGCTGAGCAGCCGCTGTCGCAGGGCCAGGGCGTCGTCGGGTGCTCCGGGACCTGGCCCGCCGGCCGCCGCCCCGCTGGAGGTGACGACCACGTCGTGGTCGAGCAGCCGGACCATCGAGGTCTGCGTGTCGGGGGGTACGGCGAAGGAGGTGTCGGCCACCAGCACGGTGCTGTCCAGCGTCGCGGCCTGCAGCGCAGCCGGGCTCAGCACGCCCTGACGGGGGGCCAGGGCCGGGGAGGACTGGATGCCCAGCCAGGTCATGACCTGGCTGCTCCTGGCGACCGCCTGCTCATAGAAGGCGGGTGCGTGGGCCGCCGCGGCCGCTGCGTCGAGGTCGCCGTAGGGCAGGGCGAGCACGGTCTTGCCGGCCGTGAGTGCGGTGAAGCGCTCGAGCCACGCCGTCGCAGTTGTGGCCAGCTCCTGCTGCCAGGCCGTCAGCTCCTGTTCCGGGTCGGGCGCCGGGACAGGCTCGTGGTCGACCCCGGCCGGGTCGGGCTGGGTCGTCGCACCCTCGGGGGTCGCTCCGGCCGTGCTGCTCGGGTCGGTGGGCTCACCGGTGACGGGAAGCGCGTCGGGGTCGGGCGCCAGGGTCCGGGGCGGGTTGCCCGCGCCGAGCCGCGCGATCGCCACCAGGACAGCGGGATCGACCAGCCAGGTCAGTGGTGTGCCGGCCGCGGAGTCACCGGCATCGAGGAGCGCTTCGAGGCGCCCGCCCTCGATGAGGGACTTGCGCCAGCGTCCGGGCCGGGCCACAGAGCCGTCGGCGGCGAGCCACACGCGCTCGCGCAGCGGCAGCACGATGGCCGCCTGGACGGGGTCCGGCGCGTCTCCCTTCGCGGGTCGCCGTCGGGCATCGGCGACGAAGGGGATGAAGGTCCGGGCCCGGCCGTCGGTGAAGTCGTCGTGGGGCACGGTCTCCGAGGCGCCCCGGGCGTGGATGCCGAGCCAATAGACGCCGGGGGCGTTGATGGTCAGCAGGTCGCGGGGCACGGTCAGCGAGAAGTCCGCCGACTCGCCGGGCGCGAGCTCCTCGACCCGCGCCTCGGTCCCGGCCTCGACGATGCGGTCACCGACATAGGCGTCGGGCTCGATCGCCGCGGAGGCGGCCAGGGAGGTCGCGTCGGCGATCGGGGCCACTGACCGGAAGGAATAGAGGTTGATGCCGGTCCAGGTCTCGAAGCTGGTGTTGCTGACGGTGCCGGAGATCGTGAGGGGGCGGTCGTCGTCGCTGAGGGTGTCGGGACTGATGGAGGTCAGGTGGACCCGCAGGGGGTCGTCGTCGGCGGGCTTGCGTGGACGAGGGCCGCGAGGCTCCGCGGCGGCGGCCCCACCCGCCTGGGGCGCGTGGGGGCTTGGGCGTGGGTCCTGGGTCGCTGCGGCGGGCGAGGCCAGCAGGGTGGCGACCAGGGCCAGGGCCGCCACCGGCCCGAGACGCCGCCGCGCCTTCGCCGTCCGCAGTCCCCGAGCAGGCGGGGACAGGGACGGGCACGGCACGGCCCGACTCTATCGGCGGCACCGGCACTCTCCGCCCAGCAGCGCGGCGTGGTCCGCGAGGCGACCGCACGACAGTGGGGGTCGGCGCCCGGTGCCCTAGAGTTGCCCCTCGTGTCCGATGCCGTGCTGCCCCCGCTGACCATCGTGGAGGTCCAGCACCGGGTGGCTGCCGAGCTCACCCGCATCGGTCCGGTGATCGACCAGCTCGGGGAGCGGTTCGCCGCCGCGGGCCACGAGCTCTCGCTCGTCGGCGGACCCGTGCGCGACGCGATGCTCGGCCGCCTCCAGAACGACCTCGACTTCACCACGTCGGCCCGCCCGGAGGAGACCGAACGGCTCCTCGCCGGCTGGGTCGATGCGACCTGGGACATGGGCCGGGCCTTCGGCACGATCGGCGCCCGGATCGGCCAGTGGCAGGTGGAGATCACCACCTATCGCGCCGAGACCTATGACCCCACGTCCCGCAAGCCCGACGTCGACTTCGGCGACTCGCTGGCCGGCGACCTCGGCCGGCGTGACTTCACGGTCAACGCGATGGCGGTGAGCGTCCCGGGTCGTGGGTTCGAGGATCCGTACGGCGGTCTCGTCGACCTCGCCAACCGGGTGCTGCGCACTCCCGGCCGCCCCGAGGACTCGTTCTCCGACGACCCGTTGCGGATGATGCGCGCGGCCCGCTTCGCAGCCCAGCTCGGCTTCACCGTCGCGCCGGAGGTGGTCGCGGCGATGACCGAGATGGCCGGCCGGATCGAGATCATCTCCGCCGAGCGGGTGCGCGACGAACTGGTCAAGCTCGTCTGCGCCCCCTTCCCGCGACTGGGCCTGACCCTGCTCGTGCAGACCGGACTTGCCGACCACGTGCTGCCCGAGCTGCCGGCCCTCGCCCTCGAGAGCGACGAGCACCACCGCCACAAGGACGTCTATGAGCACACCCTGACCGTGCTCGAGCAGGCCATCGCCCTCGAGGAGCGGCTGGGCGGCGAGCCCGACTTCGTCTCCCGGTTCGCTGCCCTGATGCACGACGTCGGCAAGCCGCGCACCCGGCGGTTCGAGACCGGTGGCGTGGTGACCTTCCACCACCATGACGTCGTCGGCGCCAAGATGACGCGCAAGCGGATGCAGGCGCTGCGCTTCTCCAACGCCGAGATCGACGCCGTGTCCAAGCTCGTCGAGCTGCACCTGCGCTTCCACGGGTATGGCGCCGGCGAGTGGACCGACGCCGCCGTACGCCGCTATGTCCGCGACGCCGGTGACCAGCTCGAGCGGCTGCACATCCTGACCCGCGCCGACTGCACGACCCGCAACCAGCGCAAGGCCGACCGCCTGCGACGGACCTATGACTCGCTCGAGGCGCGGATCGAACGACTGATGCAGGAGGAGGAGCTCGCCTCCATCCGGCCCGATCTCGACGGCGCCCAGATCATGGCGATCCTCGACATCGCGCCCGGGCCCCGCGTCGGCGCGGCCTACAAGCACCTGCTCGAGCTGCGGATGGACCGGGGCCCGATGAGCCCGGAGGACGCGCGGGCGGCCCTGCTGGCCTGGGCCGAGGCCAATCCGGAGCCCGGTCCCGAGAGCTGACTCGGTAGGTTGCGGCGCATGACCGACACCGTTGCCCCCGTGCTCGAAGAGTCCATCACCATCCAGGCTCCGCCGGATCGGGTGTGGTCCCTGGTCTCCGACCTGGGCCGGATGTCGAGGTGGAGCCCCCAGGTCGTCAAGACCTTCGTCCGCGGCCGGCCGATCGGGCTCGGCACCACCATGGTCAACATCAACCGCCGCGGCGTGCTGGTGTGGCCGACCCGGACGCGAGTGGTGCGGTTCGAGCCCAGGGAAGAGGTCGCCTTCCGGGTCAAGGACAACTTCACCATCTGGTCGTTCCGGCTCACCCACGACGGAGCTGGCGGCACCCTGCTGACCCAGCGCCGCGAGGCTCCCGACGGGATCTCCGACATCTCGCACAAGCTCACCGACCGGCTGCTGGGGGGCGTCGCGGCGTTCCAGGTCGAGCTTGGTGACGGCATGCGCCAGACGCTCGCCAGGATCAAGGCCGAGGCCGAGGGCTGAGTCTCCCGATGAGGCTGTGTTCCTGAACTTCCACGCAGGTGCGTGGGAGTACGGCCCCAACGCGACCGCGGCCCCGAAGTTCCACGCACGTGCGTGGAACTTCGGGGCCGTCATCGTCTCCGCCGGGGCCGTCAGCCGGTGATGCCGAAGCCTTCCACGAAGGCCCGACCACGCTTCACCACGAGCTTCATCCGGTGCGGCCCGTCGCCGAGACCACTGACCACGGCGTGCTTCCACCTGCGCGGTGCCGCCGCTCGGCCCTTGAAGGACAGCACGCCGACGCGCTCCCCGTCGACGAAGAGCACCGCCTTGCCACCCCGGACAGCCCGGCCGAAGACCACGTCGAGCACGTCGCCACGGAAGGTCACCCGCATCGCGTCGCGGCCCAGGGTGGGTCCGCCGTTGTCGCAGTAGCTGCCACCGGGGGCCCTGCCCTTGACGATTCGCCAGCTGCCCGAGCGGAAGACCTTGCGACCCTGGCAGCGATGGGTCTTGTCGATCGTCGACGGCGCCTTGCCGCCGACGCTCAGCTGGGGCTCCTCGGGCGATCCGGTCGTGGGGCCGGTCGTGGGGCCGGTCGTCGGACCTGACGTGGGCCCGGTCGTCGGGCCCGTGGTCGGCGTGGGCGAGGAGCCCGGTTCGGTGACCGTCACCCGCACCGTGTCGGTGTCGGTCAGCCCGCCGGCGTCGGAGACGGTCACGGTCACGTCGTGGGTCCCCGGAGCCCCGAAGACGTGCGACGTCCGGGCGCCCTCGGCGTCCTTGGTCTGGCCGCCGTTGTCGAAGTCCCACGAATAGGTGAGCTCGCCCGGAGTCTCCTCGTCGGTGCTGCCGGACGCATCCAGGTCGACCCGGGTGCCGGCAGGGACCGTCGCCGGGCTGGCGGTCACCGCCGCCGCCGGCGCGGTGTTGGCCGCCGGGTCGGGCTCGTCGCCATACCCGTAGTCGAACTCTCCGCACCCGCCGCTGAGGATGAATCGGACGTCACCGGTCAGGTCGCCGTCGGCCTCGGCGGGCCCTTCTCCCTCGCCGCTCATGCCCAGGACGTCGAAGGTCAGGCAGTCGTGGTCGAACTCCCAGTTGCCCGAGGGGCTGCTCGGGTCGGCGTAGTTGTCGGTCCAGCCCTCACCCCCGTCGGAGAAGCGGGTGTCGCCGGCCGCGGCCGTCCAGGCTGCGTCGTTGAGGTCGGGCGTGTTGCTGCCCGGCTCGGGCTGGCTGTCGAGCGGTGACTGGGCCGGCGGGTCGTCGGTGCCGGCGTTGCCGTAGCCGTGCGCCTCGTCGGTGTAGGCGGTGTAGAAGCCCGGCGCGAACCCGATCGGGTCACGGTCGATCTGACCGTTGCCGTCGAGGTCGAAACCGGATCGGTCGCGCATCTCCATGTAGTAGGCGTGGTCGGAGGGACCCTCCGCGCCGGCAGCGACGTATTGCCACCCTTGCGTGCACTGACCGCCCGGCCCGTCCGCCCGGCAACCGCCGTTGAAGATCCGCAGGTCCTCGGGGGACCCGCTCGACTCGAAGTCGGTGTCGAAGAGGACCTCGGTGGTGCCGTCCGGCTTGGTGGCCGTGACCACCACGTCGTCGATGAACCAGCCCGGTCGAGCCAGGCCCGGGTCGGTGGAATAGCTGAATCGCAGCACGGGGGAGGCGGCCCCGGCCAGTGCGGAGATGTCGTAGCTGTCGGCGAGGTAGACCATCTCCGGCGTCTCGCCGACCTTGCGGTCGACGGCCTCGGTCTGCTCGTCGTAGGAGCCGGACGTCCCGGTGATGCCGTTGTCGTAGTGCTGCTGACAGGCGTTCTGGTTGGGGTTGCCGGCCAGCGGGTCGGTGTTGGAGGTCGTGTAGCCGTTGGCCGACGGGTGCGACCGGAAGCTCTTGCCGCCGTCGGTGGACGTCAGGACGAAGCCGTAGTCGTAGTCCCACTCGATGTCCCACATCGACTTGAAGTCGAGGCTGAGCTCCGTGCCCGCCGGCAGGTCTTCGAGACCGGGGATCATCAGGTCGATGTTGTGCCCCTTGCCGGGGTCCTTGGCACAACCGAAGTCGTTGCCGGAGCGCGACCACCACGTGTGGACCGGGGTCGCGGTGTCGCCGGTGTCGAACTTCGCCGGGTCGAGCAGGATCCGTCCGGGCAGCTTGGCGACATACATCTGGGAGTTCTGCACCCGGCCGACGCCGTCCTCGCCCTCACGCAGGGTGTAGGGCGTGCCGTCCGGCTGCTGCCAGGTGATCGAGTCGATGTCCTGCTTGGAGTCGGGGACGGCGGTCTCGGTGCGCGAGGAGTCGAGGACCTCGGGCACCACCCAGCCGAGCTCCTGGCGACCATAGGCGTCGATGTGGTGCGACTTGTCCGTCGCCATCAGGTTCCAGTCGCCGTAGGTCTCGCGGCCGCCGGTGGAGTAGAAGTCGGGCAGCCCGAGGGAGTGGCCGTATTCGTGGGAGATCACGCTCGCGGCGTCGATGGCCGTCTCGGGGTTGACGTTGTAGGGCCCGACGCGGACGAAGACCGGCAGGTCGGGGTCGACGACGACGTCCGGGTCACCCTCGTGGCTGAACTTGCTGTAGGTGTCGTCGGTGTAGAACAACGGCCGACCCTCGAGGTCCTTGAGCTGGTCGTCGGTCGTGAAGCCCGGCAGCTTGGTGACCGGGTCCGAGTAGTAGAACTCCAGGCTCGAGGAGTGCGGCCACACGTTGTCGTTGGGCACGACGCCGTACTTCTCCGGGCACCCGGCCACCGAGAGCTGGGAGGAGCCGTTGCCGCCGCAGCCGGCGAAGACGGCCATGAAGAAGTCGACCACGCCGTCCTTGTCGGTGTCGTAGTCGGAGTAGTCGATCTCGGGGTCGGCGATCGCGGCCGCGTCCAGGACGAGCTTGCCGGTGGGACCACACCCGGAGTCGATGGCCTGCAGCGCGCCGACCCCGGCGACGGCACCGGTCAGGGCCGAACCGTTCGAGTCGGCGCCGTAGTACTGCGTGGTTCCGGGCAGCTGGTAGACGCCGTCGCGGATCCGGTCGGGGTAGAGGGGCGTCCCCTCCTCGGAGACCGGGGTGTCCGCGAAGGTCGCGCCGGTGCAGGTCTGGGGCTGCGTCTTGGTGAAGGGGAAGGCACCTGAGCCGCCGGTCTGCGGGTTTCCGGTGTAGGTGAAGTCCTTGGCGTCGACCCCGGTGGAGGGCACGGTGCCCTCGGGGTGGAGCTGGCCCAGGCTCATCTCCTGGAACAGGTTGTAGGTCGAGCCCTCGTAGTCGGGGTCGTTGATGACCTTGTCGAGGCTGTTGTCGTGCGCGACGTAGTCGCGGTCGGTGTAGGCCACGGGGACCACGGGGAACGGGCGGTCTCCGTAGCGGGCGGTGTCGTACTCCTCGCCCGGGGGAATGACCTTCGGGCCGTGGCTGTCGACGTCGGTGGGCAGTGCGCCCGGAACGGTGATCGTCGCCGTGGTCGACAGGTCCCGCCACACGATCGTGGGCAGGGTGGACACCGAAGCGGCGCGGCTCTCCAGGACGAGGGTGCGGGTGGCGCCGGCCGGGATCGGGTCAGGGGACCACGTGACGGTCGTCGGCGTGGTGATTGCGCCGGCGGACGTCTGCTCGAACGTGCTGCCGGTGGGCGCAGTCACGGTGATGCTGGCGCCCGCGATGGGCACGGCGGTCGTGTTGGTCGCGATGATCCGCGACGGGTAGGTGTCGCCGGGCTTGACCCAGCCGACCGCCGAGACGAACGAGTTCTCGACCTCCAGGCCCCCCACCGATGCGGTGGAGGGGCGGGCTCAGCAGCTGCGGGAGCTGCGGGAGCTGCGGCAGCGGCCGGACTGCTGCCGGCCGGGGCGGCCAGCGCGCTGCCCGTCGTGCTGAGCGCGGTGGCGGTCAGCACGGTGACGAGCACGGTGGAGAGGGCGGCCAGATGTGGCCGGCGGAGACGAGACATGGCGTTCCTCGGGGCTCGAGACGCATCGGTGGTGCGTCGATGCCTGCGAAACGACGGGGAGGACAGTCTGGTTACGCGCGGGTAGCAGGCGCGTGGGTCCCGGAGACGCCAACGGCCCGCCAGCGCGAGGCTGACGGGCCGGTGATGACGCGGGGGAAGTCACTCCCCGGCGATGAACTTCTCCAGCTCGGCGCGGCCGAGGTCGTCGGGCATCTGCACCGGCGGGCTCTTCATCAGGTATGTCGACGCGGGGATGATCGGACCACCGACACCGCGGTCCATGGCGATCTTCGCGGCGCGCACGGCGTCGATGATGATGCCGGCCGAGTTGGGGGAGTCCCAGACCTCGAGCTTGTACTCGAGGTTGATCGGGGCGTCACCGAACGCGCGGCCCTCGAGGCGGACGTAGGCCCACTTGCGGTCGTCGAGCCACGCGACGTAGTCGGACGGGCCGATGTGGACGTTGCGGTCGCTGACCTTGTCCGCGAGCTCGCCCTTGAGGTTGGACGTGACGGCCTGGGTCTTGGAGACCTTCTTCGACTCCAGGCGCTCGCGCTCGAGCATGTTCTTGAAGTCCATGTTGCCGCCGACGTTGAGCTGGTAGGTGCGGTCGAGCGCCACTCCGCGGTCCTCGAACAGCTTGGCCATCACCCGGTGGGTGATGGTCGCGCCGACCTGGGACTTGATGTCGTCGCCGACGATCGGCACGCCCGCGTCCTCGAACTTCTTGGCCCACTCGGGGTCGGAGGCGATGAAGACGGGAAGCGCGTTGACGAAGCCACAACCGGCGTCGATGGCGCACTGGGCATAGAACTTGTCCGCCTCCTCCGAGCCGACGGGGAGGTAGGAGACGACCACGTCGACCTGGGCGGCCTTGAGGGCAGCCACGACGTCGACCGGCTCGGCCGGCGACTCGTCGATGGTCATGCGGTAGTACTTGCCGAGACCGTCCATGGTCGGCCCACGCTGGACCTCGACGCCCACGGTGGGGACGTCGCAGATCTTGATCGTGTTGTTCTCCGAGGCGTTGATGGCCTCCGAGAGGTCCTTGCCGACCTTCTTGTCGTCGACGTCGAAGGCGGCGACGAACTTCACGTCGTTGACGTGGTAGTCACCGAACTTGACGTGCATCAGGCCGGGGACGCTCCCCGTGGGGTCAGCGTCCTTGTAGTACTCGACACCCTGGACGAGGGACGTCGCGCAGTTGCCGACTCCCACGATTGCTACTCGTACGGACCCCATGGGGTACTCCTTTGCTGAGCTGGACGTTCACTTGTCTGTGGTCTGGGTTGCCTCGCCGCGTTCGGCAGAGATCAGGTCGGAGAGCCAGCGGACTTCTCTCTCGACCGACTCGACCCCGTGGCGCTGCAGTTCTGCGGCATACCTGTTGACTTCGGCCTGCGTGCGTTCGAGGTCCTGCTGGACGCGTTCCAGTCGTTCCTGCAGCCGCGTCCGGCGACCCTCGAGCACCCGCAGCCTGATCTCCATGTCGGTGGAGGAGAAGAACGCGAACCGGATGCCGAAGTTGTCGTCCTCCCAGGCGGCAGGACCCACCTCCGACATGAGGCGCTCGAACTCGGCATGGCCGGCCTCGGTCACCTGGTAGACGATCCGCGGTCGCCGCGTCACCTGGGTGGTGGTCGTGGCCTCCTCGATGAGGTTGGCCCTGAGCATCTTCTTCAGAGCCGGGTAGAGCGAGCCGTAGGACAGCACCCGGCCCCATCCCAGCATCAGGTTGAGCCGCTTGCGCAGCTCGTAGCCGTGCATCGGCCCCTCGTGCAGCAGCCCGAGGACTGCCAGCTCGATGGTCTCTGCGCGGCGTGACATACGACCTATCGTAGCGATATATCCGTCGTGTCTGAACACCCGCTGCCAGACGGGCGAATTCGTGGGTCGCAGGGGCCAGCGTCGTACCCTTGCGCGCGTGACCAAGCGCAGAGCCGACGGTCCTCCCGTCAAACGTCGTCCGACCAAGCCCACCCGGACGCGCGGTGAGCGGACCCGTGGGATCCTCAAGAAGCTGCTCGTCCTCGGCGTCGTGGGCCTGCTGGTCGCCACGGGTGTGCTGGTCGTCCTCTACCAGACCATCGAGATCCCCGACGAGAACGAGGCCTTCAAGGCGCAGACGACGTTCGTCTACTACAGCGGCGGCAAGGACGAGCTCGGCACCTACTACGACGACCAGAACCGGGTCTCCATCCCGCTTCGCGAGATGCCGCAGACGATGCAGGACGCCGTGGTCGCTGCCGAGAACCGGACGTTCTGGACCGACCCGGGCCTCGACTTCAAGGGCATCCTGCGTGCGGCCTTCTCCAACGCGCAGGGCAACGCCCGTCAGGGCGCCTCGACCATCACCCAGCAGTACGTCAAGATCCTCTACCTCACGAGCGAGCGCAGCTACACGCGCAAGCTCAAGGAGGCCATCGTCTCGCTCAAGATCCGCAACCAGCTGAGCAAGAACGAGATCCTCGAGGGCTACCTCAACACCATCTACTTCGGCCGCGGCGCCTACGGCATCCAGGCGGCGGCCGATGCCTTCTTCGGCAAGGAGGCCAAGGACCTGAGCCTGCGCGAGAGCGCCGTTCTTGCCACCACCCTCAACAACCCGTCGCGCTACGACCCAGCGGAGGGCCGCGAGGCCAAGCGTGAGCTCAAGGACCGCTACGCCTACGTCCTGGACGGCATGGCGGAGATGGGGACCATCTCGGCCGAGGAGGCTGAGCGGGCGCAGAAGCGGCTGCCGAAGTTCCCCGAGGTCGCAGCCCAGAGCCAGTACGGCGGCCAGCGCGGCCACGCCCTCAAGCTGGTCAAGTCCGAGCTGCTGCGGCTCGGCTTCGACCAGCAGGAGATCGACGGCGGCGGCCTGCGGGTGACCACCACCTTCACCCGCGAGGCGATGGCGGCCGCCCAGGAGGGCGTGCTCGAGCAGCGCCCCGACGGCTTCAGCGACAAGCAGCTGCACGTCGGCGCGGCGACTGTCGAGGTCGGCAACGGCGCGCTCCGCGGGTTCTACGGCGGGCAGGACTACCTCGACTCGCAGTTCAACTGGGCGGTCTCCGGCGGCCAGGGCGGGTCGACGATGAAGATCGCGGCACTCGTGGCCGCCATCAAGGACGGCTATTCGCTCCGGGACACCTTCGAGGGCAACTCGCCCTACATCCTCCCCGACGGCACCGACGTCGAGAACCAGGGCGACACCGACTACGGGTCGGCGATCTCGATGGTCTCGGCGGCCGAGAACTCGGTCAACACCGCCTTCATCGACATGACCCTGGGCATGGACGACGGGCCGGAGAAGATCATCAGTGCCGCGAACGACCTGGGGATCCCGCCGGGCAAGGCGAGCCGCAAGACCACCGGCATCCCCAACTCCTCCCCGGGCCTCGAGCCCATCACGGGGGTCGCCCTGGGCAACGCGACGGTGAGCCCGATCAACATGGCCAACGCCTACGCGACCATCGCTGCCGGTGGTGAGCGGTCGACCGTGCACGTGGTCGAGCGCGTGGTCGACGCCTCCGGCGAGGAGCGCTACGCCTGGAAGAACGACAGCAAGCGCACGATCGACGAGGACATCGCCGCCGACGTCTCCTACGCCCTGCAGCAGGTCGTCCAGTCGGGTTCGGGCACGTCCGCCCTGGCCCTGGGGCGGCCGGCGGCCGGCAAGACGGGCACGGCCACCAACGGCGACGGCGAGGTGTCCTCGGCGTGGTTCGCCGGCTACACCCCGCAGCTCGCGACAGCCGTCATGTATGTCCGCGGGAAGGGCAACGAGCAGCTGGAGGGCTGGCTGCCCTCCTACTTCGGTGGCGCCTACCCGGCCGACACCTGGACCGCGATCATGCAGACGCTGATGGCGGACATGGAGGTCGAGGACTTCCCCGAGCCTGCCTACGTCGACGGGGACGCGCCTGACGAGAGCCACGAATACGTCGAGCCGACGGAGACGACCACCTTCACGCCGTCCCCGTCACCGACGCGCAAGCCCACCAAGAAGCCGACGAAGAAGTCTCCGAAGCCCGAGCCGACGGAGACCGAGACGCCGACCCCGGTGCCGACCGAGACGGTGACGCCGACGCCGACCGAGACGTTGATCCCGGAACCGCCCCCGTCGTCCACGCCCCCACCGTCCGAGACGCCTCCTCCGTCGGAGACTCCACCCGGACAGGCGGCCACGCCGGGGTCCGGGACCACCACGACGACGTCGCCCCGTCGCCGGTCCTGAGCGACCCGACGGACGTGGTCGGTCGATCCGCCATGATCTCCCCATGAGCGGGGGAGCAGACGAGCGCGGGGGCGTCGGGATGCGACAGGTCGCGCCGACGCGCGACGACGACCTGGTGCGTTCGGTCAGCGAGGTCGTGGGCGGGCCGCTCGGTGACCATGCGGGCCGACACCCGTGGTGGACCCCGCTGCGGGTGGTGCTGGTCCTGGGCGCGCTCGCGATGTCGCTGGGGATCATGGCCAAGGCGCCATGCCTCGACGTGGCGGGCGAGACCACCACCGGGCGCTATGCGGCGCTGTGCTGGACCGACACGTCGACGACCTATGTCGCCTCCGGCTTCGCCGAAGGACTCTGGCCCTTCACCGACGACGCGCAGGCGCGGGCCCGCTATGCCCCCTCAGGCCTGCCACCGCTCCCCGGCTATGTCGCCTTCGTCTCCCAGCGGATCACCGGCCTGCTGAGCGGTTCGCCCGACCTCGACGCCCGGGGCCAGGTCTCGGTCGCGGAGGTCGCCGAGCAGCCCGAGGTCCAGCGGGAGGCCGCGATCTTCTCCCTCGTGACCGCGGTCCTCCTCGCCGCGGCAGGACTGTTCGCCGCCGCACTGCTCAGCGGCGTACGGCGACAGCGACCCTGGGACGCTGCCGCCTTCGCGATGGCTCCCGTGCTCATCGCGTTCTTCCCGATCGCCTGGGACCTGTTGGCTGCTGCCGCGGTGGCCGCCACGCTGTGGGCGTGGGCACGCGAACGCCGCGTCCTCGCCGGGGTGGCCATCGGAGTGGGGGCGGCAGCCTCTCCACTCGTGGCGCTGCTGCTCGTCCCGGCCGTGGCGGTGCTGGGCAGGGACCGCCGCTGGCCACAGGCAGGGACGGTGGCGCTCGCGGCGTGCGCGACATGGTTGCTGCTCACCCTGCCGGCCTGGGCGAGCTCGCCCGCGGCGTGGCGGGCGTCCTGGCGGGGCCATGTCGACGGAGCAGACATCGGCTCGCTGTGGCAGCTGGCCAGCGAGGTCACCGGCCGCGTGCCGTCGACCAGGGTCCTGCTGCTCGCCCTCGCCCTGGCCCTGGTCTGCCTGGCCGCCGTCGTCGGCCACCTGGCCTGGCGGGCGCGCTGGTCGTTCGCCAGTCTCGGCACGCTGACGATCGCGGTCGCCCTGTTCGTGAGCCCCACGTCCTCGCCCGGCCTGGCGCTGGTGCTCCTCCCCCTGGCGGTGGTGGCGGTCCGCTCCTGGACCCATCTGCTGGTGTGGCAGGGGTGCGAGATCATCCACTGGGCGATGCTCGGGTTCTATCTCGGCGGTGCGCTGGCGCCCGCAGCCGGCGGTGATGCCCGCGCCTACTGGTGGGGCATCGCGATGCGCCTGGGTGGTCTGGTGTGGCTGATCGGCGCCACGGCCCTCGTCGCGGGTGACGCGGGTCCCGGCTCAGACGACGACGACGCGGTCGAAGCTGGTCGCGGTGAAGCGGACCCTGACCTCGAGGTCCTCGCCGACGTCAGGCACCCGTCCGCCTGACGGCACGAACAGCATCGAGGCCTGCATGTGGGGCGGCTCGGCGAAGAGCCGCTGCTTGCCGTCGATCGCGAAGGGTGACCGGACCAGGCCGACGGCGTCGAGGCCGCTGCGGGCGATCGTCGCGGCCCGGTTGCGCAGCGACTGGTCGCCGAGGGGGGCCTCGAGGCCGATGCCGTGGGCCGTCCCTCCGCTGACGATGACCAGGTGTCCGCTCCTGGGCAGCGAACGACCGCGATAGCCGAAGGTCTCGCCGCGTTCGAGGGGATGCACGTCGAGAACGGTCGCGGTGGCCTTGAGGGCAGTGCGGTCACCGAGCCACAGGTCGGTGCCGACCCGGGGACGGATAGTGAAGTCCCCGAACTCCGAGCGCAGCGCGGTGAGCTCGGCCGGGCTCAGGTGGCTCACGAAGACGGTGCGGGTCCGCAGACCGGTCGCGACCACGTCGTTGAGGAGACGGCGCACCTCAGCCAGGTGGGACGAGACGTTGAGGGGCAGGTGCACCGCGATGCCGCACAGGCCGGGCAGCTTCCGGTCCTCGATCACCCGCGCGACCTCGATGAGCTCGTGGCGCGTCATGCCATGGCGCCGCATCGAGGTCAGCTGCTCGAGCACGAAGCGCGCCCCCGGCTCGCGGGTGGTGAGGTCCTCGAGGTCGGTCGGTCGACTGACGGTGTGGATCACGCGCCGGCCGTGCGGCTCCGGGTCGGCTCCGGTCGCACCCGAGGGCCGCCACGGCGTCAGCACCATGACGTCCCCGGCGAACCGGTCGACGACCTGCGACACCTCCGGATAGGTGCCGACCGCCATCAGGTCGAGGGCTGAGCCGGTGTCGGCGGCCCGCTCGGCCAGCCAGGCGCAGCGGCGGGCCAGGCGACCGAGGCCGAAGCCGTAGCCGTTGCCCTTCGCGACCGGCACGATGCCCGGCCGGGCACGCGTCGCCTCGACCAGGTGACGCCGCCAGCGCTCGCCGTCCACCGTCAGCTCGAGGCCCATCACTTGCGCCTGGACATGTAGAGGTCGAAGGCCGCGTAGAGCGCCTTGTTGAGGGGCAGGTCCCACTCGCCGACATGTTCGACGGCCTCGCCACCGGTCCCGACCTTGAACTGGATGAGTCCGACGTGGGAGTCGTCGGAGTCCAGCGTGTCGGTGATGCCGCGCAGGTCGTAGACGGACGCGCCACTGGCCAGGGCGTGGCGGATCATCTCCCACTGCACGGCGTTGGAGCCGCGGACGTCGCGCTTCTCGGTGGAGCTCGCGCCGTAGGAGTACCACGCGTGCGTCCCGACCCTGATGCTGATGGTGCTGGCGACCAGGTCGTCCTCGTGGCGGGCCAGCCAGAGGCTGATCCGCTCGGGAGCCTCGGCCGAGAGGGCGTCGTACATCGTCTCGAAGTAGCCGATGCCGCGCGGGGTGAACCCGTCGCGCCCGGCAGTGTGGACATAGAGGTCGTGGAAGGCCTTGAGGTCCTCGCGGGTCCCCTGCTCGACCACGACGCCCGCCTTGGCGGCCTTCTTGATGTTGCGACGCCACTGCTGGTTCATGCCCTTGAGGACGTCGTCCTCGGTGCGGGCCGCCCCGTCCTCGGTGACGAGCGGGATGACGAAGTTGAACTGCGGCTGGCCCGCTGCGAAGCCGCCCTCGACGGACTGCGGCCGCCAGCCGAGCTCCTCGAGCTGGGCGACGACACTCGCCCCGACGCGCGAACGCTCCGACGGGGCCACGTCGCCGAGCCGGCGCACGCCCTCGTCGGCGATGCCCTCCTTGACCTGGGCCGCGGTCCACCTGCGGGTGATCACGGGAGGTCCGATGCGGATGCCGAAGGCGCCCTGCTGCTTCACGTGGCGGCTCAGCGGCTCGAGCCACCCGGCGAGGTCCTCGTCGGACCAGTCGATGACGGGTCCCTCGGGCAGGTAGGCGAGGAAGCGCTTGACCTTGGGCAGCTGGCGATAGAGGACGAGGGCGACCCCCACCAGCTCGCCGTCACGGAGCCACCCCAGGCTCTCGGCGCGCCACTCCGGCTTCACCCGGGCCCAGGCGGGCGTCTGGAGGAAGCTGGCGCTGGGCCGGGCGGCAATGAAGTCACGGTGCTCGGCCGAGGTGATCGGGCGCACCGTCAGGGGGGTGGGACGGTCGCTGGGACGGGGGCTTGTCACGGTGGCGAGGTTAGCCGAGAGACCGGCATGGGCCGTTCGGGTGAGAGGTCTAGTCATTTGTGACTAGACGCGGTGTGGCCCGAATCACTCATGGACCAGTAACCCTTTTTGCAACTGCTCGTTCACACTGCACACGGGCAAGTACCTGTTGGTCCTGGGAGGGAACGGCTGGTCGCCACCCGTTACAAGCACGCCCGAACCATCAGGGGCCGGGCCATCCGAGGGAGTAAGTCAATGAACGTCGTCAAGACTCGCAGTCACACCCGACTCGCCGCCGCAGCCGTCCTTGCCCTGGGCCTGGCCACCGCCAGCCCGGTGATGGCTGACCCCGGCAACGGCAACGGTCACGGCAACGCCAACGGACACTCGGCCGAGCAGTCCGCACCCGGACAGTCCGCACCCGAGACGGCCCCCGCCGCCCCGGCTCCTGCCCCGGCCGCCCCGGCTGCCGACAGCGGCAACGGCAACCAGGGCAACGACAACGGCAAGGGCGAGTCCGCCAAGCCCGAGCCCGCCAAGCCTGCTCCGGCCAAGCCTGCCAAGCCCGCGCCGGCCAAGCCCGCGCCTGCTCCGGCCAAGCCTGCCAAGCCCGCGCCGGCCAAGCCCGCGCCTGCTCCGGCCAAGCCTGCCAAGCCCGCGCCCGCCAAGGGCGACCCGGCCGGCAACAACGGCACGGTCAAGATCGCGCCGTACGGCGACGTCGACCGCATCCCCAACAACACCCCGCACGTCGGCTGCACCTTCCAGGTCGAGTGGTTCGGATTCGACCAGGGCGCGGTCTCGCAGGTCACCTTCGCCGAGCACGCCCCCACCACTGGTGTCGGCATGACCGTGTCGGGTGACTCGCTGACGGTCGACGTCGGCCACGACGCGGCGAGCGGCGCCGGCACGAGCACCGGCTTCGACCAGGTCGCCCGCTACTCGCTGTCCTTCACCGAGCCGGGTCACGCCAAGCAGGGCTACCACGTGAAGCTCACGATCAACACCACCGGCAGCCAGGGTGCTGACGTCAAGCACAAGGTCTTCTGGGTCGAGGGCTGTGGCCCCGTCGCCCCGACCACCCCGCCTGCGGAGAACCCCGGCAGCCCGATCGTCTCGAACCCCGGCACGCCGGTGGTCGTCGAGGCCCCCGAGGCACCGCTGGCCGGTCCGGTCGCCCCGGTTGTCGCCGGCACCACCGCGGTGGTCCCGGGCAGCACCACCACCTCCGCCGCTCCGCAGGTCCTCGGTGAGGAGGCTGCCACCGGCGCCGAGGTGACCACCGTCGACACGTCGTCGACCTCGGAGTCCGCTGCCGCCGAGGCCGCCGCTGCCGCTGACGCCGAGGTGCTCGGTGCCCAGGCGACGAACGACGCCCCCGGTGTCCAGCTGCCCACGGCCATCGACGCCGGTGCCAACGCGCTCGGCATCCAGAGCCCCGCCGAGCGCTCCGTGTTCGGTCTGCTGCTGATGCTGCTCGGTGCGGCCTTCGCCAGGTTCGCCTGGACCCGCCGGGCACGTGCCTGATCGCTCGAACCTCGGCCAGCGCCTCGCCCCTGTGGGCGGGGCGCTGGCCGCTTTGCTGCTCATCATCACCGGGTGGACCCTGTGGAACAGGCCCGCGTCGGACGGTCCGACCGCAGACCGTTCGTCCAGCGGTGCCCTCGCCGACCTCCCGACAGCCGCGAGCGCGCCGGCGAGCCCGGGTTCACCGCGCCGCATCGTCGTCCCTGCGCTGTCCGTGGACGCGCCTGTCGACCCGATCCTCGCCACCGACCGGACCTTGACACCGCCGGCCGACCCGCAGCGGATCGGCTGGTGGGCGGACGGTGCCCGACCCGGTGACCGGCGCGGGACGGCGCTGCTCACGGGGCACACCGTGAGCACGGGGGGCGGTGCCCTCGACGACCTCGAGGACCTCGTCGCCGGCGACCGGCTCGAGGTGTCGAGCAGCCGCGGCAGCATCGACTACACCGTGGCGTCGGTCGAGATCATCTCGACGAGCGAGGTCGCCGCCCGCCATCGAGAGCTGTTCGACCAGGGCGGAGCCCCTCGCCTCGTGCTGGTCACCTGCGAGGACTGGGACGGCGAGGCATACCAGAGCAGCGTCGTGGTGACCGCCTCTCCCACCTCCGCTGGCTGAGCCGGCTCGCCTCAGACCCGCTCGCGCAACCAGGCGATGTCGTCGAGGTGGGCTGCAGCGGGGCCCGGGGTCTCGAGCAGGACCGGCGCCCCCGCGTCGCGGATCACCGCCGCGAGGAGATCGGGGTCGATGCGACCCGCCCCGAGGTTGGCATGCCGGTCGGCACCGGAGTCGAAGTCGTCACGGCTGTCGTTGCAGTGCACGAGGTCGATGCGTCCGGTGATCGCCACCACGTCGGCGACCACCGTCTCGAGCGGGTTGCCGCCGGCGTGCGCGTGGCAGGTGTCGAGGCAGAAGCCGACCATGTCGGCCTGCTCGCACGCAGCGATCGCGTCCCACACCCCGGCGATCCGGTCGAGGTAGCGGGTCATCGCGTTGTCGCCGCCAGCGGTGTTCTCGATCAGCAGCGGCACCTTGAGGTCGGTGGCGTCCACGGCCTTGCGCCAGTTGTCGAAACCGACGCTCGGGTCGTCGGCGGCGTTGACGTGTCCGCCGTGGACGATCAGCCCCTTGGCGCCGATCTCCGCGGCTGCGTCGACGTGTTGCTGGAGCAGCTTGCGGCTGGGGATCCGGATGCGGTTGTTGGTGGTGGCGACGTTGACGATGTAGGGGGCGTGGACATAGAGGTCGACGCCCGCGGCCTCGGCGGCCGACCGGAGCGCGGCCGGGCCGTCGGCATGACGGACCTCGGGGCCCTTGTAGCTCTGCGGGTCGCCGAGGAAGAACTGCACGAGGGGCGCCTGGCGCGCCTGCGCCTCCCCGATCGGGTCGGTCTGGTCGACGTGGGCGCCGATCTGGATCGTCATGACGCAGACGTTAGAGGAGTATGCCGACAGCCACCGCGACGCAGAGCGCGATCAACGCTCCGCAGGCCCCGACGACCGTCCATGCAGCCGCGTCGGCGTGGGGACGTCGGGGCCGTCCGGGCGACGGGCATCGATCAGGCACAGGCGGACCGGGTTCGCGGGGATGTCGAGCCGTCTCAGCAGGCGCAGCGCGGCCTCCGCGGACGCGAGACGCTGCTCCGGGTCGACGACCAGCAGCCTGTCGAGCAGCGGGCGCAGTGGACCCGAGCCGATGGCACCCTGACGGTCGGGCGGCAGCCCGGTGATCAGCTGCAGGCCGACGCGACCCACCGCGTAGAGATCCTGAGAGGGGTCGGGCAGCGCGCCGCGAGCCTGCTCGGGCGCCATGTAGCCGTCGGTGCCGATCGCTCCCGGGACCGTGGTGTAGCGGGAGTCGGCGATCGGGGCCGCGACACCGAAGTCACCGAGCCGCAGGTGCGGGGCGCCGTCGCCGGTGGGCTCGAGCAGCAGGTTGGCCGGCTTGACGTCGCGGTGGACCAGGCCGGCCGCGTGCACCGCGGCGAGCGCGCCGAGGAGCTGCTCGAGCAGGACGGCGGCATGTCCGACCGGCAGAGGACCGTGCTCGTCGAGGAGGTCCTGCACCGAACCGCCGGCGACGAGGTCCATGGCCAGGACGACGAGGTCGTCGTCTGCGGCCCAGCTGATGGGCGCGACCACGTGGGGGTGGCGCACGCGCACCGCCTGCTCCCGGACGAACCTGATCAGCAGGGCGGCGTTGTGCTGCCCGAGCACCTTGACGGCGACCACCCGGCCGGTGCGCTCGTCGCGGGCCCGCCACACCGTGCCCATCCCGCCGGCGCCGATCTGGTCGAGCATGGCGTAGCGACCAGCGATGACCGTGCGGTGGAGAGGCGCCGTACGCATGCCGACGACGCTAGCCGCGAGACGTCCGTGCTGCGCGCGCTCGTCCACAGGCCAGCGGGCGGGCAGGATTGCCCGACCGGGCCGGGCCGCTGTTAACCTTGCCTGTCGCCCTCGACCGAAGAGGGCATCCTCCTGCCACGGAACGTCCGTGGCCGCATGAGTCCGAAGGAGGTAGACACGCATGACGCGTGCCTACGAAGTGATGGTGATCCTCGACCCCAGTCTCGAGGAGCGCACCATCGAACCGTCCCTGGACAAGTACCTCAACGTCATCCGCAAGGACGGCGGCACTGTCGACAACGTCGACGTGTGGGGTCGCCGTCGCCTGGCCTACGAGGTCAAGAAGAACGCCGAGGGCATCTATGCCGTCATCACGCTGCAGGCAGAGCCGGCGACGGTCAAGGAGTTCGAGCGTCAGCTGACGCTCAACGAGTCCATCCTGCGCACCAAGGTCATGCGTCCCGACGCCCACTGAGGCATCGGGTCCTTCGACCCACACCGCTGTGTCGGTGGGCTGTGCCATCGTGCCCCTCGACATCACTGATCAGCTGACCTCTCCAGGAGACCTGACATGGCAGGCGAAACCGTCATCACCGTCGTCGGCAACCTCGTCGACGACCCGGAGCTGCGCTTCACCCCCTCAGGGGCGGCCGTGGCCAACTTCCGGATCGCATCGACGCCGCGCACCTTCGACAAGCAGTCCAACGAGTGGAAGGACGGCGATGCGCTGTTCCTCTCCTGCTCGGTGTGGCGGCAGGCGGCGGAGAACGTCGCCGAGTCCCTCCAGCGCGGCATGCGTGTCGTGGTGCAGGGCCGTCTGAAGTCGCGGCAGTACGAGACCCGCGAGGGTGAGAAGCGCACCGTCTTCGAGATCGATGTCGAAGAGGTCGGTCCGTCGCTCAAGTACGCAACCGCCAAGGTCACCCGTGCCAACCGCTCCGGCGGCGGCGGGGGCTTCGGTGGCGGCGGCCAGGGCGGCCAGGGCGGATCTGCCGGTGGCCAGGCTCCGGCCGACGACCCGTGGGCCACGCCCGCGCCCGCCCAGGGTGGCGGCTACGGCGGCCAGCAGGGCGGCGGCCAGCAGGGCGGCTCCTATGGCGGTGGCTCCGCTCCCGCAGCAGACCCGTGGGGCGCCCCCGGCGTCGGCGGCGGCTCCGACGAGCCTCCGTTCTGAGCCACTGATCAGGCTCCACAACATCCGAGAAACACACCACAACCATTCCGGCGCAAGCCGGGCTTCTAGAAAGGGAGCACCACAATGGCCAAGGCAGTGATTCGCAAGCCCAAGAAGAAGGTTTGCCAGTTCTGCAAGGAGAAGGCGACCGGTGTCGACTACAAGGACACCACCCTGCTCCGGAAGTTCATCTCCGACCGCGGCAAGATCCGCGCCCGTCGCGTGACCGGCAACTGCGTCCAGCACCAGCGGGACGTGGCGATCGCGGTCAAGAACGCGCGCGAGCTCGCGCTGCTGCCCTACACGTCCACCGGTCGCTGAGGAAGGAGTCCGACATGAAGCTCATCCTGACCCAGGAAGTTGACGGCCTCGGTGCTCCCGGCGACGTGGTCGAGGTCAAGGACGGCTACGGCCGCAACTACCTCATCCCGCGTGGCTTCGGCATCCGCTGGACCCGTGGTGGCGAGAAGACCATCGAGTCGATCAAGACGGCGCGCAACGCGCGGGCCGCTCGTGATGCCGACCACGCGACCGAGATCAAGACCAAGCTCGAGCAGGGTCCGGTCAACGTCAAGGTTCGCGCCGGCGAGGGTGGTCGTCTCTTCGGAGCCGTCACCACCACGGAGATCGCCGACGCGATCACCGAGGTCTCGGGCGAGAAGGTCGACCGTCGCACCATCGTGGTCACCAACCCGATCAAGTCGCTCGGCGCCCACGAGGTGTCGGTCAAGCTCCACGACGAGGTCTCCGCATCGGTGGCCCTCAACGTGGTCTCCGCCTGACGCTGACGCACACCGCTCGGCCCGCCCGCTCTTGTCGAGCAGGCGGGCCGAGCGGCATTTTGTGGACGAACGGCAGCGGGCCCAGCGGCGGGGAGGTTGGTCCCGGCGGCTACGAGACGTCGACCCAGGGACGCCGGGCGTAGCCGAAGAGCAGGACGATGAGCAGCAGCAGCACCCCGCCGGCCCCGGCATAGACCTGGGTCATGGCCTCGTCGGCCCCGGCGGCGAACACCAGCACCGGCGCCACCGCGAGGACGACGTTGAGCACCATCGTGGTCCGCAGCCAGGCGCTCGCCGACCGGTCACCACTCGCGCTGGCCAGGCCGGCGAGGTGGTGGCACAACGCGATGCAGAAGATCACCTGCGGCAGGTTCACCGCCCAACGCAGGGACGGGTCGTTGCGCTCGAGCGCCTCCAGGGTCCAGGGCAGCCACAGCACGCACGAGAAGAGCAGGGCCACCACGGCGAGCGCCAGCACCAGGGTGCGGTCGTGAAGTCGGCGTACGCCCCACACGACCAGCAGCCAGCCGACGGGGTCGGCCAGGGCGTCGTGACCGCTGTCGAACCGCGCGACCAGCACCACGATCACGAGCCCCATCGCGATCGACTGGAGCGGCATCATGGCCGAGAGGCTAGTGCCCCGAGGACCAGCCACCGGTCACTGCGCGCCCGTCTGGTCAGCAGCACGAAGCGTGCGCCCATGAAGACGACGACCAGCGTCACCCACACCGGCACGAGGCCGCCGGGTCCACTCGCGGCGAGCAGGGCGAGGGGCGCATAGAGGGCGAGCACGCCGAGGCCGGCCCAGGCGAGGTAGGCGCCGTCACCGGCGCCGATGAGCACTCCGTCCAGGACGAAGACCACTCCCGCGATCGGCTGCCCGGCTGCGGCCACCAGAAGCACCGGGACCAGGAGTCGTTGCACCTGCGGGTCGGAGGAGAACAGGGCGCCGAGGAAGGGCGACACGGCGGCCAGGAGGATGCCACTGGCGATCCCCGCACCCCAGCCCCACTGCACCATCCGGCGGGTGAGGTGGCGCGTGCGGGCCGCGTCGCCGGCGCCGAGCGCCCGGCCGGTGATGGCCTGGGCGGCGATCGCCAGCGCATCGAGGGCGAACGCCAGGAAGGTCCACACGGCGAGGGCGATCTGGTGGACTGCCAGGTTGACGGTCGTTCCGGGGTCGGAGCCAGTCGCTGCGATCGTCGCTGCGTATGTGCCGATCAGCAGGCACGCGCGGAGCGTGAGCGTCCGCAGCACGAGCGGGACCCCGGCGCGCGCGGCGAGGATGACGCCGCGCCGATCGGGACGCAGGGCTGCACCCTCGCGCCGTGCAGCCCTGGCGACCACGGCGACCAGCACGGCGGCGCTGCCGACCTGGGCGAGCACCGAGCCCAGCGCCGATCCACCGATCCCGAGGTCGAGGCCATAGACCAGGACGACGTTGAGGACGATGTTGGCGACGTTGCCGCCGATCGCGACCCACAGCGGGGTGCGCGTGTCCTGCAGGCCGCGCAGCACGCCGGTCGCCGCCAGCATCAGCAGCAGCGGGATCGTGCCGAGGACAGCGATCTCGAGGTAGGTCGCGGCCTGCTCACTGACGTCGGCGGGAGCACCGAAGAGGTCGACGAGGGGGCGGGCGAGGGTCGCGCCGAGCACGGTGACGAAGCTGCCGATCAGCACGGCGAGCCAGCAGCCGTCGATGCCCTGGGTGAGGGCACCGCGCAGGTCGCCGGCGCCGAGCTGGCGCGCGACGGTGGCGGTGGTGCCGTAGGCCAGGAAGATGCAGAGGCCGACGAGGGTCGAGAGCACCGCCCCGGCGATGCCCAGCCCTGCGAGCTCGGTGGTGCCGAGGTGGCCGATGATCGCGGCGTCCGAGAGGAGGAAGAGCGGCTCGGCGACGAGGGCGAGGAACGCCGGCACGGCCAGGCGAACGATCTCCCGGTCGGTGGCGTCCACCCGCGGATCCTAGCGGCGCCAGGTCGCGCGACCGACCCCGTCGATCCCACGTTCGGGTGGTTCGCATGGCCCGATTTGACTACCTGTGCATAGCCGGTGAACAACTCCACCGCATTTGCGTCCCAAACGGCTTGTCGACAAACCGACCGGAGGCAACCGAGGCGTGGGATTCACATGGAAAGTTGCTGCAAATTCTTTTCTCTCCACAGGCAAGACGGGGCAAAACCGCAGGTCAGCGCGCTGTCCGGCTGGATGATCCGGATTCTGTCCACAGTTGCCTCCACAGTTGCTGCACACTGCATGGCGCGTCGTCCACCCCTGACCCTGAGTTATCCACACGGCCTGTGGATAACTGTCAAACGAGGAGTGGCCGGACCCCCTTGTCAGGACGTAGCGTCGCGCGAAGTCCCCGGGTCGGCTTCCGTTCGGGGGGAGCCGATGCACGACGTTGTCGGTGGGTCTGCCTACCGTCCGGAACGGGTCCGTGGAGCAGGCCAGGGGGTGGTGAGCTCCGCGAGCCACACTCGAGCAGCACAGGGCAACAACACGGTCGTCGTACGGCGAGAAGGGGGCACCGGTGAGCATCACCGACCAGGGTCGCAGCGAGTCAGGCATCGACTGGGGCGACGGCCCGGCTGCCTACGAGCCCGGCCAGGCCCCACGCCGGCCCGGCGACCGCACGCCCCCTCAGGACAACGCGGCCGAGCAGAGCGTGCTCGGCGCCATGCTGATCTCCAAGGACGAGATCGCCAACGTGATCGAGACGCTGCGCGGCACCGACTTCTATCGCCCCGCCCACGAGGTCATCCACGACACCATCGTCGACCTCTTCAGCCGGGGCGAGCCGGCCGACCCGGTGACGGTCGCGGCCGAGCTGTTCCGCAAGGGCGAGCTGGAACGGGCCGGCGGAGCGCCATACCTCCACACGCTCTCGGCCAACGTGCCGATCGCGGCCAACGCCGGCTACTACGCCGAGATCGTCCGGGAGAAGTCGATCCTGCGGCGCCTCGTCGACGCCGGCACCAAGATCGTGCAGATCGGTTATGCCGGCGAGGGCCAGGTCGACGACGTCGTCGACCAGGCGCAGGCCGAGGTCTACAAGATCACCGACCGCCGTGCCGCCGAGGACTATGCCCCGCTGAGCGACATCATGAACCCGGTCCTCGACGAGATCGAGGCCATCGGCAACCGTGAGGACGGGCTCTATGGCGTTCCCACCGGCTTCGCCGACCTCGACGAGCTGACCAACGGCCTGCATGCCGGTCAGATGATCATCGTCGCGGCGCGTCCCGCCATGGGCAAGTCAACACTGGCTCTCGACTTCTGCCGGGCAGCCTCGATCCACAACAACCTGACCAGCGTCTTCTTCAGCCTCGAGATGACGCGCACCGAGATCATGATGCGGCTGCTGTCGGCCGAGGCGAAGGTGCCCCTCAACAACATCCGCAACGGTCACATGACCGAGCAGGACTGGGACATGCTGGCGCGCAAGATGGGCCAGGTCTCGGGGGCGCCGATGTTCATCGACGACTCGCCCAACATGACGATGATGGAGATCCGGGCCAAGGCCAGGCGGCTCAAGCAGCGACACGACCTCAAGATCATCGTCATCGACTACATGCAGCTGATGACGTCGGGCAAGAAGGTCGAGTCCCGCCAGCTCGAGGTCTCCGAGTTCTCCCGGCAGATCAAGCTGCTCGCCAAGGAGCTCGAGGTCCCGATCATCGCGCTCTCCCAGCTCAACCGTGGTCCTGAGCAGCGAGCCGACAAGAAGCCGATGATGAGTGACCTGCGAGAGTCGGGGTCGCTCGAGCAGGACGCCGACATGGTCATCCTGCTGCACCGCGAGGACGTGTATGAGAAGGAGTCGGCCCGCCCCGGCGAGGCCGACCTGATCGTGGCCAAGCACCGCAACGGCCCGACCCGCGACCTCACCGTGGCCTTCCAGGGTCACTACTCGCGGTTCGTGGACATGGCGCACTGACGCACGACGGCCCCGTCTGCAGTCGCAGACGGGGCCGTCGAGGCAGGTAGGCGCGGAGATCAGACCACGGTCACCGTGATCGGGGTGCCGAACAGGTATTCGTCATAGCCGGCGTCGTACTCGAAGAACGCCTTCATCGTGTAGGTGCCGGGGGCGAAGTCCAGGTAGTCGTGGGTGTAGATCTGGAACGTCCCGTCGGCCTTCACGCTCGACACACCGAGCAGGTCGGGCGAGGCGGAGCCGAGCGTCAGGTCGCCGTCGTCGTTGTAGGTGTCGACCCAGCCCTTGGTGGCGACGCTGCCCTTGTAGACCACCTGGCCGGTGATCGACGGCGCCTCGTACTCGGCTCGGTTGACCGTCACCGAGGTGGTGGCGAGGGTCATCGTCGAGTTGAAGGAGACGATCTTGACCTTCGCCTTCTTCACCTTCTTCACCTTGGCCGTCACGACGTGCTCGCCGACCGCGAGGGACGAGGGGATCGACAGCGTCGCCTTGCGCTTCTTCAGCTTCACCGTGCCGGCGGAGACCCCGTCGATGGCGAACTTGACCTTGCCCTTGCGGAAGCCCTTGGCCTTGACGGTGACGGTGTCGGTGGTCAGGTTGTGGTGGACATAACCCTTCCGGGCCGAGATGGCGAGCTTCTTGTTGGCCTTGACCTTGAGCAGCTGCCTCACCTGGGTCGTCTCGCCGGTGGCCTGGGCTGTGCCGGCCAGACCGACCGTGGGCGAGACGAGAGCGATGCTGGTCAGAGCGCCCAGGAGGATGCGGGTGGTCTTGTTCAAGGGGTGGCTCGCTTCTGTGTCCTGCTCGGGGTTCCCGAACGTGGTTGTGTGGTCGAGGCTTCATCTACCCGCCCTGCGCTCCGGCAAACACCAATCGGCTCGCAGCCTCGGCTGGTCGCCGCTCAGCGAACCCGCTTCCACGTGCAGTCGCCGTCCAGCAGCACGACCTTCGCGGTGGCCGGGACCTTCAACAGACCCTCGTTGTCCGCGAGTCCGTTGAACCTGTCGGCGGCGGCGAAGGACCTGAAGGTCTCCCACTCGCAGCCGAAGGTGTCGAGGCGCACCGCCTTGTAGGTCGCGTGCTTCGCGAGGTGAGCGCCCACGACGAACTCGCCCTCACCCACGATCCTCTTGCGGGGCCTCTTCGGCAGCTCGTCGACGTGGGTGACGGTGCCGCACCCCTCGATGTGGACGTCCTTGGCGCCGGCGGGCACGTTGAGCAGCTCGGGAGTCGACGCCGTGGTGAAGTGGGAGGTGGCGCTCGACGGGCTCATCGTGGAGAAGGTGCACCCGTCGGGGCCGCCCGAGGCCCATACCCAGCCCGGCATGATGTCGCGGCCGACGACGAGGTCGCGAGGGTCTGAGGGCGCGGCAGCCACCGGCGACGCGGAGACCAGCGAGGTGGCGGCCACGGCCGCGAGGGTGAGGACGAGACTGGCTCGGCTGCGGATCACGTTGTCTCCGTGTGTCAGATGGGCGGGCAGCGCGCCCGGGCGGTCGGAGTGTGGCAGAGGTTGCGCTCAGGCGCCGCGGAAGCCGTTGAGCAGCAGCCAGAAGACCAGCACGCCCACGGCCGCTGCGAGCAGTCCCCACCACACCCCGGTCAGGGCTCGTCGACCCGTGGACGAGCCGGCGCGGGCCAGGTCCGGGAGCGCGACAGCGACGCCGGCACCGATGGCGGCCATGACCAGGAGCTGGGCGACGATGATCCAGTTCTCCGAACCGGGGTCGTCGAGGAACGTCGCGGCCAGCGGCAGGCTCAGCATGCCCGCAGCGAGGAGCACCAGCGCGCCGACGACGCGCTGCACGGTGGGAGTCATGGCCCAGAACCTAGCGATGACGTCAGCTGGGCGCACCCAGCGGAACCTGGGCGATCTCCTCGTAGGTCTGCCCGTCGTCACCGAACAGCACCTTCAACAGCGAGATGTGCGTCGCTCGCCACTCGGGGCCCTGGTGGTCGTCGGCGTCCCACTCGAGGCGCTCGAGGAACGTCGGGTCGTCGGGCAGGTCGAGGGAGGCGAGGTCGAACTCCGGCCGGAAGCTGCGCCGGTCGAGGAAGAAACGCTCCCGCTTGGCCGCCTCGTGGAACTGGCCGAAGATCGATCGCAGACCGTCGGTCTCCCCGCCGAGCTTGGCCTTGACGAAGAGCTTTGTGTCGGTGAGCTCGATGTCGAGCTCGTTGACATGGACCACGGGTGAGGGCCACGTCGCGGCAGCCGCCATCAGGGCCTGCGCCAGGTGCAGCGAGTCGGCGATCGTCACGTTGCCGAAACGGCCCAGACGGACGAAGGCCGTGCCTGACCCGACGAGGGTCAGGGGGGTCACGGTGGGCTCCGGATCGACCTGGCGCTTGCGCAGTCGCTGGAGGACGCTGCCCCTCTCCACACCCACGTCGGGGGCGCCGGGCTTCAGGTGGATCGTCTGCGCGGCCGTGAACGCGTCGTCCAACACCGACGACGGCGGGACGATCACGGCTTGTAGCTGCATCCGTCCACCTCGCTCACTATTGCCCCCTGCGAATTCCACTGTAGGTCCACAGACCCACTACAGGATGCTTCTTCAACGATGGGAGTGCCTGGAGGCGACGGGGCTCAGCCTGCCGTGTCGTCCCTGCGTCGGCGTACGTCGACAAGCACCCCGGGCTCGGCGCGGAAGTCGATGCGCCGCACGACCCCGTCCTCGACGCTGAAGTCGAAGACCACCCGCGCCTGCCCGCGGTCGAACCACGCGGCGCCCGGTCTGTCGGCCACGAAGACCGGCAGCGCAGCCGACGCGGCGCCGTTGAAGAACTCGGCGACGGCACGCTGGCCGTCGATCGCTGCGGGGGTGCCGAGGGCGACGGCCGCCTGGTCGCCGGCGACGACGGCGTCGGGCGCGAGCAGTGTCAGCAGGCGGGCGAAGTCGCCCTCCCGTGCGGCGGCGAGGAAGGCGTCGACGACCACCCAGTCGGCCCGGTGGTCGGGCTCCTGGGGCTGGGCGACCTTGCCGCGCGCGCGGGACGCGAGCTTGCGGGCGGCGGAGGGGGTGGTGTCCAGGACCGCGGCGATCGTCGTGAAGTCGACCCCGAAGCTGTCGTGCAGGACGAAGGCGACCCGTTCGCTCGGGGAGAGGCGGTCGAGCACGACCTGGAGGGCGACGCCGACCGTGTCGGCGAGGACGACGTGGTCCGCGGGATCGACCGGTGGGCTCGCGGCCGCGCTGACCCGCTCGACCTCCTCGTCCTCGACCGGCAGCGGCACCCGCAGGCGCAGCCGGTCGAGGCACAGCCGGGTCGTGACGGTGGTCAGCCAGCCCGGGAGGTTGTCGATCTCGGCCTCGTTGCGGTCGAGCCGGAGCCAGGCCGTCTGCACGACGTCCTCGGCCTCACCGCGGTCGCCGAGGACGTTGGTGGCGATGCGCAGCAGCCGCGCTCGCTCGGCCTCGAACACCTGCGTCTGGTCCATGTCGGTCACACTTCCATCTCGGGGGCCGTCATCTCCTGTGACGAGCACGAGAGCCCTCGTGTGACCGGATGACAAGGAGCACCCGAGATGAAGACCATGACCTGCCGCCAGCTGGGCGGCCCGTGCGACCTCGAGCACCGCGGCGAGAGCGCCGACGACGTGATCAACGCCCAGGACCGCCACCTCAAGGAAGCGGTCAAGGCGGGCGACACGGCCCATGAGCCGGCGCGCGAGGACATGAGGGGCCGCTGGAAGCACCCGAAGAAGTCGCTGGGTTGGTATCGCGACGCCAAGCAGGCCTTCGCGGAGCTGCCCGAGGACTGAGGCCGGGCGATGGTCCGTATCAAAAATGGCTGCTTGGCGTACCCCCCAGGGTGCCGATCGATACGGACTGTCCGGGGTCGGGGCTATGGTCGAAGCCATGCAGACACGTGTTCTCGGCAACCACCTGGTCGGCGCGATCGGCCTCGGCCTGATGACCTTCGACCAGAGCGGGGAGCAGCCTCGCGAACAGCTGCTCGACACGATCACGGCGGCCCTCGATGCGGGGGTCACGCTCTTCGACACCGCGGACGCCTACGGCCCCGGCGACGAGCTGGGCGCCGAGGCCCAGGGGGCCAACGAGCGCCTGATCGCCTCGCTCCTCGACGAGCTCGGCGTGCGCGACCGTGTCGTGCTCGCGACCAAGGGCGGCCATGTCCGCACCGAGGGCGGGGGCTGGGCGACCGACAGCACCGCCGACCACCTCCGCAGCGCCGTCGACGAGAGCCTGCGCCGCCTCGGGGTCGAGCAGATCGCGCTCTGGCAGCACCACCGTCCCTCCTCGCAGGTGCCCTATGACGAGGTCATCGCGACGGTCAAGGAGATCGCCGACAGCGGCAAGGTCGCCAAGGTCGGTCTCTCCAACGCCGACCCCGACCAGATCCGGGCCGCCCACGCCGTGCTCGGGGACGCGCTGGTCAGCGTGCAGAACCAGTTCAGCCCCGCCTTCCGCAGCAGCCGCCCCGAGATCGACGTCTGCGAGGAGCTCGGCCTCGCGTTCCTGGCCTGGAGCCCCCTGGGTGGGCTCGGCGACGCCAAGGAGCTGGCGACCAAGCACCCCGCCTTCGCCGAGGTCGCCGAGGCGCGCGGGGTCAGCGCCCAGCAGGTCGCGCTCGCCTGGGAGCTGGCCCAGTCGCCGTGCGTGATCCCGATCCCCGGCGCCAAGCGGCCCGAGTCGATCAGCGACTCGGCAGCGGCCGCCGACCTCGAGCTGAGCGTCGACGAGCTCACCCGGCTCGACGCCTGAGCGATGCAGGTCCTGGCAGCCGGCGTGGAGCATGCCGACGTCGTGGGCCGGCTCCTGCGCGACTTCAACGACGAGTTCGAGACCCCCGGGCCGACCGCGGACACCTTCACCGACCGGTTCCGCAGCCTGCTCGGACGCGACGACGTGCTCGTCATCCTGGCCCGCACCGGCGACGACTGGTCCGGGTTCGCCTACCTCACCCTGCGCCCGACGCCCTACTACGACGGCCCGCTCGCCCAGCTCGAGGAGCTCTACGTCGTGCCGTCGCTGCGCGACCAGGGCATCGGTACGGCGCTGCTCACCGACGTCGTCCGCCTCACCCGCGAGCGGGGTGCCGGGGAGATGCACATCAACGTCGACGAGGTGGACGTCGACACCAGGCGCTTCTATGAGCGCCACGGGTTCGTCAACATCGAGCCGGGTGCGGACTACCGCATGCTCTGCTACCTCCAGGAGCTGTGAGCCGAACGCGCGACAAGCGTGCCGGGGCGGTGCTAGCGTCCGCGCGGATCACGCGTCGCCGGGAGGGCCGACGCGGCGAGTGCGAGGAGTGCGCTGATGCGCCGTTCGAAGTCCCTGGTCGCTGCCGTCTCGGCGATGGCGGTGCCACTCTCGGCCGTGCTGACCCTGGGCGCCACCGCAGGCGCAGCAGCGGAGGGCGGGCACACGCCGGTGTGGGACAAGGGCACGAGCGGTGAGCGCTATGTCGCGTTGGGTGACTCCTTCGTCTCCGGACCCGGCATCACTCCCCAGCGCCCGGGTCAGTGCACGCGGAGCGAGCGCAACTTCCCGACCCTGGTGGCGATCGGCCTCGACGTGCAGGCCTTCACCGACGCCAGCTGCGGCGGCGCAGTCCTCGCCGACCTGTCCAGGCCCCAGAAGGACAACCCGCCCCAGCTCGACGCGCTCGCGGCCGACACGTCGTTGGTCACCTTCGGCACGCTCGGTGGCAACGACGTCGGCCTGGTCTCGCTGGCCACCTCCTGCATCACGTCCGACTGTGCCGGCACCCCCGGCGATGCCAACCACGTCAAGGTCGAGGCGACCCGTGACGCGCTGGTCGCCGGCATCCGTGAGACCAAGCTCCGCTCCCCGGACGCCGTGATCGCCGTGATCGGCTATGGCACCTATCTCCCGCCCGGCGGCTGTCCCGCGACGCTGCCGATGACCGCCGCCGAGAGCGACTACCTCCAGGGCGTGATCGACCACCTCTCCGACGTGCTCGAGGACGTGGCCGCGGACGAAGGCACCCTGTTCGTCGACATGCGCGACCTCCCGGGCGCGCTCGACCACACCGCCTGCGCAGCACCCGCCGAGCAGTGGGTCCGGGCGATCAACACCTACAACGACGGCTCGCCCCTGCACCCCTCCTCGGCGGGCATGGCGGCGATGGCCGCCCACGTCCGGTCGGTCGTCGAGCAGGCCTGGGACTCCGACCCGGAGCACCCGATCCCGTCCGGCCCGCGGACCCCGGCCCCCTCGGAGACCACGACCACGCCGTCCCCGACGGCGACCGCGACTCCGTCAGCCACCCCGAGCGACGTCATGACCACCATGGGGAGCGACGGTGTGGTCGAGGCGAAGCTCGACGCGGCGCTCGACCGGGTCCGGTTCACCGCCCGGTGCCGCACGAGCGACAACTCGGGCGAGCGCGTCGTGAGGTTCGCTGTCCGGCGGGGCGACGATCTGGTCGAGCGGGTGACCGTCCGTATCGGGGGCAAGCGCGTCGGCCGGGACAGCGCAGCGCCATACGTCCTGAAGCGTCGGGTGCGCGCGATCGACCACCTCGACGGTCGCATCCGCGCCCGCGTCGTGGTCCGCGACGGCCACGTCACCCGCGACCGCACCCTGGTGGCCAAGCGGCCGGGCTGCCTGCGCTGATGACTTGGGCTGACGACCTGGGCTGACCGCCTAGGGTCTGCGCATGCCTCGTTCTGCACTCGTCCTCGGTGGTGGCGGCCTGACCGGGATCGGCTGGGAGGCCGGGATCCTCAAGGGCCTGGCCGACCGCGGGGTCGACCTGACGGCCGCCGACACCGTCGTCGGCACGTCGGCCGGCTCGGTCATCGGCGCGCTGGTCACGACCGACCCGCTCGACGAGGTCTATGAGAGACAGGTCGAGGAACCGACCGGCGAGCTCGGTGCCGACTACCGCCGCAGCATGATGCTGCGCCTGGTGCTGCCGATGGTGCTCCCCGGCTCGATCACCAAGAAGGGCAAGCGGATCGGCGCCGCCGCCCTGAGGGCACACCCGGCCGGTGGTCATGAGCGGGTCGAGGTCATCCGGTCTCGGATCGAGATCGACCAGTGGCCCGAGCGCGACCTGCGGATCACGGCCGTCAACGCCGACACGGGTGAGTTCCGCGTCTTCGGACCCGGCGACGGTGTCGACATCGTGCACGCCGTGGCCGCGAGCTGCGCCGTCCCGATCGTGTGGCCGCCGGTGTCGATCGACGACACCCCCTACATCGACGGGGGGATGCGCTCGGTGACCAACGCCGACGTCGCCCGGGACGCCGAGGACGTCGTGGTGGTCATCGCACCGCTCGCCCAGGCCTTCAGCCGCGCCACCCGGATCTCCACCCAGCTCGGGAAGTGCCGCGCCACGCGCAAGGTCGTGATCACGCCCGACAAGCAGGCGCTCGCGGCCTTCGGCAACAACGTCCTCGACGCGAGCAAGCGCCCCGGCGCCGCCCGGGAGGGGCTCCGGCAGGCGGCGGCCGTGCTCGACGAGGTCGCGGCTGCCTGGGGCTGACGCCTTGAACGGCTGCGTAGCGTGGCGGTGGACCCCAAGGAGCCAGCCATGAAGCCAACCGTGTCGCGCACGTTCACCACCAAGGCCTCACCGGAGGCCGCCTTCGCCTATCTTGCCGACTTCAGCAACGCAGAGGAGTGGGACCCGGGGACCAAGACCTGCACCCGGGTCTCGGGCGACGGCGGCGTCGGGACCGTCTATCACAACGTCTCCTCGTTCCTGGGCCGCGAGGTCGAGGTCGACTACACCGCCGTGGAGGTCGAGGAGCCGACGCGCATCCACATGCACGGCAAGAACGAGCAGTTCGACGGCCACGACGTCCTGGGGGTCCGGGCACACCCCGACGGTGCCGAGATCTCCTACACCGCGCAGTTCGGCTTCTCCGGCGTCGCCCGGTTCGCAGCGCCGCTGGTCGCTGCCTATCTCCCCCACCTCGCCACCAAGACCATCGACCAGCTCCGCGAGTGCCTGGACCGCCTGCCCCGGACAGCCCCATGAGCCGGTCCCTCCCTGTCCGGGCCCTCGACACGGCCATGGACCGCACGCTGGTCCTCGGCTACACCCGGATCGGCCTGGGCGTCCGCCGGTCGCTCCCCGGCTGGCCGGACGATCCGCGCCCCGGAGCCCTGACCGGTCGCCACTGCCTGGTGACGGGAGCGAGCTCCGGCCTGGGGATCGCCACGGCCGAGGGCCTGGCCGCGCTGGGGGCGCAGGTCCACCTCGTCGTCCGGGACGAGGAGAAGGGCGCGCGGGTCCGCGACGAGATCGTCGCCCGGCAGCCCACCGCCGACCTGCGCGTGTGGCGCTGCGACGTCGGCGACCTCGTCGACGTACGCCGATTCGCCGCCGAGGTCGCAGCCGAGCTCCCGGCCGTGCACGCCGTCGTGCACAACGCCGGTGTGATGCCGCCGACCCGCAGCGACTCGGCGCAGGGCCACGAGCTGAGCATGGCCGTGCACGTCCTGGGCCCGGTGGTGATGACCGAGGAGCTGCTGCCGGTCCTCGGCGGTGGGCGCGTGGTGCTGGTGAGCAGCGGCGGGATGTATTCGCAGCGGCTCGAGGCGGACGACCCCGAGTTCCGCCGCGGCGACTACTCACCCACGGCCGCCTATGCGCGGTCCAAGCGGATGCAGGTGGAGATGCTGCCGCTGCTGGCCGACCGCTGGTCGCTCGACTCGATCACCACCTCCGCCATGCACCCCGGCTGGGCCGACACCCCGGGTGTGCAGGAGTCACTGCCGCGCTTCCGGTCGCTGACCCGGCCGCTGCTGCGCGACAACGAGGAGGGCGCCGACACCAGCGTCTGGCTCGTCGGCGCCGAGCCGGCCCCGGCCAGCGGGCGGTTCTGGCACGACCGGCGTGCTCGACCGGTCCACCTGCTGCCCACCACCCGCGCCTCCGAGCCCGACCGGGCCCGCGCCTGGGCATGGCTCAAGGAGTCGGCCGGGCTCGACGAGACCCCGGCGTAGGGTCGCCGTCATGGACACCACGACCGGCAACGACTTCCCCGACCCGGACGCCAGCGACGACACCAGCCCGGCCTCCTCCTTCCCCGGCGCGGGCCGGCGCGTCGACGACGAGGAGCGCCAGGAGGCACTCGACGCGATGCCGGAGGGCAACGCCGAGGAGGGCGACGCCGTCGACACGCCCACCCTCGACTCGCGGGCGCACGACGACTGAGTCAGGCTCGGCCCCCTCGGCCCCCTCGGCGCCGTCCTCGCCCTTGGACGAGTCAGGCTCGGCGAGCCCTCAGCACGCTGTCGGTGTGGTGGTGCGCGCCAGGGCCGTCGGGCGCCGTACGCGCACGCTGCTCGGCGATCTCCACCACCCAGCCGGGCCGATCCGTCAGGGCGGCCACGAGGTCCTCGTGCCTGACGTAGTCGTCGGGGTCGAAGCCGTGCTCGCGGGCCCGCTCCCGGTCGACGTGGGCGTGGTGGACGACCAGCAGCGTCCCGCCGGGCGCGACCGCGTCGAGCAGCGTGGTGATGATCGCGCCGTCGCCGCGCAGCAGTGCGGGATAGAACACGCTCACCAGGTCGTACGTCGATGCGCCGGCCCCCTCGAGCCCGACCTGTCGCCACTCGACCTCCGTGCCGGCAGCCGCAGCGGCGCGGGTGGCGCGGCCCAGGGCCTTGGCGGACACGTCGATCGCGGTCACCCGCCAGCCGCGCTCGGCGAGCCAGATCGCGTCGGCGCCCTCGCCGCAGCCGACGTCGAGGGCGGTGCCGGGCGCCAGCTCACTGACCTCGACCACCAGCTGCTCGTTGGGCATCCCGCTCCACATCTGGTCCTCGCCGTAGCGCTCGTCCCACTCGTCCGCCTCGACGGGCGACTGGTGCTGGTGGCCGGGCAGGTCGGCGCGATGCTCGTGCTTGCTCATGGTCGTGACTCTCTCGGCGGTCGGGTCTTCTCAGTGTGCCCGTATGTTGGCAGGCATGGAGTTTCGATACCTCGGCAACAGCGGGCTCAAGATCTCGGAGATCACCTATGGCAACTGGTTGACCCACGGGTCTCAGGTGGAGAACGAGGTCGCTGCCCAGTGCGTGCAGGCAGCCCTCGACGAGGGGATCTCGACGTTCGACACCGCCGACGTCTATGCCAACACGGCGGCGGAGACCGTGCTCGGTGAGGCGCTCAAGGGTGAGCGCCGCGAGTCGCTGGAGATCTTCACCAAGGTCTACTGGCCCACCGGACCCGGCGGCAAGAACGACACCGGTCTCTCCCGCAAGCACATCATGGAGTCGATCAACGGCTCCCTGACCCGGTTGCAGACCGACTACGTCGACCTCTACCAGGCCCACCGGTTCGACACCGAGACGCCGCTCGAGGAGACGATGCAGGCCTTCGCCGACGTCGTGCGCCAGGGCAAGGCGCTCTACATCGGGGTCTCGGAGTGGACGGCCGACCAGATCCGCGCCGGCGTCGAGCTGGCCCGCGACCTCAACGTCCAGCTCATCTCGAGCCAGCCGCAGTATTCGATGCTCTGGCGGGTGATCGAGGACGAGGTCGTCCCGACGTGCTCCGAGCTCGGGGTCTCGCAGATCGTGTGGAGCCCCATCGCCCAGGGTGTGCTGACGGGGAAGTATCTCCCCGGGCAGCCGCTCCCCGAGGGCTCGCGCGCCACCGACGAGAAGGGTGGCGCCGACTTCATCAAGCGCTTCCTGCGCGACGACGTGCTGACCCGGGTCCAGCAGCTCAAGCCGATCGCCGACGACGCCGGCCTGACCCTGGCCCAGCTCGCGGTCGCCTGGGTCCTGCAGAACGACAACGTCGCCTCCGCGCTGGTCGGCGCCTCGCGGCCCGAGCAGGTCAGTGAGAACGTCAAGGCCGCCGGGGTGAAGCTCGATGCCGACGCCATGGCCGCGATCGACGACGTGCTCGGTGAGACTGTCGAGCGCGACCCGGGCAAGACGGCCGAGAACGCGCCCAGGACCCGGGTGGTCTAGGGGCGCGTCCGCGGCGGCCGGCTCAGCTCGCGACGAGGTCGTCGATCTGGTTGATCGCCGACGTGGCGCCCTCGACCATGCCCATGTCGAGCACCTTCTGCAGTGCCTCGGCGGAGGCGTAGGTGGCGACGTAGGTCGCGCGGGTGCCGCCCGCGTGCTCGGTGAAGGTGTAGACGTTCCTGCCGACCGGCATGCTCGGGTCGGGGTTGAGATCCGCGTCGGCGAAGCCGTCGTCGAAGCTGAAGTCCGAGGGCTCGTTGGTCTCGGTGACGTCCCAGTAGCCGGCGTACTTCTCGCCCTCGGGTGAGGTCATGTAGTAGGTGCACCGCGACCCGGGGGTCAGCGAGTGGTCGACGAACGTGGCCGGGTAGGTGGGCGGACCCCACACCCGCTCGAGCTGGCGTGGGTCGGCATACACCTCCCAGATCCGCGTCGGCGGGGCCGCGAAGTCGGCCACGATGGTCAGGGTCAGGTTGTCCATGTCGTGCTTGACGTCGGTGACGGGCATGTCACTCGTTCCTCTCGTGTGGGTTGGGTTCTGCGATCAGTTCGTCGATCCGGGCGATGCGACCGCGCCAGACGGCCTCGAGCTCGAGGAGCATCGAGCGCACGGACCGCACGGCCTCCACGTCGCCACTGGCCAGCGCCTCCCGGCCGCTGCGCCGCTTGGTGACCAGGCCGGCCTTCTCCAGCACGGCGACGTGCTTCTGCACCGCGGCGAAGCTCATGTCGTAGGACGCCGCGAGCGCGGAGACCGAGTGTTCACCGGCCAGCACGCGCCGCAGGATGTCGCGCCGGGTGCGGTCGGCCAGCGCGTGGAACATGGCGTCTGCCGCGTCCTCCTGCTGGTCGATGCGCTTGCTCACGGGACTAACCTACAACCAACTGGTTGTAGGTTGTCAAGGCCTGGGTCGGAGGACGTGCAGGCGCCCGCAGAGGTGACCCGCCCTTGCCCGGGGCGGGTCCGACGGACATGGTGGAGGCATGAGCAACCAACACGGCAGTGACTTCGGCGAGACCGACCTCGACCCTGACGAGCAGGCGCGGGCGCAGATCAACCTCGACGAGCCCAGCGCGACCGACGACGAGCCGTGGTCCCCGCCGGACCGCCAGCCGCGGGGCGCCGAGATGGCCGAGGTCGAGGACGAGACGCTGAGCCAGCGGCTGGCCCAGGAGGAGCCCGACGTGGCCGAGGTGGACCGGGTCCGGACGGCCCAGGAGTCAGCCAACCCCGACGCCGAGTCCGGCCCCGAGGCCGGGGCCATGCACCTGGAGTAGAGGGCTAGCGCGCGATCTTGAAGCTGAAGTAGGGCGTGCCGATCGGTCCCATCAGCCTGACCCAGATCAGCATCAGCGCCTCGGTCCCGCGCGCGGTGCTGATGTCGCCGAGGTCGATGACGTCACGGTGGCCGAGCGCCGTCAGCAGCGAGATGACCTGTGCCTTGGCCGCGTCGTCGTTGCCGGAGACGAACGTGGTGAAGTCGCCGTCGGCGATCCGGCTCGGGTCGACCATGACGTCCGCGGTCATCGTGTTGAGCGACTTGACCACCCGCAGCGTCTCGAACTCCCGCTGGATGAGCTCGCCCAACGAGTCGTCGTTGCCCATGAACAGCCGCAGGTGGTCGCCCGAGAAGTCCAGCGGGTTGGAGATGTCGAGAAGCACGGTGCCGTCGGCGATCCTGGCCGCCTCCAGGCCGGCGATGGCCGCCTGGCCGTTGAGGGCGTTGACCACCAGCTCGGCGCCACGGCTCGCCTCGGCATACGGCGCCACCTCGATCTCGCTGTGCATCGAGGCCCAGGTGCCGAAGTCGTCGGTCTCGGTGCGGGCGAGACTGGCGGCCGCGTCGCGCGTGCCGACCACGACGTCGTGGCCGAGCCCGGCCAACCCCAGCGCGATCGCGCGCCCGACCATGCCGGTGCCCAGGACGGTGACCTTCACGAATGCTCCTCAACTTCGGCGAGCCGTCGGTGCAGTCGCTCGCGGATCTCGTCAGGTGAATAGGCCTGGCGTCGTCGTTCCTGGCGCGTGATCGCGACGCTGGTCGCAGCGACACCGGCGATGCCGGCGAGTCCGAGCCACTTCCACCACCCGAACTTCGTTGCCATGTCCGGAGCCTAGTCCGCAGGACCGGCGCTTCGGGCAGACTGACCGCCATGCGCGACGCCCCCCGGTCGGAACTGACCCTCGACCAGGCGGTCGAGCTGACGCGCACCGGCGACCTGTGGCTCTTCCGCGGCCGCACGGCGGCCGACCGCGCCATCCAGACCCTGACCAACTCGCCGGTCAACCACGTGGGTATGGCGGTGGTGATCGACGACCTTCCGCCGCTGATCTGGCATGCCGAGCTGTCCAAGGTCCTGACCGACGTCTGGACGGGCGGCAACCACCGCGGGGTGCAGCTGCACGACCTGCGCCAGGCAGTGGACCGCTGGGCGCACACCTACGGCCAGCAGGCCTGGCTGCGCCAGATCTCGCCGGAGGTGGGCCGCCGCGAGGAGGATGCGCTGCTCAGGTCGATCGCGCGCCTCGACGGGGTCTCGTTCCCGAGCACCGCCCGGCTCGCTGCCCGCTGGTTCCGCGGACGCGACGCCTACCTCGCGCGGCGCAAGCGCGGGCAGCGGGTCCGCCCGGAGGAGGCCTACTGCGCGGAGGTCGTGGCCACCACCCTCCAGGACATGGGGGTGCTGGCCGACGACCGGCGAGCCCAGTGGTTCGACCCGGGCACGTTCTGGAGCGGCGACTACCTCCCACTGGTCGACGGCTGGGGCTATGGCCGCGAGATCCAGGTCGGCGACCCTCCGAGCGGCTCGGCCCCGAGCGCCCGACACCGCTGGCGCTGACGAGCCGGTTGTCCACAGTCGACGGCTGAGGGCGTTTCGCCGGGCCGGGACGGCGGAAGCGTTCCTCCACCGATCGCCGACCAGTGGAGGAACCCGATGACCGATCGACTACTAGCGATCTTTCCCGCCATGACCCGGGCCGCCGCAGCCCAGCGCGGGTCGCGCAACGACCTGATCAGGATCCAGCAGGCGCGCCGCGACGCCGGCCTCGCTCCCGGTTCGCTCGGACGGATCCTGCCGGCCCGCGACATCGTGGCGACCTTCGCGGAAGCCGACCGCGCAACCCGGGCGGGGCTGTGGGACCTCGCCCACCGCTGCGAGGACCTCAGCGATGCCGTCCGCGAGGTCCGCAACACGTTCCGAGTCGTCGACGAGGACGCTGCGCGGCGCTTCGAGGCGCTCGGCACAGCAGTGTCCGAGGTCGGTCGATGAGCGGCCGCGCGGCGGCTGGGATCGAGGGCCAGCTCGGAGCGCTCGGCCAGGAGGTCGCCGCTCTCATGCGCCCGCTGCTCGCGCCCCTGGTGGAGAAGTGGGAAGACGTCACCGGCGACCACGAACAGGTCCACGACACTGCGTTGCGTTGGCGGGCGATGTCGCGGGCCGTGTCCGAGGTCGCGCGCGACGGGCGCGTGTCGGCGGCGCTCGTCGTGGGGGAGTGGGAGGGCGTGGCCCACGACGCGTTCGACCGGACGGTCAGCGAGGTGGTCGAGGACCTGGACGAGCTCGCAGAGCGCACCGGGGAGGTCGCGGACCTGCTCGACCGGGCCGCCGTGGCGGTGCGAGAGGCCGAGCTCGTCGTCGCCGACCTCGTCCGCGAGCTCGTCGAGTGGGCCGCAGTGTCCCTCGCGGTCAGCGCGGTGACCGGGCTGGTGACGCTCGGCGCCTCGGCGGCGGCGGGGGCCGCTGCCGCCGCAGCGAAGGCGGGGGTCGTGGGAGCTCGGATCGCCGCCCGCCTGCAGCACCTCGCCGTCGAGCTCCGTCGGATCGAGCGGTTGCTGGACGCCTACCAGTCCTGGGTCAAGTCCCTGGGCCGGGGCAGGAAGCAGCTGGCCCGGGCGGCGGAACGGGCGGCGGTCAAGGTCGTCACGCCGCTGGACGCCGACGTCAGACGCCCGACCCTCCAGCTGGTCGCGATCAGGGCGGAGCAGGAGGGCCTCGCCGAACCGGGCCCGGGGGACCGGCGGGCGCTCAGTCCTGGTTGACCTCGGCGATGTGGACCAGCGCGTCTCCGGAGTTGACCAGCGGCTGCTCGGTCCGGCCGACCACGATGCCGGTCCAGCTGGCGCGGACGATCCGCAGCGTCTTGCCGAAGGAGTCGAGCAGCGCGCCCAGCCGCTCCCCCTCGTTGACCCGCTGGCCGAGCCCGACCTCGAGGTGGAAGATGCCGGTGCTCCGGGCCCGCACCCAGCCGCTGGTTCGCGACTCGACCGAGGGGCCGGGCGCCGGTTCGTCGACCGGGTCCGTCATCCCCAGCGCGGCCAGCACCCGGCGTACGCCCGCGACGCCTGCGTCGATGGCGTAGTTGTCGAGGCGCAGCGCCTCTCCAGCCTCATAGAGCAGCACCTTCGCCCCCCGCTCCCGGGCTGCGTGCCGCAGCGACCCGTCGCGGATCTTCGCGTGCAGCATCACCGGCGCGGCGAAAGCCTCCGCGAGCTCTCGGGTCAGCGGGTCGTCGAGGTCGGCGCGGATCTGCGGCAGGTTGGAGCGCCGGTCCGATCCGGTGTGCAGGTCGAGGCCGACCTCGCACTTCGCGACGACCTCGACCATGAAGAGGTGGGCGATCCTGGCGGCGAGCGATCCGCGCGCGGAGCCTGGGAACGAGCGGTTGAGGTCGCGGCGGTCGGGGAGATAGCGGTCGCCGGTCATGAAGCCGAGGACGTTGACGATGGGTACGGCGACCAGCGTCCCGCGGAACGTCTTGGGGTCGAGCGTCGCCAGCACCTGCCGGATCACCTCGACGCCGACGACCTCGTCGCCGTGGATCGCGGCGCTCACCCAGATCGTCGGCCCGTCCTCGCGCCCGTGCACGACCCGGACCGGCAGGCTCACGTCGGCGCCGGTCACCAGCCGGGTGATCGGCAGCTCGAGGTTGCGGATCGTGCCGGGCCGGATGCGAACGGTGCCGATGGCGAAGGACTCGCGGGCCACTAGGAGGCAATCCCGCGGTTGCGGCGGCGCACGGCTCGCCGCGGCCGGCCGCCGAGATAGGAGCGCCTGGCGTCGACGAGGTAGCCCTGCCGCAGGGCCTCGCGCCCGACCAGCATCCGGAAGCCCATCTGGTCGCGGCTGGCCAACGTCACCTCGGCCGTCACGATGCGCCCGACCAGGGTGATGTCGAGCAGCACGACGTAGCGCTGCTGCACGTGCCCGGTGGAGGAACGCACGCCGCGGGTGTCATGGACCGGGCGCTCGACCACCACGGCGTCCTCGTCGGATCGCTGCCAGGGGTGGACCGAGAACCGAACCCACGGATGACCCTCGCGATCGAACTCGTGGACGTCGAAGGCATGCAGGGCGCTGGAACGCGCGCCGGTGTCGAGCTTGGCCTTGAGCCAGTCGATCTCGTGCCCGGGCAGCTGCACCCACTCGCGCCAACCGGCGGTCACCGGACCGGGGCTGGTTGGATGGGTGGCTGCCACCCCCCTATCCAATCAGGTGTGTTCTGTGAAGCTTGCCATCCTGTCCCGGGCCCCCCGCTCCTACAGCACCCAGCGACTGCGCACTGCGGCCCTCCAGCGGGGCCACCAGGTCAAGGTGCTCAACACCCTCCGCTTCGCGATCGACCTGTCGGGCGACGAGCCCGACCTGCAGTTCCGCGGCAAGCAGCTCTCCGACTACGACGCGATCCTGCCGCGGATCGGCAACTCGATCACCTACTTCGGCACCGCCGTGGTGCGGCAGTTCGAGCAGATGGACGTCTACACGCCCAACACCGCCTACGGGATCTCCAACTCCCGCGACAAGCTGCGGGCCAGCCAGATCCTGTCCAAGCACGCGATCGAGATGCCGGCCACGACGTTCGTCCGCGACCGGGCCGACGTGATCCCGGCGATCGAGCGCGTCGGCGGCGCGCCCGTCGTGATCAAGCTGCTCGAGGGCACCCAGGGCATCGGGGTGATCCTGGCCCCCGACATCAAGGTCGCCGAGGGCATCATCGAGACCTTGCAGAGCACGCGACAGAACGTCCTGATCCAGCGGTTCGTCAAGGAGAGCCGCGGCCGTGACATCCGCGCCCTCGTCGTCGGCGACCGCGTCGTGGCGGCGATGCGGCGCGTGGCCAAGGGCGACGAGTTCCGCTCCAACGTGCACCGGGGCGGCTCCGTGGAGGCGGTCGAGCTCGAGCCGGCGTTCGAGGAGGCGGCGGTGCGCTCCGCGCAGATCATGGGCCTGCGGGTCGCCGGTGTCGACATGCTCGAGGGCAGCTCGGGTCCGCTGGTGATGGAGGTCAACTCCTCGCCCGGCCTGGAGGGCATCGAGGCTGCCACCAAGCTCGACATCGCGGGCGAGATCATCGACTACATCGACAACCAGGTGGCCTTCCCGCAGATCGACGTGCGGCAGCGGCTCAGCGTCTCGACGGGGTATGGCGTCGCGGAGCTCGTCGTCCACGGTGACGCCGACATCGTCGGCAAGAACCTCGGCGACTCGGGCCTGCGAGAGAAGGACATCTCGGTGCTCACGCTGCACCGTGGCACGCACGTCATCCCCAACCCGGGCGGCACCGTCGTGCTCGAGTCGGAGGACCGGCTGCTGTGCTTCGGCAAGCTCGAGGAGATGCGCTCGATGATCCCGGCCCGCCGCAAGCGCAGCCGCAAGGTCAAGCGGCTGCCCAAGCACCCGATCCAGGAACAGGCCTGAGCCTCACCGCTCCGGGTGACCGTAGGGCGGCCGGCTCCTCGCGTACGGCGATGGGTCGACCGGCGGCGTGCGCCTCGCCATACGCCTCGACAAGCCCACCTGCATCCGGGCGACTCGTTCGAGATGGTCGGACGTCTGAGCCCGGAGGTCGCGGAGTCATTGCTCGGTCAGGGGCGAGGGACCTCGGCCCCTGTCGGTGCCCGGCCCTGGATGTCATCGTCGACCCATGGGGACTGCGCCCGACGACGTCATCGAGTGGTTGCTGGCCGGGGATCCCGCCGTGGCCTGGCAGACGCTCGACGCCCTGACAGCGGCGGGGGTGGACGAGGTAGATGCCCTGCGTCGCAGGGTCGAGTCACAGGGCTGGGGAGCCCGGCTGCTGGCCGCGCAGGACGAGGACGGGCGCTGGGCGGGGGCGTTGTACAGCCCCAAGTGGACGTCGACGACCTACACGCTTCTCCTGCTCGAGCGACTGGGTCTTCCGGGCGACAATCGCCAGGCGCGACGCGGGTGCAGCGTCGTCTGGGAAGGCGCCCACACCTTCGACGGCGGCCTCAACCTCGCGCGTTCGATCTGGATGGCGGAGACGTGCATCACCGGGATGCTGGTGCTCCTTGCGGCCCGCTTCGGCCAGCTCGACGAACGAGTCGACGCGGCCGTGGGCTTCCTCCTGGACCAGCAGCTCGACGACGGCGGATGGAACTGCGAGTCACTGCGCAGCGGCTCGAGTCACGGCTCCTTCCACACCTCGATCACCGCACTGGAAGCTCTGGAGGCATATGCCGTGGCCGGCGGGAGCATCGACGTCAGGGGAGCCTCGGGCCGGGGACGTGAGTTCTTCCTGGAGCACCACCTCTACCGCTCGCACCGCACCGGCGAGCTGGTCGACCCGGCGTTCGCGCGGTTCCCCTTCCCGCCGCAGTGGCACTTCGACGTGATGCGTGGGCTCGAGCACTTCGCCCGAGTGGGTGCGTCGGTCGATGTCCGGCTGGAGCCTGCGGTGGCTGTCGTCCGCCGGGCCCGGATGGCGGACGGTCGCTGGCCGAGGCACCGCGGCCACCCCGGTCGGGAGTGGTTCAGGATGGAGGAGCCCGGACCCAGCCGCTGGGCGACCATGCGCGCGTTGCGGGTGCTCGGGTGGTGGGACGAGGGGACTGCTCAATAGCCGCCCGCGGGCGGCTGCATCTCTGCGCGCACCCCCAGCAGCCGGACGGGTCGGTCGTCACCGAGCGCGTCAAAGAGCGCGAGCGCCGTCTCCGCCAGCACCGCGGGATCCATCGTGGGCGCGCCCAGCTTGCGCACCTTCGTGTGCGTGAAGAACGGCGCGAACCGGACCTTCAGGTGGACCCGGGTCGCCGCGCGCCCCTCCCTGGCCAGGTCGTCGACCACCCGGCCGGCGAGCTCGCCCAGGGCGGCGGCGACCTCGTCGCGGGTGAGGAGGTCGGCCTGGTAGGTCGTCTCGCGGCCGTGGGCCCGGGCGACCCAAGGGGTGTCGTCGGGCCAGGCGCGTCCGCCGCCGCGACCCAGCCGGCCGATGTGGGGGCCGGTGCTGGGCCCGAACGCGGCGACCAACGGGTCGTCGGGGCTGGCCGCGAGCTGGGCGACGGTCTCGATCCCGATCGCCGCGAGCCGCTGTCCGATCCTGGGGCCGACTCCCCACAGCGCGGTCGTCGGGCGGTGCCCCATCACGTCGAGCCAGTTGTCGCGGTGGAGGAAGAAGGTGCCCTGCGGCTTGCCGAAGTCGGTGGCGACCTTGGCCCGGACGAGGGTGTCGCCGATGCCGATCGAGCAGTGCAGCCGGGTCGCTGCCAGCACCTCGGCCTGGATCTCGAGCGCGGTCGTCAGCGGGTCGTCGGTCTCCACGCCGACGAAGGCCTCGTCCCAGCCGAGGACCTCGACCACGACGCCGGGGTGGGCGCGCAGCGTGGCCATCACCTGCGCCGAGGCGGCCTCGTAGACCGGGAAGTCGACGGGCAGCAGCACCGCCTCGGGGCACCGGCGGACGGCGAGCTTGAGGGCCAGCCCGGAACGGACGCCCCGCTCGCGCGCCTCGTAGGACGCCGTCGACACCACCGCCCTCTCGGTCGGGTCGCCGCGTCCGCCGACGATCACCGGCAGGCCATGGAGCTCGGGGCGGCGGAGCAGCTCGACGGCGACCAGGAACTGGTCCATGTCGACGTGCAGCACCCAGCGCGCCGTCCCGGTCATGGCGACACGTTGCCAGCACGCACCGACACCGGCAACCGGCCACGACCCCCACGGTTGCGAGAATCACTGCGTGCTGGAGCTACAGACGGTCCTGATCGGCGCCCTGCTGCTGCTGACCCTCGTGGTCGGGGTGTACGTCGCCCTCGACCGCGGTCCCGACAGGTTCCTCCTCGGCGTGATCGGCGTGCTCGAGGTGGCACTGCTCGCCCTGGCCGTGACCGGCATCGTCCAGGTGGTGGGCGATGCCGAGATCGTGAGCCCGGCCGCCTTCGTGCTCTACCTGCTGGCCGCGCTGGTCGTGCTCCCGCTCGGGGTGATGTGGTCGTGGGCCGACCGCAGCCGCGGGTCGACCGCGGTGCTCGCCGTGGCAGCGTTCACCACCGCGTTCCTCGTGCTGCGGAGCATCCAGCTCCATGGCTGAGCCGACCCGGACCTCGACCCCTGCGTCCAGCAGGCCGTCGACCAAGAGCGGCCTCGGCCGCGCGCTGGTCGCGATCTATGCCGTCTTCGCGCTGTCCGCGACCGCGCGGTCGGGGTTCCAGCTCGTCACGGACGCCGCCGCTGCGCCGGTCGCCTACGGCCTCTCGGCCGTCGCGGCGCTGGTCTACGTCGCCGCCACCCTCGGCCTTGCCGAGGTCGGCCCCGCGCCGCGCCGGCTCGCCTGGGCGGCCGTCGGGTTCGAGCTCGTCGGCGTCCTGGCGGTCGGGACGCTGACCGTGCTGGAGCCCGAGCTCTTCACCGAGCCGACCGTCTGGTCGACGTACGGCGAGGGCTATGGCTATCTCCCGCTCCTGCTGCCCTTCCTCGGCGTCGCTTGGCTCGTCCGCACGCGGCCGGCCGTGCGCGGCGCCTGAGCTGGCCGTCCCTGCGGCGAAGTCCCCGCTCGGGCGGTGACTCCGACCGGGTCACGCGGGGGCGGTGCGCCGACCGGCGAGCGGAGCCCACTGTCCGCGGGCGATCAGCACCTCGCGCAGCAGGTCGGGGTGGTCGGTGATGATCGCGTCCACCCCGGCGTCGAGGAGCTGGTGCATCGTGGGCTGGTCGTTGACGGTCCACACCGCGACGCGGATGTCGAGGGCGTGGGCGCGGCGGACGATGCGCTCGGCATAGATCGGCACCCGGCCCAGGCGCAGCGGCACGTGCGCGAAGGTGCCCGAGGCCACCCGCGCCGGCGGGCGGGCGTAGGAGCGCGAGGCGGCGATCAGCGTCGTCAGGGCTCGCCACCCGAGAGCGGTCGTCACGTCCGGTACGGCGCGCTGCACCCGCAGCAGCCGGTTGGACCACGCCCCGGCGATGCAGACCCGCTCGGCCCACGACGGGTTCTGGACCAGCAGCGAGACCAGGGCCCGCCCGGACGCCTCGTCCTTCAGGTCGATCGCGAAGCGGGTCGCAGGGAACGAGCCCATCGCCTCGGCGAGCGTCGGGATCGGTTCGCTGCCGTCGACGCGCAGTCGCCGGAGCGAGCGGGTCGAGTGGTCGGCGACGGTGCCCTCGACCCCGGTGACGCGTCGCAGGGCAACGTCGTGGAAGCACACGAGGTCGCCGTCGCGGGTCGTCTGGACGTCGGTCTCCAGATAGCGCAGCCCCAGCGCGGTGGCCCGCGCGAAGGTCGCCAGCGTGTTCTCCGGGCCGAGCCCGACGCCGCCGCGGTGGGCGATCGCGAGCGGGCCGTCGTCCTCGCCATACCTCATGGCAGCCAGCATGGGTGCCGAGAGCTGCTCCGGAACAGGAGTCGCGGCCCGGATCGGCCACTGTTCACCCAGGCTTCGTCGACGACGCTCCTCCTGCTCGCCCACGGGAATCGGACCCGCCGCCCTGCTGTTGGGCAGGCATGAGCGACTTCACCCCCTTCGAGCAGCTGTTGGCCGGCCACGCGGGTCTTCTCGAGGACTCCGTCCACGACCGCTGGGTGCGCGCGCAGGCGCTGTTCGAGGACCGGGCCTACCGGGAGGCAGCCCTGCTGCTGCGCGAGCTGATCGACCTCTCCGAGGGCGCGGAGGTCCACGCCCTGACCGATGCGCGCCTGTTGCTGGCGCGGGCCTATTTCCACGCCGCGCTGCTCGACCCAGCCATCGCCGCCGCTCGCGAGGTGCTGGCGAGCGACCCGGGCGAGGCCTATGCCCACCTGCTCATCGGTCGTTCGCTCCAGCGCCAGAGCAAGCACGACGAGGCTGCCCCGCACCTGCGGTTGGCGAGCCTGCTGGGTGGCTACGACGAGGCCTCGGCGATCACCAGCGCCTGACACCGGGTCCTGCGGGACGCGGGGAATAGGGCGCCGAGGTGCCTCGTTAGAAGTAGTACAATCTTCAACCAAGGAGGCGCACCATGCAGTTCGGCATCTTCAGCGTCGGCGACATCACCCCCGACCCGACCACCGGCGTCGCGCCGTCCGAGGGCGAGCGCATCGAGTCGATGACCCGGATCGCGCTGAAGGCGGAAGAGGTCGGGCTCGACGTCTTCGCGACCGGGGAGCACCACAACCCGCCCTTCACCGTCTCCTCACCGACGACCCACCTGGCGTGGATAGCGGCCAAGACCCAGAAGCTGCTCCTGAGCACCTCCACCACCTTGATCACCACCAACGACCCGGTGAAGATCGCCGAGGACTACGCCTTCCTCCAGCACCTCTCCGGTGGCCGCGTCGACCTGATGATGGGCCGCGGCAACACCGGCCCGGTCTATCCATGGTTCGGCAAGGACATCCGCGACGGGATCAAGCTCGCGATCGAGAACTACCATCTCCTGCGCAAGCTCTGGCGCGAGCCGGTCGTCAACTGGCAGGGCCAGTTCCGCACCCCGCTGCAGGGCTACACCTCGACGCCGGCCCCGCTCGACGACACCCCGCCCTTCGTGTGGCACGGCTCCATCCGCAGCCCCGAGATCGCCGAGCAGGCGGCCTACTACGGCGACGGGTTCTTCCACAACCACATCTTCTGGGGCCCCGAGCACACCGCGCAGATGGTGCGGCTCTATCGGCAGCGCTTCGAGCACTACGGCCACGGTGCGGCCGAGGAGGCGATCGTCGGCCTCGGCGGCCAGGTGTTCCTGGGCGCGAGCGAGGCGGAGGCCAAGAAGCAGTTCCGGCCCTACTTCGACAACGCACCGGTCTATGGCCACGGCCCCTCCCTCGAGGACTTCACCGCCGCCACGCCGCTGACGGTCGGCACCCCGAGCAGGTCATCGAGCGCACCCTCGGCTTCGCCGACTACGCCGGCGACTACCAGCGCCAGCTGTTCCTGATCGACCACGCGGGCCTGCCGATCGACGTGGTGCTGGAGCAGCTCGAGATCCTCGGGCGCGAGGTCGTGCCGGTGCTGCGCGCCGAGTTCGACCGCCGTCGCCCCGCCCACGTGCCGAGCGACCCGCCCACCCACGCCTCGCTGGTGGCCGCCGGCCCGGACGCGGCTCACCACCTCGTCGAGCCCGCCCGGGCCACGGCCGAGGCCAAGGAAGGCGTGACCGCATGAGCCGCACCGTCGTGGTCCTCACCGCCGGCCTGACCGTCCCGTCCTCGACCCGGATGCTCGGCGACCAGCTCGCCGACGCGGTTGCGGCCGCCGTGGGCGCCCGGGGCGAGGCAGTCAGCTTCGAGCATGTCGAGGTGCGCGACCTCGCCCAGGACCTCGCCTCCTTCATGACCAGCGGGGGAGTGACGACCGCACGCCTGGCCGCCGTCCGCGAGCAGGTGTCGGCCGCCGACGGCCTGATCGCCGTCACGCCGGTCTTCAGCGCGAGCTACAGCGGGCTGTTCAAGATGTTGGTCGACGCCCTCGACACCGACGCCCTCAACGCGATGCCGGTGCTGATCGCCGCGACCGCCGGCTCGGCCCGCCACTCGCTCGTGCTCGACCACGCCATGCGCCCGCTGTTCAGCTATCTGCGGGCCGTGGTGCTCCCGACCGGGGTCTTCGCCGCGACCGAGGACTTCGGTTCCACCGGGCTCTCCGACCGGGTCGCGCGTGCTGCGGCCGAGCTGGCCAACGCCGTCGTCGTCGCCGGCGCCGACCACGTCGCCGGGTTCGCGCCCGACCCGACTGCGCGTCGGCGTACGTCGGGCAACGACCTCGCGCCCGTCACCGACTTCGCGACCCTGCTCCAGGGGCACTCGGGCTCCTAGCGCAGACCCGCGGCGGAGCATTGCCTTTCGCCTCGTTTCGCCCTAGTCTCAGCCCGCTGCGCACGGCTCGGGAGGTCGGCGTGACGACCGGAGGGGGTCCGCGGCTGTGCGTGTCATGACGTTGCGGGAGCACGACCTGCGCGGTGGTCGGCTCGTCGCCCTGACCCCGTACTCCCCGTCCAGGCCCTCCTTCTCCGACGCCCCGTCGACGTTCAACCAGCGGCTCCACATCGCATCCACCGCGTCGCGGGGTCGTGGCGGGCGGTGGCGTTCGAGCAGTTCGGGCACGCCGACGTCGCGGCCTGGTCGCGGGCGGTCGCCGAGTTCATGGCCCGCCACGAAGGGCTGCGCAGCGAGCTCCTGATCGGTGGCCACTCCCAGGTCAGCTCGCGGCTCGACTACGACCCCGACGTGCGGATCCGCACGGAGGAGCACGACCTGACCGGCGACACCGGGGCCTGGCGCGACCGGCTGGAGGCGATCATCGGCTACGCGTGTCGCCCCACGTCGTGGCCGGCGTCGTGGTTCGGCGTGATCGACCGCGGCGGCTCGTCCACCTTCATCGCAGCGTTCGATCGATCGCTGGTGGACGAGGTGTCGTTGCTGACGGCCCTGCGTGACCTGCATGCGCTCTATCTCGTCCACGTCCGCCCGTCATCGGGCCGGGCCCCGCTTCCGGAGGTCGGGTCATTCCTCGATGCCGCCGTCGAGGAGCAGGCCGCGCCTTTCGACCCGGACTCGATGGAAGCCTGCTATTGGCACGACTTCCTCGAGCGCTTCGACGCGACAGTGCCCCGCTCGGGCTTCGAGACCGGTCTGCGCCCCGGGCAGGAGGCGACCCTCGCCACCTCCGAGCACCTGCTGGTCACTCCCGGGCAGCTCTCGTGGCTGACCGCGAGCCTGGGACGACGGGCCTCCGCCCCCACGGTCATGCTGGCCGCTGCGGCGATGGCCCACCGCCGGGCCGGGACAGCCTCCGGACTGACCACCATGCTCCAGGTCGACACCCGGCGGCTGCCCGAGTGGGAGCAGGCGATGGGCTGGTTCGACACCGTCGTGCCGCTGGAGATCGAGGCCGCCGCGACCCTGCGCGAGACCCTGCCTCGCGCAGACCTGGCGTGGATGCTCGCCGAGTCGATGAGCTGGGTGTCGGTGGCCAGGGTGCTGTCCGCCGTGCCGCTCCCGGTGCGCTGGCCCTCGGGCGACCTCAACACCGTCGCCTGGCACGACCTGCGCGCCCGTCCGGGCAACGACCTCGTCGACCTGACCTCGGCCGTGCTGCTGGAGCAGCAGGCGACGACCGACGAGGTCCAGCTCGCGTTCACCCGGACCAGGAGGGGCGTCTTCGTGCGGTGCCGTCGACCCGACACCCCTGAGGCCCACGACTCGTTCGAGCGCTGGCTCGCCGAGCTCGAGCTCATCGTCGGCGACGGCCCCGAGACTGCGGCCTCGCGCCCGCGCATCGACAGCTCCTGCCCCCAGGGCTAGGACGCCCCGGCGGCGCCGCGCTCCCTGCGGGTGAACCGGACCTGGTCCAGACGTGCGACGGTGAGCCCCATGAGTCCTGTGCGAATTCGTCCCCTCGGCGGCGCCCCCGGTTGCCTCGCCATGATCGCCATCTCGATCGCCGCCTCGGTGCTGCTGACGGTCCTGCTGAACGTGATCGCGCGCTGAGCGCCGGTCGGGGCTATCGCCGTACGCCGAGTGGTCGCTAGGTTCGAAGGACGGCGGACGGCCCGCCGGTCTGCTCTCTGGGAGGACCGATGGCTTCCAAGCTCAATCCCTATCTCAGCTTCAAGGGACACTGCCGTGAGGCGATGACCTTCTATGCCGCCGTGTTCGGGGCACACCGGAGTTCTCGACGTTCGGCGACATGGGTGGGTCCGACGACATCAAGGACCAGATCATGCACTCCTCGCTGATCACCGACGCCGGCTACACGATCTTCGCCTCCGACGCCCCGCCCGGGATGGAGGCCCGCCCCAACGGTCAGATCAGCATCAGCGGCGACGACGACGAACAGCTCCGCGGCTACTGGACTGCGCTTCGCGAGGGAGCCAACGTCGAGGTTCCCCTCGCCCGCCAGCCCTGGGGCGACGACTACGGCCACCTCGTCGACAAGTTCGGGGTGCTGTGGATGGTCAACATCCTCGGGGAGACCAAGCAGGGCTGATCCCCCACAGCTGCCGGCGAGGTCAGTCCTGCCAGGCCGGACCATCGCCGCCGAGCCTGTCGACGAGCCGGGCCGCGACGTGTGCGGCGTTGGCGCGGCGCACCTCCTCGGGCACCGGCGGCAGGTTCTCCTCCCAGTCCAGGAGGGTGGAGCCGCGCAGCTGCAGCATCCGGGCCGGCCGGCCGAAGAAGAACGGGTGCAGGTGGGCGCTGCCGTCGCCGATCCGGGCGCCGTGGCAGCGTCCGACGCTGGGCAGCTCCTCGACAGCCGCGGTGATGGCAACCGTCAGCCGCCCCAGCTCAGCAGCCAGGTCGTCGGGCAGGTCGGCGAGGTCGTAGTGCTCGCGCGGCATCAGGATCAACGCGACCGGCAGTCGCATGTCGAGGAGCTTCAGGATCCACCGCTCGTTGCTCCAGACCACCTGGCGGGCCTGCTTGTCCGGCTGTCGACAGCCGCAGTCGGCCGGGTCCTCCCCTTGGCGCGGCGGGTCGCTGTCGGCCAACGGCTCCAGCGGCTTGACCCGGAGGCCGTCGAGCTCGAAGGGGAAGATGTCCCAGCCCGGCATCAGCTCGATCGCGACAGGCAGGCGGCCCTGCTCGTCGGTCGCCGCGGCGACTCGGGCGTGGAACTCTTCGGCGGTCTCGAGATCGGTCACGCCGGGAGTCTTGCAGGTCACCAGGGGGACGGCTTGAAGTCCTTCACGAAGCAGCCATAGAGGTCCTCGCCGCGCTCGCCGAGCACGATCGGGTCATAGACGCGGGCGGCCCCGTCGACCAGGTCGAGCGGCGCGTGCCAGCCCTCGGCGGCGATCCGCAGCTTGTCCTCGTGCGGGCGCTCGTCGGTGATCCAGCCGGTGTCGACGGCCGTCATCAGGATCTTGTCGGTCTCGAACATCTCCCCGGACGAGGTGCGGGTCAGCATGTTGAGCGCGGCCTTCGCCATGTTGGTGTGCGGGTGTCCGGCGCCCTTGTAGCGACGCGAGAACTGACCCTCCATCGCCGAGACGTTGACGACATAGGCCCGGCCCGACGAAGCCGCGCCGGCCGCGGTCGCCATGGCCGGCCGCAGGCGCGAGACCAGCAGGAACGGCGCGATCGAGTTGCACAGCTGGACCTCGAGCAGCTCCAGCGGGTTGACCTCCCCGACGGTCTGGGTCCAGGAGTTGTTGGCTTGTACGTCGGGGAGCAGCCCACCGGCGTCGACGGCGGTGCCCGCGAGGTGTGCGTCGAGCGAGGCGTGCCCGGCCGAGAGGGCGAGCGCCGTCATCGTCGCGGCGTTGTGGGCGGCCAGCGCGTGCTCGGGGCTCTCGCCGAGGTGGTGGGCCACCGCCGTGTCGGCCAGCGCGCCGGCGATGGAGGCCGGGTGCGCGGCCGAGATCTCGTCGAAGGTGACCATCTCGGGGAGCTCCCGGTCGGTCGGCAGCGGGGCGGCCTCGGCCTCGACCAGCGGAGCGTAGGCGCCAGGCGAGCGCCGTACGGTCTGGCAGGCGTTGTTGATCAGGATGTCGAGCGGGCCGGTCGCGGCCACGTCGTCGGCCAGCGAGATCACCTGGGTCGGGTCGCGCAGGTCGATGCCGACGATCTTGAGCCGGTGGAGCCAGTCGCCGCTGTCCTCGAGGGAGGAGAACCTGCGCACGGCGTCCTTGGGGAAGCGCGTCGTGATCGTGGTGTGCGCGCCGTCGCGCAGGAGCCGCAGCGCGATGTACATCCCGATCTTGGCCCGCCCGCCCGTGAGCAGCGCGCGCTTGCCCGTCAGGTCGGTGCGCTGGTCGCGCTTGGTGTGGCTGAAGGCCGCGCAGCGCGGGCACAGCCAGTGGTAGAACGCGTCGACGAGGGTGTAGTCCTCCTTGCAGATGTAGCAGCCGCGCGGGTTGAGCAGCTCGCCGGCGAAGGCACCCGGCGCGTTGGAGACCAGCGGGATGCCGGACGTCTCGTCGTCGATCCGGACCGGCGACCCGGTCGCGGTGAGCTCGGTGATCGCGCGGTCGTGGGCCAGCTCCTCGGCGCGCTTGGCCAGCTTCCGCTCGGCCTTGATCGCCTTGTACATGTGAGACGCCGCCCGCTTGACCGCGACGTGGTCGGGGTGGTCGCCGGGGAGCAGGTGGGTCTGCCGGAGCACCCGGATCGTGGTGGCCAGATCCTCAGGATCTATCCCTGCGGAGTCGGCGGGGTCGATGCCGGGCTGGTCAGTCACCGAAGGATCGTACGGCTGCCCCTACTTGCGCCAGAACTCCTGGAACACCGGGCCGAACCAGTCGCGCCCCGACCGCTTGGGAGCGCGAGGCAGGTTCACCCCGCCGAAGCGCGGGGTCGTGGCGTCGCCGTACTTCAACCAGGTCTGCGTCGGCGCCTGCCCGCGACCGGGCTGGGACCAGTCGCAGACGCCGTCGGGGAAGACCCGCTGGAGCGTCGCCCACTCGGCCTCGGTGAAGAGCACAGGCAGCCCGAGGGTCTTGTATGCCGATCGGTCGATCGGCACCCGCTGGCAGGCCAGCACGTCGTTGGCCGCCGGACCGCCCGCCGCCTGGCGCGGCGTGGAGAGGTTGGTCTGCAGCACCCCGCCGTCGCAGACCCCGACACAGCGGTCGGCGACGCCGGCGGGGCGGTCCTCGACGATCTTCTGCGCCAGGGGGACCCGGCGCCGGTCCTTCTCCACCGCGCTGAGCCACTTGTCCATCGCGATGAGACCCTCGATCGCCCACGAGGCGTCGCCGATCAGGGGAGTCGGACCGAACCAGGTGACCCGGTTGTCGGTGTGTCCCTGGGAGCGCTGCATGCGCAGCTCGGTCCACACGGCGTGGGCGTAGTCGTGAGCGGCCCCCGGGTCCGGTCCGCCGTGGTTGATGATCGCGACCTCGTCGGTGTGGGTGAAGTTGTTGACCATGCCCGTGCGGTAGGCGCTGGTGATGGCACCCGCGTCGCCGGGGATGCGCTGCGCGACGGGGTCGGCATTGACGTCGAGACCGCCGAGCTTGGCGTTGAGGTCGACGAACTGAGCGGGGGTGATCCGTCCGGCGCGGAGTGCCTCGAGCCCGTACTGCACACCGGAGTTGGCGAACGGGATCCCCGCGAACCCGTGACCCGCGGCCTGCTCCTGCGGGCTCCAGGCGGAGGCAGGCCGACGGCCGAGCAGGTTGACCGAGATGTCGAGGATCGAGCAGCGCACACCGCCGGGGTTGATCTCGGAGTCGAAGCGGGTGGAGCGGTCACCGGCGACCGGCGTGGCCGTCCCGTCACACGCGTGCTCGGGGTTGATCGCCTCCTTGAAGAGCCCCTCGTCGGCGGCCACCGCGTTGACGGGGGTGACGTGCCCCTCGACGTCGGCGACCTGGGTCGGGCTCCACACCACGCCCGGAGCCCATCGCTGCGGCTGCTCGAAGTAGCGGCGCATCAGGTGGTAGTCGGCGAACTGCGCGCCCGCGGTGAGGACGTCGGGGTAGGAGCAGCTGGTGACCAGGCCCTGGTAGATCCCGGGATAGGAGTTGGCGAGCGTGTGCTGGGCGATCGAGCCGCCCGAGCAGCCCGTGCCGATGGTGTAGCGCAGGGCGCCGTACCGCTCGACGAGGCGCTCCTTGGTCATCATCAGCGACTCGGCGTTGACTGCGAGGTTGCAGTTGTGGCCGGTGTTGGACAGCGCGGTCGACGCGACGGCGAACCCGCGCCCGAGCGCCGCGACATAGCTGTTCTCGACCGGGGAGCCCTCGGGCAGGGTCCCGGAGAAGTCGTCGAGGCGTGGGGTCCCGGGGGTGTACGACGCGCCGCACCCCCCGCCGTGGGTGATCAGCAGCTTGTGGTTCCACTGCTCCTGCGGGCGCCACGCCTTCCAGCCCTTCCCCGGGCGGAACAGCGTGAGGATGGCGTAGCGGTCACGGTCGGAATAGCCGTCCTCGCGCCGGACGATGAACGGCACCTCGACGCCCTGGTCGGTCGTGGTCGTGGCGACGTCGGAGGGAGGGTTGGCCCGGTCGTAGGGCTTGAGGCCCGGTGAGCCGGTCGACTTGTAGAGCCAGGAGTAGCGGGCCGGCTCGTTGCAGGCGGCGTCGCGGGCGGTGTCCTGGCAGCGGTAGTGCGCCGGCTGCGGCCCGGTGAAGACCGGCCCGCCGGCGGGGTGGTTGACGATGACCGTCCGCCCGCGTCGGGCGCCGGGGGCGGTGGCCTTGATCGTCGTCCGGCCCACGCGCAGCTTGTTGACCAGCCCGACGAAGCGACCGTCCGGTCGGGTGCGGAACCGCTTGGTGACCACGCGCTTGCCCGCCATGACCTTGACCTGGCGGGGCCGGACCCGCTGGGGGACCCGGATCGCCACCAGTGCGTCGCCCCCCGAGATCAGGTCGGCGCGGTTGGAAAGCACCTGCACCCGAAGGCGGGGTGTGCGGCGCGGCCCTGGCCTGACCGCCCGGGTCGACGCGCGCGCCGACGTCGCTGGGGCGGCGATTGCGGCGGTGGGAGCGGCCGCGGGCGTGGCAGGTCCGAGGGCTTGGCCGCCGGGCGCCGGCCCGACCACGGCCAGGGCGCTGGCGGCCAGCGCGAGCACGATCGATGGGGCGACGGACCGGTGACGCTGCATGACTTCTCCCTCGGTGGACGAGGGCGCAACGAGTCAGGTCACCGGCGGGTCACGCCGGGTAGGCGGTCCGATCACCGGGTTCGGCCCGCTGCGCCGGCGAGCCGTTGACCCGGACGCGATCGGGGCGGAGCCCGTGGGAGATGCCCCACAGGACCGCCTTGGACCGGCTGTCGACGTCGATCTTGCGATAGCAGGAGCGGATGTAGGACTTGATGGAGTTGACCGACAGCGAGGTGCGCTCGGCGATCTCGAGGTTGCTCAACCCCATGGTGATCAACGACAGGACCTCTGCCTCGCGGGCCGTCAGGCCCTCCTCGCGGCCGGGCCAGTCGCCACCGATGAGCGCCTTGCGCCCGGGTGAGGGCGAGAGGACGATGCGACCGGCGTGGATCATCTGCAGCGCCTCGACGAGCTGACCGGCGGTGAGGCTCTTGGAGAGATAGCCGGACACGCCCTGCTCGATCGTCTCGCGCGCCAGCCACGGCTGGAAGTTCCAGGTGTAGACGACCACCTTGTCGACGCGCGGGTTGGTCAGCAGGCGAGCGACGCTCGGCCCGTTGCCCTGGCCCATCCCGAACGTGTCATAGAGGGCGATGTCGACGTCGACCGAGACCGGCCTGGAGGCGTTGAGCTCGACGATCTGGATGCGATCGGCGTAGTTGCGCAACATCGTGTCGAGCCCACGAACGACGAGCTCGTCGTCGTTGACGATGGCAACCCTGATCGGCATGGCGGCAGAATACGCGCTAAACAGCGGGGATGGGGCATGTTCCAGGAGCCGGGGTGACGCGGATCGCGCGAGCCTCGAAGCAGCCACCGGGCGCGAGAAGCACTACCGTTGCAGGGTGAGTGACCTTCCCCGAACGACCGCACCGACTCCCCAGCCGACTCCGGAGCCGCGCCCGAGCAGACCTTCGCCGACCTCGGCCTGTCGCCGGCGGTGCTGAAGGCGCTCGCCGACGTCGGCTACGAGTCGCCGTCGATGATCCAGGCGCAGACCATCCCACCGCTTCTCGAGGGGCGCCACGTCGTGGGGCTCGCGCAGACGGGCACCGGCAAGACGGCCGCCTTCGCGCTGCCCATCCTGTCCCAGCTCGACCTGTCGCAGAAGGCGCCCCAGGCGCTCGTGCTGGCGCCCACGCGTGAGCTCGCCCTCCAGGTCTCCGAGGCGTTCGAGAAGTACGGCGCCCACATGAAGGGCGTCCACGTCCTGCCGATCTATGGCGGCCAGGGCTACGGCGTCCAGCTCTCGGCGCTGCGCCGCGGCGTCCACGTCGTGGTCGGCACGCCGGGCCGGATCATGGACCACCTCGAGAAGGGCACCCTCGACCTCTCGCAGCTGCGCTTCCTCGTGCTCGACGAGGCCGACGAGATGCTCAAGATGGGCTTCGCCGAGGACGTCGAGACGATCCTGTCCGACACCCCCGAGGACAAGCACGTCGCGCTCTTCTCGGCCACGATGCCCAGCCAGATCCGCCGGATCTCCAAGAAGTATCTCCACGACCCGGTCGAGATCACCGTCAAGAACAAGACGACCACGGCCGCCAACATCACCCAGCGCTACCTCATCTGCTCCTACCCGCAGAAGGTCGACGCCCTCACCCGCATCCTCGAGGTCGAGAACTTCGAGGGGATGATCGTCTTCGTCCGGACCAAGAACGAGACCGAGCTGCTGGCCGAGAAGCTGCGGGCGCGCGGCTTCTCCGCGATGGCCATCAACGGTGACGTCCCGCAGGTCCAGCGCGAGCGGACCGTCAACCAGCTCAAGTCGGGCAAGCTCGACATCCTGGTCGCCACGGACGTCGCGGCCCGCGGGCTCGACGTCGAGCGGATCAGCCACGTCGTCAACTACGACATCCCCACCGACACCGAGTCCTACGTCCACCGCATCGGCCGCACCGGCCGTGCCGGTCGCAAGGGCGACTCGATCGCCTTCGTCACCCCACGCGAGAAGCACCTGCTGCGGGCGATCGAGAAGGCGACCCGCCAGCCGCTGACCCAGATGCAGATCCCGACGATCGAGGACATCAACTCCACGCGGCTGTCCCGCTTCGACGACGCGATCACCGAGGCGCTCGCCGGCGACAAGCTCGACTTCTTCCGCGACGTGGTGACCCACTACATCTCCGAGCACGACGTGCCCGAGGTCGACGTCGCCGCAGCGCTCGCCGCCGTGATGTATGGCGACAACCCGCTCCTGATGGAGCCGGAGCCGGCTCCGGTCCGCCGCGAGTTCGACAACCGCGAGCAGCGCCCCGAGCGTGGCGGCGGGCGCAAGCCCGAGCGTCGTCCCCGCGGCCGCACCGACGTCGACATGGCGTCCTACCGGATCTCCGTCGGGAAGCGCCACAAGGTGGAGCCGCGTCAGATCGTCGGCGCGCTCGCCAACGAGGGCGGTCTCTCGCGTGGGGACTTCGGACACATCGACATCCGGCCCGACTTCTCCCTCGTCGAGCTGCCGCGCACCCTGCCCCCGGGCACCCTCGACCGCCTCGCGAGCACCCGGATCTCCGGCAAGCTGATCGAGATCCGCCAGGACGGCGGCCCTCCGGCTCGCCGCGCGCAGGCCCGCTCCGGCGCCGACTCCGCCTCCTCGGACGGCGGCTCGTCGACGTACGGCGACAGCGACTCCCGCACCAAGAAGCCCCGCCACAAGAAGTGACGGTGACGCCGAGTCGGCGCTCCTGACCGGCCGAGCCGGCGCTCGCTGCACAGCGAGTCGGCGCTCACGACCGGCCGAGTCGGCGCACCTGACCGGCCCAGTCGGCGCGCGCTGCGCAGCGAGTCGGCCCGAGAGACGCAACGAGTCGGCGCCTCCACGCACCGACAGGGTGCGGGAAGCGCCGACTCGGGATGCGCTGAGCGCCGACTCGGGATGCGCTGAGCGCCGACTCGGTACGCCTTCAGCGCCGACTCGGGATGCGCTGAGCGCCGACTCGGGGCTGGCTCAGGCGGACTTGATCGCCGAGATGTCGAACTGCAGCTTGACCTTCTCGGAGACGAGCACGCCGCCGGTCTCGAGCGCAGCGTTCCAGGTGAGGCCGAAGTCCTTGCGGTTGACGACCGTCTCACCCTCGAAGCCGACGCGGGTGTTGCCGAAGGGGTCGATCGCCGAACCGGTCTGCTCGAACTCGACGGTGACGGGCTTGGTGACGTCCTTGATCGTCAGGTCGCCGGTGATCGTCCAGCTGGCACCGTCGCGGGCGACGTCGGTGGAGACGAAGCGGATGGTGGGGTAGGTCTCGACGTCGAAGAAGTCGCCGGACTTGAGGTGGCCGTCGCGGTCGGCGCTGCGCGTGTCGACGCTCGCGGCGTCGATCGTGATGTCCACCTTGGAGGCGGCCGGGTTGGCCTCGTCGACGTGGGCGGTGCCCTCGTAGACGTTGAACTGACCGCGGACCTTGGTCACCATCGCGTGGCGGGCCACGAAGCCCAGCGAGCTGTGCGAGGCGTCGACGACGTAGTCGCCGGTGATGTCGTCGATGGCGGTGGTGGAAGCGTCGAACTGGTTGACGGACATGGTGTCTCCTTGAGGGGATTGGTTGAAGGTTGTACTACTTCCAACCATCTCCCGCCCGGGATATTCCGCCGCCCGAGAAAAAGTTTCCGGACTTCGTCAGGCCGCGTCGTCGATGGCCGCGAAGAGCGGCATCAACCAGCGGGCCTCCATGTGTGTGCGCCCCTGGGTGTCGGTCGTCCGGACCCACACGCAGGTCGGCCGTCCCCGCTCCTTGATGTTGCTCACCAGACATCTCCCGTTCACTCGTTGTTCACCAACGATATCCCATCCCCACCGGACTCGTCCGTGATGACCGAAATGCACGCGACTGCTCCACTGGCAGGCCCTGGCGGGGCACGGGGGGCCGAGCCCGCTCCACCCTTGACCAGCGCTCGGTGAGCGGTGGTGGTCGGCGACGCACGAAATGCGTCGCGCCCCTTGCTGCATGGGGTCAGCAAGGGGCGCGGAGCCAAGCCTCTCACCCCGGCGGGCCATGTGTCTTGAGATCGAGGGAAAGTGCGAGGGCGCCCGCCACGAGGCGCCGCGCGACCACCTCGAGCTCGTCCCGGTCCACCGGTGCGGCAGCGTTGGCTCCGGCCAGTCGGTCGAACACCACCCCGTCCAGGGCTGCGACCAACCAGTGCGCCCGTCCTTGGGGATCGTCCGCCCCCAGGCCCGCCAGCACCTCGGCCACCCGGGCACGCACGGCCATCCCGCCGCGGTGCAGCACCTCGGCGAGGTCGGGCCGGCGCAACGCCTCCATGAAGAGCTCATAGCGAGCCGTATGGCGCTCGCGACCCACCGTCAGCCAGCGCTCGAGCACGTCGGCGATCGCTGCCGCCATCGCGTCGGTGTCGGCGGCGGTGACCAGGGGCACCATCACGTCGAGGTCCTCGTGGTCCTGCGCGACGAGGTCGTCGAGACAGGCGCTGAGCAGTGCTGCGCGGGTGCGGAAGTAGTAGGAGGTCGACCCCGGCGAGAGGCCGGCCGCGGTGTCGACGGCCCGATGGGTGAGCCCCCGGGCGCCGGCCGTGGCGAGCACGTGCAGCGCCGTCCGTGCGATCAGCTGGCGTCTCTCCTGCTCCATGCGCCGCACTCTACTGCCGTAGAGTTGGCAGCAGGCCTCTACATCTGTAGTGTCGCGGCATGGACAGAGGGACAGCTCCGGCGGCGGTGGTCGTCGGCGGCGGGATCGGTGGACTGGCGACGGCGCTCGCCCTGCAGCGCGTCGGCTGGCAGGTCACCGTGCGAGAGCGACGCGACGCCCTGGACCGTGGCGGCGCGGGACTGGTGCTGTGGCCCAACGCGATGCGCTGCCTGGCGGAGCTCGGCATCGCCGAGGCGGTCCGCTCGCGCTCCACACCCCTGACCGGGTCGGTGATCCGCCGCGCCGACGGACGGGTGCTGTCGCGGGTCACGGTGGACGCGCGGGCGGTCGGTGCCCGGCCGCTGGGCATCGTCCGGGCCGACCTGGTCGAGGCGCTGGCCTCGGCGCTCGGACCCGAGGTGCTCAGGCTGGGCGACCCCGTCACCGCCGTCGCCGCCGAGCCTGCCGCTGACCTGCTGGTCGGGGCGGACGGAGTCCGCTCGGTCGTCCGGACGTCGATCAGCCCGGACGCCCAGCCGGGCTTTCGCGGCTACACGGTCTGGCGCGCGCTCGTCCCCGGCGGCGCTGACGCCCTGGGCGGGGAGGCGGAGCTGAGCGAGACGTGGGGCGCCGGGATGCGCTTCGGGATGGTGCCGGCCGGCCCGGACGCCACCTATGTCTATGCCGCGGCGACGACCGCGCAGGGTGCGCGCAGCGACGACGAGCTGGCCGAGGTCCGACGCAGGTATGCCGACTGGCACCCCCCGATCGCAGACGTGCTGAGCCGCGTCGAGCCCGGGAGCGTCCTGCGCCACGACATCTTCGACCTGCCGCCGGGGCGGACCCGCCTGCACAACGGTCGCCGGGTGCTGGTCGGCGACGCCGCCCACGCGATGGAGCCCAATCTCGGTCAGGGGGCCGGCCTGGCCATCGAGGACGCGGTCGTGCTGGCGCATGCGCTCTCGACCCGGCCCTCGATCGAGGACGCCCTCACCGACTACGCCGCGGCCCGCGCACCTCGGGTGACGGCGCTGGCTCGCCAGTCGCGCCAGATCGGCCGGTTCGCTCGCCTGGAGCGACGGGGTGCCATCGGCATACGAGACCTGGCGATGAGGGCGATCCCCGACCGGCTGGCTCGTCGCGCGGTCGGCGCTGCCGCGGACTGGTGCCCCCCGCTCATCGCTCCGCCCATCGCCCCGCCCACGCACCAGGAGACCTGATGACCACCCCGACCACCCTGACCGCTCCGACTGCGCGTCCCCGCACGGTCCGCTCCCTCGCCGCGAGGGTCGTGGGCTGGCTGCTCGTCGTCACCGGAGCCGGCCACGCCACGCTCGTCGCGGTCGGCAGTGCGAGCCCGACTCCGGGTGACGAGCGAGCAGTGCGCGCCCTGATGGAGACGACCTCGGTCGCCGTCGGGGCCTGGAGCGCACCTATTGGCAGCTGTTCACGGGCTTCAGCCTGGTGATGGCGCTGCTGCTGGTGGGCCTGGGGGCGTTGGTGCTCCTGGTCGAGCGGCGAGCACCCGAGCTGGTCGAGGGGTCACGCGCCGTGCTGGCGCTGCTCTCCCTCGTGCTGGCGCCCGCGCTGGTGCTCAGCGCCCTGCTGCTGCCACCCCCGCCGATCGTCCTGCTGGGGCTGGGCTGCCTCGTGGCGGTCGGAGCGCTGGTGCGCGATCCCGCGTCCGGCGAGCTCGAGCGCTCGGCGCGCCAGGGGTAGCGCCGCCTCGCGGTCCTCGGCGACGAGGCCGACGCGGGTCCGGCGGTCGAGCAGGTCGTCGACGTCGGCAGCGCCCTCGTGGGTGACCCCGAAGACCAGCTCGGCCAGCGTGACCGGCAGTCGCTCGCTGACGGGCGCGAGCAGCTCGTCGTCGCCGAACCCGGTCACGGTGCGAGCGGTGTCGAGCACCAGCGCGGCGTCGGTACCGAACCGGCGCACGAGCCGGGGGTGCTGCTCGGACGAAGCGAGCTCGGCGCGGCTGGCGGCACCGAGCAGCGGGGTGGTCGCGGTGACACACGGGCCGGCGTCGAGCCCAGCCGCGGCCACGGCTGCGTCGACGGCGTCCTCGGCCATCCGCCGATAGGTCGTGAGCTTGCCGCCCACGATCGTGATGACACCGGTCCGGCTGGTGAGCACGGCGTGGCGTCGAGAGATGTCGGCGGTCGATCCGTCGCCCGTGTCGATGAGGGGACGCAGCCCGGCGAAGGCACCGACCACGTCGCTGCGCCGCAGCGGGCGGGCGAAGGCTGCCGACACCACGTCGAGCAGGAAGCCGATCTCGGCCTCCGAGGGGGTGGGCACGTCGGGGATCGCCCCCTCGACCGCCTCGTCGGTCAGGCCGACGTAGAGCGTGCCGTCCGGCTGCGGGATCACCATCACGAAGCGGCTGGTCGAGCCCGGCACCGGCGCGGTGACGGTGACGCGCAGGTGGGGCAGCGTCTCGGCGCGGAGGACCAGGTGGGTGCCGCGACTGGGCCGCAGCGCGATCTCCTCCACGAGGCTGCCGGCCCACACGCCGGTCGCGTTGATGACCGTCCCCGCGGTGATCGTGCGGGTCTCGCCGGTGAGCTCGTCACGCAGCTCGACGCGCGTCCCGGTGGCGCTGAGCACCCGTGCCCGCGTCCGGACGTGCGCGCCGTAGGACGCCGCCGTGCGGGCGACCGTGGTGACGAGACGGGCGTCGTCCTCGAGCTGGCCGTCCCAGCAGAGGAGCCCGCCGCGCAGTCCGCCGACGCGCAGGCCCGGAGCCAGGTTGCTGGTCTCGGTGGCCGAGATCCGCCGCGGTCGCGGCAGGGTGGCGGCCGACGTGCCCGCGGTGCGGCGCAGCAGGTCGCCGGCGAAGAACCCGCCCCTGGCCTGGAGGGCGGCGAAGCGGGAGACGCTCGGCATGAGGGGCACGAGCATGGGCATCGCGCGGGTCAGGTGAGGCGCTGTGACCTCCATCAGGATGCCGCGCTCGACGGCGCTCTCGTGGGCGACCGCGACCTGTCCGGTGGCGAGGTAGCGGAGACCGCCGTGCACCAGCTTGGACGACCATCGCGAGGTGCCGAAGGCGAGGTCGTGGGCATCGACGGCGAGCGTCGACAGACCCCGGGTGACAGCGTCGAGCGCCACACCCGCGCCGGTGATGCCGAGCCCGATGACCAGGACGTCGACGTGGTCGGGGCTGCCGGCCAGACCGGGGGTGATGCGTCGCGCCGTCATGGTGCCAGCGCCCGCGTGATCAGCAGGCGGGCCTCGGCATAGAGGTCTTCCTCGCTCACCTCGTCGTCGATCATGGTGTGTCCGCTCAGGACGAAGCCGTGGCCCGCGAGCACGAGCGAGCGGGCGATGAGGGCCGGGTTGCCGGCTCGGACGCTGCCGTCGGCCTGGCCGGCCCGGACGGCCTCCTCGATCTGGGCCAGGATCAGGTCCTGGGAGCGGCCGCGCCGGTGGAGGAGATAGGGCAGGAGCAGGTCGGGGTCGAGCTCGACGATGCGCAGGAACAGCTCGTTGTCGCGCAGCGTCCGGGCTGTCTCGAGCGCGCGCTCGACGATGTCTCCTCCGGTCGAGCTCGCCGCCACGATCCCGATCCACTCCCGGGTCATCAGGTCGGCCAGCAGCTGGGTCATGTCCGGCCAGGAGCGATAGATCGTCATCCGTGAGACACCGGCCCGGCGAGCCACCTCGGTCAGCGTGGTCCGGCGCCAGCCGAGGTCGAGGATGCAGTCGCGGGCGGCGTCGAGATAGGCGTTCTCGGAACCTTTGCCTGGGTCGTTGTGACGAAGTGACGTCATGTGTCACACTGTAACACGTGACCAACCACGAGATGCACCCCCAGCGCTGGGGCGACCCGGCAGCCCAGACCTCGCTCCCCGACTCCGCCCGCGGCCTGATCGAGCTGGCCTTCGGCGAGATCGTGGAGCGGCCGGCCGCCGAGGACGTCGCCGTGCCGGCGGCCAGGATCCCCGACGAGGCGGTCGACGCCCTGCGCACGGCCGTCGGGGGCGACAACGTCCTGACCGACGACGCCGCGCGTCGGCTGCGCACCCGCGGGAAGTCGACGCCCGACCTGCTCAAGGCGCGCACCGGTGACCTCTCCGACGCCCCCGACGTGGTCGTGCGCCCCGGCGACCAGGCCGAGGTCGAGGCGGTGCTGGCCGTGGCGACCACCCACCGGCTCGCGGTGGTCCCCTTCGGTGGCGGCACCTCGGTGACCGGCGGGCTGGTCGCCGCACGCGAGCCCTTCGCCGGCGTCGTCAGCCTCGACCTGGTCCGGATGAAGCGGCTTCTCGCCGTCGACGACGAGTCGATGACCGCCACCCTCGAGCCCGGGCTCCGCGGCCCCGAGGCCGAGGCGCTGCTCGCCGAGCACGGCCTGACGATCGGCCACTTCCCCCAGTCCTTCGAGTTCGCCTCGATCGGCGGCTTCGCGGCGACACGCTCCAGTGGTCAGTCGAGCGCCGGCTACGGCCGCTTCGACGCGCTGGTCGTCGGACTCACCGTGGTCACCCCGTCAGGCACGATCTCGGTGGGCTCGTCGCCGGCCAACGCGGCCGGACCGGACCTGCGGCAGGTCTTCCTCGGCTCGGAGGGCACCTTCGGGGTCATCTCCTCGGTCACGGTGCGGGTCCGCCCGGTGCCCCAGGACAAGGTCTATGTCGGGTGGCGCTGGCCCTCGTTCGCCGCCGGCGCCGCGGCGATGCGCACGCTGGCCCAGACCGGTCTCCTGCCGACGGTCATCCGGCTCTCCGACGAGGCGGAGACGGCGATCAATCTCGCCGACCCGACCGCCATCGGCGGCGCCGACGAGGCCGGCTGCCTGATGATCACCGGGTTCGAGGGCACCCCGGCCGCTGTCGCAGCCAAGCGCACGGCGGTCACCGCGCTGCTGACCGAGCTCGGCGGCACGGACGTCGGCACCGACGTGGGTGCGGCCTGGGCCCACGGGCGGTTCAACGCGCCATACCTGCGCGACTCGCTGCTCGACGTCGGTGTGCTCGTCGAGACGCTCGAGACGGCGACCTTCTGGTCCAACCGCGAGCGGCTGTATGCCGACGTGAAGTCGGCCCTCGAGTCGTCGCTCGGCGACGGGGCGCTCGTGCTGTGCCACATCTCCCACGTCTATGAGACCGGGTGCTCGCTCTACTTCACCGTCGCGGCCAAGGAGTCGGACGATCCGCTGGCGCAGTGGGCGGCGGCCAAGCAGGCGGCCTCCGACGCGATCGTCGCGGCCGGCGCCACGATCACCCACCACCACGCTGTCGGCACCGACCACAAGCCGTGGTTCGCCCAGGAGATCGGCCCCCTCGGCGTGCAGACGCTGAGGGCGATCAAGGACTCGCTCGACCCGGCCGGCCTCCTCAACCCGGGGGTGCTGGTCTGATGGACTCCTTCTCGTTCCTCGTCAACCCCGCCTCCGGCGGCGGCGCCGCTCCCGAGGCCGTCGTCCCGGTCGCGCGCCGGCTGCGCGACGCGGGCGCCCGCGTCGAGGTGACCTATTCGCCCGGCCCGCACGCGGCCATGGACCTCGTCTCCGCGGCCGTCGCCCGTGGGGACGTCGTCGTGTCCGCCGGCGGCGACGGGATGTTGTCGTCCGTCGCCGGGGCCGTCTCCCGGCTCGGCGGCACGCTGGGCATCGTGCCCGCCGGCCGGGGCAACGACTTCGCGCGCATGCTCGGCCTGCCCGACGACCCGCTCGCCCAGGCCGACGCGCTGCTCGCGGGACGCCGGCGCACCGTCGACCTCATCGCCTATGGCGACGAGCGCATCGTCGCCGGTTCGGTCTATGCCGGCGTCGACGCCAAGGCTGCGGAGATCGTGGACCGCGCGACCTGGGTGCCGAAGCCCGCGCAATACCCGTTGGCTGCGATCCGGGCGCTGGCGACCTACACGCCCGCCCGCTACCACCTGACGATCGACGGGGTCGCCCACGAGATCGACGGTGCCACCGCGGTGATCGCCAACTCGGGCTACTACGGCAAGGGCATGAAGATCGCCCCGGCAGCCTCCCTCGACGACGGCCTGCTCGACATCATCGTGATCGAGGCGGCGTCGAAGCGTGCGCTCGTCCGGGCACTGCCCAAGGTCTATGACGGTGACCACGTCCACCTCGACGAGGTGCACGTCTTCACCGGCCGCGTCGTCACCATCTCGGCGACCTCGCGCACCCCGGTCCCGGTCGGGGGTGACGGTGAGCCGCTCGGCGTGCTGCCTTCCGCACCGTCCGCGCCCACGAGGGTGTCGGTGCTGCCGGGTGCGCTGAACGTCCTCGCCTGATCCGCCGTGGCCTGAGGGCTAGGAGCTGAAGGACCACACCAACAGCTCGGTGCCGGCGGCAGTCGCCTCGAAGGCAGTGCTCGACTCGTCGTCCAGGCGTACGGCGTCGCCGGCTCCCAGCTCGAGCCCGCCGAGCCGTCCTCCGCCGACCGCGACGAACGCGTGGAGGAGGGGTGCGTCCGGGAGCTGGGCGTGCTCGCCGGGAGACAGGCGGGCGATGTCGAGGCGAGCCCCCTCGGTCCCGATGGGCAGAGCGCCGGCCCCCACGACCGCCGTCAGGCCCGGCCCCGGCTCGACGCCCTCGACGCGCCAGCTGGGCGCGAGGCCCGGCTCGTCGGGGCGCAGCCAGGTCTGGAGGAAGCGCGTCCGCCCGCTCGACGGGTCGGCGACCTCCGCGTGCCGGATGCCCGAGCCGGCGCTCATCACCTGGACGTCCCCCGGCTCCAGCGCCAGCGCACGGCCGGCGTCGTCGGTGTGGACGAGCACCCCCTCGAGCACCCAGGTGACGATCTCGAGGTCGCGGTGCGGGTGGTCGGGATAGCCCCCGGCAGGCTCGAGGACGTCGTCGTTGTGGCAGACCATGGGGCCGAAGCCGAGGTTGGCGGGGTCGTAGTGCTCCGCGAACGAGAACGAGTGCCGGGTGACCCGCCCTGGCGCGAGAGTCGTGAACCTCGCCGAACCGGCGTACACAGCCCCTGTCATGGCTATATCTTCAACCAGTGGATGACTTCCCCCAGCTACCGGCCGGCTTCCGGTTCGGCGCCAGCACGGCGGCGTACCAGGTCGAGGGTGCTGCTGACCTCGACGGCAGGGGACCCAGCATCTGGGACACCTTCGCCGGCCAGCGGGGGCGGATCATCGACGGCAGCAGCGGCGCGGTGGCTGCTGACCACTACCACCGCTTCGCCGAGGACTTCGAGCTGCTCAAGCGGCTGGGGACCAAGGACTACCGGCTCTCGCTCAGCTGGTCGCGGATCCTGCCGTCGGGCCGCGGCCGGGTGAACGACAAGGGCCTGGAGTTCTACGACCGCCTGCTCGACACCCTGCTCGAGAACGGCATCTCGCCGATGGTGACCCTCTATGCCTACGACCTGCCGCAGGCACTCGAGGACGACGGCGGCTGGCTCAACCGGGGCACCGTCGACGCCTTCGCCGAATATGCCGCGATCGTGGGGGAGCGCTACGCCGACCGGGTCGAGCACTGGATCCCCCTCAACGAGCCCAACGTCGCCTCGTTCCTGGGCTACGGCATCGGCATGCACGCGCCCGGTCGATCCTTGATGTTCGACTCGCTGTGGGCCTCCCACCACCTCCTCCTGGCCCACGGTCGCGCGGCCATCGAGCTGCGCAGGCACGGCGCGACGAGTGTCGGCTGCGCCAACAACCACGCCCCCGTGTGGCCGGCGACCGACGACGACGCCGACGTCGGCGCGAGCAAGCTCTTCGACGCACTGTGGAACGGCATGTGGCTCGAGCCGATGCTGCTCGGGCGCTATCCGGCCGACCTGATGCCGCTGCTCGAGGGCCTGGCCGAACCCGGCGACATGGCGACGATCAGGCAGCCGCTCGATTTCTACGGCGTCAACTACTACAACCCGATGCGCATCGCCGCGACCGACGAGGACGCGGACCTGCCGTTCGAATATCGCGACGTCGTGGGCTATCCGATCACCGACCGGGGCTGGCCGGTCGTTCCGGATGCGCTGCGGGAGTGGCTGATCATGTTCCGCGCCCGCTATCGCGCCGCACTCCCGCCCATCGTGATCACCGAGTCGGGGGCGGCCTACAACACCGAGCCCGACGCCGAGGGGTCGTGAACGACCAGCTCCGGATCGACTACCTCGCCTCCCACCTGAGAGCCGTCCAGCAGGCCGTGCAACGCGGCGTCGACGTGCGCGGCTACTACTGCTGGTCGCTGCTGGACAGCTTCGAGTGGGCCGAGGGTCTGACCAAGCGCTACGGCCTCGTGCACGTCGACTTCGAGTCCTTGAAGCGGACGCCGAAGAAGTCCTTCCAGTGGTATGCCGACGTGATCGCCGCCCAGGCCTCCACCCCGGCTGCGGGCTGAGCCCTTCGCCGTACGGCGCCGGCCTGCCGGCGGGGGACGCAACCTGGGCGGCGTCGACGCAGCGGGCCGATAGGCTGCCTCGCATGGGGAGTCGCCGGGTCGTGTTCGTGGTCGGATCGGGCCGCAGTGGCACCAGCACCATGAGCGGGACCCTGCAGACGCTCGGACTGCACGTGCCCCAGCCGGAGGTGGTCGCCGACTCCACCAACCCGAAGGGGTTCGGCGAGCCGCAGTGGGTGGTCGACCTCCACCAGGAGCTGCTCGGGCGCTGCGGGGTGCAGGTCTCCGACGCCCGGCCGCGCGCCTGGCTCGACGCGGGGCGGCTCAGCGCCGACCACGCCGTGAGGGAGCGGGTCACCCAGTGGCTGGAGTCGCAGTTCGACCAGGGCGACGAGCTCGTGATCAAGGACCCGCGCGCCGCCTGGTTCCTCGGCCTCTGGCGGGCGTGTGCCGACCGCTGCGAGGCCACCCCCTCCTACGTCACCATGCTCCGCCCGGTCACCGAGGTCGTGGGCTCGAAGAAGAAGTACTACGACCAGCGCCAGGGCGACGTCACCCGCACCGCCGCCTGGATCAACATGATGCTCCACACCGAGCGTGCGACCCGTGGCGAGGCCCGCCGGTTCGTCCGCTACTCCGACCTCCTGGACGACTGGACCCAGCCGGTCTTCGCCCTCGGTGAGGCCTTCGACCTCCAGGCCGTCAAGACGGCCATGGCCAACGACATCGCCCAGGTCCACAAGTTCATCGACCCCTCACTGCGCCGCGTGACCCTCACCTGGGACGACGTCGAGGTCCCGCGCTCGCTGCGTGATCTCGCCGAGGAGACCTGGCAGACGCTCGACGGGCTGGCCACCGAGGGCGGCGACAGCGCCGAGGCACACGCCCGCAGCGACCAGCTGCGCGTCGCCTATGACGAGATGTATGCCGACGCCGAGGCGTTCGCCCACTCCACGACCCTGGCGGCGCGGCGCGAGGGCGCTGTCACCGCCCGGCGAGAGATCGAGCAGGCCGCCGCCGAGGCCGCCGTCGAGGCCGGCGGCGCGCCGCGACTCCCGCACGCCGTCCGGGCGATGGTGCCACCGCGGGCTCGACGGGGGCTTCGCAAGGCGCTGACGCGACGACGCAGCCGGGAGGCCTGATGTCGGGCCCGGACATCCCCTCGCTCGAGGGGCTGGTCGACTACGACATCACCTGGCCGTGGACGCGCGGCGAGTCGCTCACGCCCGGCCTGACCTGCGTCTTCCGGGTGCGCAACGAAGCACGCAACCTGCCCTGGGTGCTGCCGCCGATCTTCGACGCCGTCCAGCACGTCCTGCTGGTCGACAACGGCTCCGACGACGGCACGCTCGACGTGGCGCGGCGGATCGCCGACGACTGTGGCGCCGCGGACCGGTTCACCGGGCTCGTCTATCCCCACGAGGTCGCCCGGGCCGGCGGTGAGCACCTCGCCACTCCCGCCACCAGCGTCCACTCGTTGACGCACTTCTACAACTGGTGCTTCAGCCAGGTCCGCACCGCCTACTCGATGAAGTGGGACGGCGACATGGTGCTCACGCCCGAGGGCGCGGGCATCCTGCGCGACCTCTCGTGGCAGCTCGAGTCGACCCGCACCATCGTGGCGATGCCGCGCCACCCGCTGACGGTCGTCGACGAGTCCACCGGTTGGCTCGACCTGTCGCTGCGGTTCCTCGAGCCCTGGGTCTATCCCATGGGTCCGGACTTCACGTTCGTGAAGGCCTTCGACTGGGAGCTGCGCGAGTTCCCGGCCGACACCGAGAGGCTCGTCCTCCAGCAGGGGTTGTGCGTGGAGGTCAAGTGGCTCGACGCCGATGAATATGCCCACTGGCGCACCGAGGGAGTCGACTTCACCAACACCCGGCTCTATCGCAAGCTGCGCGAGTTCGAGGTCGACGACGCCATCCGGTCGGGACGTGCCGAGGAGCTCGGCGGCCTGGTCCGGGTCGACGCGCCGCCCGGCGTCCACATCATCGACCACGTCACGCGCACGTGGCTGCGGCAGCAGCCGCGGCCCCTCGTCAAGCACTCCCTGCCCGCATCGCTGCGGGAACGGGACAGGTCGACCGGCAGCCGGCGGACGGGGGCTCCTTCGTGACCCATCCCCTCGACGGCTTCACCTCCCCATCTCCCCTGCTGGCGATCGGCGACGACGACACAGGTGCAGACCTGGCCCCGCCCGGGTCCACCTTCACGACCCTGGCCGGGGCCGCCGACATCGGCCGCGGCTGGAAGTCCGTCCTGTGGATGACGGCGGACCGCGCCTCCCTGCGCCAGCGGGCCTCGGCCCTGCCACGCGTGGGCCAGGTGCGGGTGGTGGCCCTCTGGCTCACCGATGCCACCGACCCGCTCGTGGTGCACCCCCGGCCCGAGTGGCCGCCGCTGACCAGCCTGATGGCCCGCGAGACCGACCGGGGGGTGCTGACCGTCCTGCGCTTCGTCCGCCCCGTGGCGGCCCACCAGGTGCTGGTCGAGTGTGCCCGGCAGGCGGCCGGCGGCGACCACGGGCACGGTGGGCTGGTCGTCGGATATGCCGGGCGGGAGGCTGCCGCTGGACTCGACGTGCGCGCGCCCTGGTTCCACGACGCGACCGAGGCCGGTGACCCTGAGCGCGACGTGCCCCCCGACGTGGTGATCTCCTCCCAGCCCGGCGGACCCGAGGTCCACCACGTGACCGACCGGGCCCCCCTGGTGGTCACCGACCCGGGCCTCGAGCCCGTGGACGAGCTGGTCGTCAACCCGGTGGGCTGGCGCAAGGACTGGGACGAGCCCGTGCGCGACCTCGACCCACGGCTGCGGCTGACCGAGCGGACCATCGAGGGGCTCAGGGCGGTCCAGGGCCTTCGCGTCGACCTGGCCACCGCCGATCCTCGGGTCGTGGCGGGGTTGGCGACGGCGGGGGTCCCGCTGCTCGCGGAGGGCACCAACCCCCACCTCAGCCCGGAGCTCGCCGCCGCGCTCGCAGCGCCTGCAGACCTCGACGACGGACTCGCCCGCGAGGAGCACAGCGTCGCCACCAGGCGCGCGGCACTCGACACCCACTCCACGCTCGCCTGGCGACGCGACCTGGCCCGGGGCGCAGGTGTCCGGTTCGTGGCGCAGCCGAAGGTGAGCGTCCTGCTCGCCACGATGCGCCCCCACCAGCTCGACTTCGCGCTGCGCCAGCTCGCGCGCCAGCGCGACGTCGAGCTCCAGGTGGTCCTCGGCACCCACGGCTGGACGGTGGACGAGGACCAGGTGCGCGCCCGGCTCGCAGGGCATGACGTCGTCGTACGAACCCATGACGAGGATGCGTTCTTCGGCGACGTGCTCGACGACGCGGCGGCCGCGGCCGGCGGCGACGTCCTGATGAAGGTCGACGACGACGACTGGTATTCCCCGCACGCCGTCCACGACCTGCTCCTCGCTCGTCGCTACACCGGCGCGGAGGTGGTCGGGATGCCGAGCGAGTTCGTCTATCTCGAGGAGCTCGGGGTCACCGCCCGCCGCAACCACCCGACCGAGGTCTTCAACCGCTTCGTCGCGGGCGGGACGATCATGATCGACCGTCACGTGCTCCGTGGCGTGGGCGGGTTCCGGCGCGTGCGCCGCTTCGTCGACGCCCAGCTCCTCAACGCGGTCGAGGCCGGCGGTGGCCGGATCTATCGCACCCACGGTCTGGGATATGTCCTTCGACGCACCGGGTCGGGGCACACCTGGGCCTCCGACCCCGAGTCCTTCCGCCGACCCGAGATCCTCGAGCGCGAGTGGACCGGCTTCCACGCCAGCCGCGAGCTCACCGTGCAACAGGCGGACCTGCCATGACGCGCGAGCTGCAGCCGCTGGTCCGGCGCAACGAGTGGCGTTCGCTCACCCCGGCGCCGCTCGACGACTGGGAGCCCGAGAAGAGCGTCAGCGTCGTGATCCCGACCTGGCAGGCCGGGGCCACGCTCCCCGTCGTCCTGGCCGCTCTCGCGGCGCAGACCTATCCGACCCACCTGCTCGAGGTCGTCGTCGTCGACGACGGCAACCCCGACCCGGTGGTGCTGCCCGAGGTCCGGCCCGAGAACACGGTGCTCGTCCGGGTGGGTGACGGCTGGGGCCGCGCCAACGCCTGCCACACCGGCGTGCAGGCCAGCAGCGGCGAGATCATCCAGTGGCTCGACGCCGACATGCTGTGCTTCGCCGAGCACGTGGCGGCCCAGGCACGGTGGCACCACCTCGTGGACTACGCGGTCGTCCTGGGCACCAAGCGCTTCGTCGACCCGTCGGCCCTGGTCGGCATCGAGCCGGGTGCCGTCCGCGACGCGGTCGCCGACGGAGCGATCGCCACGACCTGGGACTGGGACGCCGAGGAGACGCACAAGTGGGTCGAGGGGATGTGGCGGCGTACGAACGACCTGACCCTCGCCGGCCCGCGTGCGTTCCGTGCCCACGTCGGCGCCACCGGGTCGCTGACGCGCTCGCTCTACGACGCTGCGGGAGGTATGGCGACGAGCCTGCGCCTGGGCGAGGACATGGAGCTGGGACACCGGCTCGCCGAGGCAGGCGGCGTGCTGCTCCCGGAGCACTCGTCGCGCGCCTGGCACCTCGGACGCACCCACGTGATGGAGCACCGCGACGCGATCAACCGCTACAACGACGCGTTCCTCGCCAACCTCGTGCCCACGATGCGACCCAAGCGGAACCGACGTGGGCGGCGCTACGACGTGCCCTTCCTCGAGGTGGTCCTGGACTCGCGTGCGCACCCGGGCGAGCGCGTGCAGCGGGTCGTCGACGCGGTCCTGGACTCCACGCTCGACGACCTGCGGGTCGTCCTGGTCGGGGACTGGTCGTCGCTGACCCAGGAGCGCATCTCCCCGGTGCGAGACCCGCGCCTGGAGGCGCGGATCGTCCAGCGGACCTATGCCGGGGACCAGCGCGTCGAGCTGGTGACCGACCTCCCGACGACCCGCCGCTCGCCGTGGCGGCTGACCCTGGACGGCGTGACCACGGCGCCGGGGGAGTCGGCCCTCGAGGACCTGCTCGACGATCTCGAGCGCCACCACGACGGCGCCGCGGTGATCGAGGGCGTCGGCCGCCTGGAGCGCACCGCCGCCGTGTCACGGGTGCTGCGTGTCCACGGCCGGCTGGGCGACGACGAGCTCGACTCGGCGTACGGCCTCGTCCGGCGCTCGGCGAGCGACGTCGGTTGGGTGGCGACCGACGAGCGCGAGGTGCCGCGCTACGAGGGGAAGATGAAGCCGCCGGTCCCTCGGGACTGATCTCGTGCGGCCCTCACTCCTCACACCCGGCCAGCGGGACGCCAGCGACGCAGGCGCTCAGTCCGAGCCGAAGAGGTCGCGGGTGTAGACCTTGTCGCGGACGTCCTCGAGCTCGGGCGACATCCGGTTGGCCACGATCACGTCGGCCGTCGCCTTGAAGTCGGCCAGGTCGTCGCACATCTCGGAGCCGAAGAACCTGCCGTCGGCATCGAGGTGGCTCGCCTCGATCTCGGGCTCGAAGACCACGACCCGCACGCCCCTGGCCTTGATCCGCTTCATGATCCCCTGCACCGACGACTCGCGGAAGTTGTCCGAGCCGGCCTTCATCAGCAGCCGGTGGATCCCCACGACCTTGGGGTGTCGGTCGAGGATGTCGAAGGCGACGAAGTCCTTGCGGGTCGTGTTTGCCTCGACGATGGCGTGGATGAGGTTCTGCGGGACCTCGGAGTAGTTGGCCAGCAGCTGGCGGGTGTCCTTGGGCAGGCAGTAGCCGCCGTAGCCGAAGGACGGGTTGTTGTAGTGGGTGCCGATCCGCGGGTCGAGGCCGACGCCGTCGATGATCTGTCGCGTCGAGAGACCGCGGGAGAGCGCGAACGAGTCGAGCTCGTTGAAGAAGGCGACGCGCATCGCCAGATAGGTGTTGGCGAAGAGCTTGATCGCCTCGGCCTCGGTGGGCTCGGTGAAGAGCAGTGGGACGTCGTCGATGTCGGCGCCCTTGACCAGCAGCTCGGCGAACCGACGCGCCCGCGCGGAGTCCTCTCCGACCACGATCCGCGACGGGTTGAGGTTGTCGTGGAGGGCGCGCCCCTCCCGCAGGAACTCCGGGCTGAAGATGACGTCTGCGGTCCCGAGCCGCTGGCGCACGTCCTCGACGAAGCCGACGGGGATCGTCGACTTGATCACCATCGTGGCGCCGGGAGCCGCCTTCAGCACGTCGGCGATGACTGCCTCGACCGAGTCGGTGTTGAAGTAGTTGCTCACCTCGTCGTAGTTGGTCGGCGTCGCGATGATGACGAAATCGGCGTCGGCATAGGCCTGCGCGGGGTCGGTGGTGAACGTGAGCGTCAGGTCCTCGCGGGCGAGGAACCTGCTGATGTCGTCGTCGTGGATCGGGCTCTGCCCGGCCTGCAGCCGCTCGATGCGACCCTCGTCGAGGTCGAGGCCGACCACGTCGTTGTCGCGGGCCAACAGGCAGGCCATGGAGAGTCCGACATAGCCCAGGCCGGCAACGGCGATCTTCGTGGTCACGCCGTCATTGTGCCCGCTGCGGGCGCCGGACGCGGTGACCCCTCGGTCGCCGGGGGATGAACGGCAGTCGAGGGGGTGACCTTCGGTCCTTGTCGAGCACGGGGTCGGGGCGTCATGGTGGTGGGGACATCATCTGCAGCGACCTCGAGAGGAGCTGTCATGGACGAGGCAGTCACCGCGCTCACCACCGAAGAGTGCTGGGAGATGTTGGAGCAGGAGGAGTTCGGGCGCATCGCGTTCCGACTGGTCGACGAGGTGCACATCACCCCGATCAACTACGCGGTCGACGGCCGCAGCCTGCTGTTCCGCAGCGCCGAGGGCGAGAAGCTCCTGGCGATCGTGATGGGTTCCGAGGTCGCGTTCGAGGTCGACCACTACAACGACGACTTCGCGCGCAGCGTGGTCGTCCGTGGCGCCGCGCGTCTGCTGCCCGAGGACGAGGCGCACCGCGCGGAGAACGTCCCGCTCAGGCCCTGGGTGGCTGAGGAGAAGTACAACGTCGTCGAGCTGCAGCCGAGGGTGGTCTCGGGTCGCGCCTTCCACCTCTCCCGGCCCTGGCTGCACCTGCGGCCGCACGACTGACAAGCACCCTCAGGACGCATGCCGCCGCGTCGATCAGGGGCCGTTCGGGAGCGCCCGTGGAGAGGGTGATTCTTGGGCCGATCCGTTGTCGGTGGTCTCTGGAAGAGTGCTCTCATGACGGCGCTCCCTCACTCCTTCGACCACCAGGTCGCAGCCGCCGCGCGCCGGTGTGCCGAGGCGGTCGAGTCGGTGTCGGATGCGCCGTTGTGGTCGATGGGCTCGGGTGAGGTGGGGGAGACGCTGCTGGTCCTGACCCGGGCGCGGGCGCAGCTCGACGAGCTGTTGATGCGGGTCTTGCGTCATGGTGAGACGGTCGAGACGGGCCTGGAGACTGGCGCGGTGTCGACGACGAGCTGGTGGTCCCACGAGACGAGGACGACGCGCGCCGAGGCGCACCGGATGCGTCGGTTGGCCGAGGGCCTCGAGCGCCACGCCTGCGTCCGGGAGGCGCTGGCGGCGGGTGAGGTGCTGACCGATCAGGCGCGGGTCATCGTGGACGCGGTCGACGCGCTGCCCGACGACGTCGCCGAGTGGGTGCCTCCGGCAGCGACGGAGTTCTTGTTGGCCAGGGCGCATGACCATGACGCGAAGGCGTTGCGGGTCCTGGGCCGGCGGCTCCTGGAGGTCATCGATCCCGAGGCTGCGGACGCCGAGGAGGCGCGCCGGCTGGAGGCCGAGGAGCGCGAGGCGCGGGCGGCGGCGGCGTTGACGATGTCCGACGACGGGCACGGCAGGTGCCATGGCCGGTTCACGCTGCCGACGCTGCACGCGGAGATGTTGCGCAAGCACCTGATGGCGTTGGCCTCTCCGGCCCGGGCAGGGACCACTGCGCCGACGCAGCCGGGGGAGCGGGGGTTGTCGCGGCACCGGATGGGTCGCGCGTTCATGGACTACATCGAGTCCCGGCCAGCCGACTCGGTGCCGTCTGCTGGCGGGGTGCCCGCCACGGTCGTGGTGACGATGAAGCTCTCGACGTTGCTGGGTGGGTTGAGGGCGGCATCGTTGGACACCGGTGCGCGGATCAGCGCTGGTGAGGCCCGCCGGCTCGCCTGCAAGGCTGGCATCATCCCGGTCGTGCTGGGCGGGCGGAGCGTCGTCCTCGACGTCGGGCGCAAGCGACGCTTCCACTCCGAGGCGCAACGCATCGCAATGGGTGTGCGCGACGGTGGCTGCACCGCCGCCGGATGTGATGCGCCGCCGGGTCTGTGCCATGCCCACCACGACGTCGCCTGGTCGAAGGGCGGCGGGACGAGTGTCGAGCAGGGGAGGCTGCTCTGCTCGAAGCACCACACGCGCATCCACGACCCGGCGTTCCAGCACTCCCTCGACAAGCACGGGAAGGTGCTCTTCAGTCGGCGGACGTGAGGCGTTCGCGGCGTTAAGACGCAGTTCGACCCGTTCCGAATGACGATCCGGCTAGAGCGACAAGCGCCCTCGTCGGCCGGGCAGCGCGACCGACCTCAACTGGTGCTGTCAAGGATCAGTCGGGTCGCCTCTTGCGGTGCGTCCCATTGTGGAAAGTGGCCACACCGCTCGAACCAGTGCAGCCTTGCGTCCGGAAACAGTTCCGTGGCACGTGCGGCCTGTCTCGGCATGGTCACCAGGTCACGACGACCCCAACCGATCGTGACCCGGCCGGGCACAGTGCCGGCCGGCGCACCCTGCTGCTTGGGCCCCTTGGTCAGTGCGTCCAAGGCCGCGCCGGTCGACGGGGAGTCGGCCAGCCCGCGCACATCCGGCAGCACGGTCTCGCGCGAGAGTGCCCAGGGCCGCGCCGAGAACTGCGCGAGCAGCAGCGTCCTTCCCACGGGGTTGCCCAGCAGTGCTGGCAGCGTGCCTCGAAGCGCCCGGACCAGAGCGATCGATGGCCGAAGCGTGGCGCCGAAGACGGCGAGTTCGCGGTCGCTCCAGAAACCACCCGGGTCCAACGCCACGGTGTCGCCGCCGACGCCTCGCCGTGCGAGCTCGAGCACCATTCGGCCACCCATCGACTGGCCGACGATCGACACCCCGTCCAGACCTTGTTCGCGGATGAATTCTGCGACGGAGTCGGTGAGGGTGGCTATCGAGACCTCGCCGGTCAAAGGAAGCGACTCGCCGAAACCCGGCAGGTCGACGGCGATGACCTCACGGCTCTCGGCCAGTCCGTCGATGATCGGGGACCAGGATCGCCATCCAGCGCCCAGACCGTGCACGAGCAACAAGGGCCTGCCGCTTCCGCGGCGCGCATGGTTCAACGTCATTTCTTGAACGCTAGCCCACGCGGAAATCTGTGCATCGCCACCGCGAGCCGATCCGCAACGAGAGACACTGATCCACACACTCCACCGCTGCTAGATCCGGACGTTTGAATGCGACCGGCGCTGAGCGCCCTGACTTGCCGTGCCATGCAGACCGGGCTGCGTCGGCTGTTTGGCCCGCGCCGACAAGCGGCGGGATGACGCACGCCAAGCCGGTCGGTTGCACTGTTGTGCGGCGGGGCCAGCCAGGCTCGCCTACTCTCGAGCGATGACCGAGCCGATCACGCCCAGACAGCTCTCAGTAGAACTCAGCCTCAGTCCGACCACGATCCGTCAGTGGCTGCGCGACCAAGGCTGGCAGAGCGCTCCGTATCGCCGATGGGAACTATCCACAGAGCAGGCGGACCAGGTTCGCAAGCACTTCCGCAACTGACTACGTCGTCAGGCGGCGGTATCACCCATTGGTTCCATCCCCTGCTGTCCCTCCTTGACGGCACTCCAACGCGGTCGGACGCCTCGAAGCCGCCCGTGTGTCTACGCCATGACCTAGGGTCGCCGGCATGGACGCGGACAAGCGGTATCAAGTCTTCGTGAGCTCGACATATCTCGACCTCATGGAGGCTCGCGCGGCCGTAGTCTCGGCTCTGCTGAACCTTGACGCGATCCCCGCTGGCATGGAGTTGTTTCCCGCTGCCGACGACGACGCCTGGACGTTGATCGAGGACGTGATCGCGGACTCCGACTACTACCTGCTCATCATCGGAGGCAAGTACGGCTCCGTTGATCCAGATCTGGAGATCAGTTTTACCGAGCGGGAGTACGACACGGCCGTTCGCCTGAAGAAGCCGGTCATGGCCTTTCTTCACGGGCAGCCCGGCAAATTGTTGGCTGAACGGACGGAAGACTCGGACGCGCGACGCGAGGCGCTGGCGGCATTCCGCAGGAAGGTGGAGACCGCCAAGCATGTGAAGTACTGGACGTCGCCCGAGGATCTCGCCGGCAAGGTGGCCCTTACCTGGAACACATTCCGACGGCGATACCCAGCGACGGGTTGGATCAAGGCCGATCAGGCGACGAACAAGGAATCCCTTACAGCTCTAGCGAAGGCCCAGAAGGAAATCGAAGAGCTAAGGGCGCAACTCGAGAGTGTTCGCACCCAGGCGCCGCCCGGGACGGATCGGCTGGCGCAGAGAGAAGGCAAGTTTTCTCTTCCTCTGTATGCCAAGGGGAAGTGGAGTGACATCTCCGGATACCCCAGGTACTCAGTGGGTGTTTGGACTTCAGTAGAGATGACCTGGGACCGCGCATTTGGCTACCTCGGGCTCAGGATGATGCAGGAGGCCGATGAGCCCACCCTCAAGACCGATTTGTGCTCCGTAGCGGAGTTCGACAACAGCGACGACGTTCGGAAGGCGCTCCAAGCAGAGATTGAGGGAGAAGTCGGGAAGTCGGGCGACACCCGCTTCAAGTGGTGGTGGGAAGGCTTGGAGGTTTCAGACGAGGACTTCCAGACTCTCCTGTTGCAGTTCAACGCGCTTGGACTGATTCAGCACTCGAAGCGCAATCGGTCCGTCAAGGATACGGCGAACTACTGGTCACTCACGCCCTACGGGCACACCCGCCTCGTGCAACTCCGCGCGTTGCAAGCCGGCGAGGAGTCGCTGCTCCGCGCTGACTACCCCGCGTCGCTGGAAGAAGAATCAGAAGCTGAAGTCCCGGCCGCTGAACAAGACTGATCCGGACTGGGGTGGTTGGGCGCTCTGCATCTGCGTCACAGTGGGCGCTTCGACGGAACCGCCCGCCGCTTGAACAGCCTGCCTCGAGCATCTCTGACCAGACCCCTTACAACGCAGCGACCAGCCTCGTCGCCTGGTCGATCGCCCGCTTCGCGTCCAGCTCGGCAGCGACGTCGGCACCGCCGATCAGGTGACCGCCGACCTCGTCGTGCAGGTCACGGACGGACTCCTGCCCGGCACAGACCACCACGTGGTCGACGTCGAGGACGCGCGGCTCCCCGTCCACGGTGAGGTGCAGGCCGGCGTCGTCGATCAGGTCGTACGTCGCCCCACTGACCAGCTGCACGCCGGACTGCTTCAGCACGGCCCGGTGGGCCCAGCCCGACGTCTTGCCCAGCCCGATCCCGATGGGGGTGCTCTTGCGCTGCACCAGCGTCACCTCACGCACCTGCGTGCGGGGCTTCTGCTCGGTCAGGCCGCCGGGGTGCACGGCCGGGTCGCCGACGCCCCAGTGGGCATACCAGTCCTCGTCGGTGTCGCTGGGGTCGTGGCTGAGGTAGTGGCTCACGTCGACGCCGATCCCGCCCGCGCCGATCACCGCGACGCGGCGCCCGACCGTGACCCGGCCGGCCAGCACATCGGCATACGACACGACCTTGGGGTGGTCGATGCCGGGGATGTCGGGGATCCGCGGGACGACGCCGGTGGCGATAACCGTGTGGTCGTATGTCGACAGGTCGCCCGGCGCCGCGGGGGTGCCGAGCCGCACGTCCACCTCGAGCACCTCGAGCCGGCGGGTGAAGTAGCGCAGCGTGTCGGCGAAGTCCTCCTTGCCGGGCACCTGCATCGCCAGGCGGAACTGGCCGCCGACCTCGGCGGCCTGCTCGAAGAGCGTCACCGCGAAGCCGCGCTCGGCGGCGTTGACGGCCGCGGCGAGCCCGGCCGGACCGGCGCCGACGACGGCGACGGTCTGCTTGCGCATCGTGGGCGTGAGCACCAGCTCGGTCTCGTGGCAGGCGCGCGGGTTGACCAGGCACGAGGCGCGCTTGTTGGCGAAGACGTGGTCGAGGCAGGCCTGGTTGCAGGCGATGCAGGTGTTGATCTCGTCGGCGCGGTCTGCGGCGGCCTTGGCGACGAAGTCGGGGTCGGCCAGGAGCGGGCGGGCCATCGAGACGAGGTCTGCCTCGCCGCTGGCGAGGATGTCCTCGGCCAGCTCGGGGGTGTTGATCCGGTTGGAGGCGCAGACCGGGACGTCGACGATCTCCTTGAGCCGGGCAGTGTGCGAACGCCAGGCGCCGCGGGGGACCTGGGTGATGATCGTCGGCACCCGCGCCTCGTGCCAGCCGATGCCGGTGTTGAAGACCGTCACCCCGGCCGCCTGGAGGTGCAGCGCCAGCTCGGCGATCTCCTCCCACGACTGGCCGCCCTCGACGAGGTCGAGCAGCGAGATGCGATAGATGATCGGGAAGTCGTCGCCCACGAGCTCGCGGGAGCGACGGACGACCTCGACGGCGAAGTGCATCCGCCGCGAGGCGCTGCCGCCCCACTGGTCGTCGCGGTCGTTGGTGCGGGCGGCCAGGAACTGGTTGATCAGGTAGCCCTCGGAGCCCATGATCTCGACGCAGTCATAGCCGGCCCTGCGGGCCAGCGCCACGCTCTTGGCGAAGGCCGTGGCGCATGCGTCGACCTCCTTGGTCGACATCGCGCTCGGCTTGAACGGGGTGATCGGGGACTTCTTGTCCGAGGCGCTCTGCGAGAGCGGGTGATAGCCGTAGCGGCCCGCGTGCAGGACCTGCAGCGCGATCGCACCGCCCTCGTCGTGGACCGCGGCGGTGATCCGCTCGTGGCGCTTGGCCTGCAGGCGGTTGGTCATCTCGGAGGCGAACGGCTTGAGCCAGCCGCGCTTGGTCGGCGCATAGCCGCCGGTGATGATCAGCCCGACCTCGCCGCGGGCGCGCTCGGCGAAGTAGGCCGAGAGCTTGTCGATGTCCCACGGGTGGTCCTCCAGCCCGGTGTGCATCGAGCCCATCACCACGCGGTTGCGCAGGGTGAGGTTGCCCAGGGTGACGGGGGCGAGGAGGTGGGGGTAGGGCGTCATCGCGTGTCCTTGCTGTTGTCGGAGGTTGAGGAGGGCGCCCTGGCGCCCGTCACGAAACCGTGGGCGTGGAGATAGTCGGAGAGCCAGCCGATCCAGAACTCCTCGAGGCGGATCCCGCCGCGCAGGACGAGCAGCTGGTCGAGCGCGTGGCCGTCGAGCGCCGCGGGCTCGGGATAGTCGCGCTGCTCGAGGACGCGGTAGTGCGCCAGCCGGGCCTCGTGGTCGGCCAGGGTCTCGCGCACGTGCCGCAGCAGGGTGGGGCGATCGCCGTACGACGCCCCGCGGAGCTTCACCGCGAGGTCGCTGCGGAACGTCTCCATCTGCGTCGGCTCGGCCAGCCAGTCGGCGAGCACCTGCGCCCCGGCGGTCGAGACGGTGTAGACGCGGGTGTCGGGCTTGCCCGTCTGCGGGACCGTCTCCACACTGAGCCAGCCGTCGGACTCCATCCGGGAGAGCACGCGATAGATCTGCTGGTGGGTGGCATGCCAGAAGAAGCCCAGCGAGCGCTCGAAGCGGCGCGCCAGCTCCAGCCCGGCGCCGGGCTTCTCGCTGAGCGCCACGAGAAGTGCGTGCTCGAGGGCCATGCCGCGATGGTGCCAGACCTATGCAACTAGTTGCAAGGGTGGGTGGTGGGAGTCACAGCACGCCCGAGCCCGGCATCTCCTCGAAGACGATCTGCGTCTCGGTGTGCCGGACGGCCGGGTGCACGTTGACGTGCTCGAGGACCAGGTCGCGCAGCTGCTGGGTCGAGGCGACGGCGACGTGGATCAGGTAGTCGTCCTCGCCGCCGACGTGCAGGATCCGCAGCGCTCCCGGGACCTTGGCCAGGACCTCGTGGAAGCTTGCGACGTGGTCGCGGTTGTGGCTGCCCAGTCGCACCTTGACCACGGCCTGGATCGGGAAGCCGAGAGCGGCCAGGTCGATGTCGGCGTGGACGCCGCGGATCACCCCGCGCTCGCGCAGCGTGCGGACGCGCTGGAGGCAGGTCGACTCGGCGATCCCGAGCCGCTTGGCGAGGGCGGCGTTGGTGATCCGCCCGTCGGCGGCGAGCTCGGTCAGGAGGCGCCGGTCGAGCGCGTCGAGCGGTGCAGGATCGGGTGAGGAGGGGGCTGGCGACATACGAGAAACTCCATGATCTGCGGTGTGACCGACGATCGACGGGCAGTTCTTCACTCAGTGTTGCCGATCAACGTGGATTCCACCACCGTGGGCCGCGTGACCAGTCTCGACACCCTTGCCGTCCACGCCGGCCGGACCGACCTCGCGGCGCTCGGCGTCCACGCGCTCCCGCTCGACCTGTCCACCACCAACCCGCTGCCGAGCATCGACAGCGGCGGCGCCTCCTACGAGGCGATGGCGACCGGCGGCCACCCGACCGAGGGCGGCCTGGTCTATCAGCGGCTGTGGAACCCCACCGTCGCCCGGTTCGAGGAGGCCCTTGCCCTGCTCGAGCACACCGACGCGGCCGTCGCGTTCTCGACCGGGATGGCGGCGCTGACCGCAGCGGTCCTCGCGGCGGCGACCGAGGGCGACGGCCGCCACGTGGTCGCCGTGCGTCCGTTGTACGGCGGCAGCGACCACCTCCTCGCGTCCGGGATGCTCGGCGTCGAGACCACCTATTGCGCGCCCGACGAGGTGGCGGGCGCTGTCCGGTCCGACACCTGCCTGGTGGTCGTCGAGACCCCGGCCAACCCGACGCTCGAGCTGGTCGACATCACGGCCGTCGTCGAGGCCGCCGGCGGGGTCCCGGTGCTGGTCGACAACACCTTCGCGACGCCTGTCCTGCAGAACCCGGCCGACCACGGGGCGACGCTGGTCCTGCACAGCGCCACGAAATACCTCGGCGGTCACGGCGACGCCATGGGCGGCGTGATCGCCTGCCCCGAGCCGTGGGCCGAGGCGCTGCGCCGGGTGCGTGCGGTGACGGGTGCGCTGCTCCACCCGATGGGCGCCTACCTGCTGCACCGTGGCCTGGCCACCCTGCCCGTGCGCGTGCGGACGCAGCAGGACGGCGCGGGCAAGGTCGCCGGCTGGCTCGCCTCCCAGCCGGGCGTGCGCGAGGTGCGCTATCCGGGGCTCGCCGAGTGCGACCCGCTGCACCTCGTCGGGCGACAGCTCCGCGGTCCGGGCGCGATGATCGCCTTCAGCCTCGAAGGTGGCTATGACGCCGCGTGCGCGGTCACCGAGTCGGTCCGGCTCTTCACCCACGCCGTCTCCCTGGGTGGGGTCGACTCGCTCATCCAGCACCCGGCCGGCCTCACCCACCGACCGGTCGCGCCCGAGGCGCGGCCGCACGCCGACACGCTGCGGCTCTCCATCGGGCTCGAAGACCCCGACGACCTGTGCGCCGACCTGGCGCAGGCGCTGACGGCTGCTCGCTGAGACGCCCCTCGCGACCGTGACAGCGCCGGTGTCATGATCGGTCCCATGACGTATGAACTGGGCCAGGGCACCGGACCGCTCCGTGGGGTCAAGGTCGTCGAGATCGCCGGGATCGGTCCCGGCCCGCACGCGTGCATGATCCTCGCCGACCTCGGCGCCGACGTGATCCGGGTGGAACGGGCGGGCGGCGGGATGTTCGGCGGCGGGCAGCACGACGTGCTCACGCGCAGCCGGCCCAGCGTCGCGATGGACCTCAAGAACCCCGCTGCCGTCGCCGCGGTCCTCGACCTGGTCGAGCAGGCCGACGTGCTCGTCGAGGGGATGCGCCCCGGCGCGATCGAGCGGCTCGGCCTCGGCCCGGACGACTGCTGGGCCCGCAACGAGGCCCTGGTCTATGGCCGGATGACCGGCTGGGGCCAGGACGGCCCGTGGAGCCAGGTCGCCGGCCACGACATGAACTACATCGCCATCACCGGTGCCCTGCACGGCCTCGGTCAGGACAAGGCGCGCCCGCACTTCCCGGGCAACCTCGTCGGCGACTTCGGCGGCGGATCGACATACCTCGTCATCGGGATCCTCGCCGCCCTGCTCGAGGCGAAGGTGAGCGGCAAGGGCCAGGTCGTCGATGCCGCGATCGTCGACGGCACGGCCCACCTCAACGCGATGTCGGCGACCTTCGCGGCGCTCGGCATGGACAAGGGAGAGCGGGCCTCCGGCCTCCTCGACGGCGGCACGCCCTACTACGACATCTATGAGACGGCCGACGGCAAGCACATGAGCGTGGGCGCCCTGGAGCCGCAGTTCTATGCCGAGCTCATCAGCCGCCTCGAGCTCGACCTCCCCGACCGCAACGACCCCGCCAACTTCCCCGCCATCCGGGACGCGCTGACCACCCGCTTCAAGGAGAGGACCCAGGCCGAGTGGTCCCAGGTCTTCGACGGCACCGACGCCTGCGTGGCCGCGATCATCCCGCTGGCCGAGGCGACTCAGCACCCGCACCTGGTGGCCCGCGAGACGTTCGTCGACAGCGCGGGCATCACCCAGCCTGCCCCGGCTCCCCGCTTCTCCCGCACGCCGGCGACGATCTCGATGCCACCCGGCGGTCCGGGCGGACACACCCGCGACGCCCTCGCAGCCTGGGGGATCGAGGACGTCGACGCGCTCATCGAGTCCGGCGCGGCCACCCAGGCGTGAGCATGCGCCCCTTCCTCTTCCTCGGCACCCGCGCCGAGGACGACGTCGCCCAGCAGGAGTACGACGCCGTCCTGGCCGGCACCGGCCTGCAGCCCGACGAGCTGGCGCGCGTGCGCGTCGAGTCCGGCCCGCTGGGGGAGATCGACCTGGACGACTGGTCGGGGATCATCCTCGGTGGCGGCCCGTTCAACGCCTCCGACCCCGACCACCTCAAGTCCCCGACCCAGCACCGCGTCGAGGCCGAGCTGCGCGATCTGGCCCGGCGCGTGGTCGCTGCTGACATGCCGTTCCTCGGCGCCTGCTACGGCGTCGGCGTGCTCGGCGTCCTGGACGGCGGAGTCGTCGACCGGACCTACGGCGAAGCCATCGGCGCCCTGCCGATCCGGCTCACCGCCGAGGGGACGGCCGATCCGCTGTTCGGCGAGCTGCCCGAGGTGTTCCTGGCCTACCTCGGCCACAAGGAGGCCGTCTCGCGGCTCCCCGGCGGCGCGGTGCTGCTCGCCTCGTCGGACACCTGCCCCGTCCACGCGTTCCGCCTCGGCCGCAACGTCTATGCCACGCAGTTCCACCCCGAGCTCGACCCGGTGGCGCTGTGCGACCGGATCGATGCCTACGCAGACCACGGTTACTACGAGCCGCACGAGCGCGAGTCGCTCAAGGCGGCTGCCCGTGAGGCGCTGGTCGTCGAGCCCGTCCGGCTGCTGGCTCGCTTCGTGGAGCTCTACGCCCGCTCATGACCAGAGACCCGAGGCCCGTGACCAACCACGTCGACGTCCTGATCGTCGGTGCCGGCCTGTCCGGCATCGGCGCCGCCGCCCAGCTGACCCGCGAGCACCCCGGTCGCAGCTTCGCGATCCTGGAGAAGCGCGGGGTCAGCGGCGGCACCTGGGACCTGTTCCGCTATCCGGGCGTCCGCTCCGACTCCGACATGTTCACCCTCGGCTATCGCTTCAAGCCGTGGACCGACGAGCGGTCGCTGGCCGACGGGCCCTCGATCCTGGCCTACGTCCGCGAGACCGCCACGGAGCACGGCCTCGACGATCACATCCACTACGACCACGACGTCACGAGCGCGTCGTGGGACTCCGGGTCAGCGAGGTGGACGGTCACGATCACCACGCCGACAGGATCGCAGGAGTGGACGACCGACCTGCTGTGGATGTGCAGCGGCTACTACGACTACGACGAGGGCTTCACCCCCGACTTCGCGGGCCTGGGCGAGTTCACAGGACAGGTGGTGCACCCGCAGCACTGGCCGGCCGACCTCGACCATGCCGGGAAGAAGGTGGTCGTGATCGGCTCCGGCGCGACCGCCGTCACGCTCGTCCCAGCCCTGGCCGCGTCGGGCGCCGAGCACGTGACGATGCTGCAGCGGACACCGACATACGTCCTGTCGGTGCCGTCGGTCGACAAGCTCGCCGTCGGGCTGCGCAGGGCGCTCGGCCCCAAGGCGTCGCACGTCGCCAACCGGTGGCGCAACATCACCGTCTCCACCGCGCTCTACCAGTTCAGCCAGCGGCGGCCGGCGGCTGCGCGCAAGCTGATCCGGCGGCTCAACACGTCGTTGCTGCCCGCGGGCTATGACGTCGACACGCACTTCAACCCGCCCTACGACCCGTGGGACCAGCGGATGTGCCTGGTGCCCGACAGCGACCTCTTCAACGAGATCCGCCGCGGTCGCGCGTCGGTGGTGACCGACGCGATCGACACCTTCACCCCGACCGGCATCAGGCTCGCGTCCGGTGAGGAGCTCGAGGCCGACGTCGTCGTCACCGCGACCGGGCTCAACCTGCTGGCCTTCGGCGGCATCGCCCTCACGGTCGACGGCGCACCGGTCGACGTCGCGGACACCATGGCCTACAAGGCGCTGATGCTCAGCGGCGTTCCCAACTTCGTCTTCACCATCGGCTACACCAACGCGTCCTGGACGCTGAAGGCCGACCTGGTCGCCGAGTTCGTGTGCCGACTGCTGAGCCACCTCGACAAGACCGGCCGGCGCTACGCCGTGGCCCGCCCGGACCCGGCCGTGCGGCCGATGCCGTTCATGGACTTCACCGCCGGCTACGTCCTGCGCGCCCTCGACCGGCTGCCCAAGCAGGGCGACGTCGAGCCGTGGCAGCTGAAGCAGAACTACGTCTACGACATGCTCAAGATCCGGCGCGCCCCGATCGACGACGGGGTGCTGGGCTTCGGCTGACCTCGACCAAGGATTCGCCTGTTGTCACCGCTGACCCCTAGGGTTGCCGACTAGTCGGTCCGGCCAGTCTTGCCCCGGATCGCAGTGGGAACTCGAAACAGGGCCCGCTCACCTCGACTTCTTCGAGGCCATGCCGCGCAGCACGCGCGATGTGTTGGCGAGACGCCAACGAAAGTGATCCACCATGACGTTCGCCGACTTCGGCGTGCCCAGCATGCTCATCGACATCCTCGACAAGCAGGGCATCACCTCCCCCACCCCCATCCAGGCCGCGACGCTGCCTGACAGCCTCGCCGGGCGCGACGTGCTCGGTCGGGGCCGCACCGGCTCCGGCAAGACGTATGCGTTCCTGCTGCCGCTGGTCACCCGCCTCGACGCCGCGAAGCTGCCGGCCATGCCGCGCAAGCCGCGCGCGCTGATCCTCGCCCCGACCCGCGAGCTCGTCGGCCAGATCCACGCAGCCCTCAAGCCGATGGCCGACGCCGCCGGCCTCTCCACGATCGTCGTCTATGGCGGCGTGGGCCAGGGCCCGCAGACCACCGGCCTGAAGAAGGGCGTCGACATCGTCGTCGCCTGCCCGGGCCGCCTCGAGGACCTGATGCAGCAGAAGTACTGCGACCTGTCCGCAGTCGAGGTCACCATCCTCGACGAGGCCGACCACATGGCCGACCTCGGCTTCCTGCCCGGCGTGCGCCGGATCATGGACAAGACCCCGCAGAGCGGCCAGCGGTTGCTGTTCTCCGCGACGCTGGACAAGGCGATCGACGTCCTGGTCAAGCGCTTCCTGACCAACCCCGTCACCCACGAGGCCGACTCGGCGCAGTCACCCGTCTCCACGATGAGCCACCACGTGCTCCACGTGAGCCGCGACCAGCGCGTGCCGATCCTCGTCGACCTGGCCAGCGCGCCCGGCCGCACGGTGATGTTCACCCGCACCAAGCACGGCGCCAAGGCGCTGGCTCGTCAGCTCAACAAGAGCGGCATCCCGAGCGTCGACCTGCACGGCAACCTGTCGCAGAACGCCCGCACCCGCAACATGGCGATGTTCCACTCCGGCAAGGCCACCACGCTGGTCGCCACCGACATCGCCGCGCGTGGCATCCACGTCGATGACGTGGCCCTCGTGGTGCACGCCGACCCGCCGACCGAGCACAAGGCCTACCTGCACCGCTCGGGCCGCACCGCGCGTGCCGGCGCCGTCGGCACCGTCATCACGATGATGACCGACGACCAGGTGCGCGACGTCCGCGACCTCACCCGGCTCGCGGGCATCAAGGCCACGACCACCAAGGTCCACGGTCCCGACCACCCGATGCTGGTCCAGCTCGCTCCCGGTGAGCGCACCACTCCCGGCGGCCTCGTCGCCGACGTCGCCCCCTCGGGTGGCGGCTCCTCGACCGGCGGCAACGCCCAGCGCAAGCGCGCCCGCAAGACCGGCGAGACCAACGGCCAGTCGCGCCGGGGCAACCCGACCGGTGGCTCCGGCTCGGCCGGCGGCTCCGGTGGCGGTCAGCGCCGCCGTTCCGGTGGCGGCGGTCAGGGTGCTCCGGCAGGCGCGCCCTCCGGCGGCAGCCGCGGTCGTCGCAGCGGCGGCGGCAACCGCAGCACCTCTGGCTCGACCGGTGGTCGTTCACACTCGGCCGCCTCCTTCTCCGGTCGCTGACCGGGGCTCAACGCCTCACGCACAGGACGCGCGGACACCCCTGGTGTCCGCGCGTCCTGTCATTTCCCGGCTCCGGGAATGGTTCGGCAGTCCAGTTAGTTAAAGCAACAACTACCTTGGCCCTGACCGAAAGTGAGTGACCCATGAGCATCCCCGCCGTCCGCCTCAACCACGCCGTCCTCTTCGTCGCCGACCTGCAGCGCTCGATCGACTTCTACACCTCCGTCTTCGACATGCAGGTCGCCGCCACCGAGCCGCGGGCCGACGCCGCGTTCCTGCGCCTGACCAAGGGCGACAACCACCACGACCTCGGCCTCTTCGGCATCGGGGCCGGCGAGCGCAAGCGCCCCGGCATCGGGCTCTACCACCTCGCCTGGCAGGTCGACACGATCGAGCAGCTCGAGGAGGCTCGCCTGGCGCTGGCCGACCACGACGCCTACACCGGCGAGTCCAGCCACGGCGCGACCAAGAGCGTCTATGGCAAGGACCCCGACGGCAACGAGTTCGAGGTCATGTGGATGCTGCCGCGCGAGCACTGGGGCCGCTTCGAGCACGAGGCTCCGGTCGAGCGACTCGACCTCGGCGCCGAGGTCGCCTCGTGGTCGGGCGTGCGTACGGCGGGCCGCGTCGTCACCGAGGCGGTCGCCCGATGAGTGCCTTCGCTGCTCCCGTCGTCGCCTGGGCGAGCGGCGAGGACGACCCGTCGCGTCCCCTCGTGGTCCTGCTGCACGGTCGCGGCTCCGACGAGACCGAGATCGTCGGCCTGGCCGGGCACCTGCCGGGCGAGGCGTCGTACGCCGCTGTGCGCGCACCGATCGAGGAGGGCGGCGGCTATGCGTGGTTCGCCAACCGCGGCATCGGCCGACCGGTCGCCGAGAGCCTGGCGGCGACGATGGCGTGGTTCCGGACGTGGCTGGACGAGGTCGCCCCTGCCGGTCGCCCGGTCGTCCTGGCCGGCTTCAGCGGAGGCGCGGCGTTCGCGGGCGGGCTGGTCCTCAGCGACCCCGCCCGGTTCGCCGGAGCCGCCATCCTCTACGGCACCCTTCCCTTCGAGGACGCGGGCGTCCCCGTCGAGGCCGGGCGCCTGACCGGCCTGCCGGTCTTCGTCGCCCAGGGCGACCAGGACCACGTCATCCCCGCCGAGCTCCTCTCCCGCACCTGGTCCTACCTGCTCGGCGCATCGGGCGCGGCGCCCTCGGCCCGCCGAGACACGGGTGGCCACGGCCTGACCCAGGGCACGGCGGTCGAGCTCGCCGAGTGGCTCGCCCACCGGCTCGCGTGGCTCACCCGCCGCGGACAGGGTCCGGTGGGTATGGCGCCCGAGCCGGCCGGGTGGCCGACGCTCCCGGGCGGCACGCTGCCTGCCCGGACAGGGGATCGGCCCGAGGTCCACTTCCGCATCCCGCAGAGCCAGCTCACCGACACCTCACCGCCGCAGCTGCAGGAGGCGCTCTTCGCCCGGCTGTCCGGGCTCGACGGCGTGGACAGCGGTCCGTCGATGATCTCGGTCCCGGGAGCGCGGGGCCTCGTCGCGCCCGACGCGGACGGCCCGGACGACGCCTTCCTGGTCGCGGAGGTCAAGGAGTTCGCCCACCTGCACCCCGAGCACGACGGCTCGCTGCACGTCGCCCTCCCGCACGACCTGGCTGCCGACGCGATCGCCAAGGGCTGGGCGCAGAGCCACATGTGGGCGGGCGTTCGCCTGTCACCGGGATTCCTGATGGTCTACGGGCCCCGGGACGAGGCCGAGCTCGACGTCGTCGCGGGCATCGTCGAGGCGTCCCACCGTCATGCGTTCGGCCGCCTCGGCTGAGGTGTCGTCGGCTGCTGGTCGTCAGTGGGCCAGCAGCTCGGCATACGCCTTGCGCTGCCCGGGCACGAGGATCGCCTTGAGGATGAGTGCGAGCTGGCGCTGGACGTAGGTGTCGAGGGACTGGCTCCGCTCGAAGTACCAGTGCTTGAGGGCCCAGGCGTGGGCCAGGAGGAGCAGGTCGTAGGCCGCGAGGTCGATGTCGGGGGCGTCGAAGAGCCCGGCGTCCACACCGTCTCGCAGGGCCTGTCGCAGCGGCTCGCTGGTCTGCACCTCCAGCTCCATGATCCGGGCCCGGCCGGCCTCGTCGAGGCTCTTGGTCTCGCGATAGGTCAGCACGGCGGCGTGGCGACGCTCGTCGATGACCTCGCAGAAGGAGCGGAACGCCGCAGCCAGGCGGTGCACGGGGTCCTCCCCGGCGGCCTCGACCGCAGCGGGGACCTGCGTGGCGAACGAGTCGAGGACTCCGACGATGACGGCCAGCAGCAGGTCGTCCTTGCCGCCGAAGTAGCGATAGATCAGGCCCACGCTCACGCCGGCCTCGGCCGCCACCGCCTGCATCGACACCGCGTGGGAGCCGTCTCGCTCCATCAGGCGCGCCGCCGCCTCGAGCAGCTGGGTGCTGCGGTGCTCGGCCCGTGCGCGCTTGGCTGCGTCAGCCGGGTCGCGGGTGGGAGCGGAAGTCATGGAGTCTCCTGGCGGTGATCGAAAAAAATGAACCCGGGTTCATCCTAGCCGATCCGACCCTTGACACGGTCTCAAAATGAATCTAGATTCATCACCAGTGAAGGAAGATTCATTTTCGAGCTCAGGGGTTGCGATGACATTCGAGGACATCACCTACGCGGTCGAGGAGACCGCGGCCGTGATCACGATCAACCGCCCGGACCGCTACAACGCGTTCCGCGCCAAGACGGTGGAGGAGCTGATCAAGGCGTTCCGCCTCGCCTGGGCCGACAAGCAGGTCCAGTCGGTCATCCTGACCGGCGCCGGCGAGAAGGCCTTCTGCACCGGTGGCGACGTCAAGCAGCGGGCCGAGACCGGGGACTACGGTCCGAGCGAGTCGGGCATGTTCGAGATCGGCAACCTGCACAAGCTGATCCGTGACATCCCCAAGCCGGTGATCGCCGCCGTCAACGGCGTTGCGGTCGGCGGCGGCCACGTGCTCCACGTCCTGTGCGACGTGTCGCTGGCCAGCGAGACCGCCCGCTTCGGCCAGGCCGGTCCCAAGGTGGGCTCCTTCGACGCAGGCTTCGGGTCTGCCTATCTCGCCCGCGTGGTGGGGGAGAAGAAGGCTCGCGAGATCTGGTTCTGGTGCCGGATGTATGACGCGCAGGAGGCCCTCGGCATGGGCCTGGTCAACAAGGTCGTCCCGGCTGACCAGCTACTGAAGGAGGCCAAGGAGTGGGCCGCCGAGGTGGCCGAGAAGAGCCCCACCGCGATCCGCTTCCTCAAGCAGTCCTTCAACGCCGACACCGACCACCAGGCCGGCTACAGCAACATGGCGATGACGGCGCTCGACATGTTCACCGCCTCACCCGAGGGCCTCGAAGGGGCCGCGGCGTTCGCGGAGAAGCGCAAGCCCGACTTCAACCAGCACGTCAACTGGCACTGAGGGACGACGGTCATGTTCTATGCAGACGACGAGGACCAGGAGGCGTTCCGGCAGGAGATCCGCCGGTTCGCCACCAAGGTCCTGGCACCGCACTACCAGCCCGACGACAAGGCAGCGGAGTTCCGCCGCGAGCTCGCGCTCGACATGGCGGGCATGGGCCTGACGGGCCTGCGCATCCCCGAGGAGTACGGCGGCCAGGACGCCACGGCCGTCATCGCCGGCGTGGCCGCCGAGGAGGTCGGCCGGGCCGACTTCAACGCGACCTACCTCATCATCAACACTGCCCTCATCAGCGACGTCATCGTCCGCAACGCCACCGACGAGCAGAAGGCGGCATGGCTCCCCGGCATCGCCAGCGGCGAGACCGTGCCGTGCATCTGCATCACCGAGCCCGGCCACGGGACCGACGCGGCCAGCCTCGAGCTCAAGGCGGTCCGCGACGGCGACGGCTGGACGCTGCACGGGGAGAAGACGTCGATCACCCTCGGCATGGCCAGCGACCGCGCGGTCGTGCTCGCCCGCACCGGCGGGCCGGGTGCTCGTGGGGTCAGTGCCTTCTGGGTCGACCTCTCCCACGAGAGCGTCACCCGGGCCCCCTTCGACGACCTCGGCAGCCGGGCCATCGGCCGCGCCTCGCTGCACTTCGCCGGCACGCCGGTCGGCGCCGACGCGCTCATCGGCAACGAGGGCGACGGCTTCGTCTCGGTCATGCAGGGCTTCGACTACTCCCGCGCCATCATCGGCCTGGCCTGCCTCGGCGCCGCCCAGGCATCGCTCGACGAGGCGCTGCAGTGGTCGCGCGACCGGGAGGCCTTCGGCAAGCCGATCGGCACCTTCCAGGGCGTCGCCTTCCCGCTCGCCGAGCAGGCGACCTACGTCAAGGGCGCCCGCCACGTCTGTTATGAGGCGCTCTGGCGCAAGGACCAGGACCTCGAGCACTCGGCCGAGGCGGCGATGTCGAAGTTCTGGGCACCCAAGCTCGCCACCGAGGTCATCCACCAGTGCCTGCTGACCCTAGGACACCTCGGCTACTCGACCGAGAGCCCCGTGGGCCAGCGGCTGCGCGACGTGATCGGCCTCGAGATCGGCGACGGCACGGCACAGGTCTCCAAGCTCGTCATCTCCCGCTCCCTCCTGGGTCGCGCCTTCGCTCCCTGAGCGCGGCCGGCGACCACCTCCAGGCACGACTCACGAAAGGCACGACCATGGGAAAGCTCGACAACAAGATCGCGATCGTCACCGGCGCAGGCCAGGGCATCGGCAAGGCCATCTCGCAGCGACTGGCGGCCGACGGCGCCACCGTCGTCGTCACCGACATCAACGAGGGAGCCGCCAAGGAGACCGCCGGCGGGCTCGGCAACGACTCCATCGGCATGCACACCGACGTCACCGACCGCGACTCGGTCAACGCGATGGTCGCGCAGGTGAAGGAGCAGTTCGGCCGCATCGACGTGCTGGTCAACAACGCCGGCTGGGACAAGGCCGAGCCGTTCGTCGACTCCGAGCCCGAGACCTGGGACCGCGTCATCGCGATCAACCTCTACGGCGTGCTCAACACCTCCAAGGCCGTGCTGCCGATCATGGCCGAGCAGGGCGGCGGTCGCGTCGTCAACCTCGGCTCCGACGCCGGTCGCGCCGGCTCGTCCGGTGAGGCGGTCTATTCGGCTGCCAAGGGCGGAGTCATCGCGTTCACCAAGGCCACGGCCCGCGAGATGGCCCGCAGCCAGGTCGCGATCAACTGCGTGTGCCCCGGCCCGACCGACACCGAGCTGTTCGCCAGCATGGGCGGCGACAAGCTGCGCGAGGCGTTGACCCGCGCCATCCCCTTCCGCAGGCTGGGCCAGCCCGAGGACATCGCCAACGCGGTTGCCTTCTTCGCCTCCGAGGAGGCTGCCTTCATCACCGGCCAGACCGTCAGCGTCAGCGGCGGACTCACGATGGCGTGACGGCCACACCCACCCATCCCGACGTCTCCGGAGCCCAGTCATGAGCCCAGCCATGTTCGAGACCACCCTCACCGCCGACCAGATCGAGAAGTTCACCGACGCCGGCTTCTGGCGCGACCGCACCATCACCGACTTCCTCGACGAGGCGGCCGAGGCCACTCCCGACAAGGTCGCCTTCATCGACTCCCGGACCCAGGTGACCTTCGGTGAGCTGAAGCAGCAGGTCGACCGGTGCGCGCTCGGCTTCCTCGAGCTGGGCATCGAGCCCGGCGACGTGGTCTCCTTCCAGCTCCCCAACTGGATCGAGTGGGTCGTCGTCCACTACGCCGCCAGCCGGATCGGCGCGGTCAGCAACCCGCTCATCCCGATCTATCGCGAGCGCGAGGTCGGCTTCATGGTCGGACTGGCCAAGTCGAAGCTGATCGTGGTCCCGCAGTCCTTCCGGGGCTTCGACTATCCCGCGATGGTCGAGCGGATGCGTGGCGACTGGCCGGCGCTCGAGCGCGTGCTCGTCGTCGGCGGTCCGAGCGGCCCGACCTCGTGGGAGGAGTTCATGGCCACGCCGTGGGAGGAGCGACGCGACCCGGCCGACCTCGCCGCCGTACGCCCCGACCCCAATGCCGTGACCCTGCTGATCTTCACCTCCGGCACCACCGGTGAGCCCAAGGGTGTGATGCACACCCACAACACCGTGGTCGCCGCCAACGACGCGCTCCCCGAGCGCCTGGGCATCACCGCCGACACGGTCTTCCACATGGCCTCGACGCTCGCCCACCTCACCGGCTTCCTCTATGGCGCCCGGCTCAGCGTGCAGAACGGCGCCACCTGCGTGCTGCAGGACGTCTGGGACCCGGCTGCCTTCGTGGACCTCGTCGAGAAGCACGCCATCACCTACACCTCGGCCGCCACCCCGTTCCTCCACGACCTCCTGGCTGTGCCCGACCTCGGGGAGCGCGACCTGTCCTCGCTGACCCGGTTCTGCTGCATGGGCGCCCCGATCCCGAGGGTGCTCGTGCGCGAGGCCAAGGCCAAGCTGCCCGGCCTGGCCGTGCTCGGCGGGTGGGGCCAGACCGAGGAGGGCCTGGTGACGCTCGGCATCCCCGGTGACCCGGAGGACAAGGTCATCGACACCGACGGCTGTCCCTATCCCGGGATGGAGATCCGCGTCGTCGACCCCGACGGCCGGCCCCTGCCTCCCGGCACCGAGGGGGCGCTGCAGGTGCGGGGACCGTTCGTGTTCGTCGGCTATGCCGAGCGCCTCGACCTGACGCGCTCCCTCTTCCGGCCCGACCCGGACGGCGACTGGTTCGACACCGGCGACCTCGCCCACATCGACGAGGACGGCTATCTCCGGATCTCCGGGCGAACCAAGGACGTCATCATCCGCGGTGGCGAGAACATCCCGGTGTCCTACGTCGAGAACGTGCTCTACGAGCACCCCGACGTCGAGGCCGTCGCGGTGGTCGGCGTGCCGGACCCGCGGCTCCAGGAGCGGGCGTGTGCCTGCCTGGTGCTCAAGCCCGGCGCCGAGCCGCTGTCGTTCGCCGGGCTCCAGGAGTTCCTCGCCACCAAAGGCGTGGCCAAGCAGTACTGGCCCGAGAAGCTGGTGCTGCTCGACGACTTCCCCAAGACCCCGAGCGGCAAGATCCAGAAGTTCGCGCTGCGCAAGGAGGTGGCATCGGCATGAGGACGGCCTACCTCGTGGCCGGCGTCCGGACACCCTTCGGCCGCTACGGCGGCGCGCTCGCCCCGGTGCGTCCCGACGACCTGGCCGCGCACACGCTGCGCGGGCTCGTCGAGCGCCTGCCCGGGGTCGACTGGGGGAGCGTCGACGACGTGCTGATGGGCTGCGCCAACCAGGCCGGCGAGGACAACCGCAACGTCGCCCGGATGGCCTCCCTGCTCGCCGGCCTCCCCGTCGACGTCCCCGGTGGCACCCTCAACCGCCTCTGCGGCTCCGGGCTCGACGCCGTGGCGACGGCCGCGCGTGCCGTCCGTGCCGGCGACGCCGACCTGGTCGTCGCCGGTGGCGTGGAGAGCATGACGCGCGCCCCCTTCGTCATGGCCAAGGCCGACAAGCCCTGGTCGCGCTCGGCCGAGGTGCACGACACGACCATCGGCTGGCGCTTCGTCAATCCCGCAATGGCCGAGCAGTACGGCGTCGACGCGATGCCGCAGACCGCGCAGCACCTGGCGACCGAGCGGGACATCTCCCGGGCCGACCAGGACGCCTTCGCCCTCCGCTCCCAGGAGCGCACCGCCAAGGCGGTCGCCGACGGCCGACTGGCCCGCGAGATCGTGCCGGTGGAGGTGGCGTCGGGCAGGACGACGGCCACGGTCACCGAGGACGAGCACCCCCGCGTCACCTCTCTCGACAAGCTCGCCGCCCTGCGTCCGATCGTCGTTGACGGCTCCATCACCGCGGGCAACTCGTCCGGGGTCAACGACGGTGCCGCCGCGGTGCTCATCGCCTCCGAGGCAGCCGTCGCGAAGCACGACCTCCAGCCCCTGGCCCGGGTCACCGCCGCGGCGAGTGCCGGCGTGCCACCGCGGATCATGGGCATCGGACCGGTCCCGGCCACGCGCAAGCTCCTGGCGCGAGCCGGCCTCGACGTCGCCCAGCTCGACGTGGTCGAGCTCAACGAGGCGTTCGCCGCCCAGGCGCTGGCCGTCCTGCGCGAGCTCGGCCTTCCCGACGACGCCGACCACGTCAACCCCAACGGCGGCGCGATCGCCCTCGGCCACCCGCTCGGCGCCAGCGGCGCCCGGCTGGCGCTCACGGCTGCCCTCGAGCTCGACGACCGCGGCGCCCGGCGGGCTCTGGCCACGATGTGCGTCGGCGTCGGCCAAGGCATCTCGGTGCTGTTCGAGGCGGTGTGAGCACGATGTCGACCACCTACGAAACCCTCCTGCTCGACGTCGCCGACGGCGTCGCCCTCGTCACCGTCAACCGCCCCGAGGTCCGCAACGCCGTCAGTCGCCAGGTGCTCGCCGACCTGCGTAGCGTCCTGGCCGGCCTGCGTGAGGACGATGCCGCGGGCGTCGTGGTCTTCACCGGTGCCGGTGACAAGGCGTTCATCGCGGGCGCCGACATCAGCCAGCTGCAGCACTACACGCTGCACACCGCGCTGGCCTCGGAGATGCAGCGCGTCTATGACGAGATCGAGGCCTTCGAGAAGCCGACCATCGCCGCCGTCAACGGCTATGCGCTGGGCGGCGGGTGTGAGCTCGCGATGTCGTGCGACATCCGCATCGCTGCCGACTCGGCCCGGTTCGGCGTGCCGGAGACCACCTTGTCGGTCCTCCCCGGCGCCGGCGGCACCCAACGACTGGCCAGGCTGGTCGGCACCGGCCGTGCCATCGAGATGATCCTGACCGGCCGGATGGTGCGCGCCGACGAAGCCCTGGCGCACGGCCTGGTCACGTCGGTGGTGCCTGCGGCCGACCTGCTGGACACCGCCCGCGACGTCGCCCGCCAGATCCTGTCCAAGGGCCCGCTCGCGGTCCGGCTCGCCAAGCTCGTGGTCCGCGCCGGGATGGACACCGACCAGCGCACCGGCCTCGTGATCGAGCGTCTCGCGCAGGCGCTGCTCTACACCAGCGACGACAAGCAGGAGGGCGCCGAGGCGTTCCTCGCCAAGCGGCCGCCCGTCTTCCAGGGGCGCTGATGAGCGAGACGACTGATCTCTCCGCCGGGCTCACCGTCCTCGTCGTCGGCGCGGGCGCGATGGGGTCACAGATCGCCCTCGTCGCGGCCCTCGCCGGTCACGACGTCCGGCTCGCCGACCTCGACGCCGAGGCGCTCGGGCGCGCCGATCAGCAGCTGCGCAAGCGGATGGAACAGCAGGTCGCCAAGGGCCGGCGGACTGCCGACGACGTCAGCGCTGCCTTCGCCCGGCTGACGCTGCAGACCGACCTGGCCGCCGGTGCTGATGGCGTCGACCTCGTCATCGAGGCAGTGGTCGAGGACCTCGAGGTCAAGCGCCAGCTCTTCGCCACGCTCGGCGAGGTGTGCCGGCCGGACACCATCTTGGCCTCCAACACGTCGAGCTTCGTCCCCTCGCGACTGGCCGACGCAGCGCCATACCCCCAGCGCTTCGTCAACCTGCACTTCTTCAACCCGGCCCTGGTGATGAAGTGCGTCGAGGTGGTGCGTGGCCCGGAGACCTCCGACGACGTCGCAGCTCGCTCGGTGGCGTTCGTCGAGAGCCTGGGCAAGCAGCCGGTGGTGCTCGAGAAGGAGATCAACGGCTTCATCGCCAACCGGATCCTCAACGCGGTGCGCGACGAGGCGATCCACCTCCTCGAAGCGGGTGTCGCCTCGGTCGAGTCGATCGACCTCGCCTGTCGCACGGCACTGGGATATCCCATGGGTCCGTTCGAGCTGATGGACCTGACCGGCATCGACATCGGCTATCGGACGAAGATGGCTCGTCACGCCGAGACCCAAGACCCGGCCGACCTGCCCAGCCGGACCGTGACCGAGCTTGTCGCGGCCGGCCACCTCGGGCGAAAGAGCGGCCGCGGCTTCTACACCTACGACCCCTCGACCCAGACCCCAGGAGCCTGACCATGGACCTGTCACTCACCGACGAGCAGCGCAGCTTCCAGCAGCTGGCTCGTGACTTCCTCGACAAGGAGGTCGTGCCCTACCGCGCCCAGTGGGACCGCGACGAGTCGGTCGACACCAAGATCATCCCGATGCTGGGCGAGATCGGCTTCTTCGGCCTCACCATCCCCGAGGAGTACGGCGGTCTGGGCGGCGACTACATCACCTACTGCATCGGCATGGAGGAGCTCGGCCGAGCCGACTCGTCGGTGCGCGGCATCGTGTCGGTCTCCATGGGGCTGGTCGGAAAGGTGATCCTGTCCCACGGCACCGAGGAGCAGAAGACCGAATGGCTGCCCGGCATCGCCGACGGCACCAAGCTCGCCTGCTTCGGCCTCACCGAGCCCGACAACGGCTCCGACCCGGGCAACCTCAAGACCCGCGCGACCCGCGAGGGCGACGACTACGTCATCAACGGGTCCAAGATCTTCATCACCAACGGCACCTGGGCCGACGTCTGCCTGGTGTTCGCCCGCACCGGGGGCCCGGGCCCCAAGGGCATCTCCGCCTTCCTGGTGCCGACCGACACCCCCGGCTTCGGCCGGACCGAGATCCACGGCAAGCTCGGGCTGCGTGGTCAGGCCACCGCCGAGCTGTCGTTCGACAACGTGCGGGTGCCTGCCTCGACCCGGCTCGGCGAGGAGGGGCAGGGCTTCTCGATCGCCATGCACTCCCTGGACAAGGGCCGGGTCTCGGTCGCAGCGGGCTGCACGGGCATCGTCCAGGGCTGCCTGGAGGCTGTCGTGTCCTACTCGCAGGAGCGCAAGCAGTTCGGCCGCCCGCTGGCGTCCTTCCAGATGATCCAGGACATGATCGCCCAGATCTCGGTCGACGCCGACGCCTCGCGGCTGTTGACCTGGCGAGCCGCCGACCTGATCGAGCGCGGCGAACCGTTCGGCGTCGAGGCCTCCAAGGCGAAGTACTTCGCGTCCGAGGCCGCGGTGAAGGCCGCCAACCTCGCGATCTCCGCCTTCGGCGGCTATGGGTACGTCGATGAGTACCCAGTCCAGAAGTACATGCGAGACGCTCGTGTGATGACCCTCTACGAGGGCACCTCCCAGATCCAGAAGCTGCTCATCGGGCGCGCCGAGACCGGCATCAGCGCCTTCCTCTGAAAGGACACCTCATGGCCACCACCCCGCAGTCCCCGTTGGGCTTCTTCAACACCGACTCGCTCCTCGGCGAGGACGACATCGCGATGCGCGACACCGTGCGCAAATATGTGGAGAGCAAGATCAAGCCGCAGCTGGCCGGTTGGTATGAGTCGGCCTCGATCCCGGCCCGCGAGCTCGCCAAGGAGCTCGGCGACCTCGGCGTGCTGGGGATGCACCTCGAGGGCTACGGCTGTGCCGGGACCAGCGCGACGGCGTACGGCCTGGCCTGCATGGAGCTGGAGGCGGGCGACTCCGGCCTGCGCTCGCTGGTGTCGGTCCAGGGCTCGCTGGCGATGTTCGCGATCTGGAAGCACGGCAGCGAGGAGCAGAAGAACGAGTGGCTGCCCCGGATGGCCGCGGGTGACGCGATCGGCTGCTTCGGACTGACCGAGCCCGACTTCGGCTCCAACCCCGCCGGCATGCGCACCCGCGCCAAGCGCGACGGCACGGACTGGGTGCTGTCGGGCAACAAGATGTGGATCACCAACGGCTCGGTCGCCGACGTCGCCGTCGTCTGGGCGCAGACCGACGAGGGCATCCGCGGCTTCGTGGTGCCCACCGACACACCCGGCTTCTCCGCACCCGAGATCAAGCAGAAGATGTCGCTGCGGGCATCGGTGACCTCCGAGCTCGTGCTCGACAACGTCCGTCTCCCCGACTCTGCGGTGCTGCCCGGCGTCACCGGGCTCTCCGGCCCGCTGTCGTGCCTCAACGAGGCTCGTTTCGGCATCGTCTTCGGCGCGCTCGGTGCGGCGCGCGACTGCCTGGAGACCGCGATCGCGTATGCAGGAGACCGCGAGATCTTCGACAAGCCGCTGTCAGGGTTCCAGCTCACCCAGGCCAAGATCGCCGACATGTCGCTCGAGCTCGGCAAGGGCATGCTGCTCGCGCTGCACCTCGGCCGGCTCAAGGACGCCGGGACCCTCGACCACCGCCAGGTCAGTCTCGGCAAGCTCAACAACACCCGCGAGGCGATCGCGATCGCCCGCGAGTGCCGCACCATCCTCGGCGCCGCCGGGATCACCTTGGAGTTCCCGATCATGCGCCACGCCAACAACCTCGAGTCGGTGCTGACCTACGAGGGCACCTCCGAGGTGCACCAGCTCGTCATCGGCCAGGCGCTCACCGGCCAGGCGGCCTATCGCTGATCCGGCCCGACCGTCGCGCCCGCGCTCACGCAGCGCGGTCGCGGCGCTCGTCGAGCCGCGCCATCACCGGCGTCGCGGTCACCCCGTGCAGGAACACCGACATCACGATCGTCAGCGACACGGTCGCCCACAACCAGTCCTCGTTGGGCAGCTCGTGGTGGGTGGCGGCATAGCCGAGATAGAACAGCGAGCCGACGCCACGCACGCCGAAGAAGGCCACGACCCGTCGTTCGTCGGAGTGGAGGCCGCCCGCGACGTCGTGCTTGCGGGCGCGTATGGCGAGCGCCACCCACGCGGCCAGCGGCCGGACGACGAGGAGCAGCGCCAGGGCCACCACGACGCCGCGCCAGTCCATCGCCTTGAAGAGCCCGTTGGTCATCGCGATGCCGAGCGCCAGCAGCACGGCCAGCGTCATCAGCCGCTCGAGCCGCTCGACCAGGGCGTGCATGTCGGCCTGGTAGCCGTGGCCGCGTTCGGCGTTGCGCAGCGCCATGGCACAGGCGAAGACCGCGAGGAAGCCGTAGCCCTGGGCGAGCTCGGCGAGGCCATAGGCCATCAGCAGTGCCGCCAACGCCAGCAGCGGCTCGCCCTGCTCGGCCAACCGCAGGGCAGCGGTGCGTGAGTGGAAGGCGAGCCGGCCCAGGCCCCAGCCCACGAGCAGGCCGACGGCGACACCGACGACGATCTTGAAAACGACATAGAACCCCGCCCACTCGGCCAGCTCGGCGGCGCCGAAGCCGCCCGCGAGCAGCAGCAGGGACAGGTGGACGAACGGGAAGGCCAGGCCGTCGTTGAGACCGGCCTCGGCCGTCAGTGCGAAGCGGATGTCGTCGTCCTCGTCGGGGTCGCGCTCACCTTCCTCGGTGACCGGCTTGCCCACCTGGACGTCGGAGGCGAGCACCGGGTCGGTCGGCGCGAGCACCGCCCCGAGGAGCAGGGCGACGGCGGGCGCCAGGCCGGCGACCCACCAGCCGAGCAGGGCAACGCCGAGCACGGTCAGCGGCATCGCGACGGCCAGCAGTCGCCATACGGGCGACCACGTCCGCAGGGACGCGAGCGACCGGAGCCGCAGTCGCCGGTCGAGCGCCAGGCCGACCCCCATCAGCGAGACCAGGACGGTGAACTCGGTGACATGGGTGATGGCCGAGCGGTTTGCCTCGGGGTCGAGGCTGACGCTGTCGGGCAGGGGGAGCAGCCCGATCAGCATCCCCATCGCGACCAGCACCATCGGCGGGGACAGGGCGATGCGGTGGGTCAGTCCCGGCAGCAGCGTGGCCACCAGGAGGGAGACGCCGAGGAGGGCATAGATCGCGAAGGGGGTCATCGATCCCTGTTCTGGTGGGACTGCGCGCTCTCGTCCATGGCCTGTTCATAGGCCGTGACCAGGCCCGCGATCGTCAGCGGCTTGAGCCGGTGCACCAGCTCACGAAGATTCTCCACGTCGCCGCCGGCATCGCGCACAGCGGGCCAGACGTGGGTGCGGACGATCTCGGACAGCTCGTCGGCGACCTGCTGTCCGTGGCGGGCATAGACCTCGGCCACGGCCTGCGCCGCCGAGGTCGGGACACCCAGGCCGACCAGCCCGTCGTGCACGTCGACGTCCCGCTCACCGGTGACCGGAGCCAGCAGCGACAGGTGCAGCGCGATGTCGGAGGGCGTGGCGTCGTCGGGGATGCGATCGACGTACCCCTTGATCGCGGACAGCGTGAACCCGTGCTCCTGGAGCTCGCGCACCAGCTCGAGGCGGGCGACGTGGTCGGCTGAGTAGAAGCCCGACCTGCCCTGCCGCAGGGGTGGCGGGATGAGGCACTTGGAGGTGTAGAAGCGGATGTTGCGCACGCTCATCCCGACCCGCTCGGTCAGCTCCTCGAGGCTGAGCAGCACCTGCGGGCCCGCGTCCTGCTCGCGCGCGACGGGCGTGGTGGGTGTCATGCGGCGTGCCTCCTCGGGACTCCAGGGTCGGGGGCGTGCGTGACTCCGGCCACACACGTTGACGATTCTGACAGTAATGGTGTCACAATCCCTGCATGGCAGACGCATTCATCTATGACCACATCCGCACACCGCGTGGCAAGGGCAAGGCCGCCGGTGCGCTCCACGAGGTCAAGCCCGTCGACCTCGTGGTCGGACTCCTCGACGAGATCAAGAACCGCAACCCCGAGTTCGATCCCCACCGCGTCGACGACGTCGTCCTCGGCGTCGTGACCCCCGTGGGCGACCAGGGCGGCGACATCGCCAAGACGGCGGCGCTCAAGGCCGGCTATCCCGAGACCGTGGCGGGCGTGCAGCTCAACCGCTTCTGCGCCTCCGGCCTCGAGGCCGTCAACCAAGCCGCCTCGCGCGTCCGCGGCGGCTTCGAGGACCTGATCCTCGCCGGCGGCGTGGAGTCGATGAGCCGCGTGCCGATGGGTGCTGACGGTGGCGCCTGGGCCTCCGACCCCGCGACCGCGCTCGCGACCGGCTTCGTCCCGCAGGGCATCGGCGCCGACCTGATCGCCACGATCGAGGGCTGGAACCGCGAGGACGTCGACGCCTATGCCGCACAGTCCCACGCCCGGGCCGCCAACGCCTGGGACCAGGGCTACTACGCCGACCCCGTGATCCCGGTCAAGGACATCAACGGCGTCACGGTGCTCGAGCGAGACGAGCTGATCCGCCCCGGCACCACGGTCGAGAGCCTCTCGGGCCTCAAGGCCTCCTTCGCCCAGATGGGCGCCGACGCCGGCTTCGACGACGTCGCGCTCGAGAAGTACCACTGGGTCGAGAAGATCAACCACGTCCACCACGCCGGCAACAGCTCGGGCATCGTCGACGGCGCCGCGCTCATGGCGATCGGCAGCGAGCAGGTCGGCCGCGACCTCGGCCTGACCCCGCGGGCGCGGATCATCGCCACCGCCGTCAGTGGTGCCGACCCGACGATCATGCTCACCGGACCGGCCCCGGCCGCCCGCAAGGCGCTCGCCAAGGCCGGTCTCGACGTCAAGGACATCGACCTGTTCGAGATCAACGAGGCGTTCGCCGCCGTCGCGATGCGGTTCATGCGTGACATGGGCATCTCCGACGAGATCACCAACGTCAACGGCGGCGCCATCGCGATGGGCCACCCGCTCGGCGCGACCGGCGCGATCATCCTCGGCACGCTCGTCGACGAGCTCGCCCGCCGCGGCCAGAAGCGCGGCCTCGCCACGCTCTGCGTCGGTGGCGGCATGGGCATCGCGACGATCGTGGAGCTCGTCTGATCGCTCCGCCCGCTGATCGCTGCCCAGCTGGCGGCGTACGACAACCAATTCGGCCTGGCGCGTGTCGTTTGCCGCCAGTTCCGGCCAGGACTTCCAGGAGCACCCCATGACTGACACCCAGACCCAGACCGCGGTCCGCTACGACCGCGACGCCGACGGCATCGTCACCCTCACCCTCGACGACCCGACGGCCAGCGCCAACACCATGACCGAGCTCTACAAGGAGTCGATGGAGAACGCCGTCGACCGGTTGTATGCCGAGGTCGAGGACGTGACCGGCGTGGTGATCGCCAGCGCCAAGAAGACCTTCTTCGCCGGCGGCAACCTCAAGAACATGATCCAGGCGACGAAGGCCGACGCGGAGCGCATCTTCGAGATGGCCGAGTCGGTCAAGGCGGGCCTGCGACGCCTCGAGCTCTTCCCGCGTCCCGTCGTGGCCGCGATCAACGGCGCCGCGCTCGGCGGCGGCTTCGAGATCGCGCTGGCCGCCAACCGACGCATCGCCGTCGACGACCGCTCGATCAAGCTCGGCCTGCCCGAGGCGACCCTCGGACTCCTCCCGGGCGGCGGCGGGGTGACCCGCGTCGTGCGGATGCTCGGCCTGCAGCCCGCGCTGATGGACGTGCTGATGTCGGGCACCCAGTTCGACCCGCAGAAGGCGCTCGCCAAGGGCCTCATCGACGAGGTCGTCGCCACGCAGGAGGACCTGGTCCCGGCCGCCAAGGCCTGGATCATGAGCGTCAAGGACGACCCCGAGGCCGCGCAGAACCCGTGGGACCGCAAGGGCTACAAGATGCCCGGCGGCACGCCGCGCTCGCCCGGCCTGGCCGCGTTCCTGCCCGCCTTCCCGGCGCTGCTGCGCAAGCAGACCAAGGGCGCGGTCTATCCCGCCCCCCGCGCGATCCTCAGCGCGGCGGTCGAGGGTGCCAGCACCGACTTCGACACTGCCTCGCGGATCGAGTCGCGCTATCTCACCAACCTGATCGTCAACCAGCAGTCGAAGGACATGATCCAGGCGTTCTTCTTCGACCTGCAGGCGATCAACTCCGGCTCGCTGCGCCCCGACGGCGTGGAGAAGTTCACGGCCACCAAGGTCGGCGTCCTCGGCGCCGGGATGATGGGTGCGGGCATCGCCTACTCGTGCGCCCGCGCCGGCATGCAGGTCGTGCTCAAGGACGTGACGCAGGAGTCGGCCGACAAGGGGCGCGACTACACCGCCAAGCTCAACGCCAAGGGCATCGAGCGCGGCAAGCTCACACAGGAGAAGGCCGACGAGCTGATCGGTCGCATCACCGCGACCGCATCGCCGGAGGACCTCGCTGGCTGCGACCTCGTGATCGAGGCCGTCTTCGAGGACCCCGCCCTCAAGGCCAAGGTGTTCGCGGAGATCGCACCGTTCGTCAACCCCGACGCGCTGCTCTGCTCCAACACCTCGACGCTGCCGATCACCGAGCTCGCCGAAGGTGTCGACCGCCCGGCCGACTTCATCGGGCTCCACTTCTTCAGCCCCGTGGACAAGATGCCGCTGGTCGAGATCATCCGCGGCAAGGAGACCTCCGACGAGGCGCTGGCCAAGGCCTATGACGTCGTCCAGCAGATCAAGAAGACCCCGATCGTGGTCAACGACAGCCGTGGCTTCTACACCTCGCGCGTCATCGGCACGATGGTCAACGAGGGCCTGGCGATGCTGGCCGAGGGCGTCCACCCGGTCTCTCTCGAGCGGGCCGCGACCCAGGCGGGCTATCCGGTCGGCACGCTGCAGCTCTCCGACGAGCTCAACATGGAGCTGATGGCCAAGATCCGAAAGGCCACCATCGACGCGGCCGAGCGCGACGGCAAGGACGCCCCCGTCCACCCCGCCGACGACGTCGTCACCACGATGATCGAGGCGGGTCGGCCCTCGCGGCTCAAGGGTGCCGGCTTCTACGAATACGACGAGAACGGCCGTCGCACCCGCATCTGGCCCGGTCTCGGCGAGCTCTTCCCGGTCGCCGAGCAGCAGATCCCGTTCCAGGACATGCAGGAGCGCCTGCTCTTCATCGAGGCGATCGAGACCGCGAAGTGCTTCGAGGAGGGCGTGATCACCTCGGCGGCTGCGGCCAACATCGGCTCGATCATGGGCATCGGCTTCCCTGCGCGGACCGGCGGTGCGGCGCAGTTCATGCTCGGCTACGAGCGCGACGGGCAGGTCGGCCTGTCGGCGTTCATCGCTCGCGCCGACGAGCTCGCAGCGGCGTACGGCGAGAAGTTCGCTCCCAGCGCCTATCTGCGCGACCTCGCGGCGAAGGGCGAGTCCTTCCCCGCCTGAGGTCTGCCACCACGCTCCTCACCTTGTAACGCGCTGTTCAGCGCACCACCGCGTCGTTGCGACGGCGCGGTAGTGCACCGGACAGCGCGTTACATGTCCCCGGGGGACTCGGCCCGTTCTCATGTGCAGACGAGCCGACTCGGGGAGGATGGGGCGAGTGAGCCAGCCCGCCATCGCCGTCCGTGACCTCCATGTGCGCTTCGGCGACGTCGAGGCCGTCTCGGGCGTCGACCTGGTCGCCGATGCCGGCCACGCGACGGCGCTGCTCGGTCGCAACGGGGCCGGCAAGTCCACCACGATGAAGGTGCTTGCTGGCGTGGTGCCGCCGAGCGCCGGGCAGGTCCTGGTCGCCGGTCACGACGCCAGCACCGACCCCTTGGGCGTACGGCGATCGGTGGGTTATTGCCCCGACGTCGGCGGCCTGGTGCCGCGGGCCACGCCCTGGGAGCACCTGCAGCTCTCGGCGAGCCTGCGCCGGATGCCGGCCTGGGAGGCCCGTGGCCGCGAGCTGCTGGAGCGCTTCGAGCTCGGTGACGTCGCCCATCGCGTCGTCGGCGGGTTCAGCCACGGCATGAGCCGGCGGCTCAGCGTCGTCCTCGCGGCCCTCCACGAACCGGCGGTGCTGCTGCTCGACGAGCCCTTCGACGGGGTCGACCCGATCGGGGTGGAGGCGACCCTCGAGGTGATCGCGGACGCGCGGGCGCGGGGAGCGTGCACGCTCGTCTCGACCCACCTGCGCGAGCTGGCGATGCAGGCCTGCACCTCGGCGGTGGTGCTGCGCGGCGGGGCGCGGGTCGCCACCATGGACGCCGGCGACCTCACCGGCGAGGCCTATCGTGCGCTCCTCGACTGAGACGGGCCGCCCGTCGTCGCAGACCTGGCTCGACGCGGCCGCCGACCTGGGCCACGTCCTGCGGTTCCGAGGCCGTACTGTCCGCCGGCGCCGTGCCGCCACGGCAGCGCTCGTCGGGGTCCTCGGGCTGACCGTCCTGCTGGCCGCCTCCCCGGCAGGCTGGGACGAGCAGGGCTCCGGTGTCCTCGCGACGCTCGTCCGCGACCTCGCCGACGGGCTGCGCGCCAACCTGGGACTCGGCTACGCCTCGTGCCTGCTCCTCGGGATCGGCGCCTCGATGGGCGCCGGTGGTGGCCGCGAGCTGCTCTCACGCAGTGAGCTGGCGATCCACCCGGTGGGTCCCCGGACCGAGCACCTCGGCGCACTGGCGCTGAGCCCGGTCAACCTCGCCTGGCTCATCCAGCTGTGGGGGCTGCTCGCCATCACCGCCCTCGTCGCTCCGCCCGGACGGTTGCCCGGCGCCCAGGTGGTCGTCGTGCTGTGGGTGCTGGCGGCCACGGCGATCGCCCAGCTGGTGGGCTGGGGGGTCGAGGGCGTACGCCGACTCGAGCACGGTGTCGGCGCCGTACGCCTCGGTCTGGGGCTGGTCGCCGCAGCTGTCGTCGCGCTCCAGCTGAGCGGCCGGCTGGTCGACGTCGGTCGTGCACTGCCCACCACCTGGCTCGCCGAGGCCTCGCTGACGCAGGAGTGGGAGGCGGCTGCCGTCGCCGCAGCACTCGTCGCCGTGGCCGCCGGCTGGCTGGGCGCCTGGCCGGCTCGCTGGGCCCTCGGCCTGCCGCCGCGCGAGGAGCTGAAGGCCGACTCCGGGGTGCACGAGGCCAGGCACGCGCCGCGACCTCGGCTGCTCTCGCCCGAGCTGGCCCTGCTGCTGCGGCTGGACCGGGGCTCGGTCTGGCGGTCGGTGGGGATGCGCCGCGGCCTGATCGTGCTGGGGCTCGGACCCGGACTGATCGCCCTCGTCACCCCCATGCAGTGGGGCACGGTGCTGATGCTGCCCGGCCTGGCCGCGAGTGGCGCCGCGCTGCTGTTCGGCGTCAACGCCTGGTGCCTCGACGGGCGCGGAATGGTCTGGCGCGAGTCGCTCCCGGTTCCCGCAGGCGTGACCTGGGCGGCACGGGCGTGGGTGACGGGCGAGTGCATGGTCGTCGTCTCGGGGATCACGGTCGTGCTGGCGGCCGTCGGCACGGGCCTGCCGTCGCCGGCGATGGGCATCGCCGTGACGGCGTGCTGGCTGGTCGTGCTCGTCCAGGTCCTGGCGGTGACGATGTCGTGGTCTGTCCGCAACCCGTTCTCGGTCGACCTCTCCTCACCGCGGGCCACCCCGGCCCCCCACGCCGTGATGGCCGGCTATGCGGGTCGGCTGTCCGCGTCCACCACGATGACGTCGCTGTTCTTCGGCGGGCTCGCGGCAACCGGGATCTGGTGGCTGCCACTGGCGGTCGCCCCGGTCTTCCTGCTGTGGTCGGGGCTGCGACTGCGACGGGCGCGGACGCGATGGCTCTCGCCACCGGTCCGCGCCCGCATCGCGCTCACCGTCGCTGCGGTGTGATCGGCGTCGATCAGGCAGCGACCTGCTCGCCCTGGAGGGTGCGGTAGGCGTAGGCCTGGGCCAGCACGACGACCGGGATGGCCACGAGCAGGCCGATGAGGCACAGCAGCGCGCCGACGATGTAGGCGGCGAGGCAGGCCATGAAGAACACGATCAGCGTGCCGGCGTTGGCGATGGTGAACGAGACGCTGGCCTTGATCGCCTCGACGGCTGGGAGCCCCTTGTCGATGATGAAGTGGAGCGTGAACGAGGTCAGGAACATCACCGCGAACCCCGGCAGGATGCAGAGCAGGAAGCCGATGAACGTGGCGACGGCGATGATCAGCGACGCGACGAGCACCTGCAGCCAGTTGATGCCTGCGAACATCGAACCGAGAGAGATCGGCCTGCCGTGGGTGAGGTCGAGCGCGCCCTTGACGATGCCGGCCTGGATCGCCAGCTGGACCACCAGGCTGACCACGCCGAAGAACATCGAGGCCATGATCGACGCGCCGAGCAGCCCGCTGCTGGCGGGGCCGCCCTCGAACTCGCCGGTCTCGGGGTTGTATTCCATCGTCGAGCTCGAGCCCGCGCTCAAGCCACCGGTCACCACGCCCTGGATGATCTGGATGATCGCCACGGCGGCGAAGAGCACCACCGCGGCGAGCAGGATCGACCCGAGGTTGGCCTGGAGCTTGCGCCAGCCCCAGCCGAACGCGTCACCGACGCCGAACTGCGCGGGCCCACCCGGCCCCCGGGGCCGCTGGTCCCGCCATAGGGCGGCTGGCCGTACGGCGGCTGGCCGCCGCCGGCGCCGTAGGGCTGGCCATAGGGGTCGGCCGGGGGCTGTCCGTAGCCGGGCGGGCCCTGCGGGGGCGGTCCGTAGCCGGGCTCGCCGGGCGGACCCTGCGGGGGCTGCTGGCCGTAGGGGTTCTGCGGGGTCTCGTCTGGGGTGTCGCCGTAGTTGGTCATGCTTCCCTCGTGTGTGTGGTGGTGCTGAAGAGCCGTGAGCCTAGTGACGGGGTGTGACACCGGCCACAACGGGACCGACCCGCCCGGAGGACCGGACGGGTCGGCAGGTGGAGCGTGGGTCAGCCCTTGGGCTGGTCGATGACGTAGGTGCCCATCACCTTGTCGGCGAACGTCTGGCGCTTGGCGTCCCACAGCGGCCACAGGTAGCCGATGTTGCAGGGCAGGCTGTCGAGGATGTGGGCGAGCTGGCGCACGAACGACATGCCGGCGCCGACCGGCTGGCCGGTCTCGGCCTTCACCAGCTTGATGCCCATGACGCCCTTGCCGATGGTGTAGCCGGTCTTGCCCTGCTTGATGCAGTAGTTCCAGATGAAGTAGGCGAGGTAGAGCACCAGGCTCAGCAGCATGAGGATCAGCGCGAGGCCGGTGGAGCCCTCGTCGATGGTCATCTGGCCGGTGACGGGGTCGACCTCGGCCGAGCTGGAGGCCATGCCCGCCGCGATGCCGTAGGGGATGAACAGCGGGATCGCGATCAAGGCGTCGATGACGTAGGCGCCGACGCGCTTGCCCCAGTGGGCGAAGGTGACGCCCTGCGGGACGCCGGCGGGCTGGCCGTAGGGCTGGCCGTAGGGCTGGCCGTACGCGCCGCTCTGCTGTGCGTTCGGGTCCTGCGGGCCCGCGCCGTACGGATCGGTGGGCGGGTTCTCATAGCTGGACATGTGTTCCCCTCGTGAAGACCGGTAGGTCGATGGTGGTCGAGCCCTGCTCGAACGGCGGCCACCCTACTGATGACGACCGGTCATGTCCTGCCCCGCTCTGCCGGCCCCGAAACACCCGGTGCGTGGCTGCGTCGCGGACGGAATCCTCAGGTCCGGAAATTGGGGGGTATACCGGGTATGCATACTTGGTATACAGTCCTGCCATCGCCGGTCACGGGGGCCGGCGGGGGAGAGGCGAGCGATGACGATCCGCGCGGCGATGCTCGCCCTGCTGGAGCAGGGGCCGATGTACGGCTACCAGCTCCGGGCGGAGTTCGAGCAGCGCACGGGGTCGACGTGGCCGCTCAACGTCGGGCAGGTCTACACGACCCTGACCCGGCTCGAGCGCGACGGCCTGGTCGAGCACGTCAGCGACGGGGGGTCGCAGGACGCGCCCGACCAGGCGGCCCAGGTGAGCTATCGCATCACCTCTTCCGGACGGGGCGAGGTGGCGGCGTGGTTCTCCACGCCGGTGCCTCGCACCCAACCTCCCCGCGACGAGCTGGCGATCAAGCTCGCGATCGCCGTGACCCTTCCCGGCGTCGACGTCACCGGCCTGGTCCAGAAGCAGCGGGCGGCGACGATGAAGGCGCTGCAGGACTACACCCGGCTCAAGCGCACCGGTCGCGCCGCCCGACCCGACCAGCCCGAGGACCTCGCCTGGTCCCTCGTCCTCGACTCCCTGGTCTTCGACGCCGAGGCGGAGATCCGCTGGCTCGACCACTGCGAGGCGCGTCTGCGGCGCGCCGCGGCCGAGGGTCAGCTCCACACACCTGCCCGCCCCGTGCCGGCGAACCACGAAGAGGAAGTCAGCTCATGAGTGTTGTGCTCCGTCTCGACGACGTCACCCGGGTGCACGGCGAGGGGGCGACGCTGGTGCACGCGCTGCGTGGCGTCAGCTTCACCGTCCGCGCCGGCGAGCTCGTCGCCGTCATGGGCCCCTCCGGCTCCGGCAAGTCCACGCTGCTCACGATCGCCGGCGGCCTCGACGAGCCGACCAGCGGCACGGTCAGCGTGGAGGGCTCGCTGCTGGGCGAGCTGGGCGGCGCCGGCCGAGCACGCATGCGGCGTACGTCGATCGGCTACGTCTTCCAGGACTTCAACCTCATTCCCGCCCTCACCGCGGCGGAGAACGTCGCGCTCCCGCGCGAGCTCGACGGCGAACGGACCAGGGCCGCCAGGGCGCTGGCGCTGGCCGCGCTCGAGGAGGTCGGCATCGTCGACCTCGCCGACCGGTTCCCCGACGAGATGTCGGGAGGACAGCAGCAGCGGGTCGCGATAGCGCGGGCGATCGTGGGGGAGCGGCGGCTGATCCTGGCCGACGAGCCCACCGGCGCACTCGACACCGACACCGGTGAGGAGATCCTGCGGCTGCTGCGTGGCCGCTGCGACGCAGGCGCCGCGGGGGTGCTGGTCACCCACGAGGCCCGCCACGCCGCCTGGGCAGACCGCGTCGTCTTCCTCCGGGACGGTCTCGTCGTCGACGAGTCCGGCGCCGACGTGGCCGAAGAGCTGCTGGAGGTCGCCCCGTGAGGGGTTGGCGGCCAGCCCTGCGCCTCGCCTGGCGCGACGTCGCCCGGTCGAAGGGCCGCAGCCTGCTGGTGCTGGCACTGATCACCCTGCCCGTGCTCGCGGTCACTGCCGCTGCAGTGGTGCAGGCGACCGCCGACGTCAGCGCTGTGGACGCGATCCCGCGCAAGATGGGGGCGGCACAGGCGCGGGTCCAGCCCGTCGGAGGCGTGGTGGTCCAGAGCCCCGACCCCTCGAACGGCCAGCTCAGTGTCACCGGCCGGGGAGACGCTCCGACCCGGTCGACGCTGACCGAGGTCCTGGGTGATCGCGATGTCATCACCATCGACGAGGGTTATGCCGAGGTCGTCCTCGACAAGCGCGCGGTGCCCTCCGTCCCGGTCGAGGTCGACCTGCGCGACCCGCTGAGCCACGGGCTCTTCGAGCTGCACACCGGGGAGCTTCCCGGAGCGGCCGGCGATGTGGTGGTCAACGAGGCTGCCGCCGAGAGGGGCGTGGAGATCGGCGACCGTCTCGAGGTGCTGGGCGAGAGCGTCGAGGTGGTCGGCATCGGCCGAGACGCTACCCATCGCGAGACCCCGACCGTCACCGGCCCGCCCGGCACCTTCGGCCGCGCCTTCGCCAGCGACGACACCACGACCGACTGGCTCGTCGGCGGCGATCCCGTGCTGTGGAGCAACGTCCGCGACCTCAACGAGCGGGGGGCCCTCGTCTTCTCCCGGGCAGTCATCACCGATCCGCCGGAAGTCGAGGACGTCTCCGCGCACATGGACGACGGATCCAGCACCTACATCACCGTCGCTGCTCTCGTCGTCGCGATGGCGCTGCTCGAGGTGGTCCTGCTCGCTGGCCCCGCCTTCGCGGTGGGCGCCCGACGCCAGGCCCGGACGCTCGCCCTGATCGCGGCGTCGGGAGGAACCCCGCGCCAGGCGCGCCGGGTCGTGCTGGGCACCGGCGTCGTCCTCGGGACGATCGCCGCCCTGGTCGGCGCTGTCGTCGGTGTGGTGCTCGGCCTGGGTCTCGTGCCGCTCGTCCAGCGCTTCAGCGGCGTCTGGTTCGGACCGGTCGAGGTCAACTGGCTCGTCGTCGCGATCGTGGCGGCCTTCGGCCTGCTCAGCGCGTTCCTGGCTGCGCTCGTGCCGGCGTGGCTGGCATCGCGCCAGGATGTCGTCGCGGTCCTGGCAGGTCGACGCGGGGATCCGCCCCCGTCGGCCCGCACGCCGGCCCTCGGGTTCGTCCTGCTCGGCGTCGGTGTCGCGCTGTCGGTCATCGGCGTCAAGGGCGGTGAGCTCGCGATCGCCTTCGGCGCGGTCGTATCCGTCCTGGGGATGGTCTTCGTCGTGCCCCTGGTGGTCGGGGCAGTGGGGCGGCTCGCGCGTCGTCTCCCCCTGGTGATGCGTTATGCCGTCCGGGACGCGGCCCGGCACCGGACCCGCACCGTTCCGGCCATCGCCGCGGTGGCTGCGACGGTCGCCGGGGTGGTTGCCCTCGGCATCGCCAACAGCAGCGACGAGGCCGAGAACCGGGCGACCTACGTCCCCGAGCTGCCGATGGGCGTCGGGGTCGTCACCCTCTATTCGACGTCGTCGATGGGCAGTGCGTCCGACGTGCCCTCCGAGCGTGCGTGGGCCGACGTCGAGGCCGTGGTGCGCGGTCGGGTCGAGGACGAGGGCAACGTCGAGGTCGTCCGGGGGTTGCCTTTCGACTCCGCTGACGGTGCAACCCTCAATCTCGAGTTCCAGCAGCCGGGCCGGGGACGGGAGGACGCGCTCCTCGAAGGCTGGGGCGGTCGCCTCGGGGCGAGCGTCGTGGTCGCCGACACCGCGCCCAGCTTCCTTGGCCTGGACGACCAGCAGCGCGCGACCGTGTCCCGCAGCCTGTCCGCCGGACGGGCGGTCGTGTTCGCCAGCCGGGCGGTGAGCGGTGACGAGGTTCGCGTGCGTGCGCATAGCTGGGACCCGGCGACCGACGAGTCCGGGAAGGACGACTTCACCTGGCCGGCTGCCTACGTCCGATCAGCCGAGCGCTATCCCGCTGCCCAGGCCATCTTGCCCACGGTCCTGGCTGCGGAGCTCGACACCGACGTCATGCCGGCGGGGATCCTCATCGGCGAGACGCTGAGCACCAGTGCGGAGGAGAGCCTCGACGAGGCGCTCGGCTCGGTCGCCGCCAACAGCCAGCTCTACGTCGAGCGCGGCTATCAGGCACCCGATGAGGTCTTCATCCTGCTGCTCATCCTCTTCACCCTCGGCGCGGTGTTGATGCTCGGCGGCACCCTGACCGCCACGTTCCTGGCACTCGCCGACGCGAAGCCGGACCTGGCGACCCTGGCTGCGGTCGGGGCTGCGCCCCGGGCTCGCCGTGGGGTCGCGGCGTCGTACGCACTCATGGTCGGTGTCATCGGGGCCGTCCTCGGGACGATCGTGGGCTTCATCCCGGGGGTGGCGATCACCTATCCGCTGACCACCATGGGCGAGGGCATCTGCACCGCCACGAACAACGTACCGCTGGTGTGCGAGTCCGGGCCCTACCTCGACATCCCCTGGCTGATGATCCTGGGGCTCGTGGTGGTGCTGCCGTTGCTGACCGCCCTCATCGTCGGGCTGACCGCTCGCTCCCGGCTGCCGCTGGCGGCCCGGCTCACCTGACCCAACGGGACCATCACCACTAAAAGTCAGGCTTGACTGTTTGTTCATGAACGGCCACCATGGTGTCCGTGACCACGACAGCGCGCGTCCCGCAGGAGGAGCGCACCCGTGCGATGCGGCTGCGTCTGCTCGAGGCGACGGTCGAGTGCCTGGTCGAGCGCGGCTACTCCGGGACCTCGACGACGCTGGTGAGCGAGCGCGCAGGGGTCTCACGCGGGGCCCAGCTCCACCACTTCCCGACCAAGAACGACCTCGTCGTCGCCGCCGTCGAGCACCTCACCGAGCTCCGTGGCGCCGAGCTCTCGGCCGCCGTCGCCAAGCTGCCACACGGACGTCGACGGACCCGCGCGGTGCTGGGGATGCTCGGTGACCACTTCAGCTCACCGGTCTTCACCGCCGCCCTCGAGCTGTGGGTCGCAGCCCGCACCGACGCGGTCCTGCTCGCAGCCGTCGAGCCCCTCGAGCAGCGGGTCGGGCGCGAGGTGCACCGGCTGACGGTCGCGGCCCTGGGTGCCGACGAGTCGCAGCCCGGCGTGCGCGAGCTCGTCCAGGCCACCCTCGACCTCGTCCGCGGACTCGGCCTGGCCAACACCTTCTCCGACGACGCCGCCCGGCGCCGTCGCATCCTCGACCACTGGGCCGACGTGCTCGACCGAGAGCTGGCGCGATGACTGTCCTGATCACTGCACCGAGCCTGGGGAACGCGGGCGGGCTGCGCCTGCCCTCATCACCCCGCCCCGGTTCCCCAACCCACAAGAGGTCCGCATGAACGACGTCCTCACCACCGTCCTGAGCGACCTCGAGGCCGAGGGCGACGCCCTCGAGGCGCTGGTCGCGGATCTCGACGAAGCCGGGTGGCACACCCCGACCCCCGCTGCCGGCTGGGACGTCGCCGCCCAGGTCGCCCACCTCGCCTGGACCGACGAGGTCGCCACCAAGGCCGCGACCGACAAGGAGGCCTGGGACCAGGTCGTCACCGAGGCGCTCGCCGACGTGACCGGCTATGTCGACACCTGCGCGCTCGCGATCGCCCAGGACCCCGACCTGCTGGTTCGCTGGCGCACGGCACGCGCGGCGCTGAAGAGCGCGCTGTCGACGTACGGCGCCGGCAAGATGCCCTGGTTCGGGCCCCCCATGTCGCCGACCTCCATGGCCACCGCCCGGCTGATGGAGACGTGGGCCCACAGCCTCGACGTGCACGAGGCGCTCGGGGTCACCCCGGAGCCGAGCAACCGGATCCGCCACGTCGCGCACCTCGCCGTACGCACCCGTGACTTCGCCTTCCTGAACAACTCGCTGCAACCGCCGGCCGAGGAGTTCCGTATCGACCTGGTCGCGCCCGACGGCGACGTCTGGTCCTTCGGGCCCGAGACGGCCGCCGAGACGGTGACCGGCTCCGCGCTCGACCTGTGCCTGCTCGCCACCCAGCGGGTCCACCGCGCCGACACCGACCTCGTCGCCACCGGCGCCGGCGCCGACAGGTGGCTCGACATCGCGCAGTGCTTTGCGGGTCCGCCCGGATCCGGACGGGAGGCCGGCCGTGGCTGAGCTGCTGCGCATCGGCAACTGCTCGGGCTTCTATGGCGACCGCCTCAGCGCGATGCGCGAGATGCTCGAGGGTGCCGACGACGGGCAGAGCCTCGACGTCCTGACCGGTGACTACCTCGCCGAGCTGACCATGCTCATCCTCGGCAAGGACACCATGAAGGACCCGACGCTCGGCTATGCCCGGACCTTCGTCCGTCAGGTCGAGGACTGCCTGGGGCTGGCGCTCGAGAAGGGCGTGCGGATCGTCAGCAACGCCGGCGGGCTCAACCCCGCGGGCCTGGCCGACAAGCTCCGCGAGGTCGCGCGCGGCCTCGGGCTCGACCCGGCGATCGCCCATGTGGAGGGCGACGACCTGCGCCCGCTGGCCCTGTGGCCCCAGGCACTGACGGCCAACGCCTATCTCGGCGGGTTCGGCATCGCCGCGGCGCTGCGCCAGGGCGCTGACATCGTCGTCACCGGCCGGGTCACCGACGCCTCGCTCGTCGTCGGTGCCGCCGCAGCCCACCACGGCTGGACCCACGAGCACCTCGACGAGCTCGCCGGCGCGGTCGTCGTCGGTCACGTCCTCGAGTGCGGCACCCAGGCGACCGGAGGCAACTTCAGCGGCTTCGGCTCGCTGCCCGACCGCAGCCGCCCGCTCGGCTTCCCGCTCGCCGAGGTCGCCGCCGACGGCTCGAGCGTGATCACCAAGCACGACGGCACGGGCGGCGCCGTCACGGTCGACACCGTCACCGCGCAGCTGGTCTATGAGATCCAGTCGACCCGCTATCTCGGCCCCGACGTCACCACCCTGCTCGACACGATCACCCTGGCCGAGGCCGGTCCCGACCGCGTCGCGATCTCGGGCGTGCGCGGCGAGGCCCCGCCGGAGCGGCTCAAGGTCTGCGTCAACGAGCTCGGCGGCTGGCGCAACCAGGTGGAGCTGGTCCTGACCGGGCTCGACATCGAGGCCAAGCGCGACTGGGTCCGTGACCAGGTGACCGCGGCGCTGGTCCCCGCGCCCGCCGAGGTGGTCTGGTCGCCGCTCGACCTGCCCACCCCCGACGCCGACACCGAGCAGGGTGCGTCGACGCTGCTGCGCTGCACCGTCAAGGACCCCGACCCGGGACCGGTCGGCAAGCCCTTCACCGCTGCGGTCGTCGAGCTCGCGCTCGGCTCCTATCCCGGCTTCACGCTGACCGCCCCGCCCGGCCCGGCGACCCCGTTCGGGATCTATCGTGCGGAGTACGTCGACCGGTCGGCCGTCGAACACGTCGTGGTCCACGCAGACGGAACCCGGGAGAGCGTGGGGGAGCCCCCGGTCTCCACCCTGCACCCCGCCACCGACAGCGAGACCGACGCCGACCGCAGCGCGCCCGCGGACGTGCTCACGCAGCGCCACCCCCTGGGCACGTTCGTCCACGCCCGGTCGGGCGACAAGGGCGGCGACGCCAACATCGGCCTCTGGGTCGCCCATGACGGCTCGCCTCACCGCGAACGACGGGCAGAGTGGCTGTGCAAGCTGATCACTCCGCGCAAGGTCGCCGAGCTGGTCCCGGAAGCAGAGGGCCTCGACATCGAGGTCTTCCCGCTCACCAACCTGGGAGCGGTCAACGTCGTCATCCACGGGCTGCTCGGCGACGGGGTCGCGGCGTCGACCCGGTTCGACCCGCAGGCCAAGGGGCTCGGCGAGTGGATCAGGTCGCGGCACGTCTCGATCGAGCAGGGGTTGATGTGAGCGGTTTCGTGACAGGCGCCACGGCGCCTTCCTCAACCTCCGACCGGGAGGCGCTGCGGGCGACTGCGGCCGAGTTCGTCCGGCGCGAGGTCGCACCCCACCTCCAGGACTGGGAGGACGCGGGCGAGATCCCGCGCGAGCTCCACCTCAAGGCGGCCGAGCAGGGACTCCTCGGCGTGTCCTTCCCCGAGGACGTCGGTGGTGAGGGCGGCGACCTCGCCGACACCGTCGCGCTCCAGGAGGGCATGTTCGCCGCCGGTGCCTCCAGCGGGCTGATGGCCGGGCTCTTCACCAACGGCATCGCCCTGCCCCACATCGCGGCCTCCGGCAACCCCGACCTCGTCGACCGGTTCGTCCGGCCGGTCCTGGCCGGCGAGGCGATCGCCTCGCTCGCCGTCACCGAGCCGGGCGGTGGGTCCGACGTCTCGGGGATCACGACCCGCGCCGAGCGCGACGGCGACCACTACGTCGTCAACGGCTCCAAGACCTTCATCACCTCCGGCGTCCGCGCCGACTTCGTCACCACCGCCGTGCGCACCGGCGGCCCCGGCCACGCGGGGGTCAGCCTGCTCGTCGTGGAGCGAGGCACCCCCGGGTTCACCGTCACCCGCAACCTGCGCAAGATGGGCTGGCACTGCAGCGACACCGCCGAGCTGTCCTACGTCGACGTCCGGGTCCCCGCCGCCAACCTGGTCGGCGAGGAGGGCTCGGGCTTCTACCAGATCGCAGCCCAGTTCGTGGTCGAGCGGATCGCGCTCGCCGTCCACGCCTACGGGATCGCGGCGCGGTCGCTGGAGCTGACGGCGGCGTACTGCCGCGAGCGCGAGACGTTCGGCAAGCCGCTCATCGCCAACCAGGTCGTGCAGCACAAGCTGGTCGAGATGCACCGGCAGGTCGAGGTGGCCCGCGCCTACACGCACGCCGTCGTCGAGCGCCACGTTGCCGGCGAGCAGGTCATCGCCGAGGCGGCGCTGGCCAAGCAGACGGCGGTCGAGGCATCGACATACGTCTGCGACCAGGCGGTGCAGCTGCACGGCGGCACCGGCTACATGCACGGGACCGAGGTTGAGCGGCACTACCGCGACGCCCGGATCCTGCCCATCGGAGGAGGAGCAAGCGAAGTGTTGACCGATCTGGCTGCGAAGTTGTTGGGGTATGCGTCATGAAGATGGGTGACGAGGTGACGGTCTGGATGGACGCGTCGCCCGACGAGGTGTGGGACCTGGTCAGCGACGTGACGCGGATCGGGGAGTTCAGTCCCGAGACCTTCGAGGGGAAGTGGACGCGCGGCTCGACCGGCCCCGAGGTCGGCGCGTCCTTCGCCGGCCACGTCAAGCGCAACGGCGTCGGCCCGACCTACTGGTCGCCGTGCCAGGTCACGGCGTGCGAGCCGGGGAAGGTGTTCGAGTTCGCCGTCGGCACCGACGCCGTCACTGTCAACAACTGGGGCTACCGCCTCACCCCGCGCAAGGGCGGCACCGACGTGACGGAGTACTTCCGGCTCGAGGGCAACCTGGCGATGAGGGCCTACTGGCTGGTGCTCGGCCCGCTGCGCTCGCGCACCAACCGCAAGGGCATGCGCACCACGCTGGAGCGGATGAAGGCAGTCGTGGAGGGGACGTCGCAGTGACCGTCACCAACCGCGAGGCGATGCTCGACAAGATCGCCGACCTCGACGCCCAGCACGCGGTCGCCGTCGCCGGCGGCGGTGAGAAGTATGTCGATCGCCACCGCGCGCGCGGCAAGCTGACCGCCCGCGAGCGGATCGAGCTGCTCGTCGACCCCGGCTCGGCGTTCCTCGAGCTGTCCCCGCTGGCCGGCTGGGGCTCCGACTTCACGGTCGGGGCGTCGGTGATCACCGGCATCGGCGTGGTCGAGGGTGTCGAGTGCATGATCAGCGCCAACGACCCGACCGTGAAGGGGGGCGCCTCCAACCCCTGGACGGTCAAGAAGATCTTCCGCGCCTCGCAGATCGCCGAGGAGAACGGGCTCCCCACCCTCTCCCTGGTCGAGTCCGGCGGCGCGGACCTGCCGACGCAGAAGGAGATCTTCATCCCCGGCGGGAAGCTCTTCCGCGACCTGACCCGCTCCTCGGCCGCCAAGCAGCCGACGATCGCGCTCGTCTTCGGCAACTCCACCGCCGGCGGTGCCTATGTCCCCGGGATGAGCGACTACACCGTCTTCGTGCGCGACGCCGCCAAGGTGTTCCTGGGTGGGCCGCCGCTGGTGAAGATGGCCACCGGCGAGGAGACCGACGACGAGTCGCTCGGTGGTGCCGAGATGCACGCGCGGACCTCCGGGCTCGCCGACTACCTCGCCGAGGACGAGCACGACGCCATCAGGATCGGCCGTCGGATCGTCGCGCGGCTCAACTGGCGCAAGGGCGGGGCGCCCGCAGCCGAGAGCTTCGCCGAGCCCGAGGCCGACCCCGACGGACTGCTCGACCTGATCCCGCAGGACCTCAAGGAGCCCTTCGACCCGCGCGAGGTGATCGCCCGGATCGTGGACGGCCGCAGTGCCACCAACGGAGCGGTCTTCGACGAGTTCAAGCCGCTCTACGGCACCAGCCTGGTGACCGGCTGGGCGAAGATCCACGGTCAGCCGATCGGCATCCTGGCCAACGCCCAGGGAGTGCTGTTCAGCCAGGAGGCCCAGAAGGCGACGCAGTTCATCCAGCTCGCCAACCAGGTCGACACCCCGCTGCTGTTCCTGCACAACACCACCGGCTACATGGTCGGCAAGGAATACGAGCAGGGCGGGATCATCAAGCACGGCGCCCAGATGCTCAACGCGGTCAGCAACAGCCGGGTGCCGCACCTCAGCGTGATCATGGGGGCGTCGTACGGCGCCGGCAACTACGGCATGAACGGGCGCGCCTTCGACCCGCGGTTCCTCTTCACCTGGCCCTCGGCCAAGAGCGCGGTCATGGGCCCGGCGCAGCTCGCCGGGGTCCTGGAGATCGTCGCGCGTCAGTCGGCGGAGTCGAAGGGCAACACCTTCGATGCCGAGGGCTTCGCCGGCATCAAGGAGATCGTCGAGGCGCAGGTCGAGGAGCAGTCGCTGCCCTACTTCCTCTCCGGGATGCTCTATGACGACGGAGTGATCGACCCCCGAGACACCCGGACGGTGCTCGCCATCTGCTTGTCGGTGATCGCGAACAGACCGATCGTCGGAACCGACCGATTCGGAGTGTTCCGCACATGACTCACCCCACGACGTTCAGCGTTCCCCCGCTGCGCTCCTCCACGAACAACGCCGAGGGGACCCCGAGATGACGACCATCAACCGACTTCTTGTCGCCAACCGGGGCGAGATCGCCCGCCGCGTCTTCGCCACCTGCCGCCGCCTCGGGATCGAGACGGTCGCCGTGCACTCCGACGCCGATGCCGGGCTGCCCTTCGTCGCCGAGGCGGACGTCGCCGTACGTCTGCCGGGCAGTGCTCCCAGCGAGACCTATCTGCGCGGAGAGCTCATCATCGAGGCCGCCCGGCGGACCGGAGCGGACGCGATCCACCCGGGCTACGGCTTCCTGTCGGAGAACGCCGACTTCGCCCGCGCCGTCGAGGCCGCCGGCCTGATCTGGGTCGGGCCGACGCCCACGTCGATCGAGGCGATGGGCTCCAAGGTCGAGGCCAAGCGCCTGATGCGTGACGCCGGCGTCCCGACGCTCCAAGCACCCGACCGACCCACGGCGGTCGACCTGCCGCTGCTCGTGAAGGCGTCGGCGGGCGGGGGTGGTCGAGGCATGCGGGTGGTGCGCCGGCTCGAGGACCTCGCAGGCGAGGTCGCGACGGCGCAGGCCGAGGCCGAGTCGGCGTTCGGCGACGGCACGGTCTTCATCGAGCCGTATGTCGAGCGCTCACGCCACGTCGAGGTGCAGGTCGTCGGCGACGGCTGCGGCGACGTGCTCGTCCTCGGTGAGCGCGACTGCTCGGTGCAGCGGCGCCACCAGAAGGTGGTCGAGGAGGCGCCGGCCGCCTCCTTGCCGGCCAACGTCCGCAGTGCGCTCCACGACGCCGCGCGGCGCGCGGCAGCGGCCGTCGACTATCGCGGGGCGGGGACCGTTGAGTTCCTCTATGACCCCGACACCGAGCGGTTCTTCTTCCTGGAGATGAACACCCGCCTGCAGGTCGAGCACCCGGTCACCGAGCTGGTGCACGCCGTCGACCTCGTCGAGCTGCAGCTCGCCGTGGCCGAGGGCCGGGGTTTCGTGACAGGCGCAGAGCGCCTTCCTCGGCCCGCCGGGCACGCGATCGAGGTGCGGCTCTATGCCGAGGATGCCGACTACACGCCCCAGAGCGGCCCGCTGGTCACCCTCGACCTGCCGGCCGACGCCGAGTTCGGGCCGCTCGCGCGCGCCGGGATCCGCGTCGACTCCGGCTTCGCGTCCGGCGCGCTCGTCGGCACGCACTACGACGCGATGCTGGCGAAGGTCATCTCCTGGGCGCCCACGCGGAGCCAGGCGGTCCGGCAGCTCGTCAGCGCGCTGCGCCGGGCTCGCATCCACGGCGTGGTGACCAACCGCGACCACCTGGTGGCGATCCTGCTCGCGGACGAGTTCGCCGCCGACGAGGTCACCACCACGTGGCTCGAACGGGCCGAGCTGCCCAAGGTGGGCGTCCCCGACCGGGCGACGGCCGTCGCCGGCGCGCTGATGCTCGCCGCGGAGGACGCCGAGCGCCGTACGGTCCAGCGCGGCATCCCTGCGGCCTGGCGCAACGTCGTCAGCCAGCCCCAGCGCACGACGTTCGAGGACCACCGGCCCGTCGAGTGGTGGGGGACGCGGGACGGGTTCGCCGTGGACGGCATCACGGTCCTCGACGTCTCGCCGACGCATGCGCGCCTGGAGGTCGAGGGCGTGGCGACGCTGGTCCGTGGCGTGCGGAGCACCACTGCCCCGGGCGCCGCTCGGGAGCTCTGGGTCGACGGCCCGGCCGGGTCCGCCTGCCTGCGCGAGGTCCCACGCTTCACCGATCCCGCCGACGCCATCCCCAGCGGCAGCCTGCTGGCCCCGATGCCCGGGACGGTCGTCAAGGTCGCCGTTGCCGAGGGCGACGAGGTCACCACCGGTGACGTCGTCCTGGTGATGGAGGCGATGAAGATGCAGCACACGATCACGGCCCCCGCCGACGGCAGGGTCACCACCCTCAACGCCACACCAGGACAGCAGGTCGCCTCCGGCGACGTCCTCGCCGTGGTCGACGACGCCCAAGGAGAACCAGCATGACCAACTTCACCGAGTCCGACGAGCGGCTCGAGCTGCGTCGCCAGGTCGCCAGGCTTGCCGGGAAGTTCGGCCGCGACTGGTTCGCCGAGAGGGCGCGCGCGGGTGAGAAGACGACCGAGCTGTGGCTCGAGATCGGCCGCGCCGGCTATCTCGGGATCAACATCCCCGAGGAGTACGGCGGCGGGGGCGGCGGCATCGGCGACATCGCAGCCGTCTGCGAGGAGCTGGCGGCCCAGGGCTGCCCGCTCCTGATGATGGTCGTGAGCCCGGCGATCTGCGGCACGGTCATCGCCCGCTACGGCACCGACGAGCAGAAGCAGCGCTGGCTCCCCGGCATCGCCGACGGCACCTCCACGATGGCGTTCGCCATCACCGAGCCGGACGCCGGCACCAACTCCCACAACATCACCACGACCGCACGCCGCGACGGCGACGGCTGGCTGCTGACGGGCCGCAAGGTCTACATCTCGGGTGTCGACGAGGCCGACAACGTGCTCGTCGTGGCGCGCGCCGAGGACGCGAGGACCGGCAAGCTCAAGCCGTGCCTCTTCGTGGTCCCGACCGACTCGGCGGGCTTCGAGGCGCACGCGATCGCGATGGAGATCGTCAGCCCCGAGAAGCAGTTCCAGGTCTTCATGGACGACGTGCGCCTGCCGGCCGACGCGTTGGTCGGCGACGAGGACGGCGGGCTCGTCCAGCTCTTCGCGGGCCTCAACCCCGAGCGGATCATGGCGGCGTCGTTCGCCACCGGCCTGGGCCGCCACGCGCTCGACCGGGCGACCGCCTACGCCAAGGAGCGCACCGTCTGGAAGGCGCCCATCGGGTCCCACCAGGCGATCGCCCACCCGCTGGCCCAGGCGCACATCGAGATCGAGCTGGCCCGGCTGGTGACCCAGAAGGCGGCAGCGCTGTGCGACGCCGGTGACGACATGGCTGCCGGCGAGGCCGCCAACATGGCCAAGTACGCCGCCGGCGAGGCCTGCGTGCACGCGGTCGACGCCGCCGTACAGACCCACGGTGGCAACGGCATCACGCAGGAGTACGGCGTGGCCGGACTCATCGTCGCGTCGCGCACCACCCGCATCGCCCCGGTCAGCCGGGAGATGATCCTCAACTACGTGGCGATGCACTCGCTGGGTCTGCCCAAGTCCTACTGATCGTCAGGACGGCCTGATGTTGGCGTTGAACCGGAAGAAGTTCGTCGGGTCGTACGTCGACTTCAGCCGCCCGAGGCGCTTGAGCTGTGCGGGGGAGTAGGCCGACGCGACGCGTTGCGCGGCGTCGTCGGACGTGAAGTTCACATAGACCCCGCGACTGTGGGGAGCCAGCTCGTCGAAGAAGCCGCGCACCCACGCCCGGTGCCGGTCTGCCTCTCCTGCCTGCTCGGGCAGCCAGGAGGCGACGATGTTGATGTCGTGGGCGGCGTCGCGGTGGGGGAAGGCGGTGGTGTCCTCAGGCACCCGCGCCATGGCGCCACCGAAGCTGAAGATCGGCACCGACGAGAGCGGCGAGCTGATCCGCGACAGGTGGTCGCAGATGATCGCGATGACGTCGTCGCTCAGCGGTCCCAGGCGGTGCGACTTCCAGTAGTAGTGGCGACCGTGCGGGACCGCAGGGTCGAGCATCTTCTGGTGCGCGACGTAGGGCTTCGGTGCGATCGCGTCGACGAGTGGGGTTCCGAGCGCCCGCAGGGGGCGCAGGTGCTCCTCGCCCGCTGCGATGTCGCCGGCCCAGGTGACCACCAGTCCGACGATCGGGGTGCCGTGCACCTCGGGCGGGAAGACCGGCAGCGGTGGCGCGAGGCGCAGGTTGGCCATCAAGCCGAGGTCGTCGGGGGCGTCGGCGATGAAGTCGCGGAGGAAGGCCAGCACGGTCGGGGCCTGGGTCGCCGGCCAGGCGATCAGTCCCGCGAGCACCGTCGGCCCCAGCGGCTGCAGGTCGAAGGTGAAGCTGGTGACGGCGCCGAAGTTGCCCCCGCCGCCGCGCAGGCCCCAGAACAGGTCCGGGTGCTGCTCGGCGTTGGCCGTCACCAGGTCCCCCTCGGCCGTCACCACGTCGCACTCGCGCAACGAGTCGATCGCCAGCCCGAGCTTGCGCATGAGGTGTCCGATGCCACCGCCGAGCGTGAGTCCGGCAATGCCGGTGTGGCTGACGAACCCACCGGTGGCCGCGAGCCCGAAGGCCTGGGCCTCGCGGTCGAGGTCCGACTGGAGACTGCCGCCCTCGACCCGGATCGTCCGGGCGGCCGGATCGACCCGGGTGCCGGTCATCGCCGAGAGGTCGATGACGAGACCGTCGTCGACGACGGCGTGCCCGGCCACCGCGTGGCCGCCACCACGGACAGACGCCGGGAGGTCCTGGTCACGGGCGAATCGGACTGCGGCGCGGACGTCGGCCGTCCCCCGGCAGCGGGCGATGAGGGCGGGGTGGCGCTGGATGTCGCCGTTCCAGACCTGACGGGCGGTGTCGTACGCCGGGTGGTCGCGGCCGATCAGGTCGCCGCCGAAGCGGGCACCGAGCGCGTCGACGGCCGCCTGGTCGAGGCTGGTGCCGGGTGAGGTGGTCAGTGTGGTCATGGTGTGCTTCCTCCCTGGAATGGTGGTCCCAGCGTGAGCCGCACGTCGAAGGGCCGGCCAGTACCGAATGTGTACTGGTACAGAACCCATACCGGTCATACCGTCGGAGGATGACGACGACCTACGGCCAGTTCTGTCCGGTGGCGATGGCCTCCGAGGTGCTCACCGAGCGGTGGACGCCACTGGTGGTGCGCGAGCTGCTGTGCGGCAGCACCCACTTCAACGACCTGCGTCGCGGCGTCCCGCTGATGTCGCCGGCCTTGCTCTCGAAGCGGCTCAAGACCCTGGAGCGGGTGGGGGTGGTGGAGCGTCGCGACGGGGGATATCACCTCACGCCGGCGGGTCAGGAGCTGCGGGCGGTGATCGAGTCACTGGGCGTCTGGGGCCAGCGGTGGGCCCGTGGTGACGTGGTGGCCAAGCACCACGACGCGTCGTTGCTGATGTGGGACATCCACCGCAACATCGTCGTCGCGGCGCTGCCCCCTCGACGCGTGGTGGTCCACTTCCACCTGCAGGGCTCCAGGGACCGCAAGAGCCACTTCTGGCTCGTCCTGGACGCGCCGACGGTCGACCTGTGCCTGACCGACCCCGGCCACGACGTCGACCTCGAGGTGGCCGGTCACATCTCCACGATGGTCGACTACTGGATGGGGCGCACCGACTTCAAGACCGCCGTCCGAGCGGGAGACCTCGACGTGTTCGGGCCACGCACCCTCGTGCGGGCGCTCCCGACGTGGTTCGCTCGCAGCGACTTCGCCGACGTCCCGATCCCGGCCTGACCGCAGGAACGCAGACAGCGCAGGTGGTCTGGACCACCGGCGCTCTGGTGCTCGCCACGCACACGCACCGGACGTACGGTTCTTGCCTCGTCGTGCAAGGGGAAGAGCCGTGCGTTCAGTGGTCTCGATGGTCTCGGGGTTGGTCCTGGCGCTGGCAGCGCTCGTCCTGGTGCCGGCGCCCGCGCTGGCCGCCGGCACGGTCACGGTGTCGGTCGTCGGCCAGGGGTCGGTGTCGGGGGAGGGGATCAGCTGCACCCAGAGCGGGGGGCCGGACTGCTCGGAGTCCTATGCCGACACGACCTACCAGGAGTGCGACCCGGAGCGGAAGCCTCCATGCTGGGACGTGAACGAGGCGCCGCTCGTGAGCTTCGTGGCCGGCCCTGATTCCAACGGGTTCGTCTTCGACGGTTGGACGGGGTGCGAGTCGGTCAGCGACCGAACCTGCTCCCTGACCGTCCACGAGAGCGGGAGCGTCCAGGCGCGGTTCCGTGACGCCCAGTTCCCGACCGTCGCGGCCCCCTCGCCGAGCAGTGGGGTCCATCGCGGCACCATCACGTTGGCCACGACGGCGAGCGACAACGCCGCCGTGACCTAGGTGGAGTTCTACATGGGCGCCTCAAAGCTGGGCGAGGACTCGGCGGCGCCCTACGAGCTGGCATACAACACCACCACCCGGTCCGACGGTACGGTCTCCCTCACCGCCAAGGCCTACGACGCGGCGGGCAACGTCTCGACCTCGGCCGCGAGAAGCATCATCATCGACAACACCGCGCCGGTGGTCAACGTCACGAGCGGCCCGAACGGCCAGACCTTCGGTCCCGCCTCGACCCAGACCTGGGGCTTCACCGCCTCCGACGCCACGAGCGGGATCGCGGCCGTGGAGTGCGGGATCGTCGCTGCCGGTGCGCCCGCGTCGTACGGCGCCTGCTCGGGTGGCAGCACCAGTCACTCGGTCTCGGGACTGGCCGAAGGCGACTACCGCTTCCTCGTGCGCGCCAGGGACGCCGGCGGGCTCGAGGCAGCGACCGAGCGGCTCTTCAGCATCGACGCCACCGGCCCGACCACGACGATCACGAGCGGGCCTGCGTCGGGCGCGACGGTGGCGCCCGGTCCCCTGACCTGGATCTTCGCCGGTGAGGACGGTGCCACGTGGCAGTGTCGGCTGTTCGCCGCCGGCACCACCGCACCGGCCTTCGGCGGCTGCAGTGGTCCGGGATCCCACACCGCCTCGGGGCTGGCCGACGGTGGCTACGTCTTCGAGGTGCGGGGCCGCGACGCCGTGGGCAACGCCGGGCCGGGCGTGACTCGGGCGTTCACCGTCGCCACGCCGCCGCCGCCGCCTCCACCACCGACGACCACGACCCCGACCACCGCCACTCCGCCCCCGCCCGCGACGTCCGCCCCGACACCGCCGGCAGCGAGCCCCACGCCCGACACGGTCCTGGACAGCAAGCCCCGACGGCGCGTGACGGCGAAGGGAACACGCACAAGGGTCAAGGTCACCTTCCACGCGACGCTGTCGGGAGCGAAGTTCCAGTGCAAGGTCGACGGCGGCGGCTGGAAGACCTGCACCAGCGCCTGGAAGCCGCGCCTCAAGATGGGCAGGCACGTGCTGCAGGTCCGGGCCGTGACCGGGACGTCGGTCGACGCCACGCCCGCCAAGGTGAAGGTCCGGGTGGTCCGCGCCTGAGGACCGGAGGGATCGCTTTCGGCGTAGCCTCACGGCCAGGAGGTGGGTCGTGGCACGTGGGTCGTGGGGCGCGGCGTCGCTGCTCACTGTCCTGCTGCTCGCGCCGGGCTGCGGTCCCACCGATGACACGGTGAAGGAGCAGCCCATGGACACTCCACCCCCCTCAGCCTCGTCGGGAGTTGACCCCAGCGAACAGGCGAGGGCAGCGGTCGATGACCTGGCTGCCCGCCTCCAGACAGACCCGGCCGCCATCGAGGTGGTGGCCGAGGAACCCGTCACGTGGCGAGACGGCAGCCTGGGCTGTGCGCGACCGGGCATGTCCTACACCCAGGCCATGGTCGAGGGCCTGCGGATCACGCTGCGGGTCGACGGCGCCGACCACGAATACCACTCGAGCGGCGACCGCCAGCCCTTCTGGTGCAAGGACCCGACGCAGTGACCGCTGTCGGCGCTTCGGCCTAGCCTGTGCGCATGGCGCTGAAGGACCGACCGCTCGTGCCCGAGGAGTGGGTGCTGCGGCTCGACTCCCTCCTGGCTGCGCTGCCCGACTGTCGTCAGGAGGCTGCCTGGACCGGCACCCGGTGGCGGGTCGGGCAGGCGACGGTGGCCCACGTCTTCGGTGGTGAGGACCAGCTCTTCCGGATCACCTTCCGTGGGGAGCCCGACGAGGTGGCTGCCTTCGAGCACCTCGGCCCGCCCTACTTCCGCTCCGGCTGGGGCGGCAACGTCATCGGGCTGGTCCTCGACGACGAGACCGACTGGACCGAGCTCGCGGAGCTGCTGACCGACTCCTACTGCCTGCAGGCGCCCGCGCGCCTCGTCGCCCAGGTGTCGCGCCCCTGACAGTGGCGGGTTGGCCGCGCAGGCACCATGCTGTGCAGGTGTTCAAGATCTATGCGCTGATGTCGGTCGTCAGCATCGTGCTGATGGTGTGGTGCCTGATCGAGGCGATCTCGACGGACGAGGGCCGCATCCGCAACCTGCCCAAGCTGTGGTGGATCCTGCTCATCTTGTTCTTCCCGCTGGCGGGGTCCATCGCCTGGCTGGTCGCAGGGCGGCCCGCCACCACCGGTCCCCGACCCGGTTCCACGCCTGCCTTCCCCGAATACGACCGTCCCGGCCGGATGGCGGCGAACGATCCGGCGAAGGACGAGGACTTCCTCAAGAAGGTGCGCGAGCGGGCGGAGGAGCAGCGTCGCCGGCACGAGCAGCAGAAGCGCCGCCAGGCCGAGCAGGACGGCGCGGGAGACGCCGACGCGATTGACTGAGGCCACTCAATCGCGCAGCGGGACGAACCGATATCGCCCGTGCTCGGTGACGACCGCCCCGGGGTTGGTGACGCGAAGCATCGTGCCGGCCACCGGGATGACCATCACTCCCTCGTCGCTCAGCTGGGCGACCAGCTCGGTGGGCAGGCGTGCGGGCTCGGCCGACACGAGGATCCGGTCGTACGGCGCCTCCCGGTCATCGCCCAGCACCCCGGGCCGTGCCTCGATGATCCTGGCCCAGGGCTGACGGGTCGCCGCCAGGTTCTTCTGACCGAACCTCACCAGCTCCGGCTCGAGCTCGACGCCGAGCACCCGGCCGGCCGGCCCGACGAGGTGCGCCAGCAGCGCGGTCGTCCAGCCCGATCCGGCCCCGACGTCCAGCACTCGCTGACCCGGTCGCACGTCCAGCAGGCGGAGCATGGCTTCGACGGTGCGGGGCTGGGAGTTGGTCTGTGCGTGGCCGATCGACAGCGGTCCGTCGTGCGCGGCCCGACGACGCTCGGCGCGCCGCAGGAAACCCGCCCGCGGATGGGCGCGGAAGGCACCCGCGACGCGGTCGGGTGGAAGGAACTTGTCGGCCACGTCTCGAGTCTGCCTCGAAGCGCCTCGATGTCTGTAGGAAAAAAGACCCGAGACGGCCACCTACGGGGGAGCGGTGGCCGTCTCGGGAGTGTGGGGGTTGGCGCTGTGGTGTCGCCGCGGTGGGTCAGGGCCTTCCGGCACCTGCCGGCTTGCCCTTCGCGTCCTTCGTGTCCTTCGCGTCCTGGGCCGAGGTCGTGGCCGTGGTCGGGGTGGCTGTCGGCTTGACCGGCGTCGTGGCCTGGGTCGGCTTGACCGGCGCCGGCCCGGTCGGCCTGGTCGGCCTGGTCGGCTTGAGAGGCGTGGGCTTCGTCGCAGTCACGGCCTGGGTGGGCTTGGTCGGCTTGGCGGGCTTGCTCGGCGTCGCGGCCTGGGTGGGCTTGGCGGGCTTGCTCGGCTTGGCCTTCGGCTCGCCGATCACCGTGACGCAGTAGGTCGCGATGCTCTCCTTGCCGCCTGCCTCGGTGGCGAGGGCGGTGAACGCCGCGCTGTCGAGCGACTTGCCCCGGGTCTGCCTGTTGCCGTTCTGGTAGGCCTTGCACAGGCCCTTGAAGCTGGGCGTGGGCGAGGCCGACTCGGTCGCCGAGGCGTTGTCGGCGGGCTGGGTGGTCTCGGTGGGGTCGACCGTCTCGCTCCCGCTGGCCGCGGCCTGAACCTTGGCCACCGACGCGGTGGCCTGGTCGGACGCCTGGCCGGGCAACGTGGGCAGGTTGTCGGTGGCCGCGAGCGCAAACCCGCCGGAGGCGAGGGTGACGACGATGCCGGTGGCGACGACCGCCCGGGTGGCTGCCCTGCGAGGTGTGGTCATGACACTCCTGGTGCTGGTGACGGGTTCCAGACGAGCCGTGTGGAAGGCCGCCACCGCGAGGTTCTCTCGCCGCAGCTCTGCGGGACGAGCGGGTGCGCGCAGCGCGCCCAGCAGCCCTGAGAGCCGGGATGCGGGCTCGACCGGAGCATCGAGGATGCTCTCGGTCTCGCGGCGCGTCAGGCGGTGGTGGTTGCTCATCTCAGACCTTCAGCGTCGGGCTCGGGTGAAGTGTCACGGGTGGGGCGAACATTTTTCTCCGGGTCTTCCAGCTGCCGGGCCAGGGCGCGCAGCCCGCGGTGCGCCGCGCTGCGCACCGCCCCCGGGCGCTTGCCCAGGATCCGGGCCGCGGTGGGTGCGTCGAAGCCGAGCACGGTGCGCAGCAGGATTGCCTCCGCCTGGTCTCGCGGCAGGCCCGCCAGCATCCGCAGGGCGTCCTGTGTCCCGACGGCGTCGAGCACGAGACCCTCGACGTCCTCCCCGGTGGGGCGGTCGAGCAGCTCCATGAGGTCGAGGTCGCCCACGGGTTGGCGCTGCCGGCGACGCAGGTGGTCGAGGGCTCGGTGGCGACCGATCGTGGTGATCCAGCCGCGGAATCCGTCGGCGTCGCCGGCGAACCGGTCGAGGTCGCGGAACGCCTGGGCCCAGGTCTCGCTCGCGACGTCCTCCGCGTCCGCGACGCCGACCATGACGGTCAGATAGCGCAGCAGCCGGGGCTGGACGTCGCGATAGACCACCCGCATGGCGTCCTCGTCGCCGGCACGCATCCGCTCGACGTGGAGGTCGAGCGGATCGTCGGGCGCGGACACGGGCGAGGTTCTACCAGACGTCCGTGCTGGGTCAGACGGCTCGGTGACCCTGCTTGACGAACGTCAGCTGCTGCACGTTGATGTAGCCGCTGGCGAACCCGGCGCGCGAGTATTCGAGATAGAAGTGCCACATCCGCAGGAAGGTCTCGTCGAAGCCCAGGGCGAGCACAGCGTCTCGCTGGGCCCGGAAGGTCGTGTCCCAGCGCCGCAACGTCTCGGCGTAGTGACTGCCGAACTCCAGCAGTCCCGTGCGCCGCAGAGACGTCTGTGCACTCGTGATCTCGTCGATCACCTGCACGCTGGGCAGGAATCCACCGGGGAAGACGTACTTGTTGATCCACGTCTGGGTGCCCCGCGTGGCCAGCATCCGGTCGTGCGGCATCGTGATCGCCTGGATCGCGACCCGGCCCCCCGGTGCCAGGGTGTGGTCGATGGTCTGGAAGTAGGTGCCCCAGAACTCGTGGCCCACGGCCTCGATCATCTCGACGCTCACCACGGCGTCGTACGCCGATGCGAACTCAGGCTCGGCCAGGGCCCGGTAGTCCATCAGCTCGATCCGCACCAGGTCGGCCACGCCGGCTGCGGCCACGCGCTGCTCGGCGAGCTCGAGCTGCTCGCTCGAGAGGGTGATGGAGTGGACGCGCGCCCCGCGCCGGGCAGCACGCAGTGCGAGCTCGCCCCAGCCGGTGCCGATCTCGAGGACCCGGGTGCCCTCGGTGACGCCGGCCTCGTCGAGCAGGCGGTCGATCTTGCGGGCCTGCGCCTCGGCGAAGTCGGCGCTGTGGAGGGGTGCGGCCCCGGTGTCGGCGGGGTCTGGTGGGGTGGCCAGCAGGTGGTGAGGTCCGTCCGGACCAGCGCGGAAGGAGGTGGGGAAGAGAGCAGACGAATAGCTCAGGGTCTCGTCGAGGAAGATCGCGAAGAGCTCGTTGGACAGGTCGTAGTGGTGGGCGATGTTGGCCCTGCTGTTGGCAGCCGTGCTCCGCTGGTGGCGCGGGGTGCGGTGGGTCACCAGCGCCCGGAGGTTCTGCAGCGACTGGGGGACGAGGTCGGCGATCCGCGCTGCCGGCACGGTCAGGAACTCGGCGAGGTCGGCCGCGTCCCAGGCGCCGGTGAGGTAGGCCTCGCCGAAGCCGATCAGCCCGTCGCGTCCGAGGCGTGCATAGAACTCGTCGGGCCGGTGGATGACCATCCGCGGTCCGCCACGGCCCAGGGTGCGACCGATGCCGCGCCGGTTGGGGGCCTCCTCCACGGTGACGTCGAGGCGCCGGATGGCGGCGGCGAAGAGCCGGCGTGCGACGGCGGCGGAGACAGCCGTGCGCGGACTGGCCGGCACGGGCTCCAGGGCAGGCAGGCGCTCGTCGGTGGAGGGCCTGGACTCGAGGCTGGTCATCGGACGCCTTCCTGACGGTGTGGGGGGCGGGAGTGGATCGGGAGCCGGCGGGCCCACAACCAGATGCCGTGCGCGCGGATGAGCGCGCTGCTCCTCAGGGTCGCGCCGAGGGTCCGCCAGCCGCCGGGACGGTCGTGGACACCACCGACCCGCTCGCCGGTGACGCTCGCGCTGAACGGCTGACCGTCGGCGGTGTGCAGGGTCACGGCGACGTGCAGTCGCCGCTCCGGCACCGGCACCGCGAGCTCGTAGTAGCCCTCGACGCCGTGGAAGGGCGAGACATACATGGCCTTGTCGACCCGGGCGCGGCCCTGGTCGTCGGGCTGGACGAGATAGGCGTGCCGGTCGCCGTACGTGTTGTGGACCTCGACGACCACCGCCGCCTCCACGCCGTCAGCGTCGAAGCACCAGAACACCGAGATCGGGTTGAAGCAGTGGCCGAGCGACCGCGGGTTGGCCGCCATCAGGATCCGGCCACCCGCCAGGTCGATGCCCTGGAGGTCGAGGAACGCCTCGACGTTCTCGCGGATCGTCGCGTTGGCAGAGCCGAGGTGGTCGCGGGCCTCGAAGCTGACGAGGCCCCGACGCCGGGGCAGGTCGTCGAGGTCGACCAACCACAGGTGTGAGCGGTGCTCGAACCCGCGCTTGAAGGGCGTACGGCGGGTGTGCCTCACCGTCGTCTCGAACACCCCGGCCTCGACCCGGGCCGCGGGGGTCGCCGTGGTCGGCCAGGTCAGGCCCAACCGCGTCGCCGCCGCGAGGCCCGAGCGGGCGCCGTCCTCGTGGAAGCCCCAGCCGTGGTAGGCCCCGCGAACGCGATCCGCCCGGTGTCGACCTCGGCCAGCCGCTGCTGGGCCGCCACCGAGGTCGGGGTGTAGAGCGGGTGCTCGTACTCCATCCGCTCGATCACCGTCGCCGGGTCGACGAGGTGCTCCCCACCCAGGGTGACGAGGTAGTGGGTCTTCGTCGGCAGACGCTGGAGCCGGGTGAGGTCGTAGGTGACGGTGACCTGACCGGTGGCGGTCGTCGGGCGCTGGAAGTTCCAGCTCGACCGGGCGTTGGGGGCCTGCGGCAGCAGGGAGGTGTCGGTGTGGAGCAGGGCGGTGTTGGCGACGTACGGGATCGACGAGAGCACCTCGCTCTGCGCGGTCGTCGGGGACTCCAGCATCGAGATGGCCTGGGCGGGGTGGGTGGCGATCACGAGGGCGTCGAACGAGTGGACTCCACCGTTGCCGTCGGTGACGACCACGCGGTCGGGCAGCTCGTGCACCGAGGTGATCTTGGTGCCCGTGCGGACGGTCTGCAGCTGCGCGGCCACTGCGTCGACATACGTCCTCGAACCCCCGGTGACGGTGCGCCACTGCGGCGAGCCGAACACGCCGAGCATGCCGTGGTGCTCGAGGAACGTGAACAGGTAGCGGGCGGGGTAGTCGAGCGAGGTCTCGGGGTCGCACGACCACACCGCTGCGACGAGGGGCTCCATGAAGTGCCGCACGAAGTGGGCGGAGAAGCCCCCTCGACGAGGAACTCGCGCAGCGTCTGGTCGGCTGTCGTGGATGCGTCATACGAAGGAGCACCCAGGGCGTCGGTTCCGGATGACGCGTCGGGACGTGACCGGTCAGCGGCCGCGAGGACGGCGCGGGCCCGACGGTGGAAGCGGGGGATCGCGGCGAGCATCCGCCAGTGGTCGGCAGAGGTCGCGGCGGCGCGAGTCGGGAACAGCCCCCGCGCGCCCAGGGCGCCGGCCCACTCGACCCCCGAACCCTGGTCGGAGACCGACAGGGACATCTCGGAGGGCTGGGTGGCGATGTCGAGCTCGGCGAACAGGCGCAGCAGCGTGGGGTAGGTCCGCGGGTTGTGCACGATGAAGCCGGTGTCGATGTGCAGACGACCCTCGGGGGCCTCGACGACATGCGTGTCGGCATGGCCGCCGAGACGCTCGTCAGCCTCGAACAGCGTGACGTGCGCCGTGCGCGAGGCGACGTAGGCGGCGGTCAGTCCGGCGACACCGGAACCGACGACTCCGATGTTGCGGTGCGGGGTGGTCATGTCGCGCTGCTGAAGTCGAAGAGGGCGATCGGCTCGGAGGTCGGCGCGGGAGATCCACCGTCGGGCTCGACGGTGATGCCGGCTGCGGTCGCCTCGGCCGCGTCACCCTCGAGGACCATCGTCAGGTCCGGGTCGTCCTCCATCAGCCCGGCGGGCACCATCTCGCCCTCGACCTGCAGCCAGATCTCGTAGTCCTTGCCGCTCGGCGCCGAGACCATGTCCTCGGTCTGGATGACGGCCTTGCCGACCGAGACGGAGCGGACGACGGTGGCGCGGCCGGCCTCACCGAGGTCGAGGCTGACCTCCTCGGCGTCAGGCGCGCGGAGCACCTGCTCGGCGGCGGTCAGCGAATCGGTCTCCGGGGACGTGGCCCACGGCTGCCAGATCGCAACGCCGACGCCGAGGATGGCCGCGACGGACGCGGCGACCAGGAGTGGAAACCAGGCGGCTCGTCGGGCCGGCGGCTCGACCACCGGCGGGAGGGGGCGAACCTGGGTGATGCCGGCGAGGACCGAGTCGCGCAGCGAGGCCGGCGGGGGGACTGCGACCGACTCGGCCAGCAGGGCCGTCGTCTCGCGCAGGCTCGCCACCTCGAGCCGGCAGTCCTCGCACTCGGCGAGGTGGCGCTCGAACTGGGCACGCTCGAACTCGTCGACCGCGTCGAGAGCGTAGGCGCCCGACAGCTTGTGGATGTCGCTCATGCGCCAACTCCCATCGCGTCGCGCAACCGGATGAGTCCATCTCGGATGCGGGTCTTGGCCGTGCCGACGGGGACGTCGAGCATCGATGCCACTTCTGTATGTGTGTAGCCGCCGAAGAACGCCAGCTCGACGGCTTCGCGCTGCACCTCGGTGAGCCCGGCGACCGCTCCGCGGACGCGCTGGGCCTCGAGGGAGGCGTGGGCACTCTCGACTGTCGTGTCGTGCTCGGTGACCTGGCTCTCGCGCCGATAGTTCTCGTCGCGGGCCGTGGCCGCCTCGGCCGAGCGGACCCGGTCGACGGCCTTGCGGTGGACGATCGTGAGCAGCCAGCCCGCGGCACTGCCGCGTGCGGGGTCGAAACGGCTGCTGGTGCGCCACGCGTCGAGGTAGGCCTCCTGGGTGACCTCCTCGGCGTGCGCCGGGTTGCGGACCACCCGCAGGGCCAGGCCGTAGGCCCGCGCCGAGGTCGCGTCGTAGAGCTCGGCGAACGCCGCCTCGTCGCCGCGGCTGGCGAGCTGGAGCAGCTCGCCGAGTCGCCGGGCGTGGTCGCCCCCCGACGGGGCACCCTCGTGGGAGGGCACCCCGTCCGGCACGCGCTTCACGTGGTCCACGTCAATGATCCTTGTCGATCGGTCTTCAGACGACAATCACATCTGGGGCATCATGACGGTGTCGATGACGTACACCTTGGCGTTGGCGGTGGAGATGTTGCCGCAGATCACGTTGGCAGCCTCCTCGGTGTCAGCGGTGAACATGTCGCCGCTTCCCTCGACAGTGAGCTCGTCCTTGTTGAGGGTCGTGAAGGTGCCGGCCAGGTTGTCCGGCGTCAGGGTCTCCGGGACGACGTGGTGGGTGAGGATCGCGGTCAGCGTCTTCTTGTCGGCCAGGACCGCGTTGAGGGTCTTCTTGGGGATCTTGGCGAAGGCCTCGTCGGTCGGGGCGAAGACGGTGATGCCCTCGGCGGAGTTGAGGGTGTCGACCAGGCCGGCCTTGGTGACGGCGGCGACCAGCGTCTTGAGGAGCGGGTTGCCCGAGGCGGCGGTGGCGACCGGCTCGGTGGCCATGCCGGCGAACGAACCCGGGTCGGACTCGTCGGTCGGGATGGCGGCGCAGCCCTCGCCGAAGGTGCCCTCGGCGGCGTCAGATGCGGCCGACTCCTCCTCCATGGGCTCCTCGGAGGGGGTCTCGCTCGACGACTCGCTCGAGGTGTCGGAGGCGCTGGCGGGCTCTTCCTCGCTGCCGCCACAGGCAGCCATGCCGAGGGACAGGGTCAGGGCCATGGTGGCGAGACCGGTCTTGCGGGCGATGTGGTTCATGGGGAGCTGCCTTTCGGTGGGGGGCGGTGGGCCCCGAGTGAGTTTCCGGAGGGTGTTCGGTGCTGTGCTGGGTGCGGATTGGTGTGACTCAAACTTTTTTCAGCCGACGTTGACGGCGATCTCCTGGATGCCGGTCGAGCCCTCGGGGAACGGGGTCGCGCGCACCGGCGTCTGCACGTCGCCGTCGTTGTTGGTGGCCCGACACGCGAGGAAGTGCTGTCCGGGCGCGGCGTCCCACTCGAGGAACCACTGGCGCCAGTAGTCGTCGCCGGCGTCCGGGCCGAGCGTGGCCGGCTGCCAGGGGCCGCCGTCGATGCGCACCTCGACGCCCTTGATGCCCACGCCCTGCGCCCAGGCGACCCCGCCGATGGCGATGCGACCGGGCGAGCTGTCGGAGAGGGGCTTGGGGGTGTCGATCCGGCTGGAGATCTTGATCGGTGCCTCGGTGGCCCAGTCGCGCTCGGTCCAGTAGGCCTGCTGGTCGTCATACGTCGTGAGCGTCATCTTGGTGATCCACTTGCACGCGCTGACGAAGCCATAGAGGCCGGGCACCACCATCCGCACCGGGAAGCCGTTCTCGCGCGGCAGCGGCTCGCCGTTCATCCCGAACACGATCATCGCGTCCCGGCCGTCGGTCGCGGTGGCCAGCGGGGTGGAGATCGTCATCCCGTCGACGTCGGTGGAGAGGATCTGGTCGGCCGACGTGTTGTCGATCCCGGCCAGGTCGAGGACGTCGGTGAGGCGTACGCCGAGCCAGCGCGCCGCGCCGACATAGGGCCCGCCGACGTCGTTGGACACGCAGGTCAGGGTGATGTCGCGCTCGATGACCTCGAGCTCGTAGAGGTCGGCGAGCGTCAGCGTCACCTCCTGGTCGACATCCCCGTCGATGGTCAGCGACCAGGTCTCGGCGTCGACGATCGGCAGCGAGAGGCGGGTGTCGACGCGATAGAAGTCAGCGGTCGGGGTGCGGAACGGCGAGATCCCCTTGATCTTGCCGTCCAGCCCGTCCGGCAGCGGCGGGGTGGTGCCCGTCGCGGTCGGCAGGTCGATGTCGGTGCCCTTGAGGCGGTATGCCGAGATGAACCGGCCCGCGGACCCGAGCACGGCGGCGGCGGCGGCCAACCCGCCGGCGGCGAGGAGCACGCCGCGGCGGGTCGGTCCTGCCGCACCCTCCACGCCCGCTCCCGGCGCAGACTCCTCGAGCCGGTGCAGCCACCACAGGGCGACGGCACCGACGAGGGCGGCGACCAGGCTGGGCAGCAGGTCGAGGGGGCCGGCCGAGGGGCGCAGCAGCGCCAGCACCCCGGCCAGCATGGCGAGGCCGACGATCATCAGCAGCCCGGCGGTGATGCGGCGAGCCGCGACGATGCCGGCGATCGCGGCCAGGACGAGCACGCCGAGCATCACCGAGCCGATCAGGATGGGCTTGTCGGCCGTCCCGAAGCTCCTGATCGCCCACTCCTTGACCGGGGTGGGGGTCAGGTCGATCACCGTGGACCCCACCACCAGGACGGGCGAGGCCGCCGGCACGGTCAGCGCCGCCACGAGGTGGGCGGCCGCGACGCCGGTGAGTGTCGCCAGCACTCCGAACATGGCGTGGAGCAGTCGGATCAGCACGAGGGGTGTTCGGTGCGCGACCGCCGATCGGATTGGTGCGGGCGCCGCCGTACCTGCCTCCCACTGGTTGTAACGCGCTGTTCAGGTCACCCACGACCCGCCGCAACGACGCGGAGGTGCTGCTGACAGCGCGTTACAACTCAGCGGGTCAGGCGACGGACCACAGCGCAGGTGACCGTATGGCGCAGGGCAGGATGACGCCCATGGAACTCGTGCACTACGCGGTCGCCGACGCGGTCGCCACCATCACCCTCGACTCCCCGCACAACCGCAACGCGCTCTCGCGCCAGCTCGTGACGGAGCTCTTCGGTCACCTGGAGGCCGCGGCGGGCGACGACGCGGTCAAGGTCGTGCTGATCGTCAGCGCCGGGCGGGTCTTCTGCTCCGGGGCCGACCTCTCCGAGGCCACCACGGACGGCATGGAGGAGGGCGCGAAGCGGATCGTGGAGCTCCAGCGGCTGATCGTCTCGATGGACAAGCCCGTCGTCGTGCGGGTCGGCGGTCCCGTGCGCGCTGGCGGCATCGGCATCGTCGCAGCTGCTGACATCGCGATCGTGAGCGAGAGCACCACCTTCGCCCTGACCGAGGTCAAGCTCGGGCTGGCGGCGGCGATCATCTCCCTGACCGTCCACCACCGGATGACGCCCCGCGCCGCCGCGCTCACCACCCTGGGCGGTGAGGTGTTCGGCGGGGCCGACGCAGCGACATACGGACTCGTGACGATGGCCGTGCCGGACGACGACCTCGACGACCGGGTGGCCGCGGTGTGCCGGTCGCTGGCCACGGGCGCCGCCCAGGGGCTGCGGGAGTCGAAGCGCATCCTCAACGCCGACCTGCTCGAGACCATCGACGCGAAGGGCGCCGAGATGGCTGCGCTGAGTGCCCGGCTCTTCGCCTCCGACGAGGCCCGTGAGGCGATGACGGCCTTCTTGTCGCGGAAGAAGTAGGGCGGCGTCGGCACGCCGGTGGCCGCAGACTGGCGGCGCGCGACGGTCGGTCGTGGACGCGCGCGTCAACTGGCGGCGCCCGACGTGGGAATCGGTCGAATGCCCGTCGTCCGCCGCCAGTTGCCTGGGGAGCGGGCGCGGCTCACGTCGGCCGCTGTCGCCCGCCGCCAGTTGTGCCTGCCTGGCGTGCCGTGAGCAGTCGCCCCGCAAGACTACGAACCGGTCATCGAGTCGGTAGTCTTCTCCTTCTGCCGTTTCGCACGTACGGCGCCGACAACCGAGCAGACACGGGGAGCAGCCGGGTGAGTGACCAGCTCGAGGAACGCGAGATCGCGACCGAGCAGAACTTCGTCGACCGGGTCTACGTCCAGCTCGAGGCCAGCGCCCGCAACGCCCAGCAGCTCGCTACCGAGGGGCACGGCCGCGGCAAGCTCGGCCACGAGGGCGGGCTCGTCGAGCGCGACGCGATGGTCTTCCACGCCGCCAAGCGGATCGCCCAGCTCGACGCCGCCCACGAGGGCCTCGTCTTCGGCCGCCTCGACCTGACGCCTGACATCGACGCCGAACCCCGCTACATCGGCCGGATCGGCCTGCGCGACTCCAACCGCGACACGATGCTCATCGACTGGCGTGCCCCGGCCGCTGCGGTGTTCTACCAGGCGACCGCGGCCGAGCCCCAGGGTGTGATCCGCCGGCGCGTGCTGCGCGCCGAGCACCGCACCGTCGTCGGCGTCGAGGACGAGCTGCTCGACACCGAGATCGAGACCGACCTGCCGATCATCGGCGAGGGCGCACTGATGGCCCAGCTCGGGCGGGCGCGCGACCGCTCGATGCACTCCATCGTCGCGACCATCCAAGCCGAGCAGGACAAGGCGATCCGCGCCCCCGGCAAGGGCGTCGTGTCGATCTCGGGCGGTCCCGGCACCGGCAAGACCGTCGTGGCCCTGCACCGCGCGGCCTTCCTGCTCTATTCCGACCGCCGCCGCTACGAGTCCGGCGGCGTCCTCGTCGTCGGCCCGAGCGGGGTGTTCATGCGCTACATCGAGCGGGTCCTGCCCAGCCTCGGCGAGACCGCGGTGGCGCTGCGCAGCCTCGGCGAGGTCGTCGACGGCATGCGCGCGACCCGCCACGACGAGCCCGCGGTGGCCGACGTCAAGGGTTCGGCGCGGATGGCGGAGGTGCTCCGCCGTACGGCGAGGCAGCAGGCTCCCGGCAGCGCGGGCGACTTCGCCTACTTCTGGCGCGACGACCGGCTCATCCTCGACCGCGGCGTCCTGGGTCGCGTACGCCGACAGCTGATGTCGCAGGGCAGGCGCAACCGGCAGCTGCCGCGCGTGGCCAACGCGCTGCTCGACGCGTTGTGGCGCCAGGTGCGGGGTGAGCGCGGCCGCGAGCCCGGCCGCAACTTCTTCAACGAGGAGCTGCTCTCCGACCCTCGCTTCCTCGAGTTCGCGACCGCCTGGTGGCCGCCGCTCGACGCGCCCACGGTCCTGTCCTGGCTGCACGACCCCGAGTTCCTCCGCCGGGTCGCCGACGGCCTCCTGACCCCGGAGGAGCAGCGGCTGCTCACGAAGTCCTGGGCCGACCCGACGTTGACCGTCGAGGACGTCCCCCTGATCGACGAGCTGCGCTATGCCCTCGGTGACGTGCCCCTGCAGACCGACGCCGACCACGACCGCGACGACACGTTGACCGCGCTGGAGGGTGGCGTCGACCTGCAGGAGCTGACGACGGCGGCCGACCGCGAATACGCCCCCTCGGGCCGCTCCTGGGCTCCGCCGACCCACCGGATCGAGGACGACGCCTTCGCCCACGTCCTGATCGACGAGGCGCAGGACCTCACTCCGATGCAGTGGCGGATGGTCGGGCGCCGTGGGCGCACCGCGAGCTGGACCATCGTGGGCGACCCGGCGCAGTCGTCGTGGCCGGTCCCCGAGGAGTCCGCCGCCGCGCGCGCCGAGGCGCTCGAGGGCAAGCCGACCCACGAGTTCCACCTCTCGACCAACTACCGCAACTCGGCCGAGATCTATGAATACGCCGCGGCCTACGCCCAGCGGGTCGGGCTCGACGCCGACCTGCCCGACGCCGTACGCCGCACTGGGACCCCGCCCCTGGAGGTCTCCGCCACCGACCTCGAGGCGACCGTGCGCGAGCAGGTCGTCGCGACCGCAGGACGGGTCACCGGGACCGTCGGCATCGTCGTGCCGGTCGCCCGCCGCTCCGAGGTCAACGGGTGGCTGGCGTCGTGGCCCGAGCTGGCCCAGGACGCCGCCGGTGCCCGTGCTGCGGTCGACTCCTCGGTCACTCCCAGCGGCACCGACCGGGTCGTGGTGCTGACCGGGCTCGACACCAAGGGGCTCGAGTTCGACGGCATCGTGGTCGTGCGACCACAGGAGATCGAGGACGAGTCGGCCACCGGCCGGGCCACCCTCTATGTCGTGCTCACCCGCGCGACGCAGCTGCTCACCGTCGTCAGCTGACGCTCCGCTGCTCGCCGCGACGGCCCGCTGACGTCGGCAGTTCGAGGCTTCGCCGTACGCCGTGAGCGTGGACCCCACGTCAGCCGAGGCGAACTGCCGACGTTGTGCACCCTCGCGGACCAGCGGGCGAGCACGGGCACGGGCTGGGGCAGGAGGGACCGTAGGGTTCCCGTCATGACTGGCCCCACCGACGTCCGCACCCTCCTGGAGCAGGTCCAGGGGCAGGAGGCGTGGGCGGTCATCCGACGCAAGGCGGCGCCGACGGCCGGCATCGTCGGCGGCACGCGAAGCGAGGTCGACTCGCTGCTCGACATCCCCCTCGAGACGGGTGTCCCGGAGGAGGGGCGCAGTGTCGACCGGCTCGTCGCCGTCCCGTTCCGGCAGATCGCCGAGCGCGGCTTCGACGTGATCGACGACGGCACCCCGCTGGTGGTGGTCGACATCACCGAGGAGCACGAGGTCTCGGTGGGCGACCTGCTCGCGGCGCTGCCGGACCTGCCGGTCGAGTTCGCCGACCGCGGGGCTTCGTGGTCAGCGACGACGACTACGGAGTCGTCGTCGACAAGATCCTGGCCGACGAGATCGGGCTGGGCGAGGGCGCCAACCTGGTCATCGGGCGTCACTACCGCGCGGTCGTCGCCGACTGGGACGCCGACCGCGCGCTGACGGTGTTCCGCAGGCTGCTCGAGCGCGAGCGCGGCGCCTACTGGACGTTCATCTTCTTCACCGGCGACCGCTACCTGATCGGCGCGAGCCCGGAGCGGCACGTCTCGGTCAAGGCCGCCGACGACGGGCGCAGCGACGTCCGGATGAACCCGATCTCCGGGACGTTCCGCGTCGGCCCGGCCACCGACGACCCGGAGCAGCTCAAGGACCGACTCCTCGACTTCCTCGCCGACGAGAAGGAGATCTTCGAGCTCTTCATGGTCGTCGACGAGGAGCTGAAGATGATGTGCGACGTGTGCCAGGAGGGCGGGCAGGTCCTCGGCCCGTTCCTCAAGCCGATGACCCACCTCGTGCACACCGAATATCTCCTCGCCGGGCGCAGCGACCGCGACCCGCGGGAGATCCTCAGGGACACGATGTATGCCGCCACCGTCACCGGCGCCCCGGTCGAGAACGCCTGCCGGCTGATCAGCGAGTACGAGACCGAGGGCCGCGGCTACTACAGCGCGGCGCTGGCGCTGTTCGGGCGCGACACCCACGGCAACCAGACGATGGACAGCCCGATCCTGATCCGCACCGCAGACGTCTCGGTGGACGGAAGGCTCAAGGTGACCGCCGGTGCCACGCTGGTGCGCGACAGCCAGGCGGCATACGAGGTGGCCGAGACCCACGCCAAGGCCGGCGGCATCCTGAGCGCCTTCGGGCTGGTCCCGGCGGCGACGGTGGACGGCGACGCGGTGGCCGCGCTCGCCCGCGACGAGGACGTGCTGCTCGCCCTCGGGACGCGCAACCAGCGCCTGAGCCGCTTCTGGCTCACCGACCAGCAGGGTGCCACCCCCGACCCGGAGCTGGCAGGCAAGAGCGTGGTCATCCTCCATGGCGAGGACGACTTCGTGAACATGCTGCGCCACGTCCTCGGGGTCTTCGGGATGACCTCGACGGTGGTGCGCCACGAGGACTACGCGCCGGGTGACTTCGACGGCGCCGACCTGGTCATCGTCGGCCCCGGACCCGGCGACCCGCGGGCCGGCGACCACCCCAAGATCGCGCAGTTCAGGCGTGCCGTCGACGACCTGCTGGACACCCGCCAGCCGTTCCTGGCGGTCTGTCTGGGCCACCAGACCCTCTGCGACCGGCTGGGCATCCCGCTGGTCTTCAAGGACATCGTGTTCCAGGGGACGCAGTCGTCGATCCCCCACGCGGGCCGCACCGAGCGCGTCGGCTTCTACAACACCTTCGTCGGCAGGGTCACCGACCCCGCGACCCTGCCCGACGGCGTCACCGTGGAGCGCGACGAGGCGTCGGGTGACGTGCATCTCGTCTCAGGACCGCACTTCCGTGGGATTCAGTTCCACGCCGAGTCGATCCTGACGGAGAATGGCTACGACCTGATCCACGACCTCGTCCAGGCCCTCGTCTGCAACCCACGCCCGGTTCGCTAGACATTCGCAGGGCGTGGCGGGCAACGCATCTGCCACGCCATGCGTCAGAGTTGATAGCCGAAGCACCACACCATCTGGACGGGGAGTCCTTGCAGTTCGTACGACGAGGGGTTGCTGCCCTCTGCCTGCTCGCCCTGACTGCTTGCGGGGCCGCCGCCGGCGTGTCCGGCGACGAGGGCCCGCTCGTCCTCACCGCCGACGCGCGCCAGCAGGCGGACGAGCCGTCGGTGGTCCCCGCGGTGGCTGTCCCCCGCGCGGAGGCGGCCGCCCGGCCCAACATCGTGCTGGTGCTGATGGACGACTTCTCCCTCGACCTGGTCCAGACGATGCGGTCCATGCGACAGATGCGTCGCCGCGGTGCCGACTACTCCCACGCGTTCGTCGTCGACTCCCTGTGCTGCGTCTCGCGGGCCAGCCTGTTCACCGGTCAGTACCCGCACCAGACGGGCGTCCGCACCAACACCTCCGGCACCGCTCCCGGGTCGCCGCTGGGTGGCTGGCCGGCCTTCCAGGGCTATGGCAACCCGGAGCGGGCGTTCAACGTCGCGCTGCAGCAGGCCGGCTACACCACCGGCTTCGTCGGCAAGTACCTCAACGAGTACGAGTGGAGCCCTGGCCGCGCCGCGCCCCCGGCCCTGCCCGGCTGGTCGGAGCTCAACGTGGTCTTCGGCTCCGCCTACGACGGCTGGGGCTACGCATCGACCTACCTCAGCGGCGGTCAGCTCCGCATCCGTGAGCACGCCGCACCGCCCGCCTCCGCGTCGCCGGCCGTGCGCGACCGCGCCTATGCCGGCGCCATGATCGAGCGCACCGCGCTGAGCTTCATCAAGCGCCACCAGCCCGGCGCGGCGCCATACTTCCTCGAGGTGTCGGCCTACGCCCCGCACAACCGCACCCAGCCCCAGCCGCACTACCCCGGCGACCCGGTCTTCCCGCCGATGTTCCGTGACCGCCCGCGGGCCGGCAAGCCCGGCAACTGCGGGCCGGTGGCGTGCGCCGACCTGACCAGGCGCGACCTGCCCGGCTTCGGCGACGACCGCAGGGACAACCGGCCGCTGACCCGCAAGGGCAAGCCGTCGCGGGCGTGGAACACCCGGCCCAACCCGTTCCGTGCGGCCGTCAGCATCAACGACCTGCGCACCCGGGCGATGATGGCGCAGTCGGTGGACCGCACCGTCCGCAAGATCCTGCGCGCGGTCGACGACAACACCTATGTCGTCTTCACCTCCGACAACGGCTTCCACCTGGGCCAGAACGGGCTCGGCCGCGGCAAGGGCACCGCCTACGACACCGACGTCCACGTCCCGCTCTATGTCGTCGGCCCCGGGGTCAAGAAGGGCACCCGCGCCGAGCTGACCTCCAACATCGACCTCGCGCCGACCTTCGAGGAGCTGGCCGGACTGACGCCGCGGCCCTACCGGTTCGGCGCCTCGCTGGTGCCGACCTTCGGCGACCCGACGCTGGTGCGCCGCAACCACGTGTTCATCGAGCACACCGCGCAGGCGCTCACCAAGGCCGACCCCGACTCGGCGCTCCGCGGCGACGAGCTCGACCGGATCCCGTCCTATGTCGCCGTCCGCAGCCGCACCGGCGTGCTGATCCGCTACGACTTCGACAACGCCGCCGACCGCGTCGTCCATGGCTATGAGTTCTATCCCTACAAGAACCGGGTCTGGGAGAAGACGAACTCCTTCGCAATGCCGCGCTACCGGGCGGAGGTGTCCGGGCTGCTGGCCAAGCTCGAGGCCTTCGACGACTGCTCGGGCCAGTCCGGCAGCGACCCGGTGCGCGGCGGCTGTCGGGACATCACGCGGTAGGACTAGCGTCCTCCTGTGCCGCCGGACGTCATCGTGGTCGACCACCACGACTCCTACACCTACAACCTCGTCCACCTGGTCGCGGCCGTCACCGGTGTCCTGCCCCGAGTGGTCCAGCACGACGCGGTGACCGCGAGCGAGGTGCTGGCCCACTCGCACGTCGTCCTCTCGCCCGGCCCGGGGCACCCGTCGGTGCCAGTCGACTTCGCGGTCGGCACCGAGGTGCTGCTCGCCGGCACGGTGCCGGTGCTGGGGGTGTGCCTCGGGATGCAGGGCCTCGTCACGGCGTACGGCGGTGTCGTCGACCGGGTGCCGCCCGCGCACGGCGACGTGGCGAGCGTGCGCCACGACGGAGCCGGCGTCTTCGCAGGCCTGCCGGACCCGTTCGAGGCGGTCCGCTACCACTCCCTGGCCGCGGTGTCCCTCCCGCCGGCCCTGGTGGCGACCGCCTGGGCCGACGACGGGGTCGTGATGGGGGTGCGGCACCGGTCGCTGCCGCTCGAGGGCGTGCAGTTCCACCCCGAGTCGGTCCTGTCCGCCCACGGCGCCGCCCTGATCGAGAACTTCCTCGCGTGAGCGACCCCACCGCCTTCTTCGCCGCCGTCGCTGCCGAGCACCCCCGTTGCTTCTGGCTCGACGGGGGCGGTGCCCGCGAGTGGTCGGGGCGCCGCTCGCTCATCGGCTGGCTCGACGACGACGACGTCTCGCTGACCTATGACGCGGCCCGTCGGGAGGTCACCCGGCACACCGGCGGCGGCTCCGAGGTCGTCGGCGACGACATCTTCGCCGTCCTCGAAGCCGCGATGGCGCCCGGCGAGCAGTGGTTCGGCTACTTCGGCTATGCCTGCCGCCCCGACCTCCCCGCCCGGCCCGACCCCGCCCTGCCCGACGCCGTGTGGATGCGCGCCAGCCAGGTGCGGGTGTTCGAGCACGCGGAGGGCGTTTCAGGCCCCACCAGCCAGACTCGCCGACACAGTGGCCGTGCGACGGGCACCACGGCGCCCGCGGAGTATGCCGAAGCGTTCGCCGCCGTCCAGGAGCAGCTCCACGCCGGCAACTCCTACGAGGTCAACCTCACCTACCGGCTGGGGGTGACCTCCGGCGTCGAACCGGCCAGCACCTACCTCGCGCTGCGCGACAGCAACCCAGCGCCATACGCAGGCTTCCTCCAGCACGACGTGGCCGGGCACCGGGCCTGGCTGCTGAGCTCGAGCCCGGAGCGATATGCCCTGGTCGGGCCGGACCGCACGATCGAGACGAAGCCGATCAAGGGCACGACACCGCGCGGTGAGACCCCGGCCGAGGACGACGCGCTGCGCGAGCGGCTGGCGAGCGACCCCAAGACCCGTGCCGAGAACCTGATGATCCTCGACCTGCTGCGCAACGACCTGTCGATGGTGTGCGAGGTCGGCTCGGTGGAGGTGCCGGCGCTGATGCAGGTCGAGTCGTATGCCTCGGTGCACCAGCTGGTCTCGACCGTGCGCGGTCGACTCCGCGACGACGTCTCGACCCTGGCGGCCCTGCGGGCGCTGTTCCCCGCGGGTTCGATGACGGGCGCGCCCAAGCTGCGGACGATGTCGATCATCGACGAGGTGGAGTCGTCACCCAGGGGGGCCTATGCCGGCGCCTTCGGCTGGATCAGCGGGGACGGGCCCGCCGACCTCGGCGTGGTGATCCGGTCGGTGGTCACCGCCGGCGACGGCGAGTGGTCCCTGGGGACCGGTGGCGGGATCACGGTCAGGTCCGACGTCGACGAGGAGTGGGCCGAGTCGTGCTGGAAGGCCGAACGGCTGCTGTCGGTGCTCGAGCCCGACTGAGTGCGGATCAGGCCGGGTGCTCAGCCGGGACGCCCGGGATCCACAGCGACATCCGGGTCCCGCCGCCGGGCGCCTCGCCGACCACGATCCGGCCGCCGTGCTGGTCGACGACCTGGCGCACGATCGCCAGCCCGAGCCCCGACCCGGGCATCGAGCGGGACTCCTCCGATCGCCAGAACCGCTCGAACACGTGCGCCTCGTCGGCCGGCTTGATGCCCGGTCCCTGGTCGTCGACGGTCAGCACCCCGGAGACGAGCCGCACGGTGATCCGGCCATCGGCCGGGCTCCACTTCGCGGCGTTGTCGAGCAGGTTGGTGATCGCGCGCTCCAGCGCGGTCGCGTCACCCTGGGCGGCCCACGGCTCGAGGCGTACGTCGAAGTCGACCCCGGCGGCGCGACGGCGCACCCGGGTGACGGCGCGCTCGGTGACCTCAGCGAGGTCGAGGGCGCCGACCGCGGTCTCGGGGTGGTCCTCGCGCGCCAGCACCACGAGGTCGCCGACGAGCGTGGTCAGCTCCTCGATCTGGCCGCGGACGTCGTCGAGCAGCTCGCGACGGGCGGCCTCGGGCAGGTCGGCCGAGCCGTCGGAGGACGCCTGGGCCAGCAGGTCGAGGTTGGTGCGCAACGAGGTCAGGGGGGTGCGCAGCTCGTGGCTGGCATCGGCCACGAGACGACGCTGCCGGTCGCGGGACGCGGACAGGGCCCCCAGCATCTGGTTGAAGGCGGTGGCGAGCCTCGCGACCTCGTCGTCGCCCTCGACGCGCAGCGGCGTGAGGTCCTCGGTGACTGCGATCTTCTCCACCGAGCTGGTGAGCCGCCGGACCGGTCGCAGCCCGTTGGTCGCGACGGCCCAGCCGGCCAGGGCGGCGGCGAGGACGCCGAGCCCACCCGAGACGAGCATGACGGTGCCGAGCTTGGTCAGGATCAGGTCCTGGGACTCCAGCGACTGGGCCAGCACCAGCGCCTGCCCGCTCCCGGCGGGCACCGTCGCGACGCGATAGCGGGCGCCCTCGTCGTCGCTGAGGGTGCGGATGGAGGACCTCGACTTGCCGGCGGCGACGTCGAGCTCGGGTCTGCCCAGCTCGAAGGTCGGCACGCTGTCGGCCGAGATCAGACCCCGCGCTCGAGGTTGATGAAGATGACCCGGACGTCGGCGGCGCCCAGCATCCAGGCCGGAGCGCCCTGGACGGTCACCTCGGACAGCGCGGTCGAGCCGGCGGCCTTGTCGGCGCGGTTGAGCAGCGACTCGTCGAGGGTGGCCTGCATCTGGTGGCGCATCACCATGAAGGCGCCGAACGCCATCACCGCGATCGAGGCGCCGACCGCCATCGTGGTCAGCAGGGCGACCCGCGAGGCCAGCGACCGGCGGTAGTGCCAGCGCCGGGCGGCCCAGCTCACCGGCATGCTCGCCTCGCTCCGTGCGCGCACCGGGCACAGGTCACGGTGTCGTGGACGACTCGCTCGCTCATGCTTCCTTCAGGACGTAGCCGACCCCGCGCACGGTGTGGATCAGCCGCGGCTCCCCCTCGGCCTCGGTCTTGCGCCTCAGGTAGCCGACATAGACCTCGAGGGAGTTGGCGCTGGTCGGGAAGTCGTAGCCCCACACCTCCTCGAGGATGAACGAGCGTTCGAGCACCCGGCGCGGTCGGCGCAGGAACATCTCCAGCAGGGTGAACTCGGTGCGGGTCAGCTCGATGCTGCGTTCGCCTCGGCGTACGTCGCGGGAGGCGATCTCCATCGTCAGGTCGGCGAAGACGAGCGTCTCGTCCTCCTCGGCCGGCACGACTCGGCGCAGCAGTGCACGCAACCGGGCGAGCAGCTCGGAGAGGGCGAAGGGCTTGGTGAGGTAGTCGTCGGCGCCGGCGTCGAGGCCCTCGACCCGGTCGCCGACGGCGTCGCGCGCGGTGAGGACCAGGACCGGGACGTCGTTGCCGGTGGCGCGCAGCGTGCGGGTCGCCTCGATCCCGTCGAGCCGCGGCATCATCACGTCCATCACGACCACGTCCGGGTTGGTCGAGCCGAGCCGGGCCAGCGCTTCGGCACCGTCCGCGGCCAGGGCGACGTCATAGCCGTTGAACTCGAGCGAGCGCCTCAGCGACTCGCGCACGGCCTTGTCGTCGTCGACGACGAGCACGCGGGGACGGGTCTGGGACACGACCCAAGGATGCCAGCCGCGCCTGAGGGTGGGCTGAGGGCGAGTCCGAGACCCACGGGCGTGCTGGGTGTGCGCCGGTCGCGGCCACCCACTCTCCCGGGGCAAGACGCTCCCCGGGGCTCGCGTCGAAGGGCTGTCGCGTGTCCGGTGACGCGCTCAGGGACGCATTGGCGTTCGCGTCCCAGGCAGCGAGGAGCGCGCATTCGCCTACCTGACGCGTGCCTCGTCCCACGCCAACATCAAGCTGAGGGACGTGGCCGCGGGGATCGTCGACGACTTCGTCGCACGCGTGGACTCCTGACCCTCGAGCAACGAGGCCTCACAGCTGCTCGCCCGAGCGGGCGTGACGGAGCACGGCGCGCGCTGCCTCGCTGAGGGTGAGGCCCTGCTCGTCGGCGATCGTGAGCAGTGCGTGATAGGCGTCGGCTATCTCCAGGCTGCGCTGCCAGGCCAGCACTCCCTTGGCCTGCTCGACCGTGCTGCGCGTCGCCAGGACCTCCTGGAGCCGGCTGGTCGTCTCCGGGGTCGAGAGCGGGCGCACCTGGACGGTGGCCAGGGTGAGGATGTCGGCGAAGGCCTGGAGCAGCACCTGGTCCACCGGCTGGGGCGCGGGCTCCTTCCAGAACAGGTTGAGCCCGCCGAGAGCGGTGCCGTCCCACGTCATCGGCACGGCATGGCCGCAGGTGTAGCCGGCGGCGACCAGCGGTCGTGCGAAGCCGGGCCAGCGGGTCGTGGCCTCGTCCACGTCGGCGAACGAGACACTGCGGTGCTCGCGCACCGCCTCCACGCACGGCCCCTCGGTGGCGCCGGCCTGGTAGGCCTCGAGGTCAGCGAGCCGGTGCGAGGTCGCGGCCAGGACCTCGAAGTCGGTGCCGCCGCCGACCAGCACCCCGCCGGCGTCCGCGCCGACACTGGCGCAGGCCTCGACGATCCCGGCGGTGATGATGCCGATCGGGTCGTGTTCGCTCACCAGCAGCCCGGAGAGGCGTGCGAGCCCGGTGATCCCCCTGTGCTCAGTCATCGTCGCTCCCTGGCTGATGGAACCGGATCGTGTGGTCGAGGACGTGGGTCGCCACGTCGTCCAAGGTCGTGTCGCCGGCGTAGGCATGCGCCTTCAGCACGGCCAGGGCGTCGTCGATGCCGAGGCCCAGCTGCGCCACCACCATCCCCGTCGCCTGGTGGACCTTGGCCCGGGACGACCACGGTCCGCGGTCCAGGTCGTCCTCGACCGCCTGCGGGTCACGGATGAGAGCGGCCCCCGTCGCCGATGCAAGCCGCAGCAGGGTGTCCCGGTCCAGCGCGAGCGGCTGCGCGGTGTGCTCGACCTGATAGAGCGTCATGACTCCGAAGGGCCGATCTGCGGGCAGCATCGGGACGGCGTGCACGGTGAGGGGCCCGGCCACCTCGACGGCGGCCTCGGCGAAGCCCGGCCACCGCTGCGCACCGAAGGTGCCCAGGGCACACACGGTCACCTGCCTGTCGATCACAGCGGAGAGCCCCGGTCCCTCGCCCATCACGTCCTGCAGGTCCTCCAACCGGGCGGACACGGCGTCGGTCGCGCAGAGCGTCACCCGGTCGGACTGGGCATAGACGACGGTGAGCGCGGCGGCGTCGGCACCGGCCAGGTCACGAGAGGCCAGGCACAAGCGCTCGCTGAGAGCATCGGTCGCGGGGGTGGTGGCGATGGCGCGCGCGAGCCTGACGAGCAGGTCGTCGGGGTTCGACACAGCGCACTCCTCACCGGGATCCGAGCCCTCCACCATAGCCCGGTCGCGGGCCTCACGGGTGGTGCGCTGCTAGGAGTAGCGGCCGGCTGCCGCCGCGGCGCGGGCACCGAACGAACCACCGAACATGCACGCATGCACGAGCAGCGGGAACAGCTGGTGGAGACCCAGGCGGTCCTCCCAGCCCTCGGCCAGCGGGGTGACCTCCTCGTAGGCCTGCACGACCCGCGGGAGGTGGGGCAGGCCGAAGAGGTGCAGCATCGCAATGTCGACCTCGCGATGACCGCCGTAGGCCGCCGGGTCGATGACGTGGACGGCCCCGTCGAGCCCCCACAGGCAGTTGCCGTTCCACAGGTCCCCGTGCAACCGGGCCGGCGGCTCCTCCGGGAGCAGGCCCGGCAGCCGACCGATCACCGACTCGATCGTGGTGGCCTCGTCGTCGGTGACGGCACCGCGGTCCCGCGCCAGCTTGAGATAGGGCAGCAGGCGGCGTACGGCATAGAACTCCGCCCAGGTGGCGGCCGGCTTGTTGGGCAGGGGGAGCTTGCCGATGAAGCCGTCGTGGGCGGCGCCGTATGTCGATGCGCCGGCCCGGTGGGTCGCGGCGAGCGCCTGCCCGAACCCGATCGCGGTCTCGACGTGCGTCTTGGACGACGGCTCGACCCAGGCCAGGATCACGCAGTCGGCTGCGGCCGCGAGGACCTCGGGGACTCGCACGCCACCGGTGGCCGAGGCCTCCGCCAGCCAGCGCAGACCGGCCGCCTCCGCCTCGAAGAATCCGTCCGGGGCGTGCGAGAGCGTCTTCATCAGCGCCATCTGGCCGCTGGAGAGACGCAGTCGGGTGGCCGTGGCGATGTCACCACCGGCGACGGGCGCCGTGGACACGACGGCGAGGCCGAGGAGCTCCTCGGCCCGCCTGGCGACCAGCGGCTGGCGGGTCATCGGCCTGCGAGGGCTCGCTCGATGTGGGGGACCAGGGCCCGGCACGTGCGCTCGATCATGTCCAACACCTCCTCGAAACCGTCTCCGCCACCGTAGTAGGGGTCTGGTACTTCCACACCCGGCGTCTCGGGGTCGAAGTCCCCGAACAGCCGGACGCGGTCTGCGCCACCGAGGCGGACGAGGTCGTCGTGATGGCCCCGGTCCATGGCGAGGAGCACGTCGTCGCGCTCGAACCAGCCGGGCCCGACCTGCTGGGCGCGGTGGCGCTCGGGGTCGTAGCCGCGGTCCGACAGCGCGACGGCGGAGCGGGGGTCCATCGGGTTGCCGACGTGCCAGTCACCGATCCCGCCGGAGACCACCTCGACCCGGTCACCGAGGTCGTGCTCGCCGAGCAGGTGCTCGAGCACGACGTCGGCGCTCGGTGAGCGACAGATGTTGCCCGAGCAGATGAAGGCGATCCGGTAGCGCCCAGGGAGCCGGGCCGCGGGAAGAGTGGTCAATCCTTGCCCGCCACGGTCTGGACGGCGAGGGTGACGGCCGAGATGATGAGCGCCCCGAAGATGGCGCTGAGGAAGTCGTCGACGTGGAAGCCGAGGTCGGCCTGTCCGGCGATCCAGGCCGTGATCACCAGCATCGTGGCGTTGATGATCACCAGGAACGCCCCCAGGGTGATGATCACGAACGGCCAGCTGAGGAACTTGGTCACGGGCTTCAGCACGGCCGAGACGAGCCCCAGGATCGCGGCGACGGCCAGCACGGACGGGAACTTCTCGCGGACCTCGAGCTCGCCTCCCCCGACGGGACCGTCGAAGGCGATGCCCTGCAGCAGCCACGCGGCTGCTGCCAGCCCGAGGAAGTGGGTCATGACATAGATGACGATCCGCATGCGCCGGAGCCTAGTGGTCGCTTCGCGCAGCTACATCCGCCGATAGGGTCCCGGACATGGCCCAAACACCCCATCCGCGGAGCAACGTGTCGGCGATCCCGACCTACGTCCCCGGCAAGCCGCCGACCCCCAGGCCCGGTCTGACGACGTTCAAGCTCTCGTCCAACGAGAACCCCTACCCGCCGCTGCCCGGCGTCGTCGAGGCGGCGACCAGGGCCGCCGGGGCGATGAACCGCTATCCCGACATGGGCAATGCCGAGCTCTACGCCGCCCTCGCCGAGAGCCTCGGTGTGCCGGTCGACGACCTGGCGGCTGCCACGGGCTCGGTCGCGCTGATCTATCAGCTGGTCGGGGCCTTCTGCGACCCCGGCGACGAGGTCGTCCACGCCTGGCGGTCCTTCGAGGCCTACCCGATCGCCATCACCGCTGCGGCGGCGACCAGCGTCAAGGTGCCCGTCCTGCCCGACGGTCGACACGATCTCGACGCGATGGCGGCAGCCGTCACCGACCGCACCAGGATCGTCCTGGTCTGCACCCCCAACAACCCCACGGGCCCGGCCGTCACGCAGTCCGAGCTGGACGCCTTCCTGGCCAAGGTGCCGTCCCACGTCCTGGTCGTCGTGGACGAGGCCTACGTCGAGTTCGTGCGGATGGTGGACGCCGTCGACGGCCTGGCGACCTACCGCTCCCACGACAACGTCGTGCTCACCCGCACGTTCTCCAAGGCCTACGGACTGGCGGGCTTCCGGGTCGGTTATGCCGTCGCCCCCGCTCCGATCGCCGCCGCCCTGCGCGCAGTCTCGCTCCCGTTCGGCGTGTCGTCGGTCGCCCAGGCGGCCGCCGTCGCCTCGCTCGCTGCGACCGACGAGCTGTTCGAGCGGGTGGACGCCCTCGTCACCGAGCGGGACCGCGTCGTGGCCGGGGTGCGAGCCGCCGGATGGGAGATCCCCGACGCCCAGGGCAACTTCGTGTGGTTCGAGCTGGGCGGGAGGACCGCTGACTTCGCTGCTGCCGCCGACGAGCTGGGCATCGTCGTCCGACCCTTTGCAGGGGAGGGGGCCCGGGTCTCCATCGGCGAGCCCGAGGGCAACGACCGGGTGATCGAGCTGGCGCGGTCGTTCAGGCCCTGAGCCGACGCGACGCCTAGATGGTTGCTCGTGCAACTAGTCTCGGTGCATGAGTGACTTCTCGGGGCCGACATACACCGAGGCCGGCAAGGCCTTCGAGCGCGACATGGACTACATCCCCGACCGGCTGAGGGCGGGCGAGCAGCCCGCCGACGCGCTGGAGGGCGAGTACGGCGCCGACGCCGACGCCCCTGTGTGGCCGGTCGAGCCGGGGCGCTACCGGCTGGTGGCGGCCAAGGCCTGTCCGTGGGCCAACCGGTCGATCATCGTGCGCAGCCTGCTCGGGCTCGAGGACGTCATCTCGCTCGGGCTGCCCGGCCCGACCCACGACGAGCGCAGCTGGACCTTCGACCTCGACCCCGGCGGCGTCGACCCGGTGCTCGGGATCGAGCGGCTCCAGGAGGCCTTCCTCAACCGCGATCCCGACTACGCCAAGGGCATCACCGTGCCGGCGATCGTCGAGGTCGAGACCAAGCAGGTCGTCACCAACGACTTCCCGTGGATCACCCACGACTTCTTCTTCGAGTGGCGCGACCACCACCGTCCCGACGCTCCGGACCTGTGGCCCGACGAGTGCCGCGAGGAGATGGAAGCGGTGATGAAGCGCGTCTTCACCGAGGTCAACAACGGGGTCTACCGCTGCGGGTTCGCCGGCTCGCAGGAGGCCTACGAGTCGGCATACGAACGCCTCTTCGCCGCCCTCGACTGGCTCGAGGAGCGTCTCACCGACCGCCGCTACCTGATGGGGGAGTCGATCACCGAGGCCGACGTGCGGCTGTTCACCACGCTGGCGCGCTTCGACCCGGTCTATCACGGGCACTTCAAGTGCAACCGCAACAAGCTCAGCGAGATGCCGGCGCTGTGGGGGTATGCGCGCGACCTCTTCCAGACGCCCGGCTTCGGGGAGTCGATCGACTTCGAGCAGATCAAGGCGCACTACTACGTCGTCCACACCGACATCAACCCGACCGGAATCGTGCCGCTCGGCCCCGACACCGCAGGCTGGCTGACGCCGCACGGGCGGGGCTAGCCCGAAGTCCGGGGCAGGGCCGGGATCGTCGTCTCGGTCGGTGTGGGTGAGGGCGTCGTGGTCGCGGTCGCGGTCGCGGTCGGGGTCGGCGTGGGCGTGGGTTCGGGTGTGGGCGTGGGCTCGGGCGTCGCCGGAGCAGGGATCGGCCCCTGGACGAACGCCGAGAGACGCGGGCCATCCCTGGTCCACAGCAACCGGGCGGCATACAGCGCACGCTTGCCGACGTCCTCGTAGTCCTTCGAGCCGTGGTAGCTCTGGTAGCACGGCAGGTTGGTGCCCTTGCAGACCCAGCCGTGGAAGAACAGCCGGTTGGCCTGCGTGTCCGTCGCCTCGACGTAGTCCGCGCCGCCGGGGCCGCAGACGCGCGAGTTCTGGCGGTTCACCAGCCGGTGGCCGCGGGTCCCCTGCCAGCCGAGGTGACGCGACTTCGAGCGGCGCCAGATCGTGCGATAGCGACACTCGGCATAGTCGCCGCGCGAGCTGATCAGGTAGTGCCACTTGCCGTGCCTGACCATGACGGGGTTCTCCAGGACGCCGGCGTCGCGGATGAGCTCGCGGCTGCGACCGAAGGTGTAGGTGCCGGTCGGGCTGAGTCGGACCATGCGGATGGTGGAGGGCTTGCCCTGCGTGCGGTAGAGCAGGAAGCGACGACCGTCGGGGGCGATGTATGACGACGGGTCGATCACGCCCCGCCGCGGCAGACCGGAGCGACCGGGGACCTGGTCGTTGGCGGGCGTGGTGGCGGAGTAGTCGGGGCACACCAGCGGCCGGTCGCTGACCGGCACGAACTTCTCGTCGAGGCTGGCCGCGGTGGCGACGCCGATGCAGCGGTCCTGCTGGTGGGGGAGTCCACGCGACGGCATCGTGTAGTAGGCCAGCCAGCCGTTGGGACCGCGCTCGATCTCCGGGGCCCACACCCCGGCATACCTCGCCCAGGCCGGCTTGTCGACGAGCAGCTCCCCGCGGTTGGCCCAGGGTCCCCAGTCCTGCTCGGAGGTCGAGGCGCGCGCCCGGAAGCCGGTCGCGGCGCCGAACCAGCGCGTCCCGTCCAGGACGACGGTCGGATCGGCGAAGTCGCGGTCCCAGATCAGCGGCCGGGGAGCCTCTGCCGGCGTGTCGGACGTCGGCGCCCGGCGCTCGTCGGCGCTGCTGGCAGGCGTCACCACGGACAGGGCCAGCACGGCTGGCAGGGACACCGCGGCGCTCAGCGCTGCGACCACCTTCATCACTCGCATCGGGCACAGACCTCCTCAGGTCACGTCCATCCCTATCCCGTCCACCCCTCTTCGACGCAAGTCGGGGGCCAGAGGTTGGGCTATCGGGAGAGGAACGAAGCCACGACCGGCACTCCGTCGACCCAGTCCAGCTCGGCGGCATACATGGGCCGGATCGCCTGGGATCGGCGCCGGACCCGGTCGCGGTGGATGTCGGGGTCGCAGGGGGTGGACCGACCGTGGCAGGTCCAGGCGTGGAAGTAGAGGCGCAGGCGGCGCGAGCGCGGCAGGGGTGTCACGTCGGCGCCACCCGGACCGCAGAGCCCCGAGGACTGGTCGAGCAGCACCCCGGAGGTCGCGGCCGACCAGTCGAGGAGGTCGGTGCTGCGTCGCCACACGGTGCGATAGGAGCAGCGGGTGAAGTCACCCTGCGAGAGCAGCACCACCCAGCCCGCCGGCCGCTCGATGAGCACCGGGTTCTCCAGGACGCCGTCATGACGGAACAGCTCGACGCTCGGGGCGGCGGCGTGCAGGCCGCTGGCCGACAACGGGAGCAACCTGATCGAGGACGGGAGGCGGTCGGTCTTGTAGGCGAGGTGTGGCCGGCCCTCCACCACGACCAGCGACGGGTCGATGACGCCCGCGCGCGGGAGTCCGGGCAGCGTGATCGGCACCTGGTCCTCGGCAGGCGGGGTCGAGACGTAGGACGGGCAGACCAGGGGCTGCCCACCGACGGGCCTGAAGCCGGTCACCGCGGAGCGGGAGCGGGCGACGCCGATGCAGCGTCCGTATTCACCGATCCCGCGCACCGGGGCAGCGAAGTAGAGCACCCACCAGCCCTGCACGCGCGCGATGTCGGAGGCCCACACGTCGCCGTCGGCGTGCGCCCAGGACGGGAGGCGGACCAGCGCGGAGCCGGCCCGCTGCCAGGACGCGCCCGGCCGGTCGGAGTGCGAGCTGGGCACCAGGCTGCCGGTCGAGAAGCCGACGAAGCCGTCGCCCCGGACCGTCACGGCCGGGTCGGCGAAGTTGGTGTCGAGCACGGGGCGAGGGGCGCGTTCGGCGAGCGCGGGGGTGCCGATGAGGGCGACCGCGAGCGCGACGACCACGGCGGTGACGACGCGAGGGATCGAGGGCACGGCCGACAACCTAGCGGGGTTTCGTGACGGCGCTGGCGCGCCTCGTCAACCGCCGGGCAGGGTCGATTCGCGCGGCCGGGGGCGGGGCGATAGTTTTGCCCTCCCATGTGGTCGCGGTCACACCCACCGCTCGACATGGGACCCTCAGCAACAAGCCGTCGGTGCGCCGGAGACCCCGAGCCGCCGCTAGCGAATGGAGCGCCATGAGTGACAGGCCCACAGTCGGCACTGGAACATTCGGTCCCGACCTCGTCGAGGTCTTCGGCCCCTCTCAGCAGGACGGCGGTCCCGAGCTCGTCCAGCTCCTGACGCCCGAGGGCGAGCGGGTCCACCACCCCGAGTTCGACCACGACTTCTCCGCCGAGGAGCTGCGCGGCTTCTACCGCGACATGGTGCTCACCCGGCGCATCGACACCGAGGCCACCGCGCTCCAGCGCCACGGCGAGCTCGGCATCTGGGCCCAGCTGCTGGGCCAGGAGGCCGCGCAGATCGGCGCCGGGCGTGCGCTGCGGCCGCAGGACTACGTCTTCCCGACCTATCGCGAGCACGGCGTCGCCTACTGCCGCGGCATCGACCCGCTCAACCTCCTCGGGCTCTTCCGCGGCGTCGACCAGGGTTCCTGGGACCCGGCCGAGAAGAACTTCGGCCTCTACACGATCGTGATCGGCGCCCAGGTCCTCCACGGCGTCGGCTACGCGATGGGCATCCAGCGCGACGGAGCCGTCGGCACCGGCGACCCCGACCGCGACGCGGCAGTCATCGCCCACTTCGGCGACGGTGCCTCCTCGCAGGGCGACGTCAACGAGGGCTTCATCTTCGCCGCCTCCTACAACGCGCCCGTCGTCTTCTTCTGCCAGAACAACCAGTGGGCGATCTCCGAGCCGATCGAGCGCCAGACCCGCATCCCGCTCTACCAGCGCGCGCTGGGCTTCGGGTTCCCGGGAGTCCGCGTCGACGGCAACGACGTCCTCGCGACCTACGCCGTCACCAAGGCCGCCCTCCAGCGCGCCCGTGACGGTCAGGGCCCCACGCTCGTGGAGGCCTACACCTATCGCATGGGCGCCCACACCACGACCGACGACCCCACGCGCTACCGCCTCTCCGACGACGTCGAGCACTGGAAGCTCAAGGACCCGATCGAGCGGCTGCGGGTCTACCTGCGCCGCAACGGGCTGGTCGACCAGGCGTTCTTCGACGACCTCGACCAGGAGGCCAAGGACCTCGGCCACCACCTGCGTGAGGGCTGCAAGGCGCTGCCTGACCCGCAGCCGCTGAGCGTCTTCGACCACGTCTTCACCGAGACGACCGACGAGCTCGTCGCCCAGCGCGACGGCTACGAGGCCTACCTCGCGTCGTTCGAAGGAGAGCACGCATGAGCGGGCTGCAGAAGATCACGCTCGCCAAGGGCCTCAACATGGGCCTGCGCAAGGCGATGGAGGACGACCCCAAGGTCCTCATCATGGGCGAGGACGTCGGCAAGCTCGGTGGCGTCTTCCGGATCACCGACGGGCTGCAGAAGGACTTCGGCGAGGACCGGGTCATCGACTCCCCGCTGGCCGAGTCCGGCATCGTCGGCACGGCCGTCGGTATGGCGCTGCGTGGCTACCGCCCCGTCGTGGAGATCCAGTTCGACGGGTTCGTCTATCCCGCCTACGACCAGATCGTCTGCCAGGTCGCCAAGATGACCTTCCGTTCCCAGGGCAAGTCGAAGATGCCGATGGTCATCCGCATCCCCTTCGGCGGCGGCATCGGCGCGGTCGAGCACCACAGCGAGTCGCCGGAGGCGCAGTTCGCGCACACGCCCGGCCTCAAGGTGGTCGCGTGCTCCAACCCCGTCGACGGCTACTGGATGATCCAGCAGGCCATCGCGCACGACGACCCGGTGATCTTCCTCGAGCCCAAGCGGCAGTATCACGCCGACAAGCTCGAGCTCGACGAGTCGGCGACGCCCGCCCCGCTCTTCACCTCACGCGTCGTGCGGACCGGCTCCGACGTCACGGTGCTGGCCTACGGCCCGACGGTGAAGACGGCTCTCAAGGCCGCCGAGGCTGCCGAGTCCGAGGGCCGCTCGCTCGAGGTCATCGACCTGCGCACGCTGTCCCCGCTCGACATGGCTCCGGTCTTCGAGTCGGTGCGCCGCACGGGGCGCGTCGTCGTGACCCACGAGGCGCACGTCAACCTCGGCATGGGCGCTGAGCTCTCGGCCCGGATCACCGAGGAGTGCTTCTACTCCCTCGAGGCGCCGGTGCTGCGGGTCGGCGGTTTCGACACCCCCTACCCGCCCTCGCGGATCGAGGAGGAGTGGCTGCCAGACCTCGACCGGGTCATGGACGCCGTCGACCGCAGCCTGGACTACTGAGGAGTGTTCTGATGAGCGAGTTCAAGCTGCCCGACGTGGGCGAAGGACTGACCGAGGCCGAGATCGTCGCCTGGAAGGTCAAGGAGGGCGATGTCATCGAGATCAACGACATCATCGTCGAGATCGAGACCGCCAAGTCCATCGTCGAGCTGCCGTCGCCCTACGCCGGCACCGTGCTGGCGCTGCTGGTGTCCGAGGGCGAGATGGTCCAGGTCGGCACCCCGATCATCTCGGTCGGGTCCGCCGACGACGCGGCCGACGAGGCCTCGGGGTCTGGTGACGGGCGCGGGGCGCCCTCCTCGACCGCCGAGGAGATCGACCTGTCCGACATGGACCTGTCCAACCCCGCCGCCTCGGGCGGCGGCGAGGGCGAGTCGCTCGTCGGTCGCAACAAGGCCGAGCGTGGTCCGCAGCGGCGTGCCCGCCGCGGGTCTGCCTCACCGTCGACGACCGCCGGCGCCCAGGCGCAGATGCAGGTCCAGGGCGCGTTCGCCCCGGGCGGCGCCCAGAGCGACGAGGTCGCCGCGGTCGACGAGCCGGCCGTGCCGGCGACCTCCGCCGCGACGGCCCCGAGCGCGCCGGCCCCGGCGCTGGTCCCGGCCTCGGCGCAGTCGCCCAGCGACATACGACCGCTGGCGAAGCCGCCCGTCCGCAAGCTCGCCAAGGACCTCGGGGTCGACCTGTCGACGCTGACCGGCTCCGGTGCCGACGGGGTCATCACGCGGGCTGACGTCGAGGGGGCGACCTCCGGTGCGGCACCCTCCGGTGCCGTGACGGACGCCAGGGCGCCCTCCTCGACCTCCGGTGGCGAGCGCGAGACGCGCGAGCCGATCAAGGGCGTGCGCAAGATGATGGCGGCGGCGATGAGCCAGTCGGCCTTCACCAGTCCACACGTGACCGAGTGGATCACCGTGGACGTCACCGCGACGGTCGAGCTGGTGGCGAAGCTGAAGAAGCGCCGCGAGTTCAAGGACGCGAAGGTCTCGCCGTTGCTGGTGCTCGCGCGGGCGGTGATGCTCGCGATGAGGTCGACGCCCGAGGTCAACTCGTTCTGGGACGAGGCGGCCCAGGAGGTCGTGCTCAAGAACTACGTCAACCTCGGCATCGCCGCGGCGACCCCGCGCGGTCTGGTCGTGCCCAACGTCAAGGACGCCGACCGGTTGTCGATGCTCGAGCTGGCCTCCGCGCTCGGTGAGCTGACCGCGACGGCTCGTGAGGGCAGGACCCAACCGGCCGAGATGGCGGGTGGGACCTTCACGATCACCAACGTCGGCGTCTTCGGCGTCGACGCCGGTACGCCGATCATCAACCCGGGCGAGTCGGCGATCCTGTGCTTCGGCGCGATCAACAAGCGTCCGTGGGTCGATGACGCCGGTGAGCTGTGCGTGCGCGACGTCACGACGCTGGCGCTCTCCTTCGACCACCGTCACATCGACGGCGAGAAGGGGTCGCGCTTCCTCGCCGACGTCGCCGGAATTCTCTCCGACCCGGGCACCGCCCTGCTCTACTGACCAAGTCGGCGCCAGATTGACTGACGTCAGTCAATCTGGCGCCGGCCTCTCTCACGAGCTGGTGTGGAGCCGCCGTTGAGCACGGCGCCGCCGTCGATCCTCCTCTGAGGACTCGGCGAGCTACTCGGTGTAGATCCGTTCGTCGACCAGCTTCTCCGAGACGTACTGCCCCTCGGCGACGAAGCGACCCCACTCGAACTGCTTGCGGAACTCGAGCTCGCCGCCCGTGCGGCCCGAGCGGTTCTTCTCGATGGTCAGCACCGACCACTCCTTGAAGTGGGCTCCGTCGTTCGCGGCATACATCAGGTGATGGCGGGCGACCACGTCGGACTTGCTGCTCAGGATCAGCACGACGTCAGCCTCGTAGGCGAGCGACGTGGACCCGCGCATGTTGCGGGCGCGCATCCGGGTGCCCGGCTCGAGACCCGCGCGGTCGGAGGCGGAGATGGCGACCACGGGACACTCGAACTCGATGCTGAGGTCCTTGAGTCCCTCGGTGACGCGGGTGACCTGTTCCTCCTCGCTGAGGTGGTCAGGCATGCAGACCTTCTGCAGGTAGTCCACGAGCACCAGGGGCGCGACGCCTTGCTCGACCAGCACGTCCTTCACGGCCGCCCTGATCACGTCCAGCGTCGTCTGGGTCGAGGTGGAGCGGTGGATGTAGAGCTGGGGCGCGTACTGGGTCACCGCCGTCAGGGCGTCGATGCCCCCGGGGTGCTCGCTGAGGCGCTCCGGCAGGCCGATCCCGGTGTTGTCGGACGCCTCGAAGGCGGCGCGCACATCCTGGACAGTGAGCGCCGAGCGGGTCGAGCTCGATCGTTCTGCGGCCGCCGCGGAGATGGCCTTCTGCAGCAGCGTCTCGGCTTCGAGCTCGAAGGACAGCAGCACGACGGGCCGCCCGGACCTGGCCGCGTGTCGAGCCATCTGGAAGGCGAAGGTCGTCTTGCCCTGGCCCTGCGCACCGGCGAGCAGGGTGAGTGTCCCCGCTCGCAGCCCGCCGCCGAGCTCACCGTCGAGCAGAGCAAAACCGGTCGGCCACACGATCGCGTCCGACTCGGGGTCGAGGAGGCGGCGGTCGACGCGCTCCAGCACGTCCCTGGCTGCCAGCAACTTCGGGTCCACCAATGGATTTCAACATGCCGACGCCCTGCCGCGTGGGCAAACGCCGGGAAGTCGCGTCAGGGGTTGAGGAGGGCGTCGGTGCCGCCGTCGATCACGAGGGTCGTGCCGACGACCAGCGACGCCTCGTCCGACAGCAGCCAGACGATGGCCGCGGCGACCTCCTCGGGCCGGCCCGGCCGGCCGATCGCACTGGGATAGGCGTCGACGAACACACCCAGCTCGGGGTCGGCGCGCATCACGGTGGCCATCGCGGTCTCGACCAGCCCCGGCGCGACCGCGTTGAGCCGGACCCCGTCCGCGGCCCAGGCAGGCGCGTTGCGGCGCACCCAGGTCCTCAGTGCGGACTTGGAGGCGGGATAGACGTGCACCGCCTCGGTCGCCGCTGCCGCCGCGCGGGCGGCCGGCTCGTCGCCGTCGGCGATGAGGGCGGCGAGCTCGCGCGACCAGCCCGGTTGGCACTCGACGGAGTTGGAGGAGACCACGACGACGCTGGCCGAGTCGGCGGCCGCGAGCAACGGCCGCAGCGACTCCACCACCTCGACGGTGCCGAAGTAGTTGACCGAGGCGACGAGGGCCCCGTCCCCGCCGGTGCCACCGGCGACCCCGGCGCACGGGACGACGCCGTGGAGCACGTCGGTGACCTCTCGGACCCCCGCGACGGCGCTCGATCGTCCGGCCGGCGTGGACAGGTCAGCAACGACGTCGGCGTCGGCCCGGTCGATCGTGACGACGCGGTGGCCGTCGGCGCGCAGCCGCTCGGTGGTGGCGGCGCCGATGCCCGACGCGGCGCCCGTGACGGCGAAGGTCCTCATGGGCCGCAACCTAGCGCGCGTGCCAGGCCGTGAGGACGGCTGCCTCGCGGGTCGGCGACAGGCCGACCGCTGAGGAGCGGCTCCACGGCCGGCGAGCTGTTGTCGGCATACACGCTGATCGTCGAGACGAAGACCCGGTGCGCGTCGGGCACGGCGCTGACCGCGTCCCATCCGCCCATCTGCCCTCGACCATCGCGGTCGGTGCGTCGGCGCAACCTCACAGCACGTCGTCACCTGCGGGTGGTGTGGTCTGGTGGCTGCTGCTGCGGGGGTCTGCGCGGGTGGAAGCCACAACACGACCCCACCACCCGCGTATGGCGGGGGCGCAACGTCACAGGTATCGCCGCGTCCTCGCCTCGGCGGACCCCGCCCCGGTGAGCAGCAGGGCGGCGAGCTCGTGCTCGAGCACGGCTCCCACGCGACGGCAGAAGTCCTCCGGCTCGTCGGCGGCGTCGGGCTTCTCGGCGACGATCCGGTCCACGACACCGCGACGATAGAGGTCGATGGCCCGGACCTGCTGGGCGCGCGCCATCTCGGGCGCGTGGTCGAGGTCGCGGTGCACGATGGCCGAGGCGCCCTCGGGCGGCAGGGGGGACAGCCACGCGTGCTGGGCTGCGATGACCCGGTCGGCCGGGAGGAACGCGAGCGCGCCGCCCCCGTTGCCCTCGCCCAGCATCAGGCACAGGGTGGGCGCATCGAGGGTGACCAGGTCGGCCAGTGAGCGCGCGATCTCGCCGGCCAGCCCGCCGTTCTCCGCCTCGGCCGACAGCGCCGCGCCCTGGGTGTCGATCACGGTGACGAGGGGCAGGCCCAGCTCGGAGGCGAGCCGCATCCCGCGCCTCGCCTCACGCAGGGCCCCCGGCCCCATCGGGTGGTCGGTCGTCTGCCCGCGCCGGTCCTGGCCGAGGAAGACGCAAGGCGCGTCACCGAAGCGCGCCAGCGCGATCAGCAGACCGGGGTCGGACTCGCCCTGCCCGGTGCCGTTGAGGGGCACGACGTCGGCGGCGGCATAGCGCAGCAGCCGGCGCACGCCGGGCCGCTCGGGCTTGCGCGATCGCGTGACCACCTCCCAGGTGTCGACGTCGGGGACGTCCTCCTGGCCGGGGTCGGGGACCGGCGGCACGCCCTCACGCGGAGCCTGGAGGATGGTCAGCGCGCGGTCGAGGATGCCGGCGATCTCCTCCGGGGGGACGACGGCGTCGATGATCCCGTGCTCATAGAGGTTCTCGGACGTCTGGACACCGGGCGGGAAGTCGCGGCCGTAGAGCGCGGAATAGACGCGGGGACCGAGGAAGCCGACGAGCGCGCCGGGCTCCGCGACGGTGACGTGTCCGAGCGAGCCCCACGACGCCATCACCCCGCCGGTCGTGGGGTTGCGGAGATAGACGAGATAGGGCAACCCTGCGGCTCGGTGCGCCGCCACCGCGGCCGAGATCCGCACCATCTGGATGAACGCGGGTGTCCCCTCCTGCATCCGGGTGCCCCCGGAGACCGGTGCGGCGAGGAGGGGGAGCCCCTCGCGGGTGGCACGCTCGATGCCGGCGACGACGCGGTCGGCCGAGGCGCGGCCGATGGAGCCGGCGAGGAACCCGAACTCCCCGAGGAGGACGCCGACGCGTCGACCCCGCATCCGGCCCTCACCGCTGACGACGGACTCGTCGGTGCCGGCCTTGTCCGCAGCGGCGGCCAGCTCGGCGGCATACGCCTCACTGATCCCCAGCCGGTTCGGCGGCGTGTCCCACGAGACCCAGGAGCCGGGGTCGAGGACGAGGTCGATCAGGTCTTTGGCGCTGAGGCGGCTCACGCAGGGCAGGCTAGCCGAGCAGTCCCCTCGGCGGGGTCGTCGAGCCGTCGATCCACGCGGCGAAGAAGCGCGTCAGCTCCAGGCCCGTCTCGCCCTCCCAGTGGGCATAGAGCTCGTTGCGGGTCACGGACTCGTTGTCCTGGGCCTCCAGCCACGAGCGGGCGACCCGGAAGAACTCCTCGTCGCCGAGCTCGACCCGCAGCTCGTTCCACATCAGGGCCGGCGAGTAGTAGATGTTGCTCGAGCCGAACTGGGCCTCGTCATAGGCACCCGGCGGGCCGAAGTCGTCGCGCAGCGTCTGGTCGGCGGCGCGCCAGCGGCTCATGGTCGCCTCGATCGGGGCGCCGGCCTCGTCGGCCTCCCACAGCCCCTGCATCAGCATCGTCATGCCCTCGTTGAGCCACACGTCGCGCCAGTCGGCGGGTGAGACCTGGTCGCCGTACCACTGGTGGACGAGCTCGTGCACGATCACGGCCGGGGACCGGACATAGTCGTTGTCGCCGATCGTGACCATCGTCTGGGTCTCCATGGCCGACTCGGAGTCGACCAGGACGATGCCCGCGGAGCTGAAGGGATAGGGGCCGAGCCTGTCCTCGATCCAGTCGACGCCGCCGGCCGCGGCCTGCATGTCCGTGAGCACGGCCCGCCTGCCGCGCGGGAACCAGTAGTCGAGCCGCACGCCGCTGGCCGAGCTGTCGGAGGAGTGCTCGTAGTCGTCGATCGCGAGGGTGAGGAGATAGGACGAGGCCGGCTCGTCCAGCTGCCAGGCGGTGGTGTGGACGCCGTCCGCGGTGGTGTCTTCGACGAGCCGCCCGTTGGCGACACCGGTCCACGGGTCCGGCACCGAGACGGTGATGTCATAGAGCGCCTTGTCGGCCGGCTGGTCGTTGACGGGATACCAGGTGTGGGCGCCGTAGGGCTCCTGCATCGTCCACACCGCGCCGGTGTCGGTGACGGTCAGGCCCACCGTGGACAGGTCGCTGCGGGTCGTGGGGGCCGGGATCGGCTGGGGCTGCCCGGCATAGGAGACCACCAGCTCGTGCCGGTCGTCCTCGGCGACCCGCTGGCGGACCACCAGGTCCTTGCCGCGGTGCTTGTATGCCGCCTGCTCACCGTCGACGGTCACGCTCTCGACCTCGAGCGGAGCCGCCAGGTCGAGCGTGACCTTCCTGGCCGAGCGGGCTGCGCGGAAGGTGATGGTCGCGGTGCCGGTCAGGGTGCGCTGCTCCGGCTCCCAGGACAGGTCGAGGTCATAGAGCAACGCGTCGATGCCGGGGCCGCCGACCTCGGGATAGACCGAGTCCTCGACCGGCTCGCTCAGCGCCAGGTCGAGGTCGGGCTCGACACGGTCGCTGACGACCGGGGAGCCCTCGGTGGCCGGGGAGTCGCCGGCGTCAGGAGATCCGGTGGCGGTCGAGGAGGGCGACGCGTCGGGCTGCTCGGGCGACTCGGTGGGGCCGGAGCAGGCGCTCAGCAGCAGCGACAGTGCTGCCACCCCGGCGCCCACGCCGGCGCGGATCACGCGTCCCCCCGCAGCAGCGGGCGGGCGAGCTTGCGCCCGTGGTGGATCTGCGCCTTCACGGTCCCCAGCGGGGCGCCGACGAGCTGGGCGATGTCCTCGTAGGCCATGCCATAGACGTCGCGCAGCAGCAGCGGCTCGACGTATTGCGGGTGGGTCGTCTCGATCGTCTCCATCGCCTCGAGCAGGTCGAGCCTGGTGCCGGCGATGATCGAGGTCGTGCGCGGGTCGGGACGGTCGTGGTGGGTGCCCTCGAAGTCCGTCGGGACAGCCTGGTTGCGGAGCTTGCGATAGGTCGACCGCGCACAGTTGAGCGCCACGACGTGCAGCCACGTCGTGAAGCGCCCGCGACCGTCCCACGAGCCGATCTTGGTGGCCACGTTGAGCAGCGCCTCCTGGCAGGCGTCCTCGGCGTCCCCGGAGTAGGGCAGCACCCCGCGGCAGATGTTGAGGGCCCGTGGGCGTACGGCGCCGAGCAGCCCCTCGAGAGCATCGCGGTCACCGTCACGGGCGCGCCGTGCGAGGTCGTCGATGTCATCCGGACTCACGCCTGCAACATAATGCAGGGGTGTCCACCCCCTCTCGGCTCGGTCGCTACCCCGTGCGGCGTCGCATCGGTTCGGGAGCCTTTGCCACCGTGTGGCTCGCCTATGACGACCACCTCGACTCGCCCGTGGCGATCAAGGTCCTGGCGGAGAACTGGACCGAGGACCAGCATGCTCGTCAGCGGTTCATCGACGAGGGGCGCTTCCTGCGCAAGGTCGACTCACCCCACGTGGTGTCGGTCTATGACGCCGGTCTGCTCGGGGACGGACGCCCTTACCTCGTCATGTCGTTCGCCGACCAGGGCACGCTCGCCGAGCGGCTGGAAGCCGGAGCGTTGACGACCGGCCAGGCGGTGCAGGTCATCGCCCAGATCGGCGCCGGCCTGCACGCCCTCCACGAGCGCGGTGTCCTGCACCGCGACGTCAAGCCGGGCAACGTGCTGTTCCGCGGTGACGAGCGCAACGGCACCCCTCACCTCAACGCCATGCTCGGCGACCTGGGGCTCGGGAAGACGATGGAGATGTCCTCGCGGCTCACCATGATCGGCGGCACGCCCTCCTACGTCGCGCCCGAGCAGGCCCGCGGGGAGCAGCTCGACGCCCGGGCCGACCAGTACTCCCTCGCAGCGCTGGCCTATCTCCTGCTGAGCGGCCGGCCGCCATACGAGCACGCCACGCTGCGCGCCGCCGCAGACCCGGACCCGCCGCCCCCGCTCGAGGGTCGGCTGCCGGCGGAGGCCGAGCGCGTGCTGCTGAAGGCCCTGGCGAAGGACCGTGACGAGCGGTATGCCGACGTGCCGGCCTTCGTCTCCGCGCTCACCGCTGCCCTGCCCGATCACCCACCGGAGCCCCCGCCCTGGATCGCGGCTGTCGGCGCCGACGACTCCGACACATCGCCCCCGGTCACCGGGGCCGAGCCCACGGAGGGGATCGTCGTCGGGGCCACGTCGACCGGTGCGGCGGCCGACGCCGGGCCTCTCCTGCACAACCGCTCGTTCCGGGCGGCGGGCGCGATCGCGCTGGTCGTGGGACTCGTGGCCGGCTTCGTCGGCTGGCAGCTTGCGCGGACCGAGCGGGTCGTGCGCGACGCCGACAGCGGGATCGAGGTGACGGTGCCGGAGGAGTGGGCGCGTGAGGTCGACACCGGGAAGTGGACCCCGCCGGGCTCCGAGGTCGGGTATGCGGCGCTGTCGGCCGGGACCGCGGTCGGGTGGAACGCCCAGGACGCCTCGGGGCACGGCGTCTTCGTGGGCCTGATGCCCGGCGAGGAGCTGCCCTCGGACGTGCCGCAGCACCCCGAGTGCGAGGAGCCGCGACCGGTCGAGATCAACCGGAGCGGCGACGACTACGTCGAGGTCGAGTTCCCCGACTGCGCCGGCGGCGGGGTGACGGTCGAGCGCATCGTCCACGTGCTCGCCAACCAGCTGCTCTGGGTGCAGGTCCGGGCGCCTGACCGAGGCGTGGCGGACGACGTGCTCGACTCGGTCGTCTCCGGACTGTGAGCGACCTGGTGCTGGTGGCCGTCACGCTCGTGCGCGACACGCTGCCCAACGTCCACCGCTTCGTCGAGGGCAACCTGGGAGCCGGGATCGATCATCTGGTCGTGGTCCTCGACGGACCTGCTGCGGACGTCGAGGCCCATCTCGAGGGCCACCCCCAGGTGACGACGATCGTGGCCGACGACCGCTGGTGGGGAGGTGAGCGGGTCGCCACGCTCAACGGCCGGCAGCGGGTGGTCGCCAACCTCGTGAGAGCGGCTGCGGCCGACGCAGGACTCGTCGACTGGTTGTTCTTCGTCGATGGCGACGAGATCGCGCTGGTCGACCGACAGGTGCTGGCAGACGTCCCGGCCGACTTCGACGCGGTCCGCCTGCGACCCCTCGAGGCGGTCGCGGGCGGAGGTGATCTCTTCAAGCGGCTGCTGACCCGCCCCGAGCTGCGCCGGCTCAAGCGCCTCGGGCTGGTGGAGAAGGCGAACAACGCCCGCTACTTCCACGGCCACGTCAGCGGGAAGGTCGGGGTGCGTCCCGCCGCCGACGTCCGGCTGGGAGTGCACGCCGCCGAGCTGCCCAACGGTGAGAAGGTGCCGGCCTACGAGCACCCGGCGCTGCGACACCTGCACCACGAGTCGCCCACGCTGAGCGAGTTCGACCGGAAGTGGACCGCGCTCGCGGCATCAGGGCCACCTCCGGGGATGCGCGAGCGGCGCGCCGAGATCCTCCAGGCCTTCATCGCCCTGACCGCAGAACCGGACCCGGCCCGGCGCGACGTGGTCGTGCGTGAGCTCTATGACGTGCATGTCGCCGAGGACGTCGCCGGCCTGGAGGCGGCCGGCGTCCTGGAACGGATCGACGTCCGGGCCCTGCCGCCCACCTCGACACCGTTGGGCGCACGACGCCGTACGGCACTGGAAGCCGCGATCCACGGGCAGGAGGCCAGGCCCCGGGCCGAGTTCCTTCCGCTGCGCCCCGGCACTGCCCCGCCTGCATAGACTCGCCGGGTGATCGTCGCTGTCAGCACCGTCAAGGACACCCGGCAGCGACTGGAGCGCTGGGTCGGGCGAAACCTCGCCAACGGGGTCGATCACCTCGTCGTCTTCGTCGACGACGCCGATCCCGAGGTCCTCGACTGGCTCGCCTCGACGTCCCACGTCACGCCGGTCGACTCCCTGCTCTGGTGGGGGGATCGGCGACCCGCCGGGCTCAATGTCCGACAGCGGATCAACGCCAACGCCGTACGCGCCATCGGCACCGTGGTGCCCGGCGTCGACTGGGTTCTCCACCTCGACTCCGACGAGGTCGCGGTCATCGACCGCGCCCAGCTCGACGCCCTGCCGGACTCGGTCGGGGCCGTCCGACTCGCCCCCTGCGAGGCGGTGAGCCAGCGCGACTGGCCGAACGGCGACGTGACGGCGTTCAAGCGGTTGCTCAGCGAACCCGAGCTCTCGCTGCTCTTCTCCCTCGGGGGGATCGACAAGGCCACCAACAACGAGTACTTCCACGGGCACGTCGGGGGCAAGGTCGCGATGCGCCCGGTCGACCGACTCTGGATCGGCACCCACCACGTGGTCGATGCCCAGCGAGAGAAGCAGCCGACCTTCGACGCCCCGTGGCTGCGGCTGCTGCACTACGAGTCGCACACCGGCGACGAGTTCATCCGGAAGTGGACCAACCTGGCCACGTCGGGTCCGCCGGTCAGGACCCGCGGCGCGCGGTCCGACCTGGCGGCGGCCGTCCGGGGCCTCGTCGAGCTCGACCTGCCGCCCGACGATCGCCGTGAGCTGATGCTGACGCTCTTCGACCGCCACGTCCGCGACGACCTCGACCTCCTGTCGCGGATGGGGGTGCTGCTGCACCTGGATCCCGATTCCGGGACCCATCGACCGTTGGAGTCCTCGACGGTCCCAAGCGCTCTCGAGTCGATGGTCGGCGAGCTGGCCGGCGTCGACAAGTCCTGCTTCGAGCCGGGCGGCGACGTCGAACGGGCCCGCAAGCTGCTGGCACCGGCACCTCGGCGGTTCCTGCAGCGCCGAGGCTGATCCTCACCCGTTCCTGATCCCCCGGATGACCCGCAGGACCAGCTTCTCCATGCCTGGCACGTCGACCTCGCGGCCGGTCACGGCGATCTCCGCCTCGGCCTTCCCGGAGCGGCTGAGGTCCAGCCAGTAGGTGATGGTGAAGCGGCGGTAGCCGTCGTGGACGTAGGACGCCCTGATCGAGTCATGGGTCTGCACGTAGTCGACCTGCTCCTCGTCCCGCTTCAGCTCGTCGACCTGCGCAGCCACGATGTCGGGGATCGTCTGGTCCTGGGACTCCACCTGTTCCACCCGCAGGACGTAGGTGTTGGCCGGATGGCCGGCCGGCTTGTACTTCACCTCGTTCGACGACGGCTCCGAGCGTTGCCACTCGACGGGCACGGGGAAGGTGAACTCGTTCTTGCCCGAGCCCACGGAGACGTCCGTCATCGCCAGCCTGGTCGGCATGGGAGGGGTCGTCGGGTCTTCCTGCAGCGGCACGGGCACGCTGGGGACGCTGGGGTCGACGGCCACCACCGGGGTGGGATCACCAGCAGTGTCGGGGTCGTCCTCGACGGATGCCGCCACAGCGACGCCGCCGGCGATGCCCACCGCCAACAACACCGCCACTCCGACCAGCCCCCGCCATTCCATGCCCTTCAATCTAGCGTCGCGGTGCTCCACGAGACGACGTCCCACTGCAGTGCGCGAGTGGCCCGGGTGGCACGGCACGTCAACCGGGCCTCGGCCCGGCGGCTGCTCGCCACCACGACCTGTGCCTGGGTCGGCAGTGGGTCGCTGCCGGCGACGTCGACGGTCCACCGCCCGTCGTCGAGGGTGCCGGCCTGGTGCACCAGCCTGGCTCGGGCCGCCGACAGGGGAGCGGGGCCCCAGCGTTCGAGCGCGGCGGTCAGGGCGACCTGCTCGGCCGGGTGCAGGCCCGCGACGCCCCGCAGCGAGCCGGTCTCGACGCGGCCGTCCAGGTGCGCCTCGACCAGGGAGACCGCGCCCTCAGGGGACATCTGGGCATAGCAGGCCAGGTCGGGCAGCAGCAGCAGGTTGGGTGCGAACCGGTCACCGCCGAGGTGGCTGCACTCGAAGGTCTCCGCCGGCCACCGTTGCGACAGCGCCGCGACCACCGGTCGCCCGCTGACCGCGCAGCACGTGTCGTGCACGCCGTGGGTGCACACGAGCAGCAGCGGTCCGACATGAGGAGTGCCTGCCTCGGGCCGCAGCGTCTCGAGCAGGTCCTCGGGTCGCTCCCAGTGACCGGTTCGCAGCTCGCCGTCGCGGCAGCGGAACCATCGTCGACGTATGGCGCCCGCCCGCTCCCGCACGTGCGGCCGGACGAGCACGACGCGCTGCTCCGGGTGTCGAAGCCTGCGCAGCAGGTCGACGGACAGCTCGGTGTCGAACGGCGCCCGCACCGGCCACGGCCCGTGGTGCTCCACCAACAGCCACTCACGCTGCGGAGGCGCCGTCCCGACCATCGGGTCGCCCCGCTCCGCAGCGGACTCGGAGCAGCGCAGGGTCATCCGGCGACGACCAGTCCGGCCGCGACGAGGGCCCGGGCCGCGGCTTCGCCCAGCTCGGCGGTCGTGACTACCTCCCCGGCGAGCAGGCTGTCCCGGACGTCGTCCGGCACGCCTGCCACCGACACGGTGCCGGCTCGCGAGCACAGGTTGTCGGCTTCCAGGCCGGCGTCGAGGTGGTCGCGCAGGCGCAGGGCCGTGGTGTCGGTGAGCGATTCGGCGAGCGCGTGCTGGGCCAGCGGACCGAGCGGGGCGGCGCGTTGGGTGCCGCGGCGTCTGCTCCGCAGGCGCTCGGAGACGACCGCCGGGTCGATCGATGACAGGGCGTCGAGCAGCCTGGCCGTGACCTGTTCGGCGTCGAGCTCGCCTGCCCCGAGCGTCGTGCCGAGGGCCAGCGACCCGCGCATCTCCTCGTCATCGGCGAGCGCGTCGAGGGCGAGGGCGGCCAGCTCCTCGGCAACGGCGTGACGCGTCCAGGTGTGCACGCCCAGGGTCAGGTGGATGCTCACCTCGCCCAGTGCGACGGCCGAGTGCAGATGGCCACGCGGCAGGTAGAGCGAGTCGCCGGGCTCGAGCGTCGCCTCGAGCAGCGGCTCCTCGGCGGCGGCCCGACCGACAGCATCGCGCCGGTCGGTCCATGGCTGGTCGCGCAGTGGCGCGGGCAGCACGGGCGGTCGGATCGACCACTTCTTGCGGCCGGCGACCTGGAGGACGAACACGTCGTGGACGTCGTAGTGGTCGTCGAAGCCCTGGTTCTGCGGCGGGGTGACATAGGCGTTGGCCTGGACGGGGTGGCCCAGGTCGGCTGCGAGCTGCTGGCAGAAGTCGATGAGCGGCGGCCAGACGCGATGCAGCGCCTGGAGCACGAGGGTCGAGCCGTCGGTGAAGAGCGCGCTCAGCTTGTCGTCGCTGACCTGGTCGGCGACGCCCGCACCGACTCCGCCCGGTGCGGTGAAGGCCGAGCCCGGGAGCGTCCGGCCGTCCTTGGCGACCCGGAGGAAGGGTGTGCGCAGGCCGCGCTCGCTGAGGAGCTCGTCGACCGCGGCCTCGTCGAGCAGGTCGGCGAACCCGTCTGCGTCCGCCGCCGACCGCAGCTCTGGCTGGCGGCTCCAGGTGCTGGTCGCGAACGCGGTGACGTCGCCGACCAGCCGGATCAGCGCCGGTCGTTCCTCGGGGGCGGTCGCCACTGCGGGCCCGGAGAGGTCCCCGGGCCCGCAGTCATCAGACAAGGCGTGTGACATCAGGAGGTGGAGTCAGCCCCACCGTCGGCACCGCCGTCGGCACCGCCGTCCGCCCCACCGTCGGCACCGCCGTCCGCGCCACCGTCGGCACCGCCGTCCGCGCCACCGTCGGCACCGCCGTCGGCACCGCCGTCGGCACCACCGTCAGCGCCACCGTCAGCGCCACCGTCGGCACCACCGTCCTGGACGCCGGGAACTCCCTCAGCACCGCCGTCGGCGGGGCCCTCTGTCTCGGACTGGGTCATCTCGTCCTCCTTGCAGATCTGGGCCGCTGGCCCAACGGAGCGGCGCCGGTCGGCGTCGTCGCATTGATGTATATCGGCATCCACAAGCCTTGCCCACCCCCGTGCAGGTAGCCGCTCGCGCAAGGACGAGGAGACGCCCATACCGTGGGCGCATGCGGATCGAAGGAGTGCATCTGGTCGAGGTGACCGAGCCCGCCCCGGCGGGGCCGGTCGACGTCACCGTCACCGACGGGATCGTCACGCAGATCAGCCCCTCCAGCCACCCCGCTCGCGGCTGGCTGATGCCGGGTCTGTGGGACCAGCACGTCCACCTGGGCCAGTGGTCGCTGTCCTCGGCCCGGGTCGACCTGGCGCCGGCGAAGTCCAGCGCCCAGGCGGTGGAGATCGTCCGCGAGCATCTCGCGGAGCGGCCCGACTGGCCGGTCATCGGCTGGGGCCACCGGCCCACCGCCTGGGAGCACCCGCCGGTGGTCTCCGACCTCGACGCCATCGAGACCGACCAGCCGATCGTGCTCATCTGTGGGGACGGCCACCACGGCTGGCTCAACACCCGCGCCCTCCACATGCTCGCGCTGCCGACCCGCGAGGGCGTCGTCGCCGAAGCCGAGTGGTTCATGCTCTACGGCCGGCTCGGGGCAGTGATCGGCGCCGACGGCACCGGCCCGGAGGCCTACCAGCACGCGATGACGGCGGCGGCGGCCCAGGGGATCGTTGGTCTCGTCGACTTCGAGTTCAGCGGTGGGGTCGCAGAGTGGCTCGATCGCTGGGATCAGGGTGCCGACCTGCTGCGCGTCCGGATGGCGACGTACGCCGACGGGCTGGCCGACGTCATCGACCGCGGGCTGCGCACGCGCGACCCGCTCGATCGCGATCCCCGCCTGACGATGGGTCCGCTCAAGATCATCAGTGACGGTTCGCTGAACACCCGCACGGCGTGGTGCTGCGAGCCCTATGCGGAGAAGGCCCTGCTCGGCTTCCCGCACGGCCAGCCCAACCAGACGCCCGAGGAGCTGCGCTCGCTCCTGCGCAGCGCGGCTGGACACGATCTCGAGGTGGCAGTCCACGCGATCGGTGACCGAGCGGTCACCGAGGCGCTGGCGGCGTTCGCCGAGACCGGCGCCCGGGGCAGCGTCGAGCACTGCCAGCTCACCACTCGCGAGGACGTGCGCCGGATGGCCGAGCTCGGGGTGCGGGCGAGCGTGCAGCCTGCTCACCTGCTCGACGACCGTGTCGTGACCGAGCTGCTCTGGCCCGGTCGTGGCGACCGCTCCTTCCCCCTGCGCTGGATGCTCGACGAGGGCGTCGACGTGGTCCTCGGCTCGGACGCCCCGGTGTCTCCGCTCGACCCGTGGCTGGCGATCGCGGCTGCCGTCCACCGTGCGGCTGGCGGCGAGGAGCCCTGGCACCCCGAGCAGGCGATCACCGCGCGCGAGGCGCTGGCCGCCTCGACCGACGGCTGGGGACCGTGGCCGTGGGTCACCCTGGCGATCTCGTGCTGCTCGACGTCGATCCGCTGGCCGGTGACGACGACGCCGCCCATGCCGGACGGCTGCGGGCCATGGGCGACCACGTCCGTCGGACCTGGGTCGCCGGTGAGGTCGTGCACGACGCTGACTGACGTCAGTCAGGCGCGTCCGACCTTGGCTGCGGACGGGGCTACTGCGAGTGGGTGATCACCCAGCCGGCGAGGAAGGTGAGCTCGACCACCAGGGCGGCCGCCGCACCGAGTCCTACGCACACAGCCGCCTTCCGACTGCGACGCCACACCCAGGTCCCAGCCACGAGGGCGACCCCCAACGCGGTCGTGAGCCAGATCCACTGCTCGAACTCATTGGTGGAGAACGTCGGGTGGGACGTGTTCACCAGCCAGTGGATCAGGATCGAACCGATCAGGTGCCCGGTGAAGCCCAAGGCCAGCAACGGCCAGACCCTCACGTTCGACGCGGCAGGCGCGCTTCTGCGAGGCGGGTCCGCGGTCGACACACTGCAGACCCTAGCGGCCGTCAGGCGAGTGCCAGCGTCGCCTCCAGCACGAACTTGGGATCCTCGAGCCGGTCGCCGTACGCCTCACGCAGCTGGCCGACCCGGTAGCGGACGGTCTGCGGGTGGACGAAGAGCTCCTCGGCCACGGCCTCGCGTCGGCCCTGGTTGAGCACCCACGACCGCAGCGTCTCGGCGAGCTTGTCGCGCGTCGACGGTCGCAGGGACGCCAGCGGCGCCAGGACCTGCTCGCGCAGCTCGCCGCGCGTGAGCGGATCGAGGTCGAGGAGCAGCGCAGCCAGATGAGCGTCGGCGTCGACGACTCCGTCGAGCCCGAGGTCCCTGGCCCGCAGTGCGCGCTGGTGGGAGCGGCCGACGTCGAGCCACGGCTTCGCCGGCCCGACCACTGCGCGCGTCCCGCGCAGGGCGCGGAGCAGGCTCTGACGGGCCGTGTCGGAGCCGGTAGTGGGGACGAGCAGGACCGAGGTGCCCTCGGCCACGCCAGCCAGGTCGTCGGTGACGTGCAGGGTGCGCGCATCGACCACCGAGAGGACGTGGGAGACCTGGGACTCCGGCAGGAGAACGGCTGTCAGGGCGCTCGGCGGTTCCCACTCGGCCCGCTCGGCGGCCAGGGCGACGGCAGCCGGAGCGGCACCGGTGACGAGTGCGCGAGCCAGCCGCTCGAGGTTGCGCTGGTGGGCGCGACCGCTGCTCTCCAGCTCGTCGGAGTGCCCGGCCACCGAGGCCGCGGACAGCTCGTCGATGTAGGCGAAGACGAGCTCGGCGAAGCGGGAGAGCTCAGCGGCGCCGCTGCCGGCGTCCACGGCCGACCGGGACATGTCGCGCCACGCCACCCGGGCCCCGATCCGGTAGGCCGCCAGCAACGCCTCCATGCTGCGCCCGGTCCGTGCCTCACCCCGGCCCAGCTGGTAGGCGCCGTCGATGGCGGGGGGCGGCGGACTGCCGGCGTCCTGACGCGTGGCGAGCGTGAGGAAGCCGCCCAGGGCGATCTGCACGGCCTGACGGATCGTGTCGCCCAGGGATCCGGAGAAGGCACGGGCATAGCTGGGCACCTCCTCCACGATGGCGGCGACCGCCTTCTCGGCCACCTCCGGCAGGGCTGCGCGCAGGGCCTCCATCACGACCGGGTCGAGGTCGACCGTGCGGGCTTCTTGCGTTGCAGGGCGCACAGGTCGGTTTGTCACGGCGCCTCCTGGTGAGGGGTTTGTTCGATACGAACAAGAGTCTAGTCCTGATTCACTTTCTCCGGGCAGGAAGTGTGGCCCTTTCTCGACCAGAGTGGAGGTCATGAGCACCATCACTGACCCCGCCCCCTCAGCCACGGTCCGCGGCACCCGCCTGCGCGACCGGATGGTGCGGCTGGCCGAGACGGTGACGACGCCTGTCCTGCCGGCCGACTACCTCGACCTCTTCGCTCCGCTGCGGTCGGGCACCGACCTGCGAGGCCGCATCGAGGAGGTCCGCGCCGAGACGGCCGACGCCGCGACCATCGTGATCCGTCCGGGTGCCGACTGGGCCGGTCACGTGCCCGGCCAATACCTGCGGATCGGGATCGACGTCGACGGTGTCCGCCACTGGCGCGCCTACTCCCTGACCCACGGCCCCCGCGCCGACGGCCGCATCTCGATCACCGTCAAGGCCGTGCCCGACGGGCTCGTCAGCAACCACCTGGTGCACGAGGCTCGCCCTGGCACGCTGGTCCACCTCGACCAGGCCGCCGGCGAGTTCGTCCTGGCCAGCGACCACGACCGCCTCCTGTTCGTCACCGCCGGCTCCGGCATCACGCCCGTGATCGGCATGCTGCGCAACCTCTTCCCGTCCACCGACTCCGGGGTCCTGCGCCTGCCGCGCAGCGCCGATCTCGACATCGTCGTCGTGCACGTCGCGCCCAGCCGCCCGGACTCGATCTTCATCCGTGACCTCGAGGCGCTGGCTGCGTCGGGTGCCATCAAGCTGGTGGCGAGGTATGACGACGAGGACGGCGTCCTCGACGTGACCGACCTGGACTCCTTGGTCCCCGACCTGGCCGACCGTCGCACCTTCGCGTGTGGTCCGGCGGGCCTGCTCGACGCCCTCGGTGCCCACTACGAGACCAACGGCCTCGACCTCACGGTCGAGCAGTTCCGCACCTCCCGTGTCGAGCCCGGCGACGGCGGCACCATCGTGTTCAACGACGGCTCCGACCTGGAGGCCGACGGCGCGACGCCCATCCTCGACGTCGCCGAGCAGTCCGGCGTGCTGATGCCGAGCGGTTGTCGCATGGGCATCTGCATGAGCTGCGTGCTCCCCCTCAAGGAGGGCTCGGTCCGCGACCTGCGCAACGGCGAGATCACCACGGCCATCCCTGGCGAGACCGGGGCGATCAAGGTGCAGACCTGCATCAACGCCGCCGCCGGCTCCTGCCACTTCGACCACTGACCATCCCCCGACCGGAGGAGATCACATGACGACCATCCAGAAGCAGGACACCAACCCGATCGGCCACCTCACCGAGGCCGACATCGAGCAGATCGGCATCGAGCTCGACGCCATCCGCCAGGAGGTCCTCGACAGCCGCGGCGCCGACGACGCGGCATACATCCGCAACCTGATCAGCGCGCAGCGCAAGCTCGAGCTCGGCTCGCGCGCGGTGCTGCTGTTCAGTGCCTTCCCGCCCGCGTGGCTGCTGGGCACGGCGGGTCTGAGCATCTCCAAGATCCTCGACAACATGGAGATCGGCCACAACATCCTCCACGGCCAGTGGGACTGGATGCGTGACCCGAAGATCCACTCCAGCACGTGGGAGTGGGACATGGCGTCGCCCGCGGAGCAGTGGAAGCACAGCCACAACCAGGTGCACCACACCTACACCAACGTCGTCGGCAAGGACAACGACCTCGGCTACGGCATCATGCGCGTGGACGAGGAGCAGCGCTGGGCGCCGTTCCACCTCGGCCAGCCGATCTGGTGCTTCATCAACGCCGTCTTCTTCGAGTACGGCATCGCTGCCTACGACCTCGACCTCGGCGCCGTGATCAAGCGCAAGCAGACCGGTGACCCCGACTTCCGTCGGCGGGCCAAGGACGTCCTGACCAAGATCCGCAAGCAGGCCACCAAGGACTACGTCGCGCACCCGGTGCTCTCGATCCCGACCGGCTCGTTCCTGCCGACCCTGGCGGCCAACTTCACCGCCAACGTCGTGCGCAACCTGTGGTCCAACTCGATCATCCTGTGCGGTCACTTCCCTGAGGGCGTGGAGACGTTCGAGAAGCGCTCCATCGAGGGCGAGACCAAGGGCGACTGGTATGTCCGCCAGATGCTCGGTGCGGCCAACATCTCGGGCTCGAAGGCGCTCCACCTGATGAGCGGAAACCTCTCCCACCAGATCGAGCACCACCTGTTCCCCGACCTGCCGTCCAACCGCTACGCCGAGATCGCGCCCAAGGTGCAGGCCGTGTTCGACAAGTACGAGCTGACCTACCTCGCGCGTCCGCTCATCCCGCAGGTCTACTCCGCCTGGCACAAGGTCGTGCGGCTCTCGCTGCCCAACGACTGGCTCGCGACGACCACCGTCAAGAACGCACCCTCGCAGCTCGGCGTCCTCTACAAGATGGTCACGGGCGGCCGGAAGGCCCGTCGCGCCGAGCAGGCCAAGCTCGAGCAGAAGGCGCGCCGCAACCAGCACCGGGAGATGGCCACCGCCGCCTGATCCCTCTCCACCCACGCTGCTCGCGAACTGGCGGCGGCCGACATCCACGGACACGCTCCGGGTGTCGGCCGCCGCCAGTTGCGGGTGCGCGCGTGGCCGGACGTGACCCACGAACGGTCTAGTCCAGAAGTGAACTGGTTCGCCACGAATCGTCCTCCAGGGTTCCCAATCGCGCCGCGACGCGCCTAGCGTCGAAGCGACCTCCGAGAGGAGCGTCTGGAGGCGCCTCGCCGAAGCGGAGCGCCTCCGCGGGCAGTCATCACGAGCCCGGCTCGGGCCGCGGCCCCTCATCATTCGACACTTGCACGATGCGAACTTGAGGACGCGACGATGCACAAGAAGTCGCCACAGGAAGAACCCTTCGACATGAGCCGGCGCCTGCGGGCTCTGCAGCTGCAGGATCCGTTCGGGTCCTTGGGGCCACGAGAGCCGGACCCAGAACCGGACCCCGAGCCCGCACCGGAGCGTCACCATGTCGAGGCGTGGGGCGGTCGGATGTATGTCCTGGGGGCAAAGGACGGCCCGCAGTTCAAGCCCGCCACCTGGCTGCATCCCCATCCGGTCGACCGGGCTTCCTAGCGTCCACGTCCCCCAGGTGGGTGCGGCTCGCCCGTAGCATCGCCCGGTGATCTGGATCGGCTCGCCCGTAGCATCGCCCGGTGATCTGGATCTTCCTCGGTGTCCTGCTTGCCTGGGTGGCGCTCGGACCGTGGGTGCTCGTCGCCGTGTTTGCGGCCCTGTGCGTGCCGCGGCTGCGGTGGTGGGTCCAGGACCGGTTGTGGATCACCTGGCGCCGAGCGGGGGTGGGCGTCGCCGTACTCGCCGTCATCCTCGGGCTGGTGGTGCTGGTCCCGGACGGCTGGCTGCCGATCCCGCAGTCGCCGGGGTTGCTGGTGACGCCGTCGTACGTCGGACGGCCGGCCTCCGAGCCACCGGTCCAGGTCTCGGCGATCCCGCAGAACCCTCACCTGGCTCGCAACGGCGCCAGCTCCATGCACAACGACGCTGCCGCGTCCGACGCCTATCCGTGGGCGGGTCCGCTCGGTCTGGAGCCCGAGGTCGACACGTCGTGGTTCGGCATCGAGGAATGCGCGACGCTCGCCTTCGACTCGCGGGATCGGCTGATCGCGCTGTGCGGCGACCTCAAGGGGCCGACCATGCACGTCCTCGACCCCGAGACGATGCGGAAGCTCGCGACCAAGGACCTGCCCGACCGGGCGAAGAGTGAGAAGAAGCCGTGGGAGGACCTCTGCGGCGGGGCCTACTTCTATCTCGACGCCGCGGACCGGGCGGTCGTGGCGACCACCGACCGCCGCATCCTGGCAATCAGCACGGCCGACGCCGACGGCGACCCGGACCTGACGACCGACCAGACCTGGGACCTGGCGAAGGCGATCCCCGAGGACGACTGCCTGATCGCACTGCTGCCCGACTGGTCGGGGCATATCTGGTTCGAGACCCAGGACGGTCTCGTCGGCACCGTGGACCCGGCGAGCGGCAAGGTCCGCACGCTCGAACTCGGTGAGGAGATCTCCAACTCGTTCGCCACCGACGAGACCGGTGGCACCTATGTCGTCACCACGCACGCGCTCCACCGCCTCACCGTCGGTCCCGGCGGCGCTCCGGTGGTGGACTGGCGTTCGGAGTATGACCGCGGCTCGGAGAAGAAGAAGGGGCAGCTGAGCCAGGGCAGCGGGACGACACCGACGATCATCGACGGGGGCATCGTGGCCATCACCGACAACGCCGAGCCCAGGATGAACGTCGCGTTCTATGAGCGTTCCAGCGGCCGGGAGATCTGCCGGGCGCCGGTCTTCGACGACGACGCGAGCGCCACCGACAACTCCCTCATCTCCGTCGGGGACGGCGTCATCGTGGAGAACAACCACGGCTACGGCAGCCCGCTCACCACGGTCCTCGGACGCGGGACGAGCCCCGGCCTGGCCCGCGTCGACGTCGCCGGCGGGGAGTGCCGGGTGGCCTGGACGAGCGACGAGGTCGCCCCCTCGAGCGTCGCCAAGGTCTCCCTGGCGACCGGGCTCGCCTACGCCTACACGAAGAAGCCGAACTGGTGGGGCGTGAGCGCCTGGTATCTCACGGCGATCGACGTCGACAGTGGCCGCACTGCCTTCAGCGTCCGCACCGGGACGGGTGTCCTGATGAACAACCACTATGCCGCGATGACGATCGCCCCGGACGGCGCGGCGTGGATCGCCACGCTCGCGGGCCTGGTCCGGGTGCGCGACCGGGCTCCTTCTGACGCGGTCGCGCGAACGACCTCCGGACCGGGCTAGACCACCGTGCGCCCATTGGGGTGGTTGTCGGGCGAACCCATTGCAATCGCGCGATGCAGACCTACAGTCGGCTGAAGCTCTCGTCACCCTCTGGGGGAAGCGCCATGGTCGCAATCGACAGGTTCCGTCTGCTTCTGGCCGCACTCATGGTCGCCGTCGTGGCGATCGCCTTCTCGGCGCATCCGCCCTCCGCGTCCGCAGCCGACACCGCCAGCATCTCCGGCACGGTGACGGACGGGACGGACCCGCTGCCAGGCGTGCTCGTGCAGCTCTACAACAACAGCTATGGCGAATATCGCGACACCGTCACCGCCTCTGACGGGTCGTACTCGTTCACCGGCCTGCCGAGCACGGGGACGGGGGCTTCTACGTCGGGTTCTTCGACACCGAGGGGCTACACCTCAAGGAGTTCTACAACGACTTCTCCCGGATCCTGGATGCGGACTTCATCCAGCTGACGGCCGGCGAAGTCGTGACGGGGATCGATGCCGCGCTCACCCTGGGTGCCCAGATCACCGGCACGGTGACCGGTGGGGCGGGTGGCCTCGACGACGTGATGGTCTATGCCGACCCGGTGGAGGGCACCGACCCCTTCAACTTCGCATCCGCACGAGTGGCATCCGATGGCAGCTACGACATCCGCGACCTCGGCGCCGGAACGTACGAGATCTGCTTCGAGGACGAGGGCAACAACTACCTCGACGAGTGCTTTGACACGACGGTCGACCCGAGCACGCCGGACGCGATCTCGGTCGCCGCCGGCGAGTCGCGAGCCCTGTCCGCAGTGGCTCTCGACCCCGGGGCCCACATCAGCGGCACAGTCACCGGATCCGGAGGCGCTGCCCTGGTCAACGGCGTCTACGTCGGCGTCCTGACCTATGACGCGGAGTGGGACGAGTGGTGGGAGACGGGAAGTGACTGGGTCGAGCCCGGCACGAGCGACTACGACGTCGGGGGGCTGGCGGCCGGCACCCATGTGCTCGAGTTCGACCCCGACGGGGGCGTGAGGGAGTACTGGCAGGACAGGGCCACCCTGGGCGAGGCCGACGAGATCGTGCTCGTCCACCAGCAGGTGGCCTCGGGCAAGAACGCTGTCGTCACCGCGCCGGTGGTCGTGCCCACTCCCACGCCGACGACGACCCCGACGACGACCCCGACCACGACTCCGACGTCCAGTCCGACCACGTCCCCGACGGTCGCGCCCACGGTCGCGCCCACGACCTCGGTCGCACCGGCGCCGACAGCGGCGCCCACGACCACCGCCCCGACGCAGACACAGGTCGCCGCAGAGATCTCCGCGATCCTCGCCGACGTCGCCGTCAAGGGGGCACCCAAGGTCGGCACGACGGTCAAGCTCAAGGGGCTGGACTCGTTCTTCCGCACCACGGTCTCCTACAAGATCCAGTGGTATGCCGGGTCGTCGAAGATCAAGAAGGCGACCAAGCCCAAGCTCGCGCTGACCAAGGCGATGAAGGGCAAGGCCCTCAAGGTCAAGGTCAAGGCGACCTCGAACGGGGTGACCAAGAGCCGCACCATCAAGGTGGGCAAGGTCCGCTGAGCGGGCTAGGGCCAGCGCAGGCCCACGGTCTCCTCGCTGAGCTCCCACAGCCGGCGCTGCACCTCGGGGTTGCGGGCCAGCGCACGTGGCGTGACGACCTGGGGTGTGCCCGAGAGCTGCCCGAGCCCGGAGGGCCCGACGTAGGTCTCGCCGGGGAGGTCGTCCGTGGCAGCCATCAGCGTCGGCCAGGCTCCGGCGTGCGCCGACTGCGAGACCGCCTTGACGGCTGCGTCGAGGATGCTCGCGACGCCGCCGCTCCCGCGTCCGAACTGACCGTTGGCCGCGAGGTGGGTGCCGGAGAAGCCGGGGTGGGCGGCCAGCGCCCGTACCGGCAGGCCTGCCTGGCGGGCGCGCCGGTCGAGCTCGAAGGTGAACAGCAGGTTGGCCAGCTTGGTCTCGGCATAGACGGGCCACCGGCGATAGGGCCGCTCGGCCCGCGGATCCCAGGTGGGAGCCTGCCGCGCCATGCGGTGCATCTGCGAGGACACGGTCACCACGCGGGCATCGCCGCTCGCGACGAGCTGTGGCAACAGGAGCCCGGTGAGCAGGAACGGCCCGAAGTGGTTGGTCGCCATCTGCGACTCCAGCCCGTCCGGCGTCCGGCGCAGGGGTGGGGCCATGATGCCGGCGTTGTTGACCAGGACGTCGATCGCGCCCAGCGGGGCTGCGGCGACGGCCGCAGCGCGGACCGAGCTGAGGTCTGACAGGTCGACGACGAGCTTCTCGAGGGTGCTGCCCGGGGCCTCGGCCAGGATGGCCGCCTCGGTGGCGTCGAGCTTGTCGGCGCTGCGTCCGGCCAGCACCACCCGTGCGCCCCGACGCGCGAGCTCCAGCGCGGTGTAGTGACCGAGCCCGCCCTCGGTGGTGCCGGTGACCGCGATGGTGCGACCGGTCTGGTCGGGGATGTCGTCGAGGCGCCAGCCGGTCACGGCGTCACCGCCAGCTGCTGGACCAGCCGCTGGCCGAGGACCTCGTCGCCGAACAGCTCGACCCGCCCCGCGGCCGGCTGGCGTCGTCCGCCGGCCAGCATGATGAAGGACTCGCGGTCGGTGCGGAGTCCGACGGTCGGGTCGGTCGGGACCTCGTCGAGCAGCTCGCCCCGGCCGTCGGCATTGACCAGCGCGGCGACGGGCGGGTGTCCTTCGACCTCGAGCACGGCCGTCGTCCCGGGCGCTGCCTTGACCCGCCTGACGAGGACGTAGCCGAGGCTCTCGGAGAGGTAGTCGACGACGTGCGCCGCCGCAGGCGTGTCGATGCCACCCGGCATGCCGAGCGCGCGGCGCAGGTCCTGCTCGTGCATCCACACGTCCAGCGGACGGTTGCGCAGGAGGGTGCGGGTGCTCCACCCGATCGCACCGAACAGGCCCGGCGCCGGGGCGTCGGGATCGGTCGGAGGATCCGCGAGCAGCTCGGTGTGCCGGGCGCCGGCACTGGTGCGGATCTCGTTGATGAGCTCGTCGGGTGTCTGGTCGCGCCGTGCCACGACTCCCTGCTCGGTGAAGCGGCCCATCATTCCCCGCGCGTGGGGTGCCTCGCCGATGTCGACCTCCTCGTGCTCGGCGCCGGCCAGCAGCGACTCGAGATGTGCGACGTGGGCTGCGATCGCGCGGACGTCCCAACCGGCCAGGTCCGTCGGGGTGTCCCAGGCGTCGTCGGGGACCTTCTCGAGCAGGGCGGTGAAGTCGTTGATCGCCTCCCACCACACGTCGACGCAGGCACCCAGCTCCTCGGCGGCATCAGTCATGGCGTGAGCCTAGTGGTGCAGCCAGGTGTGCGGGCTGACGCGCCACCGGCCGCTCAGAGCCAGCCGTTGTCCCGGGCCAGCCGCGCTGCCTCGGCGCGGGTGGTCGCGCCGGTCTTGCCGATCGCCGCCGAGAGGTGGTTGCGGATCGTCCCCGACGACAGGTGTGCCCGTGCAGCGATCACGGCCACGGGGGAGCCGTCGAGCGCGAGACGGAGGATCTCGGCCTCGCGCTCGGTCAGCGGACTCGGCCCGGCCATCAACGACTCGGTCGCGAGGTCGGGGTCGATGACACGCAGCCCGGCGTGCACGCGGCGTACGGCGTCTGCGAGCTGCTTGGCGGGGGTGTCCTTGACGACGAAGCCGGTCGCCCCTGCGTCCAGGGCTCGGCGGACATAGCCTGCTCGCCCGAACGTCGTGACGATCAGGGAGCGCACGGCCGGGAGCTCCGTCCGCAGCGCAGCTGCCGCCTCGATGCCCGTGAGTCCCGGCATCTCGATGTCCAGCAAGCAGACCTCGGCGCCGTGGTCGCGCGCCGCCCCGACGACCTCGTCGCCGCGGCCGAGCTGGGCCACGACCTCGAGGTCGGCCTCGAGGTCGAGGAGAGCCGCGAGCGCACCTCGGACGAGGGCCTGGTCGTCGGCGAGCAGGATCCGGATCACGGCAGCACGACCCGCACACGTGTCCCGGGGGCCCCCGTGACTTCCAGCCTGCCACCCGCCGCCGACACCCGCTCGCGCATGCCGCGCAGGCCGTTGCCCTCCGGGCCGTGCATCCCGCCGCCGTCGTCGCAGACCTCGAGTCCGTCGGGCGCGAGCCTGATCTCCACGCGCGTCGCCCGGGCGTGCCTGACGACGTTGGTCACCGACTCGCGCAGCACCCAGGCCAGCAGTGCGCGGTGCCGGGGGTCGGTGTCGGCGAGGTCTCCGACGAGGTGGGTCTCGACGCCGGCGTCAGCCAGCACGAGGGGAGCGGCGGCCAGCTCGGCCTCGAGGTTGGCGGCCCGCAGCCCGCCGACGGTGGCGCGCACCTCGGCCAGCGCCAGTCGGGCGGTCTCCTGGATCGACTCGAGCTCGGCCCGCGCACGGTCGGGGTCGACGTCGATCAGTCGCGCGGCCAGCTCAGCCTTGATGGCCAACGCCGTCAGGGAGTGGCCGAGCACGTCGTGGACGTCGCGGGCCACCCGGTCCCGCTCTGCGACCAGGGCGAGCTCGGACCTGGCCTCGTCGGACTTCTGGTCGAGCTCGGAGAAGACCCGCATCGCGCTGCAGAAGCCGATGATCGGCCACACCATCAAGAAGAAGAAGGCCGGGAAGTCGCCCTCGACCAGGGAGAGCACGGGCAACGCGGCGCTCAGGACCGTCGTCCACTTCCACCAGGGCGCGGGCACCATCAACGCGGAGAACGCCCCGAGGTAGGGGGTGAGCCCGATCGCCTCGACGCCGATGATCGGCATGGTGGCCAGGAGCAGCGCCAGCATGGCGAACCAGATCCGGAGTGCGTGCCTGCGCCACACGCTCCAGCCGAGCAGATAGATCGCCGCATAGGTCGCGATGAGCCCCAGCGCCAGTGCCTTGACGGGCACGGACGAGTCGACCTGGAGCGCCTCGGTCACCGGATAGATGAGGAAGACCAGCCAGATCGACGCGACGACCCAGCCCCACCGCTCCCAGGGGTCGACGACCGAGCGTGGCTGACGAGCGCTCACACCCGCTCCCGGCGTCGCCGCAGCCCCCAGACCGCCAGCGCTGCGAAGATCACCGTCCACGAGCACACGTTAGCCAGCAGCAGCCACACCGAGTCGTGGCCGGCGTCCATCGGCAGGTGGCCCTCGGTGATCGGATATCGCGCCAACCCGGCATAGCCGTAGAGCGGGGTGAAGCGGCCGATGTCGAGCATCACCCCGTCCATCGGTGTGAAGACGTTGCCGAGGAAGCTCATGATCACGATCAGCCCGGACGCGATGCCGGCGGCGTTCTCGCCCTTGAAGAGCAGGCACATCGCCAGGCCATAGACGGCGAACAGCGCCGAGCCGACCCACACGATCGCCGCGGTGGCGAGCCAGTCGAGAGCGTTCCCCGAGGATCCGGTGGCCGCACCGATCGCATAGATGAGCGTGATCGGGACCGCCGCGACGAGCATCGCCACCGCAGTCTTGATCCCGACGAAGGACAACGGGGCCAGCGGCGTCAACGCGATCTGCCGGCCCCACCCCATCGTCTGCTCCGTCGCCGCGGCGCCGGCGACCGTCGTGGTGGCCGTGACGGCGCCGTACGCCGCCATGGAGACCATGACGTACATGGCGACGTTGGCACTGCCATAGGCCTCGTCGTCGCCCATCCCGAACACGAAGAACAAGAACGCGGGCAGCGCCACGGTGAAGAACATCCCCACCTTGTCCCGCAGCTGCCGCTTCAGGTCGAGCCGGGCATAGCCGACGACCCGGGGCGGGCCTGGCGGCGAGCAGCGGTCGCCGCCACACGGGGGTCGGTGGTCGTGAGGGTGGTCATCGCAGGGCCTCCTCGGCCTCGGTGGCGGAGCTGGTCGGGGCTGTCGCGGTGAGGGCGAGGAACGCCGCCTCGAGGCTGGCGCTCGCGACCTCGAGCTCGAGGATGCCGAGGGGGGCGACCGCCCGGCGGACCTCGTCGAGCCAGGCCTCGTCGAGCCCGTTGGTCCCGACGACGTGGGCCGGAGGGCGGAAGGTCACCGTCTGCGTGCCGTACGCCGCACGCACGTCGGCGGTGGCGCCGTCGGCGACGACCCGGCCACGCGACATCAGCACCGTGCGGTCGGCGAAGGCGTCGGCCTCGGCGAGGTAGTGGGTCGCGAAGACGACGGTGCGGCCGTCGGCGGCGTCGGCCCGCATGGTCTCCCAGAACTCGTGCCGCGCGCCGACGTCCATCCCGGTCGTCGGCTCGTCGAGGATCACCAGGTCGGGATCGGGGACGAGGGCCAGCGCGAACTTCAGGCGCTGCTGCTCGCCCCCCGAGCACGCCTTGACCAGGCGATCGGCGATCCCACCGACCCCGGCCCGTTCGATGGCGACGTCGACCCGCTCCGGCCGGCCGTGCAGGGCAGCGATCGCGCGGACCGTCTCCCGCACGGTGAAGTCGGGCAGCAGCCCCCCTGTCTGCATGAGGGCCGAGACCCTCCCGTCCACGACGGCGCGGTGCGGCGTGGTGCCGAACACCTCGACCGTCCCGCCGGTGGGCGCGGTGAGTCCCAGCAGCATGTCGACGGTCGTGGTCTTGCCGGCGCCGTTGGGACCGAGGAAGGCGACGATCTCACCGGGGTCGATCGTCAGGTCCAGGTCGTCGACGGCGACCACGGCTGAGCCATCTCCTCTGCGGAAGGCCTTGTGCAGCCCGGTGGTGCGGATCGCGGGGGTCGGTGGGGAGGTCATGCGCCCAGCGTCGTACGCCGATGGCAACCCCCCTGCGGGGGACGTCACGACCTGCGCATGACACCTGTCATCTGTCGATGTGCGGGTGACGCCGAGCCCACAAGCAGCACGAGAGCCCCCGGATCACCGGGGCTCTGGTGCTGTGGTGCTCAGGCGTCGGTCAGAACGCGGCCTCGTCGAGGTCCATCAGTGCGAGGTCGGTGGCCTCGGCGATGGCGCGCTCGGCCGTGATCCGCGGCAGGTTGGTCTGCGCGAAGAACTGCGCGGCCGCGACCTTGCCCTCGTAGAAGGCCTTGTCCTTGCCGGGGTCGCCCGCGAGCTTCTCCAGCGCGATCTCGGCCTGGCGCAGCAGCAGCCAGGCGCAGACCACGTCGCCGAGCGCCATCAGCAGGCGGCTGGTGTTGAGGCCCACCTTGTAGATGTTGCGCAGGTCGCCACCCTCGGAGGAGGCGTCGGCCGACATCAGGTCGTTGATCATGTGGGCGACGATCGCGTTGGCGTCCTCGAGCGAGGTGGCGAGCAGCGCCCGCTCGTTCTTGAGGAGCGCGTTGCCCGACTCGGCGCCGATGAACGACTCGATCTCCTTCGCCAGGTGCCCGAGCGCGCGGCCCTGGTCCTTGACGATCTTGCGGAAGAAGAAGTCCTGGCCCTGGATCGCCGTGGTGCCCTCGTAGAGGGTGTCGATCTTGGCGTCGCGGACGTATTGCTCGATCGGGTATTCCTGCAGGAAGCCCGAGCCGCCGAAGGTCTGCAGCGACTCCGTGCCGAGCAGCACCCACGAGCGCTCCGAGCCATAGCCCTTGACGATCGGCAGGAGCAGGTCGTTGACGGCCGCGGCCAGCGCGTCGGTCTCGCCGGCGTGCTCGGCCAGCATGACCTTGTCCTGCCACGACGCGGTGTAGAGGACCAAGGAGCGCATCGCCTCGGAGAAGGACTTCTGCGTCATCAGCGACCGGCGCACGTCGGGGTGGTGGGTGATGGTGACGCGCGGAGCGGTCTTGTCGGCCGCCTGGGTCAGGTCGGCACCCTGGACGCGGGTCTTGGCGTAGTCGAGGGCGTTGAGGTAGCCGGTGGACAGCGTGGCGATGGCCTTGGTGCCGACCATCATCCGGGCGTTCTCGATGACCTGGAACATCTGCGCGATGCCGTCGTGCACCTCGCCGAGCAGCCAGCCCTTGGCCGGCTCGCCGCCGCCGACCTGCGGGTCGCCGAAGGTGACCTCGCAGGTGTTGGAGACCTTGATGCCCATCTTGTGCTCGACGTTGGTGACATAGACACCGTTGCGCTCACCGGTGAGCTCGCCGGTCTCGTGGTCGAAGTGGTGGTCGGGCATCCAGAACAGCGAGAGGCCCTTGGTGCCGGGTCCGCCCACGCCCTCGACGCCCTCGGGGCGCGCGAGCACGAGGTGCATGATGTTCTCGCTCATGTCGTGCGTGGCGGAGGTGATGAAGCGCTTGACGCCCGTGATGTTCCACGAGCCGTCCTCGTTGGCGGTGGCCTTGGTGCGGCCCGCACCGACGTCGGAGCCCGCGTCGGGCTCGGTCAGGACCATGGTGCAGCCCCACTGGCGCTCGACCATGATCTGGGCGACGCGCTTGTCGCGGTCGTTGCCGTTGCGGTGCACGACCCCGGCGAAGGGTGCGCCGGCGGCATACATGTGGACCGGGGCGTTGGCGCCGAGCACCATCTCGCCGATGGCCCAGTTCAGGGTCGAGGGGGCAGGCGTGCCGCCGAGCTCCTCGTTGATGCCCAGGCGCCAGTACTCGGCGTCCATCCAGGCCTGGTAGCTCTTCTTGAACGACTCCGGGACCGGCGCCGTGTTGGTGGCGGGGTCGAAGACGGGCGGGTTGCGGTCGCTGTCGACGTAGGACGCAGCCAGGTCCTCGCGCGAGAGCCGGTCGACCTCGGCGAGGATCTCGCGCGCGGTCTCACCGTCGATCTCGGCGAAGGGGCCCTGGCCCAGGATCTCGTCGCGTCCGAGGACCTCGAAGAGGTTGAACTCGATGTCGCGCAGGTTGCTCTTGTAGTGGGTCACGATCCACCTATTCCGCTCGGGTCTGGCAGCGAGCAGCTGGTGCTGCTACTCGCTAGTAACAAAAGGATGCCTCGCCCGGTGGCGGGATGCAACAACAACGGCGCATGTGGCTCGTCACAGGCTGGTTCCACGTTGTGTAGTCGCACTAGCAAGTTAGGTATGTATAGTCAGACACTCAACATACATTCTTGGAAGGTGCCTGCCACATGCGCAAGCTCATCGTGCTCGGGGTCGTCGGCCTCATCGCACAACTCATCGACGGCTCGCTGGGCATGGCGTACGGCGTCACCAGCTCCACCCTCCTGCTCGCGGCCGGCGTCGCACCCGCGGCGGCGTCGGCCGCCGTGCACTTCTCCGAGATCGGCACCTCGCTCGTGTCCGGTGCCTCGCACCACAAGCTCGGCAACGTCGACTGGCGCACCGTGTGGATCCTGGCCGCGCCGGGGTTCATCGGGGCCTTCGCCGGGGCGACCCTGCTCTCCAACATGGATGCGGCGGTCGCCAAGCCGATCGTCGCCGGCATCCTGCTCTCGCTCGGCATCTATGTCATCTATCGCTTCCTGCGGCTCGGTGGTCGCCGTCCTCAGTTCAAGACGCGACCGTCGGTCCTGTTCCTGGCGCCCATGGGTCTCGTGGGCGGCACCCTCGACGCCGTCGGCGGAGGCGGCTGGGGACCGGTCGGCACCACCACCCTGCTCTCGAGCGGCCGCCTCGAGCCCCGCAAGGTGGTCGGTTCGATCGACACCTCGGAGTTCGTCGTCGCGGTGGGCGGCTCCCTCGGCTTCCTGCTCGCCCTCGGCTCCCAGGGCATCAACTGGGGGTATGCCGCCGCGCTGCTCGCCGGTGGTGTCGTGGCCGCTCCGATCGCCGCCTGGCTGGTTCGCCACCTGGCCGCGCGCGTCCTCGGTGTCGCGGCGGGCGGACTGATCGTGCTGACCAACTCCAAGACGATCCTCGAGGCGCTCGGTGTCCCGGGCGTCGGCGTGGCCGCCGTGGCGGCTGTGCTCTTCGTGCTGTGGATCAGCGGCATCGTCTGGGCGGTGAAGCAGGAGCGGATCTCGCGTGCCTCGAACGCTGGGACCGGGCGCGACCTCGAGCTGGCGCCGGCCTGACGACGTCGCCTGACGCCGGATTGCCGTCTTGGTGGAGTGACTTGGCAGACAAAGTGCAGTGATCTGCCAAACTGGCTCCATGCGTGTCTCAGCCAAGGCCGACTACGCCCTCCGGGCGCTGATCGAGATCGCCTCGGTGACCAGCGGATCGCCCGTCAGTGCCGAGCAGCTCGGCAGGGCCCAGGACATCCCGCACGGCTTCCTGCAGGCGATCCTGGCTGACCTGCGACGCGCAGACATCGTGGTCTCCCAGCGGGGCCAGTCCGGCGGCTGGCGCTTCGCCCGCTCGCCCGGGTCGGTCTCGGTGGCCGACGTCATCCGCGCCGTCGACGGCCCCCTGGTCTCGGTCTATGGCCTGCGACCGGAGGCCGTCGACTACGGCGAATCGGCCAAGGTCCTCCAGCACGTGTGGATCGCTGCCAGGCGATCGCTGCGCACGGTGTTCGAGGGCGTCTCCATCCAGGACCTCGCCGACGGCACGCTGCCTCCGGCCGTGGCCGACCTGACTGCCGACGACGACGCCTGGCAGCCGCACTGAGGTGTGTCGGTCCAGGACTCGCCCACGGAGTCGGGCGGGTCAGGCGACCAGCTGGTCGGTACGCTCCTTGCGGCGGAGCGCCTGCTTCATCGACTTCCGCTCCAGGCGAGCGGCCCGGTCGGCCAGGACGACCTCGACCAGGGCGTCCGCGAAGGCGGCGGTCGAGAGGCCGGCGGGCACGCAGTGGATCCGGGCGGTCCTGACCGACCCTGCCCACGCCGGGGGCGGTGCGTCGGCAGAGACGACGAGGTGGACCTTCAGGCCGTGGAGCACGTCGATCGCCAGCTGCGCCTGCTCGGTGGATGCCGCAGCGAAGCCGGGCACGCTCAGGAAGGCGTCGCCGCGGAGGCCGAACGTCTTGCGGCACACCCTCGCCCAGGCGCCCTCGACGTCCTTGCGCCGCAGCCCGGCGCTGCTGTGGGTCCGCCTGATCTCCAGGGCGGCGCCATCGAGGAGCTCTGGCCCCACGTCGGGGGTCGAGACGCCGACCTCGCCCAGCCGCTCGAGGAGCGAGTCGTCGACGGCGAGGTCGTCGGGGCCGATGTGCAGGAAGACGTGGTGCTTGCCCATGTGGCGCACTGTGGCATCCCTCGGCGACCGGCCGGTGAATACCGGGTGATGGGTCAGCCGCGCGTCGGCAGCGGGTCGCCGAGATAGCGCTCGAGGTCCGCGCGCACGGAGTCGGTGATCGGCCACGACGTCTGGGTGGCGTGGTCCCACAGCACGTTGACGCACTCCCACGTGACCGCTGGATGTCCGCCCTCCTGCACCCGGATCTCTGCTGCGACGGTGAACGACGACCGGCCGATGCGGCTGAGCCACAGGGTGGCGAGGAACGGCTGGTAGGGGACGAACCGCATCTCGGCGTGATAGCTGATCGCCTGCGAGGCGACCAGCTCCGAGACCCCGTCGTCCAGTCCGTGGAGCAGACCGGTGGATCCGGCGGGCAGGCCGGGAAGGGGGCGAAGCGGAAGAACTCCAGCCGCGCCTCGTCGAGCACCCGCACCGCCTCCACGTTGTCGACGTGGCCGGCGAGGTTGATGTCGCGATAGCGGGCCTGGATCTCGGTCGTGAACCTCTCTGCCATGGGGAGCAGTGTGCCCGTGGGGGACCGGCGGCTGGACGGCGACCACCGGGTCGGCGCACTAGAACACGTTCTCGTGTCGCCGTACGATCGCGGCATGATCACCAGCGACGACATCACCTGGGACGCGCCCGACGGGGACCACCCCGCCCGCCGCGCCTCGCAGCGCTCCTACTCGGCCGTGTCTCGCGGAGACCTCGAGGAGTGGCTCGGCGTCTATGCCCCGGACGCGGTGATCGAGGACCCCGTCGGGCCGTCGATGTTCGATCCCGAGGGCGAGGGTCACCGCGGGCACGACGCGATCCGGAAGTTCTGGACGGCGGCGATCGAGCCGATCGCGAAGTTCCACTTCCACATCACCGACAGCCACGCGAACGGTGACGAGTGCGCCAACATCGGCACCATCACCACCACCTTCCACGACGGTGGGCAGGTCGACACCGACCTGGTGATGGTCTATCGCGTCAACGCCGACGGCTCGGTGGCCTCGATGCGCGCCCACTGGGAGCCCGAGCGGGCGATGGCGACCTATCGCAAGCCGTCCGCCTGAGCGGTCAGGGACGGACCGGGTCGAGGGAGCTGAGCCAGTCGACGAGTGGCCTGAACGCGCGCCAGTCGTCGCGGACGACGTCGACGAGGTCAGCGGTGTGGATGACGGGATCGAAGCCGATCAGCCGGCCGGCGAAGAGCTGCTTGTGCCGGAGCAGGCCGATCCGCGGGTGTTCGCGGTCATAGCCCCGTGGCGCGGTCTTGAGCTGCTCGCCCGAGATCTCGAAGCCCGACTTCTCGATCTTGGCCAACAATCGCTGGAGCCGCGCCCCGGTCGTGTCGTCGGTGATCGCGTCGCGGAAGGCAGCCAGGGTCGGCGGATCGGCGTTGTAGAAGCCTGCGCCGGTGCGTATGCCGCGGGGCGACACCTCGACATACCAACCCGTCGCGGGGGCGACTCCGACGAAGGCGCCCTGGTGGGTCTTGTAGGGCGTCTTGTCCTTGGCGAACCGGACGTCGCGATAGGGACGGAACACCTTGGCGGCGCCGAACTCGGGCTCGAGGGCCGCCGTCAGCGCCTTCATGGGCGCGGCAACCGACTCGGCATAGACGCTCTTGTTGGCCTCCCAGAACGACCGGGTGTTGTCCATCTCCAGGTCGTCATAGAAGTCGAGGGCGGCGACGGGGAATCCGGTGAAGCTCATCTAGCCGACGCTAGCCCAGACCTGCTGGTCGCCGTCCTCGCCGAAGGCCGTCACGGTCAGGATGCCGTCGGCGCACTCGGGGTCGCCGAGGAAGACGTTGCCCCTCGAGCTCGACTGCCAGGCCACGGTCAGGGCGCTGCCGTCCCAGCGCATCAGCCGTGCTGGATCCTGGGGCGACGCCGGGTCGCGGACGAAGAACGCGTCACCGCCGCAGGGGGTCAGGGAGCCGGTCGTGCCGCGGCCGAGCTCCTGCTGGCTGCCGTCGGCGAGCGCCTCGAACCTGCCGACCTCCTGCCGGCGTTCGTCGGGCACCTCGGACCACACGATGCCGGTGTCGGTGGCCGTCACGTCCCATCCCTTGCAGTCGCTAGGACCCTCGACGGGCGACGGGGTCGCGGTGTCGTCGAGCAGGTGGAGGGTGCGGCACGACACCGGTCGCGCGGCGTCGAAGCTCATGAGCCCCACACCGTGGGTGCCGGCGGTGAGGTTGGTGAAACCGGTGCGGGCCGGCGCGCACCAGCCGTCCTCGCCGTTGCCGTCGCTCACCGCGAGGGTCGCCAGGCACAGGGTGTCGCCCTCGCCGAGCGTCGGGTAGTAGAGGCTGTCGTCGACGAGCGCCCAGTCGCCTCCGTTGGCCGGTTCGGGACTGACGACCTCGGTCGCCTGCCCCGTGGTCAGGTCGACCCGCACACCCCAGCCGGCGGTGGTCTCACCACCGAAGCCGGCCGAGATCACCGCGGTGTCGCCCTCGAGGAGCACGGCGTCGACGGTGCCCGCCTCGTCGACAGGTATGGCGATGCGCTCGCCACCGTCCTCGCCCCGGCCCTCGAAGACCACCTCCGACTCGGAGGCCAGCGCGGTCCACCTCGCGCCCACGATCACCCGCTGCCCCGGGTCGTGCTCGGTCGGCTTCCAGGTGAGCTCTCGGGTCGACGGCGCGGCACTCCCGGAGGGCGCCGGCGTCGAAGCCGGCGGGTCGGCGTCCACCGGAGCGCTCTCCTCGGCGCAGCCGGTCGCGACGAGGAGGAGGGCGGCGATGGGCATACGGGCCCGCAGGTGCATCAGACGCCGACGTTGTGCTGGAAGTGGGCCTGGTTGGCGCGATAGCTCTTGTAGGCGGACTGCCACTGGGTGCGGCGGATCCTGGGCTCGGTGGGGTCGAACCTGCTCTGGTCCCACGGCTCGAAGTAGCTCAGGAGCGGTGGCCCGTCGGGATTCTGGTCGAAGCCGCGGCCGACCTGGAAGTGGCCGGAGGCGTCGTCGTCGAGGTAGGGGAAGTACTGCTTGAGCAGGACCGGGTGCAGCACGACGGGCGCCTGGTAGTCGTGCACGTGCCTCATCATCAGCAGCCACCACTGCTCGAAGCTGAAGTCGCTGATGTCGAGGGCGATGTAGTCGCCGGCGTGCTCGTCGTTGTCATAACCGGTGGCCCGGTTGACCATGCGGACCATGTCCACGATCGAGGTCCCGGCGCTGGTGGTCCCCAGCTTCTTCGCCCAGCTGTTCTGGGGCTTGCGGTTGCCCGACCAGCCCCACGCGATCATCTGCATGGTGGCGGGACCGCAGAAGTAGTAGCGGTTCTGCGCGCGGACCTTGCGCCGGTGGAGGATCGTCGTGCGTTCCGGGTAGTCCGAGGCGACGGTGCGCGCGGCGGTGGTGCCCTGGATCTCCGCTCGCAGGCGCAGCACCTTGTCCACGGCCACGGCGGCCTCGGTCAGCTCCCGGCGTTCCGCGTCGGCCCGGGCGTCGGGGGACATCCGGGCGCGACGTCGCAGGTCGGCAGCCGGCGCCAGATCGCCCGTGGTCTCGGTCGCGGTGTTGCTTCCACGGCGGGCGAGCCGGGCGGCCGCTTGGTCCTGGGTCAGGTTCGTCCAACCCAGGCCCAGGCAGTAGCGCTCGCCCTCGAAGGTCGCGCAGCGGGTGCCGGCGGTGGCCAGCTCACGGGCGGACGCGCGGGCCGGCATCGACATACGTCTTCCCTCGGCGACGACGCGCTCGATCTCGGCGTGCATCGCGGGCGTGAGCGTGCCCGCGGTGGAGCCCTTGTCGGCGACGGCAGTGACCGGGAGGGCAGCGGTGACCAGCAGGACGACGCTGCCGAGAGCGGCCGCGCCCAGGCGGCCGAGCGAGGTTGTTGGCATGGAGGGACCACATTTCCGAGAGGGGAACGTGCGTCCCACCATCCCCTTTGATCCCAAAAGACGCAAGTGTCCCACCAGTCACAGCAGAATGCGTGGACCGACACGCCGACGACGCGGCATCGACGTTCGGTGGAGCGACGCGCTCGGCACGAGCAACGCGCGGAGTGGAAATGGAGCGGATGACGAGATTCGAACTCGCGACATCGACCTTGGGAAGGTCGCGCTCTACCAGCTGAGCTACATCCGCATGGTGCGGCGGGAATGCTACCCGACGCGGCCGGCCGTGCCAGCGTCGAGAGTGGTCAGCGTGGGCCAGCGCGCCGAGACGGTGTCGCCCGACGAACGGCCGGTGAGGCGACGGTGCACCCACGGCGCCAGGTTCTGACGAGTCCAGGCCGCGTGCTCGTTCCACGCCGCCAGCCGCGAGCCCACCGCGTGGTCGGGCAGCTCGACGGCCAGGTCGTGGGGGACTCCCAGGGTGTCGAGCACGGCGATCGCGATCCGCTGGTGCCCCATCGGGCCCATGTGCAGCCGGTCGCTGTCCCAGTGGCGCTGGTCGCGCAGGTCGCGGATCCGCCAGTAGTCCACGATGGTGGCGCCGTGCCGGTCGGCCGACCAGCGCACCATCTCGTTGTAGACCGCGAAGCGTCCGCGCAGCGGCCGGAAGATGGCGGAGCCGCCGGGGTCGTAGGCCGTGAAGACCAGCAGCCGGGCTCCGGTCGCCGCGAGCCGGGCGAGGGCCGCGTCGTAGCGCTTGACGATCGCGTCGATGTCGACCTGCGGCCGCAGGATGTCGTTGCCCCCGGCATAGATGCTGATCAGGTCGGGCTCGAGGGCGATGGCGGGCTCGACCTGACCCTCGATCACGCCGTCGAGCTTGCGGCCACGCACGGCGAGGTTGGCATAGCCGAACCCCGGCGCGTGCGTGCTGAGGACCTCGGCGACCCGGTCGGCCCAGCCGCGCAGCCCGTTGGGTCGGGACGGGTCGGGGTCGCCCACACCCTCGGTGAAGGAGTCGCCGATGGCGACGTAGCGCTGGAAGGTCACGCCACCATTGTGGCTGGACGCCTGACTCGTGCCCCGCCCGGGCGGCTAGGTTGTGCGCGTGCTTCTCTCAGACCGCGACATCCTCGCCGAGATCGACGCCGGCCGGATCGGCCTCGAGCCGTGGGACCCCGACATGTTGCAGCCGTCGAGCATCGACGTACGCCTCGACCGGTTCTTCCGGGTCTTCGAGAACCATCGTTATCCCCACATCGACCCGGCCGTCGACCAGTCCGACCTGACGCGCGAGGTCGAGCCCGAGGGCGACGAGGCGTTCATCCTGCACCCCGGCGAGTTCGTGCTCGGCTCGACGTACGAAGTCGTCAGCCTGCCCGACGACGTCGCCGCGCGGGTGGAGGGCAAGTCGAGCCTGGGACGCCTGGGCCTGCTGACCCACGCCACGGCCGGCTTCGTCGACCCGGGCTTCAGCGGGCACGTGACCCTCGAGCTCGCGAACGTCGCGACCCTGCCGATCAAGCTCTATCCAGGCATGAAGATCGGCCAGTTCTGCTTCTTCCGCCTGTCGTCGGCGAGTGAGCACCCCTACGGCTCGGAGAAGTACGGCTCGCGCTACCAGGGCCAGCGCGGCCCGACCCCGTCGAGGTCGTTCCAGAAGTTCCATCGCACCGACATCTGACGGTCCTTGAAGTTAGGTGACCCTAAGTTAGGGTTGCCTCATGACGACTGCGACGACCGATGTCCTGCCCATGTTGCTGGTCGAGGTCGAGGTCGTCTCTCATCAGCGGCTCAGTCCGAGCTTCGTCCGGGTCGAGCTGGGCAGCCCCGAGCTGGCCGACTTCGGTGTGGATGGTGACCGCTTCGACCAGCGGATCAAGCTGGTCTTCCCCGACCCGGCCACGGGGGGACTGACGTCTGTGGCTGGCGCTGACGAGACCTGGCTGGCAACCTGGCTCGACCTGCCCGTGACCGAACGTGGGCACATGCGGACCTACACGATCCGCGACGTGCGGGGTGCGGACGCCGCGACCACGATCGTCGTCGACATCGTGCTCCACCTCGAGGGTGACGCTGTCGGCCCCGGTTCGACCTGGGCCGCGTCCGCGACGGTCGGTGACCGGCTCGTCCTGCTCGCGCCCCGTCGCGGGTTTCCGTACGGCGGCATCGAGTTCGCCCCGCCGCTGGGAGCCGAGCTGCTGATGGTGGCCGACGAGACGGCCGTACCAGCCGTGTGTGCCGTGCTCGAACAGCTGCCTGCGTCGGCCACCGGGGCCGTCTTCATGGAGGTCCCGCTGTCGGCGGACGTGCTGCCGGTCGTGGCGCCGGCCGGGGTCAGCGTCACGTGGTTGCCGCGTGACGGGGAGCCGCTGGGCCGCCGCCTGCATGATGCGGTCGTCGCCCACCTCGGCCTCCCGGGCGCCACCCTCGACGTGACCGCCGACGAGGTCGACCCGGACCTGTGGGAGACGCCGTCCTACTCCTCGTCGGGGGAGGACGTCGCGCCCGTGCGGGTCGTGGGGCACGAGCTCGACGGGCTCTACGCCTGGATCGCCGGTGAGTCCGCGGTGGTCACCGGGCTTCGACGCCACCTGGTCAAGGACCTGCACGTCGAGCGCAGCCAGGTCGCGTTCATGGGCTACTGGCGGCGCGGGGTGGCGATGCGGTCCTGACCGCACTCTCTCCCGCTTGAACATCGACGCACCTGCGTGGAAGTTCGGGCCAGGGACGCTGATCGACCCCGTACTTCCACGCACTTGCGTGGAAGTACGGGGTCGACTGCTCGTCGAGGTCGTTCAGATGTCGAAGAGCGAGCCCGAGCTGTTGATGTCCACGTCCGACTTCGGCTTGGGCGAGTCGCTCGCCGACTTCGTCGGCGCGGCGGGTGCACTCTCCGGTTCGGCCTCCGGTGCAACTTCGGGTTCCGCAGCCTCCGGCGCCGCAGCCTCGGGCTCCGCAGCCTCGGCCTCTGCAGCCTCGGGCTCTGCAGCCTCGGGCTCTGCAGCCTCGGGCTCTGCAGCCTCGGGCTCTGCAGCCTCGGTGTCGTCGTCGGTGAAGGTGGCTGCCTGGCTCAACGCGGCGCCGCCAGCCAGGCCGTCGGCAGCAGGCTCGGGCGCGGCCTCGGCCTCGGCCTCGGCCTCCGGTTCCGGTTCCGGTTCGGGCTTCGCCTCGGGCTCGGGCTTCGCCTCGGGCTCGGGCTCAGGAGCCGGCTTGGCCGCAGCGGGCGCAGGCTCGGGGGCCGCCAGGTCGAAGAGCGAATCACCGTCGGGGATCGACGTGGCCGGGGCGCTTGTCCCGCCGGAGGCCGTCGCGGCGGGCGCCGCCTTCTCCTCGGGCTCCGCCTTCTCCTCGGGCTCCGCCTTCTCCTCGGGCTCCGGCGTGGATTCGGGCTCCGATTCGGGCTCCGGCTCCGGCTTGGAGTCCGCCTTGGGCTCCGCGGGAGCAGCCAGGTCGAAGAGCGACCCACCGCTGCCGAGGTCGTCGGCTGGCGCAGCCGGCTTCGCCTCGGTCTTCACCTCGGGCTCGGGCCTGGAGTCTGCCTCCACCTCAGGCTCGGCCGCGGGCTCAGCCTCGGGCTTGGAGTCCGCCTTCGGCGCGGGCGCGGCCTTCTTCGCCGGGGTGTCGTCGGCTGCGAGGTCGAAGAGCGAACCGCCGGCGCCCGGATCGACCTTCGTCGCCGGCTCCGCCGTCTCGGTCTGGGGCTCCTCGGCCGGCTCCGATGCCTTCGACTCTGCAGCCTTGGGCGCGGGTGCCGGGGTGTCGAACAGCGACGACCCGCCGGAGTCCTTGGCCGGAGTCTTCGTCTCGGGCGTCTCGGGCTCCGGGGTGTCGAAGAGCGAGGAACCACCGGAGGCCTTGGCGGCCGGACCGACGTCGGCGGTCTCGGTGACGGTCTCGTCGGTGACGGTCACGTCGCCGGCCTCGGGCTCGTCCTTGGTCGCGACGTCGGCATCGGCGGTCGAAGCGGCCGAGGAGGACGTGGCAGCTGCCGCAGCGGCGACCTTCTTCTTCTCGCTCGGCGCTGCCTTGGTGGCCGACTCGCCCTTGACCGACGCGAGCAGCATCTGCGCCACGTCGAGGACCTCGACCTCCTCGCGGGCGCCGCCGTTGGCCTGCTCGGCCGTCAACCCGTCGGAGAGCATGACGCGGCAGAAGGGACAGCCCACCGCGATCTGGTCGGCCCCGGTGCCGACGGCCTCCTTGGTGCGGTTGACGTTGATCCGCTCACCGATGTTCTCCTCCATCCACATGCGGGCACCACCGGCGCCGCAGCAGAAGGACTTCTCGGAGTTGCGCTCCATCTCGACGTACTCGGCGCCCGGCAGGATCTCCAGCAGCTCGCGCGGCGGGGAGTAGACCTGGTTGTGACGGCCGAGGAAGCACGGGTCGTGGTAGGTGATCGAGCGCTTCGCGGCGCCCGCACCCTCCTTGACCGGGGTCAGCTTGCCCTCGCGCACGAGGCGGTTGAGCAGCTGGGTGTGGTGCACGACCTCGAGCTCGATGCCGAAGTCCTTGTATTCGTTCTTGAGCGTGTTGAAGCAGTGGGCGCAGGTCGAGACGACCTTCTTGACCTTGAACTCCTTGAAGGTCTCGATGTTCTGCTGCGCGAGGCCCTGGAAGACGAACTCGTTGCCGGCGCGACGGGCAGGGTCGCCGGTGCAGGTCTCACCGTTTCCGAGCACCCCGAAGGAGATCCCGGCCATGTTCAGGAGCTCGGCGACGGCTCGCGTCGTCTTCTTGGCGCGGTCCTCGTAGGCGCCGGCGCAGCCGACCCAGAACAGCCAGTCGACGGACTCCAGCGACTCGAGGTCCTCACCGACGACGGGGACGTCGAAGTCGAGGCCCTTGGCCCAGTCCATGCGCGCCGAGGACGACATGTTCCACGGGTTGCCCTTGTTCTCCAGGCCCTTGAACAGGCCGTTGAGCTCGGCTGGGAAGTTGGACTCGACGAGCACCTGGTAGCGGCGCATGTCCATGATGTGGTCGACGTGCTCGATGTCGACGGGGCACTGCTGGACGCAGGCACCACACGAGGTGCAGGACCACAGGACGTCCTCGTCGATGACGAAGTCGGCGCCCTCGGGGTTGTAGAACCACTCCTTGTCGCCCGAGCCGATCAGCGACTTCTCCGCAACGGCGACCCCACCCTCGCCGGTGTCGCTGGTGCTGCTGCCGGGCGCGGTCTTGGCGCCGGCCTTCTCATAGGCGTGGTCGCGCAGCCCCATGATCAGGAGCTTGGGGGAGAGAGGCTTCTCGGTGTTCCACGCCGGGCACTGCGACTGGCAACGGCCACACTCGGTGCAGGTCGTGAAGTCGAGGATGCCCTTCCACGAGAAGTCCTCCGCCGAGCCCACACCCAGGACCGACTCCTCGTCGAGGTCGTCGATGTCGTCGAGGGTGACCGGCTTGCCGGCCGACATGAGGGGCTTCATCGCGCCGAGCGCGGTGCTGCCGTCGGACTCGCGCTTGAAGAAGATGTTGAACCACGCGGTGAACCGGTGCCAGGCGATGCCCATGGTGATGTTGCGCGCGATCACCATCAGCCAGATCATCGCGAGCGCGATCTTGAACGTCGCGATGATGTAGATGAGGTTCTCGAGCGAGGTGACGTTGGAGGGATAGATCGCGTCGCCGAGGAAGGACGAGAACGGGTAGTGGATCCGGCCGGCGCCCTTGTCGAGCTTCCACTCGGCCGCGCGGACGAACAGGATCGCCGCGCCCTCGAGCAGCGCCAGCGCCTCGACGAAGTAGGCCTGCCAGAAGGTGGAGCCGAAGAACCGGCTGTTGCGTCCCTCGCGGCGGGGGTGGTGCCTCTGCCGATAGATGATCAGGAAGACGATGCCGATCGTGCTGAGGGCGCCGATGACCTCCATCAGCCACTCGAACGGCACCCAGTGGCCGACGATCGGATAGGCGAAGTCGGGCTTGAACAGCTGGAAGTAGGCAGCGAGCACCGCGGTGCTGAGGAGCAGGAACGCCATGTAGACGAACCAGTGCATGATCCCGACCCAGTGCCACTGGAGCATCCGCGTGTGGAGGAAGGTCTCCTTCAGCATCGTCACCGCGCGAGCGGCGGGGTTGTCGGCACGGCCGGGCGCGGGCTGGCCGCTCCGGATGACGGCCAGCATCTTTCGTACGGCGGGGACCAACAGCGCCAGGGCGGCGATGGTGAGGCCGAACGAGACGACGATCGCGGCGATCTGCATGAGGGACAGGCTCCTCTTCACATGGGTGTGTCTGCGCGGAGCCTATGACCCCGGGGGAGGGGTGGCATGGGACCTACGCGAGTGCGGACAATCCTACCCGCAGGTAACTTGAGCAGGTCGCCGATGTGAGCCGTCTGACTCGCGACCCGAGGGTGGGTCAGCGTCGCCGTACGTCGACGACACGACCACTGCGACCGAGCTCCACCCGCAGCACGACCTTGCGGTCGCCGCCCGTGCGGGCGCAGTAGGTGAACGTGTCGCCGAGCCGCTCGTAGGGCTGGCCGACGCGGAACAGCAGCCGCTTGGTCGACGTCCCCGGTCGGGCCAGCCGTAGGAACCGCGAGACCTTCTTGCGCAGTCCGGGGTTGCGGCACGAGTCGGCGGCCACCCCCTCGGCGCGCTCCCACGTCTGGAGGTAGGCCTCGGCGCCGCGCAGCATGTCGTCCTTGATCGCGTCTCCCTCGGCGCCGGCGACCTTCGAGATGTCCTCGATCCAGTCGGGGTAGAGGCCGTACTGCGCGACCCCGTCGATGTTGAGGTCGTAGACCCGTTGGCCGGCGCGCTGCTTGGCGACCTTGACCCCGTTGAAGCCGGTGAAGGGGTAGCTGACCGGGTTGGGCACGTCGGCACCACGTGGGTTGCCCTGGGCTCCGAGGCCGTTGATGTCGGCGCCGTACCCGAAGCCGAAGTAGTAGCGCTCGTCCGCCCACCCGAGGTGACGCCGCCACTTGGCCACGAAGCCCGTCGAGTCGCCTGCGTATGGCGCGACGTAGCCGCCGAGGGCATAGATCCGCGGGTAGGCGTCCGGGGTCGACCACGAGTGGCTGGACAGCGCTCCGGGATAGCGCCGCGCCTCGAGCCGGTCGAGGAGGGCGTCGCGGGCCTTGACGCTCATGTGGTCGGGGTCGATCAGCATGTGCTTGTCGGCGAGCCGGTCGACCAGGTGGGCGCCGAGGCCCGTCAGCCCGCGGGTGTTGCAGTGCATCGGTGTGCCGTAGAGCGGAAGGGCGGCGAGGTTGAGCAGACCGCTGACCTGCCCGACGGCGCCGAAGAGCGCGTCCTGCTGGCCGGCGCTGATGTCGGGGGCCGCGAGCTGCGTCTTGTCCGCGCTCTCGCCGTCGGCCGGCTCGCAGTGCCGCATGTCCCAGTAGGAGGCCGTCTCGAGGAAGTTGGCGGCGTTGACGACGACGCCGGTCTCGCCGTTGTCGCCGGCCACCCCGGACAGTGCGTTGTCGAACTTGTTGACGAGCTCCATCTGGCGTACGCCGAGCTCGTGCATCTCGTCGAGCTGCTGGTCGATGCCGGCTGGGTCGCACTGGTTGACGTCGCCGGTCGGCACCTTCTTGTAGGTGCAGCCGAAGGGCACGCTGGTCTCGATGCCCATCACCACGGCGAGCTTGCCGGCGTTGATCACGCGACGCGCCTGCCAGGGGGAGCGGACGATGCGATACCAGCCGCGGCCTGGGCCGCCTGCCTGTGCGTCGATGTAGTCCTGGAGCTCATACATCCGCTTGGCCTGCAGCCGCAGCGAGTCCATGTCGTCGCAGGAGTTCTTCTTGAGCGGATAGAGCTCGCACAGCTTGTTGTTCTCGACGAGCAGGTTGACGAAGATCCGCTGGCCGGCACGCCAGGAGCGCTCGAGCCACTTGTAGTAGGTGCCTTCGTGGGTCAAGGACTCCGGCGCCGGCCAGTCCTTGAAGGTCGGCCAGCCGACCGGGTCGTGGCCCGGCTTTCCGCCCAGTGCGGTCTCGAGGGCGGCGCCGTAGCCGTCGGTGGCGGAGTGGTCGGGGCAGTCGACCAGCGCGAGCTCGGGGCCGTAGGGATGCCACGGGCGGCCGCAGTGGACGGCTCCGCCGAGGAACTCGAACGCCATGCCGTGGGTGTGCGCGTCGACATATCCGCGCACCTCCTGGAACGGAGTGACACCGGCGTGCGGACGTCCCTTCACGCCGACCTGCGACTCCGCATATCCCGGGCAGCCGCGGGCGACGCGCAGGCGGAACGACGACTTGTCGTCGACCGTGAGGGCCCTGCCCTGGGCGGTGAGGCGCATCCGGCGGCCCGCCTGGGTGGCGACCCACTCGGTGCTGGGCGAGGGCTGGGCGCTGCGGCTCCCGTCGGCGGCGAGGAAGGCGCGGTCGCGGTCGATCAGCAGATAGCTCCCCAGCCGGGTGGCCCGGAAGCGGACCGGCTCACCACCGCGGAGGAGCGTGTAGCAGCCTCCCGCCATCGCGTAGCGGTTCGCAGGGGTCCGGGTGCGCTTGGGCCTGACCGGGACCGTGGTCAGCCGTGGGTCGCGGAGCCGGCGCTGCGAGGCGACGTATGCCGCGGCGTCCCGGGCCTCCCGGCGGCTGGTCGGGTCCTCGGTGGCGGCTGAGACCGTGCCGCCCCGCGAGATCGCGTTCTTGCTCTCGGGGTCGCCGTGGTCGTGGTCGTGCCCGTCATCGGCGAGCGCGGGGGTGCTGCCTGCTTCGAGCGACGTGCGGAGGGCGCCGGTCGCGGGCGCGACGGAGTCGGGCAGCACGAGGGCGGTGGCGACCAGCGCACTCGCGACGAGGGCAGCGGCGACGAGCCGGCGGATGGACCGGCGGGGGCTGGTGTGCACGGTGGACCTCCCAGGTTGTCACCGGACAACGAGGCTGCGTCGACACGGGTACGCCCGATCATCCACCGAGACGGCGGGACAGGGAACCTGCAGTCGTTCGTACGGCGACGGCCGCCGCGTCGGGAGCCTCGCCCGTCGGGAACGTCACGGCGACGGCGGCGACCGGGTGGCCGTTGTGGTCCAGCACCGGCGCCGCCACACTGGCCAACCCCTCCGAGACGTCTCCGTCCTCGACGGCGTATCCCCGCTGGCGGGCCTCGCTCAGCAGGGTGCGCAGAGCGCTGAGCGAGGTGGGTCCGGTGCCGCGACGGTCGGCGAAGGCGGACCGGTCGGGATAGAGGGCCCGCACCTGCGAGGCGGGCAGCGCCATCAAGATGGCGCGCCCGCTCGCCGTCAGGTGTGACGGCAGCCGGACCCCCACGTCGGTGACCAGCGGCGGTCGACCGGGCGCTCGTTCCTCCAGCACGTAGAGGACGTCGCGCCCGTGCAGGACGGCCAGGTGACCGCCGTACCCCGTCTCGTCGACCAGGGCGGCGAGCGGGCGCCGGGCGATCCGTTGGAGGGGCTCCTGGCGTGCGAACCCGCTGCCGACCTCGAAGGCGGCCACCCCGAGGCCATAGCGTCGCTCGTCCTCGAGGTGGACCACGAAGCCCTCGTCGATCATCGTGTTGACGAGGTGGTAGGCCGTGCTGCGGGGCAGCTCGCAGGTGCGCGCGATCCGGTCGAGTGCCACGGGATCGGGCTGGCTGGCCAGGAACCGCAGCACGCGCAGGGCGCGCGCTGCGGCGGGGACCTGGCTCATCTGCGATCAGGCGCGGTGGGTGCCGCCGGTGCCGTCCTGATCACCACGGTGCGTGTCGTCGAGGATCGTGTCGGGGTCGTCGGTGCCGGTCGAGCCCTGGGTCGCGTGGGTCGAGCCATCGGCCGCGCTCGGCGTGCCGGTGGTCCCGGTGGTCCCGGTGGTCCCGGTCGTCCCGGTGGTCCCGGTGGTCCCGGTCGTGCCGGTCGTCCCGGTCGTGCCCTCCTGCGGAACGCTGCTCGGGCCGGCGGGCGTCGAGACCTGCGGCGTGTAGTCCTTGGCCTTGTGGTTGACGTTGGGGTCCAGGCGGTCGGCCTCGCGGATCCGGTCCTCCTGCGTCGCCTGGTGCTGGGCGACCTCGGCCTTGGCCTCCTGGGCCCGACGCTCGGCACGCTCGGCCTCGAGGCGCGCGTGCTCGGCCTCCCGCTCCTGCTGCTCCGCCCGAGCCTGCGCGTCCGGCAGGCCCGCGGCCTCGACGTCGGCCTTCTGGCGCAGCTGCTCGGCCTGGGTCTGCCGCTCGGCGTGCTTCTTCTTGCGCGTCGCGGCCATGATCAGTCCGATCACGATCAGGACGGCGACGGCGATCACGATCGCCCAGATGATCTGCTCGGTGGTCATCGTTGACTCCCTTGCTCCTGCGCGCGGCGACCTCGGTCGGTGCCGCGCAAGTCCCTTCACCGTGGCAGATCGCCATGCCAGAAGCCACCTCCCCGCGGGTGAAAGTCTCGTATCCAAGACATTCGTGGCTGTCCCTGGCCTGTTGGCACGGCCGCAGTGGGCGTTTGATGAGGTCATGAGCAATCGCCGCAGCATCACCGTGGGCACGGGCCCCGTCTCCTTCGTCGACCTGCTGGCCGTCGCGCGTGACGGCGCGGAGGTCCAGATCGGTGATGACGCCCTCAAGGCGATCGACCGGGCACGTGAAGTGGTCGAGGAGCTGGCGGCGGCACCGACCCCTGCCTATGGCATCTCGACCGGCTTCGGTGCCCTGGCGACGCGGCACATCCCCACGCCCATGCGGGCGCAGCTGCAGAAGTCGCTCGTGCGATCCCACGCCGCCGGGTCGGGGCCCGAGGTCGAGCGGGAGGTGGTGCGGGCGCTGATGCTGCTGCGCCTGTCCACCCTGACGACCGGGCACACCGGGATCCGCCGCGAGACCGCACAGCTGCTCGCCGGCCTCCTCACCCACGGGATCACCCCGGTGGTGCGTGAGTACGGCTCGCTCGGCTGCTCCGGGGACCTCGCACCGCTGGCCCACTGTGCCTTGGCGCTGATGGGGGAAGGTGAGGTCCGCGACGCGTCGGGAGACCTGATGCCGGCGGCGGACGCCCTGGTCGCAGCCGGACTGTCGCCGGTCGAGCTCGCGGCCAAGGAGGGCCTCGCGCTGATCAACGGCACCGACGGCATGCTGGGCATGCTCGTGATGGCCATCGCGGACCTGCGGATGCTGCTGCGCACGGCCGACATCGCTGCGGCCATGAGCGTCGAGGGGCAGCTCGGCACCGACCGGGTCTTCGCCCCCGAGCTCCAGGCGATCCGCCCGCACCCCGGTCAGGCGCTCTCCGCCGCAAACCTGGTGGCACTGATGGCCGACTCGGCCATCGTCGCCTCCCACCGCACCGGTGACTGCAACCGCGTCCAGGACGCCTATTCGCTGCGCTGCTCGCCGCAGGTCCACGGTGCAGCGCGCGACACGGTGGAGTATGCCGCCGTGGTGGCCGGTCGAGAGCTGTCCTCGGCCGTCGACAACCCCGTCGTCCTGGCCGACGAGGGCCGGGTCGAGTCCAACGGCAACTTCCACGGAGCGCCGGTGGCCTACGTCCTCGACTTCCTCGCGATCGTCGCCGCCGACGTCGCCTCGATCAGCGAGCGACGTACGGACCGCTTCCTCGACAAGACCCGCAGCCACGGGCTGCACCCGTTCCTGGCCGACGACCCGGGCGTCGACTCGGGCCTGATGATCGCGCAGTACACCCAGGCGGCGGTGGTCTCGGAGCTCAAGCGGCTCGCCAACCCGGCCTCGGTCGACTCCATCCCGTCCAGCGCGATGCAGGAGGACCACGTCTCGATGGGCTGGTCGTCGGCTCGCAAGCTGCGTCGCTCGGTCGACGGCCTCGCCCGCGTCGTGGCCATCGAGGTGATGACCGCTGCTCGCGCACTGGACATGCGTGGGCCGCTGACGCCTTCGCCGGCGACCGCGGCCGTCGTGGCCACCCTCCGCGAGGCCGGCATCGCGGGTCCCGGACCCGACCGCCACCTGTCCCCCGAGATCGAGGCAGCCGTCTCGCTCGTCCAGTCCGGCGCGGTGCTGGCCGCAGCCGAGTCGGTGGTCGGCGCGCTGGCCTGAGCCCCGGAGCGGGGTGATTCAGGCGCGGGAGGCGAAGATCCTGCGCACCAGCGGCCGTGGGACCAGGCGCAGCACCCGGTCGAGAACCGGCGGGAGACCGCGCACGGCCTCGAGCGGGTTGCCCAGCGGCTGGCCCGGCACGGCACCGAGCGTCACCATGCCGATGGTCGAGGCTGCCAAGGAGTCGCTCAGGGCCGTCACGTCCATCGCGCCGTCGAGCCCCCGGGCAGACAGGATCCTGAGCACGCTGTCCGAGACCGCCGCACGCCACAGGGACAGTGCGTCCCGCAGCATCGCGGCCATCTGGTCGTCGGTGTGTGCAGCGGAGATGACATGGCTGAGCAGGGCGGCGCTGCCGTCCTGTGCTGCGCCTGCTGCGAGGCGCGCTCCGACGCCATAGAGCTCCTCGAAGGTCGTCGCGGCGGCGAGGTCCTCGGCGAAGCCGGCGACCATCGCCGCGGTCGCGCGCTGGTAGGCCGCCTGCAGCAGTCCCTCGACCCCCTCGAAGTGGTAGTAGACCAGCGCCTGGTTGACACCCGCCTCCGCGGCGATGCCACGGGCAGTGAGGCCCTTCGTCCCGACGGTCGCCGTCACGCGGACGGCAGCGTCCATCAGGGCGACCCTGGTCGCTTCGGTGCTCATGGCCCCACCCGCGGGTCGTCGCTGCTCGCGATCGTGCGTGGCCCCAGTCCGCAGGCGTCCGCCATGAGCTGCAACCACGCGGAGACCACTGGCAGTCGGATCCACCAGCCGAGCCAGGCCCAGGGGAGGGTGGTGTGCTCCAGGGCGCGGGCGAAGGCGGCCACGCCGTCACTGCGGTCGTCCGGGCCCTCCCACGTCATCCGCCTCAGTGGGCGGGGCGATGTCTCCGCCGGGTGGCGCGACAGGCCGATGGGCTCCATGGTGTCGAGCATGGTCCCCGTCGCCGCGCACAGGGTGCACGACTCGCTCGTCCAGAGCATCGCGGGCTCACCGACCCAGGGTCGCCACCGCGGCAGCCAGTTGCGCACCTCGCGCCGATAGTCGCGGTAGGCGACCCACCGGGCCCGCAGGGTGAGCTCCTCGTGCCGTTCGGCCAGGACCACGGAGAAGACCAGGGAGAACACGGTCGCGAGAGCCAGGGTGGCGGAGCCCGAGGCCAGGGTCAGGACGACCATCAGCCCGGCGATGCCGATCTGCATCGGGTTGGCGACGTAGGCATAGGGGCCGGTCGTGACGAGCCGCGTGGGCGGGTCCCAGGGATAGGGAGTGCCGCCGGCTCGCACCAGCTCGGTGACTGCAGCCAGGGCAGGTATGGCGACGACGACCGCCGCCGTCAGCAGGAGAGACCTGACGGGATAGGGGTGAGCGACGACGTCGGCCCAGCCGAGCCGGTCGCGGGCCATCGCCACGGTCGGGACCAGCCAGCCGAAGACACCCGTGAAGAGGACAACCTGCAGCAACGCCCGCACGCGGAGCCATCGACGACGTCGGGTCGCCCACCCGAGGACGAGCGCCGGGGCGAGACCGAGGACCAGCAGGAGCACCTCGCCCCTCAGCCAGCCGTTCTCCAGGCTCACCAGCTCCCCTGCGAGCTCCATCGTGACGAGGTCGATCCAGGCGAGCCCGACGAACCAGAGCGGGAGCGGTCCACCGGCCAGCACCGGAAGTGCCCCCACAGCAGCGCCCAGCCGAGCGACACCTCGACCGGGACGCCGAGCATGCTGGCCGGCGCGTCAGTGAAGGACCACCAGGAGGTGCTCGCCTCGACCGCGTGGACGACCAGCCAGACCCAGAGCGTCGCGAGGAAGGCGGGCGGCACGCGAGCCATGAGCTCCGTGGCGCCATCCGTCAGGGTCCGGAGCGTCGCGGCGAGGCCAACCAGCGCGAGTGGCCAGGCGAGGACGAGGTTGCGGGCGAGGTCGGCGTCCACGACTCAGTCCAGGCTCGCCAGGAAGGCCTCGGCGCCCGCGCCCATGAACAGCTCGGCCAGCGGACCGAACCAGAACGCCGGATCCAGGTCGCGGACGAAGCTCAGGCTGAGGTCGGCGCGGCACCCTTCGTCGGCCTGCTCCCAGGTGAGGGTGCCCTGCTGCAGGGTCACCCACCTCGTGGTGCGCGCACCGTCTGCGGTGACGTCGAAGACGATCCGGCGCTCCGCTCGCTCCACGACCTCGGTGGTGATGGTGCCTGCCGGCATGCCGAGCTCCCAGGTGTCACCCAGGTCGAGGCCGGCGCCGGTGGCGGTGGTCGGGGTGGGGTATTGCGCGACGCGCAGCAACCAGCCCCGGTCGGCCTCCTGGTCGATCCTGGGGCCGCGAGCCAACGAGGCCTCGAAGTCGGCGCAGTCCGCGGCCACGATGCGCTCGGCGTCCACCTCGTGCTGGGGCGAGACACGCATGCCAGGGGTGGCCCCCTCGAGAGCCACGAGCACCAGCAGTGCGCCGAGTCCGTAGCGACGCTTGTCAGCCTGCTCGGCCAACCGAGCGAGCCCGTAGACGGTGAAGGCCATTCCGTACACCAGCGGACTGACCAGGAGGACGCAGAGCGCACCCTCGTGGAGGAAGGCGGAGACGAGCAGCAGCGCCACGGTCACGACCTGGAACACGGCTCCGGCGGACGTCCGGCCCGGCAGGATCCCGATCACGAAGGCCATCAGGCAGGGGACGCCGACGAAGAAGAGTGCAGTGTCCAGCCGACCCATCCACGCCGCGAGGATCGTGGCCGCCACCGCGATCGGGACCACGACGACGAGCATCGTGACGAGCCGGGTGCGGGGGGTCAGCTCGTCGTCCATGTTTTGAGCATATGCTCAAAACGGGCGCCAGTGCAACGAGGTCTCGGATCCGAGACGAGCCGTGCGTCACGGGGCTGCCGCCAGAGCCTCAGGAGGCGTTTGATGGGCCGCATGAGCAATCCCCGTCTTCCCATCCACGCCGCGACCGGCACCACCCTCACTGCCAAGAGCTGGCAGACCGAGGCCCCGCTGCGGATGCTGATGAACAACCTCGACCCGGCCAACGCCGAGCGGCCCGAGGACCTCGTGGTCTATGGCGGCACCGGCAAGGCTGCCCGCAGCTGGGAGGCCTACGACGCGCTGGTCCGCACGCTGCGCGACCTCGAGGACGACGAGACGATGCTGGTGCAGTCCGGCAAGCCGGTCGGCGTGATGCGAACCCACGAGTGGGCGCCGCGCGTGCTGATCGCCAACTCCAACCTCGTCGGCGACTGGGCCAACTGGGAGGAGTTCCGCCGGCTCGAGGACCTCGGCCTGACGATGTATGGCCAGATGACCGCAGGATCGTGGATCTACATCGGCACCCAGGGGATCCTGCAGGGCACCTTCGAGACCTTCGCAGCCGTCGCGGACAAGCGGTTCGACGGCACTCTCGCCGGGACCATCACCCTGACCGCCGGCCTCGGCGGCATGGGCGGCGCCCAGCCGCTCGCCGTCACGATGAACGACGGGGTCGCGATCTGCATCGAGTGCGACCAGTCGCGGATCGAACGACGCATCGAGCACCGCTACCTCGACGTCCAGGCCGACTCGCTCGAGCACGCCGTGTCACTCGCCGTCGAGGCGCGTGATGCCCGCAAGCCGCTCTCCATCGGGGTGCTGGGCAACGCCGCGGAGATGGTGCCAGCGCTGCTGGAGCAGGAGGCGCCGATCGACATCGTCACCGACCAGACCTCCGCCCACGACCCGCTGTTCTACCTGCCGGTCGGCGTCCCGTTCGAGGAGTGGCAGCCGCAGCGCGAGGCAGACCCGGTCGCGTTCACCAAGGCAGCCCAGGACTCGATGGCCGCCCACGTGCGGGCGATGGTCGGCTTCATGGACGCCGGTGCCGAGGTCTTCGACTATGGCAACTCGATCCGCGACGAGGCACGCAAGGGCGGCTATGACCGGGCGTTCGAGTTCCCCGGCTTCGTCCCCGCCTACATCCGGCCACTGTTCTGCGAGGGCAAGGGGCCGTTCCGTTGGGCCGCGCTGTCCGGCGACCCGGCGGACATCGCCGCGACGGACAAGGCGATCCTCGAGCTCTTCCCCGACAACGAGCGGCTGCACAAGTGGATCAAGATGGCGGGCGAACGCGTCGCCTTCCAGGGACTCCCTGCCCGCATCTGCTGGCTGGGCTACGGCGAGCGTCACCTCGCGGGGTTGAAGTTCAACGAGATGGTGGCGAGCGGCGAGCTCAAGGCCCCGGTCGTGATCGGCCGCGACCACCTCGACTGCGGGTCGGTGGCATCGCCCTATCGCGAGACCGAGGCGATGCTCGACGGGTCGGACGCGATCGCCGACTGGGCCCTGCTCAACGCGCTGGTCAACACCGCGTCCGGTGCGACCTGGGTCTCGATCCACCACGGTGGGGGTGTCGGCATGGGCCGATCGATCCACGCCGGCCAGGTGTGCGTTGCGGACGGCACGGCCCTGGCGGCGGAGAAGATCGAACGGGTGCTGACCAACGACCCGGGCATGGGCGTGATCCGCCACGTCGACGCCGGCTATGACCGGGCACGAGAGGTCGCGGACGAACGCGACGTCAAGATCCCGATGGACGGCTGACGACCCCAACTGGTCTAGACCGTTGTGACACATGTGGCGAAACGGTTACGTCACCGTTGACGCTCCGACACGCCCCCTGCCATGGTGCCGGGCGGGAGCTGGACCGTGAAACCTGTTGCAGTCTTGAGGGAGACCAACAGTATGCGGCGCCGCAGTGCGCCGTGACCTTTTGTTGGAATGCGTCGGGTTGGCACCAGATCCCAGGTCTGGGACGGAAATCTCTGTCCCTGTCTCGCAACACATTTTCCTGGGAGGGAACATGAAACAACGATTCACCCTGCACCGAAGCGCCGCGTCAGCGGTCGTGGTGCTCGCCGCGAGTGCGGGGGTGGCCATCCTTGCGGCCACTCCCGCCTTCGCTGCCCCGACCGACAACGCGTGCTACAACAGCGCGACCACGGCGATCGCTCCGGTGACGGCCGACTTCTCAGCCACCTCGCCGGGCTCGGTCGCCCCGGGCGGGACCGTCACCGCGACCAACCTCGGTGCAGCCATCACGATGCCCGGCCAGGTGTTCGTCAGCGGCTACAACCTCGGGCTGCTCCAGGACGGGGGCAGCGTCGCAGGCACCATCAAGGCCAAGATCGCAGCCAGCAACACTGTCGAGGGCCAGAAGGACACCAACTCGGTGAGCGCCTCGATCGGCCCGATCGACATCAGTGACCCGGACGGCGTCCGCAGCACGGGCGACGAGACGGCACCCCCCATCACCTTCAACGTGTCCTTCGCCGATATGTCGTTCACGGCCGCCAACTCCGGCACCGTGACGCTGCGCGAGGCGGCCGTGCCGATCGCCAACGCGGGTGGCGGTGGTGGCCTGTCCATCGACGCCAACCTCGGCTTCGTCGTCCAGTTCCGCTGCAGCCCGGGCACCGTGGACACCGCGACCAACACCGCCACCTGGGGCGTCGGTGCGCCGATCAGCAGCACCCAGATCGTCGTCCCGCCCGCGGCTCCTGTCGCTGCCGACGACTCGGCCTCCGTCGGTGCCAACCAGGCCGCGTCGATCAACGTGGTGGCCAACGACACCGACGTCAACAACGACCTGGCTCCCGGCACGGTCGACATCGTCAGCGGACCGAGCGCGGGCACGGCGGTCGCCAACCCCGACGGCACGGTGACCTACACCAACACGGCCGCCGCGGTGAGCGACAGCTTCACCTACACCGTCGCCGACGCGGGCGGTCTGGTCAGCGACCCGGCGACCGTCAACATCAGCATCCTGGGCAACACCTGTGACGCCACCAGCGGTGGGTGTGGGCTCGACCAGATCATCGAGGTGCAGGTCAACGGCGCCGCGATGACGATGGAGCAGGCCGGCTCGCTCATCACCCTGCCGCCCGTCACCCTCAACGGGCAGTCCCTCAAGACGCAGGGGGCGCTCAACGGCCTCACGGTCGTCAACGCTCGCGGCACCGACGCCGGCTGGACGCTGACCGGTCAGATGACCTCTGACTTCAGCGACGGCACCGGCGACGGGGTCTGTCCCGTCAACGACAAGACCAAGTGGGACAACCACTGCATCCCCGGCGGCAACGTCGGTTGGGGTCCGAGTGCTGCGGTCTCGCACATCCAGATCCCTGGTGACGTCGCGACGGTCAACGCCGGCGCTCCGGCCATCCCCGGCACGACCGGTGCTCCCGGCACGTGGGACGGCCTGGCCACTACGCACACGCTCTGCTCGTCCCCCGACACCCGCAGCGGCGGGACGTTCGACTGCGGCGGCGCCATCGGCCTGGGCATCCCTGCCTCGGCTGCCAAGGGTCTCTACCAGGCGACCCTGACTCTCACGCTGGTCTGAGTCGGCCAGAGGTTCATCCGCGTACGGCGCGGGGCGGGGCTGCACCCGCCCCGCGTCGTACGCCCCACTCATCACCCCGAGGCCCCGATGTCGATCCACGCCCGTCGTCCGTCCACACGTTCTCTTCCTGCCCTGCTCTGCGGTGCCCTGCTGCTCTGCGCGGGCCTGCTGAGCACCCCGACCGCCCACGCTGCCGAGGGCCGTCCGGACGCCGAGAAGGCGTCCTGGGCCGTGCAGCCCGGAGGTGCCAACGGCGGCGCCGACCGGAGCCGGTTCGTCTACACCCTGCGACCGGGGTCGGTCCTGCGTGACTACGTCACCGTCCTCAACACCGGTCGCAGGCCGGTGATGCTCGACCTCTACACCGTCGACGCGTTCAACGTCCCGGCCGACGGCGCCTTCGCGCTGCGCAACCCGGAGGAGCCCAAGACCGGGGTCGGCGGCTGGGTCCGGCTGGGCAGGCAGAGCCGCTTCAACCTCCCTCGCGGCCAGGGGGTGCGCATCCCCTTCGAGATCTCGGTGCCCGAGAACGCCCAGCCGGGCGACCACGCAGGCGCCATCGTGGCTGCGAACGCCAAGCTGGAGAGCGGGAACAAGAAGGGCGACGTCACCTTCGACGTCCGGCGACGGGTGGGGCGCGGATCTATCTGCGCGTCGAGGGCGCGCTCGACCCCGGCCTGGCGGTCTCGGAGTTCTCCGCGAAGTCGTCGGCTCCGCTGGTCCCCTATGTCACCGGGGACGGAGTCGTCGCCATCGACTGGTCGATCACCAACACCGGCAACTCCCGCCTCGACCCCCAGGCCACCATCGAGCTGGTCGGGCCGTTGGGTGGGGTCGTGGACGACGTGGCGGTGGACGTGCCCGAGCTGCTCCCCGGCGGGGTGCTCTCCGGCACGACCGAGCTGGACTCGCTTCCGCCCTACGGCAAGCTCTCCGCCCGGATGACGGTCTCCGCGGAGGACGCGGGTGCCGAGGTCAGCCGTACGGTCTGGTCGGTGCCGTGGTTGCCGATGCTGCTGCTCGCACTGGCGGCCTCGGCCTGGTGGGCTCGGCGCCGGCACCTCGGCGGTCGATGGTTCTTCAGCTCTCGGGCGCAGTCCGCGGTGGTCCCGGACAGCGAGCCAGAGCCGATCGCGGTGCGGTGACGACCCGGTTCGCCGCCTTGCTCGGCGTGCTGGGCGTGCTGGGCGTGCTCGGCGTGGCACCCGCCCACGCCGGCGCGGTGTCCGACGACCAGCCCTCGCTGTCGCTCTCGCGGGGCGAGGTGCGGGTGGACTCCGACGTCGAGGTCGCGGGACGAGGACTCTCCCCGGGCTCGCTCGTCTCCGCCGTCCTGTGTGGCAACGACGCCCAGCGGGGAAGCCTCGACTGCGCCTTCGGCTCCACGGTCGAGGTCGGCGTGCAGGAAGACGGGTCCTTCGCGACGTCGATGCGGGTGTCGGCGCCGCCGATGCCGTGCCCCTGCGTGGTGGTGGCCAGCGGCGGGACGCCCGAGCAGCTCGTGGCGCCCCTCCGGATCAAGGGCCACCCTGTCCTGCGTGGACGAACCGATCGGCATACGACCTCCGGACCGCAGGCGCAGGTGGAGGTCGTCGGGTCCGACGTCGAGTCGGGGACCTCGGTCGCCGGCTGGTTCGGCCTCCCGGCGACCCGGACGCTCACCGTGCGGCTCGCCAACGGTGGCAGCCTCGCCGCCGTGCCCCGGCTCCAGCTCGGGTGGGGAGAGGCCGGGGCCGAACCCACGAACTTCGTCCAGGTGCCGCGGCTGTCCGCACTCGCGCCGGGGAGCAGTACCACCGTGGAGGTCCCGGTGCAGTTCGATGCCCTGGCCAACGGGCGACTCGTCGTCGCGGGGTCGGTCCTGGCCGGTGGCGAGGACGCGGCAGTCGCCGAAGCAGTGACGATCCGTCCCTGGGGACTGTTCGCGATCGTCGGCGTGCTCCTGCTGGGGCTGGGACTGCGGATCCTGACGCTGGTGGTCAGGCGCCGCTCCGCCGAATCGGAGAGCGGCCACCAGCTCTCGCTCGACGAGCTCCTGGGGTCCGTCTGGCCCGACGGACCTGCGGTCGGAAAAGGTCCTGGCCCGGGCCCCCGTGAGGGGAACCGGGCCAGGGTCTAGGTCGTGCGGGTCGCTAGAAGACCCGGCGGCTCGAACCACCGATCGGCACGAAGTTGAGGATCAGACCGACGACGATCAGGATCGCGCCGATCGTGACGAGCAGGTTCTGGGTGATGACCAGACCGATGATCAAGAGAATCAGGCCAAGAACGACCATGGTTGTGCCTCCTAGCGGGCCTCACCGTGAGGCCACATCACTACACAATGCCCGATCGCGACGGTCTAGTCCAACACCCCCGCGGGTGTGCTCAGCCCTGCAAAGCCTCGATGGCCTCGTGGATGCTCAGTGTCCGCTGGGCCGACTCGACGTGGAGGTTCTCCACCATCCGGCCGTTGTAGGTGACGACGCCGGTGGTGCGCGACTCCCAGGCCGAGAGGATCCCGCGGGCGTCCTCCACGGCCTTCTCGTTGGGCGCGAAGGCGGCGTTGGCGCCCTCCACCTGACCGGGGTGGATCAGCGTCTTGCCGTCGAAGCCCATCTGCCGTCCCTGCTCGCATTCGGCGAGGAAGCCCTCGACGTTCTTCACGTCGTTGTAGACGCCGTCGATGATCACCTTGCCGGTCGCACGGGCAGCAAGCAGCGCGAGGGAGAGCCCGGTCAGCACGGGCGCGCGGCCCGGCACGTGCTCGGCATACAGCTCCTTGACCAGGTCGTTGGTCCCCATCACCAGCACGGTCAGTCGCTCCGAGGCGGCGGCGATCTCCTCGGCGTGCAGCATGGCGTAGGGCGTCTCGACCATCGCCCAGAGCTTGGTGTGCTCGGGGGCGTCGTGCCTGGCCATGGCGTCGACGAGCGCGAGGACGGCGTCGGCGCTGTCGACCTTGGGCACCACGACGGCGTCCGGTCCGGCGGCGCAGACCGCGGCCAGGTCGTCGGCGTGCCACTCGGTGTCGGCGCCGTTGATCCGGATCGTCAGCTCGCGGCGGCCGTATTCACCGCTGCGTACGGCGGCGCACGCTGCGTCGCGGGCCGTCAGCTTGTCGTCAGGAGCGACCGCGTCCTCGAGGTCGAAGATGATGCCGTCGACCGGGAGCGTCTTGGCCTTCTCCAGCGCCTTGGCGTTGGAGCTCGGCATGTAGAGCACCGAGCGGCGTGGGCGGAACTGTGCTGACTCAGGCATCTTCAGACCTCGCTGTCGGTGCTGATGGCGTCGTACTGCGCCTTCAGGTTGGGGTCGATCCTGCTCAGCTGCTCGGCGAGCTCGACCATGACCAGGCACTGCTTGAGGGAGGCGTCGTCCTCCATCTTGCCGTTGAGCATGACCGCGCCGGTGCCGTCACCCATGGCAGCGACGACCTCGCGGGCGTGCCGGATGTCCTCGACGCTGGGAGCGAAGACCCGGTTGGCGATCTCGATCTGCTTGGGGTGCAGGCTCCAGGTGCCCACGCAGCCGAGGAGGAACGCGTTGCGGAACTGGTCCTCGCAGGCAGTGACGTCGGCGATGTCGCCGAAGGGGCCGTAGTAGGGGTAGATGCCGTGCATCGCACACGCGTCGACCATCCGGGCGATGGTGTAGTGCCACAGGTCCTGCTGGAAGGTCGCGCGCGGGGCGTCCGGGGTCTCGGCGTCCGGGTCCTGTCGGACCAGGTAGCCCGGGTGACCGCCGCCGACGCGGGTGGTCTTCATCCGCCGGTCGGCGGCGAGGTCGGCCGGACCGAGCGAGAGCCCCTGCATGCGCGGCGAGGCGCCGCAGATCTCCTCGACGTTGGCGACACCGCGCGCGGTCTCGAGGATCGCGTGCACCAGGATCGGGCGGTCGAGGCCGGCGCGCGCCTCGAGCTGGGCCAGGATGCGGTCGATGTAGTGGATGTCCTCGGCGCCCTGCACCTTCGGCACCATGATCACGTCGAGCTTGTCGCCGATCTCGGTGACCAGGGTCGTGAGGTCGTCGAGCACCCAGGGGCTGTCGAGGGCGTTGATCCGGGTCCAGAGCTGGGTGGGACCGAAGTCGGTGTCCTTGGCGATCCGCACGAGGCCGGCACGGGCGGCCTCCTTGTTGTCGGCCTTCACGGCGTCCTCGAGGTTGCCGAGGAGCACGTCGACGGTGCCGACCATCTGCGGGATCTTGGCGGCCATCTTCTCGTTCGACGGATCGAAGAAGTGGATCGCGCGACTGGGCCGGGCGGGGATCTCGGTCACGGGCTGGGGGGCGCCCACGGCGAGCGGGCGGAAGAAGTCCTTGCTTGAACGCATGGGGCGGAACTTATCGCGCGCCGCCCACCCGTCGGTATGGCGTGCGTCTCGTCAGGAGAACTCGCCGGCTGCGTCGCTGAAGTAGCCGAGCTGGGTGAGGACCTCGTCGTCCACGTGGGCCCTGATGATCCCCAGGTTGTCGACGATCATGGTGGCGCGCACGTGCAGGCGCTGGAACTCCTCGGAGTCCATCATGGCGGCCAGCCCCTGGGCCGAGCCCTTGATCAGGAAGAACCCCTGCAGGTCGCCACCATGAGGATCGAGGATGACCGGGTCGAAGCTCTCGATGGATCCGTCCTGCAGACGCTCGCCGTAGTAGGTCACCGCGTCGTTGAAGACGTCGAGGGACCGCTGTTCGCGCCCACGCACCGTCTGGCCCCAACCGATGAACAGTGCTGACTCCGACATGTCTCGACCTCGAATCGTTCGTCGCGGGAGGTCCGACGCTAGGCACCGACCGGGGGTCGGCGCATCGCCACTTCAGGGGAAATCAGCCCGTGGCCGTCAGGTCACCGCCGCCGGCCGAACCACCGGCGGCCAGCACTGCGATCAGCCTCCTCGGCGGCTCGCAGGGCAGCACGGTTTGCCCGGATCCTGCTCTCGCGCCGACCGCGCCAGGCCTCGACCTCCGCGTCCGGGTCGCGCAGGGGGGTGACGACCGGCGGGCCGCCCTCGAGCTGCATGCGGGCTCGGCGGACCCGCGCGTTGAAGTCGTCCACAGCGCGGTGCACCTCGCGCTCGCTGCCGAGCCGGTCGAGCAGCCCGTCGAGCTCGGCGTCGTCCTTGCGCAGCTGCAGGGCGGGCGGCAGGACGCTGAGCCGCTCCCGCTCGATGAGCTTCTTGATCCACCAGTCCGGGTCGTGCTCGGTGCCGAGTCCCTCGATGGGCTTGCCCGCACCGGGGAGGTCGTCGAAGTCACCACGCTCGAAGGCGACGCGCAGCTGCTGCTCCACCCACTGCGACTGGTGGGCGATCCGGGCCGCCGCCGCGGTCTGTCCGGTGCGCTCGTCACGTGCAGGTTCGTGGTGGCCTGTGTCGCGGTCCCGGTCCTGGCTCATGGGCGACTCCGTTCGTGGCTGTCACCACGATAATTCTCGGGTCCAACCAAGGGTGGCTCGAGCGCGACCTCGGTGCCACCATCGAGAGATGAGCCAGCCCCGCACCGAGTGGATCGACAAGTGGGTGCGCGGCCGTCTCGGCGACGTGCTCGTCGTCGAGACCCGCGACCCGCTGCTCGTGTGGCAAGCCGGCTTCCCGCCCGTCTATGCCTTCGCCCACGATGAGGTGACGCCGGGCTCGCTGCGGCCGGCCAGCGCCTCGACGTACCCAGGGGGTTTCTTCTTCGGTCCGCAGCTGCCGGTGGCCGAATGGTTCGATGTCGTCGCGGGCGAACAGGTCGTGGAGTGCGGGGCCTGGACGCTGGCGGACCTGCCCGACCGGGTGGTGATGACGTGGGAACCGAGGCGGTTGGCGTGGACCGAGGAGGAGGAGCCCGTGGGACTCCACCCCCGTGACCCACACAAGCGGGTGGAGACGCTGCACAGCTCACGACACGTGGAGGTGCTCCTCGACGGTGATGTGGTGGCGACCAGTGCGCACCCGGTCCTGCTCCTCGAGACCGACCTGCCGACTCGCTACTACCTGCCCCGGGAGGATGTCCGGCTCGACCTGCTGACCGCGACCGACAACGTCTCGGCCTGTCCCTACAAGGGCACCGCCGACTCCTACTGGAGCTTTCCTGGGCCGCCGGCCGTGGCCAACGTCGCGTGGTCGTACTCCGCCCCGCTCCCGGCGGTGGCGCCGATCGCGGGACGGGTCTGCTTCTACAACGAGATCGTCGACATGCGTGTCGACGGGAGGCTCCTGGAGCGTCCGGAATCGCCGTTCAGCAAGCCCCAGCAGCGCCCCGGAGCGGAGTAGCGGTCGATCTCCTCGTCAGGTCACGTCGATGAGCACCTTGCCGACCGCGCCCTCCTCGACGGCCGCGTGCGCCTCGGCGGTCTGCTCGAGCGGGAAGTGGTGCAGCGGGAGACCGTGCCCGTCGCCGACCCCGAAGGCGCCGTCGGCTAGTGCGGCGGTGATGTCCTCGGCCGCCGCCCGCAGCGCCGCCCCGCCGACCGTGTAGAGCAGCACCCACTGGAAGCGCGCATTGGTCGAGAACGTCTCGCGCACGCTCAAGGTGACCTCGTCGCCCCCGTTGTTGGCGTAGATCGCGATCGTCCCGCGGGGCCTGATCACCTGGAGGTCGAGGCGCAGGTTCTGCGCGGGGGCGACCTCGACGACGATGTCGACACCGTCGGGAGCCAGCTCGCGGATCGCCTCGACCGGGTCCTGCTCGCGGTAGTTCACGGTGTGCTGGGCGCCGGCGGCCGCGGCCAGCGTGGCCTTCTCGTCGCTGCTGACGGTGCTGATCACGGTGGCGCCGGCCCAGCTGGCGAGCTGGATGGCCGCGTTGCCGACCGCGCCGGCCCCGCCCGCGACCAGCACGATCGCTCCGGCCAGCGCGCCAGGAGCCAGCCGGTCGGGGCCGTCCTCCGAGGTGGTCAGCGCGCGGTGGGCGGTCACCGCGGGCACTCCGAGGGCCGCACCCACGTCGAACGACGCGCTGTCGGGCAACGGCGTGACGTTCTCGACCGGCAGCACGACCTGTTCCTGCGCCGTGCCGCCGGGACGGGTGTGCTGGGCCAGCATCGTCCAGACCCGGTCCCCGACCGCGAAGTGGGCCACGTCGGGGCCGACCGCGTCGACCACACCGGCGCCATCCTGGCCGGGCACGATCTCGGGGAAGGCCAGCTCGCCCATCTTGCCGGAGCGGAACTTCCAGTCCGTGGGGTTGACCCCGGCGCGGGCGATGCGCACCCGCACCTCGCCCGGGCCGGGCTCCGCGGACTGCCGCTCGACGAGCTCGAGGACGGAGGACTCGCCGCTCTCGGTGTAGACCACTGCACGCATGGGGGTCTCCTTCATCGGGTGTCGCCTCACTGGGGGCTACCCCAGCGGGTCAGGGTCCATGCCTACCCCGGACCCGGGGCTTCTGGCGACTGGGGCGAGAAGCGGCCGCGATGAACCGCGTCGGCGCGCCGGCGGCGGCGGGCGGGCGAGCCCGCGGGGCCGGTGTCGGCGACCCGGTGCCCGACCGTGACCGCGCCGATCGGGTGGTGGTCGACCGGCACGTCGAAGGCTGCCCGGAACGCGTCCGTCCGTTCCGGCGGGATGCCGAAGAAACAGGCCCCCAGGCCCTCGTCGACCGCGGTCTGCAGGATCAGCAGCGTCGCCATACCTGTGTCGATGAACCAGTACGGCGCCGGCCACCGCGCTTCGTCCTTGTCGGTCCACCCCTTGTCCGGCTCGGCGTAGCGGTCGAGGTAGGCCGCCTTGCACGCCAGGGGAACGATCACGACCGGTGCCGTCCGCATCCCCTCGAGCCAGGGGCTGGCCGCGTCCGGGTCGGGAGAGGTCGACTCCCAGAAACGCGCCACGTCGGCGGCCGTGTCGAGCACCAGGAACGCCCACCCCTGGCTGAACCCGGCACTGGGGGCTCGCTGGGCGTTCGCGAGCATGCGGTCGACGGACTCGGCGGCGACCGGGCGGTCGGCATAGGTGCGGATCATCCGGCGTCGGCGTACAACCTCTTGGAACTCCACCGGGCAACTGTGGCACGCTCCGAGCATGGATGGCACGGTGCAGGGCCTGGTCGAGGTGGATCAGTCCGGGCACGCCGAGCGCGCCTGGGTGATCGAGGCGATCAACAGGCTCAAGGCCGACCAGACCCGGTCCGCCGACACCCACCTGCACGCGATCCACATCCCGGCGCTGCCCGGGGTCGACCTCTATCTCAAGGACGAGTCGACCCACCCGACCGGGTCCCTGAAGCATCGCCTCGCCCGCTCGCTGTTCCTCTACGGCCTGTGCAGCGGCCTGATCTCCGAGGGCACGCAGATCGTCGAGGCGTCGTCGGGGTCGACCGCCGTGAGCGAGGCGTTCTTCGCGCGGCTGCTCGGCCTGCCGTTCACGGCCGTGATGCCGTCGACGACCTCGCACGCCAAGGTCGCGCTGATCGAGCGTGAGGGAGGCCGGTGCGTGCTGGTCGACGACCCGTCGTCGGTCTATGACGTCGCTCGGGGCCTCGCGGCCGAGTCGGGTGGGCACTACCTCGACCAGTTCACCTATGCCGAGCGGGCCACCGACTGGCGCGGCAACAACAACATCGCCGAGTCGATCTTCGAGCAGCTCTCGATGGAACGCTTCCCGACGCCCGAATGGGTCGTCGTCGGCGCCGGGACCGGCGGCACGTCGGCCACGCTCGGCCGCTACGTCCGCTGGCGCGGCCTGACCACCAGGCTGTGCGTGGTGGATCCGGAGAACTCCGCCTTCCTCGCCGCCTTCCGTGATCCGGGGTGTGGCGAGACCACCTGCGGATCGCGGATCGAGGGGATCGGTCGCCCGCGCGCCGAGCCGTCCTTCCTGCCCGACGTGGTCGACCGGCTGGTGCGGGTGCCCGACCCGGCGTCGGTCGCCGCGATCCACTTCCTGCGGACCCGGACCGGCGCGCTGGCCGGGCCGTCGACCGGCACCGCGGTCTATGCAGCGACCAAGCTGGCCTGTGACCTCGCGGCGGCCGGGCAGTCCGGCTCGATCGTCACGCTGCTGTGCGACGACGGGGTCCGCTATCTCGACACCTACTTCGACCTCGAGTGGGTCGCCGAGCAGGGCTGGGACCTGGCGCCATACCTCGACGTGCTCGCGCGTGCCTGGGACGAAGGCGTCTGGACGGGCTGAGACGTCTCGGATCCGAGACGGGGCTCAAGCGTGCCGCGTTGACCCCGGACCCGCAGAGGAGTGGACTGGCGGCCATGACCTTCGAGGCGATGTGGCGCGACCTGCACCCGGTCGGGCGGTCCACGTCGTCGGGCGGCTACTTCCGCCAGCCCTGGACGTCGGCGGAGTCGGAGCTGCGGGCGTGGTTCGCCGAGGCGGCGATCGCTCGCGGCCTCGAGCTGGAGACCGACGCGATGGGCAACCAGGTCGCCTGGTGGCGCCCGTCCGGGGCGGCCGGCCCGAGCGTGCTGACCGGCTCCCACCTCGACTCGGTCCTCGACGGTGGCGCCTTCGACGGCCCGCTCGGCGTGGTCTCCGCACTCGCGGCGATCGACGTCATGCGCGAGCGAGGGGTCGAGCCGACCCGCCCGATCGGCGTCTCGGTCTTCACCGAGGAGGAGGGCTCGCGGTTCGGGCTGGCCTGCCTCGGCTCGCGCCTGGTGACCGGCGCGACGACGTGGGACTCGGCACGAGAGCGGCAGGACCGCGACGGCGTCCATCTCCTCGACGCGCTCGACGCCGCCGGCCTCGACCCCTCCGCCGGTCTGCTGTCCCTCGAGGGGGTCGGATGCTTCGTCGAGCTGCACGTCGAGCAGGGCCGCGACCTCGTCGACCGCGACGTCGCGGTCGGGCTCGCCAGCCAGATCTGGCCGCACGGCCGCTGGCGCTTCGACTTCACCGGTGAGGCCAACCACGCCGGCACGACGCGGATGGAGGACCGGCGCGACCCCATGCTCTCCTATGCCGCGACGGCTCTTGCGGCCGACGAGCAGGCCCGGCTCACCGGCGAGCGGGCGACCTTCGGGCGCATCGACGTCGCGCCCAACGGCACCAATGCCGTGCCGTCGCGGGTCAGCGCGTGGCTCGATGCCCGCTGCTCCTCCGACGCGGCCCTCGCTGAGCTGGTCGAGTCGATCTCGCGCCACGGGGACGACCGGGCCGAGCGCGACGGCACCGCCCTCTCGGTGACCGCTGAGTCGGTCTCGGGTGCGGTCCACTTCGATGCGGACCTCACGCGGTCCCTGGCCGCCATCGGCGACTGGCCGGTCATCGCGACCCAGGCCGGCCACGATGCCGGGATCCTGTCCGACGCCGGCATCCCGACCGCGATGCTCTTCGTCCGCAACCCGACGGGGGTGTCCCACTCGCCTGCGGAGCTCGCCGAGACCGCCGACTGCCTCGCGGGCGTCGAGGCCCTCGCCGACGTGCTGAGCGAGCTCGCCTCGTGACGACCTATCTCCTGGAGCGCGCCCTCCTGCCCGACGGGGTCCACGACGACGTCCTGGTCGACGTCGTCGACGGCCGCTTCGCCGCGGTCGAGCCCGGAGTCCTCGCCAGCGCTGCCGAACGGCTGCCCGGCCTGACCATCCCCGGTCTGGCCAACACCCACAGCCACGCCTTCCACCGTGCGTTGCGCGGCCGCACGCAGCACGAGCGCGGGAGCTTCTGGACCTGGCGCGAGCAGATGTATGCCGTGGCGGAGCGGCTGGACCCCGACTCCTACCTCACGCTCGCCACCGCGGTCTTCCGCGAGATGGTCGCCGCCGGGATCACCTGTGTCGGCGAGTTCCACTATCTCCACCACCGCCCCGACGGCCGCCCCTACGACGACCCCAACGCGATGGGGCTCGCGCTGGTCGAGGCAGCACGGGTCGCCGGCCTGCGGATCACCCTGCTCGACACCCTCTATCTCTCGAGCGGGTTCGGTGCGCCGCCCGAGGGCGTCCAGGTCAGGTATGCCGATGCGTCGGCCCACGCCTGGCGTGACCGGGTCGACGCCCTGACTCCCACGGACACCGCCATCGTGGCCGGTGCCCTCCACTCCGTCCGGGCGCTCCCCGCCGACCCGGGCAACACCCTGGCCCTCCTCGCCGACTGGGCCACCGACCGGCCCCTGCACGTCCACCTGTCCGAGCAGGTCGCCGAGAACGACGGGTGCCGGTCGGCACACGGCGTGACCCCGACCCGCCTGCTCGCCGACCACGGGCTGCTCGGACCGCTCACCTCGGCGGTGCACGCGACACACCTGAGCGAGGAGGACATCGCCCTCCTCGGTGGAGCGACGGCGTTCGTCTCCTTCTGCCCCACCACCGAGCGCGACCTCGGCGACGGCGTGGGGCCGAGCCGGCGGCTCGCCGACGCGGGCGCCCGGCTGACCCTCGGCTCGGACAGCCACGCGGTCATCGACCTGTTCGAGGAGATGCGAGCCGTCGAGCTCGACGAGCGGCTCGTCAGCCAGCAGCGCGGACACTGGCAGGCGAGCGAGCTCGTCGAGGCCGCCACCGTCTCCGGACACGCCAGCCTGGGGTGGGCCGACGCCGGGAGCATCGAGGTCGGCCAGCGAGCCGACCTCGTCACCCTCGACACCCAGAGCCCCCGCACCGCCGGCACCGGGTCAGACGAGCACACCGTCGTCTTCGCGGCGGTGGCCGAGGACGTCGTCTCGACCATGGTCGACGGGCGGTTCGTGTTCTCCGCGGGTGAGCGCGGCGAGGTGGGGCACGCCCTGGCCCAGGCGATCGGGAGGATCTGGACATGAGCCCAACGACGAGCATCCTGGTCACCGGCATCGGCGAGCTGGTCACCAACGACTCGACCATCCAGGGCAACGACGATGCCGACCGGTTCCTCGGCATCGTGCGTGACGCCGCCGTCGTCATCGAGGGCAGCACCGTCGCGTGGGTCGGACCCGCCCATGACGCCCCCGTGGCGGACACGGCGTTCGACGCGGGCGGGCGTGCGGTCATCCCGGGCTACGTCGACAGCCACAGCCACCTCGTGTTCGCCGGCGACCGGGCGCAGGAGTTCGCCGCCCGGATGACCGGTGAGCCCTATTCGGCCGGTGGCATCCGCACCACCGTCGCCGCCACGCGAGCGGCCAGCGACGAGCAGCTGCTGTCACACGTCGCCCGTCTCGTCGCCGAGATGCGGGCCCAGGGCACCACCTCCGTGGAGATCAAGAGCGGCTACGGCTTGAGCGTCCACGACGAGGCCCGCTCGCTCGCCGTGGCGCGGCAGTTCACCCAGGACACCACCTTCCTCGGCGCCCACGTCGTCCCCGATGGCACCACCCCGAGGACTACGTCGCTCTCGTCACCGGCCCCATGCTGACGGCGGCGGCGCCCCATGCCCGCTGGATCGACGTGTTCTGCGAGGACGGCGCCTTCGACGTCGACCAGGCACGAGCCATCCTGGCCGCCGGCACCGACAACGGCCTGCGCGGTCGCCTCCACGCCAACCAGCTGACGTATGGCGGGGGCGTGCAGCTGGCCGCGGAGCTCGGCCTGGTGGCGGTCGACCACTGCACCTACCTCACCGACGACGACGTCGACGCGCTGGCACAGAGCGGCACGATCGCGACCCTGCTCCCGGGCGTGGAGTTCTCGACCCGGCAGCCCTATCCCGATGCCCGGCGGCTGATCGACGCCGGTGTCCGGGTCGCCCTCGCCAGTGACTGCAACCCCGGCTCGTGCTTCACCAGCTCGATGGCGCTGTGCATCGCCCTGGCCGTGCGCGAGATGGGGATGAGCCCGGCCGAGGCGTTGCACGCCGCCACCGCCATGGGGGCGCGGGCGCTCGACCGCGACGACGTCGGCACGATCGCCCCGGGAAAGGCCGCCGACCTGGTGCTCCTCGACGCCCCGTCATACGTCCATCTCGCCTATCGCCCCGGTGTCCCGCTCGTCGCGGGGGTCTGGCAGGGCGGACGCCCGGTCGTCGGCAGTCTGAGGTAGCGCGAGCCCAGCCGCCGGCTGGGCCTGCGTCAGAGCGAACCCGTCAGCCCACTCGCCCACCACACGCGGGTGGTGGGGCCTGATCGTTGCTAGTGCGGTCGTCTGCGCGGGTCCCAGCGACAACACGACCCCACCACCCGCGTGTGACGGGGATGCCGGCGGGACGCCCGGTCGTCGGCAATCTGAGGTAGCGCGAGCGCTCGACTAGGGAGCCTGACTGATGTGTGGGGCTACCTCAGCGACGCACTGTCTTCTCATCCACACCAGATGAAGGAGACGAGAACCATGTTCACCACGGACATCACATTCATGAACGCCGAGGTCGCCTACCGCACCCAGCGGATGCGCAACGACCTGGGACGGCGTCGGGTCCTGACCACGACCCGTCGCCGGCGGGACGCCGCGATCAGTTGACCCGTTCGACGACCACACCCGTCGCAGTGTCGGCGGGGGAGGACACAATGTCGTTCGTGTCCACCTCGCGCAGTGTCGACCTCGTCGGACGCGACGACGAGCTGTCGGCCCTGGTCTCACAGCTGGGCATCAGCTCGTTCCCGGGCACCAGCCGCGCAGTGCTGCTCGCCGGCGACGCAGGGGTGGGAAAGACGCGCCTGCTGACCGAGCTGCGCGACGTCGCCGTCGAGGCGGGTTGGCTGGTGCTCGCCGGACACTGTCTCGACCTCGCCGAGGGGTCCATGCCCTATCTCCCCTTCACCGAGATCCTCGGGCGCGTGCTGACCGAGCGGCCGGAGGTGGCGGCGAGCGTCATCGAACGCCATCCCACCCTCGCCCGTCTCGCGCCGGGCCGCAGGCTGCAGGTCAGTGAGGACCGGGACGAGGCACAGTCCCTCGACCGGGGAAACGTCTTCGCCGCGGTCCACGACCTCTTCGAGGCGGTGGGGCAGAGCGCGCCGCTGCTCGTCGTCGTCGAGGACACCCACTGGGCCGACCAGTCGACCCGCGACATGCTCAGCTTCCTCTTCGCCCGCCCCTTCGACGGCCAGGTTGCGCTGGTGGTCTCCTATCGCTCCGACGACCTGCACCGCCGCCACCCGCTCCGCCCCCAGGTCGCCGAGTGGGCGCGGCTGCGCGGCGTCGAGCGGATCCAGGTCGACCCCCTCGACGAGACCCAGGTCCGCCGGCTGATCCACGCGATGCACACCGAGTCCCCGCTCGCCGAGGCGAGCGTCGCCGAGATCATCGACCGCGCCCAGGGCAACGCCTTCTTCGTCGAGGAGCTGGTCGGCGTCAGCTGGTCGACCGACGGGCCCATCCCCTCGGAGCTGGCCGACGTGCTGCTGGTCCGCCTCGACCGGCTCGACGAGCGGACGCTGGAGGTGGTGCGGGCGGCCAGTGTCGCCGGCCGCCGGGTCTCCCACACCTTGCTGGCCGCCGTCACCGGGCTCGCCCCCGCCGAGCTGGAAGCCGCCCTGCGCTCCGCGGTCGAGTCCAACGTCCTCGAGCAGACCCGCGGATCGGCATACCGCTTCCGACACGCGCTGCTGGGCGAGGCCGTCTATGACGACCTGTTGCCCGGCGAGCGCGTCCGGCTCCACACCGCCTTCAGCGCGGCCCTGCAGTCGGGCCTTGCCCGGGGACCGCGGCCGAGCTGGCGCTCCACGCCCGCCGGGCCGGCGACCGGCTGACGGCGGCCAGGGCGAGCGTCGACGCCGGCAACCAGGCGTTCGCCGTCGGCGGTCCCAACGAGGCGGCGATGCAGTTCCTCGAGGCCCTCGACCTCCTCGCCACCGACGTGGAGGTGCCCGATGACATCGACCTGCTTGCGCTCGTGCGTCGGTGCGCGGAGGCCTTTATCGCGTCCGGCCGCGTGTCCAAGGCTGTCAAGGTGCTCCGCCGCCAGCTGGCCCTGCTCCCCGACGACTCCCCCGACCTCGACCGTGGACAGCTGCTGACCGCCCTGGCCGGCGCGCTGCTGCTGACCGACAGCACCGAGGACCCCGAGGCCATCGCGGCGGAGGCTGTGACGCTGCTGGCCGAGGCGCCACCGCGACTCCGCGCCCGCGCGCTCAACGTCTATGCCCAGTGCATGGCCCGCGGCAACGAGGAGCGGGCCCGGGCCGTCGCGATGGAGGCCTTGGCGCTGGCCGAGCGACACAGCCTGACCGGGCAGGTCGTCGAGATCTCGACGACCCTGATCCGTCTTGACGACACCACCGACCTCGAACAGCTGCGTGACTCGTGGCGCGAGATCGCCCAGCGCGCCCGCGACTCCGGACACCTGGAGGCCGAGCTCAGGGCCACCTATTTCCTCGGCCGTTCCGACCACGACCGCGGCGACCTCGACGCCGCTCTCCAGGCCTATGGCGAGGTCATCCGCCGCGGCGAGGAGGTCGGCCAGCGATGGGCACCCCTGCCCGCAGAAGCGCGCTACATGAAGGCGAGCATCCTCACCCACCTCGGCCGGCTCGACGAGGCCTTCGCCCTGCTCGACGTGTCGGGCCTCAACCCGCCGCTCGTCTACGAATGGCTCTACTTCGCCCACCAGATGCTGGTCTGCGCCCTGCGCGAGGGATGCAGGCCCGACCCGCTGCGAACCCTGCGCGACTACTGGTCCCGCGACGGGCTCATCGCCATCGTCGCCGCCTCTGCCGAGCTGCAGATGGCCGAGCGGACAGGAGACCCGGCGAGTGCGCTCGAGACCTACGACCACCTCGTCGAGACGGTCCGGCCGCTGTGGCACGAGTGGTTCCAGGCACGCCTTCGCCTGTCGACGACGGTGGTGGCCATCCATGCGTCGGCTGCCGCCTCCCAGAGCGCGTCCGAGCGGGCGGCAGCGGCCGAGGTGGTGCGCCGACTGCTGGAGGACGGCGCCCGGGTGATCGACTTCTATGCCGAGTACGAGACCTCCCGTGGCCCCGAATACCAGGCCTGGGTGGCGCGCCGCGCGGCCGAGGAGCTGCGCTGGCGCTGGCTCAGCGAGATCGATGCGCCCACCGCCGACGAGCTCGTGGCCGCGTGGCGCGAGGCCGAGAGCGCCACCGTGGCACACGGCCACACCTATGAGATCGCCCGCGTCCGTGCCCGGCTCGCCCAGGTGCTGCGGGCCACCGGCGACCTGGCGGGTTCGCGCGCGAGCGCCGACCTCGCCCGGGACGGCGCGCGACAGCTCGGTGCCAGCGCCCTGGTGGCCGAGCTCACCGCCCTCGGCTCGACGCCGCAGCCGCTCGAGCGCTCGACCGGCACGTCCCTGACACCGCGTGAGACGGAGATCCTGGCGCTGGTCGCCGAGGGGCGCACCAACGGGGAGATCGGCAAGCACCTCTTCATCAGCACCAAGACAGTCTCGGTGCACGTCTCCAACATCCTCGGCAAGCTCGATGCGTCCTCGCGCACCGAGGCCGCAGCCATCGCCCGGCGGGTCGGGCTGCTGTGAGTGACGACTTCCGCTGCTCGGTCGACAGCCGCAACGACCACGAGCAGCTCGCCGGGACTGCGCCGGCCGACACCGAGCTGTTGCTGGTCGAGCACCCCGGCCCGTGGGGACGTCAGGCCGTGGCCGAGAGTCGGCTCCCCGCTGAGGTCAAGGACCACCTGGCGGCGCTCGACGGCGTACGGGTCCAGCTGGTCCGCAGGCCCGGTGGGGTCGGCGGGCCGGGCGTGCGGGTCTTCCACGCCACGGCGACCGAGGCCGGCTTCCGGGTCACCACCGCCCGGCTGGCCCAGGTCGACGACCTGCTCGCCCTCGACCTGGGGAGCCTGTCGCCATACGAGGGAGTGCTGTGGCTGGTGTGCACCAACGGGCGACGCGACCGCTGCTGCGCCGAGGTCGGCCGCCCGATCGCGGCCGGGCTCGCCGCCCGCTGGCCCGAGGAGACCTGGGAGACCACCCATCTCGGTGGCCACCGGTTCGCCGGCACCCTGCTGGCGCTACCGAGCGGACACACCCTGGGCCGGCTGAGCGCCGACAACGTGGTCGCGGCCTGTGCCGAGCTCGAGGCGGGCGGGGTGCCGCTCGACCTGAGCCGGGGCCGCGCCGGCCGCAGCGGAGCCGACCAGGTCCGCGAGCTGCACGCGCTGGCCGGCGGTGACCCGGACGACGAGGTGGTCGAGGTCGCGGGCCCGGATCGGCGGCAGAGCTGCGGCGGCCTCGAGCTCAAGGCGACCACCCGGTTCGAGGTCAGGCCTCGAGGGCGTCCCGCACCTGCGCCTCGGTGAGGCCGTAGTCCGCGAGGTCGTAGTCGTGTCGCGGAGCGCGTACGCCGCTGCGCGAACGCTCCAGCTCCTCGGTCACCGAGGTCGCGGTCTCGTCGTCCCACGCCAGCCCTGCGGCCGCATAGACGCCGCGCACCGTCGCGACCGGGTCGGCCACGAGGTCGTCGTAGGCCACGTCGATGGCATCGCCGGGGTGGGCGCTGGCGCGGAACGCAGCCTGCTCGCGCGCCAGCAGGTCGAGCTGGGTGCGGCCGATCGTCTCGCCGACGAACACCTCGGACGTGCCCCGGGTGGAGGCTGCCGCGAGCGAGCACATCGACGCCGTACAAGCCACCGGGTCACGGTGGGTCACCACGACCACGGCGTCGGGATAGACGTCCTTGAGCGCGTCGAGCGCGATCAGGTGGCTGGGGTTCTTCAGGATCCAGCGCTTGTCCGGCTCGTTGAACCCGATCAGCTGCAGCAGGCTGCGGTGGCGTCGGTAGGCCTGGACCCAGTCCTGCTGGCCCAGCCAGGCGGAGTAGCCGGGGGTGTAGGCCTGGGTCTCGAAGGCGACCGACTGGCCGGAGTGCTGCAGCAGGCGCCAGCACTCCTCGTGCGAGGCGGCGTCGGAGTAGTGCAGCCCGGCCAGCTCCGGGTTGGCCTCGTGGAAGGCGGCATAGCCACCCTGCATCGCGCTGAAGATGGGGTCGTCGTCCCAGGTCTCCCGGGGCGGGCGCGGCTGGGGGAGATCGGCGAGCCACTGCTCGAGGCCCTGGTGGCGGGGGTCGGCGGTCAGCAGCCGCTGCAGCAGGGTCGTCCCGGACCGGGGGAGACCCATGATGAAGACGGGTCGCTCGATCGCGACGCCGTCCACGCCGGGATTCCTCGCGCGTCCCTGCTGCGCCATCAGCTTCGCCACGAGCAGGCCCTTGACCATCGAGCGCATGCGGTAGTTGCCCTCCCCGGTCAGCCCGGCGGCGGAGGCGTAGTCGTCGACCAGGACGCCCAGTCCCTCCACGTGCGCGTCGTCGCCGAAGTCGCTGAGACCGGTGGCGCGTACGGCGGCGGCCGTGATGTCGTCGAGCGAACCGACGTCGCCCCGGACCCGAGGAGCAGCGGTGCTCACGAGTGGAACTCCCCGCAGTCGACGTTGAGGGTCTGGCCGGTCACGGCGCTCGCTAGGTCGCTGGCCAGGAACAGCGCCGCCCGCGCGATCTCGTCCGGTGTCGCGAGTCGCTTCAGGTCCGTCGGGGCGGCCTTCTCGGCGTACACCTCGTCGTGCGTTCGTCCGGACTCCGAGGCGATCCAGTCGAAGTAGGCCTTGTTGACGTCCTCATAGATGTAGGACGGGGCGACGGAGTTGACCCGGATGCCGCGCGGGCCCAGCTCGGTGGCCAGGCTCGAGCTGAGGTGCGCCAGCGCGCCCTTGGAGAGCTTGTAGCCGCTGAACTCCGGCTGTGAGCTGTAGACCACGCACGACGTGATGTTGATGATCGACCCGCTGGTCGCCGCGAGGGCGTCGGCGAACAGCGCGCTCAGGCGCAGCGGCGCGAGCACGTTGGTCTCCTGGGCGGCCCGCAACCCGTCGAGGTCGAGAGTCGTGATGGGGTCCATCGGGGGGATGGCGAACGCGTTGTTGATCAGGCAGTCGACCCGGCCGAACTCATCGACCGCGCGCGCGACGAGCGCAGCGCGCTGCTCCTCGTCAGTGATGTCGGTGGGCACGACGAGTGCCCGCCTCCCGTGGGACCGCACCACCTCGGCCATCTTCTCCAGCCGCTTCTCCGTGCGGCTGACCAGGACCAGGTCTGCGCCCATGCGAGCAGCCTCCTCGCCGAGGGCCCGGCCGAGTCCCGGGCCGACACCCGACAGCACGATCACCTTGTCGGCCAGGATTGGGGGTAACGCGTCGACGCTCATGCGAGCACACTAGAACGTGTTCTAGCAACCGTCGAGAGCTGTCCGCTCCCGGCGAGTCGGCGTGGGGTGCAGGCCGAGTCGGCGCTTAGCACCCGCCGAGTCGGCGTGGGGTGCAGGCCGAGTCGGCGCCGGGCGCGCACTGAGTCGGCGCTGCCCGCAGACCGTGCGCACGCGCGCCGGCTCGACAGGTGTTGCGCGCCGACTCGACGGGTGTTGCGCGCCGACTCGGCTGGTGTTGCGCGCCGGCTCGACAGGTGTTGTGCGCCGACTCAGCTGATCATCCGCCGAGCGATGCCGACCTGACGGGCCTCGATCCGCGCGCGCCAGGTTTCGGGAGTGACGCGCTGCGCGGCGAGGTCGGCCCGGCCGGCCAGGGACGCGAACGGCACGACCTCCACCTGCGGACCGTCGGCCTGCCCGAGCGACCGCTCGACCCGCTGCCAGCGCAGCATCATCACACCGGCCGCGTGACCGGTCGTCTCCACCCAGTTGGCCAGCCCGGGGTCGCGCTCGGCGATGACGTAGCGGATCAGCCCGCCGTCGTCGACGTGCGACTGGGCGCGGGTGAGCGAGGTCTGGTGATGCTCGTAGTCGGTCGAGACATACCACTTCGAGCCGACCTGGATCGCTTGGTATGGCGCCGCCTCGCACGCCGGGACGGTCACGACCAGCGCCTCGTCGGGCTCGAGCGCGTAGTGCCCGATCGAGGAGAACTGCGTGGTGAGCCCGCCCGGAGTCGTCGCCGGGACGGTCAGGGTGTTGACCGGTTCCTTGTAGGTGAACCACTCCGGGAAGGCGAACCACGTCCTGATCCGCCCGGTGAGCATCTTGGCCGCGACGCCGTACCTCTTCTCGACGCGTTCCGACGTCACCGGACCGCGAGGCACGCCCGCGGTGTCCAGCCGCTGGATCCGCAACTGGCCGCGCTCCTCGGTGGACCAGTCGGAGAAGACCTCACGCACGATCAGGGTCGCGCCCTTCTGCAGGCCCAGCTCGGGCCCGAAGCGCCACTCGAAGGTGCCGTCCGCGGCGATGTCGAGCTCGCGGTCGTCGAAGGCGGCCAGGGTCTCGGGCGCGCCCGCGTCGGAGTAGGTGCCTGCCATCACCTGGAAGGAGAGGTCGGCGCTCGACCCGCGGCGACCCGACACGACGTAGGAGGCACCGTGCGTGAGGTAGGCGTTGAGGTAGACCGCGTCGGGGTTGTCGAGGCCCTGGCGCGCGTACTGGTGTGTCGGGTTGATCAGCACCGGGTGGTCGAGGTCGTAGTCGAACGCCATCTGGATCGAGGAGCGGATCGACCCGGCGAGATAGTCCAGCCCCTCGGCGAGCTCCTGCTCGGTGATCTCGAACGGCGGGTTGCGCACCAGCGCCTCGGCCTCCGCGATCGCTGCGCGGAACAGCTCCAGGCTCATGGGTTCACCTTCGCGATCACGGACTCGGCATAGCGTTCGAGGTGCTCGACCTTCTTCGCCAGGGGCTCGGTGTCGGGGCCCACGACATAGGGCACCCGGAAGCCGACGATGCAGTCGGTGACTCCCTTGTCGGCCAGCTGCTTGACGCCGTCGGGGGAGTAGGCGTCGTAGGAGATGACGTGGACCTCGAAGTCGTCGCGGGTGTCGCCCTCCTCGGCGCGGATCTCGGCCAGCCGGGTCAGCAACCGGTCCAGCTCCTCGCCGTCGCCGCCCGCGTGCATCCATCCGTCCCCCTTGCGTACGGCGCGTCGCAGCGCCGCGTCGCTGTGGCCGCCCACGAGCAGCGGGATCGGCTGCGTCGGGGCGGGGCTCTGCTTGAGCTCGGGGAAGCTGTAGAACTCCCCGTCGTAGCCGAAGAACTCGCCGCCGGTGAGGCCGCGCAGGATGTCCATGCACTCGTCCATCCGCTTGCCCCGGCGCTCCCACGCAACGCCCATCGCGATGAAGTCCTCGGGCCACGGCGAGAGGCCGACACCCAGCCCGAGGCGGTTGTCGGACAAGAAGGCCAACGACGACGCCTGCTTGGCGACCAGCACCGGCGGGCGGACGGGCAGCTTCAGCACGAAGGGCGTCAGGCGCAGCGTCGAGGTCACTGCGAACAGGTGTGCGCAGAGGATCATCGTCTCGACGAACTCCTTGCCCTCGAGGAACTCGCGGTCACCCGTGTCGGTGTAGGGGTAGGTCGAGTCGGACTCGCGTGGATAGATCAGCGAGTCGGCCACCGTCATGGAGGTGTAGCCGGACTGCTCGGCGGCCTGGGCGAGCGGGGCGTAGAACTGCGCCTGGGTCATGGCCTCGGCATACGTGAATCGCATGGGACTCACACTAGAACGTGTTTCAGTGTCACAGTAGTGGGGTGGACGTCCGGGAGCTCTGCGATCGCCAGGAGATCATCGATCTCATCACCCGCTACACGTTGTCGGTCGACACCAAGTCCTATGCCGACCTCTTCGACGTGTTCACCCCGGACGCCGTCATGGACTACTCGATGGTCGGCGGTCCGAAGGGTCCCCCCGACGAAGTCGTCCCGTGGATCGAGCAGGGACTGGCCGGGTTCGACCGCTTCCAGCACGTCATCGGTCAGATCGCCATCCAGCTGGACGGCGACAGCGCCAGCGCCACGGCCTACTTCACCAACCCGATGGTGAGCGTCGCGCCGGACGGCACCGAGCGGCTCTTGGAGGTCGGCGGCTTCTACCACCACGACCTCGTGCGGACGCCGATAGGTTGGCGCTCGCGCGGGATCATCGACGACATGGTCTGGCACCGAGGATTTTGATGGAGGGACAGATGACGACCCCGCCGAAGCCGCGCCCGGGGTGGCTCGACAAGGACTCCGCGCTCAGCGCGACCCGGCGCATGGCCAAGGTCAACGTGTGGCTCTACCAGCACACCGGGGGGCGGGTCGGCGGCAAGTGGCGCGTCGGCTCCGCGTTCCGCAAGCCTGCCCCGGTGCTCCTCCTGAGCCACGTCGGTCGCAAGTCCGGCACGAGCTACACCACCCCGCTCCTCTATCTCCACGACGGACCCGACGTGGTCGTGGTGGCGAGCTCGGGCGGGATGCCCAGGGACCCGCAGTGGCTCGGCAACCTGCTGGCAGCCCCGGAGACCGAGCTCCAGATCAGGTCCGAGGTCGTGCCGGTGCGGGCCCGGCTGGCGTCCGCGCAGGAGAAGGCGCGACTCTGGCCCCGCCTGGTCGACCTCTATGCCGACTTCGCGTCCTACCAGTCGTGGACCGACCGGGACATCCCAGTCGTGATCTGCGAACCACGTTGAACACTCGAGGAGACCAGCACGTGACCGACGACCGGGACCGCCTCAGCGCCGGCGCCCTCGGCGACCCCCGAGACGACGGGCGCGACGAGAGCGGCCCTCGCATCCAGGACCGACCGGTCGTGATGGGCCTGGTCGCCCTGGTCGCGGTGGCGGTCGTGGTCGGGGTCCTCGGCGGCGTGGCCGCGCTCGTCGGCAGCAGGGTCCTGGGCCTGGACGGCGATGCCTCGTCAGCAGCCGAGTCGGATGCCACCAGCGGGAGCTCGCTCTATCTCCCCGAGCCGACGATCACCTCCGAGGCCCCGCCGGTGGACGCCGAGGCGCCGGCGACCAGCGAGCCGTCCACGACGGCCGCCACGACCGAGATCTCGCTGTCCGCCAACCAGTCGTCGGTCGGCCCGATGCAGCAGATCGACCTGACCGGCACCTATCCCGCCGGTGAGGGCGCGATCCTGCAGGTGCAGCGCTTCGAGGACGGCGCCTGGTCGGACTTCCCGGTCACCATGTCGGTCAGCAACCAGACCTTCTCGACCTATGTCCAGACGAGCCGGCCCGGTCCCAACAAGTTCCGCGTGATCGACACCGACACCGACCTGTTCTCCAACGAGGTCGTCGTCACCGTCGGTTGAGCCGGTCGAGCCGGCGGGTGAAGACGCCGACCCACACGGTGCCCGCTCCCGCGAGCCCGCCCATCACCACGCAGGCGACCGCCAGGGGTGCGACGGCGGCGGCGACGCTGACCAGGAGTGCGCCGCCAGAGATGCCGATGTCGCCGCACAGGCGCCAGGCGCCGAGATATTGAGCCCGTCCCTCGACCGGGGCCGTGTCAGCCCCGAGCGTCATCACGATCCCTGAGGCCAGCCCGTTGCCGACCGCCATCAGCACCATCACCGCCCCGACGCCCACCACGCCGGAGGTGAGCGGCAGGAGGAGGCAGGCGAGGGCGGTGGTCGCAACGACAGGCACGGCGACGACGGCCCGGCCGTGGTTGTCCATCAGCCAGCCGCCCGGGAAGAAGAACGCGATGTCCACGGCAGCCGCCACGGCGAAGATCAACGACGTGGTGCTCGCGGACAGTCCGAGGTGGTCGGCCCACAGCGGCAGCAGCCCGATGCGCAGCGACCGGCTCGCGGCGATGATGACGACAGCCACGCCGACCGTCAGCAGCGTGTGCCGATGGGCGACCAGCACGGAGACGACCGACAGGTGCGTCGCCGTACTGCGCTCGTCCGAGCCGTAGTCCGGCATCAGCCGCGCCAGCACGGCGGAGGCCAGCGACATCGCGGCTGCCAGCCAGAACACCGAGGTGAGGTCGCTGAGGTGGATCAGGCCGGCGCCGAGCAGCGGTCCGACGAGCACTCCGACCCGCATGCTGCCGCCGAGCCCGGCCATCGCGCGGGCCCTGAACGCCACGGGGACGGCGTCGATCATGTAGCCCTGGCGGGCCATCAGGAACACCGTCCACGTCATCCCGCTGAACGTCACGGCGAGCCCGAGGGCCCACACCGAGTCGGTGAGTGCGGCAGCGGCCATCGCGACGGCGTCGAGGAACCCCACGGTGGTCAGGGCCCGGCGTTCGCCGATGCGCGCCACCAGCGCGCCGGCCGGCAGCGACGCCACCAGGCTGCCCAGTCCGAGCAGGGCCACCACCATCGCGGCGGTCGACACGTCGGCGCCGAGCTCGCGGGCACGCAGCACCAGGATCGGGATGACCGCGCCGTGCCCGATCGCGTTGACGACCATCGGGGCGTAGGCCGCCAGCGCGATGTCGCGCAGGCGGAAGTCGGTGTCCGCCCCAGCGGTGTCGGCCTTCACCCGGCCATTGTCCGCGGTGGCCGCGCGCGGCGTTCGAGCAGGCCGCCCGTCGACGCCGTTGCGTCAGTCCAGCAGCCCCAGCGTGCGCAGCTCCGCGGCGACGAAGTCACCGAAGGCGGCGTGGCCGGCCGCAGTCAGGTGCAGGCGGTCAGGCAGGTAGTCCAGGCGTATGGCGCTGGCATCGACGTACGGCACGTCGAGCTCCGCGCACAGCTGCTCGAGCACGGTGTCGACCCGGCCGACACGGGCCGCTCGGGCCGGGGCGGTCGCCGGCCCCACGACGACCAGCTCGTGGGTGCCCACTTTGTTCACGAGGGAGCGGAGCCCCGCGCGGATGTCTGCAGCCGACTGGTCGTGGTCGTTGAGCCCGCCGGCGACGACCACCAGGTCGGCATCCCGCGCGGCGCGGACCCGGGTCGCGAAGGACCGGTCGCCACAGTGGCTGGCCCCCTGCTGAACCCGGAGCCGGAGAAGCCTGCCACGTCGACGCGTCCCGGAAGTCGGGCCGGCCAGGACTGATGCAGGTCACGCAGGCCCAGGCCGACGCTCCACGAGTCGCCGATCACCACGGTCGAGCCACCGCGTCCGGTGGTGCCGCGGGCACGCTCGGCGGCGTCGACCTGGTGCCGTTCGCACAGTGCCTGCGCGGAGGCGCGTGCTCGCACGGTCGCGAGCGCCGCCATCGCTGTGGCGATGACGACCACGACGACCGCCAGCGCGGTGAGCTGGCGTGCTGAGGGGAGAGGGCGAAGGAAGCCGGCCCGGGGTGTCACCCGGCGATCATCCTCCGTCGAACCCACCGCCGTACCCCGTTTGGGCAAGTCTTCCCCCACAAAGAGGAGCGCGCACGATGGCCATTGGGGTGGAACCCCCTCGGGTGCCCTGTGGGATAGTCGATGGGCCGTTCAAGCCCCCGCGAAAGGACCACCCTGCATGTCGCCAGGCAGCCTGCCTACCGCTGCGACGATGCGGTTCGGTGAGCTCGACATCGCCTATGACGACCGGTTGCTCGTGCCGCGGGAGTGGACGCTCGCGCAGTCCCGCTGGGCGAGCGAGATCCTCCGGACGACCCCGCCCGGGCGGGTGCTCGAGCTCTGCTCCGGCGCCGGGCACATCGGGCTGCACGCGGTGCTGGAGTCGGACCGTGCGTTGGTGTGCGTCGACGACGCCGAGGTCGCCTGCGACTACACCCGCCGCAATGCGCAGGCGGCGGGGCTGGCAGGCCGGGTGGAGGTGCGGTGCGCCCGGCTGGAGGAGGCGTTGGCGCCCGACGAGCGGTTCGCCCTGGTCGTCGCGGATCCGCCGTGGGTCCCCAGCGGTGGGATCGAGCAGTTCCCCGAGGACCCGCCCCACGCCATCGACGGCGGGGCTGACGGGCTCGACCTCGTGCGCGCCGTCCTGACCGTTGCCGGGCAACACCTGGTCGAGGGCGGGTCACTGCTGCTGCAGGTCGGTCCCGGCCAGGAGGCGGGGGTGGCCGAGCGCGCCGGCACGAACGGGCTCGTGGTCGTCGACGTACGCCACGAGGGCGACCGGGGCTCGCTGATCCGCCTGGACCGACACGAGGGAAGTGACTGATGCGTCTGCCAAGCTCCCGCGGGCCCGTCTCCGAGGCCGTCATCGCGGCGCTCACCTCTGGAACCCTCGCCGAGGTCGTCGTCCGGCCCAGCCCCGATCCGCTGGCCGACGAAGACATCCAGCTGTCCCTGTGGCTGCTCTACTCCCTGCACTACGAGGGCCTGGACGACGTCGACCCTGCGCTGGAGTGGGACCCCGAGCTGATCCGGCTCCGTCGCTCGCTGGAGGGGCTGGTGCTGGACGCGCTGCGCACCCGGACGGCCGAGGTGGTCGACCAGGTGGCGGACGGCGAGGCTGCCCTCGCCGACCGCATCTTCGAGCTGTGCGACTCCTTTCCCGGACCGTCCGTGGCGCGCTTCATCCAGCGCGAGGCCACCGCGGACCAGTTCGCCGAGCTGCTGGTCCACCGCAGCATCTACAACCTGCGTGAGACCGATCCGCAGATGTTCGCGATGCCGCGTCTGCCCGGGCGTGCCCAGGTGGCGATGGCAGAGCTCGCCTACGACGAATACGGCGGCGGCCACCCTGACCGACTGCACAGCCTGCTCTACGCCCGGGCGATGGAGCAGTGTGGCCTGGTCAGCGAGCCCGGGGGCTACGTCGACTCCGTTCCCGCGACCACGCTGGCCGTGGTCAACGTGATGCACCTCTTCGCGCTGCGCCGCGAGCTGGCGCCGGCCTCTGCGGGCCACTACGGCGTCTTCGAGGCGACCAGCTCCGCACCCAGCAAGCAGCTCGCGTCGGGTGCTGAGCGACTCGGGCTCCCGGATGCGGTCCGCGACTACTTCGAGGAGCACGTGGAGGCCGACGCCGTGCACGAGCAGCTGGTGCTCCGCGACATCTGCGGCGCGCTGGTCGACCACGATCGCGCCAACGAGCCCGTCGTGCTGTTCGGAGCTGCCAGCTGCCTCGTGGTCGAGGCGGCGGCGGGCGAGGTCCTGCTGCAGGCATGGCAGGACGGGCGCAGCAGCCTGCGCGAGGCCACCGGCGAGCGGGTCGCGTCGTGACCTCGGTCGCCCGTGTCCGCGTGACCGCCTGCCCGGACGGGCCGCTGCTCCTTCGCGGCGCGGACGAGCTGACGGACGAGCAGGGCGTCGTCCACCCGGTGACTCGCCCGGTCGTCGCCGTCTGCCGGTGTGACATGTCCCAACGGATGCCCTGGTGCGACGGAACCCACCGCGCGCTCCAGCGCGCCCGTCTCAACCGCGAGGACAACGAGCGCACCCCCAGAGCAGGAGACGACTCATGAAGGCCGACCCGTCCGAGACGGCCGCGACGTCCAGCGTCACCTACGCCGCGCTGGCCAGGCTGGCGTGGCGCCACGGCCGCTCAGACCTGCTGTCGGGGTCGTCGTCGGACGACTTCGGCTTCGTCGACGACGAGCAGCCGTTGGGCGAGGCGGACCGGGGCGAGGCGCTCGCCCGCGACCTCGAGAAGCTGGGTCCCACCTTCATCAAGCTCGGGCAGCTGCTGTCCACCCGTTTCGACCTGTTGCCCGCGAGCTACACGACGGCCCTGGCGCGGCTGCAGGACGAGGTCGAGCCCTTCGCCTTCGAGACGGTCAAGGAGATCGTCGAGGCCGAGCTCGGCGCTGACCTTCGACACCTGTATGCCGACTTCGACCCCGAGCCGATCGCGGCCGCGTCCCTGGGGCAGGTGCACCGGGCCACCCTGCGGAACGGACGCGAGGTTGTCGTCAAGGTCCAGCGGCCCCACGTGCGCGACGTCGTCCGCGCCGACATGGAGGTGCTGGGCCGGCTGGCCGCCACCGCCGACAAGCGCACCGACCTGGGTCGGCGCTACGGCTTCGAGAAGCTGCTGACCCAGTTCCGGCGCTCCCTGGCCGGAGAGCTCGACTACCGCCGCGAGGCGCGCAACCTCCTGCGCTTCATCGACCTCACGCAGGGCTACGACCTGCTCGTCGTGCCCGAACCGGTCATGACCCACACCACCGGGCGCGTCCTGACCATGGACCGCGTCGAGGGACGCAAGGTCACCGACGTCGGGCGCCTCGGGCTGATCGACATCGACGCGCGTCCGATCGTGGAGCAGCTGTTCGCGTGCTACCTGGAGATGATGCTCGACAAGGGCGTCATCCACGCCGACCCCCACCCGGGCAACCTCATGCTGACCGACGACGGCCGGCTGGCCCTGATCGACTTCGGGATGATCGCCACGGTGCCCTCCCGCATGCAGGACCACGTGCTGAAGCTGCTCCTGGCGATCAGCGACGGCGAGGGCGAGGAAGCGGCCCGGGTGCTCGCCGCCATGGGACATCCGTTGGCCGACTATGACGCGGCAGCCTTCCGTGACGACGTGACCCACCTCGTCTCCGAGGCGGTCAACGCCGGCTCCGACCTGCAGGCCGGCTCGGTGCTCGTCGAGCTCAGCCGGCTCTCGGGACAGCACGGCCTCCAGCCGCCGGCGGAGATGTCGATGATGGGCAAGGCGCTGCTCAACATCGACCAGGCCACCTTGCACCTCGACCCCGACTTCTCGCCCGCCGAGGCGCTGCGCGACAACGTCGGCGGCATGCTCTCGCACGGGATCGGGATCAGCCCCAGCGGGCTGATCGCCGCAGCGATGGAGGCCAAGGAGTTCACGGCGATGCTGCCCAAGCGCGCCAACCGGATCCTCGACACCCTCGCCGACGGCGAGTTCCACGTCCGGGTGGACGCGATCGACGAGGAGCGCCTGCACACCGTCCTGCAGCGGGTGGCCAACCGCCTCACCCTGGGCCTGATCATCGCCGCCACGATCATGGGCGCCGCGCTGCTGGCCCGGGTGCCGGGTGGTGCCGAGCTCTTCGGCCTGCCCGCTGTCGCCCTGTTCTTCTTCACCTTCGCCGTGTGTGCGGGGGTCGCGCTCACGGTCTGGATCGTGTCGACCGACCGCAAGGTCGCGCGCACCACCCGGGCCTCCGGTCGCACCGACTCCCGCAGCTGAGCCTCGCGACCTTCGTCACAGCGGACCGGGGCGATTTCGCCCCGACCCCGGGAACAATCCGGCGACGCCTGCGTTGTAGCCTGTGAACCAAGTTGAGTGGATGCGGCGCAAGTTGTTTGTCTGGTCATCAAGACCACGGCACACTGGCCGCTCCCGGACATCCCTTGCGAGAGAGAGGCACCACCATGGCTCGAGCCGTCGGCATCGACCTCGGCACGACGAACTCCGTCGTGGCCGTCCTTGAGGGTGGAGAACCCACCGTCATCGCCAACGCAGAAGGCGCGCGCACCACCCCGTCCGTCGTGGCGTTCAGCAAGTCCGGCGAGGTCCTCGTCGGTGAGGTGGCCAAGCGTCAGGCCGTCACCAACGTCGACCGCACGATCCGCTCCGTCAAGCGCCACATGGGCACCGACTGGAAGCAGAAGATCGACGACAAGGACTTCACGCCCCAGCAGATCAGCGCGTTCGTGCTGCAGAAGCTCAAGCGCGACGCCGAGGCCTACCTCGGCGAGCCGGTCACCGACGCGGTCATCACCGTCCCGGCCTACTTCTCCGACGCCCAGCGCCAGGCCACCAAGGAGGCCGGCGAGATCGCGGGCCTCAACGTCTCCCGGATCGTCAACGAGCCGACGGCGGCCGCGTTGGCATACGGCCTCGACAAGGGCGACGACCAGACCATCCTCGTCTTCGACCTGGGCGGCGGCACCTTCGACGTGTCCCTGCTCGAGATCGGCGAGGGCGTCGTCGAGGTCAAGGCGACCTCCGGTGACAACCACCTCGGTGGTGACGACTGGGACAACCGCGTCGTCGAGTGGATGGTGAAGAAGTTCAAGGACAACAACGGCGTCGACCTCGCGGCCGACAAGATCGCCAAGCAGCGCCTCCAGGAGGCGGCCGAGAAGGCCAAGATCGAGCTGTCGTCCTCGAGCGAGACCACGATCCACCTGCCCTACATCACCCACGGCGAGGGCGGCCCGCTGCACTTCGAGGAGAAGCTCACGCGCAGCGAGTTCCAGAAGCTGACGGCCGACCTGCTCGACCGCACCCGTGAGCCCTTCAAGTCGGTGCTCAAGGACGGCGGCGTCGAGGTCAGCAAGATCGACCACGTGGTCCTCGTCGGTGGCTCGACCCGGATGCCGGCCGTGGGCGAGCTCGTCACCGAGCTCCTCGGGGGCAAGCAGCCCAACAAGGGCGTCAACCCCGACGAGGTCGTCGCCGTCGGCGCCGCCCTCCAGGCCGGTGTCCTCAAGGGCGAGGTCAAGGACGTGCTGCTCCTCGACGTCACCCCGCTGTCCCTGGGCATCGAGACCAAGGGTGGCGTGATGACCAACCTGATCGAGCGCAACACCACGATCCCGACCAAGCGCTCGGAGATCTTCACGACCGCCGACGACAACCAGCCGTCGGTGGAGATCAAGGTCGCGCAGGGCGAGCGCCAGATGTGGGCGCAGAACCAGCCGCTCGGCAACTTCGAGCTCACCGGCCTGCCGCCCGCCCCCGCGGCGTGCCCAAGATCGAGGTCACCTTCGACATCGACGCCAACGGCATCGTCCACGTCTCTGCCAAGGACCACGCGTCCGGCCGCGAGCAGTCGATGACCATCTCCGGCGGCTCGGCGCTGTCCAAGGACGAGATCGACCGCATGGTCAAGGAGGCCGAGCAGTACGCCGAGGAGGACGCCAAGCGTCGCGAGGCCATCGAGGTCCGCAACCAGGCCGACGGCCTCGTCTACTCCACGGAGAAGTTCCTCTCCGAGAACGAGGACAAGGTCCCCGACGACGTCAAGACCGAGGTTCGCGCCGACGTCGACGCCCTCAAGGAGACCCTGGTCAACGAAGAGGCCAGCGCCGAGGACCTCACTGCCGGGGTGACCAAGCTCAGCGAGTCCAGCCAGAAGATGGGTGCTGCGATGTATGCCGCGGCCGAGGCCGCCGGCACCGCTGACGGGGCCGAGGCTGCGCCGGACGCGGAGCAGGGCGACGACATCGTCGACGCCGAGATCGTCGACGAGCCGGTCGACGGCTCCGGTGAGGGCGAGTCCAAGTGACCAGCTCCTCCGAGACGGGCGCGGAGGGCACTGGCCAGGAGGGGTCCTTCGGTGACGAGGCTGCGGAGATGACCGACCAGACCGAGGTCGAGGTGCCCCTCGAGGGCGCCTCGGCCCCGGCCGTCGCTCCGGAGGTCCAGCAGGAGGACGCGGAGGCGGACTCGCAGGAGGGCTCGCAGGCGAGCTCGGAGCAGGGCCCGGAGGAGTCAGAGGACGACGGGCCCTCGGCCGACGAGCAGCTCCTCGAGATGACCGCAGACCTCCAGCGGCTGCAGGCGGAGTTCCTCAACTACAAGCGCCGGGTCGACCGCGACCGGGCTCTGATCGCGGAGAACGCGACCTACAAGGTCCTCCAGCCCATCATCGAGGTGCTCGACACCATCGACCGGGCCCGTGAGCACGGCGAGCTCGACGGTGGGTTCAAGGCCGTGGCCGAGCAGCTCGAGCGCATCGTCACCGGACTCGGGCTGACCAAGTTCGGCGCGCCCGGCGACGTCTTCGACCCGACGATCCACGAAGCGCTGAGCCACATCGGCGAGGATCCTGACGTCGAGGTCACCACGGCCAAGGTCGTGGCCAAGGCCGGCTACAAGATCAACGACCGGGTGGTGCGGGCGGCCCAGGTGCTGGTGGTGGATCCCGTCAGCGCCTAGCCCGACCCGGACACGTCATGGGGGCTGGTCACCCTGACAGCCAGTCCCCATGACGTCCCAGCAGACCGGACACACGAGAGGAGGTGCGCGCATGGCTGAGAACGACAGCTTCCGCAACGACTGGGCGACCAAGGACTTCTACCAGGTCCTCGGCGTCAGCAAGGACGCCAGCGCCGAGGAGATCAAGAAGGCCTACCGCAAGCTGGCGCGCGCCAACCACCCCGACTCCAACCCCGACGACGACGCCAAGCACCAGAAGTTCAAGTCGGTCGCCGAGGCCTACGACGTCGTGGGCGATGCCGACAAGCGCAAGAAGTACGACGAGTTCCGATCGCTGTCCGCAGGCGGGTTCCCCGGCGGGTTCAACCGCGGCGGGGGCGGCGGCGGGGGTGCGGGCGGCTTCGACATCAACGACCTGCTGCGCGAGCAGGGCGGTGCCGGTGGCTTCGGTGACATGTTCGGCGACCTGTTCGGCGGGGGTGCCCGCCAGCAGCGCCAGCCGCGGCCGCGCAAGGGCCAGGACATCGAGACCACTGCCAACATCGGGTTCACCGACGCGCTGGAGGGGGTCACGATCTCCCTGCGGCTGACCTCCGACGCCGCCTGTGCGACCTGCAAGGGATCGGGCGGCAAGCCCGGCACCCGGCCGCACATCTGCCCGGAGTGCGAGGGGGCCGGCTATGTCGTCGCAGGCGTCGGCGGCGCCTTCTCGATGAACGAGACGTGCCCGACCTGCCGTGGTCGCCAGCTCGTCTATGACGACCCGTGTCCGTCCTGCCGTGGGAGCGGACGAGGCACCTCGGCCCGGACGATCCAGGCGCGCATCCCGGCCGGGGTCAAGGACGGCCAGCGGATCCGGGTTCGTGGCAAGGGCGCGACCGGGGAGAGCGGTGGCCCGGCCGGCGACCTGCTCGTCAAGGTGGCGGTCGCAGCCCACCCGGTCTTCGGTCGCAAGGGCGACAACCTGACGATCGACGTCCCGGTCTCCTTCGACGAGGCTGCGCTGGGGGCGGACATCAAGATCCCGACCCTCGGCGGCGCGCCTGTGACCCTGAAGGTCCCGCCCGGGACCCCCAACGGCCGCACCTTCCGGGTCCGTGGCAAGGGCGCGACGAAGAAGGACGGCACCAGGGGTGATCTGCTCGCCACGATCGAGGTGAGCGTCCCGCCCACCCTCGACCCCGCTGCCCGGGAGGCGCTCGAGGCCTATCGCAGCGCCACGGCCGGCATCCCGCTGCGCGACCAGCTCTTCTCGCAGGCGAGGTGAGTGCTGATGAGCTTCGGTGCCCCACCCCCCGACGCAGCCGTCTATGTCATCAGCGTGGCGGCCGAGCTGACCGGCCTGCACCCCCAGACGCTGCGCGCCTATGAGCGGATGGGCCTGATCACTCCGGGCCGGACCGGTGGCGGCGGCAGGCGCTACTCCCACCGCGACCTCGAGCTGCTGCGGGAGATCGCCGACCTGACGTCGTCCGGGATCGGCATCGAGGGCGTGCGCCGCATCCTGGAGCTCGACAACCAGGTTGCCGCCCTGCGCCAGCGCAACGAGGAGCTCGTCGCGGAGCTGAAGGCGACGCGTGCGGCCCTGCGCCAGGCGCTCGAGGCCGCAGCCGCCGCCGGGGCCGCCATCCCCCGAGCCGGCTGCCCGTGCTGCGCGAGCACGGCGTGGGCCGCTCGGTCCTGCTGTGGCGTCAGGGTTCCTGACGCACGGTCGCGGCACGCGCGGCGATCACGCCAGCGCGGACTCCGGCACGCCGAGCGGGTGGGGCGCCGACTCGCCACGCAGCTCTGCGACCCGGCTGATCAGCTGACCCATCACCTCGTCGGCGAGCCGACGGATCGTCGCGTCGTCGGGCACCTCGTCCCCGACGACGCCTGCCAGGCGGCGTACGTCGATGGGCTCGCCGACCGCGACCCGGACCACGGGGCGCCACAGCAGGTTGCGCAGCAGGCGAGTGACGACCCGCGTGGTGCCGACGACGTCGTGGGCGCCGACCAGGGCGACCGGGACGATGGGGGCGCCGGTGCGCAGCGCCAGCCGGACGGCCCCGGTCTTGCTGCGCTCGGGCCACTTCGCCGGGTCGCGCGTGATCCGGCCCTCCGGGAACAGTCCCACCGCCTCGCCCGCAGCCAGCGCCAGCTCGGCCTGGCCCAGCGAGTCGGCCGCGGTCGCGGTGCCACGCAGCACGGGGATGAAGCCCAGTCGGCGCAGCAACGGGCCGAGGAGGGGGTGGCGGAACACGCCACCGGTGGCCATCAGGCGCAGGGACCGGCCCAGGCGCCGCCCCACGATGGCCAGCAGGAAGCCGTCGGCGAAGCCGGTGTGGTTGGCCACGACGATCACCGGACCGGCAGGCAGGGGGTGGTCGGGCATCGCCCGGCGGGTGAGCTCGAGCCGGCTGACGGTGCCCGCCACGGTGCCGACCAGACTGGTCAGGAGGGCGTAGAGGACGGCGGCCCGGAGGCCGGGCTGCTGCCACGAGGGGGTGATCATCTGGACAGTGTGGTGCGCGAGCGCCACCTCGCGCGTGGGTAGCGGTGCTCAATGGGGCTACAGGTGCAGTCCGGCCAGGTAGACCTCGCCCCACCCGCCGGCGCCGAGGACGGAGGCCCAGGCCGCCATGAGCATGAACGGGCCGAAGGGCAGGGCGGTACGGCGTCCGGCCCTCCCGCCGACCATCAGGAGCAGGCCCACGATGCTGCCCAGCACGAAGGCGCCGAACCCGGCCGTCAGCAGGGCGCCCCAGGAGAGGTAGGCCGTCATCGCCCCCACGACCCCGGCGAGCTTGACGTCGCCGTACCCCATGGCCCCGGGGGCGCACACTGCGACCACCAGGAAGACGGTGAACAGGATCAGCGCGCCGAGCGCAGCGCGCAGCAGGCCCGCTGGGTCCGCATCGAGCAGGAGCAGGGCCGCGAGGACAGGGTAGGCCGGCGCCACCAGGGCGTTGGGGAGGCGATGGGTGTCGAGGTCGATCAGTGCCAACACGATCGCACCGGCGGCGAACGCGAGATAGGGGCCCAGCAGCGCCGGTCGATCCGCGAACCGCCAGCCCGCCAGGGCGAAGAGCGCGGCTGTCCCCAGCTCGACGACCGGGTAGCGCGCGCTGATCGGCAGGCCGCAGTCGTAGCACCGTCCACGCAGCACGAGCCAGCCGATCACCGGGACGTTGTGCCGAGCCCTGATCGCCCGGCCGCAGCGTGGACAGGCCGAAGGTGGGCTCACCACGGACTCGCCCCGCGGCACCCGGTGGACCACGACGTTGAGGAACGAGCCGATGGCGAGGCCGAGCACGGCTGACAGGGCAGCGATCATCGCGGTCGGGATCTCGCTCATCGCTGCTCCGCCCAGCTCAGGACCTCGACCCGCCGGCGACCCGGCTCCGGGCGCGCCGGCCCGCTGCCCCACGTGGTGTACGGCGGGTCGGTGATGCTCGCGCGCACCGTCAGGGCATGGGTGCCCCCGCTGGCGCAGGTGGGCTGCTCGACACAGACGTGGACCGCGAGGTCGACGACCGTCACCTTGTTGCCGAGGCCGTGGCCCGCGTCCGGCATCGAGACCAGCGGATAGCCGAAGGTCTGCGAGGGCTGCGCCTTCAGGTCGACGCCCGAAGCGACCAGTCCCCAGCGGAAGGCGACCAGTGCGCTGGTGGAGGAGCCCGGATCGAGGTCGACGTATCCCCTGGGTGCGAACGTCGCGCCCTGCACGACGAACTCGCCGTGGAAGTTGCCGCCGGGAGCCAGGACGAAGGCGACGTCCTGTGCTGCGCGGAGGGAGGCAGGCGCGTAGGTGAGCGTCAAGGTGGCGGCGTCAATGGTCAGGGTGTCGTTCTTGGCGGCGTCCATCATCCGCAGCTCGAGGGTTGGCCTGGTGGCGTCGAACCCACCCCCGGCCAGGAGGTTGCGCAGCTGGTCGGCGAGCTGCACGGATCCCCAGCCTGCTCCGTCCGGAGCGCTGACGGGCAGGGCAGCAGGGAGCTGGGAGTTCACGGTGACCTGCAAGGGGCGGGCGCTCGACTTCGCATATCTCACCCTCAGCTCTGCAGAGGAGATGTCACCTCCGGCCGGGATGGCCGAGAGGCCCGGGAAGTTGCGCAGGTCGATGCCGACGTCGTCGTTGTTCCCCGCGATGGTCCAGGTGACGTTCGACGCGTCCGCGGCAGCGATGGCGCTCTGGAGGGAGGTCGGCGGCGTCGTCACCGGTGCCACCGTTCCCGCGGTCCATTTGTCGCCGCCGGCGTTGCCTGTCCGCTGGTCGACGTTGCCGGCGCTGACCGGACCCATCGTGATCGGTGCGACCGCTACCCCTGATTGCTGCTGGAAGAGTGTCAGCGGAGGCTCGCCGCCGTTCGACGGTCCGCAGAGCTCGACGTGCGCCGTGTCGCTGACGGTGAGGCGACTGGTCCCACCGAACACGAACTGCACTCCGGCGATCGGGTCGTTGAAGATGGGGCTCTTGCACGTGCCCGGGATCGTGCCGCCGACGTATTCGCCGCCGACGACAGTCCTGGTGATGTTCCAGACGTTCTGGCCACCGTGCATCTCGTCGTTGAAGTCGAAGTAGTACGTGCCGGAGGCGAAGCGCGCCGTCGCACACGCGTTGACGGCGGCCGACAGGGCCGCGGCGTTGTTGTAGAACCCGGGCGAGAACACGCAGCCCGTGACAGAAGCAGGGTTCTGGTAGGGCGGCACCGAGGCCAGCGGCGACGGCGGTGCCACCGGCATCGGGACGCTGCCCGCCTGGTTGCAGGCCTTCGCCGGGTTGCTCACGATCACGCCCGTGCAGGTGCCCTCCGCCTTCACGTAGCCGTCGGTCACGAGCGCGCCGTTGTCGACGGTGATGTAGGACTTCGAGGCGATGCCGCCGCGCACCGGCATCGCCGCCGTGTTGCCGGTCCCGAGTGGCTTGAGGATCATCCCCTGCCTCACCCCGGCGGTTCCGACGGTTGTCAGCGACCGGGCGAAGGCGTCGGTCGGGTCCGGGTCCTCGATGCCGACACCGCTGCCTGCTCCGAAGATGCCCGTGCCGGGCACGACGGAGCACTCGACCCGAGCCGAGCCGTCGGCCGACTGGTCGCCTGCCTTCGGATAGAGGTTCTTCAGCTCGAGCGTGTTCTTGGGCAGGACCCCATCGGCGCCGAAGCAGCCGGCCCCGTCCGCGTTGTTGGTGTAGACCCAGTCGCTCCAGAAGCCGGGGAAGGTGGGGGTCACCCAGCCAGGTGCCCTCGCCCCGAGGCGCAGGTCGTTGAGCGCGACCTTGGCGCCGGTGTCCGCGGCGTACGACGACGCGGCAACACCCTCGAGCGCTGCCGTCGCCCGGAAGTTGGTCCGGCCGTGGGAGAGCAGGGCCCCGGTCACGAGGGCCACCGCGGTGATGATGATGAGCGCCACGATCAGCATCGCCCCGGTGTCGTCGGCGCGCAGCTCCTGAAGACGCGTTCTCATCCCTGCCTCCGGTCGGCCGAGACAGTCGTGGTGTAGCCCTGGCTGTTCGGGTTCGCGGCGTCCTTGACGCTGAACGTCATCGAGACCCGGTTGGGCGGCGTGGCGGCCCCACAGGTGGTGTCGCAGTCGATGGTGGGTGACACCGTGAGGTTGCGTGCGACCGTCTGGGGCTGGCTCGCCGCACTGTTGCGGCACCGCACCCGCCGGAGCAGCAGGCGGCTGCCGGCGGGCACGGTCACGTAGGCCACCTCGTGCGGGGTGACGTCCCAGGCGTTCGCGGGGTTCGCGGCGTTGACGTTGAACTCGTTCCAGGCGAAGGCGACCACGACCGTTCCCACGGCGGTACCACAGCTCCCCGGCCCGGCGGAGCCGACGAACACCGACTGGTCAGGCGTCAGGGCACTCGACGAGTTGAGCGTCTGCCGTCCGAGGCTGCTGACGTCGTTCTGCCAGTAGGTCGAGATGAACTGCTGGTCGGTCGACTCGGTGAGCCGCGCACTCGTGTCGGTGGTGGTCTTGAGGTATTGCAGCACGATCTCGCAGAGCGCGGCGGAGACGATGCCGAGGATCGCGACGCTCAGCACGAGCTCGATCAGCGTGAAGCCGTCATCTGCGTGCCTGCGACCTCGACCTCCAGTCATCAGCTGCATGGGTCTGCCCCCGCGGTGGCCGCGCTGCCGTTGCAGGGGCGGCGCAGGATGACGGTCAGTCTCTCGTCAGCACGGTGGAGGGCATCCCCCGTCGTCGTCACCTTGAGGTCGAGCCGTTGCAGGCCGTCGGTGGTGCAGGGGCCCCATGCGGAGCCGTTCCAGGACTGCACCGCCGTCACTGTCTTCGTGTAGCCCGCGGGCAGGTCGCGCACGGTGACGAGCGCGTAGCCGGACTGGGCGTTCGCGCAGGTCTTGTAGCCGTTGGTGTCGACATCGGTCTGGATCGCCTCCGCGAAGCTGCGGACATAGGCGCCGCCCGACGCGTCGTTGCGGTGCATGACCGAGGTCTGGATGCCCACCAGGAGCCCTTCGAGGATGGCCGCCGCGGCGATGCCGATGATGGCGATTGCCACCACCAGCTCCACGAGGGTCTCGCCACGGTCAGTGCGCTGCGGCGTTCGACGGGATTCCATGTCACACGTCGACCTGCCGGAAGATGCCATACATCGCAGAGACCAGCGCGATCGCGACGAAGCCGACGATCAGGCCCATGACGACGATGACGATCGGTTCGAAGAGCGCGGTCAGCTTCGCGATCTTGTAGTTGAGCTCGGTCTCGTAGTACTCCGCCGTGACCTCGAGCTGGGTGTCGAGGGAGCCGGTGTCCTCGCCCACCCGGAGCATCTGGGTGGCGGTCCCGGGGAAGAGCCCTGTCCGCGCCAGCGGCCCTGCGACGCCCTGTCCCTCGAGAATCTGCTCGTTCACCTCCCCCAGCCGCTTGACGTAGACCCGGTTGCGCAGTGCCTCGGTGGTCACCGCCAACCCCTCGGTGAGGTTGACCCCGGCGCCCACCATCGAGGCGAGCACGCGGCAGAAGCGCTCGACCAGGGCGTACTGGATGGTGACCCCGAGCACCGGCACCTTGAGCAGCAGTGCATCGCGGGCGTACTTGCCCTGCTTGGTGCTGGTGATCGCGATGAACAGCACGACGATGGCCACGAGCCCGGCGGCGATCGCCCACCACCAGTCCCCGAGGAAGCCGGTGATCCCCATCAGGATGCGGGTCGGCAGCGGAAGCTCGGCATCGAGGTCGGCGAAGAAGTCCTCGAACTTGGGAAGCACGTAGATCGCCAGGATCACCACGGTGACCATCGACATGACGACGACGACGAGCGGATAGGTCATCGCGGACTTGAGCTTGCGCCGTGCCTCCAGGTCGCGCTCGATGTAGCCCGAGAGGCGCGCGAGCACGGTGTCGAGCTCGCCGGTGAGCTCGGCGGACCGGACGATGCCGCGGTAGAAGGGGGGAAAGACCTTCGGGAAGGCGTCCAGGCAGTCCGAGAACCGCTCGCCGGACCGAAGCTGGTCCTCGATGGTGTTCATCATCCGCCTCACGGAGGAGTTCTCGCTCTCCTTGCCGATGGTGTGCACCGCCTCGAGGATCGGCAGGCCGGCCCGGAGGAAGGCGGCGATCTGCCGGGACAGGTGCATGACCGCCTCGCGCTTGATGCGGGGGCCGGAGATCTCGTAGTGGAGGATGCTCTTCTTCTCGGTCACCTGGAGATGACGCACCTGCTGCTCGTAGAGCGAGACCTCGGCGTCGGCGCGGCTGGCTGCCTTGTGCGTCCCCTTGACCTCGACGCCCTCCACGTCCACGCCGATATAGGCGAACTTGGGCATCTCAGACTCCCGCCACGTAGATGGAGCGCATGACCTCGGCCGCCGTCGTCGACCCGTCCCGCACGAGCCGCACCGCCTGCTCCTGGAGGGTGCGCATGCCCTGGCTCAGCGCAAGCTTGCGCATCTCGTCGTGGGGAGCGCGCTGCACGATGAGCTCGCGCACCTCGTCGGTCACCGTGAGGAGCTCGTACACCCCGGTCCGCTCCAGATAGCCGGTCTGGGCGCACAAGTGGCACCCGGCACCGTGCCGGAAACTCTCGACCGGCTCGGGGCCGCCGGCACCTCCGACCATGCGGAGGAAGGCCATCTCCTCGGCGGACGGCTCGTGGGGCTCGAGGCAGTGAGGGCAGTTGCGCCGGACCAGGCGCTGGGCCACGACCGCCGTCACCGACGATGCGATCAGGAAGGACTCGATCCCCATGTCGAGCAGCCGGTAGAGAGCGGACACCGCCTCGGTGGCGTGCAGCGAGGAAAGCACGAGGTGGCCGGTCAGGGCGGACTGGACCGCGATCCGCGCCGTGTCGGCGTCCCGGATCTCGCCGACGAGGATCACGTCCGGGTCCTGGCGCAGGATCGACTTCAGGCCACCGGCGAACGTGATGCCGGCCTGTTCGTTGATCTGGATCTGGTTGATCGAGTCGAAGGTGTATTCCACCGGGTCCTCGATCGTCATGATGTTGCGGTCGGGCGTGTTGAGCTCCCCCAGCGACGCATAGAGCGTGGTGGTCTTGCCACCTCCGGTGGGGCCGGCGCAGATCACCATCCCGTACGGCGCGTGGATCAGCGTGCTGTAGCGGTCGGCCGTGTCCGGCGGCATGCCGAGCTGCTCGACCCGGAACAGTGGTCGGGACTTGTCCAGCAGCCGCATCACGACCTTCTCGCCACCGACCACGGCGGTGCTCGCCACTCGGATGTCCACCGGGCGGCCCTCCACCTCCATGGAGATCTGGCCGTCCTGGGGTCGCCGCCGCTCGACGATGTTCATGCCACCGAGGATCTTGAGCCGACTCACCATCGCGGGTCCCATCGAACCGGGGAGATCGAGCACGTCCGTGAGGGCACCGTCGATGCGGTAGCGGACTCGGACGCGTTCACCCGACGGCTCGATGTGGATGTCGGACGCACGGTCGCGCAGTGCCTGGGTGACGATCATCTGCACCACCCGGACGACGGGCGCAGCCTCGTTGACGTGTGCGGTCTCGAGCTGGGCGGCCTCACGGCGCAGGCTGTCGCGTGCCTCGAACTCCTGGATCTGCCGACTCACCTCCCCGGTGGCCTTGTAGGCGCTGCCGAGGGCACTCTCCAGGGCTGGCTGCGTCGTGACCCTGGCGATCACCGGCCGACCGATCGCCGCCGCGACGGCCGCCAGGTGCTCCGGGGCGGGGTCCAGGACCCCCACGACGACCTTCTCGCCGTCGACCGTGACCGGGAGCGCCATCAGCGACCGGGCCACGTCGCCCGCCAGGAGGGCAACCGCCTCCTGCTGCGGCGCGGTGCTGCGGAAGTCGAGCACCTCGACGCCGTAGTGCTCGGCCACGGCGCACGCGAGCTCATCGTCGGTGATGACGCCGGCCTCGATCAGCGCGGACGCGAGCGTGCCTTGGGTGCAGGTGCTGCGGACAGCGTCGAGGCGGTGCGGATCCACGCGACGCGACGTGACGAGGATGGTGGCCATCCGCTCGTCATATCCGTCGGCGGCAGGGATCGGCGCCGGCTTGTCCGGAGCGTGGCGGGCGCGCATCTTCATGGCGTCAGAACCTGCCCGCGGCAGCGATGCGCGGCCTGGTGTCGATGTCATTGGGATAGAGGCTCCGTGCGGCCGCGTCGGACTCGCTGACGACACCGTTCTGGATCAGGACCGAGAGGGACTGCTCCAACGTGACCATGCCGTCGCGCATCCCCGTGACGAGGCTGTTGCGCAGCTGGTGGGTCTTGCCCTCCTTGATCAGGTTGCGCACCGCAGGTGTGGCGACAAGGACCTCGTAGGCCGCGGTCATCCCGCCGCCGATCCGGGGGACCAGGCGCTGGTAGACCACGCAGCTGAGGGCGGCCGCAAGCTGGACCCGGATCTGTGCCTGCTGCTCAGCTGGGAAGACGTCGATCATCCGACCGATCGACTGCGCCGTGTCGTTGGTGTGCAGGGTGGCGAAGACGAGGTGGCCGGTCTCGGCCACAGTGAGCGCGAACCGGATGGACTCGAGGTCGCGCATCTCGCCGACGAGGAGGACGTCGGGGTCCTCGCGGAGCACGCTGCGCAACGCGTCGGGGAAGTTGGCCGTGTCGGTGCCCACCTCACGCTGGTTCACCGCCGACATCTTGTGGTCGTGGACGTATTCGATCGGGTCCTCGACCGTGATGATGTGGCAGCCACGGGTGCTGTTGATCAGGTCGATGAGCGAGGCCAGCGTGGTCGACTTGCCCGACCCGGTCGGGCCGGTCATCAGCACCAGGCCCTGGTGCCGCAGCGACAGCTCGCGCAGCACCGGCGGCAGGCCCAGCTGGTCGGGCGACGGGATCAAGCGGGGGATCATCCGCAACGCCACGGCGGTCAGCCCCCGCTGGGTGAAGGCATTGCCGCGGATCCGGGCGTCGTCGCGCCAGGAGAACGAGAAGTCGTACTCGTGGCTGCCGGCCCAGGTCTGGCCCTGCTCGGGCGTGAGCACCTCTGCCAGGAGCGCGTCGGTGTCCTCGGCGCTGAGCGCGCTGGTGTCGGGCGCTGGGGTCAGGACGCTGTCGACCCGGAGCATCGGCGGCAGGCCCACGGAGAGCAGGAGGTCGGTGCCGCCGGCCTGCCACAGCGCGGCGAGCAGCCCGTCGATCCGGCCGCCGATGTGATGGATGTTGGTGTGCATGCTTGGGTCCCCTCAAGCGTCGCTGGAAGTGCTGAGCCGGGAGGACCGCGGCTGGCCGCGGCCCTCCCGTCAGGAGGCGATCAGCAGCCGGCGGCCTTGCCGTCGGCGTCGATCGCGGTGGCTCCAGTCATGGAGGTGGGCACCGACTTGATGTACTTGTCGTCAACCAGCTTCTGGACGTTGGCCGGGTAAGCACCGGTGGGCGACTTAGCGGCGAACGCCTCGGCAGCGACCGAGACGGTCTTGCAGTCGGCTCCCTTGGCCGCGGTCACGGCGTCCTGGCGGAAGGTGCCGACCCCGAAGACGACGATCCCGGCGAGGACGCCGAGGACGACGATGACGATCAGGAGCTCGATGAGCGTGAAGCCGCCCTCGTTCTCGTGACGCTTGGCAAGGCGGGTTCGCATGGTTCGGATCATGATGGTGTCCCCTCTTGGATGTCAGTGAGTGGTTGTGCTCTCGAGCTGACATGCAGTGAAAGAGGAGGTAGGCGCCATCTAGTTGTAAGCGGCGCTTGATACCCAATTAAGAGGAGCCCTCACCACCCCAAAGGGGGTCAGGGGTCAGACCGACAAGCGAGCGCGGGACGGAGTCGCGACGCGTCCGGTGCGTCCCAGGTCGGCCCGCCGGCCCGCGGCGTGCCCGTCGGCGATTCCACCTCCGGAGAGATGGCGCGGCGCTGCCGTTCGCAGGTCGGGATAGAACTCGGCGGCGGTGCGGTCGGCGAGCGCGGCCCGGTCGGCCAGGACCAGGGCGGCCGACGTGCCGGCTGCGGCGAAGTCGGTCTCGGACTCGCGGGCGGCCGCCCGCTCCACCTCCTCGAGGCGATGCCCGATCGCGGCCGCGAACCCGAGCCACCAGGTGCGGCGGTAGGCCGCGGCGTGCTCGCCGCGCGGGACCGGGCGCCGGGTGATCTCGCCGGTGCCTTGGACCAGCAGGCTGGTGAGCAGCATCTCGGCCAGCAGCAGGTCGGTGGTCGCCCCGAACAGGTGCAGCGAGTAGGTCGTCGACCCGTCCTCTCGGCGCTTGCGCAGGACCGCGCTGCAACGCAGCCCGCGCGCGACTGCCGCCCCGAGGCTGCCCTTCTCGTGGGCGTATGGCGCCAGCAGCTCCACGGTGAGGTCGCCGACCACCTCGCGACCCGGGTCGCTGGCGGCCAGCAGGGCGGCGTCGACGCCGTGTCTGGCCATCAGCTCGGTGGCCTTGGCGTTGAACGCCTCCGCCTCCGCAGCCGTGGCGGCCGGGTCTTCGGCCTGCGCCAGCAGCTTGCGGACCCGGGCCAGCTTGTCGTCGTTCATGCGTCTCCTCACGTGGTGACTCCGCACGATGGCACGCATCACCGACACTGCGTGGAGGCTGTCCACAGAGGTCGACACGACGTTGGTTAAAGTTGAGGGGAATCGACTCAACTTGTCGAGCGTTGTCGTAGATGTCATCACGGTGATGACCATGGAGTGTGCAGAGGAGCCCCGATGAGCCAGTTCGGCGTCGAGAAGTTCACCACCCGCAGCCGTGAGGTCATCGAGGCTGCCCAGCTGGCCGCCACCACGGCGGGCAACACCCAGACCGAGCCGATCCACCTGCTCGTCGCGCTGCTCCGGCAGGAGGACGGCACCGCTCGCAGCCTCGTCACCAAGGCCGGCCTCGATCCCGCGACCTTGACGGCCGAGGCCGAGCGGGTGCTGTCGTCGATCCCCAGGGCGAGCGGCTCGACCGTCCAGCAGCCCTCCGCGAGCGCGGCGCTGACCCGGGTGCTGGCGAGCGCGATCGACCTCGCGGCCGGCATGAAGGACGACTTCGTCGCGACCGAGCACCTCTTCATCGCCGTCGCGACCGTCGAGTCGTCGGCGCGCAAGATCCTCAACGACGCCGGTCTGAGCGAGGCCGGGCTCCGCGAGGGCCTGACGGCCGTCCGGGGCAACCGTCGCGTCACCAGCCAGGACGCGGAGTCGACGTACGAGAGCCTGGAGAAGTATTCCGTCGACCTGACCCGGGCCGCGCAGGACGGTCGGCTCGACCCCGTCATCGGCCGCGACGCCGAGATCCGCCGCGTCATCCAGGTCCTCAGCCGGCGCACCAAGAACAACCCGGTCCTGATCGGTGAGCCGGGCGTCGGCAAGACCGCCGTCGTCGAGGGGCTTGCGCAGCGCATCGTCGACGGCGACGTGCCCGACAGCCTCAAGGGCCGCCGCGTCCTGAGCCTCGACCTCGCGGCCATGGTGGCCGGCGCGAAGTATCGCGGCGAGTTCGAGGAGCGGCTCAAGGCCGTGCTCGAGGAGATCAAGGACGCCGGCGGCCAGGTCATCACCTTCATCGACGAGCTCCACACAGTCGTCGGTGCGGGCGCCGGCGGCGACTCCGCGATGGACGCCGGCAACATGCTCAAGCCGATGCTCGCGCGCGGTGAGCTGCACATGATCGGCGCGACGACCCTCGACGAATATCGCGAGCGGATCGAGAAGGACCCCGCCCTCGAGCGCCGCTTCCAGCAGGTCTTCGTCGGCGAGCCGAGCGTCGAGGACACCATCCAGATCCTGCGCGGCATCCAGGAGAAGTACGAGGCCCACCACGGGGTCCGGATCACCGACGCCGCGCTGGTCGCCGCCGCGACCCTCTCCGACCGCTACATCACCGGCCGCCAGCTGCCCGACAAGGCGATCGACCTGATCGACGAGGCCAGCTCGCGGCTGCGGATGGAGCACGAGTCGTCCCCGGAGGAGATCGACCAGCTCCGCCGCCAGGTCGACCGGCTCAAGATGGAGCAGTTCGCGCTCGAGAAGGAGACCGACGACGCCTCCCGCGAGCGGCTCGAGGTCCTCAAGGCCGACCTCGCCGACAAGGAGGAGGAGCTGCGCGGGCTCGAGGCGCGGTGGGAGCGCGAGAAGGACCAGCTCCAGGGTGAGGGTGAGCTGCGCCGCCAGCTCGACCAGCTCAAGATCGAGGCTGAGAAGAAGCTCCGCGACGGCGACCTCGCCGGCGCCAGCGAGATCCAGTACGGCCAGATCCCCGAGCTCGAGAAGCAGATCGCCGAGGTCGAGAAGGCCGAGGAGGCCGACCTCGAGCCGCTCGTCGGCGAGGAGGTCGGTCCCGAGCAGATCGCCGACGTCGTCGAGGCGTGGACCGGCATCCCGACCGGCCGTCTCCTCCAGGGCGAGACGGCCAAGCTCCTCGAGATGGAGTCGGTGATCGGGCAGCGCCTGATCGGCCAGCGCAGCGCCGTACAAGCCGTGAGTGATGCCGTACGCCGATCGCGGGCCGGGATCTCCGACCCCAACCGCCCGACCGGGTCGTTCCTCTTCCTCGGGCCCACCGGCACCGGCAAGACCGAGCTGGCCAAGTCGCTCGCCGACTTCCTCTTCGACGACGAGCGGGCCATCGTCCGCATCGACATGAGCGAGTATTCCGAGAAGCACTCGGTCTCGCGGCTGGTCGGGGCTCCTCCCGGCTATGTCGGCTATGACGAGGGCGGCCAGCTCACCGAGGCGGTGCGGCGCCGGCCCTATTCGGTCGTGCTGCTCGACGAGGTGGAGAAGGCCCACCCGGAGGTCTTCGACATCCTGCTGCAGGTGCTCGACGACGGCCGCCTCACCGACGGCCAGGGCCGCACGGTCGACTTCCGCAACACGTTGCTGATCCTGACCAGCAACCTCGGCTCCCACTTCCTCGTCGACCCCACGATGGATCCGGAGACCAAGAAGGACTCGGTGATGGGCATCGTGCGCGCCTCGTTCAAGCCCGAGTTCCTCAACCGGCTCGACGAGGTGGTCATGTTCGACGCGCTCACCAAGGACGACCTGGCGCACATCGTCGACCTGCAGCTGGGCCTGCTCGAGAAGCGCCTCGCGGTCCGCCGGATCAGCATCGAGGTGAGCGACGCGGCGAGGGGCTGGCTGGCGGAGACCGGCTTCGACCCGGCGTACGGCGCTCGCCCGCTCCGTCGACTGATCCAGACGGCCATCGGCGACCCGCTCGCCCGGCTGCTGATCGGCGGCGACGTCACCGACGGCGGCACCGTCAAGGTCGACGTCGGTGACGACGGGTTGGTCATCCGCTGAGGTTTGGGTGCGCCTGGTGGAGTCCCCGGCTGACCGGGGACTCCACCACGTGTCAGGCGTTGCAACCCCTGATACGTGAGGGACTTGCCTGACAAGTGCCCGTGGGGGAGTCGAGTAGCAGGGCTTCCCGGCCGTTCGGAGGGTCGTTCAGTGCGACCAACCGCCGGTTGCATCTGGATGGGGCCGACGGGGGGCTCGCCAACAGGGAAGTCAGTCGCGAGCAGTACGGCGGCGTAGCCAGCCGCCACCCCACAGCGCCCACAGCACGAGGACCGGCTGGAAGAACAGCCGGACGAGGCGCTTGCGGTCGGTGTCGAGCCCGAAGGCGTCGGTGCCCTCGACGTATTGCGCGATGTTGCCCGGGAAGATGATCACGAAGAACGCGGCGAGCAGCCCGCCGATCAGCCGCTTCTTCTGCGGCACCGCGATGAACGTCGCGCCGAGCGCGATCTCGACAGCGCCCGAGGCCAGGACCGTGAAGTCGTCGTCGAGCGGGAACCAGTCAGGCACCTGGGCCTGGAACTCAGCGCGCTGCGCGGTCAGGTGGAGCACCCCCGCCCCGACCATCGCGGCGCCGAGGGTGAGCCGGGCGATCGTGCGTGCGGGAGAGGCCATGCCAGTCAGCCTAGGGGCAGGACCTTGCCGGGGTTCATCAGTCCACGGGGGTCGAGTGCGTCCTTCACCGAGCGCATCAACGACACCTCCACCTCGCTCTTGTATGCCGATGCGGCGGCCGCCTTCGAGGAGCCGAGCCCGTGCTCGGCGCTGATCGAGCCGTCGAGCTCCACGGTGCAGTCGTGGACGATCGCGGAGAGCTCGGCCGCTCGCGCCCAGAACGCGTCCGGCTCCAGGGACTCGGGCCGGCTCAGGTTGTAGTGCAGGTTGCCGTCGCCGACGTGGCCGTAGACGATCGGCCGGATGCCGGGCAGGGCCTGCTCCAGGGCTGGTGCGAGCCGGGAGACGAGGTCGTCGAGCGAGGTGATCGGCACCGACACGTCGTGCTTGATGGTCGGTCCGAGCGATTCCTGGGCCTCCGAGATCCGTTCCCGCAGCGCCCAGAGCCCGTCGCGCTGCGCGGGCGAGCCGGCGATGGCGGCGTCGAGGACCAAACCGGCCTCGACGGCAGCACCCAGCGCCGACTCGAGGTCGTCGCCGACCGTGGCTCCGGCCGGCCCGGCGAGCTCGATCAGCCCGAACCACGGCGCGTCGCAGGCCAGCGGGTCGGGCACGCCCTGCGACACGACGAGGTCCAGCGCCGGCCGCGAGACCAGCTCCCACGTGGTGAGGCGCTCGGCGGCGTGGTCGCGCAGGAGGGGAAGCAGCGATGCTGCCGCGGCGACCGACGGCAGGGCCACCCACGAGGTCGCCCGGGCGGGGGTGGCCGGGTGGAGGGTCAGCACGGCGCCGGTGACGATGCCGAGGGTGCCCTCGGCCCCGATGAACAGCTGGGTCAGGTCATAGCCGGTGTTGTCCTTGCGCAGCGACCGCAGCCCGTCCCAGACGCGGCCGTCGGGCAGGACGACCTCGAGCCCCAGCACGAGGCTGCGCATCATCCCGTAGCGCAGCACGGCGGTCCCGCCGGCGTTGGTGGCGATGTTGCCGCCGACGGTGCAGCTGCCCTCCGCCGCCAACGACAACGGGAACAGCCGGTCCACCGAGGCCGCCGCCTGCTGGACCTCCGCCAGCACCACGCCCGCGTCGACGGTCATGGTGCTGCTGACCGGGTCGACGTCGCGGATCTTCCGCATCCTTCCCAGCGACAGCACGACCTGCGATCCGTCGCCCGACGGGGTCGCGCCCCCGCACATGCCGGTGTTGCCGCCCTGCGGCACGATCGCGACGCCGGCCTCGTGGGCGAGTCGTACGACCGCCGAGACCTCGTCGGTCGACCCCGGCCGCACCACGGCGAGCGGCGTGCCGGCATACGCACCCCGCCAGTCGGTGGCATAGGGCGCGACGTCGGCCGCGTCCGTGAGCACGTGGTCGGCTCCGACAACAGCCGCGAGGTCGGTGGTCAACGAGGAAGGCACAGGAGTCACGGGGTCCATCATCGCGCTCAGGCGGTGATGGCGTCGCCGTGCGCCTTGGCGTGAACCAGGCGATCGCGGCGCCGTACGAGCTCGGCCACTGCCTCGAGGAAGCGGGTGGTGCTGTCGCCGACCTGCAGGTCGTCGAAGTAGAAGTGGCGCATCGCGTGGCGTTCGAAGTGGTGCGAGTCCTGCGCGAGGCGGGCCGTCAGCAGCGAGGCCAGGTCGTCGACGTTGGACTCGTCGACGACGTCGGCGCAGTGGCTCACCGGGACCTCGTCGCGGAACCGGGCAGGGTCGCAGTGGCGATCGGTGATCAGGATCGGCTTGTCGGTGCAGAGATAGAGCCAGTCGAGTCCCACCGACGAGACGTCGGTGACCATCGCGTCGCAATCGGGCATGACCGCGAGGATGTTGCCGGTCAGCACGGTGGTGTGGCCGGCCTCGGGCTCCCGCGCGGCCGCCTCGGCGATCATCTCCAGGATCGCCAGGTGGCCCGACTGGATGGCCGGTGTCAGGCTGGTGGTCACCTTCGGGTGCGGCTTGTAGACGACCCGCACGTCGGGGACTGCCAGGACGCTGCGGACGATCTCGGGACCAATGGTGTCGACGGAGGTGTAGTCGTTGTAGTCGGCGTCGCCCTCCCACGTGGGGGCATAGAGGACCGTACGGCGCGTGGTCGGCTCGATCACGGGCGCCGGCCGCAGGTCCAGCTGAGGTCGACCGACCCGCACCAGACGGGCGGGGTCGAACTCCAGCAGTCCGCTCAGGTGGCGCTGCACCGCGGCCTCCCCGGCGACGAAGACGCGGTCGTAGGCCTTGGCGTTGTTGCTCGCCATGCTCTGCTTGTCGCTCTCGCCGTGGTTGATGTGCACGTGGAGCATCTCGCCGTTGACGAGTGACTGGAAGTTGAGCGCGGAGTTGTTGCAGTAGAGGACGACCTTCGCCTCGAGCGCGGCATAGAGCTCGGTCAGCTCGGAGAAGGTCGGCGCCAGGAAGATCGACAGCCTCGTCCGGTCGCGCAGGATGGCTGCGACGTCAGGGTCGCGCACGACCAGCGCCACCGGCTGCTGTGCGTCCAGCACCTCGAGGACCTCCAGCCACTGGATCAGCTGATAGCTCCGCGTGGGGTCATCTGCGTAGTACGCAAGGGCGTGGGCGCCGTTCACACACGGATCTTAGTCGCGGGTGTAGCCCTCACGAAAACTACGACGGGTGGGCTGCCAACCGCTGGCACGCAGGCGTGCGTTGGACAGCCGCTTGCCGTGCCCCTGGGCGGGATCGGCGGCGGGAGGGGAGGGTGCGCCCAGCAGCTCGGCGAGGAACGCGGCGACGTCGCCCAGCTGTGCCGGCTCGTCGTCGGTGCCGAGATAGAGCCGCTCCGGCGGGTCGGGACGGGTGAGCAGGTGGACGACGGCGCTCGCCGCGTCCTCGCGGTGGATGCGGTTAGTCCAGCGATGCGGGTCGTCGATCCGGCCTTGGCGGACCCGGTCGAGCAACCGGGTGCTGGTGCCGCCGTACAACCCGGACAACCGCAGCACGGTGCCGCTCGGCAACCTCTCGGCGAAGAGCTCCTCGGCTGCAAGCAGCATCCGGCCCGGCCCGTCGACCGGGTGCGCCGGCGTGGACTCGTCGTCGAGGGGCGGGAGCTGCCGGCTCGCCATCACGGCGGTCGACGACACCAGGACCGCGCGCTCGGGCAGCGACCCGGAGTCGGCCAGCGCATCGAGGGCCCGCCGCATGCCGTCGACGTAGGTCGCCCGGTAGGCCTCCTCGGTGCGTGGTCGTGCGGTGAGCGCGACGACCAGGAACCGTGCTCGCAGGTCAGGCAGGACCGGAGCCTCCCGGGTCAGGTCGACGGACAGCGCGCGCAGCCCAGAGGGCACCCTGCTCGCGTTGCGGCGCAGGGCCAGCACGTCGTGCCCGCTCTCGGCCAGCCGCAGGCCGACGCTCGCGCCGAGGTCGCCGCACCCGACCAGGAGGACATCTGAGGTCACCGTTGAACGGTACGCGGGCGCCCTGGCGGCCACGCGGTGCGCGCCAGCATCGCGAGGGTGGCGGCGCTCAGCATGGGACGGCCGCGATCACCGCGCTCGGCGCGGTGCTTGGCGTTGACGGGGTGCAGCGTGCGGGGGAGGTCCACGAACTCGTGGCACAGGACCTTGACGTCCTCGGGAATGACCGAGCTGCCGTAGGCCGCGACCTGCAGGCTGGACGTGCGCAGCCGTGCCACGAGGGGGTGCGTCGACCCCGAGGACGCGACGTCCTGGTGGATCAGCGCCTCCAGCCAGGCGTCCAGCTGCTGTTGCGTCCGGCGATGCGCCCGGACGACGTCGTGCTCCTCTGGGTCGTCGTGGTCGATCGCGGTGGGCATCCACACCGGCCGGGCTGCAGGGGCCCCGTGGGCCCGGGCCCGGCTCTCGACGGCCTCCGAGAGGGTGACCCACTGCCTCACCAGGACGGCCAGGCTCAGGTCGGTCGAGCCGGCGACCTCATCGGCTCCAGCGGTGGTTGTCCCGAGACCTGCGGCGGTGTGCCATTCCCCTGTGAGTTCCACGTTCTTCACCATCCTGCGGGCGTCATGTTCGCTTTCGAGGGTGCGCCTCGCTGCGGGAGGTCGCGGCAGAACCGGCAGAATTCGCCACCTGGACTAGACATCTCGGCGGCCGGGCCGGCTGCGGGCCCGCGGCTACAGTCGACCGAATGAAGATCCTGGTGACGGGCGCGACTGGTTATGTCGGCGGCCGACTGGTCCCCCTGTTGCTCGAGCGCGGCCACGACGTCCGGACGACGACGTCCAACCCGGACCGCGAGCCAGCGTGGTGGGGACACCGGGTCGAGACGGTCGTCATGGATGCCCTCGACGCCGAGCAGGTGGCGGCCGCCTGCCATGGCGTCGACGCGGTCTACTACCTGATCCACGGGATGGGTGGCGACGACTTCGCGCAGACCGACCGTGCGGCAGCCAACAACCTCGCGGACGCCGTGCGCGCCCAGGGGGTGCCCCGGGTCGTCTACCTGTCCGGCGTCGTGCCGGACGTCAGCGACGACGAGCTCTCCGAGCACATCGAGTCGCGTCGCGAGGTCGAGCGGATCCTGGCCGAGTCGCCCGCCCTGGTGGTCGTCCTGCGCGCGGCCGTGCTCCTGGGCAGCGGGTCGACCTCGTTCGAGATCATCAGGCAGGTCAGCAAGCGCCTGCCCGTCCACACCGTCCCGACCTGGATGGACTCGATGGTCCAGCCGATCGCCGTCGTCGACGTGCTGGAGGCGCTCGTCGGAGCCCTCGACTACTCCGGCCCCTCGCGCCACTTCGACGTGGGCGGACCCGACCGGCTCCGCTACGGCGCTCTGCTCGAGGCCTACACCGCGCACGCGGGTCTGGCGCGGCCCCAGGTCGACGTCCCGCTTCTCCCCACCGCGCTCGTCGGGACGCTGGTCGGCAGCCTGACCGACGTGCCGCGACCGACGGTCGAGGCCCTCGTCGAGAGCCTGCGCCACGACATGGTGGCTGCCGACGACGACTTCGCCGCGCTGTTGCTGCCTCCGGCGCACTCCCTCGTCGGGCTCGACGAGGCGTTCGGCCGCTCCCTCGCGCCACCCGCGACGCGACCCGAGGACGCCGACCCGATGGGACCGCTGCCGCAGGACCCCTCATGGGCCAGCGGTGGCGACGACCGCCCGGTCCTCGCCAAGGTGGTCGACGCGGTCAAGGACGTCCTGCCGGACGCATGATCGGGCGCCTCCGGGGGTACGGCGCCAGCAGCCAAGCAAACGTTTCGAACTCCTGGAGGCACACACATGTCCAACGACGCCATCGTCCTGCTCAAGGAAGACCACCAGGAAGTCCGTCGGGTCTTCACCGACTTCGAGAACGCCGGTGAGAACGCAGAGGTCACCAAGGGCAAGCTCGTCGACAAGATGATCGAGCTCCTGACCGCGCACACCTACATCGAGAACGAGGTCATGTACCCGCGTGTGCGTGAGCTCCTCCCGGACCTCGAGGACGACGTGCTCGAGTCCTACGAGGAGCACCACGTCGCCGACGTGCTGGTCGTCGAGCTCGCCGCGATGAAGCCGAGCGACGAGCGCTTCGACGCCAAGACCACCGTCCTGATCGAGAACGTCCGCCACCACATGGACGAAGAGGAGCAGGAGTGGTTCCCCAAGGTGCGTGAGGGCCTCGGACGCAAGGCGCTGCAGGAGATCGGCGACGAGCTCATCGCCGCCAAGAAGAAGGCACCGAAGCGTCCGTCGCAGCCGAGCGCGCTCAAGAAGACGATCGACGCAGTCATCTCCTGAGGTCCGACTGCGTGATCCAACCACCCCGATGATCCAATGATGGGGTGACCAAAGCCACCAGCACCCGCCCGAGCCAGACGACCATGGCCGGGGTGATGGTGATGCTGGCGGGCTTCTTCGTCGTCGTGTCGGTGTGGGACTCGGTCTCGAGGTTGCGGTCCATCGAGACCCGCGAGGCGATCGAGAAGTTCCTCGCCGAGCCGCCCGGCAACGAGCTGTCGCTCTCCGTGGAGTCGGTCATCGACGTCCTGCACGTGACGTCGATGATCGCGGCGGCGTGCGCCATCGCGGCCGTCGCGCTGGGCTGGCAGGTCCTGCAGCGCAGCCGGTCGGCGCGGTTGGTCCTGTCCCTGGTCGCCATACCGCTGTTCATTACCGGCCTCGTCGCCGGCGGCTTCATGTCGGCCATCGTCGCCGTCGCGACCGCCCTGCTGTGGCTGTCCCCGTCGCGTGAGTGGCTGGCCGGGCAGGATGCACCACGGCCCGCGCAGGACCGACCCGTCGCGGCCCCGACCGCGACCTCGACCCCGGCCTCGATCTCGCCCCCGCTCTCGACCTCGACCCCGGCCCGGCGCCGACCCGACCCGGTGACGAGCGCGGTGGTCATCACCATCGTGACCGCCGGCCTGGTCTTCGTGATGACCCTGGCGAGCGTGGTGCTGTTCGCCACTCAGCCCGATCTGGTGCTGGACGAGCTCCGCCGCCAGAACCCCGACATCGAGGAGAGCGGCCTGAGCGAGGCGACGCTGGTCGCCACGTCCTACGTCTCCGGCGGCATCGGCATGCTCTGGTCGCTCCTGGCGATCGCGCTCGCAGTCCTCACGGGTGCCGGCCGGGGCTGGGCCGCGCGCGGGCTCGTCATCTGTGCCGCCGTGTGTGCCGTCCTGTGCGTGATGGCGGCCCTGGCCTCGCTCGCGGCGCTCGTCCCGGCCATCGCCGCGATCCTCACGGTCTCCCTGCTACGACGTCCGGAGTCCCGGGCGTGGTTCAGCGACGCAGGTCGGCCGCCGCCAGCCGGCTGACGCCTTCACCGATGAGCGAAGGCTGCTTGCAGAACGCCCAGCGGACCAGGTGTCGCCCCTCCTCGTGGTCGTCGTAGAACGCCTGGTTGGGGATGGCGACGACACCCGCACGCTCGGGCAGGGCCAGGCAGAACGCCCGGCCGTCCTCCCAGCCGAGGTGACGGATGTCGGTGGTCGCGAAATAGGTCCCCTCGGGCACCCGGGCCGTGAGCCCGGCCCCGGCGAGGCCCGCGACCAGCAGGTCTCGACGCGCCTGGAGGTCCTCGGCCAGAGCGGCGGGGAAGTCTGGTTCGTGGTCGAGCGCGTGGGCGACGGCCGGTTGCAGCGGTGATCCGGAGGTGAAGGTCAGCCACTGCTTGGCTGCCATCACGGCAGCGACCAGGTCGACCGGTCCGGTGGCCCAGCCGACCTTCCAGCCGGTGAACGAATAGCTCTTGCCGGCGCTGGAGAGCGTCAGCGTGCGCTCGCGCATGCCCGGCAGGGTGGCCAGCGGGACGTGCTCGTTGGAGTCGAAGACGAGGTGCTCGTAGACCTCGTCGGTGATCACGATCAGGTCGTGCTCGATCGCCACGTCTGCGACCGCCCGGAGCTCGTCGCGAGTGAGCACCGTGCCGGTGGGGTTGTGCGGTGAGTTGAGGAGGATCGCGCGGGTCCGGGGACCGACCGCCCGCCGCAGGTCGGCCGGGTCGAGGCGGAAGTCGGGGGCTCGCAGGGTCACGGGTCGGCGGGAGCCGCCACACATCTCGATCATCGCGAGATAGGAGTCGTAGAAGGGCTCCAGCACCACCACCTCGTCCCCGGGGTCGACCAGACCGAGGAGGGCTGCGGCGATGCCCTCCGTGCAGCCGGTGGTGACCACGACCTCACGGTCGGGGTCGAGCTCGATGCCGTAGTGGCGGTGCTGGTGCCGTGCGATCGCCTCGCGCAGCGCGGGGACGCCGAGGCCCGGCGCATATTGGTTGGCGCCCGACTCGAGGGCCTTGATCGCGGCCGCGATCACCGACGACGGCCCGTCGACGTCAGGGAAGCCCTGCCCGAGGTTGATCGCCCCGGTGCGAACCGCCAACGCCGACATCTCGGAGAAGACCGTCGGCGGGATCGATCGGACGCGCCGGGCCTGCTGGCGTCGCTGGTCGCTGGGCCGGTCGTGGGGCATGCGCTCGACCCTAGTGCGACAATCGCGGCCATGTCCGACCAGATGGCCGACCCCACCCTTGCCGCCGACATCGACGCGATCTGCCGCTTGACCGGCGAGTTCACCCTCCGCTCGGGTCAGGTGGCCGACACCTACTTCGACAAGTATCTCTTCGAGGCCGACCCGTCCCTCCTCGACCGGGTGGCGACGCAGATGGTGGCCCTGCTGCCGCCCGACACCGAGCTCCTGGGCGGGCTCGAGATGGGCGGGATCCCGATCGCGACGATGGTGAGCGCGAAGACCGGGATGTCCGCCCTCTTCGTGCGCAAGCAGGCCAAGGAGTACGGCACCTGCAAGCTCGCCGAGGGTCCTGACATCGCCGGTCGCCGAGTGACCCTGATCGAGGACGTGATCACCACGGGGGGTGCGGTGCGGGACGCGACGCAGGCACTGCGCGCGGCGGGCGCCGTCGTGGAGACCGTCGTGTGCGCGATCGACCGGTCGCCGGCCGGGGAGAACCCCCTCGCCGACGTCGACCTCGAGGTCCGCTCCGTCCTCACCCGGGCCCAGCTCGACGCCGCCCAGGGTTAGGTCAGACGTCCTGGCCGAGGATGTCGCGGTCGGGACGACCGTCGCCGTCGTTGTCGTCGGCCTCGGGTGAGCTGGTGCGCTTGTGCCGCCACCACTCGAAGGCCATGGGGAGCACCGAGAAGGCGACGATCAGCAGGATCGCGGTCTCCAGGTTGTTCTCGACCGCCGGGACCGTGCCGAGGAAGTAGCCGATCATCACGATCGAGGCCACCCACAGCACCGCACCGATGAAGCTCCAGGTGAAGAACCGCCGACGGTCCATGCGGGTGACACCGGCGACGACGGTGATGAAGGTGCGGACGACGGGCACGAACCGGCCCAGCACCAGCGCCTTGTTGCCGTGCTTGTCGAAGAACACCCGGGTCTGGTCGAAGTACTTCCGCTTGAGGATGCGACCGTCGCGCTCATAGAGGGCGGGCCCGATGAAGCGGCCGATCTCGTAGCCCGCGACGTTGCCGCCGAAACCGGCGGCGATCAGTGCGGGGATGGCGACCCACAGGCTGATGTCGATGTCGCCCCCGGCGATGAACATGCCCATCGCGAAGAGGAGGGAGTCGCCCGGCAGGATGGGGAAGAGCAGCCCGCACTCGACGAAGACGATGACGAGACTGATCCAGAAGAAGTGCTGACCGTAGTTGTCCAGCCACCACTGCGGGTCCATCCAGTCCAGGCCGAGCAGCTGGGGCTGGAGGAGCAGCGGGGAGAGCTCGAGTAGCGCGGTCACACGAGCAACCCTAACGAGAGATCCTTAGGGTTCTGGCATGGACGAGGAACGGGCGCCGTACGACCCCATGCCCCACGGCCCGGCCGAGGTCGGGCTCGGGCCCTGGGAGGGCGAGTGGCCCGCGGGCGAGCACTACGACCCCGAGCTCCTGCGCGACGGCGACCGGCGCAACGTCGTGGACCGCTATCGCTACTGGACCCTCGAGTCGATCGTCGCCGACCTGGACACGCGGCGGCACTGCTTCCACGTCGCGATCGAGAACTGGCAGCACGACTTCAACATCGGCACGATCGTCCGCACCGCCAACGCCTTCCTCGCCGCCGAGGTCCACATCGTCGGCAACCGTCGCTGGAACCGCCGCGGCGCGATGGTCACCGACCGCTACCAGCACGTCCGCCACCACGAGACCGCCGCCGCGCTGGCTGACTACCTGCACGAGCGCGAGGTCCGGCTCCTCGGCATCGACAACCTGCCCGGCAGTGAGCACCTCGAGACGATGATGATCCCGCGCGACGTGTGCTTCCTCTTCGGCCAGGAGGGTCCTGGCCTGTCCGCAGGCGCCCGAGAGGTCTGCGACGGCACCTTCTCCATCGCCCAGTTCGGCTCGACCCGTTCGATCAACGCCAGCTCGGCAGCGGCCATCGCGATGCACTCCTGGATCCGTGAGCATGCCGACGTCTCGACCGGAGATGCCTGGCGCGGCTGAGGGTCCGTCGGCATACGGTGCGTGGCTCCAACCCGGACCGCGGCCCCGGGCTCCCGCGCCGGACCGCGGGCCCCAAGCTCCCGCGCCGGTCAGCCGGTCACCCCTGTCACACGCGGGTGTTGTGGGCGTATGGCGACAGGGACCCGCGCAGACCGCCGCATGAGCGACCACCTGACCCCACCAGCCGCGGGTGACCGGGCTGGTGCTTGTCGCCGCCCGCCTGTCGCGGCCGACCTAGCGCGAGGCTGTCGGGCCCAGCACCTGCTGCAGCGCGCTGAGGCCGCGCGAGCTGTGGCTCTTGACCGTGCCCTCGGCGATGTCGAGCTCGCGCGCGGTCTCGCGGACGTCGAGTCCGAGCCAGTGGCGCAGCACGACCACCTTGCGCTGCATGACGGGCAGCGCCTGCAACGCCTCGAACAGTGCTGATCGTTCCTCGACCGGCAGCGGCTCGCGGACCTCGGCGTCGTGACCGTCGAGCCCGGGTCGTTCGCGGCGGTGCGGCCTGCGGGTGTCGTCGATGTGCGAACGGACGATGATCTGCCGCACGTAGGCGTCCTCCGCGCCGTCCTTCTGTATGCGCGGCCAGGCGACATAGAGCTTGGTCAGCGCGGTCTGCAGCAGGTCGTCGGCCTGGTGCCAGTCGCCGCAGACCGCATAGGCGATCCGCCGCAGATGGGTCTGCCGTGCGGCGACATAGGCGGTGAAGGCAGCGTCTCGCTGGGCGGCTCTCATCGCACGCCCCCACCCGACTCGAACTGGGCGGCTACCCAGATGACGAAGGCGTCGAGGTCGGCGTGCCTGGTGGCGAACTCGTCGACCTGGGGACGGCCCTCGACGAGACGGGCGAAGACCCACAGCGGTCGGCCGTCTGCCGTGGCCACCTGGGCGGCGATCGGCTTGTCACCCTGGCTCGTCAGGACCGGCGGCAGGTCCGCAGCGGCCCGGACCCCCACCACGCGTGCCCCCGCGGGCATGGCCAGGTCACCGTCCGCCGTCATCCGGACCTGCCTGAAGGGCTCCGCTGACGCCCCGGCAGGTCTGCCGCTGGCCCCGTCGAGCGCTCGCTGGTTGGCCACGACGGTGGGGAGCCAGTCCGAGAGTGATCCCGCTGCGTCGTTGGCGTGGGTGCTGAAGCCGTTGCGGGTGCCGGCCAGCATCACGAACTTCTCGAGCCCGTCGCGGACGACGTGCAGGCCGACCGAGCGCCACCCGGGACGGGTGTAGCCCATCGGGTTGTCGATGGTCTCGACCACCGTCCAGCCCGGGGCCACGCGCACCTCGGTCCTCGAGTCGAAGGCCGCGGGGTTGCCCAGGAAGTCGACGCGTTCCTGGCGCTCGGCGGCCTTGGTCTCCTCGGACGCGCCGCGCTCGGGCGACGGGCTCGGCGCCTGTGTCGCGACCTGCCCGTGCGGGGGGTCCCGGCGCCCGGTGACATGGCCCAGCCGACGCCGCCGACGACGAGGACGCTGGCGAGGGCGGCGGCGCCCATCGCCATACGGCGCCGGCGCAGTGCCGCGCGCCCGGCGTGCAGGTAGTCGGCCGGTGGTCGCCCCTCAGGTGTGCCGAAGGAGGCGTCGAGCTCATGGCCCCAGTCGATGTCGGTGCTCATCGATCCCCCTTCAACGTCAGCCTGTCACCACCCAGACGGAGCGTGCAGGCGATCGGTTGCCTCGTGCGGCACGTGAAAAGACGGCGACCGCCCTCCGGGTGGAGGACGGTCGCCGTCTGTGGGTGCGGTGGCTACCTGCGGCTGCACGCCCGCAGGTCGACGCTGAGGTGCTGCCCCCGGTCGATCACGACGGGCACCGTCTGGCGCACCTGCCCGTCGACCTCGCAGGTCAACGTCCAGGCCTCGACCAGTGGAGCGGTCTGCTGCTCCGTGGCGTTGTAGAGGGCGGCCGTCAGCGTGTAGGTCGGCGTCACGGAGGCGAAGTTGATCACCCGCAGCACGTAGGTGCCGGGCGTCGGCGCGTTGATCGTCGCCTTCTCCTTGTCGCCCACGAAGTTGCCCGAGCTGCCGACCGCGGTGAGGGAGCCGTCGGCGTTCTTGCGATAGACCTCCAGGTCGAGGTCGTCCGGCGTCGGCCAGTCGAGGTCGACCTGCAGGATCTCCTGGTCGGCCTCGGTCACCACGAACTCGTGGTCCACCGAGCCGCCGGGCGGCGGCGTGCCGGTGAAGGTCTCCGAGCGCGTCGGCTCCTCCTCGAGCAGCTTGATCAGCCGGGACTGGACGACTGGGCGGGTCGACTGGTTGATGTCCCAGGTGAAGGTCTTGCCGCTGGTGACCATGCTGGTCTCGAGCGAGTCGGTGAAGTCGTTCTCCGGGCTCCACGTCGGGGTCGAGAACTCCTTGCGCAGCCGGAGCGTGGCACCGGCGGGGGCCTTGCCCGAGATCACTGCGTGGGAGGAGCGGTCCACAGCGTTCTCGAAGGCGACGAGGTAGGCCTCGCGGTTGCCCTTCCCGGCATAGGCACCGGCACCGACGTATTCGTCGACGACCTGGGCGAACGGCGGGTGGAACTCGTTGGGGCCGATCTCGAAGGTGTAGCCGTAGCCACCCGTCGCGTTGTAGGACCAGTCCTCGGTGGTGCCGGTGGTGTCGTAGAGCTCCCAGCCGTGGATGTTCGCATAACCGTTGTTGGCCGTCATCTCGGCGCCCAGGACCTTCATCGCCTCCTCGTCGGGGGCGTCGCCGACCGGCAGCCCGTCGTGCCCGATGGTGGTCGGGTTGACCCCGTTGGGCCGCAGGACGAGGTTGGAGAAGGTGTGGTTGGAGATCATCATCGTGACCTGGCGGGTGGAGATGAGGTCACGCACGTTGCGGGTCTCCGGCTCCGAGAAGGGCTCGGCCCCGCGATAGGTCGGGTCGGCGAACAGGTCGGAGGCGCCGGGCCCGCCCCACAGGCCGCCGTAGTTGCGGTTGAGGTCGGTGCCGATGAGGAAGCCGCCGGGGCTGGTGGCGCTGAAGGCCGCGCAGGTGCCGTCGGGGGTGTCCTGACCGTCGACGACGCGGCAGTTCTTGCGCTTGTAGGCGTTGCCGGGGGTGCCGAGGATGGTCGCGGTCCCACCACCGTCGATCTCACGCAGGTCGACGAGTTGGCCGTCGGTGAAGGACAGGTGGAACCCGTCGGGGTTCACGACAGGTACGACGACCATGCGACCGCGCTCGAGCAGTCCGCTGATCCGGGGGTCGCCGGCGCGGGCACCCTTGACCAGGTCGACGGCGAACTCCATCGCGTGCTCGCCCGAGGGCCACTCGCGTGCGTGGTGGACGCCGAACATCGCGAAGGTCGGCCGGCCGTCGCGGGCGGCGACGTTCTTGGCGATCTCGACGCCATGGACGGTCCGGCCGTCCAGCGTCTTCTCGGGCAGCGTGAGCAGCTTGACCAGACCGGGGTTGGCCTCGGCCATCGCCTTCATCTCGGCGTTGTAGTCGGCCAGGCTGCGATAGGCGTCGCGTCCCGAGGGCAGCGACGTCCGGAGGGTGGTGGCTGCGAACAGGTCGTCGAGCCGGTTGATCTCCGCCTCCCGACGCAGCAGGTCGGGGATCCGTACGTCATAGGTGAAGCCGGCCGCGCGCAGTGCCTCGCGGTCTGCGGCGGTGTGCAGCACGACCTCGATGTAGTCGTGGCCGGCGTGCTCGGTGAGGTCGAGGCCGAGAGCCTGCAGACGCGTCTTCGCGTCTCGGTCGGGGGTGTCGACCGTGACGAGCTGGGGTGCGAAGACGTCGGTGAGCACCGGGACGCCCTGGGCGGACGACGGGACCGTGAAGGCCGCAGCGGTGAGGGCGAGAGCGACGAGGGCAGCGGCCGCTGCCGGGCGGCCGCGAGAGGAGCGAAGACGCATCGGAAAATTCCTCCGGGGGATGAGGTCTGCGGCGGGTCTTCGCCGCATGACCACCATCAACGGCCAGGAGTGCCGGAGGTCACGCTGGGTTCAGGCCGGCTCCAGCATCAGGAAGTTGATGGCCGACCGAGCGCGGGCGGCGTGGCGCTGGACCTCGGCGGCGGTGATCTGGAGGATGTCCGCGACGTCGGGGACCGACACGTCGAGCCAGTGGTGGAGCACCAGCGCCTTGCGCTGGATGACGGTCAGGGACTGGAGGCCGTCGAAGAGCAACGACTCGTCCTCGAACGGGTAGTCGTCCCCGCGGGCGTTGCAGCTGCGCGGCGTGGGCGAGTCCGTGACGACGGCGTTCCCGAGGGCGCGGTGGACGAATTCGTCGGCTCGGGCGGGATCGCCGATGCGGGACCAGCCGAGCTGCAGGCTCGTCAGGATGGCGAGCGACAGCGTCTCGGCCTGGGTCCAGTCGCAGCAGATGGCGTGAGCGAGGCGGCGTACGTAGGGGCCGCGCTCGGCGGCGTAGTCGAAGAACGCAGCGGAGGGCGGGCAGCGCCAGTCCAGTGGTGTGCCGACCAGGGACGCGTCGATCTCGTGCACCCAGTCGATGCTGGTGGTCATGTAGTTGTTGACGCTCCAGCTGCCCATTTGGTTGCGATGGGCCTCGTTCCCGCGGGGGCCGTGGACCGATTAGGGTCGTGGTCGACAGCGTCGATGTCTTCCGAGGAGCAACACATGCCCATCGCCACCCCCGAGATCTATGCGCAGATGCTGGACGACGCGAAGGCCAAGTCCTTCGCCTTCCCGGCCATCAACGTGTCCTCGTCGCAGACCCTCAACGCTGCCCTGAAGGGCTTCGCCGACGCCGGCTCCGACGGGATCATCCAGGTCTCCACGGGCGGTGCCGAATATCTGTCGGGCCCCTCGGTCAAGAACATGGTGACGGGCTCGGTCGCCTTCGCCGCCTATGCAGCCGAGGTCGCCAAGAACTACCCCGTCAACATCGCGCTGCACACCGATCACTGCCCCAAGGACAAGCTCGACGGCTTCGTCCGGCCGCTGGTCGCCATCTCCGCCGAGCGCGTGGCTCGCGGCGAGAACCCGCTCTTCCAGTCGCACATGTGGGACGGCTCCGCGGTGCCGCTCGACGAGAACCTCGAGATCGCCCGTGAGCTCCTGGCGCAGTGTGCTGCCGCCAAGATCATCCTCGAGGTCGAGATCGGCGTCGTGGGTGGCGAGGAGGACGGTGTCGCCAACGAGATCAACGACCAGCTCTACACCACGCCCGAGGACGCGCTGGCCACCGTGCGTGCGCTCGGAACCGGCGAGAACGGTCGCTACATCACCGCGCTGACCTTCGGCAACGTGCACGGGGTCTACAAGCCCGGCAACGTCAAGCTCCGCCCGGAGATCCTGCGCGACGCCCAGTCGGCCGTGACCGCCGAGCTCGGTCTGGCCGACGACGCTCGTCCGTTCGACCTCGTCTTCCACGGTGGGTCGGGCTCGACGCCTGCGGAGATCGGTGCTGCCGTCGACTTCGGCGTCATCAAGATGAACGTCGACACCGACACCCAGTACGCCTTCACCCGCCCCGCCGCCGCGCACATGTTCACCAACTACGACGGCGTGCTCAAGGTCGACGGCGAGGTCGGCAACAAGAAGGCCTACGACCCCCGCGCATGGGGCAAGGCTGCCGAGGCCGGCATGGCCGCGCGTGTCGTCGAGGCGTGCGAGAACCTCCGCTCGGCAGGGACCTCGCTGGGGGCCTGAGCCTTCCTTCTCTGTCGCGGACCAGCCTCCGCTGAGTGGTCCACGTGAGCACCCCCGCCCCCATCAGTGGGAGCGGGGGTGCTTCGTCGTCGGAGCAGTTGCCGCAGGGGTTGCGTCAGGCGTCAGGCCAGCAACGCGTCGTACGCCGACTGGCTGGAGTCGCGCAGGAACGTCGAGCACCGCTCCCACTCCGCGGTCTCTCCGATGGCCCGGGCGCTGAGGGCGAGCATCGCCAGGCAGGTCAGGAAGCCGCGGTTGGGCTCGTGCTCCCACGGCACCGGGCCGTGGCCCTTCCAGCCGTTGCGGCGCAACATGTCGAGCGAGCGGTGGTAGCCGACGCGCGAATAGGCATAGATGGTCACGTCGTCAGCGCCCTCGTCCTGGGCCCGCCGCGCCATGGCGGCCCACGCCGCGGGGGAGTCGGGGTGCCGGCGGACCACGGCCTCGGGCGCGTCCCCGGCCTCGACCTCGGCAGCAGCGGGATCGACGGGAAGATGCGTGGGCGGGGGACCGGCTAGGAGATCGACGTGGCTCATGGGGCCAGCCTAGGCGCGGGGCCCCATTCACCTTGTAACGCGCTGTCCGCGGCAGTCCCGACCCGTCGCTACGGCGCAGTTGTGCGCCGGACAGCGCGTTACAACGCGCACGGGGGTGGGGAGGCAGGCATCCACAGGGGGACCCGGCGGTGGTGCGTCCACAGGCAGTCGCAGCTCGGGCGACGCGACGCCGGAGCCGAGGGTCACCCTGACGCCATGGAGACACGGATCGAGGCAGCAGTAGCCGCGGGAGGAGGTCTGGTCACAGCCAGATGCCTCCGGGAGCTGGGCGTGGATCCGCGCAGGATCACGCGAGCCGTCCGCGACCGAGAGCTCGTCGCCGTACGCCGCGGTGTCTACACCACGGCCGCACGGTGGGACGCGCTCGATGAGTTCAGCGGGCGCCCCTTGGCTCGGGTGCAGTCCGTGCACCGCACGGTGTCGCTGCCACATGTGTTCAGTCACGACTCCGCGGCGCTGATCCACGGGCTGCCGCTCATCGACGCGCGCACTGCCGACGTGCACCTCACCCGGGCAAGGTGCCTGGGATCGAGGGTCCGTCACGGCGTGCGGCATCACGGCGCGCCATACGCCCCGGCCTCCGTGATCGACGTCGAGGGGCTGCCCGTGCTGCCCATCGCCCGCACCGTCGCGGACCTGGCCCGGGAGCACGGCTACGAGGCGGGGTTGGTGGCTGCCGACGCCGCACTGCGCAGAGGGGCCACAGTCCGAGAGCTTCGAGATGCGTATGCCGACATGCGCTCCTGGCCGGGCGTCTCGTGCTGTCGCGCCGTCGTGGACGACGCCGACGCGGGAGCCGAGAGCGCCGCCGAGACGTTGGCGCGCATCCTGGTCAACGAGCTGGGGATCGGTCCGGTGGAGACCCAGTTCCCGGTCGTCGTCGACAACCGGGTCCGGTGGGCCGACCTGCGAGTGGGATGCCACCTATTCGAGGTCGACGGGTTCATCAAGCTCCTGCCGGCCGCCGATGGTGGGGTGGCGACCAGGTCTGCTGCCCGGGTCGTGTGGGACGACCGCAAACGTGACCGAGAGCTGGGCGCCGTCGGGCTGGGGATCAGCCACCTCGTGTGGGCTGACTTCTTCGGCTTGCGGCGCGCCCAGGCACTCGAACGCCTGGCCGCTGAGCATGCGATCACCACCGCTCGCTTCGGTGCGAGGCTGCCCGACCACCTGGAGATCGCGGCGAGGCGGCTGCGCGGGCGTCGCACCCCCACCGTGGGTCTGTAACGCGCTGTTAGCTGCGCACCCGCCCCGTTGCAGTGGCGCGGCAGTGCGAGTAGCAGCGCGTTACAAGGACACGGCCGGCGCGCCGAGCAACGAGCGGACGGTGTCCTGGCCGAGCGCGACGATCAGCGTCGGCAGGCGGGGGCCGCGGTCGGCGTCGACCAGCAGGTTGTAGAGCAACCTGAAGAACGCCTTCTGGTCGGCCTTGACCTCATCGGTCGGGGCGTCGTCGAAGCCGAGGCCCCGAGCCACCTTCGGGACGCCGTAGACGACCGTGGTCACCGACTCGAGCTCGAGCTCCTCGGGCAGCCGGTCGAGGAAGAGCCGCAGCCACAGCTCCTCGTCCTCGGACAGCGACGCGAGCCGTGCGGTGTCCGGCGTGGCCCGCACGGTCGTGCGCTCCGACTCGGGCAGCGATGCGGTCCACGCCATCGCTCGGCCGAGGCGCGGTTCGAGGTCGGCGACGGATGTGTGGGGGAAGCCGAGGTGCTCGATGACCCGGCTGATCAGGTCGGCCGAGCCGGCCGTCACGTCAGCCACCGAGGACAGGGTCCGGAACGGCACCGGGACCGCCGAGGTCGGCAGGGGACCGGCGGCGGTGGCCGAGGCGCGTTCGAAGGCGAGGACCTGGGCGTCGCGCTTGGTGGGGTCGGCGGCCTTGCGTCGCAGGGCGTCCCACTCGTCGTACAACCGCACGACCTCGGGGCCGAAGTCGATGGTGAACGCCTGCTTGGGAGCCCGCCGGGTGTAGAGCCAGCGCACCATCGGCGCCTCCAGGATGGCCAGCGCGTCGGCCGGCGTCGGCACCCCACCGCTCGACGACGACATCTTCTGCATCCCCGCGATCCCGACGAACGCATAGGTCACGCGCGCCGGTGCCCGCCAGTCGAAGATCGACGAGACGAGCTCCTGGCCGACGGTGTAGGAGGAGCCGGGCGTCATGTGGTCGAGCCCGGCCGGTTCGAAGTTGACCTTCTCCCAGGCCCACCTCATCGGCCAGTCGACCTTCCAGACGAGCTTGCCGCCGTCCTCGCTCGTGACGTTGGTGACGCCGCTGAAGCCACAGACCTGACAGGTGTAGGAGAGGTCGGTGGAGTCGTCGTCATAGGCCGTGACGTCGGTGGTGTCGCGACCGCACTGACCGCACCACGGCTTGTAGGGGAAGCGGGAGAGAGCGCCGGAGCCGGTCGTCTCCTCCTCGTTGGCGACGGACTCGGCGAGCGAGGCTGCTTCCTCGTCGCTCTCGGCGACCGGACCGGTCTTGGTGCGATAGCCGGCGAGGACGTCCTCGATCCGGTCGCGGTGCCGGATGGCGTGCAGGATCTGGTCGCGATAGGTCCCGGCCTGATACATCAGCGTCTGGCTGATCTCGTCCATCTCGACGCCGAGCTCGGCCAGCGACGCCTGCAGCGGGGACTTGAAGTGCGTGGCCCAGGAGTCGTGGCACCCCCACGGGTCGGGTACGGCGGACAGCGGCCGCCCGATGTGGTCGCTCCACTCCGGGGGGACCCCGGCAGGGACCTTGCGGAAGCGGTCGTAGTCGTCCCAGGAGTGCAGGTGGCGCACGGCGATGCCCCGGCGCCGCAGCTCCTCCGCCACGAGGTGCGGGGTCAGGAACTCGCGCAGGTTGCCGAGGTGGATGGGTCCCGACGGGCTGGCGCCGGACGCGACCGTGACGAGGTTGCCCTCGCCGGCGTGCCGGACGGCGTCGTCAGCCGCGCGCGTGACCCAGTCGATGGGGTCGCCGGACTGTCCGCCTCGTGTCATGGCCGGAAGGCTATCCGGCGCACGACGAAGGCACCGAAGTCGTCCCCTGCGGCGACTCCGGTGCCTTGTGCGTCTGCTGCCATGTCGGCGGTCGGGCGGCACACCCCCCGGTGCTTCGCCCGACCTCGACGCAACCCCCATTGTGAACAAGTGCGATGCGCTATCCGTGGCCCAAAGCGGCCGGTGACACTATGCTGCCAGTCGTGCCCCGTCGTCCGCTCGCCCAAGCTTTCGGTCTCCCGGCGCCCATGGACGAGCTCTATCGCACAGTGCTGACCGGGTCGGGTGGTTCGCTCGGCGAGCTCGCCCAGTCGCTGTTCGTGACGCCCGAGCAGCTCCTGCAACGTCTTGGCCCGCTGATCGCGAACGACATCGTCCGGGTCGACGGCGACACCCTGGACGTGGCCTCCCCGGTCGACGCGGTGTCGAGGTTCGTGACCGCCCAGGCCGACGCGCTCGCTGAGGCGGGCAGCCAGCTGCGTCGGATCGCCTCGTCCCTCCCGGTCCTGGTCGAGATGGGGGGCGAGCCCGCTCATGCCCCCTCCACGGTCATCGGTGCCGAGGTCGACACCGACAGCGAGGCCCTGGAGTCACTGCTCGGCATGATCGCGGAGTCGCACGGTGACCTGTGCTTCCTCCGTCCGGACCAGTGGCGGCTCTCCAGCGAGTCGACCATGGCCCTGGCCGTGAACAGTGCCGTCAGGTCAGGACGACGAGTGCGCGCCATCTATCCGGCGGGGGCGCTGAAGGAGGCGCCCGAGATCCTGATCGGGCGAGCCGCCATCGGCGAGCAGATCCGGGTGCTGCCCGAGGTCCCCAGCAGGCTGGCGATCGTGGGCGCCACCCGAGCCGTGCTGCCCGACCCCCTCGGTGTCCGCAACCAGCGGTGGCTCATCGTGCAGCACCAGACCATCGTGGCGAGCCTCACCGCGTGGTTCGACCTGCTGTGGGGATCGGCGACCGCCGTACCGATGCTCGACCGCGGAGAGGCACGACCCGACCTGCGGCGACTGCTGCTGGCCCAGCTCGCCGCCGGCGCCAAGGACGAGCAGATCGCGCGCAACCTCGGGACCAGCCTGCGAACGGTCCGCCGGCGCGTCGCCTCGCTGATGGACGAACTCGGCGTGGACAGCCGGTTCCAGGCCGGTGCAGAGGCCGCACGCCGGGGCTGGCTGTAGGCGCGTGGCAGCCTCACCCATAGGGATGGATCGCGGCTGATCTGAGGCATTTGATCGGTCTAATGTGGGATATCGACCACATGTCACGACACCGATCTACGGCCCGCCACCGATCGTGGCGGGGACCAGGGAGGGACACCCATGAGCACCGAAGAGCACGCACCCCTGACACCCGAGGAGCTCGCCGGGGAGGGCATCACGGCGCTGCCGGACAAGGAGGTCATCTCGATCCTCGACCTCGCCGCTGACGTCGACCTCGCGATCGACGGAGCAGCCCCGATCGACCTCGCCGTGGCTCTCAACGCCAACATCGTCGCCCCGATCGACGCTGCCGTCAGCGCCAACCTGCTGAGCGACAACTCCACCAGCCAGGCACTGGCGGACCAGGGCGTCCAGATCACGCAGACGATCGACGCCGACGCGCTGGCAACAGGGGTCCAGGACAGCCAGATCGACCAGAGCGACACCGTCGTCCCCGGCACCACCGAGTCCGGCACCGGCACGACGGGCGGCGCCACGACCGACGGCACCTCGGGCGACGGCATGCTGACGGCTGCCACGACCACCGACGACGCGACCCAGCCCCAGACCGAGGCCCTCTCCGCCACGAACAGTGAGCCCGTCGACGGCAGCGTCGTCGTGGACTCGGCCGGCAACGTGATCGGCACGCTCGACAGCGCGACCGGCAACGTCATCGGGTCGGACGGAGCCATCCTCGGTTCCCTCAACGAGACGACGGGTGTGGTCGTCGACTCGGCCGGCAACCTGATCGGCACCGTGACCGACATCATCGACGGCGCGACGGTCGTGGGCTCCAACGGTGCGGTCCTCGGCGTCCTCGATGCCGCGACCGGCAACGTGCTCGACGCGTCGGGCAACGTGGTCGGCACCCTTGACCCGCTCACCGGTGAGGTGCTCAACACCGTCGGCACCGTGGTGGGGACGGTCACCGGTCTCGTCGACGGCACGACGGTCCTCGACTCCGCCGGCAACGTGGTCGGGACCCTCGACGGCGTCACCGGCAACGTCGTCGACTCCGCCGGCAACGTCATCGGCGCGCTCGACCCGATCACCGGTCAGGTCCTCGACGCCGCCGGCAACATCGTGGGCACGGTCGGTCAGGTCGTCGACGACGTCACCGACACGCTCGGCGGACTCAACACGGGCGACCTGCTCAAGGGCGACCTGCTCAACGTCGACGTCAACGTCGACCTCGACGCCGACCTGGCCGCGCCGATCAACGGCGCCGTGGCCGCCAATGCCAACGTCGCGGCGCCGATCGACGCCGCGGTCGCGGCCAACATCCTGTCCGAGGGTTCCGAGGCGACCGCCCTCGCCCAGCAGGACGCGATCATCACCCAGTCGATCACCGGTGTCGCGGAGGCGACCTCCGAGCAGACCTCGGACATCAACCAGTCCTCGGTCGAGCCGGTCGACACGGACACGGCCTCCGCTGACGGTGTCGACGGCATGGTCACCTCGGGCGACACCGAGTCGACGGGGACGACCGACCCCGCGCAGGTGGACCCCGCTCCTGAGGTCGTCGCCGAGGACCCCGCGACGACACCCACCGATGAGTCGACTGCGACCGACACCACGACGCCCGCTCCGGCGGAGACCACGACGCAGTGACCACGCTGGTCGACGCCCCGGCGCGCGTCGACGGCGTCCAGCTCATCGGCGAGATGGTGGGGTCCGGCTATCGGACCCCACCGTCCCTGGTGCGCCGCGCCGACGGGCAGGTGCTCCAGCTCACCCCGCTGCTCTACCTCGTCCTGAGCGCTGTCGACGGCCGGCGCAGCTGTGCAGACATCGCAGGGCTCGTGGGCCCTGCGATGGGTCGGTCGGTGAGCGAGGACAACATCCGGACGCTGGTCGACGGGCAGCTGCGCCCACTCGGCCTGCTCCGGAAGGCTGACGGGTCCGAGCCGGAGCTCAAGCGCTCCGACCCGCTCCTCGGCCTGAAGCTGCGCTGGGCAGCCACCGACCCCAGCACCACCCGTCGGCTCACCGACCCGTTCAGGCCGTTGTTCCGGCCGGTCGTCGCGGCCGCGGTCACGTTGGGCTTCGTGCTGGTCGTCGCCTGGGTCTTCTTCGACCGCGGGTTGGGAAGATCGGCGTACGACGCCTTCGACCGCCCGCACCTGTTGCTGCTCGTGTTCGCCGTCTCGGTCCTGTCAGGGGGATTCCACGAGTTCGGGCATGCCGCCGCAGCGCGCTACAGCGGCGCCCAGCCCGGTGTGATGGGGGCCGGGCTCTATCTCGTCTGGCCGGCTTTCTACACCGACGTGACCGACAGCTACCGGCTCGGCCGGGCCGGCCGGATCCGCACCGACCTGGGCGGTCTCTACTTCAACGCCATCGTCGTGTGCCTGACGTTCGTCTGGTGGTGGGCCACCGGTTGGGAGGCGCTGCTGCTGCTGGTCGCGACCCAGGTCCTCCAGATGGCCCAGCAGCTCCTGCCCCTGCTGCGCTTCGACGGCTATCACCTGCTCGCCGACATCGCCGGCGTCCCCGACCTCTATCACCGGATCCGCCCGACCCTGCTCGGCCTGCTGCCGCACCGCTGGAACGACCCCGAGAACGCCGTCCTCAAGCCGTGGTCGCGCGCCGTGATCACCCTGTGGGTCTTGATCACCATCCCGATGATGGCGCTCATGCTGTGGGCGCTGGTCATGGCCGTCCCCAGGCTCCTCGGCACTGCGGGAGGCGCGATCGAGCGTGACACCGAAGCCGTGGCCCGGGCGTGGGCAGACGGCGGTGCCATCGACGTCGCCGCCCACGTGCTCCAGGTCCTGGCGGTCGTCCTGCCGATCCTCGCCTGCGCGATGATCCTGGGCCGGATCGGCGTCAGGTGGTTCGGCGGACTGGCGAAGTGGAGCCGCGGCTCGGCCCCCAAGCGAGTGTTGGCCGCTGCCGCGAGCGCCCTGCTCGTGACCGGGCTCTCCTGGGCCTGGTGGCCGAATCCTGGCACCTACCGTCCCATCGGCCCCGATGAGCGCGGCCTCGTCACCAGCCTCCTGCCCGTGTCGAGCACGGGCCCAGCTGACGTGGTGGGTCGCGCCGCGCCCGGCATGCTGGCCGATCCCGGGTCGCGCCCGATCGGCTCGGCGGCCCAGGAGCGTCTCTCCAGCGGCGAACCCCTGGTCGCGGTCCTGGAGAAGGGTGAGAAGCGCCCGACGAAGCAGGACCCGGTCATGGCGATGGTGCTCGTCCCGACGAGCGAGCCGGGTGCCACCGCCTCGGCGACGAGCTCCCCGGACGTCTTGCCGTCCGACGGGCCCGCTCCCACTGCCGCTCCCCCTGCGACGACTCCGGTGGCCACGGAGCCCCCCGGTGGCACGTGGGTCTTCCCGTTCGACCAGCCGTTGGCACCCGAGGAGGGCGACAACCAGGCGCTGGCGGTCAACACCACCGACGGCTCCGTCACCTACGACCTGGCCTTCGCCCTCGTGTGGGCCGAGGACGACGAGGTCCTCAACGTGAACGAGGCCCACGCCTACGCCTCGTGCACCGACTGTGCCGCCGTCGCGGTCGCCTTCCAGGTCGTCCTGATCATGGACGACGCCCAGGTGGTGATCCCGCAGAACCTCGCGACAGCCGCCAACTACGAGTGCCTGCGGTGCATCACCGCGGCCATCGCCAACCAGCTCGTCCTGTCGGTGCAGGAGGCACCGGGCGAGGAGGAGCTGCACGACCTCGCTGACGTCTGGACGCGGCTGCTGGAGTTCGGTCAGAACATCACGTCCTACACCTTGACGGAGGTCGCCGAGCAGCTGGAGACATTCAAGGAGGAGATCATCACGATCCTCGGTGAGTCCCCCGTGGTGGAGCTGGACGACTCGACCACGGCGACTCCTGCCGACGGTTCGACAAGTCCGTCGCCGACCACGACGACGTCGGGCACCGCCACGCCCTCTCCGTCGACGACGACCAGTCCGTCGACGACGTCCTCGCCCTCGCCCACCCAGAGCAGCAGCACGACGCCGGCGCCGACCACGTCCACCAGCTCACCCACGACGACCAGCTCGCCGACGACCACGAGCTCGCCGACCACGACCACGACCACCACGCCGTCGCCGACCACGACGTCGTCGCCGTCACCGTCGACGACCCAGTCGTCCTCGACGTCGACGGCATCGACGTCGACGTCGAGCGGAACGGTGTCGCCGACCGCCACACCCTGATCCGTCCGGGTGTCCTAGCGGGGCAGGACCATCTGGTAGGCGGCGCGCTCGAGTCGCCAGGAGCGACTGCGCTCGGGGCCATAGACCTCGCCGTCGGCGGAGACCCAGAACTCGTCACCGCGCACCGAGACCTCGTTGCCGCGGACATAGAGGACGTCGTCGCGCTCGTGGTGCTCACCGCGCCGCAGGTGTGCGACATAGCCGAGCTTGGCCGTGACGGAGACGGCTCGGGAGATCATCACGTCCAGGCTCCCGCTCTCGGGGTCGGCCTCCGGGGTGAGCTCGGTCCCGCCGCCGACGTTGGCGCCGTTGCCGACGGCCACCATCAGGACGGGGCGGTCGAGGTCGTTGACGACCTTGCCGTCGACCTCGACGAGCAGCCGTTGGCTGGGGGGCTCGAACGCGGCGAGGACCGCCCCGATCGGATAGCCGAGCTTGCCGAGGTTGAGCCGGCCGACACCGACGCTGCCGAGTCGCCCCTTCCACCGGTGGCCTCGCCGACTGGCCTGGGCGCCGGCGCCGACGTGGACGTTGTTCACGACGACCGCGCCCGTCTCGTCGATGATCAGGTCGACCGGTCTCGGCTCGCCGTCCAGCGCGAGGTGTGCGGCCTCCTCGATGTCGAGGGGGATGCCGGTGCCTCGCGCGAAGTCGTTGCCCGTGCCCATGGGGAGCAGTGCGAGGGTCTTGGTCGACAGCTCGTTGCGCTTGTGGAGCGCCGCGACGACCGCGTGGAGGCTTCCGTCGCCGCCCGCGACCACGATCCGGCGCGAACCCGCGCGGTGCAGCACGCCGTCGAGCTCACCGGGGTTGGAGGTCGCGCACACCTCGACCGAAGCCTCGTGGCGGAGGATCGCCAAGGCCTGCTCGAGCGACGCCTCGTCGGAGGTGCCGGCGTCGCTGTTGGTGATGACCAGCATGGGATCCACCCGGCGGACAGTAGTCGACGGTGCGTTAACGTGTTGTGGCAAGAGCTCCGGTGCACTTGCGCCGGGGCTGTTTTCTTTCCCTGGTCGTTCCACAGTGCAACTTCCAACAGGCTACTTCCGTCAGGAGGGCTGCGATGCCCGCGATCGTCGTACTCGGTGCCCAGTGGGGCGATGAGGGCAAGGGCAAGGCGACCGACCTGCTCGCCACCACCGACACCATCGACTACGTGGTCCGCACCAGCGGCGGCCACAACGCCGGACACACGATCGTGGTCAACGGCGAGAAGTTCGCCACCCACCTGCTGCCCAGCGGCATCCTGACCCCGGGGGCCACCAGCGTCATCGCCAACGGCGTCGTCGTCTCGCCCGAGGCCCTCTTCCGCGAGCTCGACAGCCTGATCGAGCGCGGGGTCGACGTCGCCGAGCTCAAGGTGAGCGCCAACGCCCACGTGATCGCGACCTACCACGCGACGATCGACAAGGTCACCGAGCGCTTCCTGGGCAAGAACCTCATCGGCACGACCGGCCGAGGCATCGGCCCGGCGTATGCCGACAAGGTCAACCGCGTCGGCATACGCATCGCCGACCTGTTCGACGAGGACATCCTGCGGCAGAAGGTCGAGGGTGCGCTCGACGTCCGCAACCACCTCCTGACCAAGGTCTACAACCGGCGGGCGATCGAGGTGGAGGCAGTGGTCGAGGAGCTGCTGTCCTACGTCGACCGGCTCCGTCCGATGGTGTGCGACACGTCGCTGCTGCTCAACCAGGCGCTCGACGCCGGCAGGACCGTGCTGTTCGAGGGTGCGCAGGCGACCATGCTCGACGTCGACCACGGCACCTATCCGTTCGTGACGTCCTCGAGCGCCGTCGCCGGCGGTGTCTGCATCGGCGCCGGCATCGGCCCGACCCGTATCGACCGGGTCATCGGCGTGATCAAGGCCTACACCACGCGCGTCGGCTCCGGGCCGTTCCCCACCGAGCTCTTCGACGAGGACGGCGCCGAGCTCCAGCGCATCGGTGGCGAGATCGGCGTCTCCACCGGCCGCACCCGCCGCTGCGGTTGGTATGACGCGGTGATCGCGCGCTACGCGAGCAGGGTCAACGGCCTCACCGAGTTCTTCCTCACCAAGCTCGACGTCCTCGACAGCTGGGAGCGCATCCCCGTGTGCGTGGCCTACGAGATCGACGGCCAGCGGGTCGAGGAGATGCCGATGACCCAGACCGAGCTGCACCACGCCAAGCCGATCTATGAATACTTCGACGGCTGGCAGCAGGACATCTCCGGGTGCCGGTCCTTCGCCGACCTGCCGAAGAACGCGCAGGTCTACGTCGAGGCCCTCGAGCGGATGTCCGGCTCGAAGATCTGGGGCGTCGGGGTCGGGCCCGGCCGCGAGCAGACGCTCGTCGTCCACGACTGAGGTTCGAGACGCCTCGTTGCGCCGCGGGCGCCTGACCCCCATGGTGTGGGCATGGCTCGCGAACTCAACGACCTGACCGTCGCCATCACCGGCGGCGCCCGCGGCATCGGGGCCGCCACCGCCGAGCGGCTCGAGCGGGCCGGCGCGGACGTGGTCATCGGTGACCGGGACGCCGACGTCCTCGCGGCGACGGCGCGCGACCTCGGTGTCCGCAGCCACCCCCTGGACGTCACCGACGCGACGAGCTGGCGAGACTTCGTCGCAGCAGCCGGCGCCGTCGACGTGCTCGTCAACAACGCCGGCATCATGCCGATCGGCTCGATCCTCAAGGAGGACGAAGCCGTCACCCGCGCGGTCGTCGACGTCAACCTGCACGGCGTCATCATCGGCACGAAGGCGGTCGCCCCGCAGATGGCCGAGCGGGGGCGTGGACACATCATCAACGTGGCCTCGGCGGTCGGCCGGGTGGCCACGGCCGACGGTGCGACCTACACGGCCAGCAAGTTCGCGGTCGTCGGCTTCAGTGAGGCGACCCGCCTGGAGCTGGCCCCGCAGGGGATCGAGGTGTCGCTGGTGATGCCCACCGTGGTCCGCACCGAGCTGGCCGCGGGCATCAGGCAGGCCAAGGGCGTCAAGGAGATCGGGCCCGAGGACGTGGCCGAGGTGATCGAGCTGATGATCCGCAAGCCCAGGCCCGAGATGTGGGTGCCGCGCTGGACCCAGCCCATGTCGCGAGTGACGACGATGCTGCCCAAGCGCGTCCAGCAGGTCATCAGCGACCGCTTCGAGGCCAACGTGCTGGCCGAGCGTGACGACGCTGCCCGCTCCGCCTACGAGGAGCGCGTGCGACGCAGCTGATCGAGTCCCTGCGACCGACCAGCGAGATGAACGGGTTCGGGGAGTCGCTGCGCCGCCGATAGGATCAGCGCCCGTGAAGACTCTCGTGATCGGCACCGGAGGCCGCGAGCACGCCCTCGCACTGGCCCTGTCCCTCGATCCTGAGGTCAGCGAGGTCCACGCGGCGCCGGGCAATCCCGGCATCGGCGCGGTCGCCACCCTCCACGACGTCGACCCGATGGACGGTGCCGCGGTCGCGGCCCTCGCCTCCTCCCTCGACATCGACCTGGTGGTCGTCGGGCCCGAGGCGCCGCTGGTGGCGGGCGTCGCGGACGCAGTGCGTGAGGCCGGGATCGCCGTCTACGGGCCGTCGCAGGCCGCCGCGCAGCTCGAGGGGTCGAAGGCGTTCAGCAAGGAGGTGATGGCAGCCGCGGGTGTGCCGACGGCAGCCTCGCGGACGTGCGAGACGCCGGAGCAGGTCGCCGCCGCACTCGACGAGCTCGGAGCGCCATACGTCGTCAAGGACGATGCGCTCGCAGCCGGCAAGGGTGTCGTGGTGACCGGTGACCGCGACGAGGCGCTGGCCCACGCTGCGACCTGTGGGCGGGTGGTGATCGAGGAGTTCCTCGACGGGCCCGAGGTCTCCGTCTTCGCGGTCTGCGACGGGCAGCAGGCGCGGGCCCTCATGCCGGCCCAGGACTTCAAGCGGATCTTCGACGGTGGCCACGGCGCCAACACCGGCGGCATGGGCTCCTACGCTCCGCTGCCCTGGGCGCCGCCCGGGCTGGCGGACCAGGTGCTCGCGACCGTCGTCCAGCCGACGCTCGACGAGATGAACCGCCGTGGCACCCCGTTCGTCGGCACCCTCTACGTCGGCCTCGCGCTGACCGTGGGCGGGCCGCGGGTGATCGAGTTCAACTGCCGCTTCGGCGACCCCGACACCCAGCCCGTCCTTGCCCTGCTCACCTCGCCCCTCGGTGGGTTGCTCAAGGCAGCCGCGGACGGCGACCTCGACTCGGTGCCCGAGCCCACCTTCGCCGACGGCGCCTGCGTCACCGTCGTGATGGCGAGCGCCGGCTATCCCGAGTCGTCATCGAAGGGCGACGTGATCGTGGGGACGGAGACCCTCGCCAAGGAGCCGGACGTCGACGTGATCCACGCCGGCACGGCCCGCACCGACGCCGGGCTCGTGACCGCCGGCGGGCGCGTGCTCGCCGTACGCGCGACGGGATCGGACGTCGCCGATGCCCGGGCCAAGGCATATGAGGGCGTCGCCACCATCTCGTTCCCCGGCGCCCAGTGGCGCCGCGACATCGCGGCCGAGCCGCTCGGTGTCGTCGAGGGCGCCTCGTTCACCACCCCGACCGGAGAGTCCTGACATGACCGTCCCCAACGTGCTCGCCACCCGCTATGCCGCGGCCGACCTCGCGGCCATCTGGTCGCCCGAGCACAAGATCGTCATGGAGCGGCGGCTGTGGCTGGCTGTGCTCAGGGCGCAGCGCGACCTCGGCATCGAGGTGCCGGACGGTGTCGTCGAGGCCTACGAGGCCGTGGTCGACCAGGTCGACCTCGACTCGATCGCGGCGCGCGAGCGGATCACCCGGCACGACGTGAAGGCGCGGATCGAGGAGTTCGCCGCGCTCGCCGGGCACGAGCACATCCACAAGGGGATGACGAGCCGCGACCTGACCGAGAACGTGGAGCAGCTCCAGGTCAAGCAGTCGCTGGAGCTGATGCGCGACCGCGCCGTGGCGGTGCTCGCCAGGCTCGCTCGCCTCGCGGCAGAGCACGAGACCACGGTGATGGCCGGCCGCTCGCACAACGTCGCCGCGCAGGCGACGACCCTCGGCAAGCGTTTCGCCACCGTCGCCGACGAGCTGATGATCTCGCTGCAGCGCGTCGAGGAGCTGCTCGCGCGCTATCCCCTGCGGGGCATCAAGGGCCCGATGGGGACCTCGCAGGACATGCTCGACCTGCTCGGCGGCGACGAGGCCAGGCTCGACGACCTCGAGCACCGCGTCGCCTCCCACCTCGGCTTCGACCACGTCCTGATGAGCGTCGGCCAGGTCTATCCCCGCTCCCTCGACTTCGACGTCCTCAGCTCGCTCGTGCAGCTGGTGTCGGCTCCCTCCAACCTCGCCACCACCATCCGGCTGATGGCCGGCATCGAGCTGGTGACCGAGGGCTTCAAGGAGGGCCAGGTCGGTTCATCGGCCATGCCCCACAAGATGAACACCCGTTCCTGCGAGCGCGTCAACGGCCTGGCCGTGGTGATCCGCGGCTATCTCTCCATGGTCGGCGAGCTCGCCGGCGACCAGTGGAACGAGGGCGACGTCTCCTGCTCGGTCGTACGCCGAGTGGCGCTCCCTGACGCGTTCTTCGCCGCCGACGGGCTGTTCCAGACGTTCTTGACGGTGCTCGACGAGTTCGGGGCCTTCCCGGCCGTGATCGAGCGCGAGCTCATGCGCTACCTCCCGTTCCTGGCGACGACCAAGGTGCTGATGGCGGCCGTGCGCAACGGCGTCGGGCGCGAGGTCGCCCACGAGGCAATCAAGGAGGCCGCCGTCGGCGTCGCGCTGGACATGCGCCAGGGCCAGGCCGAGAACGACGTCTTCGACCGGCTCGCGGCGGACGACCGCCTGGGTCTGAGTCGTGCCCAGATCGACGAGCTCGTCTCGTCGCCGCTGGAGTTCACCGGCGCCGCCGTCCAGCAGGTGCAGGCGGTGCTCGCCCGTGTCGAGGACGTCGTACGACGCCACCCCGACGCGTCGGCATACGCGCCCGGCGCGATCCTCTGACGCACGCCGGCGTCAACGCGCGGCGTGTCCCCACGCCTGTGACAGCCAGCCGCGGACCTCGTCGTCCACCTGGCTGACGTCGTCGACCTCGAGGTGGTGCATCCAGACCTTCGGTGACGGGTGGGCGACCTCCTTGAAGCGGGGGGAGTCGAGCCGTGTCGGGAGGGCGATGGACAGCACGACGGGAACGCTCGAGCGGACATAGCGCCCGGGACGCCACACGAAGGCGAAGGCGACGTCACGCCTGAAGGCGATCTGGCTCTTCGTCACCCGGGTCTCGACCTCTCCGAGCTCCGAGACCGATCGGGCGATCTGCTCGAAGATCACCAGCCCGGCCGGCGAGTCGGCGAAGAAGTCCGCGGGGCCGACGTCAGTCACCGGACCTCCAGGACTTCACGGCGGCCGCCAGGGCGATCGACAGCACGACCAGGGCGGCCACCAGGGCCCAGCGAGCTGCCTGCGCCGGATCCATGACCTTGGCGGCGGTGAGGTAGACCGTCATCAGCAGCGCGGCGCCGAGGGCCGAGCCGATCCGCTGGCCCGTCTGCAGGGCCCCGCCGGCGGCGCCTCCCATCCGCGGCGGCACCTCGGCCAGGGTGAGGGTGAAGTTGGGGGAGATGACGCCGCCACCACCGACCCCGGCCAGGAACATCGCGGGCGCCAGCGTGAACCACAGCGAGTCCGTCGGTGACGTCACGAGCCAGGCGGACAGCGCTGTGCCGGTCATCATCACGCTCAGCGCGAGCAGCGTGACCCGTCGCCCGATCCGTCCCACGAGACGCCCGGCCAGCGGTGCCGTCGTGGCCGCGCCCGCGGCGAAGGGCGTCATCAGCAGGGCGGCCTGCAACGGCGAGAGGCCGACCCCCTCCTGCAGGTGGACGGAGAGGACGAGGAAGATCCCCGTGAAGCCGGTGAAGTACAACGTGCCGACGAGCAGTCCGTTGGCATAGCCCGGGAGGCCGCGCAGCAGCGTCACGTCGAGCAGGGGTGGGAGTCCCCGACCCACGGTCTGCTTCTCCCAGCGGACGAACGTCCACGCCAGCGGCGGGAACGCTGCCAGGAGCAGCAGCGCAGGACCCGGCCCGGCTTCGAGGCTGATCAGTGGATAGAGCACCGCCAGCACGGCCAGCCCGAGCAGCAGCGCCCCCGGCAGGTCGACCCGGGGGTCCTGCTCGGCCTGGGCGCCGACGTCGTTGTCGGGGACGAGCCGGTGGATCAGGACGAGGGCGACGAGCCCGATGGGGACGTTGATCAGGAACAGCGCACGCCACCCGTTCTCCTCGCCGAGCAGGGCGATGAGCAGACCCCCGATGAGCGGGCCGGTGGCCGAGGCGATGGCGACGGTGAAGCCGAACATCCCGAAGGCACGGCCGCGCTCGGCGCCGCGGAAGAGCTGCTGGATCAGGCCGGAGTTCTGCGGCGTGAGCAGCCCGGCGCTCGCGCCCTGGGCGAGGCGGGCCAGGACGATCGTGACGGCGTTGGGGGCGAGGCCGACCGCGATGCTGGACAGCACGAACCCGACCATGCCGATCGTCATCAGCCGCCGTCGGCCGTGCGCGTCGCCGAGTCGCCCACCCGCGACCAGGGTCATCCCGAACGCCAGGGCGTAGCCCGACACCACCCACTGGATCGTCGCTGCGCTCGTGTCGAGACCGGCCCGGATCGAGGGGACCGCGACGTTGACGATCGTGACGTCGAGCAGCGACATGAAGCCGACCAGCAACGAGACGGCGAGCACGCGCCAACGGCGCGGGTCGGGGACGTATGGCGCGGCGTGCTCACTCATCGCGGGCCAGCCTCTCACCCGCCCCGGCGTGGCCAGGATCTCGTCGTCGCCGGTTCGTCCCCACGGGCGTGCGCTGCTGACAATGGATGACATGTCAGCCCCCGTCACCACGTCGGTCACCCGCCACGTCGACCCGTCACGGACGACGGAGATGCGCGCCTGGGTCCAGGCCGGGACGGCGCTGGCCGAGCAGTTCGACGGGTTCCTCGGCAGTGGCTGGGTGCGGCCGAGCGAGGACTCGCCCGAGTGGCACATGCTCTATCGCTTCGCCGACTCCGCCTCGCTGGCCGCCTGGGAGGCGAGCCCGCAGCGGGCATGGTGGCTGGAGGCCGCACAGGGTCGCATCGAGGCCACGCGCGTCGAGCGCCGTACGGGCATCGAGGGGTGGTTCGACGAGCCCGCCACCGTGCAGCCCGCCGCTGCTGCGCCGGCCGTTGCGCCGCCGCGCTGGAAGCAGATGGTGGTGATCTTCCTGGTCTTCTTCCCGCTCAGCCTCGCCTCCAACTGGGTCTCCGGACACCTGATCGGCGACTGGCCCCTGCCGCTACGCGTGCTCGTCTCGGTCCTGGTGATGACGCCGCTGATGACCTATGTCCTGCTGCCGTGGATGACGCGCAAGATGGCGTGGTTCCTGCACCGCTGAGGACGCGGATAGGCTCGCCCGGTGGCTGACTTCAACATCCCCGACGCGCCTGCCATCGCTGGCACGACCCACCTCCACTCGGGGAAGGTGCGCGACCTCTACCGCATCGACGCCGGCGAGCACGCCGGTCGGCTGCTGATGGTTGCGAGCGACCGGATCTCGGCCTACGACTTCGTCCTCGACACCACGATCCCCGACAAGGGCGAGATCCTCACCCGGATGTCGTCGTGGTGGTTCGACCAGCTGGCGGACCTCGTGCCCAACCACGTCGTGTCGCTGGACGTCCCTGCCGAGGTCGCCGGCCGCGCGGTCGTCTGCGAGTCGCTCGACATGTTCGGAGTCGAGTGCGTGGCTCGCGGCTATCTCACCGGGTCGGGATTGCTCGACTACCGCAGCGCCGGCGAGGTGTGCGGCATCCCCCTGCCGTCCGGCCTGGAGGACGGTTCCCTCCTGCCGGAGCCGATCTTCACCCCCGCGACGAAGGCTGCCGTCGGTGATCACGACGAGAACGTGTCCTTCGACGCGGTCGTCTCGGCCGTCGGCCGCAGCACGGCCGACGAGCTGCGCGACCTGACGCTGGCGGTCTATGCCCAGGCCCATGAGGTCGCCCGCGAGCGCGGCATCATCCTGGCCGACACCAAGCTCGAGTTCGGCCGCCGACCCGACGACACGATCGTCCTGGCCGACGAGGTCCTGACACCCGACTCGAGCCGGTTCTGGCCGGCCGCCGACTGGCAGCCGGGTCGCGCGCAGGCGTCCTACGACAAGCAGATCGTCCGCGACTGGCTCACCTCCCCGGAGTCCGGCTGGGACCGGTCGTCGGGCGACGCCCCGCCACCGCTGCCCCAGGCGGTCGTGGACCGGACACGCGCGAGATATGTCGAGGCCTACGAGCTGTTGACGGGGGAGCGGTTCTGATGCCCCGGCGCTTCCGGGCGACCGTCGACCTGCCTGTCGGGTGCGACGTCGCGTTCGACTACCTCGGGGACCCGCGCAACCGCCCCGAGTGGCAGTCGTCGCTGCTCTCGGTGACGTTGGCCGAGCGTGGCGCGGAGCCGAGGCTGGGTCAGAAGTGGCGGGAGACCACGATGGTGGGCGTGCGACCGCGCATGGAGATCACCCGCTTCGAGCGACCTCACGCCTGGGCGGAGGTCGGCTCCTGGCGGGGCATCTCGGCGACGCTGAGCCTGGACTTCGAGGAGCGCTCGACCGGCTGCCGGGTCGTGGCCGAGGGTGAGGTCACCGGCCGTGGGCCGTATGCCGCCCCCGCCGCCCTCGCAGCACGGCTCGCGGGTGTCGCGATCGGCGCCGACCTCCGCAAGGCGGGCCGGATCCTTGCGCGACGCCTCTGACGCCTACCACGGGATATCCAGACGCCTTCCAGGGATATCCATGGGAGCAATCGGGGTGCGACCGGCGGATTCACCCCGCGATCGCCCATGGATATCGACCTGGTCCTCGGTAGGTTGGCGAGCATGACGACCCTCGCCTCCCTGCTCGAGAAGTCCGCCGTCGCCCATCCCGACCGCACCGCGGTCGTCCTGGGTGACACGCGCCTGACCTATGCCCAGGTCGACGGTGCGGCCAACCAGGTGGCCAACCTGCTGGTCGCCCGGGGCATCGAGCCGGGCGACAAGGTCGCGCTCAGCTGCCCCAACCTGCCCTACTTCCCGATCGTCTACTACGGCATCCTCAAGGCCGGCGCGACGGTCGTGCCCCTCAACGTCCTGCTCAAGGGGCGCGAGGTCGCCTACCACCTCGCCGACTCGGACGCGAAGGCCTACTTCTGCTTCCAGGGCACCCCGGAGCTGCCGATCGGGCAGGAGGGCCACGCCGGCTTCGAGCAGACCGACTCGTGCGAGCACTTCTTCATGATCACGGCAGACCCGGCAGCCGCCTCGCCGGTCGAGGGCACCGAGACACTCGGTCAGGCGATGTCCGGCCAGCCGCCGACGATGCAGTCCGTGGAGGTCAGCGAGGAAGACACGGCTGTCATCCTCTACACCTCCGGCACGACCGGGCAGCCCAAGGGCGCCGAGCTGCGCCACCGCAACATGGTCTCCAACGCGCTGGTGAGCGAGCAGCTGTTCGGCGCCGACGCGGCCAACCCCGACACCTACCTGTGCGTGCTGCCGCTGTTCCACTCCTTCGGCCAGACCGTGATCATGAACGGCGGCTTCGCGTTCGGCGGGACCGTCGTGATGCTTCCGCGCTTCGACGCGGACGCGGCCCTCAAGACGATGGCCGGGGAAGGGGTCACCTTCTTCGCCGGGGTGCCGACGATGTACTGGGGACTCCTCGGTGCCCTCGACGACTCCGGTGTCGACGTCCGGGCCCTGGCCGACCAGCTGCGGGTCGCCGTCGCCGGCGGTTCGGCACTGCCGGTCGAGGTGCACAAGGAGTTCGCGCAGCGGTTCGGCGTCACCATCCTGGAGGGGTACGGCCTGTCCGAGACGTCGCCGGTGGCCAGCTTCGCGCCGTACGGCGAAGAGGTCCGCGTGGGGTCGATCGGGGTTCCCATCCCCGGGGTGGAGATGAAGCTGATCAACCCCGAGCCGGGGGACTGGTCGGAGGCGAGCGGGGAGATCGGGGAGATCGCGATCAAGGGCCCGAACATCATGAAGGGCTACTACGACCGCCCGGACGCGACAGCAGAGGCGATCCACGACGGCTGGTTCCGCTCCGGCGACCTCGGTCGCAAGGACGACGACGGCTTCTACTACATCGTCGACAGGTCCAAGGACATGATCATCCGCGGCGGCTACAACGTCTATCCGCGGGAGATCGAGGAGGTCCTGATCACCCATCCCGGGGTCAGCCTGGCCGCCGTCATCGGTGTCCCGCACGAGAGCCACGGCGAGGAGATCAAGGCCGTGGTGATCCGCACCAAGGACGCCGAGCTGACCGAGGACGAGCTCGTCGCGTGGAGCAAGGAGCAGATGGCGACCTACAAGTACCCGCGCATCGTCGAGTTCGTCGACGAGCTGCCGATGACCGCCACCGGCAAGATCCTCAAGCGCGAGCTCGCCTGATGAAGCCGCTGCTGATCGTGCTCGGCGTCCTGATGACCCTGGCCGGGGCGGTCTGGACCTTCCAGGGGCTGGGCTACCTCGAGGGCAGCCCGATGACCGGTGAGGACACCTGGGCGATGATCGGGCCGGTCGTCGCCGGCCTGGGGGTTGCCCTGCTGATCGTCGCTGTCCGCCCCCGCCACTAGCCCCGGCGACCCCGTCGGCGGTCACTGGTCTGGACCGGCGTTGACCCGGGGCTGTGCCCCGGCGACTGTCGGGGGATGTTGCGTCGAGCGTTGGTCGCCTCCACGACGGTGGCACTGGTGATGGCCAGCGCCTCGCCGTCGTCCGCAGTCGTCACCGCAGACTTCAGCGGGGACGTCTTCGACGACGGCGCCAACGACTCGTATGCCGTGCGGTGCTCGAGCGGGACCATGCGCGCCGGCACGAGCGACTCCATGCGGCAGTGCAGCCAGCTCTTCGCCATCACCGTGATCAGCGGACCCGGGACCGACTTCATCAAGCTCGCCGAGGTGGTGCCGTCGGCGTTCTCCAACCTGCAGGCGATCTCGGTCTTCGCGGCCGGCAACGTCAACAACGTCGACACGATCATCGGCTCGCCGTTCTCCGACTTCGTGACGGGCGACTCGACGGACGTCGTGACCACCGGCCAGGGCGACGACAGCATCAGCGGCGCCAAGGACGCTCGCGGGGAGGGTGGCGACGACGTCTTCAGGTCGGTGGTCGGCTTCGCCAGCGGCGGGGAGGGGGACGACCGGTTCATCCGGATCAGGCCGCAGTTCGGGATCGACGGCGGGCTCGGGACCGACACGTGGGACCTCGAGCTGGAGACGGTGGCCGGCGAGGCGGGCACGACGGTCGTGCTCGACCAGGGCTCCCTCGTGGTGACGATGCCGGGCATCCAGCCCCAGGTCACTGCGGCCACCACGGTCGAGCAGGTGACGGTGACGATGGCGAGCTCCGGACAGGTCTGGAACGGCGCCGCCTTCGCCGGACGGCAGGACGTGCGTGCGCTGGGTGGGCCGGACGCCCTCACCGGTGGTCCGGGTCGTGACTCCCTCGATGGCGGCAGCGGCGACGACGCCCTCACGGGCGGGGCTGGACCGGACGACATCGACGGTGGCGACGGCAACGACACCGTCGACGCACGCGACGGGGAGGTCGACCTCGTCGACTGCGGAGCCGGGGTCGACGCGGTGACCGCCGACGCTGCCGACGTGGTCATCGGCTGCGAGACGGTCAACCTGCCGGCTGTTCCGCCGGCCGTCACCCCGGTCGCGCCGGCCGCCCCGGAGACCCTCTCGATCAGCGGCAGGTCGAAGGTGACCAAGCCGAGGACGGCGAAGTTCACGTTCTCCTCACCGACCGCCGGGGCGACCTTCCAGTGCAAGGTGGACCGCAAGGCGTGGAAGGCCTGCACGTCGCCGTACAAGGTGAGGACCAGGAAGCTCGAGCCCGGCAAGCACAAGCTGCTGGTGCGCGCGGTCGTCGGGTCGGCGGTCGACGCCAGCCCGGCCAGGAAGGTGTTCAGGGTCCGCCGCGGCTGACCGCGTTCGGGGCGTCCGTGGACGCCGATAGGATCGACCCCGCAATCCCCCGACGCCCAGGAGCACCCGTGGCCCGATACGTGGTCGATGTCATGCCCAAGCCCGAGATCCTCGACCCGCAGGGCAAGGCGGTGCACGGCGCACTCCCGCGCCTGGGCTTCGCCGGCGTCCAGGACGTCCGCCAGGGCAAGCGGTTCGAGATCGAGCTCGAGGGCGAGGCCTCCGACGAGCTGCTCGCCGAGGTGCAGCGGATGGCCGAGACCCTGCTGTCCAACCCGGTGATCGAGGACTTCGCGGTGCACGTCGAGGGCGACGGCGTCGGCGGGAAGCACACAGCATGAAGGTCGGGGTCGTCACCTTCCCCGGTTCGCTCGACGACGTCGACGCGCAGCGTGCCATCCGACTCGGCGGCAACGAGGCCGTCGCGCTGTGGCACGGCGACCACGACCTGCGAGGCGTGGACGCGATCGTCCTGCCCGGCGGATTCTCGTATGGCGACTACCTCCGCTGCGGCGCCATCTCCCGTTTCGCTCCGGTGATGACCGAGGTCATCGAGGCTGCGAGCAAGGGGATGCCGGTGCTCGGCATCTGCAACGGCTTCCAGATCCTGTGCGAGTCCCACCTCCTGCCGGGCGCACTCATCCGCAACGACCACCGCAAGTTCGCGTGCATCGACCAGCGGCTGCGCATCGAGAACACCTCGACCCCGTGGACCTCCGCCTACGCCCCGGGCGAAGAGGTGACGATCGTGCTCAAGAACGGCGAGGGCGGGTTCATCGCCGACGAGGACACGCTCGACCGGCTCGAGGGCGAGGGGCGGGTCGTCGCGCGCTACCTCGACGACAACCCCAACGGCTCGATGCGCGCCATCGCCGGCATCACCAACGCGCGCGGAAACGTGGTCGGGCTGATGCCCCACCCCGAGCACGCGGTGGAGGACCTGTGTGGCCCCGGGACCGACGGGCTGGGGTTCTTCACCTCGCTCGCGGCCGCGACCTTCGCATGACGACTCTCTCCCCGCGACGCCTCTTCCGCTCGCTGGCCGTTGCCGAGGCGATCACCTGGGCGCTCCTGCTCGCCGGGATGTTCCTCAAGTACGTCACCGGCACGACCGAGCTCGGCGTCCGCGTCTTCGGCATGGTGCACGGGGTCGTCTTCATCGCCTACTGCCTGACGACGGTGGTCGTGGCTGCGGACCAGAGGTGGTCGTTGTCGCGGACCGCGCTCGGGTTGGCGGCCGCCATACCTCCGTTTGCGACGCTTCCCTTCGAGGTCTACGCCGAGCGACGCGGGCTGCTCGGGTCGGCCTGGCTCTCGGCTCCCGACAGCCCGAGCGCCGTGCAGCGCGCGGTCAGCTGGCTGCTGGGGCATGCCGCTCTCGCCCTCGGCCTGGCCGTGCTCGCGGTCGGTGGGCTCACCACCGCGGCACTGGTCGTCGGCCCGCCCGTCGGGTAGGCCCGCGGCTCGGTGGTCGAGGAGAGCCGAAGGCTCGTCACGAAACCCCCTTGAGCAGCTTCTTCCAGGTCGAGCGGTTGACCACGCCGGTCGCCGGCATGCTGCGGCGGGCCTGATAGGTGCGTACGGCGGCGCCGGTCCGCGCGTCATAGAGGCCGCTCGACTTCAGGCGTCCCGCGCCCGAGGCGTTGAGGGCTCGCTGGAGGCGGTGCACCGCCTCGCCGGTGGAGCCGACCTTGAGCACCGGCGTGCTCCCTGCGGCCAGGAGCCCCGTCCAGTGGCGGGCCGAGAAGGTGCTGCTCGTGCGGAGCTTGCTCTGTGACTGCCACGCGTTGGCCGCGGCGACCGTGGCCTGGTCGTAGGAACCGGAGACGTCGCCGGCATAGATGCCCTTCTCCTTGAGCAGGCACTGCAGGACCTTGACGCGGTTTCGCCTGGCGGCGGTCGGCGTCAGGTCGGGATATTTCCAGAAGGCGACCTTGAGCCCGCCGCAGTGGCTGTCGGGGGTGGGCTGGGAGCCGGCGCCGAGGTCGAGGAAGTTGCTGTCGATGTTGATGGTGACGCCTCCCCAGGTCTCGTTGTGCCCACCGAGGTATTGCTTCACCCGGCCGCCGGGACGCCAGCCGTCCTCGCCGATGTAGGTCGTGGACGTGTTGGCCACGCCGTCCCAACGGGCGATCCAGATGCGGTCGGGAAGGGCGAACTGCCCCGGGCGCTGCAGCCTGGCGTCGTCGAGCATCTTGATCCCCGAGCTGGCGCTGGAGTAGAAGCCGCTGACGAAGCCGCGCTCCTTGATCCGGGTCACCCAGGAGCTGACGAACGCGAGGGCCGACTCGCGGCAGTGCGTGTCCTTGAGGTCGAAGGCCTCGAGGTCGTACCACAGCGTGCTGCCGGCGGCGATCCCGAGCGCGGCGGCGTCGGCGGCGTTCTTGTCGGCCTCCACGGCTCCCTGCGCGCGGGCGGTGGCGTAGGCGTCGCCGGGCCTGGGGCTGATCTTGAAGTCGTCGTCGTAGCGCGGGAAGCGGTCCAGGCAGCTGGCCTGCGGGCCCAGGGCGATGGGCAGCAGTCGCCATCCCTTCGCCAGCTGGGTGCTGATCCACGTCGGCGTGAGGTTGGGCTGCTGGCGGCAGGCGCGGGAGTCGCCGGAGATGTAGATGCCCACGGCGAGGAACGGTGACTTGTTCAGCCAGGCGTCCATGGCCTTCTGGGTCGGCGCCAGGCACTGGTCGAAGCCGTAGCCGGTGAAGTCGCCGGGGGTGACGACGTTGCCCCGGCGGTCGGGACGTTCGGATCCGGGACGCTCGGACGCGGCGGCCAGCGTCGAGGCGGCGCCCGTCAGCGGCAGGGCGAGGGCGATCAGGGCAGCAGCAAGTCGGCGCACCGCCTCACCCTAGATCCCACCAGTCACATTCGTCCCACGTTCGCAGGCATCGGCGTCGCCGTCCGGTGCGCCTTGAGTAGATTGGCGCCCGTGTCCGAGACCGAGCAGGCCCGCCGTACTTCCACCCTCGACACCGTCGCCGTCGCGTCCGGCGACCCCGAGCGCGAGCAGCCGTGGGCCGACCTGGGCCTCAAGGCCGACGAATACAGCCGCATCCGCGAGATCCTCGGTCGCCGCCCGACCAGCAGCGAGCTCGCGATGTACAGCGTCATGTGGTCCGAGCACTGCTCCTACAAGTCGTCGAAGGTGCACCTCAAGCAGTTCGGCGAGGTCCCCCAGGAGACGCCCGTCGGCAAGATGCTCGCGGGCATCGGTGAGAACGCCGGCGTCATCGACATCGGCCAGGGCTACGCCGTCTCGTTCAAGGTCGAGTCCCACAACCACCCGTCCTACGTCGAGCCCTACCAGGGAGCGGCGACCGGCGTCGGCGGCATCGTCCGCGACATCCTGGCGATGGGGGCCCGTCCGATCGCGGTGATGGACCCGCTCCGCTTCGGCCCGCTCGACGCCCCCGACACCCACCGCGTGCTGCCCGGGATCGTGGCCGGCGTCGGTGGCTACGGCAACTGCCTGGGCCTGGCCAACATCGGCGGCGAGGTGGTCTTCGACAAGACCTACCTCGGCAACCCGCTCGTCAACGCCCTCGGCCTCGGCGTCCTGCGCCACGAGGACCTCCACCTCGCCAAGGCGGCCGGCGAGGGCAACCAGGTCATCCTGTACGGCGCCCGCACCGGTGGCGACGGGATCGGAGGCGTCTCGGTGCTGGCCAGCGAGACCTTCGACGCAGCGCCGGACGGTGCCGGGGGCACCAGCGGCCCCGCCAAGCGCCCCAGCGTGCAGGTCGGCGACCCGTTCATGGAGAAGCTCCTCATCGAGTGCACCCTCGAGCTCTTCGCCGCCGGCGTCGTCAACGGCATCCAGGACCTCGGCGGCGCCGGGCTCTCGTGCGCGACGTCCGAGCTGGCGTCCGCGGGCGACGGCGGCATGCGCTGCGACCTCGACCGCGTCCCGCTGCGTGACTCGACGCTGGCTCCCGAAGAGATCCTGATGAGCGAGTCGCAGGAGCGGATGATGGCGGTCGTCGAGCCGCACCACGTCGACGACTTCATGGCCATCTGCGCGAAGTGGGAGGTGGAGGCCGCCGTCATCGGCGAGGTCACCAGCACCGGTCGCCTCGAGATCGACTGGCACGGCGAGCGCGTGGTCGACGTCCCGCCCGCCTCGGTCGCCCACGACGGTCCGACCTACCACCGTCCGTTCGCGCGCCCCGCCTGGCAGGACGCGCTCCAGGCCGACCGGGCCGAGGCGCTGCGGCGTCCGACGACGGGCGAGGAGCTCGCGTCGACCCTGACGACCCTGGTGGCGAGCCCCAACCTCTGTGACCGGTCATGGGTCACCGACCAGTACGACCGCTACGTCCGCGGCAACACCGTGCTCGCCCAGCCCGAGGACGGCGGCATGATCCGCATCGACGACGACACCAACCTCGGCGTCGCGCTGTCGACCGACTGCAACGGCCGCTTCGCCAAGCTCGACCCCTACACCGGGGCGCAGCTCGCCTTCGCGGAGTCCTACCGCAACGTCTCCACCGTCGGCGCGATCCCGCTGGCGATGAGCGACTGCCTCAACTTCGGCTCGCCCGAGGACCCCGACGTCATGTGGCAGTTCGCCGAGGCCTGCCGGGGCCTCAAGGACGCCTGCCTGGAGCTCGGCATCCCCGTGACCGGCGGCAACGTCAGCCTCTACAACCAGACCGGCGAGACGGCCATCCTCCCCACCCCGGTGGTCGCGATCCTCGGCGTCATCGAGGACGTCACCCGCCGTACGCCGAGCGGCTTCCCGGCCGCCGACCAGCAGGTGTTCCTGCTGGGCGAGACCCGCGAGGAGCTCTCCGGCTCGGAGTGGGCCCACGTCGTCCACGACCACCTCGGCGGCCTGCCGCCGCGGGTCGACCTCGCCGCCGAGCGGGCCCTGTCGAAGCTGCTCGTCGAGGCTGCGCGCGATTCAGTTGTCACCGGTGCCCACGACCTGTCCGACGGTGGACTGGGTCAGGCCCTGGCGGAGTCCTCCTTCCGCAACGGGGTCGGGGTCTCGGTGTCGCTGGCCGACGTCGCGGGCGGCGACGCGTTCGTGGCCCTGTTCTCCGAGTCCGCTGCTCGCGCCATCGTGACGGTCACCCCCGACAACGCCGAGCGCCTTGTCGCCCTGGCCGAGCAGCACGGCGTCCCCATCGCCTCGATCGGTCGCACCGGAGGCGACACGATCAGCGTCGAGGGCCAGTTCGAGGTCTCGGTGGCCGAGCTGCGCGCGGCGTGGAGCGCCACGCTCCCTGACGCCCTGGGCTGACCAGCCGCCGCCTGAGCCCGCTCTCCCTTGTCACACGCGGGTGGTGGGGGCGTATGGCGCCTGGGACCCGCGCACGCCACCGCCTGAGCAGCAACCGGACCCCACCACCCGCGGGTGACGCCACGACCGTGGGGTGCGCGGGGCGACCCGCGACGATCGCGCGAACGACGAAGGGCCCCCGCCGAGGCGGGGGCCCTTCGCACTGGTGACTCGATCAGCTGCTGGGCTGCTCGTGGTCGTGGTCCTCGTGCAGACCGCCACCACTCGGCGTGCCGTCACCGCGGACGGTGCTGGTGGTGGGCTGGCTGAGCGAGCTCAGGTCCTGGCCGTAGGTCAGCACCGCGTGGGCCATCGCGTCGGAGTTGAAGTTGATGGCGTCGGGGTTGTTGTTGGTCACGTCGTCGCACTCGGCGTGGTAGCACTCGTCGTACGCAACGCCCGCCTGGCCGCCGAACAGCTCGGCCTGCGACTCGGTCTTGATGCCCTCGGCGCCGGTGAAGAGACCGCCGGCGGGGATGTCCATGGCGATGAACGGGCCGTAGTCGCTGCGGCCGCTGAAGGCGGTCTCGGCGGAGTTGAGCCCCTGCGAGTCGAAGTAGTCGTGGAACAGCTTCTCGATCTGGGCCGAGCCCTCCGGACCCTTGGCGGCACCAGGGCCGACAGGGAAGGCGGAGTTGTCGCCGTCATAGACGAACAGGCCGTAGTTGGGCGAGCCGACCATGTCGAAGTTGAGGTAGATCGCGATCTTCTCGAGCAGGTTGGGGTTGTTGGTCGCCAGGTCGTCGATGTAGTGCTCCGACCCGAGCAGGCCGAGCTCCTCAGCACCCCACCAGGAGAAACGCACCCGGTTGGTCAGCTTGGTGGTGGCCATCTGCTCGGCCACCTCGAGGAGGGCCGCCGAGCCGGAGCCGTTGTCGTTGCTGCCGGGGCCGACGACGACGCTGTCGAGGTGAGCACCCGTCTGGACCATGGTCTCGCGGTCACCGGTCTTGCTGTCCGCGTGGATGTTCCAGGTCTCGCGGATCTCGGACTCGGTCCGGGCCTTGATGGTGGCGGTGCCACCCTGCGCCAGTGACTCGCCGATCGCATAGCTGGTGCCGAGGGAGGGCACGGTGCCAACCGGCGAGCCGAGGGTGCCACCGAAGGCCGGGTTGCCCGGGTTGGTGTTCATCACGATCACCGCGGACGCCCCGGCGTCCTGGGCGTTGACCACCTTGACGGCGAAGGCGCAGGTCCCGCGACGGACGAGGGCGATGTTCCCGCTCGTGAAGCCGTTGAAGTCCGAGGTCTCGCAACCACTGGTGGACGTGCCGCCGAGGTTGAGGTCGACCGGCTGGACGGTGCCGTCGGTGACGCTGCCCGACCCGGAGTAGGTCATCAGCGCGAAGTCCTCGCCGTCGACGTAGGACGCCGCAGAGGGGGCGCTCACATCGAAGGTCGCCGGCTCGAGCTGGCGGTAGAACGGGAAGTCGAACGCCTGGACGGTCGGCTTGTAGCCGGCGGCCCGAAGCTTCGAGACGACGTAGTCCTTGGAGGCGGCGTAGCCCGGGGTCCCGGAGGCGCGCGTGCCGTCATTGCGGTCGGCGATCGCCTGGAGCGCGTTGAGGTGCTCGAAGACTCCTTCAGTGGTGACGGCTGCCCGGAGCGCTTCCGAGTTGGAGCTGCCGTCGGGGGTGTCGCCCGTGGCGGCCGGGGCGGAGAACGCTGCGGTGGCGAGCGCTGCCGACGAGGCGAGAGCCAGGAACGCCGTGCGGGTTGACCGCGACGTCCTGCGTGGGGATGTGGACATGGTGAAACCTTTCCGAGAGCCGAGAGCCGAGAGATTGCCCGGGGGAAGCCCCGGGCAACACCGGGAAACCTAGGTGTGACCGGCGTCACTTGCAAGAGCGGATCTACGATCAGGCGGTGGATTCACCACAAATACTTCGGCGTACGGCCTTGATCGCCACGGTGGCGGGCGGTCTGAACGCGTGTACGTCCACCGCGAAGAAGAAGCCGACAGGAGGCCCCGTGGGCAGGACCGAGCGACTCACCTATGGCCCCGACGCCTCCCAGTGGGCCGACCTGCGCCGACCCGAGACCGTGAGCCGTGGCGCCGTCGTGGTCATCCACGGCGGCTTCTGGAAGGCGGAATACGACGCCTCGCTGGGGGAGCCGCTCGCCGAGGAGCTCACCCGCGGGGGCTGGACGACCCTCAACATCGAATATCGCCGCGTCGGCAACGGCGGAGGTTTCCCCGAGACCTTCGACGACGTGCACGCCGCGATCGAGACCCTCGCCGCCACCGACGTGGACACCTCCACCCTGGTCACCCTGGGGCACTCGGCCGGCGGGCACCTCGCGACCTGGGCGGCCGCGCGCGGCCGGTTCGACCCCTGGCCTGTGCGGGTGCCGATCACCCACGTCGTCTCCCAGGCGGGTGTGGTCGACCTGACGACGGCCCACGAGGAGGGGCAGGGCGGCGGCGCGGTCCAGGCCCTGATGGGCAGCGCACCGGACCACCCCGACTATGAGCTCGCCGACCCTCGTCGGCAGGTGCCCCTCGACATACCCGCGTGGTTCGTCCACGCCGCTGACGACGACGTCGTGCCCATCAGCCAGTCGCGCGACTACGTCGCCGCCGCGCGGGCTGCCGGCGCCGAGGCCGAGCTCGTAGAGGTCGAGGGCGGCCACTTCGCGGTGATCGAGGTCGCGAGCCCGGCCTGGCGTCGGATCGTGGACATCCTCGACGACGTCAGCCCGGCAGCTGGCTGATCGAGCAGGCCCGCGCTCGGTGCGGGTCAGGGCGGCCGCGAGCGGCGAGACTAGGCTTGCGGCGTGCCCGTCCGACTCCGTCCCGCGACCCAGGACGCAGTCGCAGCTGCACTCGCGTCGCGCACGAGCGCCGACGACAAGCTGCTGGTGAAGCACTTCCTCGCGGTTCTCGCCGAGCGGGCGCCCGGCGCGTCGGTCGAGGTGCGTGTCCCGCCGTACGCCGCCGCGCAGGTCGTCCCCGGCGTGCGACACACGCGGGGAACCCCGCCGGCGGTGGTCGAGACCGACGCCGCGACCTGGATCGCCCTGGCCACCGGCGGCACGACCTGGGCCGAGGCGGTCGCGGCCGGCGCCGTCGTCGCCAGCGGCGAGCGCACCGACCTGTCGGCATACCTGCCGCTGACCCCCACCAACGAGGACTGACATGGACATCCGCTCGCTCGGGTTCCGCACCGACGTCGCCCTGCTGCAGAAGGCCGGCAGCGTCGTGGAGGACCGGGGCACCCACCTCGTGGTCCGCACGCCCGACAACCCGACCTATTTCTGGGGCAACTTCATCCTCCTCGGGGCGCCGCCGGTCCCGGGTGGAGAGCGCGAGGTGGTCGGCGCCTTCTGGACCGAGTTCCCGACCGCCGCACACGTCGCCATCGGCATCGACGGCACCGAGCCCCCCGAGGACCTGACGCCCTGGCACGACGCCGGGCTGACGAGTGAGGTCTGTGCCGTCCTGACCACGGAGCGCCTGGTGCAGCCGCTGGCCCCGGCCGCCGAGGTCGAGGTCCGACAGCTCACCACCGACGACGACTGGGAGCGATGGGCGATGCTCGGGCGGGCCGGCTATCCGAACGTCTCGCAGGGCGCCTTCCTCGCCTATGCCACGGCCAGGAACGACCAGGAACGCAGACTGGTCGAGCAGGGGCTGGGAGCACGGTTCGGTGCCTTCCTCGGCGACGAGCTCGTGAGCGCCGCCGCGGTGTTCTGTCCCGAGCCGGGGCTGGCGCGCTTCCAGACCGTCGAGACGGCCGGAGCCCATCGGCGCCAGGGCATCGGCGCGAGCGTGGTGCACGCGGCCGGCCAGCACGCCCTGACGGATCTCGCGGCGAGGACGCTCGTCATCGTGGCGGACGTCGACGGGGAGGCGCTCGGCCTCTATCGCCGGCTCGGCTTCACCGAGACCGGGCGCCAGGTCGCGCTGGAGCTGGCTGCACCTCGCTGGAGCTGACGACGGCTGCGGCTCATATGGTGCAGTCATGACCGTCGACATCCGCGCCCGCCTCACCGAGGTCCTCCCCGGCATCCGCAAGGACCTCGAAGACCTGGTCCGCATCGAGTCCGTCTCCGCCGACCCCGCCCGCGCCGGCGAGGTCGAGCGCAGTGCCGAGGCGACACGCGACCTGTTCGCCGCCGAGGGCTTCGACACCGAGATCGTCCGCGCCTTCGAGGGTGCCCCGCCCGCCGTGATCGCCAAGAAGGCCGGGCCCGAGGGTGCGCCGACGGTCCTGCTCTATGCCCACCACGACGTGCAGCCGGAGAACGACCACACCGACTGGGACTCCCCGCCCTTCGAACCCACTGAGAGAGGCGACCGTCTCTACGGCCGGGGAGCGGCCGACGACAAGGCCGGGATCGCGGCCCACCTCGGCGCCGTCCGCATCTTCGGCGACGAGCTGCCCGTCAACCTGGTGATGTTCATCGAGGGCGAGGAGGAGGTCGGCTCCGACACCCTGGTCGAGCTCCTCACCACCTACAAGGACCGCCTGGCGGCCGACGTCATCGTGATCGCCGACTCCGGCAACTGGGACATCGGCGAACCCGCGTTGACCACCAGCCTCCGAGGCCTCGTCCGGATGGACGTCGAGGTCCGCACGCTCACCCACGCCGTCCACTCCGGCATGTGGGGCGGTCTCGTGCCCGACTCGATCATGACCTTGAGCCGGCTCATCGCCAGCCTCCACGACGACGACGGCAACCTGGTGATCGAGGGCCTGCACAGCGGCCCCGCCGCCGACGTCGACTATCCCGAGGCCCGTCTGCGTGCTGAGTCCGGTGCAGCCGAGGGCGTGCAGTGGATCGGTTCTGGGTCGGCCGTCGAGCGGCTCTGGACGAAGCCTGCATTGAGCATCACCGGCCTCGACGCGCCCAAGGTCGAGGGCGCCTCCAACACCCTGGTCCCGGCCGCGCGCTGTCGGATCAGCCTCCGGGTCGCCCCGGGCGACACGACGGCCAACGCCGTTGAGTGCCTCCAGCGCCACCTCGAGAAGCACGTCGCGTGGGGCGCGACCCTCGACACGGTCGTCGTCGACACCGGGGAGGCGACCCGGATCGACGCCACCGGTCCTGCCTACGACGCTGCCCGGGCTGCGTTCGCCGAGGCATGGGACGGCACCGCGCCGGTCGACATGGGCGTCGGCGGGTCCATCCCCTTCATCGCGGAGTTCCTCGAGGCGTTCCCGCAGGCGAGCGTGCTGGTCACGGGTGTGGAGGACCCCGACACACGGGCCCACGGCGCCAACGAGGGCTTGCACCTCGCGGAGTTCGAGAAGGTCGTGCTCGCCGAGGCGCTGCTGCTGCGCAACGTCGGGCAGCTCTGAGCGCGGCCTCTATCGGGGTAGTTCAGGACAACATGGTCGTTGGAGGCCGCCCGCAACGACACTCTTGTCCTGAACTACCCGCCGATCCTGTCCTCGGCCACCGTCCGCCCCGCAGGCGGCCAGCCCGTCCACCCCGGTGCTCGCCGGTTCGGGCCAGGGCCCGGGCGCGCCTAGACTGACGCCCGTGCCTCAGCCGACCAGCCGGAAGGGCGGCGACGGCCGCCTCACCGCGGCCATCGACCCCCACGACCAGGGCCCCCAGGACGCCTGTGGCGTCTTCGGCGTCTGGGCCCCCGGCGAGGACGTCGCCAAGCTGACCTACTACGGCCTCTATGCCCTCCAGCACCGTGGCCAGGAGTCGGCCGGCATCGCGGTCAGCAACGGTCGCCAGATCCTGGTCTACAAGGACATGGGCCTGGTCTCGCAGGTCTTCGACGAGTCCACCCTGGCCTCGCTCAAGGGGCACCTCGCGGTCGGGCACGCGCGCTACTCGACCACCGGCGCCAGCACCTGGCACAACGCCCAGCCCACCTTCCACCCCACCGCCACCGGCTCCATCGCGCTCGCCCACAACGGCAACCTGATCAACACCGCCGAGCTGGCCGAGATGGTCGCCAGCGGTGAGTCCGAGGGACTCCTCGACCTCAAGGTGCGGATGCCGGCCACCGCCACCAACGACACCTCGGTGGTCACCGAGCTGCTGGCCCACCACCCCGGCCAGACGGTCGAGGAGCGGGCCGCCGAGCTGCTGCCCCAGATCGAGGGCGCCTACTCCTTCATCTGGATGGACGAGCACACGCTGTATGCCGCTCGCGACCCCCAAGGCATCCGGCCCCTGGTCCTCGGACGGCTCGAGCGCGGCTGGGTCGTCGCCTCCGAGACCGCAGCCCTGGACATCGTGGGGGCCTCGTTCATCCGGGAGATCGAGCCGGGTGAGCTGATCGCCGTCGACGAGAACGGCCTGCGCACCCAGCGGTTCGCCGAGGCGGCGCCGAAGCACTGCCTGTTCGAGTTCGTCTATCTCGCCCGCCCCGACACGATCATGGTCAGCCAGCGGGTGCACAGCGTGCGCGTCGAGATCGGCCGCCGCCTGGCCAAGGCGTTCCCGGCCGACGCCGACCTCGTCATACCCGTGCCTGAGTCCGGCACCCCGAGCGCCATCGGCTATGCGGAGGCCTCCGGCATCCCCTACGGCATGGGCCTGGTCAAGAACTCCTACGTCGGCCGCACCTTCATCCAGCCGAGCCAGACGATCCGCCAGCTCGGCATCCGGCTCAAGCTCAACCCGCTGCGCGACGTCATCGAGGGCAAGCGCCTGGTCGTGGTCGACGACTCGATCGTCCGCGGCAACACCCAGCGCTCACTGGTGCGGATGCTGCGGGAGGCGGGTGCGCGCGAGGTGCACGTGAGGATCTCGTCCCCGCCGGTGAAGTGGCCGTGCTTCTACGGCATCGACTTCGCCACCCGGGCCGAGCTCATCGCCAACGGCCTCACCACCGACGAGATCTGCCGTTCCATCGACGCCGACTCGCTGGGCTACATCGATCTCGACGACCTCATCGAGGCCACGTCGGTCCCCAAGCCCGACCTGTGCCGGGCCTGCTTCGACGGGGTCTACCCGATCGAGCTGCCCGACGCCGACCGGCTGGGCAAGCACCTGCTCGAGGTGCCCGCCGACGCGACTGCGCTGCCTGTCCTCAACAACCCCTGACGGCTCGACCCCGAACCGATCGACGCGAGTGGAGACCACGTGACCGACCTTCCCACCAGTGGTGCCTATGCCGAGGCCGGCGTGTCGATCGAGGCCGCCGACCGCGCGATCGACCTGATGAAGGGCTGGGTGGAGAAGGCCCGCCGGCCCGAGATGATCGGTGGGCTCGGCGGGTTCGCCGGGCTCTTCGACGCCACGGCACTGACCAGGTTCGAGCGCCCGTTGCTCGCCACGTCGACCGACGGTGTCGGCACCAAGGTCGCCATCGCCCAGCAGATGGACGTCCACGACACGATCGGCTTCGACCTCGTCGGGATGGTCGTCGACGACCTCGTGGTGTGCGGGGCCGAGCCGCTCTTCATGACCGACTACATCGCCACCGGCCGGGTCGTGCCCGAACGGATCGCGGCGATCGTCAAGGGCATCGCCGAGGCCTGCGTGGTCGCCGGCTGCGCGCTCATCGGCGGCGAGACGGCCGAGCACCCGGGACTGCTCGACCCCGACGAGTACGACGTCGCCGGGGCAGCGACCGGCGTCGTCGAGGCCGACCGGCTGCTCGGCCCGGGCCGCGTGCGACCTGGTGACGTGGTGCTGGCCATGGGCTCCAGCGGCCTGCACTCCAACGGCTACTCCCTCGTGCGTCACGTCCTGCTCAACACCGCCGGCTGGGCCCTGGACCGCGACGTCGACGTCCTCGGGCGCACCCTGGGCGAGGAGCTCCTCGAGCCGACCCGCATCTATGCCCGGGCCTGCCTCGACCTGGCGGACGGCGTCGAGGTGCACGCGATGTCGCACGTCACCGGCGGGGGACTCGCGGCCAACCTCGAGCGGGTCATGCCGGTCGAGCTCAGCGCGACGCTCGACCGCGCCACCTGGAGCCTGCCGCCCGTCTTCTCGCTGGTCGCCGACGTCGGCGGAGTCTCCCGCGAGGACCTCGAGGCGACGCTCAACTGCGGCGTCGGGATGGTCGCTCTGCTGGCCCCGGAGGCGGCCGACGTCGCGATCACGCTGCTGGCCCGCCACGACATCCCGGCGTGGGTGGCCGGCGAGGTCCGTGAGGGCGGAGACGGCCGGGTGACGCTCACCGGGGACCACCGCTGACGCTGCCGACCTGAGAATCTCATGGGTTTACGGCGCCCCGACGTGCGGGAACACCCAGGCAGCAGGTAGCGTTGCACCCACGAGAAATCTTATGGATAGTCCGGGCGCCTCGTTGCCCCGGCCGAGTTGCGAGGGGGCTGACCCTATGGGGCGCGGCCGAGCTAAAGCCAAGCAGACGAAGGTCGCACGCGACCTGAAGTACCGCACGCACGAGACGGACTTCGGGGCGCTCGCCAGTGAGTTGCACGGCGACAGTGGCAAGCAGCAGGACGAGGTGGATCCCGAGGTGCTCGAGAAGTGGTCCGACGTCATCGAGCCCTCGCGCGACTGACGCAGCTGCTCTGAGCCGAGGTCGATGACCCGAAGGACCGGGTCACCGACCTCGCCGTACGAGGATCAGGGCAGCCACACGCCGCGGAGCCGTCCGACGTCGCGCATGCGACGCTCGGCGAGCCGGTCGGCCGCGATGGCCGGCGGCACGCCCTCGGCGCGAGCGATCTCGAACACGGTCCTGGTCGTGTCGAAGATGCCGGCAGCGCGCTGCTTGGCACGCTCGAACGAGAAGCCCTCGAGCTCGTCGGCGACCTGGATCAGGCCGCCGGCGTTGACGCAGTAGTCGGGCGCGTAGAGGATCCCGCGGTCCTCGAGCTGCTTCTCGACGCCCGGGTGCGCGAGCTGGTTGTTGGCGGCGCCGCAGACGATCTCGGCGCTCAGCGCGTCGACCACCTCGTCGGTGAGCGCGTTGCCGAGGGCGCACGGCGCATAGACGTCGATCGGTGAGGACACGAGCGCCTGCGTGGAGGCGACGACGTCGACCTGGGGGAACTCCTCGCGGACCGCCTCGACCGAGGGCGCGTGCACGTCGGTGACGACGACGCTCGCGCCGTCCTCGATCAGGTAGCGGACCAGGTGTCGTCCGACCTTGCCCACGCCTGCGACGCCGACGGTCCGACCCGCCAGGGTGTCGGTGCCCCACGTGGCCACGGCCGCGGCGCGCATGCCCTGGAAGACGCCGAAGGCAGTCAGCACCGAGCTGTCGCCCGCACCGCCGTGGGCGACGGTGCGGCCGGTCACGAAGTCGCACTCGCGAGCGATGTGGTCCATGTCGGCCGAGAACGTGCCGACGTCGCAGGCGGTGTAGTAGCGACCGTTGAGCGACTGGACGAAGCGGCCATAGGCGCGGAGCAGCGCCTCGGTCTTGAGCGCAGCCGGGTCGCCGATGATGACGGCCTTGCCGCCGCCGAGGTCGAGACCGGCGAGCGCCGCCTTGTAGGACATCCCTCGCGAGAGGGCGAGAACGTCCTCGATCGCCGCGTCCGTGGACGGGTAGGGATAGAACCTGGTGCCGCCGAGGGCCGGGCCGAGGGCGGTGGAGTGGATGGCGATGATCGCCCGGAGGCCCGTCGCCTCGTCGTTGGCGAAGACCACCTGCTCGTGCTCGTGACCGAGCTCGAAGACGTCAACAGACATGGGTGCTGTCCTTATTTCTCTCGTGGGTGCGACCACGCGGTGGCGCGGCCTGGTCGAGCGACCACATGGGTGGTGACCGCTGTCACATCCAGCCTAGACGCGCCCGGTCTCCCGTTGCACGACGAGGTCGCCGTGGGTGCCGTAGCCGAGCAGCCGTCCGCCCGTGGGTCGACCGTTGAAGGTGAGCATGAGCCAGCCGTCCTCGGTCTCGACCAGCGTGGGCCAGGGCAGGTTCGTCGGGTATGCCGCCGCCAGCTCGCCCACCTCGCGCAGGTCGAGGTCGAAGACCGGGTGGCGCCGGCGCTGTCCACGTCGTCCCGCCGGACCGTCACTGGCCAGGACCCGCCACTGGCCGTCGATCTTCACCAGGGTCGTCCCCTCGGTGGCTCGACGGTCGGTCGCGGCCGCGCGCAGCGAGAGCTCCTCGAGCCTGCGGCCGCTCGCGAGCGCTGGATGGAACCGGAAGAACTTCCGGGCGCTGGCGAAGCCGACGAGCCACTCGTGCCCGGTGTGCACGAGGTGCGGGTCCCACACCCCGACGGAGCGGAAGCCGTCGGTGGGCAGGGGCAGCTCCTCGGTGTCGAGAACGTGGACGCCTGTCGTCACGTCACTGCGGGTGCGAGCGATCGTGGCCCGCACCGAGCGCTTCGGGTCGGCGTGCCGGAAGTCGCCCCAGGTGCTGGTGGCGACCAGCCAGCCGTCACCGTCGCGGACGACGTGGGTGGCGTGGTCGCCATACACGCCGGGACGGTCGGGACGCCGGAACCACAGGTCGCTGCGGTGCTCGAGGTCGAAGGAGTCGGGGTCGAACGACCACACCGACGTGTGGGCCGTGGCGAAGAAGCCGGGCCCGGCGGAGGTGGCGCTGATCAGCAGCCGGGCTCGGTCACGCACCGGGCTGCCGTCGCGTGCGGTCACGAGCCTGATGTCGCGCAGGCCGAGCTGCCCGAACCGTCCCGCCGTCGCCGGAGCGCTGCACTCGACCTGCAGGCCGGCGAGAAGTGCCTCGTCGTGCACGTCGACGCGGGTCGCGGGGTCGGCGAGGTCGATCCTCGCCCGCCCGACCCAGCGCTCGGCCTCGCAGGTGAGCAGAGTGAGCTGCGTGCCTGTCAGTGTCAGCGCCATGGCGCTCGGCTCCTGGTCGCAGCGGCCGTGCCTGCGGCTGCGATGGGTCGATGTCCGGCCGGCGTGGTCGAACACCAGCGCCGCGTGCCCACGCGCGACGCTGCCCGCCAGGCGGTGGTCGCCGAGCCGGAAGGCGAGTGTCCCCTCGCCGCCCGGCATCACGACCGTTGCTCCCGGCGCGGGCATCGGCATCGGATGGGCTCCGGCCACCGGCAGGTCGATCGAGGACCCGGGTGCGAGGAGGTCGATCGGCCGAAGTCGCCGCACGATCTCGAGGCGGGGGAGCACCCGGTGAGTGTGTCATCGGGTGCAACGAGCGAAGCGCCCGGTCGGGACGTGACCGGGCGCTTCGTCTGCTGGTGGCCAGGGGCGGGGTCGAACCGCCGACCTACCGATTTTCAGTCGGTCGCTCGTACCAACTGAGCTACCTGGCCAAGCGGGGGAAGAATACATGAGGCGCTGGTCCGGTCAGGAATCCAGTCCCCGCATTTGGGCGGCTCCCCGGCCCAGCCCTATGCTGTACGACGCCTCAGCGGTCTCTGTCTCGACAGGGTCCCGGCAGGCAGGCCCCCATCGTCTAGCGGCCTAGGACGTCGCCCTTTCACGGCGGTAGCACGGGTTCGAATCCCGTTGGGGGTGCAGCTTCTCGCCCGGCTTCCTCTCGATTGGGAGGGGGGCTGGACGATGGGTTAGAGTTCCACCGCTTCGACAGTTGCGTCACCACCAGCAGCGTCGCGGCAGCATCATCATGGCCCCGTAGCGCAGTTGGTTAGCGCGCCGCCCTGTCACGGCGGAGGCCGCGGGTTCGAGTCCCGTCGGGGTCGCCAGCACTGGCCCGGAGCACTGCTCCGGGCCAGTCCTCATTTCGTCGCACGCCTAGGCTGGACGCGTGCCAGTTGAGCTCTCACCCGACGACTTCGATCGCTTGGTGACCGACGCGCTCGATGCCCTGCCCGACGAGGTCGCCCGCCTGGTCCACAACGTCGTGGTGCTCGTGCAACCGACGGCTCCGCCGGAGGATCCCGACCTGCTGGGCATCTATGACGGCGTTGCCCTGACCGAGCGGGCGGCCAACCACGCCGGCGACCTGCCCGACCGGATCCTGCTCTTCCGCGACAACCTCCTCGCCTTCTGCGACTCCGCCGAGCAGGTGGAGGAGGAGGTCCGCATCACCGTGGTGCACGAGATCGCCCACCACTTCGGCATCGACGATGCGCGTCTCGACGAGCTGGGCTATGCCTGAGCCAGGCCCCTCACGCGACCGCTGAGCCGAGCCAGAACCCGAGGGCGCACGCCGCGAGGGCCAGCGCCACGGTCGTTGCTGCATAGGTAGGACCCAGCCGCGGCCCACGCTCCACGGACTGCACCGCGAACGAGGAGAAGGACGTGAGGGCCCCGCAGAAGCCGGTGGCGAGGAAGGCCCACGCATGGTCGCCGAGCGAGAGCGCCGCGAACAGGCCGACCAGCAACGATCCCACGGTGTTGACGAGCAGCGTCCCCGATGGCCACCGCCCATCGAGCGTGTGGGCGCAGGCATAGCGCAGGGGCGCTCCGACGGCGGCGCCCAGCGCGACGAGGAGCACGCTCACGTGAGGGCGTCCGCTGGCTCGGGGCGGTGTGAAAGGCGTCGCCCGGCGAAGGCCGCAAGCATCGCCACCGCGAGGGTGCCGCCGACATACAGGCCCGCCAGCGCGAGGTCACCGGCCGTCGCCAGCGCGCGTGCCTGGTCGGCGTAGGTGGAGACGGTCGTGAAGCCGCCGAGCAGGCCCGGTCCGGCGAAGAGGGTCACCAGGTGGTTGCGGCCGTCGATCAGGGGGAGCAGGCCGAGGGCGAAGCACCCCACGACGTTGATGGCGAAGGTCGTCCACGGGAATCCGGGGCCGTCCGCGACGCCGAGACCGAGACCCCAGCGGAGTGCAGCTCCCACGGCGGCGCCCGCGGCGACGACGACGAGGTCGCCAGGTCGGAGCGGGGCGCTCACGAGACCTGCTGGTTGCCGATCGGCGGGGCAGCGGGGTTGAAGGCCGTCGGCGCCGCGCCGCCGATCTGGCGGATGTATTCGTTGAGATACCAGACGTGGAAGGCGCGCTGCTCGGCCGAGCGCTGGACCGACAGGAGCCTCTCGGCCTTGCAGAAGGCGTCGGCCAGGTCGAACATCTCCATCATGGTGCTCAGGAGCGGGGCCGCCTCGGGTTCGACCGACACCTCCAGGTCGATCGTGGCTGCGCCGGCACGTCGCGCGCTCTTGACCGCCATGTGCACCTCGCGCGGGACGTGGCGTTCGTAGTCGGCGAACATCGAGGACAGGTTGGCGGCCAGCGGATAGGCCTCCTGGTGAGCCACTGCGAGCAGTCGGAGCTCGCGTCGCAGGTCGGCGTACTGCCTGCTCAAGGTCATCGCCAGGGCGACGTCGAGGCCGCGCAGGCTCACCGGAACCGCGTTGCCGGTGGGTGGTGCGAACGCCGGCTCGACGTGGCTGTCGAACACCGGTGAGGGCGGCGGGTGTCCGTCCATGCTCGACGCGGGCTCGAACCACACCACCTTCCCCTGGGGCTCCATCGAGGCACCCCACGCGACCGAGGCCATCGCCACCATCGACAGGCCCCGCCCGAAGGTCGCGAGGTAGTCGTCGGAGTCGGTCGCGTGCGCTGGTGACTCCGGTGGTTTCGGCGAGCCGTCGAGCACCTCGATCCGCGGGTGCGAAGCGGTTCCGCGCAGCCGCACCGAGATGGGCGCCGCGCCGTGCAGGATCGCGTTCGCGACCAGCTCTGCCGTGCCGAGCTCCGCGCACTCCAGCAGGTCCTGGCGCCCGAGCTGCTGGATCAGTCGCGCGACCCAGCGCCGCGCGTCGGCGGCGGCGCGGGGGGACTGGGCCAGCGGCAGCGGGGCCTGGTTCAGCGGCAAGGGGCTCTTTCGGGCAAGAGGACAGTCCGGCGTCGCATGCCTACCCAGTGGTCCGGAGGGGCAAACGTGATCTTCGACATTATTTCTCCCAGTCCCTGCGTGTGACGAACCCGACCCGTCCCCCGAGTTCGCTTCCGGGAGTCGCAGGCAGGAGACTTGAAGGACATCATCGAGCAGCATGCATTGATTCGTGCGCGCGGCTCGCGACGTTTCGGCTCTCGAGAGGAAAGACATGTCGACGGTCCAGGCCCCATCCGCCCACCGGGTGGTCGTGATCGGCTCCGGGTTCGGCGGCCTCTTCGGCACCAAGGCGCTGCGACGCTCGCCTGTCGACGTCACGATGGTCGCCAAGACCACCCACCACCTGTTCCAGCCGCTGCTCTACCAGGTGGCGACCGGCATCCTCAGCGAGGGCGAGATCGCTCCGCCGACCCGCGAGGTGCTGAGCAGCCAGAAGAACGCGCAGGTCCTGCTGGGTGAGGTGACCGGCATCGACCTCGAGTCGCGGATCGTCACCAGCCACGTCCTCGGCCGGGAGACGGTGACCCCCTACGACTCCCTGATCGTGGCGGCGGGCGCGACGCAGTCCTACTTCGGCAACAACCACTTCTCCGAGCACGCCCCCGGCATGAAGAGCATCGACGATGCCCTGGAGCTGCGGGGCCGCATCTTCGGCGCCTTCGAGATGGCCGAGCTCGGGCCAACCGCGGCGACAACGTCGACCACCTCCTGACCTTCGTGGTCGTCGGCGCCGGCCCCACCGGCGTGGAGATGGCCGGACAGATCGCCGAGCTGGCCCACCGCACGCTCAAGCGCGACTTCCGCGCCATCAACACCCGCAGCGCTCGCGTGATCCTGCTCGACGCGGCGCCCCAGGTCCTGCCGCCGTTCGGTCAGAAGCTCGGCGCGAAGGCCAAGTCCGAGCTCGAGGACCTCGGCGTCGAGGTCATCCTCGGGGCGATGGTGACCGGGGTCGACGAGCGCGGCATCGAGATGAAGTTCAAGGACGGCCGCGTCGAACGCATCAACACCGTCACCAAGATCTGGGCCGCCGGCGTCCAGGCGAGCTCGTTGGGCCGGACCCTCGCCGAGCAGACCGGAGCCCCCCTCGACCGGGCCGGCCGGATCGGCGTCAACCCGGACCTGACGTTGCCGGGCCACCCGGAGGTCTTCGTCGTCGGCGACATGATCGCGCTCGACAACCTCCCCGGCGTCGCGCAGGTGGCGATCCAGGGGGCGAAGTATGCCGCCAAGGAGATCCACAACCGGCTGCACGACAAGGCACCGCAGCAGCCGTTCAAGTACTTCGACAAGGGCTCGATGGCCATCATCAGCCGGTTCAACGCGGTGGCGATGGTCGGCAAGCTACGTCTCACCGGGATCATCGCCTGGTTGATGTGGCTCGCCGTACACCTCGTCTACATCACCGGCTTCAAGAGCCGCGTCACCGCCGTCCTCCACTGGGCCATCTCGTTCCTGGGGCGTGGCCGCTCGGAGCGGACGACGACCGAGCAGCAGATCTTCGCGCGCGCCGCGCTGGCCCGGCTCCAGGGCGGGGCGACCGACCTCGTGTCGGCCCCCGGCGCCTATGACGCCGCGCGCGAGCTCATGGAGACAACCCGTCGCCAGGAGCTCGAGGCGCTGGCCGCTGAAGAGGCCCGCCTCACCGACAGCGGCGCCCGCGGGGTTCCGACCGAGCAGCGCTGAGCGCTACTCGAAGCGCTCTGGTTGCTCCTGCTCGCTGCGCGCCCACCTGGGCAGGATGAAGACGCCCTCGGCCTCGACGCAGACGCCTTCGGCGTCACAGATCTGACCCACGGCGAACGTCTTGTAGCCCTCGGTCCGCTCGACCCGCGCCTCCGCGCGCAGTGCTCCCAGGGGCGTACCGCGGCGATAGCGGACCGTCAGGGTGCCGGTCATCCCCGGACTCCCCGCCGCCGCGGCCGCCTCACCCAGCAGCTGGTCGAGGATGAGCGCCGAGACGCCGCCGTGGACCAGGCTCGGCGGGCCTTCGTATGCCGAGGAGAGCTCGAAGTCGGACCACACGTGGTCGGTCTCGTGGACGACCTTCAGCGGGGGAGCGACGGGGTTGCGCACCCCCACCACGGCGTTGCCCCACGGGCGGGTCGGACCCTGGCGTGAGTGGCGCAGGCCGTAGGGACCCTCGGCGACGTCCTGGGAGAGCACGTCGATGGCCGCCTGCAGGTGCTCCAGGGCCCGGGCGGTCGACGCTGCATCGACCTGGCTGCGGATGCACAGGTCGGCCAACCGCCGCGTCGCCTCGGTGATGGGCTCATAGGTCGCCCGCTCGGTCTCGATCTCCTCGACGGTCGCGTCATCGACCTGGTAGCCACTCATGGCGGCACCCTACGGGTGACGCCGGCGGTCGCGTGGCCCGAGGAGGTCGGCACTGTCATGGCTCCACGCTGGAGCCGGCCCGCACTCTGCGAGGTGAGTTCGGCTAACCTGCGACCACCGTCGGCGGATGGCGAGTCCACCCCGTCGCGGCCCCGGGCCCTTAGCTCAGTTGGTAGAGCGTCGGACTTTTAATCCGCTGGTCGTCGGTTCGAGCCCGACAGGGCCTACTCGTTGTTTGCGCTGGTAGGACACAGAATCATGTGACCCCTACTGGTTCGTGGTGCATGATTCGCCCCTCCTAGACCCGTCCTACCGCCGAGCGCAGTCCCTCGAGACCCCGAGGCACGCCCTAGGGCTGTATGCCGCGTGGGTCCGTGCCGCGCTGTCGTCGGGTCTGTGGACAACGACGGTGCCGGCAGGGCCGGTGAGGTAACAAGGCAGACACGGAGCATGCCCGGACTGGTACAGCAAGGTTCACCCATTTGGGTGAAGACAATAGCTGAGGTTAACCATTCATTCCCATTAGGAACATGATGTCTTCATTGGCTGGGCCTGCCTCCCACCCACGACACGCCACCCTCTCCGGTGCTTGGCGGTCGTGCATGCCACTGGTGAACCGTCGCGGTCGATGTGCGTCTGATCGTTGCGACAAGACACCTGGCTGAGATCGGCCGCGCTGAGCACGACGACTCTTCGACATCGGCTACGCGACGACTAGTGGCGATGCACCGTCTGCCACGAGCCCGCACGGGCTCGTGGCGGCTCTTTCGTACCTACTGGAGATGCCGAACTTCTTGGGAAAGGCATGTGATCACCGGTTGGCCCACAATTCGTAACAAATCGCGGATATCCGACGATCCCGGTGCATTCTTTCATCAAGTCGAGCCCCTTTGGTGCCTGTGCCCTCGGGAGAGGCCGACTCCAGCTGACACAAGATCCTCGAAAGCCCCGCACGACCACAGCTCGGGACGTGGATCCCGCGGGTGCTCCGCTCGCAACCCGTCACCACCGCGCTCCTCATGGGAGTCGAAAGCCCGAGGTACCCATGAACCACCCGAGCTCCACCCGCCGGTCTTCACGAGGGTTCACCATCATCAGCCGCCTTGCAGCACTGGCTCTGGCTCTCACGGGGACCGCTTACGTCGCAGCCCCCGCTCACGCGGAGGACCTGCTCCCGCCGAGCGGCACGATGCAAAACGTGCCGGACAGCGGCGAGTGTGGGGACGACGGCGGTCGTTGGGTGAAGTTCACGACCGGCGGGCCGGTCCTCGCGTCGGGCACGGCCAACTCGGGCAGCCCCAATTGGTCAGCCGAGTACGAGGCATCCGAGGGATCCTTCAAAGTTTTTGACGTGGTCGACCAGTTCGGCAACCTGATCTTCTTCGAAGCCGTTGTCGGTGGCTCTTCCTCAGCCAACCCCGTGTGGACGTTCGACCTGACGAACGACTCGCCGCGTCTGGAGGTGCCGAACGACGCCAACTTCAGCCAGTTCGCCATCTGCGCCCTCCCTCCGTTGGTGACCGCAACCATCACCAAGACAGTGAACGGGGATGGGGACTCCACGCAGTCCTTCTTGATCCATGTTGACTGCCGGTTGGGTGAGGGTGAGACGAACTTGGCCACGCCTTCCGTCGTGTCCTTGGTCGATGGTCAATCTGCGAGCATCACAGCGCCGGCCGGGGCCGCCTGCACAGTGTCCGAGCCGGTACTCCCCACGGGATACGCCCTGGTCAGCATCACCCCGGCCGCTTTCACCATGCCGACGCCGACCAGGGACGTCCCCCAACCCGTCGTGCTGGTGGCGGTCATCAACGAGGTCACCGAACAGCTTCTGACGATCTCCAAGACGTCCGTCGGCGGCACGGGCATTTTCACCTTTGACGTCTCATGCACGGACACCGCGGGCGTCGTGGTGTTCAGCCAGGACGGCGTCCAGATCGCGATCGACGAGGCGGGCGCCACGAGCGACATCGACCTCACGGTGCCCGGGCGCTCCTCGTGCACGGTGACCGAGGTCAACATTCCCGCGGGCTTCGAACCGGACGAGAACCCCATCGTCGTCGACGCCGGCGGAACTGCGTCCTTCACGAACACCGGCTACGGCTCCCTGAGGATCACCAAGACCCAGGTGGGCGGACTGGCAGGAACTCTCTTCAGCATCAGGTATGACTGCACCGACGGCACCACTGGCTCGGTCAGCCTGGCCAACGGTGGGTCCCAAACGATTCCCAGGATCCTCGGGGGAGCACGTGCACCGTCACCGAGACTGCCGCTGGTTACACCGTCACCATCTCTCCTGGCACGACGGGGATCGTCGCCGGTGGAACGGCCGAAGTCTCGGTCACCAACACGCGAGACACCCTGCCGCTGACCGTCAGCAAGACGACCTGGGGTGGGACTGGGACGTTCTCCTTCGATGTGTCGTGCGAAGGTTCGAACGGAGAGACCTTCCACACGACCGTGTCGATCACCACCTTGGGCGAGGGCGACCCCGTTGCGACCAGCGTGGACGTGCCGACCGGGCTGCTCTGCACGGTCACCGAAGGCGCTCACTCGGGGTGGACGGTCGACGACGCGTCGCAGGATGCGTCACCGGGCGAAACCGTGAGCTTCACCAACACACGGTACGGGTCGCTGCAGATCACGAAGATCGCCAACGGTGCCCCGGCCGGGACGACGTTCACCATCAGTTACGACTGCACCGACGGCACGAACGGCACGGTGAACCTGGGCGGCGGCCAGTCGTCGACGATCAACGACATCGTCGCCGGCTCCTCCTGCTCGGTCACCGAGGGCGACCAGCCGCTGTACGACGTCCAGATCGAGACGAGTCCGGCCACCATCGTTGCCGGACAGACGGTCACCGTGACGGTGACCAACACCCGCAAGACAACCTCGCTCACGATCAACAAGACGGCAGTCGGCGGCACGGGGACGTTCACCTTCGACGTGTCGTGTACCGGTGGCGGTGAGTCGTTCACACGCAACGGCGTCAGTATCACCGTGAGCACCGACGGTGCCACCGCGTCAGCAACGGTCACCGGTGTCCCCACCGGGCTCTCGTGCCTCGTCACCGAGCGCGTGCCGTCCGGATGGTCCGTCGATCGCGCGACCAGCAACGCGACGGCGGGCGGCTCGGTCTCCTTCACCAACACGCTGCAACCTGCACCTGTAGTAGTGGCACCGGCACCTGAAGTCGAGGGTGTGCAGGAGAGCGGCCGCGCAACTGGTCGCCTCTCCACCAGTTGTCAGGGGACGGTCCGGGTGACCATGCGCAACGGAACGTCGAGCGCCGTCACCTACAAGGTCGTCGTGGCCAAGAAGGTCACGAGGGTCAGGGTCAAGGCCGAGAGCACGCGGCGCTACACGACCACCGGCCCCAACCGGTCGGTTGCGAAGCTGATGCTCGGAAGCAAGGTCCTTGCAAAGAAGCGGGTTCCCGGCAGTTGCGCGGTCCCCGAGGTGCTGCCCGCGACGGGTCTGCGCCAGTCCTGAGTCACCCTCGTCCACGGGGACGCCCTGAAGGGTCCCCGGACGACGAGATGTACACGTGCAGGGAGCCACGTCTGCGAACGACTCTCGCGAAGGAGGCGGCATGAGGACAACGAAGCGGTTGTTGATCGTGCCGACCCTCCTGCTCTCACTGGGGGGCGCTGGCATCGCCAGCGCCAGCCAGGCGACGACCAGCAATGCGGTCACCCAGAACGAGAGAGTCGTCGTCCGCGCACCGCTCAAGGTGCCGAAGCTGGGCATCACCGGGGCAAGGATCATTCCGGTCGGGCTGACCAGGGGAGGGCAACTCGCCGTCGGTCCCAGCGTGACGGCCGTCTACGTCTGGAACAACGGCGTACGTCCCGGCCAGCCAGGCAGTGCGGTGATCGCCGGCCACACCTGGTCCAGGGGAGCGGGAGTCTTTGACAACCTTGGCAGGCTGGGGGCAGGTGACCGCTTCTCGGTGGGCCGATCGGTCTTTGTCGTCAACCGCGTACGGAGGGTGCAGACGCTCGGGCCGCGCGCGGTGCGAGACCTCTTCTCCGATCGGGGACCCTCCCGCGTCGTCCTGATCACCTGCGGGGACCGCTCGGCGACGACCGGTGTCTATGCGAGCCGGATCCTGGTGTACGCCGAGAAGGTCTGACAACGGCCCCGCTGTGGTTCCCCTGCGCAACCCGACGTCCCACTGGCACCAGGAATTCACCTTCTGGGGTGAATCCGTGCCACCACAGGGGTTCAGATTCGGCACAGAGTTGCTAGGGTCTGAGTTGCAACAGGTGCAAGTTCCAGCAGGTCGACGCCCGCGGAGTTTGTGATCCAACGGCGTTTCTTCTTCGGGCCTCTAGTCCGCGAGTCGGAGCGACGTGTCACCGCACTTGATGCGGGGTCTTCGAAGTGAGGGCCTCATCGCACCGATTAGGAGTACAGAGCAATGGCTCAAGGCACCGTGAAGTGGTTCAACGCCGAGAAGGGTTTCGGCTTCATTGCGCAGGAGGACGGCGGCGACGACGTCTTCGTGCACTACAGCGCCATCCAGTCCAACGGCTACAAGTCGCTGGACGAGAACCAGAAGGTCGAGTTCGACGTCACCCAGGGCCCCAAGGGCCCCCAGGCGGAGAACGTTCGCGCGGTCTGAACCCCACGCGAAGGCCGGGACAGCACCTGTCCTCGACTTCAAGACGACGAGGCCTCACCCAGTTGGGTGGGGCCTCGTTGCCGTTCGGACTATCTTTGGTCGCATCGGGAAGTTTCTGCGTTCTAATTGGTTTGAGGTGGTCGAGGGTGGGCAAGGTGTCTCTTCGACGTCGATGACTGGAGGTGTCTCATGCACGACCAGTTCGACGTGACCCTCGAGGACGACGACCTGCTCGGCGAGGTCGAGCTGACCACCACCCTCATCATCGCCGCCAGCGAGTCCGACGACCACCTCTCCCAGGCGGAGATCGACGAGCTCCTCGGTGTGACCCCGTCCGCGCCGCCCGCCCCGCCCGCCCCCGCCTGAGCAGATCTGCGCTCAGCAGGTGGCGAAGAGCACCGGGCCGCTCGTCAGGTCCGAGAGGACGTATTGACCCGGAGCCGGGTCCAGCACCAGTCGCACGACCCGGTCCTGCGCCGTGGCCGACTCGATCGCGAAGCGGTCGGCGAAGTCCCCGCCCTGTCCCGGCGCTGCTCCACCCGCCAGCCGAGCGCGGGAGTCGGCGTCGCTCCTGGCTGCGTCCTCGTTCTCGAACGACATGCTCACGCGCACCGAGCCGTTCGGCTGGCGCGCCATCGCGAAGGCATCGAGCGGGTGCACGCCGCCGGCCTCCTCGATCAGGACGTCGGCCTGCTCCTGGTCGCTCTGGTCGGCGCCGGCCATGGCGAGGTGCTCGCAGGCGTAGGAACCGGTGAACACTGCCGCGTTGACCGGTGAGCCGGAGTCCGCCACCACCTCGTCGACCGAGGTCAGGTTGGCTGACTCGCCCCTCGCAGCATCAACAGCGTCCTCGAGATAGCCACGCGTGTCGGAGGTGAGGACGACGCCGGCGTCGGGCAGCAGGGCGAAGAACTGAAGCTCCGGGGTCAGGTTGGGACCGATCCGTGCGAGCACGTCCGGGCCGCCTTCCCACACGCCGCCGCGGGAGTCGGGGCGCGTGAAGCCGAGGGCCTCCAGGGTCTGGCCCAGCTCGTCGAAGTCGGCGTCGTCGGCGAACTTGAGGATCTCCACGGCCCCTTCCGGCCCCTGGGCCAGCAGCTCCCACTCCAGGTCGGCCGGGGAGAACCCGAACTCCTCGTGCAGGGTCGGACCAGAAGCCACCAGCGCCGAGGAGGTGGACAGGTCCCGGGCGAAGGCCGCGTCGAGGAAGGCCTGGACGTCCTCGGTGCTGGGTCGCTGTCCGAGGTCCTGGCCGACGCTTCGGCGTACGGCCCTCCAGTCGGTCCACGAGAGGCGTTGCGTCTCGGCGGGCGCCATCGACACCGCACGCGCCAGGTCGGACCGCTGGCTCTCGCGCCAGGCGCGCACCGACATGGTCGCCACGACCGCGAGCAGGAGCGTGAAGATCACGATGACCGCCACGGTGAGGCCCCGGGGGAAGCGACGCAGCACGGGGGACTCCTCAGGGAACGGGGGGTGATGTGAGACTAGCGCCCATGCCGGCCCCGGATGTGCGCGCTGCCGGAGCGGTCGTGACCCGCAAGGGCGGGGACGTGCTGCTCGTCCATCGACCACGCTATGACGACTGGTCCTTCCCGAAGGGCAAGCTCGACGCCGGCGAGCACGCGATCACGGCCTGCGTGCGGGAGGTCGCGGAGGAGACCGGCCTGGACGTCCGGCTCGGTCCGTCGCTGCCCTCCCAGCGCTATGACACCGATCGCGGGCGGATGAAGACAGTCGACTACTGGGTGGCTCGGGTGCTGGGGAACGACGACGTGAGCGGCTACGCCTTCAACGACGAGATCGACGGGGTCGAGTGGGTGCCGTGGAGCCGGGCGGTCGATCGGTTGACCTATGACTACGACCGCGACACGCTCCAGCAGGCCAAGCGGCTGCGGCGCAACAGCCGGGCGCTGGTGGTGCTGCGCCACGGTCACGCACGGTCGAGGCGGGCCTGGCGCGGCGACGACCGTCGTCGCCCGCTCCTGCTCTCCGGCGAGCTGGAGGCGCAGCGGCTGGTGCCGCTCCTGGCGGCCTACGGGGTGAGCGAGGTCCACTCGTCGTCCAGCGTCCGGTGCGTCGCCTCCGTGACGCCCTTCGTCCACACCACGGGGTGGCCCCTGCACACCTACGACGAGCTCAGCGAGGAAGGTGTGGACCGGCCGACGATCGACGCGCTGCTGGCGGGGCTGTTGATGGCCGGTTCGGGGTCGGTGGTGTGCACGCACCGCCCGCTCCTGCCCGCGGTGTTCGAGGCGCTCGGTCTCGAGAAGGTCGCCCTCGAGCCCGCCGAGATGCTGGTGATCCACCACCGCAAGGGCAAGGTCGTCTCGGCCGACCGGGTCGCCCTCTGAGGCGTGCCGCTACGCCTCGGCATACGCCCCCGTCAAGCATCTTCGGGCTTGTTCATGTGACGGACGTCTCGTTCCCGGCCCAGCGTGGCCGACCGGACCCGTCTCGTTCACCCCACGTTCATCGAGGCCGCCGCAGTCGGTCACTTGGCGTGCCTACCTTGACGGCGTCAGCACCATTCACAGACCTTCAGGAGTATCGAAGTGAACCGCACTTCCTTCCGTGGCGCGATCGTTCCCGGCGTTGCCGCCCTCGTCCTCTCGCTCGCCGCGTGTGGTGGCGGCGACGCCGGCGCCGAAGGTGGCTCCGAGGGCTCCGGGGCCAGCGGCTCCGTCGCCGTCGACGGCTCCTCCACCGTCGAGCCGATGAGCAAGGCCGCCTCCGAGCTCCTCTCCGAGGAGAACCCCGACGTCCGCGTGACCGTGGCCGCGTCCGGCACCGGCGGCGGCTTCGAGAAGTTCTGCGTCGGCGAGACCGACATCTCCGACGCCTCCCGGCCGATCAAGGACGACGAGGAGGTGCCGGTGTGCGAGGAGAACGGTGTCGAGTACACCGAGCTCCAGGTCGCCACCGACGCCCTGACGGTCGTGGTCCACCCCGACCTGGCCGTCGACTGCCTGACCACCGAGCAGCTCGTCGAGCTGTGGGCGCCGGACTCGAAGATCTCCAACTGGAGCCAGCTGGACCCCAGCTTCCCCGACCAGGAGATCGCCCTCTTCGGCCCCGGCACCGACTCCGGCACCTACAGCTACATGGCTGAGGACGTCGTCGGCGACGAGTCCGAGGCCACCCGCACCGACTACGAGTCCTCCGAGGACGACAACGTCCTGGTCCAGGGCGTGTCTGGCACCGAAGGCGCCACGGGCTACTTCGGCTACACCTACTACGAGGAGAACGCCGACAAGCTCAAGGCGCTCTCGATCGACGACGGCAACGGCTGCGTCGAGCCCTCGGCCGAGACCGCCCAGGCCGGGGAGTACACCCCGCTGTCGCGTCCGCTGTTCATCTACGTCAGCAACAAGGCGTACGCCGACAAGCCGGCCGTGGCCGAATACGTCGACTTCTACATCGAGAACCTCGAGACCATCGCGTCGGCGGCCAAGTACATCCCGCTGAGCGAGGAGCTCTACGGCGAGACGCAGTCCGCCCTCGAGGGTCTGTCGTCCTGATCGACCGGGGTACCTTCCTCGCATGAGCACCAACGTCAGCGCCGGTGCAGGCTCGTCCTTCGGGGCGGGCCTGCCCGGTGCTCCCGTCAACCTGAAGGGCCGCAGCCGCCCGGGCGAGTCCGTCATCAAGGCCGTCCTCTTCGTCTCGGCGATGCTGTCGGTCGTCATCACCTTCGGGATCATCGCCGCGCTGATCCAGCCGGTCATCGAGTTCTTCGCTGACATCGCGCCCTCGGAGTTCTTCTCCTTCGACGAGAGCTCCCCCTTCTCGGTCGGGCCGCTGATCGCCGCGACGATGATGTCGACCGCCATCGCGCTGCTCGTCGCCGTACCCCTCGGCCTGGGGGCCGCGATGTATCTCTCCGAGTACGCCTCGGCGCGGGCCCGCAAGGTCCTCAAGCCGACCGTCGAGCTGCTCGCCGGAGTGCCCTCGGTCGTCTATGGCTTCTTCGCCGTGATGTTCGTGACGCCGACGCTGCTCAAGGGCTTTCTCGCCCTGGAGATCAGCTTCCTCAACGTCCTGTCCGCGGGTCTGGTGCTCGGGGTGATGATCATCCCGACGATCGCCTCGCTGGCCGAGGACGCCCTCACCGCCGTGCCCCAGGCCCTGCGCCAGGGCTCGCTGGCGATGGGCGCCAACCGGATGCAGACCACCCTGCGGGTCGTCCTGCCGGCGGCACTGTCCGGGGTCGCCGCGGCGATCGTCCTGGGCCTGTCGCGGGCGATCGGCGAGACCATGATCGTCACGATCGCGGCCGGTTCGATGAAGAACCTCTCCTGGGACCCGCGTGAGGGCATGCAGACCATGACGGGCTTCATGGCCAGCACGGCCGGTGGCGAGAACCCCGTCGGGTCGACGTCCTACAACAACCTGTTCGCCGTGGGCCTGACGCTGTTCGTCATCACCCTGGTCATCAACATCATCAGCATCGCGCTGGTACGTCGCTTCAGGCAGGCCTACTGATGAGCATCGCCACCGTCACCGCTGGTGACACCGTCCGCCTCGCGACCGGCAGGAGCCGCGACCGCAACGTCGGATCCATCGTCTTCCTGTGCGCCCTGTGGTTCTCGCTGTTCTTCGGCGTGATGGTGCTCGTGGTGCTGATCGTCGACACCGCCATCTCCGGCGCGAGCCGCTTCGACGCCGACCTCCTGACCAGCTACGACTCGACGTTGTTCCCCGAGCGCACCGGCTTCCGGGCCGGCATCCTCGGCAGCCTGTGGCTGATGCTGTTCACGGCGCTGATGGCTGTGCCCCTGGGCATCGCCGCCGCTGTCTACCTGGAGGAGTTCGCCAACTCGCAGCGTTGGTACAACCGCCTGATCGAGGTCAACCTGCAGAACCTCGCCGCCGTGCCGGCGATCGTCTACGGCCTGCTGGCCGTGGCGGTGATGGCGACGCTGGGCTTCCAGCGCAAGGGCATCGTGCTCGGTGGTGCGATCGCCCTCGCGCTGCTGATCCTGCCCGTCATCATCATCACCACCCGCGAGGCCGTCAGGGCCGTGCCGCGTGAGATCCGGGACGGTTCGTTGGCCCTCGGGGCCACCACGTGGCAGACCACGTGGCGCCAGACGCTGCCCAGCGCCATACCCGGCATCGCGACCGGCACGATCCTTGGCCTCTCACGCGCCATCGGGGAGGCTGCGCCGCTGGTGATGCTCGGGCTGGCGGGCTCGCTCCGCTTCGACCCGGAGGGGCTGATGAGCCCGATCACCGCGCTGCCGATCCAGATCTATGGACTGACCTCCAGCTCGCAGGAGGCCTACAAGGAGGCCGCCTCGGCGGCCATCATCGTGCTGTTGGTGATGATCCTCGGGCTCAACGCACTTGCCATCTACATCCGCAACAAGTTCCAGCGATCCTGGTGAGGACCCTCATGGCCAACGCCCCTGCCACTGCCACGACCAGTGCCACCAAGCAGAATGCCTCCATGGGTTCTCTCTCTGACGTCCACGGTGACGCGAACCGGCAGCTGCCGGAGTTCCCGCTCGACCCGGTGATGGAGGCGCGCAACCTCAACGTCTTCTACGGCGACTTCCACGCCGTGCACGACGTCAACCTGGCCTACGGCAAGAACGAGATCACGGCGATGATCGGCCCGTCCGGCTGCGGGAAGTCGACCGTGCTTCGCTGCCTGAACCGGATGAACGACCTCGTCGCGAGCGCCCGGGTCGAGGGCGAGGTGATCTATCACGAGCAGAACATCTATGCCCGCGACGTCGACCCCATCGCCGTACGCACGCACGTCGGGATGGTCTTCCAGAAGCCCAACCCGTTCCCCAAGTCGATCTACGACAACATCGCCTACGGCCCGCGGGTCACCGGCATGAAGGTCGACAACATGGACGACCTGGTCGAGGGGGCCCTGCGGGGCGCTGCGCTGTGGGACGAGGTCAAGGACAAGCTCAAGCAGTCGGCATACGGTCTCTCCGGTGGCCAGCAGCAGCGGCTCTGCATCGCGCGGACCATCGCCACCAAGCCCGACGTGATCTTGATGGACGAGCCGTGCTCGGCGCTCGACCCGATCGCGACGGCGCGCGTCGAGGACCTGATGCTCCAGCTGCGCGACGACTACACGCTGATCGTCGTCACGCACAACATGCAGCAGGCGGCCCGGGTCTCCGACCGCACCGCCTTCTTCACCGCCCGTCCCGACGAGACGACCGGGAACCGGACCGGCCTGCTGGTGGAGTACGACCTCACCGCCAAGATCTTCTCCAACCCCGGCAACCAGCAGACCGAGGACTACATCTCCGGCCGCTTCGGCTGAGCCGTCCTCCGCCTGCTTCTGGTCTTGGGGGGATATCCATGGGCGTTTGCGGGGTCATGACCGGCCCGTGACCCCGGTTGCTCCCATGGATATCCCGAGGGCGCTGATGCACACGACCGTGAGGAGCTGTGGACAACAGTCGCAGGCCTCGCGGTGGGGATGGCATGTGGAGGAGCCCGGCGAACTGGGCGCCGGAACGCGCATCATCGCCAGATGTCCACCACGGAGTACGGCGCCGGCGCTCCGCCGGCGCGCGGAGCTGGACCGCGCGAGGGGTTGAGGCTAGGCCTGGTCTGGCCGGTGCCGGTCGATCGGAGCGGCTGCGAGGGACCCACGCCCGACGCTGCCCGGGGCCCGAACTGGCGGCGCAGCAGCCGAGGCCTCTATGTCCCCGCTGGGGTTGACGGCTCCCTTGTCTCGCAACGGGTCGTGGAAGCGGCAGCCCTGCTCCGTGGCTGGGGCGGCGTCACTGGGTGGGCAGGGCTGAGCTGGCTCGGCGCCGTCTGGTGCGCCGGCCTCGACGGTGACGGTGTGACGCCGTCGCCCGTCCCTCTGGCAGTTGATCGCAACCACCCGATGACCGAGCAGCCTGGCTTCCACGTCAGCAATGCTCACGTCCCGCCGAGTCACCAGCTGCGCGTCGACGGGGTTCGCGTCACCACGGCTGTCCGCAGTGTCAGCTTTGAGATGCGGCGGTCGATGTCGGTCGTCGCGGCGCTGAAGTGGTTCGCGATGGCGGCATACAACGACCTGGTTTCGATCAGCGAGCTGGCCGCCTTCACCGAGAGGTGGCTCGTTGCCAAGACCGGTGTCGACAAGGTCCGCACCGCGATCCCGCTGCTGACCGAGAACGCGTGGTCACCGATGGAGCCGGAGATGTTCTATCTCTGGGTGGCACGGGGCCGGAAGCCCGCACCGTTGTTCAACACCCCGGTGTTCGATCGGTCAGGGCGCCACATCGCCACCCCGGGTCTCTTGGATCCCATGAGCGGCGTGTGTGGCGAATACCAGGGCGACGTGCACCTCACCAGGTCCCAGCGATCGAGGGATGTGCGTCGCGAGGGGGCCGTACGTCGCGTCGGGCTCGAGCAGGTGACGATGCTCGCCGCTGACAGGTTCGCTCCCGACCCGTTCCTGCAACGGCTCGATGACGCCTATGCGCGAGCCGGACGGATCCCTGCGGAGGAACGGCTCTGGACCATCGAGCAACCGTCCTGGTGGGTCGACACATCGACGGTCGAACGGCGACGGGCGCTGACCGCGACTCAGCGCGACGTGGCGCTGGGCTGGCAGCGAAGGGCAGCGGCGTGAGGGCGTCGACGGGATATCCATGGGAGCAGTCGGGGTCAAACGACCGGATCTGCCCCTCAAGCTCCCATGGATATCCCCCCGAGAGAGAGCCGTGCGTTCAGGGGAGGAAGAGCGCCATGAACCAGTAGGTCAGCGCGGCGGCGAGGCCGGCGGCCGGGAAGGTGAGCACCCAGGCGGTGAGGATGGACTTCGCGACACCCCAGCGCACGGCGGAGAGGCGCTTCGTCGCACCGACACCCATCACGGCGGACGTGATGGTGTGGGTGGTGGAGATGGGAGCCTCGAAGACGTATGCCGTCGTGTAGAGCACCGACGCGGCGACCGACTCGGCGGCGAACCCGCGCGGGGGGTCGAGGTGGATGATGCGCCGACCGAGGGTGCGCATGATCCGCCAGCCGCCGGACCAGGTGCCGAGCGAGATGGCTGTGGCGGCGGCGATGATCACCCACAGCGGCAGCGTGCCGCCGTCCTCCACGGAGGCGACGTAGCCGCCGGTGACCAGGGCCAGGAAGATGACGCCCATCGTCTTCTGGGCGTCCTGGAGGCCGTGCCCCAGCGCCATCGCGGCGGCCGAGACGGTCTGGGCGATCTTGAAGCCGCGGTTGGCGCGTGCCGGGTTGGCGTTGCGGAACACCCACATGATCGCCAGCATCAACGCGAAGCCGAGGCTGAAGGCGACGAGCGGCGAGATGAACATCGGCAGCACGACCTTCTCCAGCACGACCATCCAGTTCGCGGTGGCGCCAGCAGCGACCGCGGCACCGACGAGGCCACCGATCAGGGCGTGCGAGGAGGAGGAGGGCAGGCCGAAGTACCAGGTGATGAGGTTCCAGGTGATCGCGCCGACCAGCCCGGCCATCACGATGACCAGCCCGTGGCTCCCGGCGCCCGGGTCGATCGTGTCCGAGACGGTCTCGGCGACCTTCTGGCCGAGGAAGGCGCCGACGAAGTTCATCACGGCCGCCATGGCGAGCGCGACGCGCGGCTTGAGCGCCCCGGTCGAGACCGAGGTGGCGATGGCGTTGGCCGCGTCGTGGAAGCCGTTCGTGTAGTCGAAGACGAGGGCGACGACGACGACGGCGATGATGATGCCGAGTTCCATCGGGACTCAGGACTCCTTGACGGCGATCTGCTCCACGATGTTGGCGACCTTCTCGAAGGCGTCGATCGCCCCCTCGAGGGACTCAACGACGTCCTTGATCTTCAGCACCTCGAGGGCCTCGTACTCACCGCTGAAGAGGCTGGCGAGGATCCGTCGGAAGGCCTTGTCGCCGGTGTTCTCGAGACGGTTGATCTCGATCCAGAACTCGTCGAGGGACTTCATCGACTCCAGTGAGGGCATGGCCGCCGCGGTGAGCTCGGCACAGCGCTGCAGCACCTCGACCTGCTGGGTCGTCTCGGCGGGCAGGTGCGTGACCTCGTAGAGCAGGACGAGGTCGACGGCCTCGTCCATCATGTCCATCACGTCGTCGAGGCCGGACGCGAGGGCATAGATGTCCTCGCGGTCGAACGGCGTCACGAAGGTGCTGTTGACCCGGCGGATGATGGCGTGGGTGGTCTCGTCGGCGGCGTGCTCGGCGTCGCGCATGCGCTTGGCGATCGCCTCGCGATCACTGCCGTCCGCGAGCATCTCGGCGAGGAGCTGGGCCCCCACCACGATGTGGGCTGCTGCCTCGCTGAAGAGGTCGTAGAACGAGGCGTCGACGGGTCGGAACTTCAAACGCACGGTGAACTCCGAAAGAGGGGGGAGTGAACGCCCACATGCTAGGGGGTCGGCGACCGCTGGGCGCAACCAGCGGCCCCCCAGTCGGCTAGCGGCGCTTGCGCTGTCGGTCGATCAGTGCCTGGTGGAGATGCAGGTCACCTGTGTTGCGGTGCCATTCGCCGTCGCTGGCCAGCTCCCAGGCGTTCGTCTCGGGGCTGAACGACCGGTCGAGGAGCTCGCCGACGGCGTCGACGTTGGGCCCCTCCGGCAGCCGGACCAGGACCTCGACGCGACGGTCGAGGTTGCGGTGCATCAGGTCGGCGGAGCCGATCCACACCCGGGGGGAGTCGTCGTTGACGAAGCAGAAGACCCGGCTGTGCTCGAGGAAGCGGCCCAGGATCGAGCGCACGGTGATCGTCTCGGAGAGTCCGGGCACCCCGGGACGGAGCGCGCAGATGCCGCGGATCAGCAGCTCGACGGGGACGCCGGCCTGGGAGGCGAGGTAGAGGGCGTCGATGAGCGCCTCGTCGACGATCGAGTTGGCCTTGATCCGGATGCCGGCAGGGCGTCCGGACTGGTGGTTGGCGATCTCGGCGTGGATCTGCTCGATCAGGCCGTTGCGGACGTTGTCGGGGGCGACGAGAAGTCCGTCGTATGTCGTGTTGCGGCTGATCCCCGAGAGGTTGTTGAACAGGTGGGCCACGTCCTCGCCGACCGCCGGGTCGGCCGTCAGCAGCCCGAGGTCCTCATAGAGCCGCGCGGTCTTCGGGTTGTAGTTGCCGGTCCCGATGTGGGTGTAGCGGCGGATGCCGTCGGGTTCGTCGCGGACCACCATCGAGAGCTTGCAGTGGGTCTTGAGGCCGACGAGGCCATAGACCACGTGACAGCCGGCGTGCTCGAGCTTGCGGGCCCAACGGATGTTGGCCTGTTCGTCGAAGCGGGCCTTGATCTCCACGATGACGAGGACCTGCTTGCCCGCCTGGGCGGCGTCGATCAGGGCGTCGATGATCGGGCTGTCACCCGAGGTGCGATAGAGGGTCTGCTTGATCGCGAGCACGTGTGGGTCGGCGGCAGCCTGCTCGAGGAAGCGCTGCACGGAGGTGGCGAACGAGTCATAGGGGTGATGGAGCAGCACGTCTTGTCGGCGTACGGCGTCGAAGACGTCAACGGGCTTGGCCGACTCGAACTCCGCGAGATGGGCGTGCGTGGTGGGCACGAACGCCGGGAACTTCAGGTCGTCGCGCGGCAGGTCGGCGATGGAGTGCAGGCCCCGCAGGTCGAGGGGACCCTGCAGCCGGGTGACCTCCTCGCGGCGGACGCCGAGCTCGGAGACGAGCAGGTCGAGGACCGTCGGGTCGATCGACTCCTCGACCTCGAGCCGCACGGGCGGGCCGAACTTGCGTCGAAGCAGCTCCTTCTCCAGCGCGGCGAGCAGGTTCTCCGCGTCGTCCTCCTCCACCTCGAGGTCCTCGTTGCGGGTGACGCGGAAGGTGTGCGCGTGCACGACCTCCATCCCGGGGAAGAGCTTCTTGAGGTGCTCGCCGATCACGTCCTCGAGAGGCACGAACCGCTGGTTGCCGACCGGCACGAACCGGCTGAAGATCGGCGGGACCTTGACGCGGGCGAAGTGCTCGGTGCCGGTCTTGGGGTGCCGGACCAGCACCGCGAGGTTGAGCGAGAGCCCGGAGATGTAGGGGAACGGGTGGGCCGGGTCGACGGCCAGCGGCGTGAGGACCGGGAAGATGCGGTCCTTGAAGAGCTTCTTGCAGACTGATCGCTCGTCGCGGTCGAGATCGGACCAGCGCACGATCTCGATGCCCTCGTCGCGCAGGTCGGGGATGACCTGCTCGTTGAAGACGAGGGCGTGGCGCTTCATCAGCTCACGACTGGTGGCCCACAGCTGCTCGAGCTGTTCGCGGGGCATCAGCCCGCTGGCGGCGCGTACGGCGACGTGGGCTGCGATGCGTCGCTTGAGCCCGGCGACGCGGACCATGAAGAACTCGTCGAGGTTGCTGGCGAAGATCGCCAGGAAGCGCGCCCGCTCGAGGAGCGGCACGGTGGGGTCCTCGGCCAGCTCGAGCACCCGTTGGTTGAAGTGCAGCCAGGACAGCTCGCGGTCGAGGAAGCGGTCCTCGAACTTCTCCACGGCGGCGATCTCGGTCGGGTCGGGCACGTAGGGCGGCTCGACGTCGAAGGTGTCGGTGGGGTGGCCGAAGGCCTCACCCGGCACCGGGCCGTCCTCGATGGAGGCGCCGACGGAGCTGGGCAGCCGGGTGCTGGACGGCTCTTCGGTGGCTTCGGCTGTGTCCGGCATACAGGTCAGTCTTCCACCGCTCGGTGAACGCGGGGTGATCGACGGTCAGGGGCGTCCCCCGTCGAGGTCTTCGGACGTCTGGCTCAATAGACGACGGCCTGGACCCCGTCGGCGAGGATCTCCTCGGCGAAGACGGCCGCGCCGGCGATGGTGACCCCCTCGCGCAGGTCGCCCTCGACCATGCCGCGCCGCACCGCGCACTGCGTGCACACCGTCACCCGGCCGTTGGCGACGACGACGCCGATCAGGTCGGCGAGCGGCGTGGCGTGCTCGAGGACGAACTCCTCGGCGCGACCGGGGACGCCGAACCAGGCGGCCTCGCCCGTGAGCCACAACGAGACGTCCGCCCCCGCGGCGGTCGCGGCGGCGGCGACCGTGAACGCCTGGTTGCAGCGCTCGGCGTCCTCGGAGCCGCAGGTGACCTTGACGACGAGTGAGCGAGCCATGACAAGACTCTAGACTTCGCCGCATGCCGTTCGAGATCCCCGACAACCTGCACCCCAACTGCGGCCCGGTCGCCTGGCTGCTGGGGACCTGGCAGGGCAACGGGCACGGCGACTACCCCACGATCGGGGAGTTCGAGTTCGGCCAGGAGCTGATCTTCACCCACGACGGTCGGCCCTTCTTCCACTACATGGCGCGGGCCTGGATCGTCGACGCCGAGGGCAAGCACGTGCGGGAGGCGGCGATGGAGACCGGCTTCCTGCGCTGCCCCGAGCCGGGCAAGCTCGAGCTGCTGCTCGCGCACAACACCGGCTTCGCCGAGGTCTGGTATGGCGCTGCGGAGGCCGGAAAGATGGAGCTGCACACCGCCGGGGTGGCCTTCACCGAGACCGCCAAGCAGGTCACGGCCGGCTCCCGGATGTATGGCAACGTCGAGGGCGACCTGCTCTACGCCTACGACATGGCCGCGATGGGCCAGGAGCTCCAGCCGCACACCTGGGCGCGCCTGCGACGGGCCTGAGGGCGATGTCCTCAGGGCCGGACGACCTCGCCGACCGCCTCCGCGGCAGCGGCTACCGGTTGACGCCCCAACGCCAGCTGATCCTGCGCGCCGTCGAGGAGCTCGGCCACGCCACCCCCGACGAGGTGCTGGCCCGCGTGCGCGAGCAGGCGAGCGCGGTCAACGCCTCGACGGTCTATCGCACGCTGGAGGTCCTGCAGGAGCTCGGCCTGGTCCGGCACACCCACCTCAGCGACCGGGCGCCGACCTATCACTCCACGCGGGAGCCGGAGCACTTCCACCTCGTGTGCCGGAAGTGTCAGCGCGTCCGCAGTGTTGAACCCGATGTGGCGACCGCCCTGGTGGCCACGCTGCGCAGCGACCACGGCTTCGCCGTCGACCTCGGACACCTGGCGGTGTTCGGTCACTGCCTCGACTGCTCCCCAGGAGAAACCTCATGACCTCGCCCCTGCTCCACCTTCCCGGCGCCGTCGCCGGCGACGGGATCGACGCACCCGTGGCGGCCCACTACGGGTCGTTCAACGGCGAGCAGCGGACGCTGGAGGCGGGGGAGGGGTTCGTCGACCTCTCCCACCGTGACGTGATCCGGGTCGAGGGTCCCGACCGGCTGGGCTGGCTGCACTCGCTGACCACCCAGTTCTTCGAGGGCCTCGAACCCGGCGCGTGGACCCAGGCGCTGGTCCTCAGCCCGCAGGGCCATGTCGAGCACGCGTTCGCGGGGGTCGACGACGGCACCGCGTTCGTCGCCCACACCGAGCCGGGGGCGGGGCAGCCGCTGGTCGACTTCCTCGACCGGATGCGGTTCATGATGCGGGTCGAGGTCAGCGTGCAGACGGCGGAGACGGCCGTGGCCTGGCGGCCGGCGACCGCCGAGCGCCCAGCGACATACGACTTCGTGCCGCGGGACCGTCTCGAAGCGTATGCCGACGCCGCCGGCCCTGCCGCAGGCACGTGGGCGTTCGAGGCGCTGCGGATCGCGCGGGGCGAGCCGCGGCTCGGGCTCGACACCGACCACCGGTCGATCCCCAACGAGCTGGGCTGGATCGGGTCGGCGGTGCACCTGCAGAAGGGCTGCTATCGCGGACAGGAGACGGTCGCGCGGGTACACACCCTCGGCCGGCCGCCGCGTCGCCTCACCCTGCTCCACCTCGACGGCTCGGAGAACCGCCTGCCCGTGCGGGGTTCTGAAGTGACGGCGGGCGGCAAGTCGGTCGGCTTCGTGGGCTCCAGCGCACGCCACCACGAGCTCGGCCCGATCGCCCTGGCGCTCCTCAAGCGCAACCTGGCGGTGGACGCCGGGCTGACGGTGGACGAGATGCCGGCCGCCCAGGAGGTCATCGTGGACCCGGAGGTCGGCCTGCACTTCCGGCCCAACCGGTGAACGACCTGCTCGAGCGGGTCTCCGCGATCGCGGCCGCTGCGGAGGCCGCCGACGGGGCGGCGCCGCTCGACGAGGCGACCTGGCTGTGGCTGCGTGCCGGTCTGGGCGAGGGCGAGAGCGCGGCGGTCGACGAGACCGGCTTCCTGCTCCGGCGCGGGAGCGAGGTGCACCTCGTCGTGCACCCCGACCACCGCGGTCGGGGTCTCGGCGCCCGCCGGCTCGCGGGGGTCGAGGGCCCGGCGCAGGCGTGGTCGCACGGCAACCATCCGGCGGCGGCCAGGCTGGCGGCGCGGTTCGGGTTCGACCGGGTGCGCGACCTGTGGGTGATGCGTCGGGCGATGAGCGAGCCGCTGCCGCCAGGGTCCGGCGTCGGCATACGCCCGTTCGCGCCTGGTGACGAACCCGAGCTGCTGCGCGTCAACGCGGCCGCGTTCGCCGCCCACCCCGAGCAGGGCGCGCTCGACGTGGCCGGGCTCGCCGCCCGGATGGCCGAGCCGTGGTTCGACCCGGCGGGTCTGCTGGTGGCGATGGACGGCCCCCGGATGCTCGGCTTCCACTGGACCAAGCAGCACTCGCCCGAGCTGGGTGAGGTCTATGTGGTCGGCATCGACCCGGCTGCCCAGGGTCGCGGTCTCGGGAGCGCGCTCACCCTCGCCGGGCTCCACCACCTGGCTGGGCTCGGCGTCTCCGAGACCATCCTCTATGTCGAGGCCGACAACCACGTCGCCCGCTCGACCTATGCCCGGCTCGGCTTCACCCACGCCGACACCGACACGCACGTGCTCTATCGCCGGATTTCCTGACGCGCCTCTGTGTCGTCCGGTGCGCGACCTGTGCGTCTTCCTTCGCGTGACGCTTAGTTCAGGACGAGTGTGTCGTCGGCGCTCCCTCTGAACGACCGTCTTGTCCTGAACTACCCAAGTTGTCGGTGTCCTCGACCGGCAGGACGAAGCGATAGCCGACGTTGCGCACGGTGCCGATGAGGTGCTCGTTCTCGGGGCCGAGCTTGGCCCGCAACCGCCGGACGTGGACGTCGACGGTGCGGGTGCCGCCGAAGTAGTCGTAGCCCCAGACCTCCTGGAGCAGCTGCTGGCGGGTGAAGACCCGGCCCGGGTGCTGGGCCAGATATTTCAGCAGCTCGAACTCCTTGTAGGTCAGGTCGAGGGGCCGGCCGCGGATCTTGGCGGTGTAGGTGGCGTCGTCGACGACCACCTCGCCGCTGCGGATCACGTGGGAGGTGGGGTCGGCCGCGTCTCGCGCGGCGGCCAACCGGCTCACCGCGAGGCGGATGCGTGCCTCGAGCTCCGCCGGCCCACAGGTGTGCAGCACGACGTCGTCCATCGCCCAGTCGTGGGCGACGACCGACAGGCCGCCCTCGGTGACGATGAGCAGCACGGGCACGTCGGTGCCTGTCGTGCGGATCAGCCGGCAGAGGTCGCGCGCGTTGGCGAGCTCCTGGCGGCCGTCGACGAGCACGAGGTCGGAACCGGGGGCCTCGAGGAGCGCGCTGCCCTCGGCGGGCAGGATCTTCACCGTGTGGCCGAGCAGCGACAGGGCCGGCAGGACGTCGGCCGAGGGTTGCAGGGCGCTGGTCAGCAGCATCAGCGTGCTCATGCTCTGCCTCCTCACCACGATGGCGGATAAGCAAGGATAGGGCGCGTGAGCGCTCAGCGAGGTGGAGAAGTCGCGGCTGAGACGATCCTCGTCCGCTACTGGGCCGGGGCGCGTGCCGCCGCCGGGGTCGACCAGGACGTGTTCGAGGTGGCGGGTCCGGTCACCCTCGCCGAGGTCGTACGCCGAGTGCTGGCCGCCCACCCGGCGCCGGCCGTCGAGCCGACGATCCGCGCCTGCTCGGTGCTCGTCGGCGATCGGCCGGTCAGCTCACGCAATGCTGCGGACGTGGAGGTCGGCCCCGGGTCGACCGTCGAGTTCCTGCCGCCGTTCGCCGGGGGCTGACGAACGAACCTGGCGCTGGACGCTTCGCTCGAGATGCGCCCGGGCACCCCGCGAAGTAGTTGAAATATGACGGGGTCCCTGTCTGGTGACTGCCACCCCGACATCGCGTCTACACTCCCCGCAGGCGGGCCTGTCTGGGCCCGCCGACGCATGACCACGGGGGCGGGACGTTGACTCTGCCCTGCACAACCAACAAAGGGGGCAGTATGAACAATTCTCTTCTCCGGCGCCTCGCGCGCCGCACGACTGCGATCGGTGCGGGCGCCGCGCTGGTGGCGGCTGGACTGAGCCTGGGGGTGACGGTCCCCGCGCACGCGGTGGTGGGCCTGACCGGCCAGCTCGTCGACGCCCAGGGCAACCCGGCCGAGGGCAAGGTCGCCATCTATCGCCAGCAGGGCGACAGCAGCTTCACCACCTACAGCACGCTCACCCTCGACAACGGGTCGTTCACGCGGACCTCCTACCCGGCGGGCGTCTACAAGTTCCAGTACTCCTCCGTCGACGCGTCCTACACGGAGTTCTTCCGCGACAAGGCCGACCTCGCCTCCGCCGACGCAGTCACGGTCGCCGACGGCACCACGGCCAACCTCGGCACGTGGACGGTCGAGCAGCCGCTGGTCACGGGAACGGTCACCGACCCCAGTGGTCGGCCGGTGGGCAGTGCGCAGGTGACTGCCTACAACGCATCGACCCAGACCCGCGTCAACTCGGACTCGACTGACGACCAGGGTCGTTTCTACGTCCCCGTCGGCAGCGCGCCGGTGAAGCTCCACGTCACGTCCTACAGGTACAACCTCAGTGACGAGTGGTACAACGACAAGCCGACCTTCGCGACCGCCGACGCGGTGTCCGGGTCGGCCGCCGGCACCAACCTGGCCATCGCGCTCGCTCCGGCCGGCAAGATCACCGGGCAGGTCACCAACGACGCCGGCGTCCCGCTGGAATACGTCGAGGTCTGGACGGTGAGCGACTCCTCCTACAACGACTACGTCGACGTGACGGACAAGAACGGCGTCTACGTCATCGAGAACGTGCCGACCGGCAACTTCGACATCTGGTTCTACGACCCCATCGGGGAGTACGACGACGAGTACTACAACAACGTCCAGACCCGCGCCGAGGCCACTGAGCTGACGGTCTCGCCCGGCCAGGTCGTCTCCGGCATCAACGCCAACCTCACACCCGAAGCGGCCGAGGTCCCGGCCCGACGGTCGAGGTCTCCGGTGCCGTCCGCGACGACGCCGGCGCTCCGCTGGTGGGCGTCCCGGTGCATGCCTGGAGCACCCCGAACGGTTCGGCCAGCGAGAAGATCGTGGAGACGGTCCGCTCCAACCGCCAGGGTGTCTACAGCTTCACCGAGCTCGACCAGGTCGCCGGCGAGAACCAGTTCAAGATCGAGGCCGCCCCCTCCGACGGATACATTCCCGGTGACGAGAACGCGTTCCGCGTGTTCGACTCCTGGTATGGCGGCAAGACCGACTACGACCGGTCGCCTGTCGTGACGGTCCCGGCCGCGGGTGCGGACATCTCGCTGCTGCGTGCCGGTGGCATCGAGGGCTCGATCACCGGTGTCGCCGGTCTCGGCCTGAGCGGCTCCGCCACTCTCCTCGACGCCGACGGGGACAACGTCGGCGGTTCCGCGACCAAGGCGGACAACACCTTCAAGAGCCGGTCGATCTACCCGGGGACCTACAAAGTGCAGTTCGCCGACACCCAGGGAAACCACGCCGCGGAGTGGTGGAAGAACGCGACCTTCGCCGATGCCACCACCATCACGGTGAAGCCGGGCCAGATGGTCTCCGGCCTCAACGCGGTGCTCGCCGCCACGTTGTCGACCACCGAGCGCCCCGAGGTCAAGAACTACCCGTGGGTCGGCAAGCCGGTCTCGGCGACCTCCGGTTCCTGGAACCTCTCGTCGGGCACCACCTACACCTACGAGTGGCTCAACGGCTCCACGGTGGTCGGCAACGGCGCGACGTTCACGCCGAGCAAGTCCCTGATCGGCAAGCGCCTCGTCGTGCGGGTGACCGCTGAGAACGGCAAGCTGGTCGGCACCTCCACGACGGCCAAGACCGCCAAGGTCGGCTACAAGCCGAAGATCAAGGCCAAGGTGAAGGGCTCCAGCGTTACCTTCAAGATCAAGGCCAAGCCGGTCAAGGGGAAGAAGGTCAAGGGCACGGTCGTCGCCAAGGAGATCGTCAAGGTCAAGAAGAACGGCAAGATCAAGTACAAGAAGCTGGGCAAGACCAAGATCAAGAAGGGCCAGGGCAAGCTCTCGCTCGGCCAGCTGAAGAAGGGCAAGCACAAGGTCGTGTTCTTCTTCAAGGGCAAGGGCAAGGTCGGCTCCAACGACATCAAGCGCAAGATCAAGCGCTGACGTCCGGTTGATGCGCAGGGCCCCGATGGTTCAGACCACGGGGCCCTGTCGCGTTCCGCGCGCGAGCGCGCCCGTGCATGTGAGAGATTGCGCGGCGTGGAGAACCTGACCAGGGCTGCTCGGGCGGTGCGTCGTGCAGTGCGGTCCGTCGCCCCGACCGCGAGGTGCGCCGGGTGGTTCACGGCGTCGAGCTGAGGCTGCCGTGGTCGCACCGGTTGCCTGACTACGTGGCGGTGCACCCGACGTACGGCGTGAACATCGTCGACCTCGCGCAGGCGCTGTCGGACTCCGACCCCGCGCCGCTGCGGGTGCTCGACGTCGGAGCCAACGTCGGCGACACCGCCCTGGCGATCCTGGCCCGGACCGATGCCCGCGTGCTGTGCGTGGAGGGCGACCCCTACTGGCTCCGCTGGCTGGAGCTGAACGTCGCTTCCGACCCCCGGGTCGTCGTCGAACCGAGCCTGGTCAGCCTGAAGAGCGACGCGACCATGGCGCCCGTCCGACGAGGCGGGACGACCAGGTTCGAGGCAGCAGGGACGACGGGCTCGGCGCGCCTGCGCAGCCCGGGCGAGCTGCGGGCCTCCCATCCCGACTTCGCCGGGCTGCGGTTGATCAAGTGCGACACCGACGGGTATGACGTCCCGCTCGTGCCAGCTCTGGCCGCCGCCTGGGGTGACTCGACGCCGGTGTTGTTCTTCGAGCTCGACCACCGCCTCACCCGCCTCGCGGGCCACGACCCGCGCACCCTGTGGCCAGCGCTGACCGACCTGGGCTACGTCGAGGCGGCGGTGTGGGACAACCACGGGCGTCCGCTGTTTCGGGCGTCCCTGGCGGACATGCCCGCCCGGGCGGCTGAGCTCGACGGACCCAGCTTCACCAAGGACTACTGGGACGTCGCGGTGGTGCACGCCGACGACGGCGTCGGGGCTGCGGCTCTGTCGAGCGTGTTGCCGACCTTCTGGTCGTCCCAGGGGTCCTGAGCCTCGTCGTCAGGATCCGCCAGGGTCGGAGGCAGCGCGAAGAGCGCGACGGTGATGTAGAACCACAGGTGCCGGTCCCAGACCATGTTCTCCAGCTGGGCGAGGGCGAAGTAGCCCATCACCCCGACGAGTGGAGCGGCCCGCACCCAGTGCTGCGGGCGGATGCCGAGGCGCAGCTGCCGCACGAGCAGGCACCCCACGGTGCTCCAGATCAGGAAGAAGCCGGCGAGCCCCAGGACGCCGCCCATGTTGGCCGCCTCGAGCACGAGGTTGTGGGCGTCCAGTCCCTGGGCGAAGCCGAGGCCGGTGAGCGGGTGCTGCCCGATCTCGGCCAGGGCGTCGCGAGCGTCCTGGATGTGCGCGGAGTTGCTCAGGTCGACCAGCCCGGTGAGCTCACCGCCGAAGATCCGGTGCAGGGTGCTGCCCGGTGGCATGAAGGGCATCGCGGCGGCCAGCGCGACCGCTCCCGCGACGGTGGCACCAGCGGCGGCATACAGCCCCCGCCGCCGCCCCAGGATGGCCAGATAGGTGGCTGCGATCAGGGTGCCGATCAGCGCCGACCGGGCTCCGGTCAACAACTGGCCCCACAGGCAGAGCAGGCCGAGTGCCACCGCAAGGACCCGCACCTTCCAGGTGGTGGCGCTGACGAACCATCCGATCGCGAAGACGACGCCGAACATCGTCGACACGGCCAGGTGCATCAGGTGCTCGCCAAGACCGTGGGCGCGGGCGAAGCCGGGCACGACCGGCCCGAAGACCGCCGCGACCGCGCTCACGGCCGCGCCGGCGCAGTAACAGCCGGCCAGCCAGGTCGCGAGGCGGGGCGACGGGCGCACCACCGAGAGGGTGACGATGACGAACGGCATCCCCAGCACGAAGCGGGCCAGCCACTCCAGCTGCCACCAGCCGTCGGTCGCGACCATCCCGAGCAGCCCGCCGGCCGCCATCGTGAGGACGCCGACGAACGGAACGAGCAGTCGTGGGGGCATCCGCAGCCGCGAGAGGAACGGCAGGCAGGCCAGGCTGAGCCCGACGAGCGCCAGGTCGCCGACCGAGGCGCTGGGCGTCCATGGCCGGACGCCGTTGAGCGGCTGCAGGAAGGCGATCGCGCCCATCAGCACCCACAGCGGCGACCACGCGGCGTACACGCGCGTCACCCTACTCACCTGCCATACTTCCGCGCAGTCGGCAACCGGGGCCAAGGAGAAGGCAGCAATCGATGTCAGTCAGCGTCTATCTGCACCGGCTCTGGCGACGTTGGCGGCTGATCGGCGCTGTCACCGCGGCCTTGCTCCTCGTTGCACTCGTCATCACGCTGACGACGCCGGTCACCTATGTCTCCGAGGCCACGCTCTATGTCGCGAGCGCCGGCGACGAGGCCGACCTCGAAGCGATCGTCGCCGACGGCGTGCAGGTCAAGGGCCGGGCGTTGTCGTATGCCGCGGTCGCCTCGTCGGAGGCCATGGCGCGGGTGGTCTCCGACGAGCTCGGCCTGGACGAGCCGCTCGACGAGACGAGCTCGAGGGTCCACACCGAGGTGCCGTTCGCGACCGTGCTGATCAACCTCGAGGCCGAGGGAGAAACGGCGCAGGAGGCCCAGGACGTGGCCCAGACGGTCGTCGACAACTACAACGACGTGCTCGCAGAGCTCGAGACTGCAGACGAGGGCGAGCTCGCCGTCGAGGTGGCCATGGTGGCGGAGCCGTCCCTCCCCGAGTCGCCGAAGTCACCACGCACACTGCTCAACCTGCTGGCCGGGCTGGTCGCGGGCCTCCTCCTCGGTGTCGGGGCGGCCGTGCTGCGGGACCTCGCGAACGACAGCGTCAGCGGGCCGACCGACCTGCGACGGCTCGGACTCGCCCCGCTGGCCGTGGTGCCGACGGGTGCCACCGTCGGCGATGAGGGTTTCGCCCGCGCGCGGGTGGGCCTGGACGCCCAGCTGGACGGCCTGGCGGGCCGCACGGTCGTCGTCACGCCGTGCAGCAGCAAGGACGTCGACCCCTCGGTGACGGCGGGGTTGCAGGCAGCCATGGCCGGCGACGGGATCACTCTCGTCGATGCCGGTCCCACGCGCGAGGTGGCCGAGGCGCGCGCGGCAGCCCGTCGCGGCGATGGTGCCGTGATCGTAGCCACGGCTGGCCGCACCTCCAGGGCCGAGCTGCGTGAGGCCGTGCTGGAGATGCAGGACGTCGGCGCCCGGGTGCTGGGGGTCGTGCTGCGCGACGAGCGCCTCGGGTGACAGGCCCCGCTCCCGCTCGTGGGGGTCGGTGGCGCCATCCCGCCAGCAGGGTCCTGGTGGCCTCCGTGGTGTCCCAGCTCGCGCTGGTCGTCTCGGGGCCCGTCGTGGTGCGGCTGCTCGGCGTCGAGGACCGGGGGCGTCTCGCGCTGGTCTTCGCCGTCGCGATGCTGGCCAGTCAGGTCGGGGTCCTCGGGGTGCCGGCAGCGGTCTCGTGGTTCGTGGCCTCGCGGCGGCTGGACGCGCCTGAGCTGCTTGCGCGGCTCCAGCCGAGGTTCGCGCGTCAGGTCGGCGTCGCAGCATCCCTGTCGGCGCTGGTGGTGGTGGGTCTCGACGCGAGCGGCCGCGCGCTCCCCACGCCCTGGCTGCTGGCGTTGGTCGTCGCCGTCGGCACTGCCGGGGCGATGGTCGCCCTGCTCGGGTTCGCTGCCCTGCAGGGTCAGCAGCGGTTCGCGGCCCTCGCCTGGCTCACCCCCGTCCCGGCTGTCACCTATGCGATCACGGCGGCGGTCCTGCTCGTCCTCGACACCGGCTCGGTCGCGCTGCTGCTGGCGGTCAACCTCGCCGGTTGGGTCGTGGTCGCCGCTGCGTCCTTGGTCGTCGTACGCCGAGGTGCCGCCCTCGACCCGCCAGCAGCCGCGTCCCCGGCGCTCGAGCAGGTGGCGACCTATGGCAGGCAGGCGATGGTCGCCACGGCGGCCCCGATCGACACGCTCGGCATCGAGCAGCTGCTGCTCGGCCTGATCGCAGGGTCCTATGTCCTCGGGCTCTTCACGGTCGGATGGGCCTTCGAGACCGGGCCGGTGCTCGTCCTGGTCGCGCTGGCGAGCTTCGTCGGGCCGCGGCTCGGTGTGCTGCGGGTCGACGCCCGGGCGGCCTTCGTGCGAACGTGGCTGCTGCGCGCCCTGGCGCTCGGAGTGGTCGCGTGCCTGGCGATCCAGGCCGTGCTCGAGCCGGTCCTGCGACTCGCCTTCGGGTCCGAGGCCCTGCCGGCCCTGCCGCTCGCCCGGGTGCTCGTGGTGGCAGGCGTGCTCCTCGGGCTGCGCCGGGTCGCGGCCGCCTGCCTGGTGGGGCTGGGTCAGGCGAAGGCGGCGACCAGGTGCGAGCTGCTCGGCTTCCTCACGATGGTCGTGGTCATGCTCTCCTTGCTGATCCCCGACGCCCCGCTGACGTGGGCGGGGTGGGCGCTGGCGCTCGGCGGGGCCGTCACCCTGCTCAGCCAGGTCCTCGTGCTGCGGAGGACACTGACGCAAGCAGCAGGCGAGTCGCGGTGACCGATCGCTCCCAGGTGAACCTCTCGGCATACGCCCGAGCCGCTTCGCGCTGCGCCTCGGAGGAGGCGAGGGCGTCGAGGGTGGCGCGAGCGAGCTCGCTCGCGGTGAAGGCCGTCATCGCGAAGGCGTGACCGCCGGCGACCTCGAGGCAGGCGGCATCGGGACCGATGACGACCGGGACGCCTCGCCGCATGCCCTCGACGATCGGCAGCCCGAAGCCCTCGAAGTCGGAGGGGAAGACGATCGCGCTCGCCCCGGCGAGCGCTGCTTCGAACTCCTCGTCGCTCAGGTAGGGCGCCGGCTCCACGTGGAGCAGCCGCCGGCGTCGCAGCTCGGCCTCGAGGCCCGGACGACGCTCGGGCGCGACGCCCAGGACCCGCAGCGGCGGAGCACCCGGGAGCATCGACCACGCGTCGAGGACGAGGTCGAGGTTCTTGTTGGAGTGGTGGGCGAAGGTCACGGCCGAACCGTGCGGGGCGACGTCGGACCAGCCGTCGGCGTGGTCGGCTCCGTGATGCACCACGCTCGCCCGCCTTGACGCCGTCGCCGGGTGGAGTCGGTGCAGGTCGTCGAGGGTGCGCTGCGAGATCGCCACGAAGCCGTCGGCGAGGCGATAGCTGCGTTCGTAGGCCAGCGCGCGGCTGAGCCGGCGCACGCGGCTGAACTGGGCCGGACGGAGCTCATGGCGCAGGTCGTGCACGACGACGACGAGCGGGACACCGGGGTGCAGGAGGGTCGTGGCGGGGTGGGCGGCGAGCACCGCGTCGGGTGACAGGTCGTCGACCAGGCGACTGACCAGCCGGGTCTGGGCGACTGGGCGGCGCAGCAGCGCCGGTGGCCGCGCCGGGACCGGATAGAGGTGCAGACCGTTCGGGTCGACACCCTCGATGCCGTTCGCGGGCGTGAGGACGTGCAGGTCGTCGTCAGTGGTCCGGCGCCAGGCGGAGATCAGGTGTCGGGCATAGGTGTGGATGCCCCCCAGCTCGGCCCCGGTCGCGTCGATGACCAGACGCATCAGCGCACGGCCGCGCTGCGTCGGGCGGAGGGGCGCTCGACGGCGAGATAGAGGGCGAGGCCGGCGGCCAGCGAGGCGACGGTGCCGAGCACCGCAACCGTGCCGATGGCCGGGCTGTCGGTCAGGTCCAACGGTCGCACCAGCGCCCGCCACACGAGCTCGAGGACGAGGCCGTGGACCAGATAGATGCTGTAGGACCGGGTGCCGACCCAGGCGAGGGGTCGCACGGTCAGCCAGCGCAGTGGCGCCGCGTGCGGGGCGCACAGGTCACCCCACAGCAACAGGCCCAGCACGAGCGGCGCGACCGCAGCGTCGAGGAGGTAGTAGCGGGCCTGGCTCTCGCCGAGGGTGCCGGCCGCGAACCCGACGACCCCGACGGCCAGCCCGACGGCCGCCAACGGCGCCAGGAGTCGGAGCACGACGACCGGCGTCGCGCTGGTGAGCTGTTGTCGGCGTACGCCCGAGAAGAAGGCGGCCATGAACGCGAAGACGAAGAACGGGGCCGGGTGCTGGGGGGCGAGCAGGACCACGGCGAGGGTGCCGAGGGCCGCGACGGCGAGCAACCAGCGGGGGCGCCACAGCAGGACGATCAGCGGTGCCAGGAAGTAGAGGTGGAACTCGACCGGGATCGTCCACAGCTGGTGGCTCAGCGGGACCTCGCCGGTGAAGTCGGTGATGAGCAGGAGGTCGGCTGCGACCCGCTCCCAGGTGAAGGGGAGACCGGAGTCCCAGTGGCTGCCGGAGGCGTTGCGGAGGCCGAGGAAGGCCATCGCCACCACCGTCAGGGCGACGGTCGCCCAGTACGGCGGGAGCAGGCGCCACGACCGGCGCACGAGGTAGCGCCGCAACCCCGGGCGCCAGTGCCGTCCGAGGAGATAGCCCGAGAGCACGATGAAGACCAGGACGCTCGCGCGCGCAGCGCCGCCGAGCGGGAGCACGAGCAGCCGCTGGGCGGCGGTCGGGTCGCTGGGGACGACCGTGAGCAGGGCGTGCCACCACACCACGCACAGGCAGGCGAGCGCCCGGATGCCGTCGGTCCACGGCAGCGGCGGGGGAATGGGTCGCCGGGTCGCCAACGGGTGTGTGCCGGGAGTCCGGCCGTCGGTGCTCGCCACGGCGTCACCCTCTCACTCCGCGTGCGCCGATGTGGGGGGTAGTTCAGGACAAGACGGTCGTTTTGACGGGCTCGTGGTGACCCACTTGTCCTGAACTATCGAGACTCACGTCACAGGGAAACCAATAAGTGGCAGAGTGACCTAACCCCCCACCCGTCGGTCACGGATGAGGGAGTGGACATGGGAGGGCTGGGACATGCGCGCGGACGTGCTGGTGGCAGGTGGTGGCGGCTTCATCGGCGGCCACCTGGTCGGTCGGTTGCTCGCTGAGGGCAGGAACGTCCGCAGCGTCGACGTCAAACCCGTCAGCGACTGGCATCAGGTGCACGCCGATGCCGACAACCAGGTGCAGGACCTTTCCCTGCTCGATGCTGCGATGTCGGCGACCGAGGGCGTCAGCGAGGTCTACATGCTCGCCGCCGACATGGGCGGGATGGGCTTCATCGAGAACAACAAGGCCGCGTGCATGCTGTCGGTGCTGACCAGCACCCACATGCTCACATCCGCCCAGGCCCAGGGTGTCGAGCGCTACTTCTACTCCTCGTCGGCGTGCGTCTATCCCGCCGGCCTGCAGGACACGGCCCAGGTGACGGCGCTCAAGGAGGCCGACGCCTATCCGGCCATGCCCGAGGACGGCTATGGCTGGGAGAAGCTCTTCTCCGAGCGGATGTGCCGCCACTTCCTCGAGGACTTCGGCCTGGAGACCCGCGTCGGGCGCTACCACAACGTCTACGGCCCCCACGGCACCTGGGAGGGTGGGCGCGAGAAGGCGCCGGCCGCGGTCTGCCGCAAGATCGCGCTGGCTGCCATCACGGGTCACCACGAGCTGGAGATCTGGGGCGACGGCGAGCAGACCCGCAGCTTCACCTACATCGACGACTGCCTGCAGGGCACCGACCTCGTGATGCGGGGGACGAGCCCCGACCCCGTCAACATCGGCAGCGCCGAGCTCGTCACCGTCAACCAGCTCGTCGACATCGTCGAGCAGATCGCCGGCATCACCTGCACGCGCAGCTATCGGCTCGACGCTCCCCTGGGCGTGCGCGGGCGCAACAGCGACAACACCCTGATCGAGGAGCGCTACGGCTGGGCTCCGTCCACCACGCTCCTGGACGGCCTCGAGACCACCTACGCCTGGGTGCACGACCAGCTGAAGCGATCGCTCGGCTGACGTGCGACTGCTGGTCTTCGACTTCAGCGGACACCCCTTCCAGGCACAGCTGAGTCGCGAGCTGTCCCGCCGGGGCCACGATGTCGTCCACTCCTGGTGCGGTGCCTATGTCAGCGGGCACGGCAACCTGGTCGCAGCACCGGGTGAGACCACCCGCTTCGAGCCGATCTCGGTTGGCCGGGGATCGCCAAGACGAGCTACGTACGCCGATCGCTGCAGGAGCTGCGGATCGGGCTCGACCTCCTGCAGCTCCTGCGTCGGGCCCGCCCGGACCTGGTGCTCGTGGCCAACACCCCGATCCCGATGCTGGTGATGCTGGCCGCCTTCTTGTTCCTGCGCCGGCGGCCGTTCGTGCTCTGGCACCAGGACGTCCAGGCGGTGGCGGTGGCTCGGCTGGCCGGGACCAAGCTCTCGCCGGTCTTCGGCGTGCTGGCCCGCGTCCTGGAGTGGGGGGAGCGGTGGGGATCGCGGCGCGCTGCGGCGATCGTCGCGATCACGCCGGCCTTCCGTGCTGTGCACGAGAAGTGGGGGACCGCGGCCAAGGTGCGGGTGATCCCCAACTGGGCGCCCCTGGACGAGATCACCCCACAGCCGCGCGCCAACGAGTGGGCCCGCTCGCACGACCTCGTCGGGGTGCAGACCCTGCTCTACAGCGGGACCCTGGGTCTCAAGCACGACCCCGAGCTGCTGGTCGAGCTGGCCCACGAGATCCGCGCCGCCGGGACGCCGGTCCGATTGGTCGTCGTCAACGAGGGCCCCGCCGAAGGGGTCGTACGTGCGGCGGCCCAGCGACTCGGCGTACCGCTCACGCTGCTTCCCTTCCAGGACTACGCCGACCTGCCCGACGTGCTCGGCACGGGCGACCTGCTCGTCGTGCTGCTGGAGCAGGATGCCGGCGAGTTCTCCGTGCCGTCCAAGACGCTGTCCTATCTCGCCGCCGGTCGGCCGGTGCTGGGGCTGATGCCGCCGGAGAACCTGGCCGCCGAGCTGGTGGCCGCCGCCGGTGGGTTCGTGGCGCCGCCGACGCGCTCCTCGCTGCCCGCCGCGGCTGGTTGGGCAGACGCCCTGCTGCGCAATCCCGACAGGCTCGCCCAGCTGGGGGCCGAGGCCCGCCAGCTCGCGGAGCGCGAGTTCTCCCTCGACGCCTGCGTTGACGTGTTCGAGGAGGTCCTCAGCCGCGCCCGGTCCGGCCGCGTGCGGTGATCCCGAACGTCGACGTCCACCCGAATCGCTCGCCGAGCCGCTGGAAAGCCCCGCCCTGCGTGGACCAGTAGATCCGCAGGTCGACGTCGGTGAAGTACTGCCGGAGCAGGGCGGCCAGCGCTTCCTGGTCCACCCCTTGTCGGACGGTGTGATATTCGACCATGTCGGAGTTCAGCGTCTCGTCCCAGACCCCGCGCACTCGCCGCCAGCGCGTGGCGATGCCGCGTCTGAGATTGCCCTGCGCGACCCGCCACAGGAGATAGGACGCACGCTCGGCGGCGTGGTGGCCGCGCGGCCGGGTGGGATAGAAGGTGGGATCCATCGTGCAATAGAACGAGCCGCCCTCGGGCATCGCCTCGACGAGACGGCCGACCTCGGTCAGGTAGTCAGGGATGTGGTGGAGCACGCCGATGAAGACCAACAGGTCGCAGCCTTGGGCCACCAGGTCCGGGGTCCGCGCGCCGTCAGGGTCGTGGACGACGCGGACGTCGTCGCGATCGCCATACGTCGAAGCCAGTACGCGTGCGCTGGGCTCGCTCATCTCGGTGACGGTCACGCTGGCGCCGGCGGCCAGCATGTGGGCCGTCATCGGTCCGTGCCCGGCGCCGACCTCCACGACCCGGCACTCGCCACGCTCGCTGACGATCGCGGCGACCAGGTCGCGCAGCTCGGCCTCGATCCGGCGGCCCAGTCCGGCGTGGGTCAGGTGCGGCGAGCCATAGGCGTAGTCGCGCCCCTCGCCATAGTCGGCCTCCTGGAGCTCGGCCATGCTGGGGAGTGCTCGTCGGTCACGCTCTCAGCCTATGTGCGCCCACGCCCGTCCCACATCATGGAACGGCCATCCACATCGCGAGACGATGGAATGCCCGGGGCGGCACCGCCCTTAGAGTCCACATCATGACCACGACCATGCTGACCAAGCGCCGCGCAGTGGACCACTGCCGCACGCGCTCGGCGCTGTGTCGAATGTCCTGACGAATCCGCCTGCTCGATCTCGGCCGACGTCCACCGTTCTACGTGGACCCCTCGTGAGCGCGGACCTTCTCGCATGCCCTGCGCTGCCCCGCCGAGCCCTTCTGCATCCACAGCTGTCCGACCAATCAAGGAGCACACCCGCATGAGCCGCGAAGACTCACTCGTTTCCGTCCAGTGGGTCGAGGACAACCTCGACACCGACGGCGTCGTCCTGATCGAGGTCGACGAAGACACCTCGGCCTACGACAAGGGCCACATCCGCAACGCGATCAAGCTCGACTGGACCACCGACCTGCAGGACCAGGTCCGCCGCGACTTCGTCAACAAGGCGCAGTTCGAGGCCCTCCTGTCCGAGCGTGGCGTCAGCAACGACGACAAGGTCGTGCTCTACGGCGGCAACAACAACTGGTTCGCCGCCTACGCGTACTGGTACTTCAAGCTCTACGGCCACCGCGACGTGGTGCTGATGGACGGCGGGCGCAAGAAGTGGGAGCTCGACTCCCGCGAGCTCACCGACGAGCTGCCGACCCGCGCGAGGACGAGCTACACCGCGACCGAGCAGGACCACTCGATCCGCGCCTTCCGCGACGACGCCGTGGCCGCGATCGGCGTGCAGAACCTGATCGACGTGCGCAGCCCCGACGAATACGCCGGGCGCCTCCTCGCCCCGGCCCACCTGCCGCAGGAGCAGTCGCAGCGCGCCGGCCACATCCCCACGTCGCTCAACGTGCCGTGGAGCAAGAACGCCAACGACGACGGCACCTTCAAGTCCGACGAGGACCTCAAGGCGCTGTATGCCGAGGTCGGCATCGACGAGTCCAAGGACACCATCGCCCTGTGCCGCATCGGTGAGCGCTCGTCGATCACCTGGTTCGTGCTCAAGGAGCTGCTGGGCCACGAGAACGTCAAGAACTACGACGGCTCCTGGACCGAGTACGGCTCGCTCGTGGGTGTCCCGATCGCGCTCGGCGACGAGCCCGGCTCTGCCGACGAGGCCCGCTGATGTGCGGCGCGACCGAGGGCGGTCTGTCGCTCGACGGCGTCAACGTCGCCAAGGAGGCCGTGATCCAGGGCCAGGTCCTGCGTGGCCAGGACCCCGTGGCAAACGCCTACGTCCGCCTGCTCGACCGGTCCGGTGAGTTCACCGCCGAGGTCCCCACCTCGGCCACCGGTCACTTCCGGTTCTTCGCCGGCGACGGCGAGTGGACCCTGCGCACCCTGGCGCCCAAGGCCGAGCCTGTCGACACCCGCGTGGTCGCGGCCGTCGGCTCGGTCGCCGAGGTCCAGGTCGCGGTCTGAGACCGATCGACATGATGCAGACCACGAGCGGCTTCCGGAATTCCGGGGGCCGCTCGCTGCGTTGGAGGCTGATGTGACCGGAATCTGGATCCTCGGCGCTGCCCTCGTGCTGGCGCTCGCCTTCGGGCTGTTTCGTCGCGCCACGGACGGAGGCTTTCGTGATTCCTCGGCGGTTGAGGAGGCGCCCCAGCGCCGTCACGAAACCCCGGATGAGCAGGGCATGGCTTGGCAACGCGTGAGCGATGCGCTTCCCGAGGAGTCGCTCGGTGAGCGGGCCACCCTCGTGCAGTTCTCGTCGGCCTTCTGCGCCCCCTGCCGCACGACCCGGGTGGTGCTCGACGACGTCGCGAGCCGCGAGGCGGGTGTGCACCACGTCGAGATCGACGCGGAGAAGCACCTCGATCTCGTCCGGATGCTCGACGTCCGCCGTACGCCCACGACCCTGATCCTCGACCACGTCGGCCGGGAGCTCACCCGCGCTGCTGGTGCGCCCCAGCGCGCGCAGGTCCTCGCCGCCCTACCGACCGGAGCCACCTCGTGATCGATCCCCGCGGACCTCGCTTCACCGCCGCCGTGACGCTGGTGCTGCTCGCGACCGCGCTGCTCGTGCCGACGCCGGTCGCGGTCGCCATCGTGGCGCTCCAGGCCGTCTTCTTCGCCATCGGTGCGGGCCTGGGCGTCCAGCGCACCCCGACCGCGCTGGTGTTCAAGAGCCTCGTCCGGCCGCGCCTGTCGCCGCCGGCTGAGCTCGAGGACCCCCGGCCGCCGCGCTTCGCCCAGGCCGTCGGGCTCGGGTTCACCCTCGTGGCGCTGGTCGCCTTCGCCGCGGGTGCGGTCGTGGTCGCGCAGGTCGCGATCGGTATGGCGGTCGCCGCCGCCCTGCTCAACGCGGTGTTCGGCTTCTGCCTGGGCTGCGAGCTCTATCTCCTGGGCATGCGGGTCCGTTCCGCCTGAGCGTCACGCGCCTGTGCATGCCGCCGCCGGCATTGGGCACCGAGCGTGCATGACGACAAGCGGAGAAGACATGAACCAGCAGGACGCACGGATCGAGGCGCTGCAGGGCGTGGTGGACCGGGTCACCTCGTGGCAGGAGTCGGCGACCGAGGGCACCATCCACGACGAGCTCGACCGCGGCCTGGCCGAGGCCGGCGTGACGCTGACGCCCGAGCAGCGCGACGACGTCGCGCAACGGATCTCCGACGGTCAGGACGTCGACGTACGAGCCCTGGCATCCGACAGCGAGGCGGGCGGCCCGGCCTGAGTCAGTGGTGATCGGGGACCCGGTAGCCGGTCCACTCCCGGCCGGTCCACAGCTCCAGCATCCCCATGGCGCGAGGTGACGGGTAGAGGCCGGGGGGCTCGTGACCTGCCTCGGGAACCGTCACGACGACGCCCTTCGCGCTCAACACCCAGGTGCCCCGGAAGTCCCACCGGGTGAAGCCGTCCTTGACGACGCCGTGGGGGCTGCTGCTCAGCCACCAGGTCCCGCGGGCTCGCGTGGTGGTGTAGCCCTGCTGGAGCTCGGAGAGGAGTGCGCGCTCGAACGACCGGATGGTGCGGCTGACCAGGACCATCGCGGCGGCGAGCGAGACCAGGACCCCGACGGCGCCCAGGATCGTCAGCCGCCCGCCCGTCGATCCGAGAAACCCGGCCGCAAAGCACACGGCGAGGCAGCCGCCGACCATCCCGCTTCCTTGGAGCAGGCGGCTCTTCGACGAGGGCGTGACCGAGAGGAACGGCGGCGTGTAGGAGACGTGGGGGGCCGCGCCGTTCTTGCGGGCGTGGCTGAAGCCGGGCACCTCATGAGGCGGCATCTGGGGCGCGCGGCGCAGCAGGCTGTGGTTGGTCATTCAGGCTCGACTCCGCTGGTCCGTCGCCGCGAGCGGCTGCGCTGGTAGGCCCCGAGAGGGTGCGAGCGTGACTCTAGGGGCCACGAAGGGGCTGCTGCAGGGGAGCGATCGGCCTGTGGGTGAATGGTGGCTGAGAGCTGTATCTACGTTGGCGTAGGTGGGGATTTCGTTCCCAGCATGTGCCGGGGATTGGTCGCCGGCTGTCGGTTTTGTGAAGATGCTGCGCATGCGCCGCTCTCAACGAACGACCATTGTCCGCCGCCTGACCACCCTGGCGACAGCCGCTGTCTGCATCACCGCGCTCGCCGCCTGCGCGGAGGACGCCAAGGGCAAGACCAGCTCGCTCACCCAGGCGGACTACGAGGACGGCGAGGGCATCAGCGCCACGGTTCTGCCTCAGCTGGCCGCTCCTGGTGATGACGTCCAGGCCTCCACCGATGCGGACTTCGTGGTGGACGCGACCGTCCAGGGTGCCGAGGCAGGACGCACGGTCGAGCTGCAGGTCGCCGAGGGCGACGAGTGGAGGGTCAAGGACTCGGCCGAGACCGACGCAGACGGAAGGGTGTCGCTGACGACCGGCGCGGCCGAGGAGTTCCGTGTGATCGCTCTGGGCGACAAGCCGGTCGGCATCAACCTCTCCACCGCCGAGGCCCCCGCCGAGATCTTCGTCGACGAGTTCGATGCCCAGGACCCGGCTGCGTGGGCGACCCGCGACCAGGGCTATGCCGGCGTGCGGATGTGTTCCAAGGCCTCCGACGACGCGGCGCAGTGGGTCGACGGGGTGGTGAGGCTGAGCGTCCTCGACGACCCCGACAAGGGCGACTGCACCTACAAGAAGGACAAGTTCGCCTACCGGCTCAACGGTCACATCGGCAGCACCTTCAACTTCACCTACGGCCACGCGGCCGCGCGGATCAAGTTCCAGGAGCTCCGCGGCCAGCACGGCGCTTTCTGGCTCCAGGGGCTCGGCACCGTGCCGGTCGGAGACCCGATGGACACCGGTGCGGAGATCGACGTGATCGAATATTTCGGCGACGACCACCCCGACGGCGGTCTGACCAGCTTCATCTACTGGCACCCCACGGCCAAGGGCAAGATGGCCGGCGGCTGGCTGAAGAAGCCCGAGCAGTATGGCGACGACTGGTCGAAGAAGTTCCACGTCTTCTCGGTCGAGTGGACCCCGGAGGAGTACGTCTTCCGGATCGACGGCCAGGTCACCAACACCATCACCGAGGGAATCTCGGGTCGCCCGGAGTTCCTCGTCCTGAGCCTGCTCAGCTCCGACTACGAGATCCAGCACCTCCAGGGCGACGAGAACCTGCCTCAGCACATGGACGTCGACTGGGTGAAGGTCTGGGCCCCGACTGAGGCGTGAGGCGACTCAGACCGCTGAGCTGTCCTTGGCCTGGGACTTGTCAGACCGCAGGCCCTTCCGCGTCGCCTCGCTGTTCTCGACATAGTCGTCGGGGGCGTAGCCGTAGCGGGCGTAGTTGCCCGAGCCCACGTTGCGCCGAGAGACCCGATTGAGGATCACGCCGAGCGGCCGCGCGTGCACGGCGCGGAGGTGCTCGAGCGCCGAGGAGAGCTCGGTGTCGAGCGTGCGTCCGGTCGACACAGCGACGATGGCGCCGTCGGCCTGATGGGCGACGATGGCCGCATCGGTGACCGGCAGCAGCGGGGGCGCGTCGATGATCACCATCCCCCTCGCAGCCAGCTCCCTGATCAGCTCGCCCATCGCCCGTGAGCCCAGGATCTCGCTGGGGTTGGGGGACGAGACCCGGACGTCAGGACCGTGAGCCCATCGATGGCGGGGTGGGGTTGGGTTGCTTCGCTGAGGGCCAGCCGATTGGTGAGCACGTCCGTCAGGCCCACGGCGTCGTCGACCTCCATGAGGCGAGCGATGTTGGGCCGGCGCAGGTCTGCATCCACCAAGGTCACCGGCTGACCGGACAGGGCGATGGCGCCAGCCAGGTTGGCGGCCAACGTGGACTTCCCGTCGCCCTGCTTGGGGCTGGTGACGACGATCGCCCGCGGCGGATTGTCCACGTCCATGTAGGAGAGGTTGGTCCGCAGTCGTCGGATGGCCTCGGCGGCCTGGCTGTGGACCCCGATCCCGGTTGACGTCACGAAGACGCCCGGGGCGTTGCCCAGGTCGGGCACGGCGCCGACGACGGCGGTGTCTGAGACTCGGTCGACGTCCTCGGAGGACCTGATGCGACGGTCGAGCATCGAACGCACCACGGCATAGCCCATGCCGAGCATGCCGCCGAGGAGTGCTCCGAGGAGCACGTTGCGCATGACGTTGGGAGACACGGGGCTGGTGGGCAGCTGCGCCGACTCCGACACATCGATCCGCATCCCGCCGCTGCGGCTGCCCCCCGACTCGATGTCCGAGACGCGCTCGGCCAGCGCAGAGACCCAGGCGTCGGCGAGCTCCTGGGCGCTCTGGGGGGTGGGGGCGCGGGCGGTGATCTGGATGATCACGGTGTCGGGCGTCTGCGCGGCGGTGATGTTGCCGACGAGGCTCTCAGGCGCGACGTCGAGGTCGAGGTCGTCGATCACGATCGAGGCCGTGTCGCGGTCCTTCGCCAGCACGACGTAGGACGCCGCGCGTGACTTGGACAACGTGTCATCGAGATTTGCCAGGCCGGCGTCGCCGCCGGCGCCTGAGGTCACGAAGCCCGACGAGCTCGCTGCATAGACCTTCGGCTGGAGCGAGCTCCAGCCGAACGCGGCGCCTGCGCCGAGCGTGACCAGCACCAGCACGGCCATCCAGTGGTTGCGCAGGATCCGCAGATAGTCGGCCAGTTCCATGGAGTCGTCCCTTGTCGAAATCGCCAGCTCTAGCAGGGCGACTGCCCGTGTCGAGTCTAGGCACGGGCTCGATTCCTGGGGGTGGAACGAGGAGAAGTCTACCGAAGTGGTTCAGATCTAAACAGTTCAGCCACAGGTCGCACAGGGCTCAAACACAGAGCGGTACCCGGGCGGCACGCCCCCGGAGACTTGCTGCAACGGGCGGATCAGAGCCTTCCTCGGGACTCAGCACCAACCTACGACGAAGGACTCATACACATGTCGAAGAACAACCTGATGCCCACTCGCAGGACCGTCGTGCGGACTGCGGTCTGGACGGCTCCGGCGGTCTCGCTCGCAGTGGCGTCGCCGGCGTTCGCGAACTCCAACCCCTCCCCGTCGGCCACCCTCGCGTCACCGACCGTCTCCAACGGCGTCTACACCGTGAGCCCAGTGCTCACAGCCGGGAGCGCTCCCCTCACGGTCCTCAGGGCGACCTTCACCGTGAGCTTCAACGGCACGCCGGGAGCCGGCAAGTTCCTGCCCACCGTCGCCGGCTCCGGATGGTCGGGCGGCGCCAACGGCAATGCCTCGAGCGGCATCTACACACCCAGCAATGGTTCGGTCGCGGCTTCCGGCACGATGACGATGCCGGCGATCGACATCGACTCCAAGGGCAACACCGTGTTCAACACGATCACCGTGGTCTTCGAATGGACCGATGGGACGGTGTCCGGCACCACCACGGCCAGCGTGACCTTCGTCCCCTAGACGCTCGGTCCGTTGCGCAGTCGTTCGAGCGCAGCGCGTCGCCACAGCGTCAGTACTTCCTTGGTACGGCGACCAAGCACGCGGGGGATCGCGACGCAGGCCGACCGTGTCGTGATGTCGGTGGTGGACGTCGGGGGAACAACCGACAACCACACTTGGCGTCGAAGGTCGCCCTCGCTTGCTCCTGCGCGACGAAGAGACCCAGCGGCCCGGAGTAGTCCAACTCCCGGGATGCGCGACGTCACGTCGATCTGAGCCGGCCGTGCTTGCCACACCAGTGCTGCGTCAGACGCGGTGGTGACCAATCGCTCGGCGTCGTGGACGACGGAGGGAACGCCGACCGGAACCCCGAACAGTCGCGCAGCCAATCCGAGGCTGAGGAGCTGGTCGTGGCGCAGCGGACGGTCTGCTGCCCGCCACGTCGCGTCGTCTTGCATGAGCAGCCAGACGTCGAGCAGCCCGCGTAGCCAGCGCCAGTGATCCTTGGCGCTGTGGGATGCAGAGTGCGCCAAAGCGTCGTACGGCGACAGAGTGGGGATGTCCTTGTCGTGGATGCGGACCCGTTGATGTCGCTCCCACAGCTCATCGAAGGACGGGAACGCGGCCCTGACCGGGCCGACGTGCCAGTGCAGGTCGATCATGTGGCCACGTCGTGCAAGGGACAGCTCGTAGTACGTGCGGACGAAGTAAGACCACGCCCACGAGTCGCTAGGGCGGGGAAAGCCGCCGGTGGCCTTCCAGCCGAGGGACTGCAATATGTCGTAGGCGCGTTCTAGCTCGGAGGGAGACACAAGAAGGTCGTGGTCACCAGTTCCACGCGCGGCCACGTCCCCGTGAGCTTGGACCGCGAGGGCTAGGCCCTTGAATGCCAGGACGCGAACTCCTGCGCGTTCCAAGGCATCGACGAGCTCGGCCAGTTCCGCGCCCATCACGGCAACGGTGGCGGCTTCTTGCGCCGTGATGGCGCCTAGTCGCGCGCGCTCATGGGCGGGGAGAAGCAAGCGATCGAGACCATTTGTCAGGGTCGGCACCACCCGATGACGCTCGGCGGCCGAGACAAGCTGCGAGCCGGTGACGCCCCGTGGCAGCTGCCATCGCTTGGTGTCGTGTGACAGGAGGTGTCGCAGCGCACCACGCAGAGCCTCCACGCTGTCTGGGGTGAATGGCTGGGGTTGGGCCGCGGAGTCCACCCGAAGCACTTCATGAGCGACTAGCTCGAGGACATGCTCGTGTGTCACGTCAGTGGCGTCGAGCGGAGGCTCGGGATCGCCGTAGGTGTCCACGACTTTTCGGGTGATCTCCGTCAGGGAGACCGATCCGATGGCTGGAGTGGCTTCGAGGATGGCGGTGGCGATCTCAGAGAGGACGATCACCTGGTCTCGGACGAAGACGGCGGATCGGCCCTCCTCGATGTAGACGTCCTGCAGGGAGCCGCGATAGACCATCATCGGGGAGATCGTTCCAGCAGCGCCTGGATGACAGGAGCAAGGGTGGCCGCCTCGGAGTAGGTCACGTGTCGCACTCCGCCAGCATGTCGGATCAGGGTCACAAGTCGTTGCAGCGGACGGTCGAGTCGACTGAGCGAGGATGCCTCAGGAGCAAGCGCTGCAAGTGCGTCCACCGTCTCCAACTCGAGGACCAGTGGTTCGCCCTCATGCGCGGGGCGTCGCTCGATGACGAGCAGCGCAACAAGGTGGCAGTTCTGAACAGAGGTGACCAGGCCGAGGTCGCTCGGGGATCGTTGAGCCTTGAGGTGGCCGGACTCGATGATCGAGAGTGGCTTGCGGTACGGCAACACCGCGCCGTCGAAGGTGAGGCCGGCAGTCTCGTCCGTGAGGTAGGCAAGGTGTCGGCCCAGCACGGTCGAGGCCGTGGTCTTGCCGGTTCCCGACGGTGCCACCAGCACCGCGGTGGCCCCGGTGACAGGGTCGGCGAGTGCCGCGGCATGCAGCATCACCAAGTCGCCGGCTCGCGCCGCTATGGCACGCTGCGTGACGACCGGCGACAAGTGGTGGAGCAGCTCGTCGATGCTGTTGCCGTGGACGTCGCCGGCTGCCCCGAGCCGGACCTCGATCTTGAGCGGGGTCGCATCGCGCCCTTCACCGGGGGCAACAGGCAGTCCGCCCAGGCACGTTCGACGGCCGAGGCGATCTGTGGCTCGACCTCCAACGCGATGTCGACACCAAGAGCTCGGACCGTCAGACGCGTCACTCCAAGTCTCAGCACGCGCCAACCCTAGGTGAGCGCGACATCACAGGATCTATGTCCGCATTTTGTCGGCATCCGCCACCGGTTCAGGCGGTCCGTGAAACACTCGAACGAGAATTCGCAGCCGCTGCGGCGGTCATCGAACTGTCCTAGGGGGAGTCATGTCACGCGAAGCGGTCGAACGCGGGCTGCGCTCTCGACGCACCCCGGTGCTGATGGGCTTCGACGGTGCAGTGATTGCCTTCTCCTATGTCATGGCCACGATCTTGCGCGATGAGAGTCTCCTCACCACGGACTTCCCCGACCTCGCTCTCGTCGGCATCTCAGCAGTCTTGCTGCACTGGGTCTTGGCCATCGGTTTCCGTGTTTATCAGGGGCGCGTCGCGGTGGCCTCGGTCGAGGAGACGATCTTCCTCGGCTTGGTAACGGTGGCCGGCGGCGTGGTTGTTGGGGGCGTCAACATGGCGGTCCCGGCGCACCCGGTCCCCCGCAGCCTCCCCTTCACCGCGACCTTCTTGGCCCTCTTCATCATCATCGTCGGACGGGCGCTGTGGCGTTATCAGTCCGACCACGCCTTCTCGGGCGGGCATCTGGCTCATCCGCCAACGCTGGTGATCGGTGCTGGGTGGAGCGGTCGTCGCCTGACGCAGTCGATGCTGGAATCTCAGTCACCGATGCGACCGGTGGGTTTCCTGGACGACGACCCGTGGAAGCGCCGTCGCCGTCACTTCGGCATCCCGGTCCTCGGCACCGTCGACGACCTCGCGGCGGCGACGGCTAGAACCGACGCGCAGGTGGTGGTCATCGCCATACCGAGCGCGTCGGCTGACCTCGTCCGTCGGGTGTCGGAGGCGGCGAAGGTGCTTGGACTCGCGGTCAAGGTGCTGCCGCCCGTGCACGAGACGTTTTCCTCCAATGCCGACGTCCGCGATGTCCGCGACCTTGACATGCGTGACCTCCTCGGACGCAAGATGGTCGAGACAGACATTGAGTCGATCGCCGGCTATCTCACCGGCAAGCGGGTTCTCGTCACCGGCGCCGGAGGCTCGATCGGCTCGGAATTGTGCCGACAGATCGACCGGTGGGGTCCGTCGGAGCTGATCATGCTCGATCGGGACGAGTCGGCCCTCCACTCGGTGCAGCTCCTTCTCAGGGGGCAGGCGATGCTCGACGGGACCGATGTCGTCCTCAACGACATCCGCGACGAAGCTGCCCTGCGTCGCATCTTTCAGGCCCGCCGGCCTGAGGTGGTCTTCCACGCGGCGGCGCTGAAGCATCTGCCGATGCTCGAGCAGTATCCGCATGAGGCGATGAAGACCAACGTTCTCGGCACCGCCAACGTCCTCACGGCCGCTGCTGAGGTCGGCGTCGAGCGCTTCGTCAACATTTCCACCGACAAGGCCGCCGACCCGAGCAGCGTCCTCGGCTACTCCAAACGCGTCGCCGAACGACTCACCGCCGAGGTCGCCCGGCGGGCAACGGGCTCCTACTTCAGCGTGCGCTTCGGCAACGTGCTCGGGAGTCGCGGCTCTGTGCTCACTGCCTTCACGTCCCAGATCGCCAACGGTGGCCCGGTGACGGTGACGCATCCCGAGGTGACGCGCTACTTCATGACCGTGGAAGAGGCTGTTCAGCTCGTCATCCAGGCCGGCGCCATCGGCACCGAAGGCGAGGCCTACATCCTGGATATGGGCGAGCCCGTCCTGATCGAGGACGTCGCTCGGCAGTTGATCGAGCAGTCAGGCAAGAACATCCAGATCGTCTACACCGGTCTGCGCGACGGAGAGAAGCTGCACGAGCAGCTCTTCGGCAAGGCCGAGCCGGACGTCCGCTCATCCCACCCGCTGCTGTCACACGCGCCCGTGCCACCGCTGCCGCTCGACCAGGTGCGACGCTGTTATGACGACGTGCCCTACCTCGGCCTCCTCAGCCTGTACGAGGAGTGGGTGCGGATCGAGCCCGAGTCCGAACCTCGTCTCAGCGTGGTGCAGGGCTGACGTGAGCTTCGACATCCTCCTGTCGCCGCCGGACGTCGGCGAGCTCGAGCAGGAATACGTCCTCGCTTCGATGCGATCCGGTTGGGTCGCACCTGCCGGACCAGACCTGAACGCGTTCGAGGTCGAAATGGCCGAGCGTCTGGGGGTCGCCCATGCCGTGGGCCTGTCCTCGGGCACAGCGGCACTCCACTTGGCGTTGATCTCCTGGGGTGTTGGCCCGGGCGACGTGGTGCCGGTCTCGACGTTTACGTTCGCAGCGACCGTCAATGCCATCCGCTATGTCGGCGCTGAACCGTTCTACATCGACGCCGACCCCGAGTCAGGCAACATGAGCCCCGACCTGCTCGCCCGGGGACTCGACCAGCTCCGCGCCGAGGGCAGTCGGGTGTCAGCGGTCATCCCGGTCGACCTCTTCGGCAAGTGCGTCGACTACGACGCCATCGCCTCCCTCACGACCGGTGCCGGGGCTCGGTTGCTCGCTGACTCCGCGGAGTCTCTGGGCGCGACATACCGCGGGCGAGCGGCGGGATCCTTTGGCGCGGCATCGGTCCTGTCGTTCAACGGCAACAAGATCATGACCACGTCCGGGGGCGGCATGCTGCTGACCGACGACGAGCGTCTCGCCTCCCACGTGCGCAAGCTTTCGACGCAGGCGCGCGAGCCGGTCCCGCACTACGAGCACACAGAGGTCGGCTACAACTATCGGCTCTCCAATATCCTTGCGGCACTCGGGCGGGCGCAGCTGGTTCGCCTGGACGACATGCTGAAGCGCCGCCGCAACTGGCGCGACCGCTATCACGCGCTCTTCGCCGACCAGCCTGGCGTGCGAGTCCTCGGCGGCCAGGACGACACCGGTGACAACTGTTGGCTGACCCCCATCGTCGTCGACCCGGATCAGTCAGCGTGGACCACGCAGGATCTAGGGGGTGCCATGACGGCAGCCAGGATCGAGACCAGGCCGGTGTGGAAGCCGATGCACCTGCAGCCGGTGTCGAAGGGCTGGAGAGGGATCATCGACGGCAGCTCGGAACGTGTCTTCGACAACGGCCTCACGCTCCCCGCCGGCTCGGTCCTGACTGAGGAGCAGTTCGGTCGTGTCGAGGACGTCATCCGCGGGGTGATCGGCACGTGAAGCCCTACGACGTGGCCAAACGACTGATCGACGTGTTCGTAGCAGCGGTAGGCCTGGCTCTTTCCGCGCCGTTCCAGCTGGTCATCGCTGCCCTGGTGCGACAGAACCTGGGTTCGCCGGTCCTGTTCCGCCAGGACCGTCCGGGCCGGGGCGGCCAGGTGTTCGAGCTGGTGAAGTTCCGCACCATGCTCGAGCCCGACGAGTCGCGTGGTCTCGTGACCGACGAACAGCGTCTGACGCCCTTCGGTGCCTTCCTGCGCTCGACCAGCCTCGATGAGCTTCCGACTTTATGGAACGTGGTGCGGGGCGACATGAGCCTGGTCGGCCCGCGACCGCTGCTGGTGCGCTATCTCGACCGCTACACCCCGGAGCAGGCACGTCGACATGAGGTCCGACCAGGCATCACCGGTCTCGCGCAGGTCAGTGGCCGCAATGCCCTGACCTGGGACGCCAAGTTCGCCAAGGACGTGGAGTATGCCGACCGACGAAGCCTCCTGCTGGACGTGACGATCTTGTTCCGCACTGTCGCCCAGGTGCTCAAGCGAGACGGGATCAATGCGGACGAAGATGTCACGATGCCGGAATTTTTCGGAGTCGGTGAGAACTCACCGTGAGAGTTGCCTCGCAACCGCTGCGGGTCTTGTTCGTGTGCCAGTGGTATGCCCCAGAACCGGTCACCCAGCCTGGGTGGATCGTCGATGGACTACGAGACGCCGGCCTAGACGTATCCGTCCTGACAGCGCAGCCGAACTACCCAAGCGGTCGGGTTCGCCCGGGCTATAAAGCCTGGGCGCTGCGCCAGGACGCCGTCGACAAGGTGCCCGTCCTGAGGACGCCTGTATATCCCAGCCACGATCGAAGCGCGTTGGGCCGAATCGTGAACTACCTGTCATGGGCTCTCTCGAGTTCTCTTTTCGGCTGGAGAGCCCAGCGTGAAGCGGATGTCGTCCTCGTTTACTCGTCTCCTGCGACGGCAGCCCTCGCTCCCCTGATGTGGCGACGGATGGCAGGACTGCCCTACGTTCTGCAGATACAGGACCTATGGCCCGACTCAGTGTTCGCATCGGGATTCTTGCCCGGTCGTGCCGGTCGCTTGGTGCGAAGTCTGCTCGAGTCCATGGTGCAGGCCTTTTATCGCCAAGCTTCCGGCATCGTCGTGATCTCTCCGGGCATGAAGGACCTGCTGGTGGAACGCGGTGTTGAGGCCGAGAAAATTAGTCTCGTGTACAACTGGCTTCCCCCCGAGACAATGAGTGAAGACATTCCCACGGGAGCGGAGGCAGATCTTCGAGCGATGCTAGGTCTGCCAGCGGAAGCCTTCGTGGTGATGTACGCCGGTAACCACGGCGACGCGCAGGGCCTTGATGCGGTCGTAAGAGCTATGGCCGATGTCCGGCTCAATGCCCCGGGTCGCCCCGTGCACCTCGTGCTCGTGGGTGATGGAGTCGCGAAGCAGGGGCTCATGAGTTTGGCAGAGTCGATGGCGCCCGCGCGCGTCCACTTTCTCGGTTTCATGACCAGAGACGATCTCTCACCGTTGACGCGCCAGGCGAATGCCCAACTCGTCTCCCTTATCAAGAACCCTCTCTTCGAGGTCACCATGCCGAGCAAGATCCAGTCGGTTCTCTCGGCGGCACAGCCCGTTCTTGCATGCGCTGCGGGAGATCTAGCGCGTGTGGTCCGGGAGTCGGGTGCGGGTGTGGTTGCACCACCGGGAGATACGGCGAAGATCGCCGACGCACTCGTCCAGATGGTCGGCCTTTCTAGTGCAGAGCTGACGGCCATGGGAGAGCGAGGCAGGCACTACTACGAGGGCGTGATGAAGCAGGCAGTAGGTGTTGATCGGCTGGCACACGCGCTGAGCGCAGCTTCTGAGGACCGCCGTGCGTGACCCCGTCAACTTCCTGGTGACGAGCGCTGGCCGTCGAGGTGAACTCGTCAAGATCCTGCGAGAAGTGGTCGAACTCAATGGCCAGGGCGGAGGCGTGTTCACTGTCGACAGGTCGGCGCTCACTGCCGCTGGTTGGCTGTCTGACGGCCTCGACCTCGTGCCGCCCATCGCAGATCAAGGGTACGTCGACGCGCTGCTCCAGGTCTGCGAGCGTCGCCAGATCACGGACCTGATCCCTACGATCGACACCGAACTCCCAGTTCTTTCCGAGCACCGGCAACGCTTCGCCGAACTCGGCACCACCGTGTGGGTGTCCGACCAGTCGACCATCCGGACCGCGCAGGACAAGCGGCTCACCAACGAATGGCTAGGCAAGCACGATCTGCCGCGAGTTCAGCAATGGGACCTCGCCGAGCTCGATCGGGGAGGGGACTTCAGATTCCCCCTTATCGCCAAGCCTGCCCGCGGATCGTCGTCGATCGGATTGCGCCGGATCACGAGCCTCGAGGAACTCACGGGTGTCGACGAGAGCCTTGACTACGTCATCGAGGAGGTTGCCAGCGGTGAGGAATACACCGTGGACCTCTTGGTGGACAGGCACGGTCGATGCAGGAGTGCCGTTCCACGGCGACGCCTCGAGACGCGGGCGGGAGAGGTGTCCAAAGGACTGACGGTCCGCGATTCCGGTCTGGTTGACTTGGCCACCAGGGTGTCCAACGCTTTGCCTGGGGCATTTGGAGTGCTGAATGTCCAGATCTTCCTCGCCGACGATGGAGACATGCGCGTCATCGAGGTGAACGCCCGGTTCGGAGGAGGCTATCCGTTGTCGTGGGCTGCGGGGGCGCAGTTTCCTCTCTGGCTGGTTCAGGAACGCTCGGGGCGGACTCCCACGGCCAGTCTTGAGTGGATGGATCAGTACCTGATGTTGCGCTATGACACTGCGGTGTTCATGCGGGGACTTCCGTAATGTCCGTGCGAGGTCTCGTGCTCGATGTCGACGACACCGTCTATCTGGAGCAGACCTACGTCGCCTCCGGCTTCGCGGCCGTTGAGGCGTGGTGCGCCAACAGTTTGGGTGTCCTGGGAGTTGGTGCGCGTGCCTGGCGTCTGTTTGAGGACGGAGGACGCGGCACGACCCTGACGGATGCGCTTCGGGACTTGGGTGTCGAGGTGACGCCTGAGGTGAGGCGGGCGGTGGTCGACGCCTACAGGGCGCACATACCGGACATCGAGTTGTTGCCCGACGCCCGCGCGCTCATTGAACTTGCTAGGAGCCTCGCAATCCCCGTGGGGGTCGTCACGGATGGCCCCGTGAGTAGCCAGCGCGCCAAGGTGGCGGCCCTTGGCTTGGGAGCACTCGCGAAGGTGGTGGTCGTGACGGCGGAATGGGGGACTTCGAAACCTGATCCAGCTGTCTTCTTGGCTGTGGAAAAGGGTCTATCTCTTGCTGGCCACGAACTGGTGTACGTCGCAGACAACCCGATCAAGGACTTTCAAGGCCCACAAGCGTTGGGTTGGAAATCCGTTCGTGTGAGGCGAGAAGGTGCGTTGCACTACCAACTCGCCACGCCACCTGGCGTCACCGAGGTCCCGCGGCTGGACTCTCACGGATTGGTTGGTCTCCTGTCGAGAAGCGCCGCTGAGGCCCGCGAGGCCGAAACCAAATGACAAACGAACTCCAAAGAAGGAACTGATCGCATGAAACACACCCACGCGGGTCCGGTGCTGGTGACGGGCGGCACAGGTTCGTTCGGCTCGACGATGGTGAGCAGACTTCTCAAGACGGATGTCGGAGAGATCCGGATCCTGAGCCGTGACGAAGCCAAGCAGGACGCTATGCGACGTCAGCTCGCTGATGGGCGGGTGAAGTTCCACGTCGGAGACGTACGAGACACTCGCAGCGTTGAGGATGCAATGGACGGTGTGCAGCATGTCTTCCACGCCGCGGCGCTCAAGCAGGTGCCGAGCTGCGAGTTTTTTCCCCAGCAGGCCGTGCTCACCAACGTCACCGGTAGCGACAACGTCATCCGCGCCGCCGAGCGAGCGGGGGTTGCGTCGGTTGTGTGCTTGAGCACCGACAAAGCGGTGTACCCCATTAACGCCATGGGCATCTCCAAAGCCATGATGGAAAAGGTGGCTCAGGCCCACGCTCGCAACCGCTCTGCCACCAGCGGTACGACGGTATCGATCACGCGCTATGGCAACGTCATGTACAGCCGGGGATCAGTGATCCCGTTGTTCGTTCAGCAAATCAGGGACGGCCAGCCCCTTACGGTCACCGACCCAACGATGACGCGCTTCTTGATGTCCCTCGAGGAGTCTGTGGACCTGGTGCAGTACGCGTTCGACCGCGCCACACCCGGGGACCTGTTCGTGTACAAGGCACCTGCCTGCACGGTCGAGTTGCTGGCGCGAGCTGTTGCTTCCTTGTTCGGCGACAACGACCCAGAGGTAAGGATAATCGGGACCCGCCACGGCGAGAAGCTCTACGAGTCGCTTCTGAGTCGCGAGGAACTGCAGAAGGCTGACGATCAGGGCGCATATTTCCGGGTGCCGTTGGACGCGCGATCCCTCGAGTACGAACTGTACTTTGACGAAGGGGAAAGCGAGGTCGTCGATCACGACTACACCTCGCACAACACCGTGCAGCTCGACCTCGATGGGGTAAAACGACTTCTGCTCAATTTGGAGCCAATTCGTCGAGAGATGCGTGCGGCCGGTTGCGACCCGGAGTCGCAGGCATGAGGGTTGCGGTCACCGGGGGGTTCGGCTTCCTCGGATGGCACACCGCGTGCCGCCTCCGGGCGATTCACGGGGTCGAGCCCATACGCCTGGGGCGCAACGACTTTGCCGACCCCCAGCGTCTGATCGAGGCTTTGACAGGTGTCGATGCAGTGATCCACATCGCCGGCATCAACCGCTCGGACTCCGATGGAGCGGTTCAGCAGGGGAACATTGCCATCGCCTTGGGCCTGGCGGGTGCGATGCGCCAGGTCGGCAAACCGCTTGACCTGGTCTTTGCAAACTCAGTCCAGTCGCAGCGGGACAACCCATACGGTCGGGGTAAGGCGGAGGCCGCGAGGATCGTGAAGGAGGCCGCGAAGGACGTGGGTGGCCACTTCGCTGACCTGTTGCTGCCGAACCTGTTCGGTGAACACGGACGCCCTGGCTACAACTCATTCGTCGCCACGTTCGCGCACGATGTCGCGGCGGGTCGTAGACCATCAATCACGGACGACCGCAAGATCGAACTGCTTCACGCGCAGGACGCAGCGGGGCTATTGATTCAAGCGCTGGGCAGGGACGTGTCCGAAGTGGTGTCTGCCGAGCCGATGGCGATCAGCGACGTGTTGCACTTTTTTCTCGAGACCCACGAGCTGTACGCGGCCCGTGGCGAGGTGCCGGACTTGTCCACGCCGATGCGGCGCAATCTGTTCAACACGTACCGGGCGGCGGCCTTCCCGGAAATGTGGCCCATCTCGCCGCAGGTGCACTGCGACGATCGCGGTGACCTGTACGAGACCGTCCGTGCGCACGGCGGCACCGGTATGGCGTTCATGTCCACCACTCGCCCGGGGCAGAAGCGCGGTGAGCACTATCACCTGCACAAGGTCGAGCGGTTCTTCGTGGTCAAGGGGGAGGCCGAGATCAAGCTCCGGCGCCTGCTACACGATGAGGTGGTCACCTTCCGGTTGAGCGGCGACGAGCCCTCGTTCGTCGACATGCCGACGCTGTGGGTCCACAACATCCGAAACGTCGGCGACAGCGAGCTGGTCACGATGTTCTGGTCCGACCAATTGCTCGACGCTGCGAACCCCGATCAGTTCCCTGAGACCATCGCCCAGGAGGCAATCGCATGAAAGTCATGACCGTAGTCGGGACCAGGCCCGAGATCATTCGGCTTGCCTGCGTGATCGACCGTCTTGACAAGACCGACGGCATCGAGCACGTCCTGGTGCACACCGGCCAGAACTACGATCACTCGCTGAATCAGGTCTTTTTTGACGACCTTGGAATTCGTGCCCCGAACCACTTCTTGGGGGTGGATACGTCCAGCCTGGGGTCGGTCTTAGGCGGCGTGCTCATGGGCACGGAGAACGTATTGTTGAAGGAACGGCCAGATGCGATGCTTGTTCTGGGTGACACGAACTCCTGCATCGCTACGGTCATGGGTAAACGCATGCGCGTCCCGACCTACCACATGGAGGCCGGCAACCGCTGCTTCGACGAGAACGTCCCGGAAGAGACGAACCGACGACTCGTCGACCATGTCGCTGACTTCAATCTCGCCTACACCGAGCACGCGCGCCGCAACTTGCTTGCAGAGGGTCTGCACCCTCGCCGAATGTTGGTAACCGGCTCCCCAATGAGGGAGGTGCTTGCGAAGTATCGCAACCAGATTGACGCCTCCGACGTGCTCCAGAGGCTCAATCTTGTGACTGGTGACTACTTCTTGGTCAGTGCCCATCGCGAGGAGAACGTGGATCTGACTGAGCGTCTGCACATGCTGCTCGACTGTCTCGTCGCTGTGCGGGAGCAGTTCGGCAAGCGCGTCGTTGTCTCAACACATCCGCGCACGCAAAAACGGCTGGAGGCGCTGAAAAGTGAAGTCGACCTCACGGGCATCGATTTTATGGAGCCTTTCGGCTTCCACGATTACAACAAGCTCCAACTCGAGGCGGCGTGCGTCCTTTCCGACTCGGGCACGATCTCGGAAGAATCCTCGATTCTGGGTTTTCCCGCGATCACCCTGCGGGACTCAATTGAGCGCCCCGAAGCCCTGGACAGCGGATCAATCATCATGACCGGTCTCGATGTTAACGACGTGGTGCGAGGGATCGGCCTATCGATGGCGGACGGTCCCGTAACCTCGTCTCACCCGGCTGGGTACGAGATCGCCGACACGAGTAGTCGGATAGTGCGGTTCATTGCGTCAACGGCTGGACGGCACCATGCATGGGCGGGTATCCGGTACCAGAACGATCTTGGGGTGGGACTATGAAACCTGAGAACGGGCGCGTTCTGATGATGACAGGAGAGGTGCGCGAAAATGGGCTTACTCGGCACGTGCTTCAGTTGGCGTCGGCGCTAAAGGCGCAGGGCTGGACAGTCGCAATCGCGCTGGACTCGTCGTTGGCGTCAAGCGAGTGGTTTGTCCGGGATGCCGAACATCGAGGCCTCACCACGTATCAATTGGGCTTCTCTCGTCAAGGTGTTGGGCTTGTGCGTTCTGGGGCCGCGCTGGCAGCAGGATACCTGGATGCCCGCGCAATGGTGGAGGAGTTCAATCCAACCGTCATTCACTGCCACACCCGAAGCACGCTCCCATATGCGCTCTTGGCCAGTGGTCGAGGGCGTTCCCGAGTCGTGTTCAGTGTCCATAACACCATTGCGAATACCGCGGTCACTAAAATTCTGTACAGAATTCCCCAAAAATTCGTCGCAACGAGTGAGGCGATCGAGGTTGACTTACTCGAAGGATTTGGCGTGCCAGCAAGAAAGGTCCACTACGTCCCGAACGGAGTGGAGTCCACGACGCCAGATTTTGAGCCAGTCAGTTTGGATAAAGCAGACTTAGAAGCGTGCGATGAGGGGCTAGTGCTTGTTGCAATGGGACGGTTGGACGAAGCCAAAGGCTTCGATGTGCTGATTGATGCTGCCGCCATACTTCAGGCAGATGCGGACATGCCTCACTTTCACGTCGTCATCGTGGGGGAGGGAGAAGAGCGTCCTGATCTAGAGCGCCGGTGTCGCGAGACACACACCCAAGACATCGTGCACCTGGTCGGCTGGCGCAGCGACATCGCGGAGGTCTTCGATGCGTCCGACGTGTTTGTCTTGTCCAGCAGGTGGGAGGGCTTCCCGCTGGTCGTAGTGGACGCGATGTTGCGAGGCCTGCCGGTTGTGCGGACGGCGGTTTCGGGGAAGGAGCAAGTGGTTCACGGCGAGACGGGTTTCCTCGTCCAGCCGGATGACGCAGTCGCGCTCGCTGCGCGACTCAAAGAGTTAGCCTCGTCTTCAAAGACACGAAAGGAGTTTGGAGAAGCTGGCCGCGCACGAGCGGAGGCTCTCTACACGACGATACAAATGGCTTCAGCCACAGGAGACATCTACCGCACTGTCGCTGGAAAGTAGCTTGGCGACTCGCGGCAACCGTCGGGTCTGCTCCGTGAGCGTGGTTGCCTCTCCTTACTCTGTTCGCGACACTTCGACTTCCTGAAGGGAATGAATTCCGATCATGCGCAACGCGTCCGAGTGGAGGCCAACGAAATTTCAACTCCGGAGGGGGGTATGGCGTGCGTCCCGCGACCGGGGGACTCTATCGATCGCAGCGCGGCTCACCTCTGACCGATGCGCGACAAGTTATGTTCGCGCAGTGAAGCAGCACGCAACCGGACGTCTCGCCGACATCGGTTGTGGTGCTGTTCCACTTTACGGCGCATATGGGGATCTGACGGATAGCGTGACATGCATCGACTGGCCCTCGTCTTTCTACACGAACAAACATGTCGATATCGAACATGACCTGACGATGCCTTTGGATTTGCCTGATGCCAGTTTTGACACCATTCTTTGTACAGACGTGTTGGAGCACCTGCCACGGCCAGAAGTCGCCATGGCTGACTTTGCTCGCCTCTTGGCTCCACGTGGTAAGTTGATTATCGGTGTTCCATTCTTGTATGGACTTCATGAGGAACCCCACGACCACCACCGGTTCACTCACTTCAAGTTGCATGATCTCGCAAAATCAAATGCACTGGAGGTCGTGACCTTGGAAACGCTCGGTGGGCCGGTTGAGGTGGTAGGCGACATGGTGGCGCGCTTGCTTGCCTCTCGTGGCCGGTCGGGACGTGCTTTGGCCGCAGCGGAGCAGGAGGCCGTGATCTGGCTAGGACGGCAGCTCCCGGCTAGCTTGCGCTCGGACATGGATTGGAAGTTTCCGTCGGGGTACTTGATGGTTGCGCAGAAACCTGCGCAACGGCCGCTGCAGGACTGAACAGTCGCACTTCTCTGAATCGTTTTCCCAATACACGGGGCAAGTGTCATCAACGCGGCCCCGAGGTCCAGATGGTCCAAGTGTTCAAAGGTGAGATTTGATAGCAGATTATTGACAGCGTTAGCACACCTGGGTCTGCCCGTTCGGGTCGTACGGTGTCCGAGGGCTCGTTGTCGACGACGCTTGAAAACGAGGCCATAGCGACGGGCGAAAACGAGGCCACCCAGACAGATTGGATGGGTGATCTCAGTGGAGGATTGGGCTTTGATCCGGCGGCTGGTTGCGGACGGTGTTCCGCAGCGGCAAGTCGCACGGGATCTAGGTATCGGTAGGTCGACGGTCGAGCGTGCGTTGGCCTCGGACCGGCCGCCGAAGTATGAGCGTCCGCCGGTGCCGACCTCGTTCGAACCGTTCGAGCCGTTGGTGCGAGAGTTGCTCAAGACGACGCCGGACATGCCGGCGACGGTGATCGCAGAACGGGTTGGCTGGACCGGTTCGATCACCTGGTTCCGCGACCACGTCCGCCGGCTGCGTCCTGAACATCGACCGGTCGACCCCTCGGACCGGCTGACCTGGCTGCCAGGTGACGCGGCGCAGTGCGACCTGTGGTTCCCGCCGAAGAAGATCCCGCTCGAGGACGGCAGCAAGGTGTTGTTGCCGGTCATGGTGATCACCGCCGCGCACTCGCGGTTCATCCTCGGCCAAATGATCCCGACCCGGCACACCCAGGACCTGCTGCTAGGGATGTGGGAGCTGATGCAGCAGCTGGGCTGTGTCCCGCGCCGTCTGATCTGGGATAACGAGTCCGGCATCGGTCGCGGCAAGCGTCATGCCGAAGGCGTCGGTGCGTTCACCGGCACCCTGGCCACCACGCTGCAGCGGTTGAAGCCGTATGACCCGGAGTCCAAGGGAGTCGTCGAGCGACGCAACGGGTTCTTCGAGACCTCCTTCATGCCTGGGCGTGACTTCGCGTCACCGGCCGACTTCAACACCCAGTTCGCCGAGTGGCTGGGACTCGCGAACGCCCGGGTGGTGCGCACCATCAAGACCAGGCCGGTCGACCGGCTTGCCGCCGATCGGGCAGCGATGCTGCCGCTGCCACCCGTCGCACCCGTGGTCGGGTGGGTCAACCGGGTCAGGTTGGGCCGCGACTACTACGTCCGCGTCGACAGCAGCGACTACTCCGTCGACCCTGCGGTGATCGGCAGGTTCGTCGACGTGACCGCTGACCTGGGTCGTGTCGAAGTCCGCCACGAGGGGCGCCTCGTCGCCACCCATGACCGTGTCTGGGCGCGCGGCATGACCATCACCGACCCCGTCCACGTCGCCGCAGCGAAGGTCCTGCGTGAGGAGTTCCAACACCCGCGACCAGCAGCGGATCCGCACGAGGAACTAGCCCGCGATCTGGCCGACTACGACCGTGCCTTCGGCCTCATCGACGGCCTGACTGACGGGCAGGTGGCCTGATGGCAGCCAAGGCCAAGAGCAACACGACCGAGGCACTCAAGCAGCTGACCTACCTAGCGGGTGCGTTGAAGGCGCCCCGGATCACCGAAGCAGCAGGTCGGCTGGCCGACCATGCCCGCGACGCCGGGTGGACCCACGAGGAGTACCTCGCCGCGGTCCTGGATCGTGAGGTCGCAGCACGCAACGCATCCGGTGCCCAGCTGCGGATCCGGGCCGCCGGGTTCGGTTCCCGCAAGACGATCGAGGAGTTCGACTGGGACGCCCAACCCGAGGTCCGACAACAGATCGCCGCACTCGCATCGGGTGGGTTCCTGACCGAGGCACGCAACGTCGTGCTGCTAGGCCCGCCGGGCACCGGCAAGACCCACCTGGCCACCGGCCTGGGCATCGCTGCCGCCCACCACGGCCACCGGGTCCTGTTCGCCACCGCCACCGAATGGGTCACCCGACTCACCGACGCCCACCGCGCAGGACGGCTACCCCAAGAGCTCGCACGGCTGCGGCGCTACGGACTGATCATCGTCGACGAGGTCGGCTACCTGCCCTTCGAGCAAGACGCCGCGAACCTGTTCTTTCAACTCGTGTCCAGCCGCTACGAACACGCCTCGCTGATCCTCACCAGCAACCTGCCCTTCAGCGGCTGGGGCGGTGTGTTCGGCGACCAGGCCGTCGCCGCGGCGATGATCGACCGCGTCGTCCACCACGCCGACGTCCTGACCCTGAAGGGCGCCAGCTACCGGCTACGCAACCGCGGGATCGACACCCTGCCCAGCATCAGAACCCAAGACACGGCAGACTAGAAGACACGAACCGGTGGCCTCGTTTTCGAGCGTCGCATCGGCCTCATTTTCGAGCGTTGCCGACACTCGTCGGGAACGCTCTGATCAATGCGACGTGACGCTCGTGGCGACTGTCGCGGGAGCCTCAGCCAGGCTCCTAGGTGGCCTCGTGGTAACGGCGTCGTGCTGGGGGAGGCGGCGGCTCGGCGCATAGCAGCGCTCACCGCCATCTCCGGGCACTGCCCAGAACAGGCTGTTTCCGCAGATGGGACAGCGTTGACACACCCTTTCTGCCTCGCACCGCAGTCGACCATCGGCGCGGGCGTCGTGCCGGTCAATAGTCCGCGACGGGGCAGCACGAAGCAGACCTTAAGTTCGTCCGCAGCACCGGATCGTGTGGGCGGCCGGTGGTGCAGCGCAGTGCGACTTGTGTCTCTCGCCGCGCGAGATTCCGCCAGGGGATGGCACCACGAAGCTGTTGCCGGCGTTGGTGTTCACCGCCGCTGGAAACCAAGCGGTCAGAACTGCTACAGATTCGAGCATCGGCGGCAGTTTCGCGAGTCCAGGGGTCCGGTTACCATCGCTCCCTGCGAGACTGCGTTCATGAATGACACTTCGGCTACCACTGACCACTTGCATAACCCACGTGGATCGATGGCGATCGTAGGGTTTGGCTTCATCGGCCGTCGTATCGCCAAGCGAGCCCAGGAGCGCGGCTGGCAGGTGCGGGCCCTAAACCTCGAGCCCGTGGGAGACGATGCGGTCGAATTAGTTGTGGGGTCAGCCCAAGACCCTGTGTTGCTGACGCGGTTCCTTACGGGAGCCTCGCACATCGTCTATGCCGCCGGGACTAGCAAACCAGCCGATTCTAACCTAGACCCGGTCTCCGACGCGGTGCGTAACTTGGAACCGTTGTTGGCCGTGCTTGGCGCAGCCCGCGCAGTTCCTCCTCGAGGTCTGACGTTTCTTTCTTCGGGCGGATCGGTGTACGGCCCAGACTCGCCTGTTCCGACTAGCGAGGACGCACCGCTGTGGCCCATCAGTTCGTACGGAATCATGAAGGTGGCGGCTGAAAGGTATGTATCGATGTATGCGCGGCAAGCCAAGTTCGCCGCTGACATCTTGCGATGCGCAAATGTGGTCGGACCTGGGGAGCCAACCGTGGGGTCACAAGGGCTTATCGGAATCGCACGGGCGAGGCTGCTGGCCGGTGAACGGATCACCGTGTTCGGAGATGGAAGCGCCCGTCGCGACTACATCCACGTCGACGACCTAGCGGACGCGGTGGTCCGACTGGCCGAGAAGCCGCATGGCTTGCGCGCGCTAAATGTCGGAAGCGGCGCGGCGATATCAATCGCCGAGATTATCGAGGCTCTGAGCGAGGCCCACAGCGTTAAGCCTTTGATTGATCATCAACCAGCAAGGGCGTCCGATGCGCCCATCACCCAGTTAGACATCTCGGAACTCAATAGACTCCTTGATTTCTCCCCACGGTCGATTGCGGCTTGGCTTCGTCAGTCGGGCGCATCTGGCTAAACAACTGAGGGGGCAAGAATTCGAGAATCGCTTGCCGCATTGTTACCCCCGGACAGAGGTGTCTTGGCTGGGCCCCAGCGGTGGTCCGATGTCGATTGAGAATCAGCCAGGTCTCGGACTGGGCCCGCTCCGTGGGATCGCCATCGTCACCCAGCGCGGGCGTAGAGGTCTCCGGCGAAAAAGCCGTCATGGAGTTCGGATCGTCGACCTCCTCCAGTCGACGGACCATTGATAGCGAATTTCTTGTCGTAGCGAATTTCTTGCCAACCCCGTGCTGCTTGGCCACGACACCGCAGCTGCCAGTGAGTGAGGAGAACCTGTCCCGAAGCCTCACGGCGCTGAAGGCACCTGGGTGATGTAGTTCTAGGTCGACTGTGGACACCGTGCAGATGCCAGCCGCATGTGCTCACCTTCCTGGACTCGACAGGATCCGCCAGCAAACCTGAGCGGGCTTCAGTCGCCCGCGTTCCTGTCGTCGAGTCACTTGCTGGCCGATACGTCGTCGTCCTCCTAGAACGTGAACGCAGATGAGCTCGGCTAAGGTTCCGTTCCATGGGTGCGAAAGAAGGCCGGTCCGCAGGTGGGCGCATGGTCGAAATGTCTCTTGAGCTTGTCGGCTACGAGCCACAGCGCGAAGGCCTAGCCTTAGTGGAAACCGAGAAGCCCACAGGTTCGGGATTCGAGATAGTTCTTGCACAGAATGCTTGGAATGTTATTCCGTGGGACGAATTTTGGACCAGAATCAAACCCTATCCTTTTCGCATTGCATCACGAATCATCGCGAGGAGAACGTTGGCTGCGGTCAACCTCTCGCGAGCTGATCGGGTTGTCTGCCTCACGTCCGCGATGGGAGATTTCTGTAGCGAACGCGGTTACAGGAATGTTTCTGTTTCAGCAGTGACGGCTCCGGCTGTTTACCCTATAGGGGACGTTCCCGGGCCGGGACTTAGCTCCGAGAACTTTGCGCTTGTCCCAGGTTCAGTGACTTGGTACAAGGACCCAGTGCGGGGGCTTCGCTATATCCGTGACCACACCGCACTGCGGGCCGTAATCTTCGCGGGTGGCGACGATGGTTCGGGGTGCCAGCAGGAGATCCAGCGACAGGCAGCCGCCGCTGGCATGACTGCTCTCTTTGGCTACCTTCAACACGCGGCACTGCTTAGAGCCTACTCTCAGGCTAGCCTCATTGTGTTACCATCCCGGCTGGAGAGCCTCGGGTTTTCTTTGGCGGAGGCGGCGCTAGCGGGGAGTCCGCTGGTCTTCTCGCGAATTCCGGCGCACACTGAGATCGCGCGTCGTTTGGGACTGGAACTATTGGATCTCGAGGGGTCACTTGTGGCGTCTGAGAGTTCAAGGATCAGCTGGACGCGAGATCAAGCGATCTATGAGTGGGACTCGCTAGCTAAGGACTTGGGCCTCAAACGCCGTTAGGTCGCGCTATAAGGAGCTGGTTGTTACCGGCTCGTCGGTCTGGAGATGACCGCTCGTCCTGGTTCTGCGGGTATGGGCTAGCCAACCTTGGGCACGAGATCTTGAGCGGGGTTGCGTCGTCGAGTGTCCGGTCACCATCGGTCGCTGACGCGGTTCGCGTCCTTGACCTGGAACTGGGTCCGGACGAAGCATGAACCGTAACGGGTTTTGATGTCGTTCCCCTTGTGAATCAAGGAGGATGAGCTCATGCCCAAGAAGGTGGCCCCTGCCCTAGGGCCGGCGCGTCGGATGGTCGCTGAGCATCGGGCGGACAACCCAACCCGGCGGTGACCGCGGTCTCGGAGGCTGTCGCGGAGCAGCTCGGTATCGGGTAGGAGGCGGTGCGTCGACGGTTGTCCAGGCTGACATCGATGTCGGCGGCCGGCCCGGGATTTCGAGCGATGAGAGCGCTGAGATCGGGAAGCTGAAGGCCGAGAACCGAAGGTTGCGCGCGGTCAACGAGATCCTGCGGAGGAACTCGATTTCTTCGCCGGGAGCTCGCCCCTCGGGGTACCGGAGCGGCAGAGAACCAGGGGCCGCTTCGATCTTCTTCAGTATGGTGCACACGCTCCGGGAGGCAAGTTGGAGCGGGCTTCTAACTTGCAGCGCTTCTACTGATGCTTACAACTACACTCCTGACCGTGGCAAGAGCACCTGGAAAAACGCATCGCATCCGACGACGGCTGTTGTCGATCACGATTTTGCTGTTACTCACCGCATCCTTTACTGAACAAGTCGTCCCCAGCAACGCGGCACTGACACTCTTGCGGTTTGCCTGCCCGGTCGGGCTGGTGCTGGTCACGTGGGCGCTGCCCCAGCACCGGCGGCTGATCGAGGCACCACCCGCGGCCAGAAGGCTCGTAGCAAGCGCGTATGGACTCACTCTTCTCGCGCTGGCTTCGACGTCATGGTCCGTCGCCCCCCTTGACACCATCACCAATGCCGCCGCCTTCGGCACACTAACGCTGCTACTGCACTTGAGCATTTGCCGAGCATGGCGAGTCCCCAAGGACATCGCTGACGATGTGACCGCGATCGCGTGGGTCCTCGGCGTCACTGCTGTACTTGGTCTCATCGCTCCGACATTCGGCGTGACAAACTTAAGTCCATACCACGGCCGTTACGTTGGGCTATTCGCGAACCCGAACGCTTTGGGTGCAAACTCTGCCCTCACCGTCCTGCTTGCCTTCGGCAGCGCTGCATCTCAACCGGTCCGATGGAAGTCTGCGACCATGCTTGCTCTCGCGGCGGTTTCCGCGTATTCGCTCCTTCTGTCGGCCTCAAGGACCGCGGTGGTCGCCTGCCTTCTAGCAATAATCTTTGTCATGGTTCGACGTGGCGCTGGGGTAGTCGTCTCTACCTCGTTGTTTCTGGTGCCTTTCGCGGTCGTATTTGCCTCTGCATATCAACCCTCAACAACAGGGCTTCTCGAACCGCTATTTGCGCGGTTCAGCGATGGGGCTTCCTTCGACTCATTCGGCAACCGTACCTCAACGTGGCAGTTGACTATTGATCTGTGGCAACTGCGTCCACTCGAAGGGTACGGGTTCAGATCGGGCGAAGCAGTGTTTCGCGATTCGGCCGGAACCAATGCTTTGTCCTTCGAAGTTGCGCATAGCAGCTACCTTCAGTTGCTCCTCGAACTTGGTGTGCTGGGAATGGCGGTGGCCGCTGCGCTGTTCTTTGCGGCCGCTCGAGGCGCATTGGTCGCCCCCCGGACAGGCGTAGGTGCTTGGCTAGGCGGAGCGGTACTCCTGGGGTTGGCCACGGGCTTGACCGAGTCGGTTCTGTTTGGGACGGGCCAAGTAGTCAGCTGGTTGTTTTGGATTTGTTGTGCTGCGGCCTGTACGTCACCCATCGAAGACAACCCAGACTTCACATCGCTCGCTACGCCTAGCCGAGTTGCAGGATGAACCTTCTAGGTTTCTCGGCCGTTCGTATACGGCATGCGGCTCGCCCTTAAGCGCATGGAGCGGGCCTGCTCGTACCCGATCGCGGGGACGTTGCGCAGGGTGAAGTGAAGCGTTCGAGAATCATGGGCTCAACCTAGCCAGTGGTGTTGACGGTGAGGGTTTCCTATGGGGCCGACGCGGAGGGACAGATCTTATGTGCGTGGAGCGCTTGGGCGCTTGGCGACGGTCGGGATGGCGACGACCCGCGGCTTTTCCTAGTGAGTGCATTGGACTTGCCCCGCTCTGGTGGACACCAGATAGTGAGCCGCAGGCTTGCTGAAGGGAGTCCGTTATGGGCCGTCCGTCGAAGTATCCGGCGGAGTTCAGGGCCGAGGCTGTCCGCCTGGTCCTCACCACTGACAAGTCGATGGCCGAGGTTGGCCGCGACCTGGGGATCAGCGACAAGACCCTCGGGGCATGGGTCCGCAAGGAGCGTGAGAAGCAAACGCTCGACGCCCTGCCCGGCGCGTTGAGCGAACACGAGCGACTGGAGCTGAAGCGGCTGCGCAAGGAGGTCTCCGACCTCAAGGTCGAACGCGAGATCCTCCGCAAGGCAGCCGCCTATTTCGCCAAGGAGATGACCCGGTGAGCCGCTTCCTGTTCGTCTCCGAGCATCACGACACCTACGGGGTGAAGCGGCTGTGCCAAGTTCTCGGTGTTTCTCGATCCGGCTACTACGCCTGGACCATGCGCGGCCCTTCGGCGCACGCCGAGCGTGACCTCGAGTTGGCAGCAGTGGTCTGCGAGGTTCACAGCCGCTCCCGGCGGACCTACGGAGCACCACGTGTTCATGCCGAGCTCGGCCGTCTTGGACACCGCACCGGTCGGAAGCGGGTCGCCCGCCTCATGCGTGAGTACGGCCTCGTGGGGGCGCACTCACGCCGCAAGTGGCGCACCGGCAAGCCGAACACTGCCTGGGCACCCGATCTCGTCGAGCGGGACTTCAACCCCGCCGTTCGCGACCGGGTCTGGGCCGCTGACGTCACCCAGTTCCGCACCGACGAAGGCTGGCTCCACTTCGCCGGAGTCATCGACCTCTACTCCCGTCGAGTCATCGGCTGGGCCATGGGCAACAGCCCCGACGCTGACCTCGTCATCGACGCCCTCGTGATGGCCTTCGAACGCCGCCGGCCCGACCAGAAGCCGATCCACCACGCCGACCGCGGCGCCGCCTACACCTCGCTCGCCTTCGGGC